>CAVRDS010000054.1:0-219777 GCA_963719865.1 uncultured Acidobacteriota bacterium | reverse complement strand
CTAATTCTCTCTTCGATCTGGTGCCGGCAAGCGCCGTTTGCGGCGGTTCCAGGTGGAACAGGCGCGTAACCGCTGCCGTCATACGCTCCTGGTCCTCCTTCTCCGGAAGTTCCTTGAGTTCGCGGGCGAGGGAGCTGGCAATCTTCTGTATAACTTGCGTTGTGATTGCGTGAAGCGATTGATCCTGCTCCCGGGTAAACGGTCCCCGCTCTTCGATAAAGGACTCCAGTTCTTGCCGGCAAATCTCTTCTAATCTCTGGCGCAAGGCTACGCTGGTCGGCACTACGGTCTGCGCCTTGAGCTGGCTGCGAAATGCTTGCGCTTCTGCTGCAACGATTCCTTCCGCCTGCGCGGCTGCCGCTGAACGCTCCACCCCGCGTCCCTTGATGGAGCGCTCCAAACCTTCCAAGTCATACAGGAGAATGCCGTCCACCCGCCGCACTTCCGGATCGACATCGCGGGGCATCCCGATATCCAGGATTACCAATGCCACGCGGTTTCTCTCGTCGGCAATGCGCTCGGCTTCTTCGCGCGTCAACACAACATGAGGACATCCGGTCGCGCTGATCACAATGTCGGCGCGCAGCATGCATTTCCAGCGATCGGCCAACGTGGCGGCAGTGCCCGCTAACTTCTCCGCCAGTTCGTGCGCCTTGGTTGCGGATTGGTCGATCACAACAATCGATCCCGCTCCGTGTTCGACCATCTGCCGGGCAGCGAGTTCACTCGTCTTTCCTGTGCCCATCAGCAGAACTCGTCGGTTTTCCAGCGATCCGAAGATCTGGCAGGTCAGATCCTGCGCGGCCGAAGGGATGGAAACGGTCCAGCGGCTGAGCGACGTCTCGGTGCGCACTCGCTCGGAAACGCTCAAGGCCTTTTCCAGAGTCGCGTTCAGAAAACGGCCAGCGGTGCCGACGGTTCGCGCCTGCTCCCAAGCGGTTTTCACATCCGCAACAATCTGAGGCTCACCTAATACCAGGGAGTCCAGCCCCGAGGTGACGCGGAAAATTTGCATTAGCGCCGCTTCGTCGAGCAGACGATAGAAGTGCTGCCACTCGGTCAGCTTCAATCCGTGTTCAGTGCCCAGAAATTGCAGCAATGAATTGGCCGCCAAGGTGGGTTCGCTGGCCCATATCAGAAATTCGGTACGGCAGCAGGTGGAAAGAACAACGATTTCTTCAATTCCCTCCGCACTCGTCAATTTCCGCGAAACCTCGTAGCGGCGGTTCTGGCCAATCCAGAAACGCTCTCTCATGGCGAGGGGTGCGGTGCGGTGGTTCACTCCGATCACCATGAGTGTGGGTTCCATGACGAACACCTCGGGCGCAAGTTGCAACTTGTACGAACGCAAGCCTGGTGCCAAATCAAAGAGAGGGAACCAGGTATCGGGTCATTTGTTTTCAAGGATTTCCCTAGCAAACCAGCGGCCGAGCGGCTGTTTAAATTTTTATCAGTGCGGCATATCACGCGGAACGCGAGTCTTTTGACGCGATCTGCCGCGCTTTCAGAAACTTAGCAGGAGATCACGATCACGGCCCGACGTGATCCCGATCACTGATGATCTTCCCCGGAGCATAGAAACTGCTAGACGATTAATAGGTTCTTATCCCGTCTTGCCGGGGGCATGGGGAATTTGCTGTGCTTCAGTGCAGTGCCTGCGACAAGATTTTGTGGTGAAAGGAAAACAGCAATCATGAAGATGACGAAGCTCGTAATCCTGATCGTAATGATCGCGCTCGCATTATTCCTGATCTTGCCCAATCTGTCGTGGGCGGCTGACGACGGCGCAGCCATTTACAAAACAAAGTGCGCCGCCTGCCATGGCGCCGATCTTGCCGGGAAGCCGGCAGCCAAAATTCCGAGCCTGGTTTCCGACGACGCCAAGAAGGCCTCTGATGCGGACCTGACCGACGCCATCGCCAACGGTGGCAAGGAAAAGAAGGCCATGCATTCGTTCGCGAATAAGGGCGTGACCCCTGACCAGGTGAAGATGGTGGTCTCCTACATTCGCGGGGTACAGAACAAGTAAGAGCAGAAGAAGTAAGACTTCGCAATTAGTATCGCTGTTCCGTAACGCGAACCCGCGCCGCTACCAAGCGCGCGTCCTTTGTGAGGGTGAGTGGATCCGCTCCCCGGCAGTCTCTGGCCCAGACCGGACCGCCGGACACCCGCCCCTCCGTTCGCCACAAATCGGAACAGCCAGCCCGGGTCTCGGTGCTCACCCCCAGATCCGGGCTTTTGTTTTTGCGCAGCGCTCGTGTAGGCGCGGACGTAATTGTCCGCCCGGCTCTGTCCCCCTTCGTCCCAAATCAGGAAAGATTACGGACGACACAGACCTTTCTTCTTCGCTCTCGGTGTGGACTCGCGCCTCCGAGTTGCTAGACTAATCTGTTGCTTTCAGACCAGCGGTTTCCTCCCCTCCGCGCTGCTTCGTACCCGTGGATTCGGCCCTTGAGAATTCGGAGCCGGCGCTTGCCGGAGGTGCTGCCTTCCCGCCAGTGATCACGCTGGGCGGCGCCGGCATTACGCTGAACGCGGTTCTCCAGCTTCTCCACCGTTCTGGCATTCCGGCGTATGCAGTCGGCGCAGAAAACGGTATTTCCCGGTTCTCGCGCTGGTATCGTCCTGTGCCCGGCGTGAGCCGCGGGGTAAAGCCCATTCATCTGACCGCGTTGCTTTCCGAGCTTGATCTGGAGGGCGCCGTGCTTCTGCCTTGTTCCGACGACTGGCTCGGAGCGACTGCTGCTCTGCCTCCGGAACTGGCGCGAAGATTTCCAGCGAGCATCGCCGCGCCTGAAGTCATTGAAGCTTTTGTCGACAAGTGGCAGTTTGCCCAACTGCTGCAAAGGGAGCAGTTGCCGCATCCGCGCACGCAGCAGATCAACTCTCGCGAGCAACTCGAGGCTTTGCCCGAAACCGACTTTCACGGCGCCATTCTCAAGCCGCTCTCTTCGGCCGCATTTTCCAGCCGCTACGGAGTCAAAGGATTCCTGGTCAATTATCGGAACGAGGCACTACGCGCCATGGAGAACGTGGCGTTCCCGATCCTGCTGCAGGAATTCATTCCAGGCCCGCCGGCCGCGGGATATTTCGTCGAAGGATTCATCGACCGCCATGGAACTACCTGCGCGTTGTTTGCCCGGCAGCGCTTGCGCATGAATCCTGCGGGATTGGGCAACAGCACGTTTATGGTCAGCGTCGCGCTGGAGGAAGTCGCGCGCGCCGTCTCCGTGTTGCAGTTTCTGCTGGGAGCAGTTCACTACCGCGGCGTGTTCAGCGCGGAGTTCAAGTACGACGAACGCGACGCGCTCTTCAAGCTTCTCGAAATCAATGCGCGGCCCTGGTGGTATATCGAGGCTCCGGCGCGCGCCGGCATCGACATCTGCCGCATGGCCTATCGTGACGCGTTGGGGTTGGAAGTGCAGTGCGTTCCCCACTACAGGCCTGGCCAGTATTTCGGGTATCTCCACAACGACATCCGCGCCTGGCGCGAACAGCGCGGAAAGGGCAGCGGTCCGAGCTTCTGGGAATGGACGAAATCATGGCTGGGTGTGCACTCTACGCCTCTGGCGTGGGACGACCCCGATCCGGCCCTCGCGCTTACCTTTCAGCAAGTCGCCGATTTCTTGCGGAGCATTATTCGACATGAGGAAAAATCACACGTCGCTCTGAGAGAAGTCAGGATTCGCTATGATCAGCACCAACCTGCGCTCAATAAGAAATAGGCCACGGATTCCCACCGACAAATCTTCGAAATTCATTAGATTTATCCTTGAAGATGCGCCTAAATCCGTAGGCGGGTGGCCGGGTGCCCCATGTCTCGCGTCGTTTGCGAGACGTGGGAATTTTGTCCGCCACCGAGGCCCCGCGCCACCGGGTTGCCCCACGCTTCGCGAGGTTCGAAGCGTGGGCATCCCTGCTGCCGGCAGCACGAGATTTTCCTGACCCGCAACTCCGCCCGCAGCCGCGGAGCGGCGACATAATTTAGCCCAGCCTGCCCTGAGCGCAGCCGAAGGGTAAGTCCGGGGTAAGTCAACCAAAGAAGGAACCAAGTCCCGTAGGGACGACAGAAAAGCCGCCTGATACCATCGTCCGTGGTGCCCACGCTTCGAACCCCACGAAGCGTGGGGCAGCCAGGTTCACGGTAATGCGCGCAGCAAGTCTGGGCCAGCAAACGCCAGCTGTCAAAGCGCTCCCCGGTCCGACCCACCGCAGCCGCGGAGCGGCGACATAATTTAGCCCCAGCCTGCCCTGAGCGCAGCCGAAGGGTAAGTCCGGGGTAAGTCCAGCAAAGAAGGAACCAAGTCCCGTAGGGACGACAGAAAAACCGCCGAATTTCCACAGAAAACAATAACATATAGTTATGATTATCATTGACTCGCGACTTCCCGTGGCGTAATATCCCCTCAAGATACAGGCGTAATGCCTTAGGTCTTTGAAAAATCGTTAGAGCGAACTACTGGCATACTCAAGCCTCTGCCCGGCGGCCTTCTTGGGGTGACTCGGACGCGCCTTTCTCCGCAGTCTCCGCGAGTTGGGACGCCAATGCCGACCAAACGGCGACGGAGCGCGAGAGCAATCGGGGACGGGATCTTAGGTGACCCTGCACTGAGTTGCGCGAGCGCATCATCGCTGCGAGGTGGCCTGGGTATGTGCGTGGAACGGTGAACTGAACTCTCAGGCGGGACTACCGCGTGCATCGCGCACAATTGCACGGGGTTGAATGCCTAAGGTCCAGGTCTGACCGCCCGCGGCATACCCCCACACGCCTGCTAGACCTTCGTGAGGATGTGGAATTCGTTCGCACAGGATTGTGCGCGCGATTGAGAGCGCCACCACCGTCATTGGTGGTGGGCTCCGACTCTAAACGAAAGGAGGCTGCCAGCCATGAGTAAGCGGAAACACACAGTGGTTCGCATGCTATCGCAGGTGGTGCAGATCGTTTATGGCGCTGCTGGTTCTAGCATGTCGGGAATCGAACCCGACGGATCTGAGCTCGATGTCCGCAAATTGCTGATTCGGCTTCACCGCCTTGCAAACAAGGACCCGGACAACAAGTTCGGCACATGTTTCGTAAGGCTGCAACTGAAGCTGTTAAAGCGTCTGCGTAACTCCCAGCACTGATCTGTCGGGTTTTCTCGTGAGTACCTTTTATCCTCTGACCGCCATCATAAGAACTAAGAACAATGACTCTAGGCAACGCAATAAAACTGATCAGGACCGCGAGGAACGTTAGGCAACGAGAGCTTGCGTCAAGGCTGAACGTTTCCGCCAACTATCTGAGTATGCTGGAGGCCGACCGCAGGGTCCCCAGCATCACGTTTCTAAGGAAGATCGCATCGAAACTCCAAGTTCCGGCTGGACTGTTCCTGCTTTGGGCGGAGGGAACCAGCCCAAGCCTGAGCAAGAGGCAGGTTGACCAAGTGCGGGAGCTACTCATTCGCATTCAAGCGATCTATCTCGCGGACGCTTCGAACGACGGAGCTTACTGAAAGGCACTCAGTGATCAATACAAAGCTGGAGGTCGCGAAGCTTCTCGCTGTCGCCCCAGGCGAGATTGATTACGTGATGTCAAGGCTGCCCCGCTTTTATAGGTTTAGATCAGAACCAAAGCCAAACGGAGGGGAGCGAATATTTTTCATTCCCCGAGGTAGGCTTCGACATATTCAGGACAAGATAAAGACCCAAATACTCGATGGGGCCACCTTTCCGAAATACCTGCACGGCGGAATAAAGAAAAGATCAGCCCTCACGAATGTGCGGGACCATGAGCGGCGAGAGGCTGTCCTCGCGCTTGATGTAAAGAATTTCTTCCCCAGCATCCGGCCCGAGAGGGTGACAAGAGTTTTCGAACGGCTCGGATACTCCGGCGAAGCCGCGAAGGTGCTCACGAGATTGACGACGTATGAGAATCAGCTTCCCCAGGGACCGCCGACAAGCCCCGCTATCGCAAACCTATGCGTTCCTAGGGCCGACGCCAGGCTCGGCGGGCTGGCGCGAGCCCAAGACTTCCAGCACACCCGCCCCATGGATGATATGACGCTATCGGGCTCGCGAAGGCTGGGCAAGTTCAGGAGGCTAGCTGCGCGGATTATTGAAGAAGAGGGCTTTTCCGTAAAACAGGGGGCCAGGGGCAAGCTTATGCTGCAGAACGAGCGTCAGGTGGTAACGGGAGTCTCCCTTAATTTCAAGAATAACGTTCCTCGTAACCGGCGTCAGGCCACCCTGAAGGAAGCTGTACAGCTATTAAGGGCCGGCTTGCCCGTCGACGACCGAACACGCGGAAAGCTCGCGTGGGTTAGCTCAGCGAATCCCCGAGCAGGAAGACGAGTCGCAAGAGCAGCGAAAGGAAAGCCCGCCACCACCGCGCCTGCGACCTGAGCGGAGGTCGCATGTGATGTTTTCCAGACCGCCGCCAACCATCTTTTGCACAGCCTTCCACAACAAAAATCCCATTCCGTGTGACGAACGACCTTGGCTGAGGATTTCAGAAAGAGCAAGCTCGCTATATATGCGCGAGGGCTCTCCCATCCAGTACTTTACGACCGATCCCCTCAGCGGCCTTCACCCCGAAGCTAAGTCCTTATTCCAGAATATTTTAGCTGTAAGCCCCTTCGATGCAAGAATTTACCCGGATGCACTCCGATCAAAATCGAGCAAATCATTAAGAATGAATATTTTACGAAACAGACACGAAAAAAAATATGTGGACTGATCAACGATGGGAAGATCCCTCCCTCAGCACGTCCACTGGCGGCCTTGCCCATTGGGTTTTTGCGAGATTGGTCACTTTACCCTGTGATCGTAATCACAGCCTTTTTTCGCCCCCGAAAGTACTCTGACCTTGGTTGTGGGAGTTCTTTCATAGGGTTAGCCGAAAGGGGGGACGTCATGATGGTTGCAGGCTCTACTCCGAACATGGGCCATATGGCTCATGACTTTTCCAGGAATCCAATGCTCGTTTACTGGGAGATGACCCAGGCCTGCGGCCTCGCCTGCAAGCATTGCCGCGCCGAAGCCATGCCGAATGCCAATCCGCTCGAGCTTTCGACCGAGCAGAGCAAGAAATTCCTGAACCAGCTCCTACAGTTTGGCAACCCGCTGCCGCACGTGATTCTGACTGGCGGCGATCCGCTGAACCGCAAAGACATCTACGAACTGATCGACCACGCGAAAGGAATCGGCCTGGAAGTTTCCATCACGCCCGCGGCCACCGATCAGCTGACCAACGACGCTATCACCAAGTTGAAAGCGCATGGCATTCAGGCGATGGGATTGAGCCTCGATGGCTCCTCGGCCGCGCGCCACGACAATATCCGCAACGTGCCGGGCACGTTCGAGCGCACCATGGAAGCCGCCCGCCAGTGCGGACGCATTGGCCTGCCGATTCAAGTCAACACGCTGGTGGCGGAAGAAACCGCCGACGATCTTCCCGCCATCTACGAGTTGCTGCGCACCAGCTTTCCTGTCATGCGCTGGAGCCTGTTCATGCTGATTTCGGTTGGACGCGGCAAGCAACTGAACGAAGTCTCGCCCCAGGAAGGCGAGTCCATCATGAAGTGGGTGTTCGATCTCTCGCCGCACTCTCCGTTTCAAATCAAAACGACGGAAGCTCCGTCTTATCGCCGCATCGCGGTGGAGCAGATGCGCAAGTCGAACATGGCGACCGCGGACATGAAGACCACCTCGGTCTACCGTGGATTCCAGGTTCGCGACGGCCATGGAATCGTCTTTGTTTCGAATCTGGGAGAAATTTATCCTTCAGGTTTCTTGCCGCTGCATTGCGGCAACGTGCGCACCGATTCGCTGGTCGACATCTATCGCAACTCGGATATATTCCGCGCCCTGCACTCTCCCGATCAGTTCCACGGCAAATGCGCCGCCTGCGAATACAGCCACATCTGCGGCGGATCTCGCGCTCGCGCGTATGCCTATACCGGCGATGCGCTGGGCACCGATCCGTTCTGCCCCTACGAACCGGCGCAGAAGAAGGAACCGGCCCTGGCGTAAGTGGAGCAGATCGAGCGCAAGTTTTCAGGTATACAGCTTGATGGGTTGGACCACTCGCGTAATCGTTCCGCTCGGGCTGGGCCGGTCCGGCTTCAGCCCGCAGCGCATGGAAGCGAACAAGCCGATCAACTGCCCCAGCATCACATCGATCACAGGACGGAAGTAATCGGGGAAATCCAGACCACAACCTACCGGCAACCGGTAGTCGGCAAGATCCGACACATCTTCGCCGTCTCCGCAGGTGACCACGAGACGAACTCGCCCCAGACGCTTGCGGTCGATTTCGCGGAGCAGGTCGAGTTCATAGCCGCGCTTGGCAGGCTCGCTGGATAAGAATCCGACGAACACGGTCTGCTCGTTCACGCTTGACATGGGCCCGTGCCGCAGCCCGAGCGGCGTTTCCGCCAGCGTAGTCACCTTGCCGGCACTGAGCTCAACCACTTTCAGGGCAGACTCGTCCGCGACGGCACGCAGCGCTCCCGAACCGACGAAGCAGGCGCGCGTGCAACCCAGCGTGGTCACTTCTGCCGCAGTTTCTGCCGCGAGCGGAAGGAACTGCCGTCCGCTTTCCGAGATGCGCGAGACCACATCTCCAAACTGGCCGAGATCATCCAACTGCGCCACGCACTGCCCCGCCAGCACCATGTTACTGAAGGAGCTCGTCATGGCCAGGCCGCGATCGTTTACGGCTTCGTCCAGCACCAGCGCGAGCGCACGATCGGAATGGCGGGCGCAGAGTTGCGCCATCGCCCCCTGCTGATTGCAGGTGATCACCAGATGCTGAATCTCTCGCCTCTCGTTAAGAGCGCGCTCCAACAGAGCGACGCCTTCCGGACTTTCGCCGGAACGCGAAAACGAAATCCACAAGTACTCACGACCGGGGCGGTGAAATTCCTGGAATTCGGTCAGCAGAGTGGTGCTGGGAAGAGCCCACACTTCGCATCCCCATCGCTTGCGAAGCAGCGGAGCCAGGGCGCGGCCTGTGTAATCGGATGTGCCCGCGCCGACAAGGTACACAGTAGGCGAAGAAACATTTCCCCGTCCGATTCCCGCGCGCCGAAGGGCGTCATTCAACTCAGCTTGATGATTCACGCAGCGCTGATAGGTCATGGCCCAGGTTTCGGGCTGCTGCCAGATTTCGCGAGGCGTGTGCTCAAGCCCGCGCTCAGCCTTTTCTTGCTGCGGCAGATCCAACAGTGTTCGTAGCGGATTTCCCAACCGAGTCTCCTGCAAAGACATTAGTTTATGACAAAAGGTTTCGAAACAAAAGGAAATACGGTTCGGAAGAAAACGTTAGCCACCCGAGCACGGGCTGACCTTGCCGTGGCACTGCGAAGTTTTGAAACCTCCCTCCTCGCCTCAGCAACTAATAGGCTTCAGATGGGTTTCTCATCCCTGGAGGAGAACAACATGAGCCGTGGTTCGCACCCCCTGAGTTCGCTGCTGCTGGCGGCGGCACTGGCTTCGTCGATGGCAGGAATCGCCTGTGAACATCACTATTACCGCGTTTACGATCCGTACTACACGGATTACCATGTATGGAATGGCGACGAAGAGGTTTATTACCACCGCTGGGCCGATGAGACCCACCGCGATCCGCACCGCGACTTTCGCAGGCTTCCTCCCGGCGAGCAGAAGGAATACTGGACCTGGCGCCATAACCACGGCGACCATGATCATGACCACGATCATCACTAGGATCGAGATTATTTAGGATAAGACAGGCTCTCAGCGCCCCAGAGCGTTGAGAGCCTGCTCGGTGGTAATGAACCTCGCTCCCAGTCGCTGCAACTCCGCCGCGGTCTTCTGGCCATCTTCCTGCTTCAGGGTTTCGATCGCATCCTGCACCACAGCGACGCGCCGGCCGCGCTCGAGTAGGCCTCTCGCGGCAAAGCTGACGCAATATTCCGTGACCACGCCGAAGACGACAAACTCCGCGTGATCGCCCAGTCGCCGAACCAGTTCGTCGGCATGGCGGCTCTCGAAAATATTAAGCGTCTGCTTTTCCAGCAGAATTTGCTGGTATGAGGATAGGTCGTCAGGGATTCTTGCTGAAGGGTCATTCTCCACGCGGACGACTTTGTCGGCGAGCGCTTCGGGCACCAGTTCAGATCCGGCGCTTCCTTTCAGGCAGTGCGGAGGAAAGATTTTAAATTCCGGATCGCCCGCCGGATGAAAACATCCGTGCGACACCAGGAACACTTTGCCCTGTCGGGCGGCATCGGTCAGCCGCTTGATATTGGGGAGCAATTTTTCTGCGCCCGGCACATACAGATTTCCTCCCGGCAGCATGAAGTCGCGCTGCACATCTACTTCCCAGAAAATAAATTCACGGGGAACCATGACTCTCCTTGCGCACGAAAACCGAGCGTAACATCATTATTTCAGGGCTGAGAAATTCTGCCTACAAGCCTATGGCATGGCCGAATGCGGCCCAATTGGACTAATCTACGGCAATCATCGCATGTCCAGAGCCCGCGTCACCTACGATACTGTTCGCCGCCTCGCACTTAAGCTCCCCAACGTAGAAGAGGGTACGTCTTATGGCACACCCGCGTTAAAGGTCGGAGGAAGATTGTTTGTCCGCCTGCATCAGGACCTGGACAAAATTGTTCTCAAGATGCCATTCGATCGCCGCGAGGAAATGATGGCGGCCGACCCCCAGACTTACTTCATCACCGACCATTACGCGGAGTACCCGTATATTCTGGTGAGCCTCGCGCACGTGCGCGCTGATGCCCTGCCCGATCTGCTAAACCTTGCCTATCGCTCCGCCGCTTCTCCATCGAAGAAACCTCGCGTATGATTTGTGAACTCAGAAACCATTCGTCGAGAAACATTTCATGAGTCTTGATACTCCGGCCAAACCGGCCTCCAGTAAGTTGGTCATCCGCAACATCGGCCTGCTGCTCAGCGGCGATCTTGATCATCCCATTCTAGACGCCGACACGGTGGTCACTGTAGACGGCATCATTCATGCGGTCGGCAAGCAGAAGGAAGTCGACACTGAAGGCGCGACGACCACCATCGATGCCAAAGGGACGGCGCTGGCTCCGGGACTGATCGACAGCCACGTGCACCCCGTGTGCGGCGACTGGACGCCCCGTCAGAACCAGTTGGGCTGGATCGACAGCTGCCTGCACGGCGGCGTAACGACGATGGTCTCCGCGGGCGAGGTGCACACCCCAGGCCGCCCCAAAGATATTGTCGGCCTCAAGGCAATGGCGATCTTCGCGCAGCGAGCATTTCAGGCATTTCATCCGGGAGGCGTGAAAGTCTATGGCGGCGCACCCGTGCTGGAACAAGGCATGGTCGAGGACGACTTCAAAGAACTGGCCGCGGCGGGCGTGAAACTCCTCGGCGAAGTCGGGCTGGGCAGCGTGAAGGACGGGACCACAGGCAAGAGAATGGTCGCGTGGGCGCGGAAATACGGCATCCAGAGCACGATTCACACCGGCGGCCCGTCGATTCCCGGCTCCAGCCTCATCGACAAGGACATGGTCCTCGAAACCGATGCGGATGTGATTGGCCACGTCAACGGAGGACATACCGCCCTGCCCGATGATCAGATCGTGGCGCTCTGCGAGCAATCGCCGCGCGCGCTGGAGATCGTTCACAACGGCAACGAGCGGGCGGGATTGCTGGCGCTGCGGACAGCCAAAGAATTGAAGCAACTTTATCGCGTGATTTTGGGGACGGATTCGCCTGCGGGTTCGGGTGTGCAGCCGCTTGGAATTCTGAGAATGATTTCGATGCTGTCTTCTTTGGGAGAAATTCCCGCGGAGCAAGCGATATGTCTGGCCACAGGAAACACGACAAAGATGCGAAGCCTGAACTGCGGTCTGATCGCGGCGGGACGAGAGGCGACCTTCGTCTTCCTCGACACCGCGCAACAATCCGCCGGGAAGAATCTGCTCGACAGCATTCAAAAGGGAGACCTGCCCGGAGTTGGCATGGTGATCACCGATGGCGCAGTCAGCATCCAACGCAGCCGCAACACGCCGCCGGCAACGCGAGTACCGGAAGTGGTGAAGCCATGACGATGCGTGAGGCCGGGAGAACTCATGTGGCGACGGGCGCCTCGGCCGTTCAAGCGAAGGCAAAGCCGAGCGCCTCAATCGCAAAGATCGCTAGCGGCTTGGCGCTTGCACTTATGACAAGCGTCCTCCTTCTGACCTCGGAGTTTTCAGCGCAGACTTCAATCCCTGACTGGTGCCGTCCTCTGCCGCGTCCTGAATACAAGACGCTCGAACGAGTCCCCATCAGCGATTCGTGGTACGAAGTATATAAACCCGCGGCCGGAGTCTTCGCTATTTACGAGCCCCATCAATCAGAAGAGACAATCAGCTACCTGGTCCTCGGCGACACGCGCGCAATGTTGTTCGATACGGGCATGGGCATCAGCGATCTTAAGAAAGTCATTGGCGAACTGACGAAGCTGCCGATCGTTGTGGTGAACTCCCACACGCACGACGATCATGTTGGCGACAACTGGGAATTTGAAACGATCTACGGAATGGACACCGATTTCACCCGCCAGAATGCGCGCGGATCGCGCGAAGACGCACAGGCCGAAGTGACGCCCGATCAGATCTGCGGCGCGCTGCCCAAAGGATTCGACGCGAAGGCTTACGTGACGCGCCCGTGGAAGATTACATCGTATATCCACGACGGCGAGAAAATCGACCTGGGCGGCCGCGGCCTGGAGGTGATCGCAACGCCGGGCCATACGCCCGACGCGATCTCGCTGCTGGACCGCGCGAACGGGCTGTTGTTCACCGGCGACACTTACTATCCGGCGCCGATCTGGCTTTATCGGCCGGAAACGGATCTCGATGCCTACGCGGCTTCGATTCGACGGCTCGCGGCTCTCGCGCCGCAAATCAAGCTGGTCCTCGGAGCGCACAACGTGCCGGTCGCGCCGCCGTCGGTTCTGCCGCGCCTGGTTTCGGCATTCGATGCCGTGCGGGCTGGGAAAGTGAAACCGATTCCCGATTCGCCCGGGAAAGTTCTCTACAACGTAGATGGATTTTCTTTTCTGATGCGGGCACCGTGAGAGTTCATGCGAAGATGTGGGGACAGCCGCCTCGGCTGTTCGGCGGAGCTCCGCGGGCCGTACCTTTGCGAGGTCCGCTTAAGAGTCTTTAACCGCAGAGTTCGCAGAGGATTTCGCGGAGAGCGCAGAGAAGACCTTTGATTTGGTTAGCGCAGTCCGTCTTCGCCCTTGATCTGATCTTTCTTCAGCCCACCGACGCGCGCCAGCGGACGCCCGCTGTCGGTCACGGCGACTGCAACCATAATCTCGTGGGAGCGCGGCGCGTCGTTCAAGCTCACTTCCATTCCGTCGAAGTGGCTTCGCACGAACGCCGCGTCTTTGTGGCCGAGCGGAATGTCGAGCACGGTGCCCAGTCCTCCGCGCTTCTTCGAAGAAGGAATCAGCGCAGCACCTTTGCCGAGCACACGCCGCACCGGCGTCCCCAGCCTGGGATGCAAGATCGCCGCCGCATGCTCGAGTTCCCCGTTCTCGCCCACAGCCGCAGCCTTGCCGTAACTCTCGGCCGCTGGTCCGGAAATTCCCAGCGCCGCCACCGCTCGCGTAGTTAGCAATTCGCCAAGTTCCTCGCCGATTTCCATCAACTCGGAAAGGTCCTCGACATATTTCCCGGCGCACGGATTCTCGATCACGGCCACAGCCGCGGCTTTCCGCGTTGGGGGAAGGATCTCCCTCCCCATCTCGCGCTGCGTCTCTTCGACAAATGTGGCGATCTTGCGAATCTTCGCTTTCATCGTTTCCCGTTCACCGGAGGCCGTCTTCGCCCTTGATTTCCGACGCCTTGAGTCCGCCGACCCGGGCATGCACGCGCGCACCGGTTGTCATGACCAGCGCCAGCAGGATTTCATCGGCCCGCGGAGCATCATTGATACCAACTTCCATGGCGTCGAAATGACTGCGCACATACGAAGCGTTGATGTGCGTGATCGGCACATCCAAGCGCGTGCCCGGGCCGCCGACCTTCTTCGTTGAAGCCACAATCGCCTTGGCGCCGCCGAGCACTTCGCGCATCGCATAGCCGCCGGGCACGTGCCACAACGCGCCATGCTCCAGTTCGCCCGCCGATCCGACGATCGCGCCCTTGCCGTAGCCTTCGACAACATTGGAATCGCCGCCGAGCGCCGCAACCAGGGATCGCGCCATCTCGAGGCCCAGCGGCTTCAGATCGTCCATGAAGCCCTCAATGCTGGCGACGTATGATCCCGCAAACGGATTGCGAATGACGGCCAACGCCGCCGCTCGCCGCAGGGGCTTCTCGGCGACCGGGCCGCCTTCGTGAAAAATTTCCTCCACGCTCGTCAGCTTCTTTCGGACGACTACTTCAGGCATGCACCAGGCCCCTTTCGTGAACGCTGGATGTCAACTTAGCATCAGGTAATTCTCCGACGACGCGAATCTCTCGCTGCAGAGCGAGCGCGGCGCTGCGGATCAATCCAATCCTGAGCAAGCACTCCGCCGTTCGGATTCCGGCCGCCAGAGCTTGATGGACTTCCGCGTCGGTTAGGACACCAACCGCTTGCGTGACCAGGCGCTCTCCAAGATCGCTGTCGGGAGCAAGGTCGCAAGCTGGAACGCGCGACACGGCGGGATGCCCGGGAAGATCCACAGCGTTGGCAATGATGGTCGCAGCCGCATCGGCAGCCGCGGCGCGGTCGGCCAGCACGGTAACTGCATCGGCGATGCCGAGAGAGAAACTTCGTCCGCGCCAGCCGCTGGTAGCAATGCCGCGCACCGGATGGTCGGACGCCACGCTTGCAGTTCCAAACAGCGACGGGCGATCCGGCCGTTCAACCATGCCGACGATAAAGGTTTCGCCCGCGCCCAAGTGCAGGGCGATGTCGCCGCCATTGTTGACGTACGCTCGGGAAAGCTCGGCTGTGTCGACCATGCTGGCGAGAATTTCTTCGGCCACGGCTCCGGCGACGGCAGCCATGGGCGTGATGAAATATTCGGCGGCGTAAGGCATCACGGCGGCTGTCATGCGTCGCGCCACCGAACCGCGCGGCCATTCTGTTTCGGCGGAACAGGCCTGGCGCGAGAACGAAAGCTCGGCGCACAACTCATCGAGGACGGTGACAAACCGCGCGCCGGCAGCGGAGTATGCACCCTCGACTTCGCGCGGATGCCCGAATGCTTCCACAATAAGATCGATGGGACCATCCTGCAAATGCAGGCGACGTCCATCGTCTAATCCTCGAATTTGCGCCCGCTGGTTCATTTCTTTTTCGCGCTCGCCGTCGATTCGAGCGGCCACGGATTGTCGGCCAGCGCGTTCACGCGCTTGCGTCCTTCTTCCTCGCTCACAATCGAACTCAGAGGCCGCACGTTTTCCACGTATCCGCCAAGCGCGCCATAATCTTCCAGCTTCAAAGTGAACTCAATCGGCGCCACCAGCGCCGGAGTCGGCACGTATCCGAACGCATTGCGTGGCATGCGGGTCACATCGACCATAAATGTAATCCCGCCGCCGGGCCACACGTAAACGGGCGCGCCTCCGCAAGTCACGCGGGTCAGCGAGTCGCGCACGGAGTGCGTCAGCTTCACCGGATTCTCCGTTACGCCGGCGCGCAATGATCCGCCGGCGCCGCCCATGAATAAAACGGTGCACAGCGCCGGTTCGCAATTTTCTTTAATGCGCGCCACCGATTCGCGCAGAGTCGCCGGCAATTCAGCTGCGTGTGGCTTCAGATCCGCTCCCAACTCGAAGTATGCGTAGTGCTCGCCGGTGGTGCTGACCATCAGCAGGCGCAGTCCGGGCCAGGCCTTCTTCGCGTTAAACTTGCCCAGGATCGATAACGGATCTTCAATGTTCGTCCCGCCCCACGAAGTGCCGGGCTCGGCGACCTGAAAGTATCGTCCGGGCGTGGATCGCCTTCCCTTCAGTTTGATTCCGGTCTCGGGCACGCCGAGCAATTTTCCCGCCTGATGCTCCGAGAGCGCTCCGGTGATGTGATCGTCGACGACCACGACTTCATCCACTTTGCCGAACCACTGCTTGGCGAACATTCCGATGGTCGCCGAGCCGCATCCCACGCGCATGCGCTCTTCCTGGGCGCCATCGACCACCGGCGGCTTGCCCGCTTGGACCGCGACTTTCGCTCCGTCGTCGATTTTGAGTTCAACCGCGTTGCCGTTGCAAAGATTCAGCAGCGCGTCGCACGTGGCCGTGCCTTCCTGACGGCTGCCCCCGGTCAAATGCCGCACGCCGCCGAGAGAGAGCATCTGCGATCCGTATTCGCTGGTGGTCACGTGCCCGACCGCTTCGCCCTGCGCACGCACGATGCTGCATTCCGGGCCGAGATGGCGGTCGGTGTCGATCTTCACCTTCACGCCGCAGTAGCTGAAAATTCCTTCGGTCACGACCGTGACCATGTCGACGCCTTCCACCTCGGACGAAATGATGAATGGGGCCGGCTTGTAATCGGGATAGGTTGTCCCAGCACCGATCGCGGTCACGAACATCTCGCGATGGCTCACGAGCGAACCATCCCAGTCGACACTGCGCTCCAGAAAAGGCACAACCGACTGGCCGCGCTCGACCGCACGATCGAGAACAACGTGCGGATCGAGCCGCACCAGCTTGCCATCTTGATTGCCGTAACGGTCGCACGATCCCGTGCGCCCGGGCTTGATATAGCAGAGCACAGGACAGGCATCGCAGCGAATGGCGTCGTCAGCCACGCGACCCTCCGTCACGGTTCGCCCGAATTGCCGCACGGACGCGGTCGGGCGTTGCCGGCACTTTGTGAATGCGCACGCCGATCGCATCGTGAATCGCGTTCAGAATCGCTGGAGCCGTTGGAATCACTGCCTGCTCACCGATTCCTTTCGCGCCAAACGGCCCGATGGAACTCGGATCCTCAATTAAAATCGATTCCACCGGCGGAATGTCTCCGGCCGACGGAATCAGGTAGTCGTGCAGATTCTCTCCCTTGCCGGGGAAAAACTCTTCCATCAGCGCCATGCCCAGGCCTTGCGCTACGCCGCCTTCGATCTGCCCTTCGATCAGCGTCGGATTGATGGCGCGCCCCACATCATGCGCGGCCGTTACGCGCAACACGCGCACGGTTCCGAGTTCCGCGTCGACCTCGATCTCCGCCATGTGCGCGCCAAAGCCGTAGACCGCATAGGGAGTTCCCTGCCCATTCTCATCCAGCGGAGTGATCGGCGGATCGAACGTCGCTTCGCAGGTGATGACGTATCCATGTTCGTCGATTGGCATTTCGCTGACTGGAATTCTCTTGCGCTCGCCATTCTCGACGACTGTCAGGGCTCCGTCACCAAATTCAATAGAGCCGCACTTGCAGGCGCCGGCAAGTTTCAGAATCTCGTCGCCTAGCTTGCTGCCCGCCATGTGCGCTGCTTTGCCGGTCACAAACGTTTGCCGCGAGGCCGAAGTCTTGCCGCAATCCGGAGTGATTGCCGTGTCGCCGGAGATGAGATCGAAATGCGTAACCGGAGCGCCCACGGCATCGGCGCAGATCTGGGTCACAATCGTGTTCGATCCCTGACCGATGTCGATCGCACCTTGATGCAGCGCGATCCGACCATTCTGTTTCAAACCAATGCGTACGGTCGAAGGATTGGGCAGCGAGGTGTTGCCGCATCCGTACCACATGCCGGCTACTCCCACGCCGCGCCGCAGCGGACCCGTGGCGTTGGCGTTGAACTCTTTTGTCCGCGCACGAGCGGCCTGCCATTTCGACCGCAACGCTTCGAAGCAGGAGCGAATGCCGACGCCTTCGCCAAGCACCTGTCCCGTGACAGTTGGCGATTCATTTTCCAGCGCGTTCAGGATGCGCAATTCCAGGGGATCCATTCCGATTTTGTCGGCGAGGTCGTCGTACAGTTGCTCCTGCGCAATCGCCGCCTGGGGCACGCCGAATCCGCGAAACGCCCCGGCCGGAACAACGTTGGTATGCACGGCACGAGTGAGGGCGCGATAGTTCGGAACGCGGTATGGCCCCGAGGCGTGCACCGGCACTCGCCCGGCCACGGTAGGCCCCCACGAAGAATACGCTCCGGTGTTGAAGTCTGCCGAGAAATCGAGCGCGGTCAGGCGGCCATCGCGCGTCGCGCCCGCGCGCAACCGCATTCGCGCCGGATGCCGCTTCGTCGTCGACGCGATCGACTCGGTTCTCGAATAGACCATGCGCGCTGAACGATCCAATTTCCACGCCGCCAGCGCAACAAATGGCTGCACGGAAAGATCGAGCTTCGATCCGAATCCGCCGCCTACCGCGGTAGGAATAATCCGTACTTTCTCGGGCGCGATCCCCAGGATCTTCGCGATGTCGGCACGATCCATGTAGGGAGATTGCGTGCACGCCTGAATCTCGATGACATCGCCCACCCGCCGCGCGAACCCGGCTTCCGGCTCGATGTACGCATGCTCCACAAATCCGGTCTCGTAGTCGCCTTCGACCACGCAATCCGCATTGGCCAATGCGGATTCGACGTCACCGGAAACAACGCGTCCGCGCACCAGAATATTCTGCTCGCGATGCGCGTGGATTTTATCGGCATCGGGCGCGAGCGCAGCATCGATAGTCATGATGGCCGGCATTTCCTCCCACTGAATCGGAAATGCCGCCAGGTCCAGCGCCTCCAGCGCGGCCGCCTCGCCAACCACGGCGGCAACACCTTCGCCGCGATAGCGTGCTTCCCGGTGCGCAAACACTGGCTGATCGGCGAACTTGGGGATGACGCCGTAGCAGTCAATGCCCGGAACGTCTTTGGCCGTGAGCACGGCAACGATGCCGGCATGACATCGAACGAAATTATCGAGATCACCGAACTGGAATCGCGCGCGATGATGCGGACAGCGGATGACGCGCACCCCCAGCCCACTGGCGGGGATTTCGTCGGCCCCAAAGATTTCTTCTCCCGAAACTTTCTTCCTTCCATCCAGCCGCACCAAGCGCGCGCCGACAGCCGAACCGACCTCGGGAGAAAGCAAGATCGTTTGCGGCCGGCCAGCTTCCACGATCGCGTTGATGATCTTGCGATAGCCGGTGCAGCGGCAAAGCACTCCGCCGATCGCGTCCATGACTTCGGTTTCGTTGGGAGATGAATTTTTCTCGAGCAGTGCCGTGGCCGAAACCAGCATCCCGGGTGTGCAGGCTCCGCACTGCGCTGCGCCGTGAGCAAGAAATGATTCCTGCAAACGATTCAGGACAGGCATGCGCGTCGCCAACCCCTCGACTGTGGTGATTTCGCAGCCGCCAACCTGTCCTACCGCGACTAAACAAGAGCACACGGGATCGCCATTGAGCAGCACCGTGCAGGCGCCACAATCGCCGGCGTCGCATCCCACCTTGGTTCCGGTGAGCCCGAGATCGTCGCGCAGAACACGCGACAGACGCCGCGTTCCGGGAGCCTTCACTTCCACCGGACGCCCGTTCAGCGAAAATACAACGCACTCGACGCGGGCAGTCTCAACCGGATTGTGCGTCGTGGCCATGTCAGATTTTTTCCACGCAGGCGTCGAGCGCGCGTCTGACCAGGGTGAGCGACGCGTCGCGGCGATATTCAGCTGTGGCGCGCACATCGTCGATGGGAGAAAGCGGGGCAAGATGTTCGGCGCGTGCGAGGGCTCCGATTCCCGCAACTGCCGACTGGCCGACGAGATTTTTTTCCAGACCGCTCAATCGACACGCCGTCGCTGAACACGAACCTACGGCAACATGAGCATCAACCACGCGTCGCTTCTCATCTGCCTGCACCACGACCGCGACCATTGAAATGGAGATCACCAGATATTTCCGCGCGCCTAATTTCAGGAAAACTGAGGCAGCATTTTCCATGTGACGCGGGACCAGCACCGCCGCCAGAATCTCATTCGCACGGCGCTGCGTTTTGCGGTTTCCTGCGATGAACTCCGCTAACGGCATGCGCCTGTTTCCCGCGTCCGAAGCCAGCTCGACTAGCGCATCCAGCGCCAGCAATGGAGGCACGCCATCGGCCGCGGGAGAAGCGTTGCACAAATTCCCCGCCACCGTCCCGCGATTCTGAATCTGCACCGAGCCCACTTCCCGCGCCGCCGCCTTGAGCGCGGCAAAACACCGCGGCAACGGGGTGCGAATCACATCCGTCCAGGTCGTCAGCCCGCCGATGCGAATGTGTTCTGGTTCGAAAGAAATTCCACGGATTTCGCCGAGCGCCGTGATATCGACCACATCGCCCTGAGGCAATCGCTCTCCGAGCGCGGGATAAAAATCCGTTCCTCCGGCCAGAATCTGGCCGCCCGAACCGGCCAGCACAGAAACCGCCTCCTGCAACGTTTTCGGCCTGAGATACATTTAGATGGATCCCCAAAACCCTGCTCGCTTGCGGCTTTCAGTCGTTTGTATACGAAGCCGGAATCTTTGTACAGCGGGCCTTCAACCCGGGAACCGGCCCATCGTCTGCGCGCGACTCTGAGAATTGGCGGCTTCTATGTTCTAATCTCCGCGTCGCAATTCTTGCACGTGAATCGTTTTTCGGAGGTCTGCATGTCCCGGATGCACCTTAACATTGTTCTGCTGAATGCACTCGTCTTGATTCTTATTAGCTATGCCACTGCGCAGCCGTCCGGATCGGACGCCCTGCCCGCCGATCTCGACGCCTATGTCGCGTCGTCCATGAAGACGTTCGATGTTCCCGGCATGGCAGTCGCGATCGTGAAGGATGGAAAGATTCTCGTCGCCAAAGGCTACGGCGTGCGCAAGCTTGGCGGCCTTACGCCGGTCGATGAATTCACCACGTTCGGCATCGGCTCGAATACCAAGGCCTTCACGACCGCGGCGCTCGCTACGCTTGTCGACGAGGGCAAACTTTCCTGGGACGATCCCGTATACCAGCGCCTGCCCGGCTTCGTCATGTATGACCCTTACGTCTCGCATGAGATGACGATTCGCGACCTGCTTACGCATCGCAGCGGCATGGGACTTGGGGAAGGAGATCTGCTTTTCTGGCCGCATACGACGTATTCGCGCGCGGAAGTCATCTACAAGCTGCGCTTCATGAAGCCGCATTCAAGCTTCCGCAGCCATTACGCCTACGACAATCTGCTCTACATGACCGCGGGACAAATCATTCCTGCCGTCACCGGTACGTCCTGGGACGATTACATTCGCCAGCACATCTTCGCCGCGCTGGGCATGAATCATTCCAACGTCAGCACGACGCTGTACAAAAGTGGGGACGATTACGCCTATCCACACGAACGCGTTGACGGCAAGTTGCAAGTCATTCCCTTTGAGGATCTGGACAACGCCGGCCCGGCAGGCTCGATTAATTCCTGTGCCGCCGACATGGCCAAGTGGGTTCAGTTGCAACTCAATCATGGAAAGTTCGTCGACCACGATGGTCATTTATTCACCGAAGAACGGCAAAGGGAGATGTGGACGCCGCAAACAATTCTGCCTATCGGCGATCCTCCGCAGCCGCTGGCCGCATTGAAAGCAAATTTTGCCGACTACGCGCTCGGATGGCGACTGAGTGACTATCACGGCCGCAAGTTGATCGGCCACACCGGCGGTGTCGGAGGCTTCGTCTCGCGCGTCATGCTCGTGCCCGAAGAAAATCTTGGCGTCGTCATCCTGACGAACGCCGAAGAAGACGGCGCGTTCGACGCCATCCTCTACGACGTGCTGGATCATTACTTCCATCTGCCGCCGACCGATTGGATCGCTGCATTCAAGGCGGTAAAAGATAAAGAGGAGAAGGACGCCGAGGAAACCATGAAACATGCCGCTGCCGCGCGCGACGCCAACTCCAAGCCATCGCTGCCTCTCGAGAAATATGCGGGCGTCTACAACGACCCGTGGTATGGGCCCATCACGATCAAGTATGAAAACGGCGGGCTCGTCATCACCTTCGACCACACGCCCAGCATGATCGGCGACTTGCAGCATTGGCAGTACGACACGTTCAAAGCGCACTGGCGCGTGCGCACTATCGAGGACGCGTTCATCACGTTTTCCCTGAATCCCGATGGCTCTATCGCCGGCGCGAAAATGGCGGCGGTATCTCCGCTGGCCGACTTCAGCTTCGACTACCAGGATCTGTTACTGATTCCCGCAGTTGCGCCATTAGAGAAGAAATGAAGAAGCGAGAGTGCCCCACCTTGTCGCGTTTTGTGCGACAGAGCTGCCGAGTGAGTGGGGGGGTGACCTCCAGAGATTCATCGGTGACCGGCGCGCACAACCCGATCCTCAAAGCAGCCGAACTGGCCGGTAATGTCCGCGGCCACTGTCTGAGTGAATTCCTTTTCACCGTAGAAATACTTTACCTACATTCTCCACCCGCACGGTCGACTTCTTTCGCGCCCCCGTCCCGACGTTGTAGAGCTCGAGCAGATGATCCTCCACGATCAGTAATTCTTTTTCGCTGATCCATCCCACTAGCGTGGCGTGGGGCACAAATGCAATCCGCTTTGGCGGATCCTCCACGGTCTTGACTTCCACCGCGGGCAATTCCGCCAGGGACTTGCGGATATGCTCTGACTCCTCCGCATTCGCCTGTCCTTGTTCCGACAACTGAATCGGCTTGTTGGGCTCGGCCGTCGCCACGATCGTCATCGCGACCGATCCGAGATCCGGGGACAGGCGCGCATTCGACGTATAGAAACTCACGTCGTAGTCCGGATTTTTGTAGGTCGCCTGCTCGTCAAACACGACCCGTGTCTTGCCCTGCCCCAGCACCAGGGTTTGATCGTTGCTCTCATTCGACCACCCACAGCAGCCCGCGTCTGGAATGGCCTCAACGATTAAATCCCCTCCAGAAGCCGCGTCCAGTTCTCGTTGCAGCGGTTTGTCGAGCGGAGTCGCGGTCCATTTTCCCCCTTGCTCCTGATAGCGCGTGCTCTTGTCATATGTAATTTCGGTTTGCCCGGCTACATATTGAGTCATCAGAAAGAACTCTTCGATACCGCCCGGCGGCGCCCACTGTGCACCGTCAGGACAAGTTTCCGTGCAAACGCCGGTCGAGCAGGGACAGTCCGGAAGCTTCACCGTGGCCAGATCTTCGCGACCCCCGCCTGTCAAATCGGTGCGCCAGGCTTGCCAAGTCGTGCTCGTCGAAAGATCCATGTCTTCTCTTTGCAACCGCCGCGCCTGATTCGCAAACCAGTACAGATGAGTTCCGTCCGCCGATAAATTGACATTTGGAGCCAACTCCGTCACCGCCTGGTTCGACCCGGCGCTTACCACTTCTCTCTTCACGCCTTTACTTATCGTGCTGGCCGCATGTCCGTTCCAGAGCCACACTTCATGAGGCGATCGGACATCCTCCGCCGCCAGCGGCAACTCCGCCGGCGTTGCAAACAGAATCTGCCCCAGATGATTCACCTCGATTCCTCCCTGAGTCGTCAGCGCTTCCGGAGGAACCTTGACCGTCTGTTTGACGGCAAAGGTCGTCAGGTCGTACTCCACCATCTCCCCCGGCGCTCGCAGGACCCACAGCCGCTTCTCCTGCCCGAATAGAGGAAGCGACATCAACAGCAGAAGGATCGCAAGCTCAGGAATCTTTCTCATGAAATCCACGGAAAACAAATTCACGATGGTCCCTCACTTCGTCTCGACCACCGGCAATTCGATGAAGCTGGCGTCATCGGGCGAATGGTAAACCCGCTGTACTGCCTTCTTATAATCGCCGGGCTTGGCCCAGAAAATATTCGGCACAAACGTCTGCGGATTCCTGTCGTAGAGCGGGAACCAGCTCGACTGCACCTGCACCATAATGCGATGCCCCGGCATGAACACGTGATTCGCCGTAGGCAGCGTGAACTTATAGAGCAACGGCTGATCCGGCGCGATGGCCTTCGGCGTCTCCAGACTCTCACGATAGCGTCCGCGGAAAATGTCGGCAGAGATCATCAACTGATAGCCACCCATGGCCGGCTGGCCCGGAAATTCGTCGGGATAAACATCGATCACCTTCACGACCCAGTCCGAATCCGTGCCGCTGGTGGAGGCAATCAGATTCGCCACCGGCTGCCCGCTGATCTTGACCGGATCTTTCAGCACATCGGATTCGAAGGCCACCACGTCCGGCCGTCCTGATGCCTCGCGCTGATCATCCACCAGCCACTGCGACCAGGTAAACTCGCCTTCGTAGCCGACCGGCTGAATGGGGCGCGAGCGGAATGGCACGGGCTTCGCCGGATCAGAGACATACTCGTCGAACGCGGCATCGCCGGCCTGCGGAGTGCCGAATCCCAGCTTCAAACCGGACTTGAGATAAAGCGGCGTGGGATGGATCGCGCATCCGCTCGCGCATCCCGCTGGCCAGGCCGGCAACCGCCTCCACGTATTCGTTCCCGTCTCAAACGCGGTCACCGGAGCCACATCCGCTTTCGGCGCGTCGTCTTTCAGATATTGATCCAAGAAAGGCAGCAGAATATTTCTACGGAAATAAAGGCCCGTATCCATCCCGAACCGTAGCCGTCCGAGACTGCTGCCATCAAAGATTTCCTGGCCGTGATGCCACGGTCCCATCACCAGAAATACCTTGTCATTGCTCGTATCCTTCGGCTTGATCGCCTTGTAAACGGCGGGCGCGCCGTAAATATCCTCCTGATCCCACAGGCTGTCGACCAGCATCACGGGAATTTTCAGCGGCTGTGCCGCGAGAATTTTGTCCATCGCCTGCTGCTGCCACCACGCGTCATAGCTGGGATGCTCGATCAACTTTCTCCAGAATCCGACCTGCTCCATCCCATGGCGTCGGCCCAGTTCTCCGGCGGATCCGGCCGCCATATAAAAATCATAATCGTCGAAATGATCGCTCCACCACATCTCCGTGTTCGACCTCGTGCCTTCCTGCTCGTAGATGTAGGGCATGTTCTGCTCGCGGAACGCGCCATTGTGAAACCAGTCGTCGCCCATCCAGCCATCGACCATCGGATTCATGGGCACTGAAACTTTCAGCGCGGGATGGGGATTCACCAGCGCCATCAGCGGCAGAAATCCGTCATACGAAATTCCCAGGATGCCGACTTTCCCGTTGCTCTCCGGGACGTTTTTCACGAGCCAGTCGATCGTGTCATAAGTATCGGTGGAATGATCCACTGCGGTTGGATTCAGCGGACCGTGCAGCGGACGCGTCATCACGTAGTCGCCTTCGGAGCCGTACTTGCCGCGCACGTCCTGCACGACGCGGATGTAGCCACCCTCCAGAATCGTCTCCAGCGGGTTATCGTAGCCGTACAGAATCATTCCCAGGTGCGAACTGGCGGCGTGGCTAGTCTGCGCAGTCGCGTTATACGGAGTTCGCGTGAGCAGCATGGGCGCATGCTTCGCTCCTTTGGGAATCACGATCACCGTATGCAGCCGCACGCCGTCCCGCATCGGTATCATCACGTCCCGTTTGATGTAGTCAAAGCTGTCGGTCACCGGCTGCAGATGCTCGGGCATTTCGCTGGGCAGAGACGTTGCCTGGGATGACGAGGATGATGATGCCTGCGCTTGCGTGATTCCCGCCGTCAGGACAGCCCCTGCGCATAACGTGAACGCACCTGCAAGGCAAGCCTGGAGAATGGTTTTCATGAAGATCCTTTGGAAGTTTGGGAAGCGCACGATGGTAACTCTTCGGGCCACAGCTTGCCAAATAATCCCATTTCCGGTGCTGGCTCAGTTTGAAATCCGGAGCCCTTCAGAGTTGGCGTCATCCCGACTGGAGCCGCTTTTCAGGCGGAGGGAAGGATCTCCCACCAACGAAGTCAGAGGAAATGAGATCCCTCGCCCCGCTCGTAAAAACGCAGAGTTTCGGGATGACCCAACGCTTCTGATTGCACCACTCCCCCGCTTCCCGCTGGTAATCACCTAAAGGTTACTTCGCATAGATTACGCGATTGGCCTTGTCTGCATTTCCCCTTGGTAACGCTGAATTTTCGAAACGCAAAACTAAACTTTTTTACAGGGGTTTACATTTCGCATGACAAACAAAATCACGCAGTCACTCCTCGTCCTTGCAGTGGGTGGTCTGATGGTTGTCGGATCGTCCGCTGCGCAAGCTCAAAACACTTCCGGCGCCGGGGCAGGCCAGGTTGATCCCGGTCATCCGCGCGTGAATCAAGTCAACGGCCGTGAAACCAACCAGCAGGATCGCATTGCCAATGGCGTAAAGAACGGCCAGCTCAGGCCCGGCCAGACCGCTCGCCTGGAGCGCGGCGAACAGCGCCTGCAGAATAACGAAAAGCGCGATATGGCCAAGGACAACGGCCATCTCACCAAGCAAAACCAGCGCCAGCTCAATCACGAAGCCAACAACATGAGCAAGCGCATCTACAAAGATAAACACTAGGGCAAGTAATCCGGCCCCATTCGCCTCCCGAGCTCGGCAAAAAGGTAGAAGAGAGAGCCGCTGTCTTTGCGGCTTTTTTCTTTTTTCCGGACAAAAAATCCTGGGCTGTCCAAACCGCCTTGGAAAATGGTAGGCTACACAATTCTGTGGCGAGCCATGAGCTGTGAGCAATGAGCAAAGACTTCCAGATTCCTCTTATCACCTCTGCTCACTGCTCATAGCTCATCGCTCACGAGCTTTTCATGATGCCGGTTGACTGCAAAACTCCGAAGCGCGGCATTGAGGCCGCGAGCCTTACCGATGTGGGCCTACAGCGCGGCAATAATGAAGATTCCTTCCTTTACTGGGAGCCGGATTCCGACGACGATTTCGGGCGCAAAGGCTGCCTCGCCGCTGTCGCCGACGGGATGGGCGGATACGAAGGCGGCCAGGAAGCCAGCCGCCTCGCGGTGGAAACCGTGCGCCACATTTACGATCGCGATTTCAATGGCAACGCCCAGACTGCCCTGGTCACAGCGCTGCAGTCCGCTCATGACATGATCCAGCGCTATGCCCTGGAGCATCCCGAGTTTCAAGGCATGGGAACGACCTGCACGGCGCTGTCAATCATCGGCCGCCAACTTTGCTTTGCCCATATCGGCGACAGCCGACTTTACCTGGTTCGCGGCGAAACCATCTCCCGCCTCACCCGCGATCATTCCTATGTAAGCCGCCTGGTCGAAAGCGGCATCGTGCGTTCCGAAGACGCCGAATCCCATCCTCAGCGGCACATTCTCACCGCTGCCCTGGGATCTGGGCGCGACATTATTCCGCATGTTCCCGAACAACCCATTCCGCTCGAGGATGGAGACACCCTGCTTTTGTGTACCGACGGCCTCTGGGGTCTGGTTGGCGATCTGGAAATCGCCGCCGTGGTGCGCGCCAATACCCCCGCGGACGCCTGCCTCCGGCTGGTGCGCATGGCGATCGAGCGCGGCGGCCCGGACAACATCACGGTGCAGATTCTACGGATCTGCACCCCGTAGACTTCGTTTTCTGCAAAGATCCGGAAATTTCCCCCGGCAAAGGTGCAGGTGAGAATTTTCTTGCGCCCCGAAACTGCAATTCCCTGCACATGCCCTTGCGTGAGCCGGCAGTCCCCGCGCCCAACTGATTGACGCCAAAGAAATAATCATTTCTTGCCTGGAAGCAGGACTGGAACGCCACGTGCATATACGCTTATGTTTATAAAGTCTATTATTTAAATCGACTTTATAGGATCATTAATCTAATGCCAATATTCCCCCGGTCCCCAAGTAAGACGACAGTCAAGGGCGTGATCGGACGCACATTCTGCTTTCTCGTTTTGTCGATGGCGTTGGTTCCTTCGGGATGGGCTCAGATCAATGTCCAGAGCATCCGCGTGGGGGCTTTCCCCAACATCACGCATGCGCAGGCGATGGTCGGAAAGGCCAATGGCTGGTTCAACCGCGCCATGGGACCGCAAGTCAAGATTCAATGGACCAGTTTCAACGCGGGGCCCTCCGCGATCGAAGCTTTGTTCGCCGGCGCCATCGACATGACGTATGTCGGACCGAACCCGGCGATCAATGGATATGTCCGCTCCAACGGCGAGGCCCTTCGCGTCGTCGCCGGCGCCGCTAGCGGCGGAGCTTCGCTGATCGTGCGCAACGATTCGGGCATCAACAAGCCCGAAGACTTTCACGGCAAGCGCGTCGCCTCTCCGCAATTCGGCAACACGCAAGACGTTGCGCTGCGCAATTGGCTCAAGAATCACGACTTGAAGACTAACGACAAAGGCGGCGACGTACAGATCGTGCCCATGGCCAATCCGGATCAGCTCACTCTTTTTCTCAGGAAGGATCTCGATGCAGCGTGGGCTCCGGAACCGTGGGCCACGCGACTCATCCACGAAGGTAACGGCCGCCTGTTGATGGACGAGCGCTCGCTCTGGCCCAACGGCCAGTTTGTCATCGGCCTGCTGGTGGTCAACACCAAATTCCTGAAAGCACATCCCGATCTGGTAAAGAATTGGATCCGCGCCAACGTCGACCTGACGGACTGGATCAATTCCAATAGGTCTGAAGCCAAGCAACTGCTCAACCAGCAAATTCAACGCGAGACCGGCAAGGCGCTTCCCTCTGTCGTTCTCGACGAAGCGTTCTCACGCATGCAGGTCACGTACGATCCATTACATGCTGCACTGAGTACTGCTGCGGAACAAGCTTTTGCAGATGGCTTCCTCGGCCGCACCATGCCCGATCTGTCTGGTCTGTACGATCTCGCGCTTCTCAACCAGGTTCTCGCGGAGAAGAACCGAAAGGCGATTCAATGAACTTAAACGCAACAGGCGTTGCGCAGCGGGCTGCGGTTTCGGTCGAGTCCTCTTTTCGCGCCGATGTTGCGGGGCCGAACGAGAAGATCAGACCAATCCGGGTGCGGGAGGTGAATCGCCCTTTCCCATTGGAGATTTCCAAAGTTGGACTGCGTGACATTTGCCTCAGCTATCGCACGCAGGACGGCGAACGACTTCTCGCTCTCGACGACATCAATCTCGAAGTCCGCGCCGGAGAATTCGTCTGCATCGTCGGCCCCTCCGGATGCGGCAAGTCCACGCTGTTGCATCTCGTAGCGGGGCTCCAGGCGCCCACTTCCGGAGAAATCCTTGTGGACGGAAAGCCTGTCCAGGGTCCCGGCACCGATCGCATTCTTATCTTCCAGGACCATGGCCTTTTCCCCTGGCTCACGGTTGGCCAGAACGTGGAATTCGGCATGAAGATGAAGGGCGTGCCCAAGGCCGAGCGGAGGCAAAGAACGCTGCACTATCTGCAACTCGTGCATCTCGCCAAATTCAAAGGTAGCTTCATTCACCAACTTTCGGGCGGCATGCGACAGCGCGTGGCCATCGCCCGTGCGCTGGCCACCGAACCGGACGTTCTTCTGATGGATGAACCCTTTGGCGCCCTCGACGCGCAAACCCGCGACCTGCTGCACGATGAACTCGAGCGCATCTGGAGCGAAACCGGACGCACCATCATTTTTGTCACGCACAACGTGCGCGAAGCGGTGCGCCTGGGCGACCGCGTCGTCCTGCTCACGTTTCGTCCGGGGCGGGTGAAAAGCGAATTTCCCGTCGACTTGCCGCGGCCAAGAAGCCTGGAAGATCCGCAGGTCGCGCTCGCCGCGCGCGCAGTCCTCGATGAGTTGCGCGAAGAAATTAATTGCTCGCTCGAAGCGGAATACAGAAGCGGCGTCAAGCCGCGCATCGAGCCGGGAGTAACTGCATGAAACGCGCGGCGCGCTACGTCATCTTTTACGCTGGATTGTTTGGCCTGTGGACCGTGCTCGCCGAACTGAAAATCTGGCCACCGTATCTATTCCCGACGCCATGGGGCGTCGCCGAAGCTCTCCACAATGGCTTTGCCGACCACACTTACGGGATCGCGATCCGCGTCAGCCTGCAGCGTGTGGTGATCGGCTATGGGATCTCGGTGCTGCTGGGCATGATTCTCGGTCTCGGCGTGGCCAGCAACAAGTTCCTCGAAGAAACCATGGGAGGCCTGCTGGTCAGCCTGCAGAGCCTGCCCAGCATCTGCTGGTGGCCTCTGGCTCTGCTCTGGTTTGGGCTGAGTCAGAACGCGATCCTGTTCGTCGTGATCATGGGATCGCTGCTCTCGGTCACGCTCGCCATGGAAGACGGCCGCAAACAGATGCCGCGAATCTACAGCCAAGCCGGACGCAATCTCGGAGCTAAAGGATTCAAACTGTTCTGGTACGTGCTACTGCCAGCCAGTTTGCCGTTTATCGTGACCGGTCTGAAGCAAGGCTGGGCCTTCGCGTGGCGCTCGCTGATCACCGCCGAGATGCTTTACCTCAGTCTTGGCCTCGGACAGGTGCTGATGATGGGACGCGATCTGAACGACATGAGTGCCGTGATCGCCGTCATGTTCTTGATCATCGCCATCGGCTACATAGTCGACGGCATCGTCTTCAAAGGTATGGAACGCCATCTGCAAAACAAGTGGGGGCTGACGCCCGCCACTTAGAAGATTGGCGGGACAGGCTGTCCGTCTTCCGCCGGAAATCAACCAGCAGTCGTGAAAAGGAAAAATGGAATGGCACGAATCTCGACTAAGTTAATAGTATTACTAATATCACAAAGATTTCTTTCCCCCGCAATGACCAGACTCCATAAGGCAGGGATATCCATGAAAGCTACCGTTCTCTTATCAGCATTGATTCTGACGGCGTTCGCAACTTTCGCCGGCGCGCAGACTGCAGACCCAACCCAGGCATATCTAAGTACCAACACTTCGCCAGCCTCGTTCAGTGCGGTGTCAGGCAGCCCGCTGCCGTCGCCGGTGCAGCCGACGGTGAAATCGGCGGGCCAATACGGCCCAGTATCATTTCGCCAGGACGGCTTTTGGATCTTAACTGAAGACAAGGCTACACAGCTTCATTTGCACGGCTACACGCAGGCCGATGACCGCATGTTCTCTTCGAATACGCATGGCCAAGAGCTCGATACGTTCCTGTTCCGCCGCATTCGGCCATTGTTCGAAGGCACGGTACTGGGCAACGTCGATTTCCGCTTCATGCCGGATTTCGGACAGAACAATCCGCAGATCCAGGAAGCCTTCCTCGAATTGAAAGCCCTGCCCTTCGCCAAGCTGCGCGTGGGCAAGTTCAAGGAACCGATCGGACTGGAAGTGCTGCGGCAGGATCGCGACCTGACTTTTGCAGAACGCTCGCTCGCCTCCGATCTGGTGCCTCTGCGCTACATCGGAGCGCAACTCTCGGGCTCGCTGTTCTCCGATTCGATCTCGTATGCCGCCGGATATTTCGATGGATCGAGTGACGGATCGAACGGCGTCTTCACCCAGTGGGCGTGGGCCAACGAAGCGGCGGCCCGGGTATTTTTTCATCCCTTTGCGACAACCAGCATCAGCGCTATCCGTCAGTTCGGGCTGGGAGTGGGCGGTTCCGAGGGCGATCAACACGGCACGATTGCCGGCCTCAAGACCATGGGCCAGACCACCTTCTTCAAATACTCGTCGAGCGCCGTAGCGGACGGCCAACACAACCGGCTCGAGCCACAGGCCTACTACTACGCCGGACCCTTCGGGGCGATGGGCGAATACGTGCTCTCTTCGCAGGAGGTGCTGAACAAAGGCATCACGGGCCGAGTGCGGAATGAGGCCTGGCAGGTCGAAGGGTCGGTGCTGCTGACCGGAGAGAAGAACAGCTACGGCAGGATTCACGCGCGGAATTCGTTCGAGCCCAACCGCGGCTTCCGTCATATGGGAGCGGTGGAGCTGGCGCTGCGCTACAGTCAAGTGCGCATCGATGGAGATGCGTTTCCGCGGTTTGCGAATCCGGCGACAGCCCCGCGGTTTGCGGAGGAGCAAGGCATCGGCGTGAACTGGTATTTGAACCGGGACATCAAGCTGATGACCGACTATGAGCACACAGGATTCAGAATGGCGCCGGGCTCGAGCACTCCTCTGCACAGCGAGAACGTGCTGATGAGCCGCGTCCAGCTTCAGTTCTGACCACGAACCCGCTGGATCCCAGAAAAGTATCTGGGCTCCAATAGTAAGGGCCGCTACCGCACGGTGTTTCCGAACGGTAACGGCCCATTTTCCAGAGCCAAGATGACGGGAACCCCGACGACAATGCTAATCTATCCCCACAAGTTCCAAACGCGTCACAAAACCTCCTTATGACTTCAAGACGCAACTTCCTCCGGCAAGTCGGAGCCGCCGCTTTCGCAATGAATGCCAGTCCGTCTCTGCTCTCCTGGGCGATGTCCGCAGCGCAGAGCAATTCAATTGACGTCCCCGGCGAGGACGGAATGATCGTCCGCTCCTTTCGCTTCGTCGACCTCGAATCGCCCGTCGAATACTTCAACCGCTGGCTGACTCCAGTCCCGCATTTCTTCGTGCGCAATCACATGCATGAACCCAGCGAACTCAGTGCCGAAGACTGGCGACTCACGATTGGCGGCGAAGTGGAGAAGCCGCTGACGGTTACGCTGGCGGAGTTGTCGAAGCTCGAAATCCATTCCGTCGTCAACACTCTCGAGTGCGCGGGCAACGGGCGCGGCCTGCTCCGCCCGCAAGTTCCCGGCGTCCAGTGGGGCAAAGGCGCGGTGGGAACGGCTCGCTTTTCAGGACCGCGGCTGCGCGACGTTCTGCAACGTGCGGGCGTGAAACCCACCGGCAAGCACATCATGTTCCGGGGACTCGACGAAGTTCCCGGTAAAGTGCCTCCCTTCATCCGCAGCATTCCGATCGAGAAAGCTCTCGACTCCGACACGCTGATCGCCACACACATGAACGGCGCGCCGCTGACCAAACATCACGGCTACCCCGCGCGAGCGCTTATGCCCGGATGGGTTGGCGCCGCGTCGTGCAAGTGGCTCACCGAGATCAAAGTTCTGGAATCGGAGTTCGTGGGAAACTTCATGAATCCGGGATATCGCTTTCCCAACCAGCCGGTGAGGCCGGGGGAGGCTGTAAGGCCGGAAGACACGCATCCGCTCACAGCTCTGACGGTGAAGTCGGTGATCGCGGGCCCGCTTGACGGCGCCCGCCTAAGGGCCGGCACAGTTGTGGTGCATGGAGCGGCATGGGCGGGCGAGGCCGATATCGTGAAAGTTGAGATCTCGACCGATAGTGGCGCGACTTGGAATTCCGCCAGTCTCGGACACGAACAGGCGCATTATGCATGGCGCCTCTGGAGCTATGAGTGGAAAGCTAAAGGTGGCGACTACACCATCCTCTCGCGTGCCACCGACAGCCAGGGACGGACTCAGCCTGCCACGCCCGCGTGGAACCCGAGCGGTTATCTCTACAATGCCGTCGACCAGGTGAGAATCCATGTCGCGTAAAAACAAAAACTCAACACGGAGATTTGGCGTTCCGTATGCAGCCACGGCGTCTGCAATGCTGTTAGCGACCGTGTTATTGGTGGCCGCAGTGTTTCAAGTCAACGCGTTCGGCCAGAGGCCCGCTTCGGTGAAGGCTACCGAGGACCTACCGCCCGGCCCCATGCAGGCCAAGGCCACGACTACCTGCACTGAATGTCACGAAGCCCGGATCATCCTGCAGCAGCGACTTAGCAAAGCCGCATGGAGCAAGGAAGGTGACAAGATGGTGAAGTGGGGAGCCGTGGTTGAGGCGGGCGATCATGACGCTCTGATCGATTACCTGAGCACAAATTTCAACCCAGACCAGCCACCGTACATTCCGCCACGCACCGCGTCCGAGAAAACCAACGCGACCGGCGCGAAGAAGACATCCCGATAGTCTTTCCCCGATAAAGGCAAAGCGCCGCCGACCCAGTGTCCCCAGGGCTTACCGGACACTACAGCAGCGCCGCCCATTACAGAGCCCAAACTGATGTCGAAAGTATAGAAACCGGCAGGCACTGGCGGGAGTGCATTGGAAGGTGCGGCGTCCTCGGGGCTGAAGCCGGCCCTTTCGCCGCTTTGCGGCTGGACAGCCGAGGGCGGCTGTCCCCACAAAAACCTATTCCTTGGCTCGCGTCTTTCGGGTTCTGATTTCTATTTCTTGCCCTCTGTGTTCTCTGCATCCTCGGTGGTGGTGATTTTCTCCGGGCGAAGCAGCGGGAACAGGATTACGTCGCGGATGGTGTGCGAGTCGGTGAGTAGCATGCAGAGGCGATCGATGCCGATGCCGACGCCACCGGCCGGAGGCATGCCGTAGGAAAGGGCACGGATGTAGTCTTCGTCCATCTGGTGGGCTTCCTCGTCGCCGCGCTCGCGCTCTTTCAGTTGGGCCTCGAAGCGGCGGCGCTGATCTTCGGGATCGTTGAGTTCGCTGAAGCCATTAGAGATTTCCATCTGTCCGGCATAGATCTCGAAGCGTTCGGTCCAGTCGGGCTCGTCGGGCTTCTGCTTGGAGAGCGGCGAGACGGCTGTGGGGAATTCGTAGATGATCGTCGGCTGTGTCAGGTGCTCTTCGGCGACGGCTTCGAAAATCGCTGCCACCGTCGCGCCCACCTCCTTGACTGCGTCATAGGCAGGCCTAAAACCCGAGCTCCAAAGCCGGTTGACCATATCCCCAACTAGCTCCGGTATGGAAAACTCGTCGAGCTGTGGTTTGGTCCCCGCCTTATCCGGCCAGAATTTGATGATGGCTTCGCGCATAGTCATACGCTGCCAATTCGACCAGTCGAGTTCTTCCACGACTTCTTTTCCGCCTTCCACTCTCGTCCACTTCGACCTGGGGCTTCCATTAACAGCTTTGGCAGCTTCGGTGATGGCCTCCTGCGTGAGGTTCATGATGCCTTCGTAATTGGTGTAGGCCTGATACGCCTCGAGCATGGTGAACTCGGGGTTCCAGCGCCATCCCAGGCCTTCATTGCGGAAGTTGCGGTTAATCTCGTAGACGCGGTCGAGGCCGCCGACGACCAGGCGCTTCAGGTAAAGCTCAGGCGCGATGCGGAGGTAGAGATCCATGTCGAGCGTGTTGTGATGGGTAACGAACGGACGCGCCACGGCGCCGCCGGCGATGGGCTGCATCATCGGCGTTTCGACTTCGATGAAGTTGTGCGAGTCGAAGGTGCGGCGCATCGACTGGACCAACTTAGTGCGCTTCAGAAAAACTTCGCGCACTTCAGGATTCATCACCAGGTCGACATAGCGCTGGCGATAGCGCAGTTCGACATCGGTGAGCCCGTGCCATTTTTCGGGCAGCGGCAGAAGATCTTTGCTGAGGAAGGTGATCTCTTCGACGTGGACGCTGAGCTCGCCGGTGCGGGTGCGGAACAAATATCCGCTAACGCCGATGTGGTCGCCGAGATCGAGCAACTTGTAGAGCTCGAAACCTTTTTCGCCGACAGCATCTTTCTTGACGTAGATCTGCAGCTTTTTGCCGCCCTGCTGGACGTGGGCGAATCCGGCCTTGCCCATGAGGCGAATGGCCATGATGCGTCCGGCGACGCGGACGTTGACGCGGTTCTGGTCGAGTTCCTCGGCGGGCTTATCGAACGCCTCCCAGATCTGCGGAACCGTGTGGGTAAATTCGTATTTGCTGCGGTAAGTGGGCTGGCCGAGAGCTTCAATTTGCTTCAGCTTTTCGCGGCGCAGATTATAGATATGTTCGTCGAGTGCCAATGCGATCCTCTAGCTATTCTTCCGCCCGTTCCGGGGCTTGCTTTTACAGGAGTGATGGAAAGCAGATTATAAACAATGTTTTCGGATTGGCTGGCGTTGGCGGAGGAATTTGCAGGTGTGTAGACGCGGGCGAGACGCCCCCGCGACAGCCGGCGGGACGCCGGCGCTACAATCCTGCCGCTGCGCTACTTGGCACGCACTAATTCTTGAGCTTGGGTTGAAGAGGCAAGATCAAAATCCCCACCCTGTCGCAAACTGCGCGACGAGAGTGGGGCATCCCCTACTACTTCCATTTACTGCTTCTATCCCCTACTACTTTGCTGCGGGGATGTAGCTCAGGTCGGGTTGGTACTTCCAGATGGTCCATTCCGTGCTCTCGACCAACGGTTGGAGTTTGGCTATGAATGCCTTGTGTTCGGCGGGGCTCATTGCCTTTTCCGTACCGATGGGACCATCCAGATCGGCCCATCCGCTCAATCCCAAATAGCTGTGAATTTCGTTGCTCGGGGTGCCGTAGCGGGCGACCGCAACTCCGAAGGACGTGGCTCCGGATTTCTTGATCGCTGGCACAATCTCCTCGCGGAAGACGGCCTTGAGTTCGTCCATCTTGCCAGGCACGACGCGAGTCCTCCCAGTCCGCACCATGGTGGGGATTTCCTTGGAGGAGATCGCCATGTCAGGCTGCATCTCGTCGATCCACATGTTCATGTTTTCGGTCTGCCCATTGAGGCGGGAAAAAATCCCGGCCAGGTCGGCAGCGGAAGATTTCAATTTCGGATCATTCTCTCCCATATCCTTCCATTTGGCGGAATACCAGACGACGGCGAACTCGACCGGCCCGGTCTGCGACTCCCAGATGGTAAATTGCTGATCGCTCCCGGCCTTTTTGTGCAACGCTACCAAGTCCTTGACAGCAGCCTTCCAGTTGTCCTGCTGGTCCAGCTTGAGCCTAACGAACAAAACGGTGCGGAGGTTTCCTTGTTGGGCGAAGCAGGGCAGGCAGACAGCAGTCAACACAACGGCAGCAATCAGACAACGCGACAGCGTTTTTGTCATAGTTGTTCTCCTGGGCCTCGAGATAAGGTGAGCGTGGCCAGATCCCCAAGGGTTCGTATCGAGGCGGGCCAAGTATACATGGGAGCGCAAATTTAGCGGCTCGACGGACGCGCGAGCGCTTCGATCAGGGATTGCTTCCCGCGGGCCGGTGGAGTTCCTGCTGCACCGAGGACGGCAGGTTGTCGAGGCGGGCGAGGAACGTGACGACCTGCCAGATCTCGCTGTCAGCCATGATATTTCCCCAGGCGGGCATGGCGGACCGGCGCACCCCGTACTTGATGATGTAGAAATTCTGGTTTTCGGGCAGGCGGGGATGAGCCTGCATGAATTGGGGCACCCGGGGGCTAAAAGACGCACCGTAATCGCTCACAGGGTTGTCGGGCCGACCGTGGCAGTCGGCACACTTGTCCCGATACAGGCGCGCGCCATCGAGCAGGTTGGCCTCCGTTGCCGGAATTGGATTGGGTTGCGGAGGCGCGTAACGCGCAGCAGATGCCTGGAGGGCGACGGCGGCGAGTTGCGACTCGAACCAGGAGGGCGGAACACTCGAGCGCAGATCCGCGTAGCCCAGCTTCAAGTAGAGCCAGCTGCCGAGGGCGAGCACGAGCAGCGCGGCGAGAATTCCGGCGAGGAAGTCTCTCATTTCCGCCTCCCTTGCGTAGTTCGTCCATTATGCGCTCTAGGACGCCGGGTTTTCTCCAGAGGATCCAGGGCAGAAGCCGGATCGATTTGCGAGGTTTTCCGCCGACGGTGAAGGGCCGGCTCCTCTGGTTTGTATCTTGGTACTGTGGTACATTGGTACACATGAGCGACCGTATCTTTGAAGTGGAACGGGTGCAGACCGGGGTGCGGATGGAGAAGCGCATCCTGAAAGTGCTCAAGGCGTTTGCGGAGTATCACGATATGACGCTGGGAGACGTACTGGAAGGGATCGTGCTGCATGCCTTTGACGGGAAGACTCCGTTCAGCGCGGCGTCGCTGGAGCGGATCCGGGAACTAAAGAAGTTCTACGACCTCGATCTGGATTCTAGCGCGAGCCACCGGCTGAAGGAAATCAAAGCCAAGTCGCGGCGCAGTTCGAAAAGCTGAAGCTTCGTCACATGGTCGCGGAGTGCCCGAGAGGAGAACCGATGAGCGGGTTGCAAACGAAATTTGGATTGACGGTGCTGCAATGGTCGCTGGGAGTGGTGGTTCTGATCGAGGCAGTGATGTTCGTGCTGCCGGGCGCGGCGCATGATTTCGCGCGAACGCACATGCCCGGGCTGGTGCGGATGATTGTGGGATTCGGGGAAATTGTGGGGTCTATTCTGCTGTTGATCCCGCAAACGGCGGTGCGCGGGGCGTGGCTGCTGCTGGCGGTGTTTGTGATGGCGATTCTGATTCATCTGCTGCACGGGTTGTACGGAGTGGGAAATCTGGTGATCTATGCGGCGGCGGCGTTCGCGATTGCCCTGGGGAAGTGAGAGTTTCAAGGTCTCAGGTCATGACGAATGAAGAACTGATCCGGCGTTTTGAGGCCGATGCCCTGCCCGGCGACGGCTTCCATCATGCGGATCACGTGCGGCTGGCGTTCGCTTATCTTTGTGAGTATCCGCCGCTGGAGGCGCTGGCGAAATTTGCTACGGCGCTCAAGCGGTTTGCCACGGCCCGCGGGAAACCCCAGCTTTATAACGGACCCCTCCTCCCACCTCAGCATCCTCAAATTCAGAGTTATCGATAGTATCCTCGTGTTCGGATGAGTGATCAGAATCCTGAGTGTGTCTCCTGCTCTTCTGCTACCTAATAGCTCCTGCTACCTAATAGATTCAACTGGTAAAATGGCAGATTCCTGCCTAGTTAAAAATAAAGTCTAACCTACTAAGATGCCAAGCATGTCCAAGGGGACTTAATTAGGACGAGGAATGGAGTCTTTATAAAATACGGGTATGGATAAGGGACACATAAGTCCTTAAAGTCCACAGGAGATTACAATGTCAGAATCAAATAGCAGCAGAATCGAGAAAGCCACACGTCAACACGTCGGAGCAACCTTGACCGCAGAGCAGATTCACGAACTGGTCAAGCTAGCTGATCCCACATCGACCAAAGGAGTCTACCCTAGTGATTGTGCTTACAAGAGAGAGGAAGATGGAAAGCTCGTCCCCAGAGGTAAGACTGCTTACGGAGATGGAGTCCTGGAGTACTTAGGAGCTAACAGCTTCAAGGTGTTACCGACAGAGCAGATTGTACGTCGTCCCAGCAGCAAGAAAGCAGCAGCCCCAGTAGTAGCAGCACCGGCTCCGGTACCAGCACCCGCTGCTAAACCAGAGACGGGGAAGAAGAAGTCAGCCAAGGCGGCTAGCAGAACACACGTAGCGACCAAGAGCAAGGCGAATCTCGCCCATGTAACCCAGTAGGGTATCCAAACCCATGCCCATCCTAAAAGGTGCGCATTTTTACTGTATCCGTCCATCTGTCGAACCTCCTAAAAACACTGACATGATATGGAGTTAATTGAAAGTTTAGACTGTATCCACGTCGGTGGTCTCTTTCGATCTGAATGTAGAAATCATCAGAAATGGTTACTATCTCTTTCTTCTAGCTTTTCATTTCCGCCTGATCTGTATCAGATTTAGATTCTTCAGATGGATGGTTACTATCCAGTACTGCCAGAATTACTTCCCGTAACAAGATGAAGCTGATCTTCTTTTCTTGTTTACATAAGTTGCTGCCACTTTTGATACTGGTTACTGGTTAACGTTGTGGATATCTGTTTGCTGTATATCTGCTCTTCCAGCTTTGACATGGTACTGGTTCCTCATTACATGATATACCGTAACTCTTACCCGGTAACCATCTTACCGAGCCAGTACTACCCAGTAACCAGATTTCTCCTACGTGGTGTTGAAGTCTGCTCGTCCACCCGTTCGTAGTCGAAGTTTCCTACGATCCACTCTTGAAAGAAGCTTCCTTTACTGCTAGCCAGCTGTAATCCTATCCAGACGAGGGCAGGAACCTTCTTGTATCGGTACAGCTTATTGCCAATGAATCGAATGTACAGGCTGTGTCTCCTCAGATCATATCCAATCGCGTCAAGGTTGCGTGATTTTACTTCGATCATGCTTACCATAAGCATCCTCCTGCTATCTGAGCCTTCTGGCAATCTTGTAAACATGAACGAGCACCTCGAAACATTCATGCGCGAACTTCATCGCTCCACAGGCAGCCAAAACAGCTTCGACGATACGCGGCACATTCACCATACGCAGCCTCCTTGAAGTTCGAACTTGAGAGCATCCAGCCTCTCCTTGATTTCCTTGAGCTGGCGCTTGGCCTGTTCGACCTCATTCAGCGCCAGTGATGCTCTTCTTTCCTTTCGATCCGCCGGCCTTGCTAATCTTTCTGGATATCCGGTCCCGGCATCTTTGGTACCGACGCAGGGCTTCTTTGGTGGAAGTTCACGCTTTCGTGCGAAGTACATCTTCAGAGCCTCCGAGATATGTTGTCTGTGTTCAGGTGACTTCGGTCCCCACGACTGGCAGGGGTTCCGTTGCGGACCGAACTGTCGGCCTTTTCGAGCCGATGGCTTCTTCTTATTGACGGACAGACCTTTGTTCCAGACGGTGTCCGTTCGTGGCTTGCCGATAAGGGACTTGGTGATGTTCCCGCTGATCCTCTCCCGCTCATCCTCTCCATAACTAAGCCACCGGAGTTTGGCGGCCAGCTGGAATTCCCAGCGTTCCCTTTCACTTCTTTCCGCCCATACCCTCTTCATCTTTTCCCGTATGCGCTCCTTGACATCTTCAATATGACGACCTGGTCCCTGCCGACCTCCGGACTGCAGGTTGTATCCAAATCGCCGATCTGTAGTCTGGTAGATCAGAATGAAGAACTTTTCCAGCAGATCGGCTTCCCGCTGGATTAAGGTGGATGCCAGAATTTCCCGACGGAATACCCCTGCTCCATACTTGGCGATTGCGTTTCTCAGGTGGGGGTTAGTGCAGTTGGTTAGTGAGGGGGACCATCTCTTGTCTAACGTGGAATGCCTTGTCTGGCCGACATAAGCCTTACCATTGACTTGATTTAGGAGTAGGTACACTAGCACCCTTTCCTGAAACCTCCCTCTAAAGTCCACACCAAGGTTCTACGATCACCATCACTGACCACGACTTGTGGACATTGGTGGATACAGCGACAGAAAGCCTCTACCGCCTGATCCAGGTTGACTGACTGCCGGATATAGTCGTTACTGCCATCTTCCCGGTAGCGACAAACCGAAAATCTTCCATCCTCCATTAACTTCCTCCTTAGGGAAAAGGACCTAAGTCCCTTTATTTATAATAAGTTTAATGGGATTCAATGGGACGACAAACCTTGTATTTGGGGAGTTATAAAGGATTCAAATTCGAGAGGTGGGGTAGAATGGTTGCCGAATGTCAGCTAACAAGAAAAAGAAAGCCGCTGCCGCACAGTCATCGGACAAGTCTTATCGATGGTTTCTTGGTTTCGCTATCGCAGTGATCGGTCTGGTCTTCACTTACCTGGCATTTCGGGGAAGTGGACCAACGCTGTACGAATCGGATGCGACCGTGACTGGCGATATCGTCAAGACTAAGATAACGAACAAAGGCAGGGCTGCCCAACTGGGGGATGCTTGGTGCGCCGCTGGAGCCTTCCTGAATCCCGGAACGGCAAAGATCACGAAGGTGATGGACACAAAACCAGATTTCTTTCGGTTTTCGATGATCGCTCCGGATCAGCAAGAAATTCTAGAAATGAATGTTCCGCCCTCCATCAATCCGAAGGTTGTTGCACAATTAAAAAATCCAATTCTGGCTAACGTAAGCCCATCGACAAATTGGGTCATGGTCTGCAGAATTCCGTACTGGGATAAGCTGGATCGGTGGAAATGGTTTGAGGAAGATTTGGAGTTCTGCTACGAGATCCAACCTACTGGAATGGGCGTCGGGAGATGGGCGAGCATGTGCCCTGCCGAAGAACTTCGCAAGGCGATTCACGACCTGAAATAAAAAAGGTCGCCCCTTATTCTACAGAGTCAATCTCTGGCTCGTTCTTATTCGCCGATCAGAACCGGTGACTTCTGTTGCGCGTAACGTTGCTCATTCAATTGCAGAAGTCGCGCGAGGATCTCTTGGTCAGTCAGGTCCTTCGGCCAGCCATACGCCGCGAAGACCACCTCGTCTAGTTGGTGGTGGGCATCCTGCAGCCAAGTGGGATTCTCGTTGTACAGGTTTGTTAATGTCCGCTTCTTTAGATCCACTCCAGAGGCACCGGGTGGATTGAGCCAAGCATCGCGCCGCCTCACGAGCTCGCGGGAAGCTGCCTTGATTGATTCAACATGCGGATCGTCCTTCGACTCCCCTCCCGGTGGCCATGGAAAGGGAAAAGTCTGGAAAGTCGAGGTGGGAGTATATCGGAATCCGCTCTCCGCCTCACGTACCTGCGTCCCTTTCCTCCTGGTCCAAATCTCATGCACTCTGGACTGCAGGACACCGAAGAAGTAATCGTCATCTCTCGCAAAAACTACCAACGCACTGTCGGGTATCATCTCTGGCAACTGCCATTGGAAGATGCGGTGCCGCGAGTGCCTCGGTGTGACGATAAACCTGGTCTTGCCGACTAAGGCAAGGCGCATTTCGGGACGTGGACGTTGGTGTCGCCACCATGTCAGATTGCTACCATCTCGGTCAGCGTTGCTCAGACGTTTTGGCTTAATCTGTTTGACCACGTACTCGAACGGGAGCTCGTACATGGCGGCATCTTTCTCGCTCATCTCGGTTCCGAAGTCTATGATCCATTTCCCTCGACCTCTACCTGTTAAGTCGGACGCATTAATCCACGGACGAACGACTTCGGAATTGCCGCGCCCGTTCGGATTCATCGGAGCCTTGAGCATCGCATCCGCATCACTCTTGGATATATCAAATTTTCCCCCTTTTTGTGTTCCAATGAAGGCAAGGCCAGTATTCTCGAGCAGGACTTCTGCACCCGTGACATCCGATCCAGTTGTCAGATCGGGATTGATACACGACACCGCTTCGCCGTTAAGCTGATACTGACTTTCTATCCCGCCGTCGAATCCGACCATCGACACGTGAACGGCTGCGCCGTCCAAAATCCAGTCCCGATCTGATTCTGCCCAAAAGATTCCGCCACTGTCCGCAATCCGCTCAAGAACCACGCGATTCGCACCGCCCCGAATGCCCTGAGTCGCAAGAAGACCCACGCGTTTAGTCGCACCATCTTCGATCATCTGGCGGGCCTTTTCGAACCAGTAACAGACAAGATCACTTCCGCCGGGAATGCGGTCGTTGTACAGCCCGCGCAGGTCGTCAACATATTTGTCGCCCAGCCCCTCACGCATCTTCTTGTCCCCAAGAAATGGCGGATTCCCGATGATTGTGGCTGCTTCGGGCCATGCCGGTTCCACTGGCGAGCCGTTTTCATCGTAGGCCAACACCGCGTCCATGCGCTTGATGTTCTTGAGTGGACGGAGGATTGGTTGCGACCCGAACGGGAATCCGTTGTCGTGCTGCCACTGGATGTAGCCGATCCAGACGACTACCGACGCGAGTTCGTGAGCGTAGATATTAGTCTCGATGCCATACAGTTGCTCAGGGCTGGTGAGCGGCAGGAGACCGGAGAGGCCGTTGGCCGTGGCGAAAACGCTGACTTCTTTTTCGAGATCGAGAACTGCTTTCAGGGCAACGTACAAGAAGTTGCCGCTGCCGCAGGCGGGATCGAGCACTCTTATTTTCGAAAGTTCGGCGGCGAAACCCTTTAGCAGCTCTGAAAGTGCCTTGCGGGACTTGGTTTGGCCTGCTTTTTGCTGAGTCTTGGATTTTTCGACGATGGCCTCTGCCTGCTTGCGTACCTCGGCCCAGCGCCGTCGCAGCGGTATCATCAACACCGGCTCGACGATCATGCGGATATCGGCCTCGCTCGTATAGTGCGCTCCCAGTTGCGATCTCTTGTCGGGATCGAGACTCCGCTCAAACAGGGTACCGAAAATGGCGGGTTCAATGCTGGACCAGTCGAGTTCGGACGATAGGGCAAGCACGGCTAGATCGTTTACCGTGAGTTCATAAGCTTCGTCGTCTGAAAATAGTCCACCGTTGAAATAAGCGATATCATGCTCCCCGAAGCCGCCTCCTTCGCCCGACATTGCGCTGAACAGCTGTTTTAACTTTTTCGTAAACTCGGTCGGTTTTTGTATGTGAGCGTGTACCAGTCGGCTAAACAGTTTGGCGGGTAAGAGACCGATGTCTTCGGAGAACAGACAGAACAGCAGCCGCATTAGGAAATGGGCAGCGCGCTCGGACGGGACTTCGCGGGAACGAAGACTTTCAGCTAGTTTTGAGAACTGGGCTGCGGCTCCTTCGGTAACTTCCGCCGTGGTCTGGCCCGGTTTAAGCCTTCCTGGATCGGTGAAGAGAGCGCGCAGGATCTCCAGCGGAGGCAGAGAGCAGGTTGGGGTAGGTTTGTTCGGTATCAGGTCCGCAAGATCAAAAGCAAATACTTTCTTTTGGGTATTGGTGTAATTGGTGTGGACTTCGAACTTGTCGAGGTCGCAAACAACCAGGAGTGGAGGGTTTTCCAGATCCTCCCGATATTGTAGAAGTTGCGCATACGCTGCGTTCAGGTCTTTGTGTTTTCCTTTGTATTCCCAGGCGAAGTATCCGCGCATCCAGACATCAGCAAAGCCATCTCCGCCGAGATTTTTTTTGACACCTTTCTCGAAGGTGTACGTATCGCCTTCCTGATCAACCGCTGCCGGACTGGGCTGACCAAGAACGTTACAGAGGTCGATGAAATGGGATTGTGCTGCGGCTCGTTCAGAAAGAGCACAGTTCTGCCATCGTGCGACGAATTCAGTTACCGTTAGACTCTGCGCCATGTTGGGGTTGGGCCAGCGGTCTAATATAACGTTCTACGACGCTGCCCGCCAGTCACGCATAAGGTGCACCACGGGAATCACCGCGAACCAGTGATACCGGTCACGGCACTGCCGCAAACAAGAGCGTATGATCGGCTTACCCGTGATCTGCCCCGCCGCGAATAAGGATACGCGGAGAACAACCTAGTCAAAGGTAAATCTATATGAAAGCACTTTTAGTCGCGGTGACGTTGATTATAGTCGCGGCGATTGCTTGTCAACGTGGCGTCTCGGAACAACAACCAAAACGTCAAGCTAGCGTCTCGGAACAACAGCCGAAACCTGACTTCTCTCACGTGAAGAAAGAAATCATGGGGGAATCTCTCGCGCCGTTTCTGGCGAACAATCCCAGCTGTAGATTTAATCTGCCAGATGAGACGTTCCCTGCATCGGGCTCAAAGATGTGCGTCGTTGTTGATACCGAGTATATGAAAGGCAAACCGGCCCAGATCACCTACGCAGGAATGCCGGTGTCGGTTCAAGCACATTTCTACAATGACGCACTATTCAATTTGATGTTCACGACAATCGGCGCCGAGGATTGCCAGACTTATCAAATTCTCGACATGCTGAAAGAGAAATATGGAGAGCCGAAAGAAACGCATTTCGTGAACGGTAAAGAGATTCGCCCAGCGGAATTTTCGGAAAAGAATCCATTCCTGTTCTGGCAGGACGGCAAGATCACGATAACCTACAGCGATGCGTTAAGCTGCTCAGTCAGTTTTGAAGTCGACAAAACCATGGAAGCTGTTACCAATGCAAGAGGTGCCGCTGACTCTGAGAAAAACCAATCATCACACCAATCCCAGAAGAGTGATATGTGAAGGAAACAAACGTCTCGAAGAACCGCATATTGCATCGTCAGTCTTTAGGTTAGAACGGTTCAGGTTTCTGTTTGCACAGTTCCACGGCATGTTCCAACGCTTTCTTCAATCGGTTAGCATTGTCCTCGTTTGTCTCTTGTTGTAGACCAAACGGAATACTGGACAAGCTGTAGCGATTCGAGGTAACAGCCTCTCCAGCAACTCCCGGCTCCGATGTCGTTGTTTTGACGATTACTGGAGCGTGAATGTTAATATTCCAGCTTTCGCCGAAATACGTTGTAGTTGACTCTAGCTGATCCTCATCCAGCGTCGTGTAGAAGCTGTCTTTCTTTTCTACCGTAGGGGGCTTGGGTAGCACATGCTCTACGTCGAGCTTTTCGACCTTAGACAAAGGGATTGTATACTCGTACCGATAGTTAGTCGTTCCTAACGTATTATCCGAATGGGTTGTTATTTTGCTGTATGTCAACATACAATTATTTATCGTGGCATTGTTGACGGCCTCTGAGTCAGTCGAAAAACCTTTGGCCACCTCATCATTCGTTGTTGGCTGTTGTTTCTTTTTCGGACTGTGGTGAATGAAGTGATGAACCATCGACAAGGTGTATCCCTCTTTCTTTCCAGCTTCAGCAAGCTTGGCTGTGATCCACTGGCTCGTTTCATCTAGCGAGGGTTCCGGCTTCTTGTCCTGGCCTAGCGCAATACAGCATGCCAGTAGAACAACCGCTATCGTGGTTCTGCTTAACTGTTCCATCGGGACTCCTTTCGTTGCCGATGATAAATCTGCCTTCGATGGCAATGACTCGGCCCAAGTAGACTTTTGGTGGCGCAAACCAAAAGGGCCTGGAGGAAAAGGAGCCAAACTATTCTGACTTCTTCGCTTTCGCCCACCGTTTCCGCTGGGCGGCGGCAATCTTCGCCCGAGCCTCAGCGCTCATCGGCTTACGTTTACCTTTACGCTTAGAGACTGTAGTCGAGCCCTCTAGCAGATCCACAACCTTCTGTAAGCGCACGATTTCTTGTTTGACTTGTTCTAGCAACGCTTGAGTATCCATGGACGTGAATTGTACTACAGCACGAAGTTCCCAGCGTTGAAAGTCTTGGCTCTAATGGCCGCCTCGCCAACGGTCTGTATCGACAGTCCTTCCTTTCCCACTGAAGGCAAATTGGGACTGAAATCCTCAGCAGCAATTGAGGGCTTAAACATTGCTTTAGCACGTAGCCAAACTGCGGATCTCTGGGTATCTACATGGGGTGTACGGGCCGTTCATGTATTCCAGACTACGGCCACGGATTGGCGGCCAGAATTGACGGCCTACGTATATTGGCGGCCAGAATTGAAGCCACAGAATCGAAGCCACAGAATTGGCGGCCTATGTAGATTGACGGCCATTACCTACGGTACGTATATTGACGGCCAATACACGGACGGCCTGGTACATTAGCCACAGATACATCCATTACTAGGAGTTAGCTCGTAGATATGTTCCCATCGAAGGGAAGTTACAACGTCGGTTGATTGTTGTTGCGCGTCAGCTTCACACCTGTTACATCTTGGACTGGACTGACGCAAAATCTAAAGAGGAGGGATGATGATCCATTCTGACGTTGAGGTTAGAGACTGGCTCCTGTCTGAGGCTGCTCGCTATGAAGACCTCAGCAAGGAAACTTTCGTGATCGCTGAAGCCTGTAGAAGGCTCGCCGACGAATGGAGCGCTGCGTTTGGGCCGGGAGAGAGTAAGCACAAAAAGAGGGTAAGCAAAGGAAAAGGAGGAAGTCATGAGGCCGGAAGAACAGCGGAAGAAAAACAAGCCGCCTGAACCAACAAACCCACAACCACAACAGACACTTGACGACGCGCTTTGCACCATACATCGATACTGGGTCGTGCCTTACCTGGAGACGCGATTTCAATTCGTCAGCCATGCGTTCGCCGTGATGGACTTCTCAACCGACGATTACGTCAGGGATAAGGACGGCGATCTCATGCTGTTCGCAACGGAGAAGGAAGGCGACGACTTCCTTAAGACCACCAGCGTAGAAGACGTCCCATTTCATGACTCTGAGGACCCGGAGCTATACGCACACCGGCTGGTAGCCAAGCGGCGCGCCGCGGAGCCTCAGTCGGCGGCGGAACGTAAGTCGGTGTCGGCGGTAGAACGTGCAGCCAATCTGCGGGACCGGATCCGCACCGGCACCAAATAACCCATCCAAAGGGGGGTGGCGATCCGCCCCCCTCACTTTCCTGCCAAACGTCCAGCGGTATAACCAAATGACAGGTTGACTGCGGGAGGTGCAGACCTTAACATCGCGTTACATTTGTCTTAGAAACATTTTCTGGCTACAAGCCGCCCGCCATCGGTCGCTACCTAACTTCCTTTCAGGCGCTTGTAGCCAGGAAGTGTGTATGGATGAACTCTTCTCTTGTTGCAAATCATTTTTATACTCCTGTGAACTAGAGTGACAAAATAAAGTTGATCAACGGGTTTATTTTTCGATCGCCTTTTCCTAAAATGATTTCAGGTAGCACTAGATGGCCGCCTTTCTACAAGCCTTAAAGTCAACAATTCAGCAGATGGAAGTCATTGGCGCTACCTCGACTGCAGACTTCAGCCTGCCGCATAGGCAGCCTCGGACCGCATAAACCGGGACTGGACGTACAGCCGAAGAACCACCAACGTTCATCCTGCGTCTACAGGATGGAAACAGTTAACATCATGGAATTATGGACACTTACACGATTAAGCCAATGGATAATAGATGATCATGCGAAGCATTCAAGCATCATCATCAGGAGGTAACCATCATGCAGACTAGCTCAGACAAATACAAAGCTAGCTTAGAACGCTACAGGGCAATGGTTGGAATAGATCGATCAAGTGAAAGGCTAGCCGTAGGCAGCCAACCTAACAGTGATCTCTTGTACAGGAACGCAGCACAGGCATATCGTTCGCAACAATTAAATCGAATTCAAGCAACATGGTTGAATTCAGTAATTCCGTGGAAAGTTTTCATTACGTTGAATGTGTTATTAGCTAACAGCAAATCTGTGGACGTTGTAAAAGATGTGATTTTCATAATGCTGCGAATGGCGTCCTATCGGTACGGAGAGATTATGTCGTCAGCTTTAGCGATCGAAGCTTTCCCGGATGGTCCGGATATTCATGTGCATTTAGCCGTCGGAAGTGAAGCTGCGATAACCTCAGAATGGTTTGAAGGATACCTCAGTCGATTTCATGAACTTCGGTACAAAGTACTCCCTTATTCATCCGAAACTATTCTTAGCTACGTGCTGAAGACAACAGAGACTGAGTTAAGGAACTGCGAGCCCTACCTGAAGCCGGCTACGACCAGCCGTGAAAGGCGAAGGCTGCGGCGTATGGAGGAAAGGAGTCAACATGAACAGCAGTAACGCACACCAGATGGATGTCAATTCCACTGTCCATCTTTTAGAAGAGATCAGCGAGTGCCATTTAACCGACTGGGAACGAGGATTCCTTGGTTCCTGCTGTCTGAAGATTTCCCAAGGAAAGGAATTACAACCCACCCAGATCCAGTGGATCAAAACCATCTGGCAGCGAAAGGTATCCAAGGGATTCATCAAAGTTGAGAGGGCCGCATGAAGTCAGACAGCGAGCTGGTTCAGGACTGGCTAGCCAGCCATCCCGACCACAAGGTCAAAAAGATGAGGCGGCGCCCTGTCCGTAGTTTCCCGCACGTTTCCAGTCCCACCTTATCTAGAGCGCATACGGCAGATGTAATGTCTGTCTCTTCAGTAGTTCAACCTCAACCAAAGGAGAAACGCATGAAAGCAGTAGCCGAAGTCGTCCCGGACGATCAGCAGCACGTAATCAAACTCCCCAAGAACGATTCCCTGGACCAGAAGGAAAAGGAGATCGCTGCACTATCGGCTCTGCCGAAAGACCAACTGGTCACGCAGCTTTACGCCCTGAAGAAGCAGGTGGCGGCGGTCCAGAGGCAATTAGCCACAGGCTCGACCAGACCCATTGATCCTGATTTGAATGAATTTCTATCCACGAAATGGAAAGGGCTGGTTCTCAGCGTCGTCCTAGCCAACGGAGTTGAGATGATCGGGACAATCTCAAAAGTGGAACCCTCGTTCATTAAGCTTCAGGATGGCCCGATCATCCTGCGCTCCTCGATCGTTACCATCGACAAAGCCCAAAGGAAAGTTGAATGAGACAAGAACCTGAATTTCGATACGATCCCAACCTTCGTCCTAGCTACTGGCAGTTGTCTGACTTAAGGAAATGTCAGTCAGCCAAACATGTAGGAGTACTTCGCTTCGACAGGTTTGGCGTAGAACCCTTTAGCGACATCAAGGAAGAACAGCACCGAATTGAGAAGGAATACAAAGAGCATCAAAGTCGTGTAATCCTCTTTGCTACCTCTCTTGAGAATAAGAAGGAAATCACATGAATATAACCTATCTTCGTACCTGTCATTCGAACATCAAGCAGCGCTGCCTGAATCCTTTGAATCCAGACTTCCGATTTTATGGGGCGAAAGGTATTTCCATCTGTAGTCAATGGAAGCATAGGCGCTACGGCTGCTGGCGCTTTATTCTGTACATCCTGACAACCATAGGACATCGCCCCGACGGCTGGGTTCTAGACAGGATCGACAATAGCAAAGGGTATGAGCCCGGTAATTTGCGCTGGGTGTCTGTCCTGACATCCGAACGCAATAAGCGTCCTAGGAAGACGGATCCTAAAGCACCTTGTATCGCTAACGTAGCTGCTGGATTTGTAGCTAGTGAGCATGCGATACAATAAATAGTTCAAATCAGTGGTATGTAATCTTGTGTGACTGGTCTATTATGTGTAACATGGATCTACTCACTGCTAGAGATGTCACTCTCCTCTTACCTGTCTCCAAAGAACAGATTTATGATCTGGCAAGAGAAAAGGTCATTCCCAGCATCCGGATCGGCCACAAGGTGCTGTTCAGAAAATCAGACATTGAATACATCAGTCAACATGGGACTGGTCCCAAGCCGATGGAACTGGAGGTGACAGCTTGAATGCAGTACTAATTGTAGAACAGCAAGAATATGTGGAGCAATTGAATTGTGAAATACGACAGTTATTCAAGGAGATTAGCTTGTTAGACGCAGAATCTAAAAGCATTCTCCAGAGGAGAAGCCAGCTTGCTGATCTTCATACCCGTCGTCTAGAGGAATTAGCAGACTTCAATCGGAGGTACGCGTAAATGGACCATGACATTGACCCGGTGTTGAGTGATCAGTTCGGTTTGGGTGAGTTGAAGGCACCAAAGACGCTAGACTTTTCCTTGATAGACAACGAGATCGATAGGCTTGATTACCAGACTTCATATTCGTCGTCGAGCGACAAAGTAATCAAGGAGATCCACCTAGACTGCGTCCGCAATGATCTTACTCCTGGTTGGAATGATCCTCCACCTCAAGAACTGATCCCAGTAAAAGATGAATTCCAGAAGAGTATCTTGGGTGACTACATCCCCAAAGCCATTCCCAAAGCAGATCCAATCCTTAGGAAATCGACATCGACAGCGACTGAACGTCCCAAAAGGACACCTCCAGATAGAAAGACCAAGTTGAGAGAGATGATCCAGCCACTAATGGATTTCTTCCAAGTCTCAGGAGAGCAGTCTGAGGAATGTCAGCAGGCAATAGAACATCTACTGACTTCGATGTCTAATTACGTGGAGAGAGCTGTCAAGTTGGAGTGTGGACAGTGACATTCCCTGCCCTTACTTCATCTGGAACGCAGCAGAATGCTGCCGGCCCTTTCTGTCTAAATTGGAGCGAGTATGGATCTCCTGATACCTCTAACGTACCTGAGACCGTGCCCGCAGCCTCTTCTCCCCACAATTGGGAAAAGGGTGGTGGAGGATCGACAATCTTTGTAGCAGGAGTAAAACCATAAATGGCATTCGCCCCGAAAGTTCCATTCGATGAGCTTATGAAGGAATTTGCAGCACTGAAGTTAGAAGTAGAGGAATTGAAGCGATGGAATTCTGATTTGGAATCCCGATTGCGCACACTTGAAAGCAAGAAAGGAAAGGTCGCCTAAATGTTTCCGACACTCGGACTAAGCTCTTCACTGCCGAATGGTTATTGGCTGCTGACGTCAGTATCTGCTACTTCTGGAGGGAATACAGTCTATTCAGGTACCCTCACTGGTGGAGGGAGCAACGCTTTTGCCGGACTACAGGCTCTTGTCATCGGCTTTTCCGCCTCCGGCGGCGTCAATAACGGTCAGTATACGGTTGTAGCAAGTGGAACCTCGTCAATCACCTTGGCCAATAGCCACGGGGTGTCTGAAACCTCTGCTGGCCAATTGTTCTTGTTTACAACTAACACGAATGGACCTTTCCTGCCCCCAGGAGCCTATGTAGGTAGTGGTCCGGCATCAGGACCAGCTTCACCTGGGACTATCGGGGCGAATTGGGTTCCGGACAGTCCTTCAGGAGTGAACCTCGCGAATTATTCCACTAGCTGGAACTACAGTAATGGAGAGACCAGCACGCAGAATTATTTAACCGCGCTGACAGCCGCCAAGAATGCACAGGCTGGATGGTCTGTGGTGGACGGGACGAATCCTCCCAGTCCTCCGGGATTGAACGTGGCCCAGACTACGCCGAGCGCACCTAGCGGCTCCTACACGCAATCAGGGACGGCTTATCAGACGAATGCCACAGCGGTGCTATTAGCCGGAGTGAGGTCACAGGATTTTGCGTACTACCGAGGTGTATAGAATTTATCAACACGATGTTTCACTTGACTAGTGTACATGACGTCAGCAATCTGGCATCTTTCGGGGGATGCTAACCAGTGTCCCCCGGTGGATTTAACAAAGTCAGTAACAAAGCTCCAGGTGCTAATACCATCTGGTATTCCAAACCAAAGGTACTCCGCTTTAGCAGCAGGCGTATAGAAATGAAGAGGAGTTATCAATTTGAGAGTATTGGTGGCTCCTCTTTATTAAAAGTTCTGTATCAAGTCGCCCCTCTCCATCCTTGCGGCCTGTAGGGTGGCGGGAGATCTGGACGGGAGATAAAGGGGCTTGTCATTAAACGTCTGGATTATTCCATCCTCTCTGGTATCTGTTTTTCGTACCCTTTCCATCATCCGGGTAAGGGGCCAAAGGGGCAGATGCTTGAGGTTTTATAGTCTTTGGCGACTACCCGGACGCTTGTCGGTGAGCGCCTCCTAAAACACCGAGATGGGAGGTAGTCAGTTAGACAAGCTGGCTACTTCCCGATTTGTGGAAAGGAATTGTATCTTATGAGTTTTAGCAATGTTACGGCCTATTGCATTGATGGAAAGACCAATGTCAGCTTCACCTTGACCACAAGCTGTCTTGGCTCAGCGTGAAATGGAGAAGTGGCGTTCTCCGCTAGTGTAGGTCCGCCCCTTCTGGGCGGGGATTTTTGAGGCATAGGGGTCAATCGTCCGATGACGTTTCTGCAAGCGTGCAGCGCGAGAGGTTAAAGCCCCGCGCTGCAGAATATCGGCTCGATGAGCCCCACCAGGTTATCCCTCAGCATAGTTGCATCCCTGCAGAGCTTGCTTCCGTTTCACCTGGCAGGTTCATTATAGCTCCGCCGCGCCAGGCTGTTCTTAAGTTCCGGTTTGCCCGTCGTACGGTGAGAATGAACTCGAAACGTCGGATTTGCAACTGCAGCGAACGACGATGCCGGTACGAACCACTACGGGCGTCTCCATTACCAAGTTTCTAGTACTTGATCGACTGGAGCGCATCCGCGGCTAATTCTGAACACCAAGCCGGTGTGATCTGCGGGGTGTTCTGCGACAAGCGGATTGCGATCGGGCCTATTTGGAGCCGAGTGGGGAGGTTCCTTTGAACGTGTTTGTGAACAGGACGCGACCCAGCCAGAACACCATCATTACCAGTGGGAGAATACCCAGTACAAAGAGTATGTGTGTTTTGCTTAACAAAGCGGGGAATAGTTGCGGGCGCGCCAAGAATATAGACGCAGCCGCGATAAACAACCCAAAGCACATCCGCCAGAGGTGCCGGGCGATTCGCTGTGCGCCGCAAAGGCCTCCGCGCCGGAGCATGTGAGCGTCGCCTGCGGCAGCAAGAAGAGCCACAAGAATAGGAAACCAGTAACCGCTAGCAGGAAGGCCATCTTTTGTACCCGTGGGGCTATACGCTGCCTCGATGGCGTAGGTCAAGCTGACCATTCCGACCGCCAGCGCAACAAGAAACCCAACCCAGTCGAAGATGCCCGTCTCACCGTCTCTACGCCTGGCGGTCACCCATGCGGTTGCCAAAAGATAGATGACTAGAATGCCCCCGAAAAAATTGTCCATTTCGGAGTTCTTGAATCCCAGATAGGTCCCAGCTGCGGCTGCTATCAGCATGGAGATAAAGAACGCGTTTCCGGAGATGCGGTGTGGGCGGGAGCCCTTGCGAAAAGACAGAGCAACGGCACCGGACACTAACCCGATAACGCCACCGGTGACATGAACAAGCACCATTGGTCGTAACATTGCGCCGTCGCCTCCCTCCCTTTCTGCCACATTATGCACCAGCAGGGCGTGAAGCGATACGACGAAGAACGCCACGGAATCGGCTCTGCAGAATCACGCGGGTTGCTGGCAGTGACTCTGGCGTTGTTGTCTTGCGGCTTCCAACTTGCGGTCCCGTTCCGCGTGGATCTCCTGCTGACGCCCCGCCGCCACGTCCTTCGGCGTGATGTAGCCGGTGGCGCTGTTCAGGCGAACGTTGTTGTAATGCTCCACATAGCCCCCGACCAGACGCCGTGCATCTTCCAGCGAAAGCGGCGTCCCCGGCCGAATGCACTCGCTTTTCAGCGATTTGTGCCAGCGCTCAATCTTGCCGTTCGACTGTGGATAATGAGGGGAGGTTCGGACGTGCGTCATGCCCGAGATGCGAATGAACTCCTTGAAGTCACGAGCAATGAACTGCGGGCCATTGTCGGAGATGATTCGCGGCTTCGCTTCCGGGTACTTCTCCTTGGCTCGCTGCAGGATCACTTCGACATCAGCTTCTCGCATGGACTCACGCAGATTCCAATGCACGAGGAAACGACTGAACCCATCCAGAATGCTGCACAAGTAATAGAAAGTGCCGCACAGGTTGATATAGGAAACGTCGATATGCCAGTGCTGATGCGGCTGCAGCGGCTGCTCGAAACCGGTTCCCTTGCGCGAAGGTTTGCTCTTCCACCGGGATAATAGTCCAGCTTGCTTCAACACTCGCCAAACACTCGCCGGACTAACCGCCACAACGTCAGCGTCGAGCATCATGAACGTCAGTCGCCGATAGCCTTCCAGCGGGTTCTTCAGATGGAACTCGATGATTGCTTCTTTCTCCCACAGCTCCAACCAGAAATCACGGGGAACCCAACCGTTGTGCTCGTTGACGCACCCGTACCGCTGCCGCCAGTCATAGAACTTGCTGGCGGTCACGCCCAGCCAAGGGATGAACCGTCCGACGCCGATCTCGGTCTTCTCCGACCAGCGCCGGACGAAATCCACGATTAGATCCCGCACATCATGCGGCACCCAGATACCGGTCAGAGTTCCCCAAGACTTTTTTTTAGCGCGATGTGCTCAGCCATGAGCTCAGCTAGGACCTCGTCCTTGGTCAGCACCTTCTTCTCCAAGAACTCGATTCGTTTCTGCTTCTCTTCCACTTGGCGGTGGGGACGCTCTTGAGACTGAAAAGCGGCGGCTCCGTTCTCGAACAGTTCTTTCTGCCAGCGGTAGAACACTGTTGGCCGCAGGCTTAGTTCTTCACACAGCTCCGAGACGGGTACTTTGTCCACAAGATGCCGTCTCAGGATGGCTACTTTCTCTTCTGGAGTGAAATGCTTCCGTTCCTTCCTCATACGTTCGCTCCGTTATCTTAACGGACGAACGCTTTCTCCATTTCCAACTGAGGCGGGACAAAGCAGCTATCCTGAGGCGCAGGCTTTTGTACAGCAAGTGATAAAGAGTGGATCATTTTCTGACAACGTTGGAAATGTTTATCCGGTCAGTGCAATCCTCAAGTTGGCGGTTTCGTGACCACATGAACTTTGACGAGTTAGACTCGACCACAAAAGAATGCATTAAGTTTTGCATTCGCCTCCTAGACAAACAAGGAATGACTTTCCCACATATTGTGGAAGCACTGTCAGGAGCCTACGCAGAGACACTTCGTGAAAAAGGGGTAGAGGTGGATCGTGAAGCTAAAAGAATGCTGGCCTTGTCCACAGGACATGTACCTGCAGGTGAGAGAGCAAAGAATCTGACAATCAGGGAACTGCGAGTGGCAGATATTGGCAGTTCTTCAGCTAAGAGGGAGTAAAGACAATGCCGATCTTAAAGGACTACTAACAATATGAGCCCGTTCCCTCAGAAACTTCCCGACAACTTGAAATTGAATAAGCAGGTGACGACTACCATCTCAACCGATGACTTCGAGAGGTGGTTTCTGATCTGCCAGAGGAAAGGAAAGTGCGGCCATGAGCTATTAAGAGAAGTTGTGCGGGATTATATCCGGGTAGAGTGTGAAAAGATGAACAGCCGACCGCTCCCTGTGATAGAGGCTTTAAGGAAATGAGGGCAATTTCCTATAGCCAGCACAGGTGCCCCTAGCCAATCGTAAGCTCTCGGGGAGCATCTAGGGGTTGATTGGCAGGTTGGATGACAGGACACGACTTCCTTATGGGCAGCATTTTACGCTGAGGAGGGACAGGAGCAATATGAGGCCGAACTCTAATTCGTTCTCGCTTGACAGCATGTCTGACCACCTGAGTATCACCCAATGACAGGACATACCTTGAGTTCAGAGGGAGACAAGTCACGTGCTTGACATCTAACGTAGGATAAGCTTCCTCTCTAATTGTTGAATAGCGGATGATATGACCACTTGTTTGTCGCGTAGATTCTTTATGGCCAACGTAAGAGCTTCTTCCTGCAGGACAGTTCCAACTTGATACAAACATTCATCGCCCCTAAGACTGATCGGACGAATAGTAGAATCGAAATCGTTAGCAACGACGAGTTGGTTGAAAAGAAGCTCCATACTAACCCACTAGTTAATCATTTCTATGACGTTAGTATGTATGAATGAAAATCGCAACCAGTTTAATAAAGAGATACGAATATGAGGACAGAAATAAGAGAGCTATTACAACAGACACATTCCCAGGAGAATAGACAGGGAGACGAAATGGACAATCAAACCTTCATAAATCTATTGAATCGATTTGAGTTACTCTATAAAGAACCAAGTCGACAAGGTATGACTACAGTAGACGATCCAACAGGAGATGAAGAGGAGTATAGGCGATTAAAAGAAGCAACGGCTAGATTCATGTGTAAACATGATGAAGATCTATGAAGCTCTATGATCTAGGAAGTGTAGGTATGCATAGAAGAATGTACAACTAAGCCACCCCTCCTCCCACCTCAGCATCCTCAAATTCAGAGTTATCGATAGTATCCTCGTGTTCGGATGAGTGATCAGAATCCTGAGTGTGTCTCCTGCTCTTCTGCTACCTAATAGCTCCTGCTACCTAATAGATTCAACTGGTAAAATGGCAGATTCCTGCCTAGTTAAAAATAAAGTCTAACCTACTAAGATGCCAAGCATGTCCAAGGGGACTTAATTAGGACGAGGAATGGAGTCTTTATAAAATACGGGTATGGATAAGGGACACATAAGTCCTTAAAGTCCACAGGAGATTACAATGTCAGAATCAAATAGCAGCAGAATCGAGAAAGCCACACGTCAACACGTCGGAGCAACCTTGACCGCAGAGCAGATTCACGAACTGGTCAAGCTAGCTGATCCCACATCGACCAAAGGAGTCTACCCTAGTGATTGTGCTTACAAGAGAGAGGAAGATGGAAAGCTCGTCCCCAGAGGTAAGACTGCTTACGGAGATGGAGTCCTGGAGTACTTAGGAGCTAACAGCTTCAAGGTGTTACCGACAGAGCAGATTGTACGTCGTCCCAGCAGCAAGAAAGCAGCAGCCCCAGTAGTAGCAGCACCGGCTCCGGTACCAGCACCCGCTGCTAAACCAGAGACGGGGAAGAAGAAGTCAGCCAAGGCGGCTAGCAGAACACACGTAGCGACCAAGAGCAAGGCGAATCTCGCCCATGTAACCCAGTAGGGTATCCAAACCCATGCCCATCCTAAAAGGTGGGCATTTTTACTGTATCCGTCCATCTGTCGAACCTCCTAAAAACACTGACATGATATGGAGTTAATTGAAAGTTTAGACTGTATCCACGTCGGTAGACGATTACACATGCGTATTTTTTTCTGATCCGGGAGCGGATGGCGCGGTTCCCCGGTTGCGAGTGGGATGAGTTTGCCGATCGGAATCCCGATCTTTTGACGTGGAAGGACGGAATTCTCCGACGCTATTACCGGGAGTCGACGTTGCAATCGGAGTTGGCACGGGCAGTGTTTGTGTTTCCGGATAATGTGGTGTGAGGTGCCGTTCATGCGGCTTTTCTTTCGCCCCTCCGGGGCTTGAGCCGCGTGTGCGGTGCCCGCCCCCACGGCTTACGCCGTGGGCTGCATTCTTGCGCCGCTTCGCGGCTAGAGTGACATCGTCGACCGACGAAGCAACTACTTTTCGTTGTTGTGTGTTTGCACTTCTACGCTGTTGCGGCAGTAAAATATTCTCATCAATTTCTAAATCACTCGACCCAGGAAGTGTCTATGGTTCATCTCAAAGTGAATGGACAATTGCAATCCTTCGATGGCGATCCGGAGATGCCGCTGCTGTGGTATCTGCGCGACATCCTCGGGTTGACCGGCACGAAATTCGGATGCGGGATGGCGTTGTGCGGCGCGTGCACGGTGCTTTCCAACGGAAAAGCAATCCGGTCGTGCACGGAGCCTATGAGCAAGGTCGAGGTCCTAGAGATCACCACGATTGAAGGGATCTCGGCGCAGGGGCTTCACCCGGTGCAGAAGGCGTGGGCGGAAGTGAACGTTCCGCAATGCGGGTACTGCCAGCCGGGACAGATCATGCAGGCGGTATCGCTGCTGTCGTCGAAACCTCATCCCAGCGATTCCGATATCGACGACGAGATGTCGGGCAACATCTGCCGCTGCGGGACGTACCAGCGGATTCGGGCCGCGATCAAGCAAGCGGCGAAGGAGATGGCATGATCACGGCAGAAAAAGAATCCCTGGAAACGATCACGATTGAGAACGTGTCGCGGCGGCATTTCCTACAAGGGATGCTGGGAGCGAGCGCATTTGTGCTGTACGTGCGGACCATTCCGGCATTCGCACTCACTACGAGGAGTGGAGCACCGGCGGCAAACGTGTCGATGACGAGCCCGACGGTGGACACGGCTGCGTTTCATCCGGGCGTGTATGTGGGCATTCGAAGCGACGGGACGGTGCTGATCGTCGCGCACCGCACAGAGATGGGCAATGGAGTGCGCACCAGCCTGCCGCGCATTCTGGCGGATGAACTGGATGCGGATTGGAGCCGGGTGACGGTGATCCAGGGAGATGGCGACGAGAAATATGGATCGCAGGATACGGATGGATCGCATTCGGTGCGGGAGTTTTTCGATCCACTGCGGGAAGCGGGAGCGACGGCGCGGCTGATGCTGGTCCGCGCAGCTGCCGAGAAGTGGGGAGTGCCGGAGGCGGAGTGCGTGGTGGATCCCGTGCACACGGTCTCGCACAAAGCGTCGAATCGGAAACTGGGATATGGAGAACTAGCAGTGCTGGCGGCGAAGCAGCCGCTGCCAAAAAATGATGACGTGAAACTGAAACCGGCGAGCGAGTGGAGGTATATCGGAAAGCCGGCACCGGGGTATGACGTCACGGAAGTGTGCGCGGGTAAGGCGCTGTTTGGAATGGACGTGCGGGTCGACGGCATGCTGTACGCGGCGGTGGCGCGTCCGCCGGTGCTGGGCGGGAAAGTAAAATCCGTCGACGATTCGGCGACGATGAAAGTGATGGGAGTGAGGAAGACGATCCCCATCGATCCGTTCAAGCCTCCGCACGCGTTTCAGCCGCTGGGCGGCGTTGCGGTGATTGCCGACAACACGTGGTCGGCGTTCAAAGGGCGCAACCAGCTGAAGATTGAATGGGACAACGGGGCGAATGCCAGCTACAACTCCGAGGAATACAAGCAGGAACTCAAGCACACGGCGCGGCAGCCGGGGAAAGTTGTATTCAGCGCGGGAGATCCCGACGCTGAGTTCGCCAAGGGAGGGAAGATTATCGAGGCCGAATATTATGCTCCGCATCTGGCGCATGCTTCGATGGAACCACCAGTGGCCGTGGCGGATGTGCAAGGCGAGAAGGTCACGGTGTGGTCGCCAACGCAGGATCCAGTCACGGTCAGGGAGCAGATCGCCAAGACGCTGGGGCTGAAGAAAGAAGATGTCACCTGCCACGTAACGTTCCTGGGCGGAGGGTTCGGGCGGAAATCCAAGCCAGACTATGCGGTCGAAGCGGCCGTGCTGTCGAAGAAAACGGGCAAGCCGGTGAAAGTCGTCTGGAGCCGGGAGGATGACATCAAGTTCGATTATTTCCACTCGGTGGCGGCGATGTACATCAAGGCGTCGCTCAACGAGAAGGGGATGCCGAAGGCGTGGCTGCAGCGGTCGGTGTTTCCGCCGATTTCATCGACGTTCGATAAGGACGCGGTATACGGCAGCGCGGGAGAAATGTCGCTGGGATGGGATGTGATTCCCTTCGACATTCCAAACTTCCGCTCGGAGAATGGCGCGGCGGTCAATCACGTTCGCATCGGCTGGCTGCGGTCGGTGGCGAATATTTATCACGCATTTGCCGTGCAGACGTTTGCGAATGAGCTGGCGTATGCGGCGAATCGCGATCCTTATGACTACCTGCTGGAGTTGATTGGATCCGGACACGTCGTGAAGGGCCCGCAACACGGGCCGCCGGAGATCGCGCAGAAGTATCCGTATGACACAGCGCGGTTGCGACGCGTGGCGGAAATGGCCGCGGAGAAAGCGAACTGGAGCAAGACGAAGAGCGGCAATGGACACGGGATGGGGATTGCCGTCCATCGCAGCTTTCTAACGTACGTCGCGTCGGTGGTCGAAGTTGAGGTCGATGACGCGGGAGCGGTGAGCATTCCGCATGTCTATACCGCGGTGGATGTTGGGATCGCGGCGAATCCGGAGATGGTGCGGTCGCAATTTGAGGGAGCGGCCGTGTTCGGGACAAGCCTGGCGCGGACGGGAGAGATTACGGCGACGAATGGAGCCATCGATCAGTCGAATTTCTCGGATTACCAAGTAGCGCGGATGAACGATGCTCCGGTCCACGTCGATGTGCAGATCGTGGAGAGCACCGCCCCTCCGGCGGGAGTGGGAGAACCGGGAGTGCCTCCGATTGCGCCGGCGATCTGCAACGCGATTTATGCAGCGACGGGAAAGCGGGTTCGCGAACTACCGCTGGCGCGCAACGGCTTCGCTTGAGATGGATGAGAACCGGCGCGGAAATCGTCCGCTGCGTGGGATAGCTTGGCTTGTCCTGTCTGAGAGCCAGACCAGAGGGTCGAGCCTCGCTCGACGGACAGCCGAAGGCTGCTGTCCCCACATGGCTGCTTGAAGTCGGGTGCTCACTGCGCTAGGATGGCCTGCTGCGCCGATTGACGAATCTTATGCCGCAAAATTACGTTCCCATCTTTATCTTCATCGCCATCGTGGGCACGCTGCTGCCCATCACGTTGTTGCTGGCCAAGCTGGTGCGGCCATCGAATCCGAACAAGACCAAGCTCATGCCGTATGAGTGCGGCATCGATCCCATCGACAGCGCGCGTGGGCGGTACACGGTGCGGTATTACATCATCGCGATCTTGTTTGTCGTTTTCGACGTGGAGACGATTTTCCTGTTCCCCTGGGCAGTGAAGTTCAAGGCGTTTGGGCTGTTCGGGCTGCTGGAGATTCTGATTTTCCTGGCCATCCTGATTGTGGGATACATATGGGTCTGGGGAAAAGGCGCGCTGGAATGGGTGTAGCGATTGAATGATTGCGCCAGATTGGGCAATTGTGAAATTGGGCAATTTTGTAATTTGGTAATTGAAACCCGGGTTCGGGCAACTTGGCGGATGCTGCTATAAACTCGATGGACTCTTCTCCGGCCGAGACTTTCTCGGCCTCGCGCTGGACGCAGGGAAATTTTTTCTTTCCGACCAAGCTGGTTGTAAGCCCGCAGCGCGTGATTCGGACCAAGTCGCGACTGTTCGGCAGCAACGAAGAAAGCATCCCAATCTCGAAGGTGGCCTCGGTACACATCTCGACCGGAGTTTTCTGGTCTGAGATCGTGATTGAGTCAACCGGTGGGACCGATCCCATTACCAGCCACGGCCACCGGAAACGCGATGCGCAGCGCATTCGGGATTTGATCGAAACTTATCAGGCGCAGGCGCGCGGCTAAGAGGTCTTTCCGATCCAGCCTCGAACTCGGCGCAATCGCGCACTCAAAACTCCCCGCCGACGCTCGGTGATAGGGATCCTTCGACTGCGTGGTCGTTCGCTGCGCTCGCGACCACTTCGCTCAGGATGACAATTCCAGAAGAGTGCGGTCGAAAAGGCGTGCCGTTTGTGCGCGAGCGCGTTGACACCATCCGCTCAAGCTGATAAAAGTTAACGTTCTTCCCGATGCAGACTGCGCAGGAGTTTTGTGCCGTCGCCTTATGCCGGACGAAATCAAATCTCCCTCGACACCGCCGCCGGAAGGTGAACCGAAGCCGACGGCGGATCAACCCGCAACTTCTGGCGGCGTGAAATCCACACCCTCCGGATCGGTTCAATCGGAAACCAAAACAACCCCCGCGAAGCCTTCTCCTCCTTCGGAAACCTCAACTTTAGCAACACCGCCAAAAGCTGCAGCCGCGGCGCCTGCGACTCCCGCAGCCAAACCGGCCGCGGCGCCTCCGAAAGCTCCGGTACCGACGCCGGTGCCGTGGGACTCGCCGATGGTGGCGAAGTTAAAGCGCGAGTACGGCTCCGGCATTACGCCTCTGACGTACCTCGGACAGAATTACATGGAAGTCGATTGCTCGCTGATCCGCGAACTTCTGCAGCGCATGCGCGACGAGGAACAGTTTGATTACTGCGTGGACATCACCGCGGTGCATTATCCCAAGCGGGAGAAGCAGTTCGACGTGGTGTGGATACTTTATTCGTTTCCGCGCAACGAGCGAGTGCGGGTGAAGACGCAAATCTCCGAGGGAGAGAGTTTGCCGAGTTCGGTGCCGATCTGGACGACCGCGAACTGGCTGGAGCGCGAAGTGTACGACATGTTTGGGATTAAGTTAGACGGGCATCCGGATCTGAAGCGCATTTTGTTGCCGGAGGGATGGAAGGGATTTCCGTTGCGCAAGGATTACGGAATTTTGCAGCAGGATAGTGAATGGGTGCAGATAAATTTGGGGATCGAGAGCGGGCAATGAATAAGATTCGAACAGGGACGCATCACCTGCCCGCACAAGAAGTGCGACCCTCAGGGGCTAAAGCCCAAATCCAGTGTGAGCGTTTAACGGCACGACTAAAGTCATGCCCTTCCCAATTCGTGAAATGACCGACCCGAACACACTCTCGCCGCTGGACCTGGAAACGCCGGACAAGACTTTTCTGGATGCGAATGAGCTTGTCATAAACATGGGGCCGCAGCATCCCGCGACGCATGGCGTGTTGCGCGTGATTTTGCGGCTTGACGGCGAAAAGGTGATGGGGCTCGAGTGCGTCATCGGTTACCTGCACCGGGGCGTCGAAAAGATCGCCGAGCACCGCACCTATACGATGTTCAATCCCTACGTCGACCGCATGGATTACGTGGCCGCGGTCTCGAACGGCCTGGGATATTGCGAGGCGGTCGAAAAACTTCTCAACGTAGAAGCGCCGCCACGGGCGCAGTACATCCGCGTGATTCTTACTGAACTGAACCGCATTGCCAGCCACCAGCTCTGGCTGGGAACGCACGCGCTCGATATCGGCGCGATTACGCCGCTGTTTTATACCTTCCGCGACCGGGAAGAGATCCTCAAGATTTTCGAGAAGTACTGCGGGGCCCGGCTCACGACGCATGCATTTCGCATTGGCGGGCTGCAGTACGAGGCGTACGAGGGGTTCGAAAAGGACGTCAGGAATTTCGTCAGCTTCGTGAAGCCCAAGATCGATGAGTACGAAGAACTGCTCACGACCAACCGCATCTGGCTGGAGCGGACCAAGGGCGTCGGAGTTATCTCCGGCAAAGATTGCATTGCGCTGGGCGTGACCGGACCGGTGCTGCGAGCAAGCGGCGTGAAGTGGGACATCCGCAAGGCTCTGCCCTACGCGAATTACAAGAATTTCGATTTCGAAATCCCCGTTGGGGAACACGGCGATACGTATGACCGGTACATCGTGCGCATGATCGAGATGCGGCAGGCGCTGCGCATCATCGAACAGGCCGTGGAAGGCATCCCTGAGGGACCGATCATGGCCAAAGTTCCGAAGGTGATGAAGCCTCCGGTGGGCGAGGTCTACCACTCGATCGAAGCGCCGAAGGGTGAGTTGGGATACTTCATCGTGAGCGACGGATCGACACAACCCTATCGGGTGCGAGTGCGGCCGCCGAGCTTTGTGAATCTGCAGGCGCTTGACGTGATGTGCCGCGGTCAGCTCGTGGCCGACGTGATTGCGGTGATTGGCACGCTCGACATCGTACTGGGCGAGGTAGACCGCTGATGCACGAGTTCATCCAGTACATCCTGTCCTACCTCGGCAACCAGACCCAAACCCCCGGAGCCGCTGGCAACATCTTCTGGGCTGCCGTCTATATCCTGCTGGTTTTTGTCGGACTGTCAGTCGCGGTGATCTGCATGAACTGGCTGGAGCGCAAGATTCTGGCGCATATGCAGGTGCGTCTAGGACCGATGCGCGTAGGACCGCACGGCCTGCTGCAGCCGATTGCCGATGCGCTGAAACTGCTATTGAAAGAAGACATCATTCCGGCCGAAGCGGATGCGATCGTCTTCTGGGTTGCGCCCTTTATTGTGGTGCTGGCGGCGTTCACAGTTTTCGTGGTCGTGCCGTTTGGACCGACGCACGCCATCACCGACATGAACATTGGCATTCTGTTCATGCTGGGCGTGTCGTCGCTGAGCGTGCTGGGCATCGTCACGGCGGGATGGGCGTCGAACTCGCACTATCCGCTGATTGGAGCGCTGCGCTCGAGCGCGCAGATGGTTTCGTATGAAGTGGCGATGGGCTTGGCCGTTCTAACCGCGATCATGATGACGAGCCTCGGCGCGGAAGGCGGCACGCTGAGCATGATCGGCATCGTGCAAGCGCAGCAGGCCCAGGGAGTCTGGTTCCTCTTCAAATTCTTCCCGCTTGGGCTCATCGCATTCGGCATTTTTGCCATTGCCATGGTCGCCGAGACGAATCGCGCACCCTTCGATCTGCCCGAAGCCGAGTCGGAACTGACTGCCGGATTCCATACCGAATACAGCGGTTTCCGCTGGTCTTTATTCTTCCTGGCGGAGTATTCGGCGATGATCGCGGTTTCGTCGATCGCGGTTACGCTGTGGCTGGGCGGATGGCTGCGGCCGTTCCCGAACACGCTGACCGGGACCACATGGGAACTAGTGTTTTCGCTGTTCCCGGGAATCACTTTCTTATTTCTCGCCGCGATGTGTTTCTACAGCACGGCGCGCATGCCGAAGCATCCGCTGTTCCGAATTCAGACGATCGGTCTGGCGGGATTCGGCGTGGTGCTGGCGGGGATCGGGCTGATCTTGTTCATCCACGGCGTGCGCGTGCGGATCGTCGATATTTTCTGGTTCTCGGCCAAGGTTGCGGGGTTCATGTACCTCTATATCTGGTATCGTGGCACGTTCCCGCGGTACCGGTTTGATCAACTGATGAAAGTAGGATGGAAAATTCTATTGCCGACGGGCCTGACGCTGCTGATCCTGACGGCGGTGGTCGGCATGCGGACGGAGTTGTGGGCGCAAGTCCAGGAGGTGCTGCACCGATGAATCCTCCGGTCGCAACTCCGTTCTTCTTTTATCTTCTAGCCGCGACGATGGTTATCGGAGGCATCCTCGTAATCACGCGAAAAAACGCGGTGCACTCCGCGCTGGCGCTGATTACCACGCTGCTGGCGCAAGCTGGGCTCTACCTGATGCTCTATGCGCCGTTCGTAGCCGGCGTGCAAATCATCCTTTATGCGGGCGGGATCATGGTGCTGTTCCTGTTCGTGATCATGCTGATCTCGATTGAGCGCGCGCAGAAAGAGCGACAATTCAACAAACAGTGGCTGATCGGGATTGTCGCCGCCGCGGCGCTGGGCGGGCTCTTCATTACCGTATACACGACGACGACCAAAGGACGGGTGCTGTTTCCCGAAGGTCGCTTGAGTTACGGGGAAAGCGACAACACCCAGCGGATCGCGACGCTGTTGTTCGATCTGCATTCCGGAACGTACATGTTCGCCTTCGAGATCGCATCGCTGCTGTTGCTGGTGGCGATCATCGGGGCGGTAGTAATGGCGAAGAAGAGGATTTGAACGAGCGATGAGCAGTGAGCGAGGCGCAATGAGCAATCACTCGGCGCTAATTCTCGAGTTGATCATCGCTCATCGCCCATGGCTCACAGCTCATAGCTCCTAGCTCATATGCACGCAATGCTCGACATCTCGACGCTGCACTACCTGGTGCTGGGCGCGGCCTTGTTTCTGCTGGGAGTAATTGGTGTGCTCACGCGGCGAAACGTGGTCATCGTGTTGATGTCGATTGAGCTGATCCTGAACGCGGTCAATCTGAATCTGGTGGCGTTCTCGCGGTACTGGCAGGGGATCCACGGTCCGAGCGCGCTGCACGGGCAAGTGTTTGCGATTTTCGTGATCACCGATGCCGCGGCCGAGGCTGCCGTCGGACTGGGAATTCTGATCGCCTTCTTCCGCAACAAAGAGACGGTCAACGTGGACGAAGTGAATTTGTTGAAGTGGTAGAAAAGCAGCTTCTGGCTCTTAGCTTCTAGCTAAGCCCGCGCTGGGTTTCGCTTTGGCTAGAAGCTAGAAGCTAGAAGCTGAATAGATGATTTTCTTAAACTACATCTGGCTGATCCCGCTGCTGCCCGCGCTGGGCGCGGCGATCATGTTCTTCTTCGGGCGCAAGCTGCAGAAGTCGAGCGTGAACGCGGTGTGCGTGGGCGTGGTGGTGCTGGCGTTTCTGTTCGCCTGCGGCACGGTTCTGCAATACAACTCGTGGGCCGCGGTCAATAATCATCAGCCTTTTCAGAAGATTCTTTACACCTGGCTGGGCACCGACACCGGCCATCTGAACTACGTTACCCACGACGGCTCGCACGCCGCGTTTCAGGCGGACGCCGGATTTTTGCTCGATCCGCTTTCCAGCATCTGGCTCTTGTTCGTCACCGGGGTCGGCATGCTGATCCACATTTATTCGATCGGCTACATGGCGCATGAGGGCGGGTATTACCGATTTTTCGGATACCTTAACCTGTTCATGTTCTCGATGCTCACGCTGATCCTGGCCAACAATTACGTGCTGATGTTTGTTGGTTGGGAGGGCGTGGGACTGTGCTCGTATCTGCTGATTGGATTTTATTTTCAGCGAAAGTCGGCGAGCGATGCGGCGAACAAGGCATTCATCGTAAACCGGATTGGCGACGCCGGATTCCTTCTGGGGATGTTCTTCGTCGCCTGGCTGTGTGGATCGCTGCGCTACGTAGATGTCAATGTATTTGCCCACGCAGGTCATTACTCGGCTGAGACGCTGAAGTACATCACCGCCGCCACGCTTCTTCTTTTTGTTGGGGCCTGCGGGAAATCGGCGCAGCTTCCTCTCTATATCTGGCTGCCGGACGCGATGGAAGGACCGACGCCGGTCTCAGCCTTGATCCACGCCGCAACCATGGTCACGGCCGGCGTGTACATGGTGGCGCGGTCGAATGCGCTGTTTGTGCTCGCGCCGAAGTCGATGCTAGTCGTCGCGATTGTGGGCGCGCTGACTGCGATTTTTGCGGCATCGATCGGGCTGGTACAGAACGACATCAAACGCGTGCTAGCGTATTCGACGGTCTCGCAACTGGGATACATGTTTCTCGCTCTCGGCGTAGGAGCGTTTGCCGCGGGCGTGTTCCACGTCTTTACTCACGCGTTCTTCAAGGCGCTGCTGTTCCTGGGCGCAGGCTCGGTGATTCACGCTATGAGCGGCGAGCAGGACATGCGGAACATGGGTGCGTTGGCGGGAAAAATTCCGATTACGTTCCGGACCATGTTCATTGCGACGCTCGCGATCGCAGGAATCCCTGGCTTTGCCGGATTTTTTTCTAAAGACGAAATCTTGTGGCAAGCCTGGAAGTATAGCCCGTACCTCTGGGTGATCGGCTTCGCTACGGCGCTGATGACGTCCTTTTACATGTTCCGGCTGATCTACTTGACGTTCTGGAGTCCGTCCCGCGTGACCAGCCACGAGGTCGAGCACCACATTCACGAATCGCCCAAGTCGATGACTGGACCGCTGGTGGTTCTGGCATTTTTCTCGATCACAGCAGGGTATTTGAATTGGCCGGGCAATCAGTTCGAAAAATTCCTCGATCCTGTATTCGCCAATCATGCAGAAACAGCTGTGGTCCCGACCGAGGAAGGCAGCCGCGGCCTGGAGTTGGGGTTGATGGGTCTTTCCGTGCTGGTCGCGTTCGGCGGTTGGTATCTGGCCTCGCGCTTCTACAAGAGCGCGGCGAAGGGCTATGTCGAGCCGATCGAAGCCGCCGCGCCGCCCGTTTACGCCACACTGCTCAACAAGTACTACGTCGACGAAGGGTACGATTACGTCTTCACAGGCCGCCGCAAACTCGGCAGGGTGCGCCTGGGCGCGATGGGACTGGGCGAAGCGAGCTCGTGGTTCGATGCGCATGTGATCGATGGCGTCGTCAACGGCGCGGGATGGATGACGCGGCTCGCCGCGACGTTTTCCAGTTGGTGGGACAAATGGGTTATCGACGGCGTCGGAGTCAACGGGCCGGCGATTGTGGCGCGCATGCTGAGTTATCCAGCACGGCTGTTCGAGTGGGGACTGGTGCAGTGGTACGCGCTGGTCATGACGGCTGGGTTGGTCGGGTTTGTTTTTTATTACGTGTATCACTGAAAGAGCAGCGTCTAGCTCCTAGCTCCTAGCTCCTAGCTAAACAATCAATGGCTGGGCGGCGGTAGCTAGTAGCTAGTAGCTAGAAGCTAATTATGCAATCTCACATACTTTCCATCATCCTGTTCACGCCGCTGGTGGGCGCGCTCCTGCTGCTGTTTGTCCCGAAGGACAACAAGGACGCGATCCGCTGGATCGCCAACATTTTCGCGCTCGGCGGTTTTCTCATCTCGCTGCCGCTGGTGCCTGCGTTCTGGGCATTGGTTAAGAGCGGAGACACCGCTCCGTTCAAATTCATGGAGGGAACGGCGAACAATTGGATTCCCTCGATCGGCGCCGGGTACGTACTGGGCATCGACGGTATTTCATTCCTACTCATCATGCTGACCACGCTGCTCGGATGGATTTCCATTCTGTCTTCGTGGACGGCGATCGAGAACCGCGTAAAGGAATATTACGTCTGGTTCCTGTTTCTGCAGACCGGCATGCTGGGCGTTTTCATGGCGCTCGATTTCTTCCTGTTCTTCGTTTTCTGGGAAGCGATGCTGGTGCCGATGTACCTGCTGATCGGCATCTGGGGAGGCCCGCGAAAACTCTACGCTGCCATCAAATTCTTTCTCTACACCCTCGCCGGTTCGGTGCTGATGCTGCTGGGAATTCTGTTCCTGTACTTCCACCATCACGCCGTGACCGGCATCTACACCTTCAGCCTTGAAGCCCTCTACCAGACGGCGCCGAAGATCTATTCCGACTACGGTCCGCACGTGGCGATCCTGCTGTTCCTGAGTTTCTTCTTCGCCTTCGCGATCAAAGTACCGATGTTCCCCTTCCACACCTGGCTGCCGGATGCACACGTGGAAGCGCCAACGGCAGGCTCGGTGATTCTGGCCGGCGTCCTGTTGAAGATGGGGACGTATGGCTTCATCCGCTTCTCGCTTCCCTTCTTTCCGGATGTGCTGACGCATACCAAAGTCCGCAGCTGGATGATTGCGCTCTCGATCATTGGCATCATTTATGGCGCGCTCGTGTCGCTGATGCAGAAGGATATGAAGAAGCTGGTGGCGTACTCGTCGGTCAGCCATCTGGGTTTCTGCACGTTGGGAATTTTCGTTCTGACTCCGTTGGGATTGAGTGGATCGGTGCTGCAACAGATCAATCACGGAATCTCGACGGGCGCGCTGTTCTTGATTGTCGGCATTCTGTACGAGCGGCGGCACACGCGCGAGATCTCCGAATATGGCGGAATTTCGAACGTGATGCCCGTCTACGCGACTATCACCATGATCATGTTCCTGTCGTCGATGGGACTGCCGCTGCTGAACGGCTTCGTCGGCGAGTTCTCGATCCTGCAAGGAACGTTCATGGAAAACTGGCGATGGGGCGCGTGGGCGGTCCCAGGCGTGGTTCTCGCCGCGGCCTACTTGCTGTGGCTGTACCAGCGGGTATTTTTCGGGACGGTCACCAATCCGAAGAATGAGAAGTTGCACGACCTGACCCCGAGGGAAGTCGCCACCTTCGTCCCGCTGCTGATCATGGCGTTCTGGATCGGGCTGTATCCCAAGCCGTTCTTCCAGATTCTTGAGCAGCCGGTGAACCATACGATTGCAGTCGTGCGGCCGAATTATCCGCTGCCCGCAGGCACAGTGAACGCTTCCGTGCAAGCACCTCCAGCGCTCGCCGCACCCGCTGCCCTCACAACGTCCGTCACGCCGTCGAAGGGGAAGAACTAGTGGCCTGGACCGACTACCTTCTGGCGCTGCCGATCACGTTGCTGACGCTGTTTGCGCTCGGCATCCTGCTGATCGACTTCATGCTGCCGAAGGAGTTGAAGTGGGCCAACGCTGTAACCGCGTTCATCGGCGTGTGCTTCTCGGCGGCGGGCGTCTACAAGATCCAATTGTGGCTGGGCGCGGCACCCGGAGCGACCGGCATGCTGCACACGCTGCTGGTCGACCGCTTTGCCATTTACTTCTTCTATCTGTTTTTGGCGGCAACGGCAGTCGCGATCCTGATGTCGGTGCGCTATCTGGAAACCGAGCACGAAAACCACGGCGAGTATTACGCGCTGATGCTGCTTTCGGTTGCGGGCATGATGTGCATGGCGGCGGGTTTCGACATTGTGCTGATCTTCATCGGGCTCGAACTGATGGCGATCTCGACATATGTTCTGGTCGGATTCTTGCGGCGCGACCGGCGATCGAACGAAGCGGCGCTGAAATATTTCCTGCTGGGCGCTTTTTCCTCCGGCATTTTTGCGTATGGACTCTCGCTGCTCTACGGACTTTCCGGCAGCACGAATCTCGCGATGATTCATCAGGAATTGATGCGGAAGGCCGTCGATCCGCAATACAAGGCGGTGGCGGTGATCGCGCTGATCACGACCATGACCGGGTTGTTATTCAAAATCGCCGCGATTCCCTTCCACCAGTGGGCACCGGACGCGTATGAAGGCGCTCCGACCTGCATTACGGGATTCATGTCCGTGGCCGTGAAGGCGGCGGGATGGGCGATGTTGCTGCGTATCCTGGTGATCGGACTGATGCCACTGCGCCCGGTATGGGTGCCGCTGCTGGTATTCGTCTCCATCGCGACCATGACCGGCGCGAACTTCGCGGCGCTCACGCAGACCAACACCAAGCGACTGCTGGCTTATTCCTCCATCGCGCATGTGGGATACATGCTGCTGGGGCTGATCGCTGGAACGGCCACGCAACTCAGTCCGGATGGCATCAAAGGCATCCTGATTTACCTGCTCGTGTACACGTTCATGAACCTGGGCGCGTTCGCGGTGATTACTTCGCTGCGCCATCGGAACATTGCAGGCGATGAACTCGACGACTTGAACGGGCTGTACTTGCGGGCGCCGGTAGAAGCGGTGCTGATGCTGGTGTTCATGCTGTCGCTGGCGGGAATCCCTCCATTGGCTGGATTCTGGGGCAAGTACTTCATCTTCCTGAGCCTGATTGAGAGCCAGCACTACGCGCTGGCCGCACTGGGCGTGCTCTACTCCGTCTTCGGGCTCTACTACTACCTGAAGATCGCGAATGCGATGTTCATGCGGCAGCCGGAAAAGGGCGAAGAGCATTTGCCGGTGAGCCTGGCGATGCGCGCCGCATTGGCCGTCACGGGCCTGGCTACGCTCTATATCGGGATCATGCCGAACCGGTTCATCGAGGCGGTGAACTGGGCGCTGGGGATTGCGCAGAATCCAAACGTCGCGAAACTGATGCGGTGATCGTAGAAACCTCGCTGGAAACTCTCCCTTAAAGAGTGCGGGCTGTATCCTTCTCACCCGGCGAGCGCGAGACGCGCTCGGGACGCCGGCGCTACGTTCTTGCGGGCCGTTTACGAGAATTGGTCGGGTTGCGCGCTTCCGCGCTCGTGTCCCCTAAGAGTTACGATAGAATCCTTGCGCGGAGCGCAACCGATGCCCTCTTCCACCCCACCCGGCGACCGCGATCCCCGTAACAAGCAGAGTCCGTGGGTGCAGGTGGGGCGCTACAGCCAGTTGGCGTTTGTTCTCCCCGCCGCGCTGGTTGTGGGATGGCTTATTGGCGCCGCTCTCGACCGCTGGCTGCACACAAGCTGGATTTATCTTGCCGGGGTACTGCTCGGGATTGCCGCCGGCTTTATCGACTTGATCCGCACAGTACTGCGCGATAGCAAGTAGATACTCTCCAGTTTAGGGGATTCGTTGAACTCCGCTCGTAGCCTCGCCTTTCGCGTACCATGTCAGGTTGCCGATCTTTGATGCCTGATCCTCCCCAGACCGAACCCGTCTCGCAGTTGGGCGCAGACCGCTTTTACTCTGGCGCGCTCGATCGTATCCGGCGCTTTATGGCTGTCATTGCGCCCCCGACAACCGCGTTCGCCTGGTGGAGGTTTGGGGTGCGCTCTGCGGCCGGCTTCGCCTTCGGATGCCTCATCGCTTACATCAATTTCCACTGGCTGAAGCGCGTGATCAGCGGATTTGTGGACCGTGCCGCGGGCGCTCCAACGTCGCAATCGTCCGACGGAATCGTTTTCCGTTTTCTGTTGCGTTACATTTTGATGGCGGTTGGCGCCTATGTTATATTGACTGTTTCACCCGCGAGCCTGAATGGGCTTCTTGCGGGCTTATTTTTGCCCGTAGCAGCCATTCTGTGCGAAGCAGGCTACGAGGTTTATGCCGCTTTGATTCGCGGCGTCTAGCTGTACGGGGCCATCACTGCAAAGCTTGGAGCGAACGGCAAAGTGCTCATGCCTGAACAACTTTGGTTCACCGAAATTCTGAATCATCTTTTCGCGAGCCCGGTTACATCCCTGCTTCGTCAGATCGGGATTGAGCCCAGGTATCCCACCGCGCCGATACCGAATTCGCTCTCCATGGAGCTCCTGGTTTTCTCGTTCCTATTGATTCTGTTTCTTCTGGTTCGCTCGCGCCTCTCGGTTGAAAGCCCAGGCGGATTGCAGCACGCGTTTGAGTGGGTCGAAGGGTTCGTTCAGAGCCAGAGCAATGAGATCATCGGACATCACAGCGAGGGCTACACTCCGTTTCTGGCAGTGCTCGGATTGTTCATTCTGTTCAGCAATCTGATCGGCCTCATTCCCAGCTTCGAATCGCCCACAGCCGTTCCGGTCGTGCCGCTGGGCTGCGCCCTGTGCGCGTTCGCGTATTACCAATTTCAAGGATTCCGGCACGCGGGGGTTGGCTATCTCAAACACTTTGCCGGTCCCATGCCAGCGCTGGCCCCACTGATGATTCTTATCGAGGTGATCAGCCACCTGGCCCGCGTATTGTCGCTGACGATCCGCCTGTACGCGAACATGTTTGCCGGTGACATGGTTACGTTGGTGGTTTTTTCGTTATTGCCGTTGATCTTCCCAGTTGCTTTCCTGGGGCTTCATATCTTCGTTTCGCTTTTGCAAACATATATATTTGTCCTATTGACCACCGTGTATCTGCAGGGCGCGGTGTCCGAGGAGCACTAGAGGCAGTGGCCAGTTGTCAGTGATCAGTTGTTCAGTAATCCGCTTTCCGGCTCGCAGTCGAAAAGAGGTCAGCAGCACGAGGGGCTAGCGCTTAGTCGCCAGCGGTCAGACTCAGTTACTGACCACTGACAACTGGCCACTGGCCACTGCTTCCAGTGTGAGGGCGTCTGTACGGGTTGACGTCAACCACCTCCTGGCGGCAATTTCATACGAGGAGAAACACCATGCGTACGTTAAGCAAGCTGTTCATGGTACTGTCCGCACTCTCGTTCGCCGTCCCGGCATTCGCGCAGGGCGGAGCTTCGAGCGAGGTCAATTGGGTCGCGATCTCCGCCGGATTCTCGATGGCGTTCGCGTCGGGCATCTGCGCTCTGGCGCAAGGCAAGGCGACCGCCGCAGCCGCCGAAGGACTGGCGCGCAATCCTGCCGCTCGTCCCGGCATCCAGTTGGCGCTGATTCTTGGACTGGCACTGATCGAGTCGCTCGCGCTCTATACCCTGGTCATCATTTTCGCCAAGGTGAAGTAGGGGCAAGGTTTCAGAGTTTCAGGGTTTCGCAGGAACGAATCTTCGCCGAGAAACTCAAAAAGCCTCTGCATATGCGGAGGCTTTTGATTTTGGGTCTGCAGACTGTCGCGATCCTTTGAAACATTGAACCCCTGAAGCTTTGAAACCTTGCTCTTACACTTTGCGTTCGCCGCCCCATTCCTGACTGCGGTTTTGGGGAGCGTAATTCAGCGCTTCGACGAGGAGGCGGCGGAGCTTGTAGCGGCTTTCGAGATCGGTGCTAACGATTTCGAATCCGACTTCGTTGACCCGAGCGCGGCGCAGCAGTACGTGAGCTTTGATCTTGGCTCGCATGCCAACTGAAATTTCGAGGTCAGCTTCGCTGCCGATGCGGAGGTTATCCTCTTTCGTTCCCATGCCGCCACCGAGGCTCAACTCGCGGATGAGAATCCTGGACTTGCCCCATGAACTGCCAATAGTGCCGACAATTGTCTTGGCGAGAACCAGTCGCTCGTAGCGGCGCTGCCGAACCCAGGGACAGGCGGGAGCGAAGTCGAGCGGCGCGATGGCCAGTTCACCCGGTTCGAGCCCGCTGTCGGACATGACCTGCGAACTGTAGCGTGGATCGGTCTTGGAGAGAGCCTGGGCAGCCGCAATTCGCAGTTCGCGGTGATGCACCCATCCAAAAGTCTTCTTCGCTTCGAGGATTTCGCGCAAAGTCTGGACGGCTTCCGCATCTTTGAGCCGGCCGAGCGACTCGATGGCCTTCAACTGCACATAAGGAGAGCGAGAAGCGGCGTCGCCGGGACGGGCCATGGCAATCAAGGGCGGAGCGGCGGTCATATCTCCGCTCATTCCGATCTCGTCGACAGCTTCGGGCAACACAAAGGGATCCAGAACTTCGGCCAGTTCCAGCAACGAGCGTCCGCGGTCGGGAGCGTTACCGTACGCGATCTGCCGGACCACGACGTCATGATAGAAGCGGTTCCACTCGGGCATACGCACCGGAAGCAATTCGAGCAGCGTGGCGACATCAAAACGGCTGACCAAACCTACCGCCGCAGAAGCCTGACGAGGCTGGCCGGTGCGCAGGATTTCGCGCAACTGCAGCATTACGGGAGAGCCGAGCTGCTTGACGACTTCAAGCATGCGGTCACATTCATCGCGACGCATGCAGCGGAAGAAACGATCGGCGAGATGCTCTGCTCCCACCTGGCTGGTACGGCGCAAGACCGCGAGCAGGTCTTCGGAAATCGGGTCTTGCTGAGAAGCCTCCTCGATGTACTCTGGCAGGCGGTTCTCGATGCCAACACGCGGGCGCAAGTCAGACATGAACGCCGGACGCTCCACACTGATCAACTCCATGCCGGCGCACACTTCGTTCAGAGCAGCATAATTCTTGGCGGCACTGGCCTCCTGGCTCAGGCGAACGAATGCCGCGCTCAACAAGCTCTGGAGCTCCGAATCCTTTTCGGCAATCAACTGCTCACTCAGCTTGCGGATAGCCTGCGCCATAGCCGCTCCGCCCAGACGGGCATACAGATCCGCAACCTGGCTGATGCCGATGGCCGTCTTGCGGCGGGCTTCGATTTCCTTGGCGCCCAGGCACCCAGAATAGTTGTTCAGGATCTCAGCCGCGCTCTCGTTGTCCTGGCGATCGAGCAGAACTTCTACGAATTGGCGCAAGTTACGCGCGGGAACGCACGGGGCTTCGTGCGAGAGTAAAACGCTTTTCTTGCCGGACTCGGGTACTTCGGCCCAGAACATTCTGTCGAGGATGTCGGCATGCGATTCGACCAGGATGCCGGCCTTGCTCATCTTTGCTTCTTGCAGCTTGAGGATCTGGCGGAGCGAGTCCATCTGGCGGCTCATGTGCTCCATCATCTGGTGGACGGCATTCACCTTCACCTCGCCCTTTTGATAGCGATCGAGGGCGAAGCGGATGGCCATGTGCTCGGCCGCTTTCATCAGCAGCGGAGTATCTTCTCCCTCTTGCTGGTCGGAGACTCTCGCCGCCAAGCTGCCCAGCAGTTGCTGTAGATTGATCCGCGTATTGGGATCGGTAAGGCTGAGTTCCTTTTGTAGATCTTCTTCTTTTGCGCTGGGATCTTGCTGCACCTGGCCAAAACGCGTGAGCAGACGGATTGCCTGGATGACTTCCTGCTCCTGGAGAGGAACGATGCTACCTTCCCACGCTGGAGCTACCCCGGTAGCAGCACCAGCAGCCGCTCCTCCGGCCGAGCCTGCCTTGCCCATAGGCGCGTTAGGCACGCTGCCCATGGGAACCATGGGAGCTCCGGAGGCGTTCTCGACGCCACCGGCTTTCGCGCCTTCTGCAGCGGCAATCAACTGCAACAGCTTCTGAGGATCGTTAAGCCACTGCTTGAACTCAGGGCCCAAGGTTTGGGCAGCGATCTGCGCGGCGATACTGACATCTCCGGTCAGCGGATCGGCGGCGACAAACTTGACTTCGTTAATCTTGATGGTGCTTCCGGCCGTGTTCTCTCCCAGAGCTTCCTTGATCTGTTTGGAAACGTCAGTGGCCTTTGACCCGGCCACGGTAAAGGCGCGCACCAGGCGGCCGAAATCTTGCTCAGAAACGTCTTTCGAGAAATGGAGGCTGGCTAATCCCGCAGTCGTCAGCAGCGTGGCAAAGCTTTTTTCGGCCTGACCGGTCTCAAGAGGGATGCCATCGAGCAGCAGCTTGTTGTCGGAAACGCCCAACAGAAAACCGGCGTCTCCGCCCGAGGGCAGGGCCGTCTGCAATTCACTCCACGCGGTTTGAAATTGCATCTCTGTGCGCTTGTGCTCGTAGCCATACATCCGCGCATACTTGATCAGGATGTTCAAGCTGTGCACAAATGCTTGCGCTGAAGCCGCACGCGATCCTTGCGATGTCTTTGCGCCCGAGATAAAAGCCCCCTCTAACTGCTGCTCTAGTCTCAAGGTTAAGCCGAAACGGTAAGCCCTCAAACGTTACGGAGGTAATGGGAATTTTCTCGACCTTTTGGATGCGTTGGCGAGGCGGGGTCGCCAGGTTCTGCCCGAACCCGGCAGTTCAACCATATAAGGATGTCAGCCTCTACAACACAGAGGGTGACGCTCCCTGTACCTCGTGACCCCGCTCCCGAGGGTGATTCGAGCTGTAATAAAATTGTAGCTTGCGCGGTCCGCATCAAAATGGATAACTTAATCTTCTTCGCTATCGTCCAGTTGAATCTTGTGTTCGGCGTCGCGGGACTGGTGTGGCCCGACAAGCTTATGCCGGTTTTTGGCTATCTGATGTTCCCCTGGCCGGCAACTTATCGTTCGATACGGATGCATGGCTTCGTTGCCATCGCGGGCTATTTGCTGGTTCTTGGAAAACTGCTCCGTGCCGCTCATTAACTTCGATTCTGCGGAACTTCTATCCTGGAGACGTTCGCCCGCGCCTTGGATCGCGTCGAGCCCTAAACTAACGCCAACGGACAGCGGCCGCCTTCAGTAGAATATTCGCGGAGTGTTTCTTATTACGCCGGTGCTACGAGATGACAACTGTCCTCAAAACGACGGGATTGCGCTACTGGATGCTGCGCGTGCTGGAAGAGTGCGACAACGTTGCGGCGGACTTCCGCGCCGATCCGGTGCACGATCTGCGGGTGTCGCTGCGGCGCTGCCGCTCGCTGGCGGACGGAATGATCGCGATGGATCCCGAGCGCGAGTGGAAAGCGATGAAGAACGCCGGCAGGAGCTTGTTCCAGCGATTGGGAGACCTGCGCGACGTGCAGATCATGATGGACTGGATCGACAAGCTGAATGTGGCCGTGAGTCCCGTAGTCGAAGCGACGGGACAGATCCCGGAGGCCGACACCACTCTCGCCGACCTGGACGAAGCGGCCGGCGCCGCCTCGGTTCATGATCCGGCGAAGGCATTACTTCAGATCCTGAGCGCCCGCGAGACCGAGCATAAACACGAAGCCCGCAAAGCGCTGGAAGAATTTGACCGGAAACAGTGGCGGGAATGGAGCGACTCGTTGCCTCAACGAGCCGCCCGCATTCGTCCGGGGAGCGCGGTCTTCAAGCATCTTGCGCTGGAGCGCTGGACCGCTGCGCGGGAGTTGCACACCACGGCCATGCGAAACCGGTCGCAAGTGGCGTTCCACACGTTGCGTATCGGCATCAAACGCTTTCGCTACATCGTGGAGAATTTCTTACCGAAAGAACACAAGCTCTGGAGCAACGATCTCAAGCACATGCAGGACTTGCTGGGCGAAGTGCACGACCTGGATGTGCTGTGGGCGACTGCGGTTTCCTGCCACGTTTTTCATGATGAGCCTTCCCGGAAGATCTGGCACGCGCGCATCGCGGAAGAACGGACGAAGCGCATTGACGAATATCGGCGAAGGACGGTTGGTCCGGACTCGCTGTGGAGTGTGTGGCGGGCTGGATTGCCGCAGGGCAAACAGATTCAGGAGATTGCCACGCGGCGGATGAAGTTGTGGGCGAAGGCGCTCGATCCGGATTTTGCGCATGCCGAGCGCGTCGCGCGGCTGGCGCTGGAACTCTACGACGGACTCGTCCGGAGCGGGCTGCTGCCACGGATCGCAGCTGGATCTGAGTCGGCCAATGGCGCCCTCGATGACGCGCGATCGAGTTTGTATATCGCTGCGCTGTTGCATGATGTCGGCAAGGCTAAAGGCAACAAAGGGCATCATAAGGAATCGCTGGAGCTGATCAAGAAACACGACACGCCTCTGGGATGGAAAGCGGAGAGCATGGCGCAGGCAGCGATTGTGGCGAGATTTCATTGTGGAGCGCTGCCGACGCGGAGCCACAAGGCCTTGCGCGACCTTTTGCCCGACGAACAGAAGAAGATCATTCAACTGGCCGCGGTTCTGCGGCTCGCCAATGCCCTCGACTCGGCGCATGATGGGCACGTCCGAAAAGTGAAGATCGAAAGCGCAAACTTTTCCCAACGTCGCGTTAACGGCTTTTTGCGAAAGCCCACGCCTTTAGGAAAGAACGAAGCGCTGGTTATCGCCGCCGAGGGATACGCGGACGGAACTCCGACTGCGCAAGCCATTGCGGCGGAACGATACTTGCTCGAAACCGTGCTGCGAAGACCCGTGGTGGTCAGGCGCCCGCGCTAGACACTCTGCAGACACTTTCCCGAACATCCCTCTTCAGTTACAAATTCTATGTCTATGACTCACGCGCAACTGGTGGAACGGGCGGTGCGATGGCTGCGAGGCTATCGCTGCGGAGTGGTGCTGTCGGAGCAGGCCTGCGTCAGCGGCGAGATGCCGGATGCAATTGGATGGAAGCGGGCGTGCCATTCAGTGTTGGTCGAGTGCAAAATCACGCGCGCGGACTTTTTGGCGGATCGCGCCAAGCCGTTTCGCCAGAAGCCGGAAAATGGTGTCGGCAGCGAGCGGTTTTATATGACTCCGCCGGGACTGGTGAAGGTGGAAGAGTTGCCCGCCGGTTGGGGATTGCTGGAGTACCGCCGCGGGCGGACCGAGATGCTACAGGCGTCGGCCAAAAACTTCCGGACTGCCGTGGGATTTCGCTATGAAATGAATTTGCTGCTGGCGAGTTTGCGCCGCGTCGAAGTGCGGATTGAGCCCCAGAGCATCACTGATTTTTTGAAGTGGAAGAACCGCATGGCGGAGTACAATCGCGGGACTCTTCCGGAAGGCATCACCGCAACCGAAGAAGAACTGAATGGCTTCCTCGAACCGGAAATGCCCTGCTGATTCGGGCGCGGAATGCACGCGGCTCTTCAGGGACGCCGCGTATTTCCCCTACCTTGGCGCGCTGGTAAATTCAGCCGAAAAAGAAAACCGGGCTGGTTAGCCCGGCGTTTCCTGCGTCGAGTTGGATGCGGTTACACTCCACACGGCGCGACCGATCGTCCTGTTTTACCGATCGGCCAGTAAAACTCCGCCGGGAAGCCTCCCGAAAGAAATAACGGGGGGGAGAGATGCAACTGTGATTCCAGCTTTGAAGAACCGCATGGGGATGGCGCCGGGAAGCCGTAAGTGATTGATCTCAAGGTAATTAGATTTCAAATATTAACCTTCGAATAACTCACCGGCAGGAGCTTCGAATGCGGCATTTCCGCAAACTTCTGCACACTCTTTCTAGAGTCGTCGGGAACGTCGGGCAGAGTTGAGACGCGCCGGAGTGTGCCTTTCCCCGCCGCAACGGCCGGATCACATGTCGCGGCGGCCTTCCATAGCTTTGAGCATGGTGATTTCGTCGGTGTATTCGATGTCGCTGCCCACCGGAATTCCCATGGCGATGCGGGTCACTTTCACTCCGGCGGGCTTGAGTTGCTGCGAGAGATAAACCGCCGTGGCTTCGCCTTCAACGGTGGGATTGGTAGCGATAATGACTTCATCGACATTGCCGGAATCGACACGGGAAACCAGGTTCGAAATGCGGAGTTGTTCCGGTCCAACTCCGTGCAAGGGAGAAATGGCTCCATGAAGAACGTGGAAGACTCCGTTGAAGTGTTTGGTTTTTTCGATGGCGGCGATGTTGGTGGGCTCTTCGACCACGCAGACGAGGCGCTGGTTGCGCGTGGGACTGGTGCAGTAGACGCAGGGGTCAACGTCGGTGATGTTGTTGCAGACGGAGCACAGACGGAGATTGGCTTTGACGTCGCGCACGGCGGCGGCGAGGGCTTCGGCATCTTCGTCGCTGGAGCGAAGAATGTGAAAAGCTAGGCGTTGCGCGCTTTTTGCGCCGACGCCGGGAAGCTTTTTCAGCTCATCGATCAGGCGCGACATAGGTTCGGCAAACTTGGACATGGGGGAATTGGGTAATCTTGTAATTTTGTAATTGAGAAATTGGAAACCGTGCTGAGAGCATTGTAAACGCTCGCGGACGGCACCATCTAAATTACCAAATTAGACAATTGCTTAATTGGTGTTGGGCAGCGTGTACTCGAAATCGTAAGAGTGCTTGCCGCCGGCGGCGATCGTGATCGCCATCTTGCCGGTGATTCCCTCCAGTTGCCCGGTGCCGGAATCGGGCACAACGGCGATGGAGAGTTGCGGAACATTTTGGGTCATAGTGCCTGTGTGCTGCAGGACGAAGCTGCCGGTGCGGCCCTTCAGCGTGCCCGTGACTTTTTCGATCGCAACGTAAGCACCCGAGCCCTTGACGGCGGTGCCGGCAGTCAGCATCTGGCCTTGCCCGGTCGCTTCGAGATCGCCGTGATAGTGCTTGTCGAGCATCATGCGGGCGAGAAGCGGGTCGGAAGAGTTATCGTCCTGGTGAGTTACCTTTACGTCGAAGGGTCCGGCGGCATGCTGGGTCATGGGGGCATCTTTCGTTGGGGAAGCTGGGGTTTGCTCTACGGCTGAAGCGACGAGACACAAAAGAAAGCACATCGCCTGTAGGAGCAGTTGGACGGAAACCTTCTTCTTTATGGCTAGAAAGTGCATGGGTCCTTCGCGTCGCCCAGGATGACAAGGGCGTTGAATGCGCAGAAATTACAATCCGGGAATGTTGAGGCCGCCGAGCATTCCGCCTACCGTAGATTGCATTTGCCCGTCGACTTTGCGGGCGGCTTCGTTGATGGCGGCCAGGACCAGATCCTGGAGCATCTCGACGTCCCCGGATTTGACCGCCTCGGGATCGATGCGCAGGCTAAGCAGTTGCTTGCGTCCGTCCATTCTCGCGGTTACGGTTCCACCGCCAGACGAGGCTTCGACCACTGTCTCCTGCATTTTCTTCTGCAGAGACTCGTACTGCGCTTTGGCTTTGGACATCAGTTCTTGCAGATTGAATCCGCCCATAACAATTTTGTAATTGTGCAATCGGGTAATTTGGTAATCTTGCGCGGAGATACGTCCCTGGGTTCTCCAATTACCAAATTACTGAATTACACAATTACCAAATATCCTTTCATCTCTTTTCCCGATAGTCGATTACCGTTCTTATCTCGGCGCCGAATTTTTCCTGCATGCGGCGGACAACGGGATCTTGCTCGGCGCGGCTGCGTCCGCCGGGGCCGGAAGGAAACGATTTGGCGCCATTTTTCTTTGGCTCGGAAGCGACGTCCGCGCCGGGCACGACTCTTAGCTTCACCGCGCGACCCAAGACACCGCTGGCCGAGGCGATCGCTAGCCGCTTCCCTTCCGGGCCCAGCGACATATCCACGACGGTCTGCGATTCGGCGACTTTGATGACGACTTCGTTGCCTTGCACGGTCCATTCGCCGGACGAAAGCATGGAAACGAGGATACGCTGGTTCGCATCAGTAAGAGCCTGCAGGACCGCGCCCTGCAGTCTTTCGATCTGTTCCGAAGCATCCGAAGACGGGGCCGTTGAAGCCTGCGTTTCGGTTTGCGGTTGAACGTTGGGTTCGGCAGCCGGAATTGCGCCGGCAGAAAAAGTACTGGCAACGTCTCTACGATCAGGATCGAGCGCGTTGGAACCCAGGATCACCGGCTCAGGTTGGCTGGCCTGGGCTACGATGCGCGGGCCGGGGGCTGGAACTGCGGGCGCGGAATCTTCCTGACGCGGCGTGCCTTTGCGGGCTGAGTCTGCGGCAAAGGGGCTTACATAATTTGGACGGGCCGAAGGCGGCTCAGGACGACGCGCTTCTGCAGAGGATTGGCTTCCGACGATCGACGGCCTCGCTGGTCTCTGCGCGCCCTGCACTGGAAGCGTTCCGGCAACGTCACTGAGCAGTTGCTCGATGGGGATCAACTTTTGCGCGTGGGCCATCTTCAGCAGGCCGAGTTCTAGATGGAAACGCTGCTCCTGCTTGTATCCGAGCTCGCCGTGAGTGCGCAGCATGATTTGCAGGTGGCGGGTGAGATCTTCTTCGTCGAACATTTCTGCTACTCGAGCGACCCTTTCGCGCTCTTCGCTGGAGATTTGCAACAGAGAGGAATCTTTACCCGCGATTTTGGCGACGGTGGCGTTGCGCAAGAAACGGACCATCTGGCGGGCGAAGTGCGTGGGGCTGTGTCCCTCACTGATTAAATGATCGACCCGGCGGAGAATCTCTTCGCTTCTGGATTCCGAGACCGCTTGCATCACCAGTTCGAGGATGTGAGCCGGCGCAGCGCCCACCAGATTGCGGACGGCGTCGGCGGTAAGCTTTTCAGTCGAAGATGCGATCGCTTGGTCGAGAATCGAGAGGGCGTCGCGCATGGAACCGTCCCCGGCCTCGGCTAGAAGGGCGAGGGCATCGTTGTCGGCTTCAATTTTTTCGCGCGTGACCAGGTCGCGAAGCTGGGCGACGATGTCGTCGAATTTTACGGCGCGAAAGCTGAAGTGCTGGCAGCGGGAGCGAATCGTCTGCGGAATGTCTTCCGGCTGGGTGGTCGCAAGCATGAAGACGATGTGATCCGGCGGCTCTTCCAGCGTCTTGAGCAGGGCATTGAAAGCGGCATCGGTGATCTGGTGGGCTTCGTCGAGGATGTAGATTTTGAAGCGATCGCGGGCGGGGCGATAGCGGGCAGCCTCACGGAGTTCACGAATTTCGTCGATGCCGCGGTTGGTCGCGGCGTCGATTTCGATGACATCGACAGAGTTTCCGGCGCGGATTTCGGTGCAGGATTCGCAGATGCCGCAAGGCTCGGCGACGGGATGATCCTTGGAACGGCAATTGAGTGCGGCGGCGAGGATGCGGGCGACCGTGGTTTTGCCGATGCCGCGGTGGCCGCTGAATATGTAGCCGTGGGCGGTGCGTCCCTGCTCGATGGCGTTCTGCAGGGTACGGGTCACGTGCTCCTGCCCGATGACCTCGGAGAACTTCTGCGGACGGTATTTGCGGGCCAGGACCGTGTAACTCATGAGGGCGAAGAAACGATTATACGGGATGTGGGGCAAGGGATGCCGGGCGCAGAGCAAAACCTTTCCACCGCCGAGATCGCAGAGGGAAGGTTAAAATGAATGCGGACAAACGCGGCCGGCTTGCGGACATCGGTGGCAAGGCATAGGCTGGTCCGGAAACGCGATTATGCGTGGCGGCTGCATAGGTATTCCACGGCGAGCCGCTCGGGGGTGATTATGCAATTGAAGCTTCGGAAGCGAACAGTGGATGGAATTTTGGCAGTCGAGTGCAGCGGGCGAATCGTGTTTGGCGACGAGTCGTCGCTGTTGCGGGATGACGTGAAAAAGGCGATCGCAGACGGTGCCAAGCGCATCGTGCTCAACCTGGGCGAAGTGAATTACATCGATTCAGGCGGGTTAGGGACGCTGGTCGCGCTGCATACAACCGCCCACAATGCCGGTGGCGCGATCAAGTTGGCGAATCTCACCACTCGCGTGGGAGACTTGCTGCAAGTCACGAAGCTGCTGACAGTGTTTGAGGTGTATACCTCGGAGTACGCCGCTCTGGAGGCGTTTCGGCAGGCTGCGTAAATCACTCGCCCTCAGGGTTGGTTACGTTCATATTCGGGGTGGTAGGGATCCTTCGACTTCGCTCAGGATGACAAAATCTAAAACAAAGTCTAGTACCGGCGGGGCGATGCTCTTGCGCGTCGAGCGCGTCATTCGGGCAATTCCGCGAGGAAAGGTATCGACCTACGGAGGCGTGGCGCGGGCGGCCGGATACGCACGAGCGGCACGAATGGTAGCTCGAGTTTTACGCCGTGGGTTTGGATTGCCATGGCAGCGCGTGCTCGGGGCTGGCGGCCAGATCAAGCTGACCGGAGACTCGGCGATCGAGCAGCGTTTGCGACTGGAAGCGGAAGGAGTCCGGTTTCGCGGCAGGAAAGTGGATATGAAGCAATGCGAGTGGAAGGCGCCGTCTGGATTGAGGCGTGCTCGCAAGAGGGTCTAACCACTCGGGGCACAGCAGAACGCATGCAGCGGTCGCGCTGCGCGCGGCGGACAGCCGAGGGCGGGGCTGTCCCCACATTTTCTCTTTCCACGTCACCTCGCTTTACTTCTTGAATTGCGGGTCGATTTCTACCTGATATCCCGTGACCATTTTATTGGTTTCGTTAGCCATGCTGACGACGGCCATGAGTTCCTTGAACATGGCATCGGTCATTCCCTTTTTTTGCGCTGACGCTGTGTGCGAGGCGATGCAGTAGTGGCACTGGTTGGTCACGCTGACGGCGACGTAGATCAACTCTTTGGTCAGCGGGTCGAGTGCACCCGGAGCCATAATCTGCTTGATGTCTGCCCACGTTCGCTTCAGCGTGGCGGGATCGTGGGCGATGGCTTTCCAGAAATTGTTGATCCAGTCGGTTTTGCGGGTAGCCATGATGTCGTCGTAAACGGCGCGGACTTCAGGGCTGGCGTCTTTATATTCGATGAGGCCGAGAGTGGACATGAGATCTCCTATACATAATTAGTTCACTACTGAGACACGGAGGCGCAGATAAAATGGAGCCGGAATTTTTTTCGGGCTCTTAGGACGGAAGCTCTCCTGACAACAAACTTTCAAGTTTTGCCGCAGGAACTCTTACGCCTACGTAGAAATGGCCGAAGAGCGCGTAGACGGCGCTGACTTCGTCGAAGCGCATTTCGTAAATCAGTTTCTTGAAGACCAGGGGTTCGTCGGCGAAGAGGTCGACGCCCCACTCCCAGTCGTCGAAGCCGATCGATCCGCTGATGATTTGTCTGACTTCTCCGGCATAGCGGCGGCCCACGATACCGTGATCGTTCATCTGGCGGGCGCGTTCCTCGATCGGAAGCTTGTACCAGTTCTTTTCTTCTCCGCGGCGGCGATCCATGGGATAGAAACACGCGTAACGGTTCGGCGGAATCTCCGGATAGAGGCGCGGATGCATCGCTTCCTTGTGCCGATTAAGCTTGATCTCAATTTCGGATTTCCACTGGTCGGAATGCGGTTCGATGCCCTGGTCCATCAGCTCTTTATAGATTTTGAGCGTGGATTCGTAGAGACCGAGTTCGATGATGGAAAGATAGGAACTGGTCGGTTCAAGGTAATCGCTCAGACGAAGATTAGCGAGCTGGAGTTCGGCCTGATTGAGATCGGCGAAAGTGTTGCGGAAGTGGATCAGCATTAAATCGCCCTTGTGACCGATGAGCGAGTAGAGTGCGGATTGTCCGGGAGAATGTTTCTCCATCGCCGAGAGGGCTTCGGAAGCTTCCTGAGCGATAGATTTTTTTTCCGAGGCTGAAAGGGCGCGCCAGGCGGGCCATCGCAGTCGCATCATCTGGTGCAGAACGCTGTAGCCTTCGGTCGTAAGCGGAACGGCGGGAACTTCGGCAGCAACTTGCGGACGAGGATGATGAGTCGTGGTCATTCGAACCTTCTCCAAGGATAAGACAATATTGTACGCGGGGCCGGTCAAACGAGGAAAAACCTCGAATGCTTTCATATCCCGGGGACGGCCATGCTTAGTTGTTAAAACGCCCAGAAGGGGCCGGAGCCGGCTGGAGTGCTTTTGCCGTCGATGGCGTTGAAGACGTTGCGGCCGAAGAAGAATGGTAGCCCCCAGTCGAAGGTTCCGGGATTCGGGCCTCCAAGGGAGTTGAAGACAAAATCCGCTGGATTCTGGAAGAGCGTATCCGCGTTTGCGATCGTGAAGGTCACGTTGGCGGTGGCGCTTCCTGATGCCGTAGTCGCAGAGAGATTCGCAGGCGAACCGGGGCAGTAGAAGCCGGAGTCCTGACAAATCGCAAGCCCTGTGAGCGTTTCATCCAGGAAGAAAAATGCGTTGGACCCGCTGTCCACAAACGCCGGATAGGACTGTCCCTTGAAAGTGGTGGAAAATTCTCCGTTGGCGTCCAGCGGAAAAACCGTGGCAGTACCGAGGGCGTTGTTGGATTCCGTCCCGATTCCAAACACCATCGATCCGCTTAAACTCGCAGCCGGGCCGGAGACATTGGGCAGTTCGATAATGACTCCGTTGTTATCGGTTGCGAAAAGAGCGACGGGATTCTGCACTTGCTGCGTCAACGGTTCGGCGATGACCGAGCACGATGTGGATGCGCATTGATAATACAGCCCGGGGTTCGCGGCGCCCGTCTGATCGCAACTCCCGCCGCAATCCTGCGCGAAGGGACCAACGCCGAGGATTCCGTTCGCCCCCAGAGTCTGTAGAGTGTCGTTCTCGGGGACGCCGCCGTTGCTGCAATTGGAAGGCACGGCGGCGAATGTTGGATCGATGATCTGCACGGGAACGTTGCTGGCGACTTCGCCGGTCATTTTGATATCGGCGGATTGCACTGGCCCCCAGGTATATCCGCTTACAAAAGGAGCGCACTCCCCGACAGGATTGCCGGAAGCGTTTTGTTGGGGAAGCGAGACCGTCAGCGCGCCCCCGCCGGCGGAGGACAAGAGGCGAAGTCCGTACGATCCCGTATCGACCAAGATCCCGCTGATGGTCTGGCAATTGGAAGTGGAAGGAACGCAGACGGTGACGCTCGTGAAAACGCCATTGGCGTACTCATTGGTGGGACCGCCGTTCACTGCGATGGGCTGAACATTCGTTCCGGATGTGGAGATGGTGTTGATGCTGTTGGAGTGCGAACTTCCTCCGCAACCGGCGAACGTGCCCGCGAGAGCCAGCACCACAAGGGCACCAATCATGCGAGAAGGAAGGAAGCTTGCCATCACCGGATATCCTCCAAGCGAACGCCGGACGGCAACTGATCCGGTAGATAGGCCCGCCCGGTGAAACCGCGCATGTGGCCGCCCAACTGAACCACCAATCCTGAATGCTGCACCAAGAGCGGAGCGTGCCCCGGCCTACGGCTCAGAGCAGCCGCCTTTTGAAACTCATCGAAATAAGAGCCAAGCAGTTGCCTCAAATCCGGCAGTGAGGGCGCCTGCCAGGCGACGGCGAATATCTTTCCCGAGGACGACGCGAATTCACGCACCACCGCCCCGGTGGGAGAGCGAAGTTCATGGACTGTGTATCCGTTTGATTGCGACACACGCAGGCTGGCGTTGATGTGAGCCTGGTCTGCCTGGACCGAGGCCACATCTCCGCCCAGTGCCGCGAATGCCGGCATGGCAGGCACACACATGCAGGCCGCGGCGAACAACGTCCAGATTGTTCTGTCGAGCTTCAGTTTCAGGCTCCGAAATAACGGCGAATCAGGGACCAAACGTTGAGTCTTTAGATTTTCGATCAGGCGGCGGAGTTGCCAACCGTAAGAGATCGACCCCGGTATTTTTACGCACAGCGGTTCAGGCAATTACAAGTTTCCATGTACTGACAATCCAGCGTCCAGCGTCTAACCTCAAGATTCTGAAACTGTTCAACATGGGAAAGGGGAATTACGATGAAGCTGAATAAGTTGGTACGGTCGGCGTTGAAGACTGCGGTTTACATCTTGGATCAGACTGCGGAGCAGGTAGACCGCGCGTCGGAACGCGCGTCGGAGATGGCGGATAACGCGCGCAGCGCGATCTATCCGCGAGAAGATCACACCCTGCGCAATTTAATGGCGTTCGCCGCCGGAGTTGGCGTTGGAGTAGGAGCGGGCATGTTGCTGGCCCCCTCCAGCGGCACCGAGTTACGCACTTCGATCAGCGACAAAGTGCAGGAGATCGGCAACAAGGTTAGAAACCGGGGTGAGAGTTACTCCACGGGAACCACCGCACAGTAGCGAGAGCAGAGCCGGCCGAGTCTCGCCAGTTTGGCATTCGTGAACACAGCTGATCACGGGCGCCAGCAGTGTGCCCCCCTCATTACGTTCACTTATCTGCTGATACTCGTTCCCTTCCTGTTGTGTTCGCATTCTTCTTTAGTACTTCTTCAGTACTTAGATCTCCTAATTTTCAGTTACGCGACTCTGGTACGTGCGTAGCCGCGTCGTTTAGGTCGCTTTTGAACCTTGTGGTTTTCTGACTTCGCCTCATACTTTTTAGTAAAGGAGAGCCCCGTGAAACGCGTGCGCGTCCTCGTCGCCAACCAGCCTCGTCTGATGCGTGAAATGGTGATCGCGACGATCTCGGATCAACCGGATATTGAAATTGTCGGTGAGGTGGTGAACGAGGACGACCTGAACGACGTGGTGGAACAAACTCTACCGGATGTGCTGATCCTGTCGCTGGAGGAACCGGAAAGGCCGTTGGGCAAGAGCGGATTCCTGCTAGGACGGTATCCGAGGATGAGAATTTTGGCGCTGGCGCCGGAGCAGAATCGCGGCGTTTATTACTGGGCCAGGATCGATATTCGCAATAAGCCTGTAGAGAGTTCGGAAGCCGGAGTGTTGAATGCGATACGCGAGAAGCCGGGATTAGTGGGTTTAGCGCGAAGTTAAACATGGGCACGTGGAACTTCGGAATACAACAATGACAATGCATAAAGCAGGGCGGTCGATGAAATCGAAGGACGCGATTGGTCTGATCCGCATAGTCGGATCGGCAGCGCTTTACGCTGCGCTCGCGGTTGCGAGCAGCGGCGCCGGGTTGCTGGCGCAGACAAGCCAGCAACGTCCCGTGATGGCGCCATCCGAACTGGCGCGGCAGAACATGTCGCGGGTGGCCGCTACCGTCGGTCAACTCGCCGTCATTTTTCATCGTGACCCCGGACTGATGATGGAGTTGAAGCGTTGGATTGCGAAGGACGCAACCGACCACGGCCAGTTGATTTCGGATGACGATCTTACGGAAGAAGCGATCTTTGATCGCCTGCAAAATGACACCGTCTTTCGCGCGGTGGCCACAAGCCTGGTTCAGAAATACGGCTTCCTGAAAACCGACGCTGAATCCGGAGTCTCCGATGGCCCAGGAGCAGCAGCTCCTGATTCGAGAGAGAGCAAGATACATCGCGCAAGACGAGGAGATATCGCGGAACCGGTCACGCCAACAAGGAGTGGGGCAGGCACAGACGTGCGATCCCACAAATCGCGACTGCTCGGCGCAGGGCAACAACAATTCTTCGATTCAGGAATTGCCTCCCGGACGGCAGCCGGATATGAATGAACTTCCGGGCGGGAACGCGCCTGACCTGCAGAATATCCCATCCCTTCCCCCAGGCACACCACCCCAGCCTGCCGCGCCGGGTAGCGACGCAGCGCAACTGATGCGAACCAGTGCAGAAGATGCCGGAAGCGATCAACTAGGCACAGGCGGTGAAGTGGGGCCGGACGCGTCGGAGACGAATTCGCAGGGACGCGGCGCACGAAGTCAAAACGCCGAGACTCCGGATCTGACACTGAATTCCGATTTCGTGGGAGAAGATCTCAGTCCCGAATTATCAGCGAGTTCTTCGGCGAATAGCAACCTCGAAGCTTCCAACGCGAATGTGGGCAGTCTGTCCGCTTCGAGTGGCGAAGGATCGACCTACGATGAGGAACGCCGCAAGAGAATGTGGAACGCGGAAAGGGAGCGGGAAGCAGTCAGTCCGACGCAACGTCTGGTGAGAAGGCCAAACCCTTACGAGAAGATCCCATCCCTCTACGACATGTACCTGCAGGCTGTGCCGCAGCCGCCGGCGGTGCAGCGATTCGGTATGCAGATTTTTGAAAATGGCACGCGCGATCTACAGATGATTCCGATGGATCTCCCGGTGGGGCCGGAATACGTGGTCGGCCCTGGCGACACGATCTCGATTGACCTGTGGGGCGGCGTATCGCGCCGCTTCAATCGCCCCGTGGACCCCGAAGGCCGAATCAGTTTGCCCGAGGTCGGTCCGCTGCTGGTTGCTGGAAAGTCCCTGGCGGACGTACAGCAATCGGTGCAGCGAACGCTGCGAACACAATTCCGCGATATTTCCGCCGACGTTTCGCTTTTACGTTTGAGGACTATCCGCGTGTCTGTGGTTGGCGACGTGGTGCGTCCGGGAGCGTATGACATCAGTTCTCTGTCGACCCCATTGAACGCGCTTTTAGCCGCTGGAGGCCCTACCGGCCGCGGATCGCTGCGCATCTTGAAGCACTTTCGCGGCAACGATCTGGTGCAGCAGGTCGACGTCTATGACCTGCTGCTGCACGGCGTCAAGGGTGACATGCAACGACTGGAAAGCGGCGACACCGTGATGGTGCCGCCGCTCGGACCGGAGATCGCGATTGAAGGCATGGTGCAGCGTCCGGCGATCTACGAGCAGAGAAATGAGAAGTCTTTAGCCGATGTGATTGCGCTGGCTGGAGGCTTGCTCCCCACGGCGACCCTGCAGCACATCGAGGTGCAACGCACGATTGCCCACGCCAAGCAAACCATGCTGAACCTTGACATTCCGGCGGCTGATTCGAGCGGGGACGCGATGAAACAGTTGGAATCGTTCCAGGTGCAGGATGCGGACAAGATCCGGATCTTCCCCATCGCGCCTTACGCCCAGGATGCAGTTTATCTCGAAGGTCATGTAATCCGGCCGGGGAAATATTCCTATCGCGCGGGAATGCGGGTTACGGATCTGGTCGCTTCCTACAAAGACTTACTGCCGGAGCCTGCACTGCGGTACGGCGAAATCATTCGGTTGAATTCACCCGATTACCGGCCCATGGTGCAGAGCTTCAGCGTGGCGGATGCGCTCGCGGATCCGGCTCACGCGCCGGAGTTGAAACCGCTGGATACCGTGCAATTCTTCGGTCGCTATGACTTTGAAAATCCGCCGTCAGTCTCGGTGTGGGGCGACGTACGCGCACCGGGAACGTATCGCACGTCAGGCGACATCCATCTCAGCGACGCCATTCATCTGGCGGGAGGCCTCTCTCCCGATGCCGCCGATGGAGACGCGCAGATCTTCCGTTACATGTCTGACAGCACGATGAAAATTCTCAACGTGAATTTGAGCGGCGCGCTACAAGGGAACAAAGCCGAAGACATCGTGCTCCATTCGCGCGATCGCTTGCTGATCCATAAAAATCCGGCAGCAGTGGAACCAGCGACGGTCTATGTCAGAGGTGAAGTGGCGCGGCCGGGACGGTATCCGCTCACGGCCAGCATGCACGTCTCTGATTTGATCCGTGCGGCCGGCGGATTGAAGACAAGTGCAGACGTGAAGACCGCCGACCTGACCCATTATTCATGGGAAAACGAGAAAGAGGTCACGGGGGAACAGCAGCGAATTGTTCTGGCCAGTGCGCTGGAAGGTAAGGGCGCCGAAAATCCGGTGTTGAACAATGGCGACGTGCTCACGGTAGCGCAGATGCCGGGCTGGAATGATCTGGGGGCATCGATTTCGATTCGGGGCGAAGTGGAGCATCCCGGAAGTTATGGAATCCGTCCGGGAGAACGGTTGAGCTCGGTACTGAAGCGAGCTGGAGGATTTTCGCCGGCCGCCTATCCATATGGCGCAGTGTTGCTGCGCTCGGAGGTGCAGAAGTTAGAACAGCGTTCGTACGGCGAATTGATCCAGCGGGTGCGCGAACAGCAGGCTGCGCTGCGGCTCACCGCGACCAGCACGGGAGACGCCGATCAAAGGCTTTCAGCGGAATCGGCGATGGTGCAATGGCAGAGCGCGATGGACGACCTGCTGAGCAGCCCGCCCACGGGGCGTGTCACCGTACAAATTTCTTCCAATATCAAAGAGTGGGCGAATACGCCGCGCGACATCACGGTTCGAGCAGGCGACGTGCTCGTCGTACCCAAGAGACCAAGCTACGTGCTGGTACAAGGCCAGGTTTATGGCGCCACCGCGGTGGCCTACCGGCCGGGCAAGAGTGCCAAGTGGTATCTGATGCAAGCCGGCGGCACCACGAACATGGCCAACAAGAAGGCCACTTTCGTGATCCGCGCCAATGGCACTGTGGTCGGCAGCCACAGCTCCTTCTGGGTTTCCGGCGACGGCCTGAATGTGCCGTTGCAGCCCGGGGACATGGTCGTGGTTCCAGAAAAGGCGCTGGGCGGTCCACCGATCTGGAAGACGCTATTCGCGAACGCGCAGATTTTGAGCTCGATTACCACCAGCGCAATTCTGGCGGCGGCGTATTGAGGACAGCCGTGAAAGAACGTGGACGAGCGCGCGCCGTGATGATGGTGATGTTCTTTCTCAGCAGTGCGCTGGCGCTCGGGCAGTCACCGTCGGCGCCGAACCTGAACGGCAGCAGGAACGAGGCGCGTAGCGACTCCCTGGAGAACGCGGAAGCAAGCACGCTTCCGGACGCCCCCAAGCCGGAAGACACCGCGAACAAGGTGATCACCCTGCCGCGCGCTTTGCTGCACGATCAAGTCGGAATGTGGACCAGTCCGTTCAAGATTCGATTGCCGGATGCCACGTGGCTGGTCCCATTGGGAGGCTTCGCGGCAGCGCTGTTCGCCACCGACAGCGACCTGAGCCGTCATCTTTCCAACGATCCGAACACCCTGACCCGATATCGGCATATCTCCGACTACGGCGCCTACTCGATGGCCGGAGGAGCAGCCGGGCTTTATTTTCTGGGGCTGGTGACTCACAACCGGCACGAGCGCGAAACCGGCTTCCTGAGCGGAGAAGCGGCCATTGATGCTTTGGTCGCGGTGGAAGCGTTGAAGGATGCGACGGGGCGGGAACGCCCCTACCAGGACAATGCCAATGGACGATTCTGGAAAGGCGGCGCGTCGTTTCCGTCGGAGCATGCCGCGGGAGCGTGGGCGATCGCCGGAGTATTCGCGCACGAATACCCCAGCCCATTCGTAAAATTTCTCTCCTACGGGATGGCGACCGTCATCAGCGCGTCGCGCATCAACGCGAAACAGCACTTCCCTTCCGACGTTCTTGTCGGAGCGGCCATCGGATATTTAACCAGCGCCTACGTTTACCGAAAACATCACGATCCAGCGCTCTCGGGATCCGCGTGGGAAATTCCCGGGATTCGTCCGGAACGACCATCACACTGGCAAGCGAAATCGATGGGCTCGCCCTACGTCCCGCTGGATAGCTGGACATATCCGGCGCTGCAACGACTGGCCGCGCTCGGCTATATCAACAGCGCGATTGCCGGCATGCGTCCGTGGACACGCATGGAATGTGCGCGGCAATTGAGCGAAGCCGAGGATCGGATCGCCGACGATGAAGGCAGCGGCGAGGCGGCGAGGCTTTACCAGGAGTTGGCAAAAGAGTTCAGCAATGAGATGGACTGGCTGGGTGGCGGAGACAATGCCGAAATCCGGATGGAGCAATCGTACACGCGAGGCACGGAGATCGTAGGAAAGCCGTTGACCGACGGCTATCACTTCAGCCAGACGATCGTGAACGATTTTGGACGTCCCGAGGAGCAGGGATTCAACGACGTTACAGGGCTGGCGGGATGGGCGGCGGATGGCCCCTTCGCCATGTATGTGCGGAGCGAGTTTCAACATTCACCGTCTGCGCCGGCGCTGCCGCTGAGTGCACGCAACGCAATTTCGACGGAAGATTTCAGCCACTCCATTGTTCCTCCACCCTACCCGGTACCGCCTGACGCGCCGACGCCCGTGATCGATCGAGGCCGTCTTCTCGACTCCTATGTCGCGATGAACTTTTCCGATTGGCAATTCTCGTATGGCAAACAGAGCTTGTGGTGGGGCCCGGACGAAGGCGGTGGCATGATGATCAGCGACAATGCGGACCCGCTGACCATGTTCCGCATCAATCGAGTCACACCCTTCAAGCTTCCCAGCATTTTCGGAGTACTGGGGCCAATGCGAGTGGAGTTCTTCCTCGGACAGTACTCGGGATACCAACTGATGTTCACGCCCTCGGGACTGGTGGGGCAGTATGGACAATCGCTGCATCCCCAACCCATCGTTCACGGGGAACGGTTCAGCTTCAAGCCGACCGCACACTTTGAGTTTGGAATGTCGCGAACCACTGATTACGGTGGGCCGGGCTATCCACTCACGTGGCATAACTTTCTTCGCAGCGTATTCTCCACCGACAACACGATCCCTGGGGCTGTGAACAAGCCCGGCTCGCGGCGGTCGGGTGTGGATTTTAGCTACCAGATAAAAAACGCGCTGACCTTCTATGCCGACGCCTTCACCGAACATGACACGATCAGCCCGGTCGTGGGCCCGGACGTGGCGGCCTGGCTGGGTGGAATTTACATTCCGCAGCTGCCCAGACTGCCAAAAATGGATTTGCGCGTGGAAGGGGTTGAAACCGATCCGCCGATTGGCGGGAATGTGGGATCGGGCTTTTTTTATTACAACCCAACCTGGCTCTCCGGCTACGTAAATTCAGGGAACTTGATGGGAAATTGGGTGGGGCGGGAAGGTCAGGGGGTGCAGGCTTGGACGTCATATTGGTTTAGCCCGCGCAATAAACTGACCTTCGAGTTCCGGCATCTCAAAGTAAGCCACGAGTTCGTTCCAGACGGCGGAACACTGGCAGACGCTGGCGTCCATGCCGATCTCTGGGTGCATTCAAGTTTCAGTCTGTCGGCCGCCGTGCAGTACGAGGCGTGGACCTTTCCAGTGATCTCGCCGGCCAGGCAGTCGAATGTGGCGTCGTCGATACAGCTGACGTTCTGGCCTAGAGGTCTTACGCGCAAACGCAGCGCAGATCAGTGAAGGGATGGATAAGAAGAACACCGGGGAAACATGGCAACCAGAGAGATCGCGAAGCGCTATACCGAACCGGAACTCGACCCGGAGTTGCTCTCCATTCCGGAAGGAGCGCCTCGCGAGGGCGAAAATTCGGTCGAGAAGTGGCGAATTCTGTGGGAAAACACAGCGCTGCTCTATCGGTCTGCCCTGGTTGGGCTAGTGGCATCGACCATCATCGCCTTTCTGATTCCAGTGCGCTATACAACGACTGCCCGACTGATGCCGCCCGATCAAGCCGGCCAAGGAATCGCATCGGTGCTCTCGGCTCTAGGGAAGGGGGGAAGCGATTTGAGTTCCATCGGCACCGAATTGCTGGGTGTAAAAACTTCCGCAGACCTGTTTGTGGGTGTGCTGAAGAGCGAGACGGTGCAGAACGCGTTAGTCAACAAGTTCGATTTGCGCAAAGTGTACGGCGAGAAGCGTTGGGAAGATGCGCGCAAGAAATTGGAGGATCGGACTGACGTCACGACGGATCGGAAGAGCGGCATCATCACCATCAAGGTCAGCGATCACAGCCGGGAGCGCGCAGCCGCGATGGGACGGGAATATGTGGAGCAACTGAACCGGCTTGTGATCTCGCTCGACACTTCATCCGCCCATCGGGAAAGAGTTTTCTTGGAAGGCAGGCTGAAAGAAGTACAGCAGGATCTGGAAACGGCGGAGAAGAATTTCGGCGAGTTTGCCAGCAAGAATACCGCGCTCGATGTGAAAGAACAGGGCCCCGCCATGATTGGGGCCGCGAGCGAACTGGAAGGAGAACTGATCGCGGCGGAAACACAACTCGAAGGATTACGACAGATCTATACCAGCAACAACGTTCGGGTGCGATCGCTGGAAGCCCGCATCGCGGAATACAAGCGTCAATTGCAAAAAATGGGCGGGCAGCCTGGAGGCACTAGCGCCGGGGCAGCTGAAAATGGCGGCGACAACAGCCAGAATGCGGATGTGGTACCCCCGATTCGGCAACTGCCTATCCTGGGCGTCGCATGGTCAGATCTCTACCGGAAAACCAAAGTTGAGGAGACAGTCTTCGAAATCCTGACCAAGCAGTATGAGATGGCGCGCGTGGAAGAAGCTCGCGAGGTGCCGAGCATCAAAGTGCTCGACGTCGCCGGGATCCCGGAGAAGAAATCATTCCCGCCTCGAACGGTTCTGATAATTTTCGGCACCTTGCTGGCGATCGCGGGTTCCGCTTTTTGGCTGATCTATTCGAGACGGTGGCAGATGGTCGACGACAGTGATCCGCGCAAGGTCTTGGTCAATGAAATCGTGCAGACGGCACGAAGTAAATGGAAACGGGGAAAGCACGGTGCGGCGTCCGATGGAAACCGCGGGCCTGCGTCCTAGTTCCTTGCGTGATTCTGGATGTCGGAAAACACTCGGATCCGTTTCAACAAAGATTTGGGTGAACAACTTTTTTAACCCGCGGAGCAATAGCGCCGCTCGAAATCGTCGTCGAAACACATGGAACATTCATGCTGAGAGATACCGGGCCCGAACAGGTTGACATCGCGATTGCTGGCATCGAAGAAGGCCAGATGACTGCGGCTGTCGCGGCTATCGGGGAGGTTTCTCTCGGCACAAAGATCATCCGCAGCCTCACCTTTGGCGCTCTCTTACATTGTTCTCGTGCCCATTCCGTTCGTGATGACGCCGTTCATCCTGCACAAGATTGGCGTTGCTGGATACGGAACATGGGCCGTTTTTCTCGCCATCAACAGCATGACCTCGCTGGCAGACCTCGGCTTGGTGGGGACGCTGAGCAAGTTTGTCGCTGAATATCATGCGCACCGGGATTTTGCCGCCCTGAGCCGGTTACTCAGTTCGGCGATCGCCTTGTTTTCCTTGTTGGCAATTGCCGCCGCCTGCCTGGTCGGTGGCGCCGCTCATTGGCTCATCGCAGCATTGTTTCGCGGGAGTTCTGTTTCGCACGTCGAACTGGCGTTCCTGCTGCGTTGCTTCCTGATCGTGATCGTCGCAAACATTCTTGTGCTCCTCCTGTCTTCGATCACTTCGGGACTGCAGCGACTGGACGTCACCTACATCATGAGCGCCGTGAACATAGTGTTGAGCGCAGTAGGTGGAGGCCTGCTGCTGTTGCATGGTTGGGGATTGCGCGGCCTGGTGTACGCGTACGCGGGCTCCGCGGTTCTTACCCTCATCGGCTATGTCGTGATCGTCAAAAAGTTGCTGCCGCAGGTTTCGCCGAATCCGTTACGTCTCGAACTGGGCGAGGCGAGAAAGATGCTTGGGTTCAGCCTCCGCCTTTATGTAATTCAGTCTTCACTCGGCATTCAGAACCAAATCGACAAAGTCTTTCTGGCGCTGCTCATTGGCGTCGCTCCGGTCGGCTGGTTCGACGTCGCCAGCGATGTAGCCATCAAGATTCGGGCGGTGATCGGATTGCTTCTTGGTCCAGTCTTGCCCGCGGCGTCTGAACTGAACGCACTCGGGGATGAGACCAGAACAAGAGTGCTTTACTATCGCACCCACAAATACCTGGCCGTTTTTGGAATTCCGGCGGTGATCTGCGCGACTTCGTTTTGCCGGCGCTTCGTCGAACTCTGGCTGGGCCCTACGATGGCCGTGATTGCCGTGCCGATGAGCTTGCTAATCACGGCGAGCTTCTTCAATCTCGTCAGCGGCCCGGGATTTTTGATCTTCGCCGGCCGCGGTTATTTGAAGCCGGCGGTTCAATCGTGCGCCTTAGGTGTCATTCTCAACATTTTTGTGAGCCTGGGACTGATCTACAAATTCGGATTTGCCGGCGCCGCTGTGGGAACGTCTGTGTCGTTGTCCCTCGCGGCCCTTTTCCTGATCTGGAAGTTCCATCGCGAAAGCGGTTATCCATTCCGAAGACTGGTCCGAGAGAGCTATCTCAAGCCGACATTGGCGTCTGTGGTGGTTATGGCAGTGCTGCTCGGATCCCATCCCACACAGAATCTCTCCTGGGTGGGACTGATCGCGATGGGATTGGCCTTTGCAACTCTGTACTCATTGATCATTCTCTTGAGCCACTTCTTCGACGAATACGACTGGAGCAAGAGCGAAAGTTTTGTGCCTGCGGTAAGGCATGCAAGGAGGATTGGCTGGATTGGTTAGCGCTCGTCCAATGCGAAACGCTCCGCGAGAGTTCTCTCCTCGCGTGGGAAAGGCTCTCTCCGTTGCGAGTGTCACTGTTGTTTATAACGGCGCCGAGGTGCTGCGACGGCATTTGCAGAGCCTTAAGCGGCAGAGCCGCAAGCTGAACGAAATCGTCATTGTGAATAACGCATCAGTGGACGGCACCCGTACGCTACTGGCCAACGAATATCCGGAGGCGACGGTGTTAAACCTTTCTCAAAATCGCGGGGTGGGCGGTGGGCTTTCAGCCGGACTCGATTACGCGGCTCTGCAGAAAAAGCACGACTGGATCTGGATCTTCGACCAGGACAGCATGCCGGAACCCGATGGGCTCGAGCATCTGATCGTGGGTCTTGAGTATCTAGGCGATCGCGAAGAGAACACTGCCGTACTGGCGCCCATCTGTGTGCATCCGGAAACGGGGATGACATGCCACGGACTGGCGTGGCGCGGTGCACGGCTCGTTCCGACTGCGGGAGATCCTAACCGGCACGTCACCCTCGTCGATTCGGTGATTTCTTCGGGAAGCTTGATGCGCCGAGAGGCTTTGGAAACGGCCGGGCTGCCGCGGGCAGATTTCTTCATGGATTTCGTGGATCACGAGCACTGTCTGCGGCTGCGGCGTTATGGATTCGAGATCGCAGTAGTGCGGGACAGCCGACTGCAACATGCGCTCGGCGAGCCCTCTAAGTTTAACTTTTTGGGACGCACCAAGTACTGGTCCGATCACGTTCCCTGGCGCGAATACTACATGACGCGCAATGAGATTTTCACGATGTGGAAGTACTACCCGCGATTAGCGGTCAAGGGCCTCTTGCTCTACCGGTTGGCTCGCCATGCGGCCGGCATTCTGCTGTTTGGAAAGAGGAAATGGGCTTGCGTCCGCATGATGGGTCGCGGCATTGCGGACTGGCCGCACCGGCAGATTAGGGATTCGTAAAGACATCGACGGCGGCGCCGAGCAGCCTCGGGGAGCACAAGTGGAACTGGCGCTTCGGAGGACGCATTGAACGATAAAGTCTTCACGGTCGTATTGAATTGGAATGGTTGGCGCGACACCGCGGCCTGCGTTTCTTCACTGCGGCAATTGCGCTACAAAAACCACGACGTACTCGTCGTCGACAATGGGTCGACCGACCGTTCTGTTTTCGAGCTGCACGCGGAGTTCCCGGCACTCAACATCATTGAGACGGGTAGAAATATAGGATTCGCGGCGGGTTGCAATGTTGGTATTCAGCGGGCCCTTAAGCAACGCGCCGATTTCGTATGGCTCCTTAACAACGACACCATCGTGGATCCTGAGGCATTGCAGTGCCTTGTGGATAAAGCCCACGTAGATCGACGCATTGCTGCGGTGGGTTCGGCAATTTACTTCATGGAGGAACCCCAGCACCTCCAGGCATGGGGCGGCGGGCACGTGAATTTTTGGCTTGGGCGTTCCCGACATTTTCCTGCGCCGGTGCCAGACGACGCCGTCGAGTTCATTACCGGTGCAAGCATGCTGGTGTCGCGAGGAGCGCTGGACAGCGTGGGTCTGCTGGACGAGCAATTCTTTATGTATTGGGAGGATGCCGATTTTTGCTTTCGACTGCGGAACGCCAAATGGAAACTCGCTCGGATCGAAAGGCGGTTCCGGTTATCAAGGCGGAAATGGGAGTAAGAACGTTCGAGTCTTCCGACTATTCGAACTGAGCCCTGCGTTTTGGGCCGTCTCCATCGCAGTCGCAGTTTGCTTTCTTGCTTCCAAGGTTCTTCTGATTCCGCTCGGGGTTTATTCAGAATATGCCTTCAACACTGAAAACATGACCAACAGTGTCTGGTCCTTTTCGATGTTTTGTTCGGAGTGCATCTTGCTGCTGTCGATCCTCGCACTTTTCTCCAGAGCTCGTCACAACGTCCGCTGGTTCCTGGCGTTTTCGCTGCTCAACGCAGTCAACCTGCTACACGGCACACGCATTTTCTTCATGATCGCGGGACTGGCGTTTTGCTTCTACGGCTTCGTGCGCCGAAAACTGAATTGGCGGTTGCTTCTCGCCGCTGGAGTTGGGGTGGTGGCCGTTGGATATGTTGTCTTTCTTACACGCTCAAACGAACAGGTAGACACAGACTCGTTTTCGTTTGCACGCGTGATCAGCCCGATCATGTTCGAGAGCATCTTTTCTCAGTTGGGATTGTTTGAGGTCGTTCGGAACCCACATATTTGGGACGCTTTCGGGTCCCCGGCAAATCTTCTGCTTGATGCGGTGTATTTCCTGGTGCCTCGATTCATGCTTCCAGGAAAAGACCAGATGCTCTTCCTTGATCGTTTCAACGGTCTTAATCCCCTAGGCGCTTTTTCAGGCTACGCCCAAGGCCTGATCTATCTGGGCTTTCTGTTCCCGCTGTTCTACTTCGTTCTCGGTCGTATCGCCTCCTGGCTATTTCGCCAGTCAAAAAGCAGTTCGCTCTGGACCGTAGCCTACGTCTACTTCATTTGTGATTTCCTGTTCCGCGTCATGCGGGACGGTTACATCATTCCGATCAAGATGATGATCGATGGCTTGATCATTCTCGCCACGATCAAGCTTTTTAGCCGCGGTACTTCTCCGTCCGACTCAACCGCTTCCCGAGTATCGGCGGGGCCGGGACCCATTCCGCGTCAGGGGCTTGCCCATGGATGAGATCCTCTGCGACTCGCGTTGGGTCGGGAACCATGGCATCGGCAGGTTCGCGAGTGAACTGCAGAAGTTGATTCCGGGCTTGACCTCGTTTGAAGCTCGACGCCGCTCATGGCACCCTTTCGATCCGGCATTTCTAGGAGCGGCGCTGTGGCGCATTCAACCGAAATTGTTTTTCAGTCCCGGATATAACTCTCCTCTGTGGTGGTCGGGTTCGTTCATTTTCACGCTGCATGATCTTCATCATCTTCGTGTCCGAGAGAGTTCGAGCCTCCTTAAGCGCTCTTACCGGTTAACATCGCGCAAATTCCTGCCGAAGATTTTCATCACGCACGTACGCGGAATTTCGCGGCCAGACTGGCGCAGGGACGAACTTTCGTCTTTCTCTCTCAGGATGCCATTCCCGCTTCGGAGAACTGGCTGAAATCCCTGATTGCGAACTTTGACGACCCGCAGGTTGGCGCGGTATATGGCCGCCAGCTTCCGAATCCGGACTCTTCTCTTGAGCGGCGACAGGCCCTCGATGCTGTCTACGGGGAACGAAGACTGGTGAAGGATCCGGCGCACCGCAATGGACTGGGATACGCTTCTACCATTTTTCTGACGCGAATGCCGCAATTCGGCGCAGTGTGTGGAAGAAAACGCTATTTCCCGAAGACTTGAAGGTTTTTGAGGATCTCGGGATCGCGAAACGAATTCTCGACAGCGGCTGGAAGATTGTGTACGAGCCCAAAGCGGCCGTCATCCACTCCCACGATCACAGCACGATCGGCTTATTGAAGCGCTACTTCGATATTGGTTACACGCTGAAGCTGCTGAAAATCTGGGACGCCCCCGGGACGCGGCAATCGCTGCTGCGCGACGCGTTCAAGATGTTGAAGGACAAAATTCGACATGAGGGCACCTGCTCTCCGACACAATCCGCGAGAGCGGGCCTGCGACAGGATTTCGCTAAATCGCTCGGAATGTTCTTGGGACTCAATCAGAATTGTCTCCCGCTAGCCTTGAAACGGCGGCTGAGCGCATTTCGAGTGTTCGAATGAACCCATAGTTTGACGACCGTTTGACGCTTTGCAGTAGTGGAAGTTTCTGTATGATTCGCAGCCGGCTCAGTTACGTTCGATATTACCTGAGGATTTTGACCCTGCTGTTGCCGGCTGGTGCCTACTATATCGCTATCAAAATTCGTTTCGGATTCAATCTTTTCTTTCCTCGAACGGCCCCCGCCGGCTTGCCATCCTATTGGAGCATCATGCTGCTCACCACCATCGTCTGGGCGATTGCCGCAGAGGAATCGGGGCTTTGGAGCGCCGAGCAACTCTACGCGCCGGGGAAAAAAAGCCGTCGCCTGCTGGAAGCTCTGGCCTTCACTTATGCGATCGTCATGGCACTCGGCTTTCTCTACCGGCAAGAGAGTTACTCCCGGCTGGTCGTTGGAATCAGCGCATGCGCATTGTTCGTGCTGGCTACGATCGCTCGTATCGTTTCGCGAGTAGTTTTGGAAATGCTGCGGAAAAGCGGCAAGAACGAAGTGCGGATCTTAATTGTCGGAACCGACCGCTTCGCGCGCCGAGTCGCGACGTCGTTGATGCATGGAGAGGTCCTTCCCTGCAAGGTTGCGGGATTCGTGCGGCTACCCGATCAGGAAATTGCGGTCGAAGGCCCGATCTACGAGGTCGACAAAATACCGGCTTTTTCCAACGGGCATTCGGTCGACGACGTGATCATCGCGTTGCCCGCAGGCCGGCTCAGCCATGTTCAGAGAGTGACTCCGGCTTTGGAAAAGCTTTGTGTGCCCACGCGGGTTGTGATTGATCTTGGCGAAGGAGTCGGAATTCGCGATCGACTGATCGATCTGGGCGGCATTCACATGCTCGATCTCAGGCCAACGCTGGCAGAGACGGGCCCTTACTTGTTCGAAAAGCGAATCTTCGATGTCGCATTTTCTGTCCTCGTCATGCTGCTTATGCTACCGGTCAGTCTGCTGATTGTGTTGGCGATCAAGATCACGAGCCCGGGCCCCATCTTTTTTGTGCAGGAGCGGGTAGGGTTAAACGGTCGCCTGTTCCGCATGTTAAAGTTTCGGACCATGCGCATGGGAACCCGCGAAGAAGGCGATACGCGCTGGACCTGCGCCAATTGATCCGCGGAGAACAGCCATGGGCGTCTTCCTGCGGAAAACCAATCTTGACGAATTGCCTCAGTTCATCAATGTGCTCAAGGGAGACATGAGCATCGTGGGCCCGCGGCCCGAGCGCCCGCATTTCGTCGAGAAATTCCTGGGCGAATTTGACCGCTACAACTTCCGGCACACGTTTAAGGCTGGAATCACCGGCTGGGCGCAGGTGAACGGCTGGCGCGGCGATACTTCGATCGCCAAGCGCGTAGAGTACGACCTTTATTATTTGCGCAACTGGAGCCTTACCTTCGATCTGCAGATCATCACCATGACGCTGATGCGGATCTTCAATAGCAAAAATGCTTATTGAGCCGGACCCCGCTGGATTTTGTACGGCGCGTGGGACTTCAGGCCCTGCTGCCCTGGCAGCGACGAAAACCGTAGTCTCTGGTTGGGAGGAACGCGAAGTTGGAGACCCGTGGTGAGTGAGTTACACTTCTGTTCTCGGGAACGACACCGATGCAGGCCGATCTCCATCCCAAGGCGATGAGCGCGCGCGAAGCGGCCAGTGAACAACCTGCTCTCGCGCAGGCCGTATCCGCGCCGCTCACCCGCGCTGCGATCTTCCTGGTCGCCACGCTCAACCCGGGCGCTGAGCATCGCGCCGCTCTGCGCTCGTTTTGCGGAGACCTCGCCGCGCTGGTGCGCGCAGTGGAATTTCGAGACCTGGAAGGCGGACTCTCCTGCGTCATCGGGTTTGGTTCCGAGGCGTGGGACCACCTCTTCGGGCCGCCGAAGCCGACAGAACTGCACCCGTTCCGGGAGATTCGCGCCGGGGAACGTCACGCGGTCTCCACGCCAGGCGACTTGTTGTTTCACATCCGCGCCAAGCGCATGGATCTATGCTTCGAACTGGCCACGCAAGTGATGGCGCGTATCGGGAACGCAGTTTCCACGGTGGACGAAGTGCAGGGCTTCCGTTACTTCGACGACCGCGATCTGATTGGCTTCGTCGACGGAACGGAGAATCCGAGGGGCCAGGCAGCCACCGATGCCGTACTCATCGGCGAGGAGTATCCAACCTTCGCCGGCGGCAGCTATGTCATCGTGCAGAAATACCTGCACGATCTTGAGCGCTGGAACACATTGTCCACGGAGGAACAGGAAAAAATCATTGGCCGCACAAAGCTGTCCGACATCCAATTGGACGATGCCGTCAAGCCCACCTCAGCACACAGCGCGCTCACTACCATCGTCGAGGACGGGAAAGAAATCAAGATCCTGCGCGACAACATGCCCTTCGGCCGCCCCGGGCATGGTGAATTCGGAACCTATTTCATCGGCTATAGCCGTTCGCCTCGCACCATCGAACAGATGCTCGAGAACATGTTCGTCGGCCTGCTGCCCGGCAACTACGATCGGCTACTTGATTTCAGCCGCGCCGTCACAGGAAACCTTTTCTTCGTGCCGTCGGCTACGTTTCTGGACAACGTGGCCGAAGATCAAACTCTTGAAGGCCAGCTTGTAGTTCCGGAACCCTCAGTCTCGGCCACGACCGTAACTTCTTCATCCATCCCGCCGGTGCGAGACGGTTCGCTCGGCATCGGTTCTCTCAAAGGAGACGTACGACATGAATAATCTCCATCGCGAGCTTGCTCCCATTTCCGATTCGGCATGGGCTCAGATCGAAGAAGAAACCTCGCGGACACTCAAGCGCTACCTCGCGGGAAGGCGAGTCGTTGACTTGAAGGGGCCGGTCGGCACCAGCCTTTCTGCCGTCGGTACCGGCCACCTGCGGACGATCACGGCGCCTGCGAAAGGCATCATCGCGCGGCAACGCGAGGTGAAGGCACTTGTCGAATTGCGGGTTCCGTTCGAACTGAATCGGCAGGCGATCGACGATGTCGATCGTGGCGCAAACGATTCGGACTGGCAACCGGCCAAGGACGCCGCGCGACAGATCGCATTTGCCGAAGACGCCGCCATATTCGACGGCTATGCCGCCGCCGGCATTGGGGGCATTCGCCAAGGGACGAGTAATCCGGTCATGACGCTCGCCGCCGACGTGCGCGAATATCCAGATGCGATTGCCCAAAGCTTGAGCCAATTGCGTCTGGTCGGTGTCAACGGTCCCTACTCCGTGCTACTTGGCGCCGACGCCTACACCGCGCTTGCTGAAACCAGCGACCACGGATACCCGGTCTTGGAACACGTCAAGCGGCTGGTGAAAGATCAGATCATATGGGCGCCCGCTATCGCCGGCGCTTTCGTGCTGACCACTCGTGGCGGCGATTTCGAACTGCACATCGGTCAGGACGTCTCCATCGGTTATCTCAGCCACACCGACGCCGCTGTCCAACTGTATCTGCAGGAGACATTCACTTTCCTTTTCCTCACCACCGAGGCCGCCGTCGCCCTGAATCCTCCGGCGAAGGTAAGAAAGAATTGAAGTGAGGGCTCGGATTCCTCTCGCTGCAGGCGCGGATTCTGCCTTGCTCAGAATTGCTTCGATGCAGCAACTAATCCGCGCTACGCCCAATGGGTAACATCCAACACCTCCTGTCGGTTATCTGATTTGATAGGTCGGATACTCAAGGAGATAAGTATCCCCCACGAGTAGTTAGGCTCCGTGCAAGCGGTGGGAGAAGATGGTCCCTCTCGGTTCAGGCGAGGGGCATAGGCGGTCAGCTCGCGAATAATCCGTCAAGCGCAAATGACGTGCATTAAAAAAACGCGCAACCTAATCAATAGCCCAGCATCTTACGCGGAGAGAACGACGCAAAGACCCGCCAAGGCAGTCGACGCGAGACGATCGTACGAGAACGACCTTGGCTCGGTGTGCTGCGCGTGTCTGCAGTTGGGAAACACGGCTTCCCTTCGAAATAAGTTGAAAGGTGATTACGATGGCAACAGCCGCGAAATTCCGCATCGACGTAGCAATTCACGACCTCCTGATGAATTCCACCCGGCGCTCTCCTGCGCCGGCCGAAGCGAAAGGCCTTACCCTTCCTGAACCGGTCTTTCCCCAATTTCCCGAGCGCCTGCACGATCCCGGTCCTGACATCCCCCCGGAAAAGCGAAATTGGGGTGCACAGGATGTCTACCGCTACTCCCGCGGATGGCTGTTTCCTTACGTTCGCTCGCGAGTTCTGCCCGGCGAGTTTCATCCCATCACCGCCTATCTGTTTGTTGAATACAAGTGCAACCTCGATTGCTGGTATTGCTGGTCGTACAACAACCAGGTCAAGGGCATGACCGAGGATGTGGCCCGGCGCTCCATCGACTGGCTGCATGACAATGGCTGTCGCGTGTTGGCCCTGATGGGTGGCGAGCCTCTCTTGCGGCCGAATTTCATCCATAAAGTTGTCTACTACGCCGCGAAGAAGGGCTTCTGGGTTTATATCGCCACCAATGGTCGTTTGCTGAAGCCGGATTTCGCAGACCGCTTAGGTGATGCGGGCGTAGCGGTCTTCAACTTCGCGCTGGACTCGTGGGATCTGCAGCCGAGTCTGCCCAAGGCCTTCGTTCCCGCGGAAACGAACCTGGAATACATCCTGCGCAAACAATATCCATACGGCTACCTCGTCTTCTTCAACATCAACATCTGTCGCAACAACCTGCAAGACGTCAGGAAGCTCACCGAATACGCCCACGACCATCGCATTGCCACCGACTATCACATCAACGAAACCCCGATGCTCGAACAGGACGACCACTTCAAGCATCTGTACGACAATCCCACATATATCCGGCCCGAAGACTGGCGCGAAGTCGACTCTCTGGTCGATTGGCTGATCGAGAAGAACAAAGCGGGATATCAGATGGTAAACTCGGTGCAACGCCTGCAGGAAATCAAGGCCTTTGTGCGCATGACCTCCGGGCTCGATTTGTGGGAGTACGGGTGGAATGACGATGGAACCAAGGGCAACGGACACCAGGCTGAACTGCTGGCCTCGATGCCAGGGATCGTCCAGGAACCGAACGGTGAGCTGCATTTTGCGGAGTGGAACTGTCGCGCCGGTCAGAACAATGTCATCATCCGCACCGATGGTACGGTCGCTCCGTGCTTCCCCATGTACGGTGCTACCTTCGACTGGGGAAACATCGATCAGCCAAAATTCGATCAAACCCAATTGTCGACCATGAAGTCCACCTGCCAGCAGCACTGTTTCTCAACCCTCAACCATAACCTGGCGTACTGCTACAACGACGCCCGGGTGATCAAGTGGCTTTGGGCAAACGCCAAGAACAAATTCCAGGGCGGGGTGCGCAGTTTCGAGGACTGACAAGGAGAGATGGTCGTGCTGCGAAGAAACCGGGCAACGCCGAACACAAAGGTCAGACTATTTCTTGTTGACGCCGCATTCCTGGCGATGACAACGTTCGCCGTCACTGCGCACGCGCAGCTGAATCCACAGGGTCAACTCGAACTTACGACGCCGCTCGAACCGTTGCGACCTGGTGTTACGGCGATCCAGCTCTTCGATGAGTTGCTTGCCCACAACGCCTTTCGCGCCGCGACGCTGCTGAGTTATACCGCCTTCAGGACTTATCAGGTTGTGGACCTCCAGGGGAAGGTACACGCGGAGGAAGCCGGGCAGATGGAGTACCGGGCGCCCGACCAAAAGAAGTTTGCGGTCACGTCCGAAAAGGGGTCGGTCCTGGTTCGCCGTTTGGCGCTTAATGCATTAATCGCAAGTGAGATCGAAACTACGGCGGGCAAGCAGCATCACGATAGCGCGATCTCCCCGGCAAACTACACCCTGGACTTGCTCGGCGAACAACAGGTGGGACCTTACCGCTGCTTCGTGGCGCAGGCCACTCCCAAACGGAAGGATAAGTATCTATTCGAAGGCAAGCTATGGATTGACGTCGACGATTATGCGGTGGTCCGGATTGAGGGCCATCCCGCCAAGAAGCTTTCTTTCTGGATCCAACGGGCAGACTTTGTGCGTCAATACCAGAAGATTGACAACTTCTGGCTTCCGCTACGCGACGTAACATTTGTCGACGTTCGACTTTATGGCAAGAAGCTTCTGACCATTGATCACCACGATTACAGCGTCAATGGTTCGGTCTCTGCCAATGGTTCGCTCCCGATCGAAAGAACGGCAAGCTTTTGAAGCTCATTGTGCGGCAACTTTTGTGTTGCTGATTTTGTGAGGCAGATCGTATCGTGCACGCTTGATCTTTAGGGTTACATTTTGATAAAAAGGGTTTAAGGTCAATTTTTGCTTCTCCGTGGGATCCAAAAGAAACTGGGCAACTGATTTCTAAGCGATCGGCATCCCAACGCGGTTCATTGCTAACTCCGGCGCCTACGGGACTCTCTCGCAGCAGTTCCGGCGGTGTAAGACTTCGAACCTCCTAGCCAACCCGTGGAGTTCGGATGCTGTTCAGTGGAAAGTCCGTAGTAACAGGGATGTCCTCTCTTCCTGGAATTCGCTGTCTCCTGCCCTCCGTGGACCCAGCTCGACGTCAGCCATGCCCCGAATCGGTCCACAATCCCATAACCAGCTTTAGAAGCAACGCTCAAATTCAACACTCCGCCGGAGGATCTTATGGCGACGAATTTCGTCCAGATTGAAAACGATTCGGAAATCAAGCAGCGATTGGAAGCCGAGCGCATGCGCTTGCGGAAGATTGCCGGACTTGATCAGCCGACCCACTTCCACCGCCCGATCGAGCGAGCCTTCACGGCAGACGAGCGCGGCCGTGTGACGATTCTGTTCGGCGGCTTCACGTGGAAGCACGAGGATCTGATTCGCGCAGTGTTCCAAGGCTGCGGGTACCGCTGCGAGAAGTTGCCCGTGCCCGATGTGCCCGCGTTCCAGACCGGCAAGGAATACGGCAACAACGGACAGTGCAATCCCACCTACTTCACTGTGGGCAATCTGGTGCAGTATCTTCAGTTTCTGGAAAAGGAAGGCATTCCGCGCCAGGACATTCTGGACAACTATGTTTTCTTCACCGCGGGCTCATGCGGTCCATGCCGCTTCGGCATGTACGAGGCCGAGTATCGCTTTGCGCTGAAGAACGCCGGCTTCGATGGTTTCCGGGTGCTGCTGTTTAAGGACAGCGACGGGATCAAGGCCGCCTCGGGCGAGCCGGGATTGAAGTTCACCATCGACTTTGGATTCGGCATGCTGAACGCCATGCACCTGGGCGATGTGCTCAACGATCTGATCTACCAGATTCGCCCATTCGAAGTGGATAAGGGCGAGACCGACGAAGTATTCCGCGAGGCGGTGAATGGGCTCTGCCATGATCTCAGAAACCGCCACGCCTTCGAAATTGAAAAGAGCGCGCCCGACTGGGCAAAACCCAAGTTCAAAAGCAACAAGATTCTGCGCAATACCGTCAATGTTTTCGGAAAGATGCACGAGCACCTCTGGGGCAAGGACTACCTCAATGCCTTGGCTGCTGCCAGTAAGAAACTCGATTCGATCGAAGTGGATCGCACCAAGGTAAAGCCGGTGGTGAAGATCACGGGAGAATTCTGGGCGCAGCTCACCGAGGGCGACGGCAACTTCCACATGTTTGATTTCCTCGAGCGCGAAGGCGCGCAGGTGCTGGTCGAGCCGATCGCAACCTGGGTGGCATACCTGCTGTATCAGGCGAAGGCGCACGCCAAAGCCAAGTGGCCGGTGAACCGTCCCCACCGGAATCCGCAGTGGTGGGAAGTGAAGAAACACCTTGCCAATGATCTGGGATTGCGGAAGAAGCTGATGGGCCTTGGCGTTGGCGAGTGGATGTGGAACGGCCTGTATCACCGGACGATCAAGCATATGGGCGGGATCACACATCACCTGGTGCCGCAGACCGAGCTGGCGGAAATGGCGCATCCCTTCTACAACCAGTTTGCGCGCGGCGGAGAAGGACATCTTGAGGTTGGGAAAAACGTCTACTACACCGTCCACCGGCTCTGCCATATGGTGCTCGCGCTGAAGCCGTTCGGCTGCATGCCATCGTCGCAGTCGGACGGAGTGCAGTCGGCGGTCATCAACAAGTTCAAGGACATGATCTTCCTGCCCATCGAGACCTCAGGCGAGGGCGAGGTCAACGCTCACAGCCGCGTGCAGATGGCACTCGGTGAGGCCAAGGTGAAGGCCAAACTCGAGTTTGAGCAATGTTTGAGTTCTACCTGCAAGACCATGGAGCAGATTCGCGCGTACATCGCGGTGCATCCCGAAATGAAGCGACCCTTCTACCACGTACCCCATCGCGAAGGGATTGCGGGTACGGCGGCGCAGTTCGTTCTGCATGTGAGCGATCGCATGGACAAGAGCAGCCGGTTCCGGCGGAGGACCCGCGTACCGGGCATCGCTCTCCCCCGCGCCGCTTAGCCCACTGGCCGGCAGCGGCGTGCCTGCTGCCGGCCTTCATTAGCTATCGCCGATATCGGAGACATTCAATGCACGACCATCTCGCAGGACAGGAAAAGAAGGCACCCCAGCTACTTCAGATTGTCGCGGCTCCCTACCAAAAGCCGCACGACCATCACACCCAGTTCCTGGTCGGTCTCGACGTCGGCTCCACAACGGTGAAGGCGACGGTTGTAGATGCCAAGACAGACGAGATTTTCTGGCAGGACTACCAGCGCCATGAGACCAAGCAGCCGGAAAAGACCTTGGAGTTTCTCCGTCGGATGGAGGCCGAGGTCGGGATCAACCGCCACAACACACGCATGTTCATGACCGGATCCGGTGGCGGCGGGATTGCCGAGCAGATTGGGGCGAAATTTGTGCAGGAAGTTACGGCCGTCTCGCTGGCGGTCGAGAAGCTCCATCCGGAAGTGTATTCCGTGATTGAGTTGGGCGGACAGGATGCGAAGATCATTGTCTTCAAGGATGACGACGAAACCGGGCGCAAGAAAAAAATCCCTTCCATGAACGATAAGTGCGCCGGCGGTACGGGCGCGGTCATCGACAAGATCAATGCGAAGCTGAAAATTCCTGTGGCGGAACTCGCAGTGCAGGGCTACCACGGGATCAAGCTGCACAAGGTGGCCGGCAAGTGTGGCGTGTTTGCCGAGACCGACATCAACAGCTTGCAGAAAGTGGGGACACCACCGGACGAGCTGATGGCTTCTCTTTTCGAGGCCATCGTGCTGCAGAACCTCAGCGTCTTAACACGCGGCCACACGCTTCGGCCGCATGTTCTGTTGCTCGGTGGTCCGAATAGCTTCATCAAAGGCATGCGCGAGGCCTGGCAGGCCAACATTCCACGCATGTGGCAGGAGCGCAAGGTTGCCATTCCCGACGGCGCCAAGCCGGAAGATCTGATCAAGGTTCCGAACAACGCACAGTACTTCGCCGCCCTGGGCGCGATTGAATTTGGCAAGAGTGAAGACGATTGCATCGGCTGCTACCAGGGCTGCGAGAAGCTGGTGTACTACATCGAGTTCGGCCGCCAGGAAGAAAAGGCAAAGTCCGGCGCGAAAGGTTTGGTTTCAAAAGACGGAGAACTCGACGGGTTCAAGCAAGCCTATCGCCGGAAGAAGTTTACGCCGGCAACGTTTCAGAAAGGCCAGACCGTCGGCGGTTTTATCGGCATCGACGGGGGCTCAACTTCCACCAAGGCCGTGCTGCTTGATGATCGCGGCGACATCCTGTGCAAGGCCTACCAGCTCTCGAACGGCAATCCCATCCAGGACACGATCGAGATGTTTGAGAATCTGCGCGGACAAGTCGAAGCCCAGAACGCCAAGCTCGAGGTGCTGGGAGTCGCGACTACGGGCTATGCCAAGGACATTTTGAAAGACGTCTTGCACGCCGACGTGGCGCTGGTAGAAACCGTGGCGCACACCGAGTCGGCACTCAAGTTTTACGAGGACCCGCACGTGATCGTCGACGTGGGTGGGCAGGATATCAAAATCATCATCTTGCACAACGGCCGCGTCAAGGATTTCAAGCTGAATACGCAGTGCTCGGCAGGCAACGGCTACTTCTTGCAATCGACCGCCGAGGGATTTGGTCTTGGCGTCGAGCAATATGCCGATCTGGCGTTCTCAGCCCAGTCCATGCCCGTCTTCGGCTACGGCTGCGCCGTGTTCATGCAATCGGACATCGTGAACTTCCAGCGCCAAGGCTGGCGCGCCGAGGAAATTCTAGCGGGTTTAGCTGCCGTGCTTCCCAAGAACGTATTTCTTTATGTCGCCAGCATTCCCAATCTTGCGGCGCTGGGCACGCGCTTTGTGCTGCAAGGCGGAACGCAGAACAACATGGCCGTGGTGAAGGCCGAAGTCGATTTCATCAACAACAGCTTCCGCGCCGCCGGGAAAAAGCCCGAGATCATCGTGCACGAGTTCTGCGGCGAGTCCGGCGCGATCGGTGCTGCGGCTGAATCGTTGCGCCTGTGGCGCAACGGCCAGCAAACCACGTTTGTGGGGTTGGACGCGGTGCGAAAAATCCAATATCGCACTATGCGCAACGAGGCAACGCGCTGCAATTTTTGCAAGAACAATTGTCTGCGCACCTTCATCGATATCCGAACCGCTCCCAAGGACGAGATGAGCATCGTTCCGATCCAGAAGGTAACCAAGGTTCCGCTGATGCACGGCGAGCAGCGCTTGATCATCGCGACCTGCGAAAAGGGCCTGGTAGAAGACGTCAACGACATGAAAGACATCAAGGCAGGCCTCGACGAAGTCAAAGACAAGCACCCGAACTTCGTCGACATCGCCGCGCACGAAGTCTTTCGCCCGGTGAATGCGAAGAGCGTCGCCGATCCCATTCCTGTGGCAAAATTCTGGAACAAGGCAGCGAAAGAGCGCATCCCGCTCATGAAGAACCGCAAGAAGCTTCGGGTGGGCATTCCTCGCGTTCTGAATATTTATAGCTATGCGCCGCTTTTCAACGGGTACCTGGAAAGCCTCGGTGTGCAGCCGGAAAACATCGTCTATTCCGACTACACCAGTTCCGATCTCTATCGAGCGGGAGCGAGCCGTGGCGCCATCGATCCCTGCTTCCCTGCCAAGATCGGCATTTCTCACGTCTACAACCTGATCCAGGAGAAACATCGCAAGAAACCACTGAACGTCATCTTCTTCCCGATGTACGATGTGTTGACGTCGCCACTCGTAAAGATCGTCGGAGCGAATGCCTGCCCAACGGTGACCGCAACGCCGGAGACCGTGAAGGCCGCTTTCACAAAAGAGAGCGACGTCTTCGCCGAACACAATGTCAAATACCTCGACCCGGTGCTGAACTTCGCCGATCGCAAGTTGTTCGCCCACCAGATGCTGCAGGCGTGGCAGCCAATCCTCGGATTATCGCAGGAGGAGAACGACCGCGCGGTTGAGGTCGGCTATAAGGCTCTGGACGATTACGAAAATAGCATCCGTCGCAAGGCGCGCCAGGTTCTCGATCAACTCGAGCGCGAAGACCGCATCGGCATCGTGATGCTGGGCAGGCCGTATCATCACGATCCCGGACTGAATCACGAGATCATGGAAGAGTTCCAGAAGCTGGGTTACCCCATCTTCTCGCAGAACACACTGCCACTCGATGAGGACATGCTGGAGCGTCTGTTCGGCAATGAAGTGCGCGCTGGCGTGATCAGTCATCCCCTCGACATCGGCGATGCCTGGAAGAACTCGTACTCCTGCAGCACCAACAACAAAGTGTGGGCGGCGAAGTTTACTGCACGCCATCCGAACCTGGTGGCGCTCGAAGTTTCCAGCTTCAAATGCGGACACGACGCACCGATCTACGGCGTGATCGAGGGAATCATCGAGCAGTCCGGCACTCCGTACTTCTGCTTCAAGGATCTGGACGAGAACAAACCCTCAGGTTCGATCAGGATCCGCGTCGAGACGATCGACTACTTCCTGCGGCGATATCGCGACGAAGTCATCCGCAAACGCAAAGCTGCGGAGGAAATCGATGCTCAACTAGCGGCGTTAGAAGCGGAGCTTCGCGGGCCGATCACATCGCCGCTTCCATGCCAGCCAGAGGTGCAAGAGATGGCAGCCGACTGATTGCTAATGTTGACGGCACGTAGCAGGTAGGCGAACCCGCGTGGATCAGGGCCGCACCCTGTTCCAAAAAAAAAAACTGGAAATCGCCTGTGTTTACGGGCGGAAAAAAATGGCTCCTCAGGTAGGACTCGAACCTACAACCCTTCGGTTAACAGCCGAATGCTCTGCCATTGAGCTACTGAGGAGTGTCGCGGCCCAGCGCGAGAGCGCTCGACCTTTTCGCTTCCTGTTGATCATAGCATCCCAAGTGCGAGGTTGAAAATAGTTTGAGGGAGCGGAGCGCCGGCGGGTTCTGCTCTGCCGGCCAGGCTGCATCCGCGTCCCCATTTATCTTTTGTACGCATCCCAAGCCGCCGTGCCGTCGCTTCGTTGTACTCCTCTCGCGCCTGCGCGGTCTGCCGTCCATCGTTGGTTTTGGGATGCGCGACATGACTCTCGAAGTGAGCAAGGAAGCGAAGCAGGCGGACACGGATCGCAAGCAACTCGCCCACGCGGCAAGCTTTCCCACTCCCTAAAGCGCGTCGCAACACTCATCCCGCTATCCCCCAAGCTTGTCTGGGACACGGCGGGAGGATATGTTCGGCCGATCATTGCGTTGCCTCTTCGGAATCCTAGAGCCGAAAATCGCCTAACTCAAACTGGCGTCAGGGATTAGCTACTGCCTGGTGACCAGACGTGACCGCCGTCACCGGGGAAAGCCCCCAGAAATTCCGCCTATTCCCTGCTCCCATGGCCTCCCTACAAGATCACCTTTCGCTGTGATCACGGGTACAGCCGGGCCTTCCTGTGAGCGAGATCATAGGCAGTAAAAACCCCACTCTCCCCCGGGAGGGTAAGTATGAAGCGCGTCTTGATTCTTCGTGTCACAGGCAGGGACTTTCATAATTTTAATGTCCTGTTCCGTGGTCATCGTGCCTACTACGTATTCGCATTTATAGCCCCAGAAATTCCTGAGTTCGCCGGGCGCCGCTACCCGCAGGAGGCGGAAAATGAATAGCAAGGATTTTCTCTCCATTCGAGATTTCTCACCTTCCGAGATCCAGTACCTGCTCATTCTTGCGCGCCAGGTCAAGGCTGATCCCACGTGCTACAGCACGGCCCTCCGGCGCGAGACTCTGGCCATGATCTTCGAGAAACCGTCATTGCGCACCCGCGTGACTTTCGATGTAGGAATCCAGCAACTGGGCGGCTTCTCGCTTTACCTTTCTCCCGCCGAGATCAATCTGGGCAAACGCGAGTCCGTGTACGACGTGGCCAAGAACCTGGAACGCATGGTGCAGGGCATCATGATCCGTACTTTCGAACATGAGGTCGTGGTGCAGATGGCGCGTTACGCTAACATTCCCGTCATCAACGGTCTCACCAACTTCAGCCATCCCTGCCAGGCAATGGCCGACTACCTCACCATCTGGGAGGCCAAAGGCCATTTGGACCGACTGAAGATCGCTTTCGTGGGCGATGGCAACAACGTGGCGCGTTCGCTCATGTTCGCTGGGGCCCAGATCGGCGCGCATGTTTGGGTGGCTACGCCTCCGGGATACGAACTCGATGCCGAGTCTGTGCAATGGGCGCGCGAGCGCAGCGCAGAGACTGGCGGCACTTGCACGGTGACAAACGATCCAGAAGAGGCGGCTTCCGGGGCGGATGTGATCTACACAGACGTCTGGGCCAGCATGGGACAAGAGGCCGAAACGGAGAAGCGGAGACATATCTTCCTGCCTTACCAGGTGGATGCAACTCTGTTCCGCCGGGCGAAGCGCGATGCCATCTTTCTGCACTGCCTGCCGGCACATCGCGGCGATGAAGTGACCAACGAAGTCATCGATTCTCCACGGTCGCTGGTATTTCAGCAGGCGGAGAACCGGCTGCACTCGCAAAAAGCCATCATGCTGGAACTGATGAAAGGTGAGTTCGTGAAATTGCCGGGACTTGTGGAGTTGCGCGAACTGGTGCACGCGTAATCCAGGCACAGGGGACGACTGCAGCTTATGAAAACCATGCTCCTTGCCGTTGGCGGAAACGCTCTGATTCGCTCGGGAGAAAAAGGAACGATTGCCGAGCAACGGGCTAACGCTCAGCGGACAGCGGTCCAGATCGTCGGCCTGATCGGTGCCGGCTACAGGATGGTGCTGACGCACGGCAATGGTCCACAAGTTGGAGCCCAGCTTCTGCGCTCCGAGCGTGGAGCGAGCCAGGTCCCGGGCCATCCACTGGACGTTTGCGGCGCCTCAACCCAAGGTGAGATCGGATATCTTCTCGAGCAATCGTTGCTGACTGAACTGCAGCACGCAGGCCTGCGCGTGCCGGTGACGACGGTTCTCACGCAGAGTCTAGTCTCGCCGGACGATCCCTCGATGAAGCATCCCACAAAACCGATCGGTCCTTTCTATTCGCGCGCCGACGCCGAAGAGCGCCAGCGCCTTTTAGGATGGGAGATCGTGGAGGACGCAGCCCGCGGTTATCGTCGCGTCGTCCCGTCGCCGGATCCGATTGAAATTGTGGAACTGGAGGTCATACAAGATCTGGTGGAGCAGGGCGTGCTCGTCATCGCGTGTGGGGGCGGCGGGATTCCTGTGGTCTGGAAGAATGGCTGTTTGGAGGGCGTGGAAGCGGTCATCGACAAGGATCGTGCCTCTGCATTACTGGCTTCCAACCTAGAGGCCGACCTGTTCGTGATTTCCACTGACACGGACTATGTGTATCTGGACTACAAGAAACCCACACAGCATGCGCTGCAGAGCGTCAGTGCGGCGGAGTTGGCGCAATACGCGAAAGCCGGTCACTTTCCACCCGGAAACATGGGCCCGAAAATCGAATCCGTTCTGCGCTTCCTCGACCACGGCGGCAAGGAAGCCATCATTACTTCCTGCGAAAATCTCTGCCAGTCCGTCGGCGGAGCGGCCGGAACCCACATGTTCCCCGATCACGACCATCTAGAAATCAAGCTCAACACAAAGTTCGAACTTCCGGTGGGAGGACGCTAGATGCCCCAGGCAACCATCACTCCTCAAAAGACCAATGAGCCTCCAACGCTCGACTCGCCACTGCGAGGTGGACCGACATTGAAACACGTGGTGGAATCCCAGCAATTCACCGTTCCCCTGCTCATGGAATTATTCGAGCGATCGCGCGGCATGGAGCGAGTGGTGGCGCGTGGCGGGTCGCTCGATTACCAGAACCGCATCATGACCACGCTTTTCTATGCGCCTTCCACCCGCACGCGGCTCTCGTTCGAAGCAGCCATGCATCGCCTGGGCGGCAGGGTCTTGTCGACAGAGAATGCGGGCGCGTTTTCTTCAGAGGTCGAGGGCGAGCAGGTCGAGGATTCTATCCGCATTATCGGCAGCTATTCGGATGTGATCGTCATTCGGCACACGGAAGATCACGGTGCGCGCCGCGCCGCCGACGTTTCTCCAGTCCCCGTGATCAATGCCGGTGACGGCAATGGTGGACAGCATCCCACCCAGGCTTTGCTCGACCTCTACACGATTTACCGGCAGCGGCCGCTCGATGGCCTGAGCGTGGCCATTATTGGCGAGTTGGACAAGGGACGTACGGCAAGATCGCTGGCCTATCTGCTGGCCAAGTTCGATCGAGTGAAAATGTTCTTCGTCAGCCCGCCGCAGCTCCAGATGAAGCCGGACATCCTGGAGTATCTCGATGAGCACGGCGTCCATTACGAACTGGAGTCGGATATCGACCGGGCCATCGGCGAAGTGGATGTGGTTTATCAGACCCGAATCCGCCCGGAGAGAGTCCGGGACGCAACCGCCCTCAAGAGTTATGCCATCGACTCAACCGTTGTGAAGCGCATGAAACAGGATGCCATGATCCTTCATCCTCTGCCCCGCACGGTTGAGTTGGACAAGTCGGTCGATGCCGATCCCCGAGCCATGTACTTCCGCCAGGCGAGGTATGGGCTCTACGTGCGGATGGCGCTGTTGACGATGCTTTTGGAAACAAGATGAACACGAAGAGCACACGCCCATCATCTCTTGAAAGGAACTTATGGCAACGCAACTCATAGAGCAGCCTTTGCACACTCAGGATTTCGTCGAACTCGAGAGCCAGTACGGCGCTCATAACTATCATCCGCTCGACGTGGTGATTGAGCGCGCGGAAGGCGTCTGGGTTTATGACGTCGAAGGCAAACGCTACCTCGATTGCCTGGCTGCGTATTCGGCGGTGAATCAGGGGCACTGTCATCCCAGGATTCTGCAAACGCTAGAGGAGCAGGCGCGGAAGGTCACGCTCACTTCACGCGCATTCCGCAACGAGCAATTGCCTCTGCTCTATAAGGAACTTCACGATCTGACCGGCTTCGACATGGTTCTGCCCATGAACTCGGGCGCCGAGGCGGTCGAAACAGCGATCAAGACAGCTCGCAAGTGGGGATACAAGGTTAAGGGCATTCCGCAGGACAAGGCGGAGATCATTGTATGCGCGAATAATTTTCATGGGCGCACCGTCACCATCGTCAGCTTTTCCACGGATGAGCAATACCGCGACGGCTTCGGTCCATTTACGCCGGGGTTCAAAGTCATTCCCTTCGGCGATGCGAACGCCCTCCGCGAAGCAATCACTCCCAACACTTGCGCTTTTTTGGTGGAACCTATTCAGGGTGAGGCCGGAATCGTCATTCCGCCCAAGGGATTTCTCCGGGAGGCCGCAGCCATTTGCCGCGAGAATCACGTATTGCTGATGGCCGACGAAATTCAATCCGGTCTGGGACGCACCGGCAAACTCTTCGCCTACATGCACGAAGCTGTCACGCCCGATGTGCTGATTATCGGCAAGGCGCTGGCGGGCGGGTTCTATCCGGTCTCCGCAGTGCTGGCTTCTCGCGAGATCATGGGCGTCTACAAACCCGGCGACCACGGCAGCACATTCGGGGGAAACCCGATGGGCTGCGCCATTGCCCGCACCGCACTGCGTGTCTTGATCGAAGAAAATCTGGTTGAACGTTCCGCCGAACTGGGCGCATATTTCCTCGCCCTGCTGCAGACGCTGCGCAGTTCAAATCTGAAAGAGGTCCGCGGCAAAGGTCTCTGGATCGGGATCGAACTGCACAGCCCAGCGCGTCCCTACTGCGAAGCTCTCAAAGCGGAAGGCATCCTGTGCAAAGAAACCCACGACCGCGTGATTCGCATCGCGCCGCCGCTCGTCATCAGCCGTCAGGAAATTGATTGGGCCTTTGAGAGAATCACACGAGTGATTCAGCGGCATTGAAGTGCGCGGCCGCGCGAAAAGTCTCCGTTAGTGACCCTGATCACATCCTACCCTTTGAATTATGAGGAGAATGAAAACGTAAGAGTCTTCTCCAAAAAAAACACGGCCTATTTCACAACGGCTCGTTTCAGCCTGTTTGCTGATCACAACAAGCGGCCGAGCGATCCTCTTTCACCTGTAGTCAATGAAGGAGGGCGTCATGAAATCCAGCAAGGCTTCTTCGCCGACGGCAGAACCGCCAGCCACGCTTTTGCAACCGCGAGATCCTGAAAAACTAAACTGGGAAATGCAAGCGGCACAGCTTGCGATTGCCCGCCGGGCATTTGAGTTGTTCGAAAAGCGGAATCGTGAGCATGGCCACGATTGGGAGGACTGGTTCCAGGCGGAATCGGAACTATTACGCCCGGTGTCGATCACGACCCTCGACTCGGTGGACCGGCTTAGCCTTCGCGCCAACGTTATTGGCTTCGGAGAACAAGAGCTCTCCGTGAGCATCGAACCCCAACGTGTTGTCATCCTCGGGAAAAAAGAGGTGGTCCCCGCCGAGACGAAAGCAGTCGATTGGTATCCCGACCAGATCACGCGCGTAATCGATCTTCCGACGGAAATTGACCCGGACGGCGCTGTGGTCGAACTGCAAGCCGGGCTGCTGAAGTTCGAGTTGCCGAAAGTTGTAAAGACGGTCACAGGAACGGCGCCCGCCGCAGCCTGATGACGTCGTATGGCATCGGTCTCGGAGCATCGCCCACGAGACCGACTGTGATACATGGCATGGCTTGTTAAGAGCTTGGCAAGTCAGGAGGTGCGTCATGTTGCTAGGTCTTGGGCTTTTGCTTTTGCTCGCTTTCGCGTCCTTGTTGCTTTTGTTGCCGGCGCTGTGGGGACGCAGCATCCGCAATCAATACGCAGGCATTCGGGCTGTGACCTGCCCAGAAACGCGCAACCAGGTTGCGGTCAGCTTCGATAGCACGCACGCCGCAATCTCCGGCATTACGGGCAAGCCCGCTTTGCGCATCGCCCACTGCACTCGTTGGCCCGAGCACTCAAATTGCGGCCAGGAGTGCATACCGGAAGCCGTTCGGCAGGAACCATACACCGTTGGCGAAGTCGTCGTGAGAACCAAGAGGATCTATCACCTCCCCGTGCTGATCGCCACATTCGCCAGTTGGTACCTGGGAGCGGTGTGGCATTCACATTATTTATTTCGTGCGCAGTGGATGGCCGCCCTGGGATTGAATCAGCAGGAACTCAAGCAGATCGTCTGGTGGAACAGTCCACACCTGCTCAGCGTGGGGATGTGCCTTCTGTTCGCCTATGGTGTGGCTTTTCTGCTCACTAGCTTCAGACGACAAGGGATAACGCGAGGAATTGTTGTGTCAACTTTATTCTGGGCTGCACTCGCCATACTTGGCGTGATGGCTGCCAGCCAGGCGAAAATCGCGGAGGACCTGCTGAAGCTTGAACTGGGCTACACGCTCCTGGCATCGCTTCTGGTGGGTGCAATCATCGGCGGCTTGAACGGCAAAATGGTACTGGTATCGGAGGAAGGGAAACCCGGATCATCCCTGGCTGCGAGGGTTTCCCCCTTGAACCTGGTCGATCGCAGGGCCTCGTGATCTGCCTCAGCGCGAGTCCGCGACCGCAACGGCCATGGAGGCTTTGTGATGCCTTGGCGCGTCCGGGGCTGAAAAGGAACGGTGTGATGACGTGTCTCCCCAGCAACCTGTAGTTCTGAAGCAAACCAGCTAGGAACGGTGATCCAGGTATTGCTGCACAGGGACACGAAGTAGTTGGGCCGACCGTGCGGGACGGCGCGATCATCTATGACCGCGTTGCATCTCCCGAAGAGTTGCCAGCGGGCTGCCCATCTGCTTTCTCACTTTTTCTGCCGTTTGTCACAATGCGACTTGCTGGCATAGGCTATCGGGAGGAGTGATTTTATGAGCACCCTCGAAGTCAGTGTTCCAGCCGACAGCAACGGACTCAGTCCTTATCAACCCACTCGATCGACCATCGCTGCAACCCCTCTGAGTGCGGACGAACTTCGCAAAACCGAAACCTACTGGCGAACCTGCAATTATCTGAGTCTCGGAATGATTTATCTGCAGGAGAATCCCTTGCTCACCGAATCTCTCCGTCCCGAACACATCAAGAACCGTCTGCTCGGACATTGGGGATCGAGCCCGGGATTGTCTTTCATCTACGTGCATCTCAACCGGCTGATCAAGAAGTATGACCTCGATATGATTTTTCTCGCTGGGCCGGGACACGGCGCGCCCGGTGTCTTGGGGCCGACGTATCTGGAAGGCACTTACTCCGAAATTTATCCGGAGAAAAGTCAGGATCCGGAAGGCTTGCGCGAGTTCTTCAAACAGTTTTCGTTTCCCGGCGGCATCGGCAGCCATTGCACTCCGGAAACGCCCGGATCGATCCACGAAGGCGGAGAGCTCGGCTACGTTCTCTCGCACGCTTGTGGCGCGGCGTTCGACAATCCTGAACTGATAGTCGCAGCGGTTGTGGGCGACGGCGAGTCGGAGACTGGACCGCTCGCCACTTCCTGGCACATTAACAAGTTTCTGAATCCGGCGCGTGATGGTGCAGTGCTCCCCATCCTCCACCTGAATGGCTACAAGATCGACAACCCCACGTTGCTGGCGCGCATTTCGCACGAAGAGCTGGAACATCTGCTCCGCGGCTGCGGGTGGACTCCTTACTTCGTCGAGGGCAGCGATGTCCCTAGCATGCATCAGGCCATGGCCGCGACCACGGAGCACTGCGTTCGCGAAATTCGCGAGCATCAAAGAACTGCTCGCAATCAGGGAGTTGCAAGTCGCCCGCGCTGGCCCATGATCGTGCTGCGATCGCCTAAGGGCTGGACCGCGCCGCGTGAGATGGAGGGCCATTTTCTCGAGGGCTTCTGGCGCGCCCACCAGGTACCCCTGCCTGCCGTGAAAACAGATCCCGTGCAGCTTCGTGCTCTTGAAGACTGGATGCACTCGCAAAAACCGGATCCATTCTTCGACGCCAATGGCAAGCTCGCGCCCGTGTTCGCCGAACTCGCGCCTGCGGGCACACGCCGCATGAGCGCCAATCCGCATGCTAATGGCGGGCGCATCAAGAAAGCTTTGCGCCTGCCCGATTTCCGCAATTATGCCAACGCCACCGAAAAGCCCGGCCAGTCACAGGCGGAGAACACTCGCCCTCTGGGTCGCATGCTGGCCGATATCATGCGGGAAAACCCGCGCAACTTCCGCGTCTTCGGACCTGATGAAACCACCTCGAACAAGCTCGACGCGATCTATGCAGTCAGCCGCAAATTCTGGATCGAGGAACGTTTCCCCGAAGACAACGACGGCGGCAATCTCGCTCCCGACGGCCGCGTCATGGAAATGCTCAGCGAACACACGCTCGAGGGCATGCTCGAAGGCTATCTTCTCACCGGCCGCCACGGATTCTTCTCATCGTACGAAGCGTTTGTGCACATCATCGATTCCATGTTCAACCAGTACGCGAAATGGTTGGAGATGTGCAACCATCTTTCCTGGCGCGATGCGATTGCTTCCTTGAATCTGCTGATCACTTCCACCGTATGGCGTCAGGATCACAACGGCTTTACCCACCAGGATCCCGGGTTCCTCGATGTGGTGGTCAACAAAAGCGCTAATGTTACGCGCATCTATCTGCCCCCTGATGTGAACTGCCTCTTGTCCGTCGCCGATCACTGCCTGCGCAGCCAGAACTATGTGAACGTGATCGTCTGTGACAAGCAGAAGCATTTGCAGTTTCTGAATATGGATGACGCGATCACGCATTGCACCAAAGGCATCGGCATCTGGGACTGGGCCAGCAACGACGAAGCCGGGGAGCCTGACGTCGTTATGGCTTCCGCTGGAGACATCCTCACCCAGGAAGCCCTGGCGGCAACGGCTCTCCTGCGCAAGGAATTTCCCGATCTCAAGATTCGGTTTGTCAACGTGGTCGATCTCTTCAAGCTGCAGCCGACCAGCGAACATCCGCATGGACTGCCAGATCGAGATTTCGATTCGCTATTCACCGTGAACAAGCCGGTCATCTTCAATTTTCACGGTTATCCGCAGCTGATCCACCGGCTAGCCTATCGCCGCACGAACCACGACAACATTCACGTGCGCGGATACAAAGAGAAGGGCAACATCAACACGCCCCTGGAGCTTGCCATCAACAACAACGTGGACCGCTTCAGCCTGGCGATGGATGTCGTGGACCGCGTGCCCCGCCTGCAGAAAATCGGCGGACACGCCAAGGAAAGGTTCCTCAACCAGCAGATCGAATGCCGCAATTACGCGCACCAGTATGGCATCGACAAGCCCGAGGCCACCGATTGGGTTTGGCCGTATTGAACGGGATTGTTCAGGCCGTTATGAGGGATGCGGTTCGCCGAGAATTACGCGGACCGTATCCCGCGCGATCAGCAGCTCTTCGTCTGTAGGAATCGCATAGGCCAGCAGCTTCGAATCGTCTGTGCTGATCTGGCCTTCGCGGCCAACGGTCTCTTTATTTCTGGCAGCATCCAGCCGCAGCCCGGCCCATTCCATGTCGGCGCAGATCCGCGCCCGCACGTCCGGCGAATTTTCCCCAATGCCGCCGGTAAACACGATCGCGTCTGCCCCGCCCATCGCCGCCAGATAAGCGCCTATGTATTTTCGCGCGCGATAGCAGAACATCTCGATCGCCAGCCGCACGCGCCGGTCGTCATGCTCTTTGAGTTCCGCCTGCAACTCCCGCATGTCATTCGTAAGCCCGGAAATCCCTAGCAGCCCGGATTGCGTGTTCAGCAGCGTATCCACTTCCGATGACGACATACCTTCTTTGCGCGCGATCACGCTGACGATCGCCGCATCAAGATCGCCCGAGCGTGTGCCCATGACCAGGCCCTCCAGCGGCGTCATCCCCATCGACGTATCGATTGAAGCTCCAGCCTGAATGGCCGCCGCCGAGCATCCGTTTCCCAGATGCAGTGTGATGATGTTGGTCTGCTGGCGCGTCAGCCCGCGCAGAGCACGATAACGAAACGCCACGTAGCGATGCGACGTCCCATGAAACCCGTAGCGCCGAATTCGATGGCGACGGTACAGGTGATAGGGCACGGCATAGAGATAAGCCTGCTCGGGGAGCGAGTGATGGAACGCCGTATCGAACACCGCGACCTGCGGAATATCCTTGCCGAACAGATCGCGGGCCGCCAGGATTCCCTTCACATTATTCGGATTGTGCAGCGGCGCCAGATCGATGCAGTCCTCAATCCCCTTAAGCACGCGATCATCGATCAGTGTCGACTCCTTGAACAATTCGCCGCCATGCACTACGCGGTGGCCGATCGCATGAACATCGGCCGTGCTTTTGATTTCCTTGATTCCCGACCGCTCGGATGCAATGTATCGGACCAGATAGTCGAGCGCCGCCATCATGTCTCGCACGGGTGCGGTCTCGGTATGCACCTGCTGATCGCGATATTGCGTTCTGATGATCGCTTCTCCGCCGACGCCTTCCACCTCGCCGCGGCAGATGCGATCATCCTTGTGCTGTTTGATCTGTTCGAGATCGGTGGCTATGACCTGAAATTTCAGGCTGGAGCTACCGGAGTTCAGAACCAAAACGTTCATAGCAATAATTCCTGTGACCCTAAGATTTAAGATAAGCTTCACAGGAAAACCCGGCAACTCAAGCGCAGGGCGGGCGATTCAGTCTGCTCCTACCCTAGGAGATTTTCTCGGCGATCTCCGCGAGTCCTCAGCGACCTCTGCGGTTAAAGTGTTTTAGGCTACGCAGAAATCAGCCCGCGATAAATTGCCATGCCGACCACCGCATCCACGCCCATCGCATGCAGACTATCAACTTCCTGTTGCGAACGAATCCCGCCCGCCGCAATCAACTGCCGCTTCGTCGCCGCACGCAACGGAGCAATCACTTCTTGCGGAAATCCCCGCATGAGGCCCTCTGTATCCACATGTGTATACAAAAAAGCCGTGCACCACGGATCGAGCGCCTTAATCATCTCGATCGGCCGGACATCGGAGATCTTGCGCCATCCATGAGTCGTAACTCGTCCGCCAATCGCGTCCAGCGCGAAGACCAGCCGGCTTGCGCCCACCGCCCCCGCCAACTGTTCTGCAAACGAGCCGTCCAGCTTCCCGTCTGCAAACAACGCCGAGCCCACGATCACCCGCTGCGCACCCGCATCCAAAACAGATTGCGCGGCATCAATCGATCGAATGCCTCCGCCCACCTGGCACGGCAACCGGCCGGCAATCTCCGTCATGCGGGCCGCGTTATTTCCCCGCCCCATGGCCGCGTCCAGATCAATCAACTGCACCAACGGATATTTCGAGAAGCGCTCCGTCCACTCTTCGAAGTCATCGAACTCCAGAGCTCTCTTCTTGCCCTGCACCAGTTGCACGATTTTTCCACCCATGAGGTCAATCGAAGGAATCAGCATGGCCATCGCACCGGAATTCCCGCCGACCCAAGCTCTTGCTTCAGATCGGCAAGGCGATTAAATCCATAATGAAAAATCGAGGCTGCCAGTGCGGCATCTGCCTGCCCATCGCGAAATACTTCTACAAAGTGTGAAGCCCCGCCTGCTCCACCGGAAGCGATCACCGGAATGCGAACCGCATTGGCGACCGCTCGCGTCAATACGCAATCGAATCCCGCTCCGGTACCGTCGCGATCCATAGAAGTCAGCAGGATTTCCCCTGCGCCCCGATCTTCCGCCTCAACCGCCCACTCAATCGCGTCGCGGCCGGCGGGCATCCTTCCACCTTTTGTAAACGCGTCCCATCCCAAACGGCCCTCGCGGCGCTTCGCATCGATGGCGACCACCACAGCTTGAGACCCGAAACGCAATGCAATTTGCGTAATGAGATCCGGATTTGCCAGGGCCGCGGAATTGATGCTGATTTTGTCCGCGCCCGCCGCGAACACAGCGGACGCCTCTTCCAGAGTGCGAATGCCGCCGCCGACCGTGAATGGAATGAACAATTCCCTGGCCGTGCGCCGCACCGTATCGAGCAACGTCGCTCTCTGCTGGTGAGCCGCCGAAATATCCAGCAGGACAATCTCATCCGCTCCCGATGCGCTATGTGCCTTCGCCAGTTCCGCCGGATCGCCCGCATCCCGCAGGTTTAGGAACTGCACTCCTTTGACCACGCGTCCGTCATCTACATCCAGGCAGGCGATAATGCGTTTCGTCAGCATGTCAGATCGCGCAGAAGTTGCTCAGCAGTTTCAATCCAACTTCTCCGGATTTCTCCGGATGAAATTGCACTCCGAACAAATGATCCCGTTCCACGGCTGCTGAGAATCGCCCGCCATATTCACAGCAAGCCACGGTTGCGTCGTCAACCGGAGCGCGAAAAGAGTGCGTGAAATACACAAAGGAAGATGATGGCACGCCGCAAAATAATCGGGAGCGGGGATCGATCTCCAACGAGTTCCATCCTACATGCGGAGATTTCACCGACTCGGGAAACCGGTCGCACTCTCCCTGCAATATTCCCAATCCCGCAACGGACGGCGATTCCTGGCTGCGCTCAAACATCCATTGCATGCCGACGCAGATCCCCAGAAACGGCACGCTTCGCTCGATCGCGTCCGCAATCGCCTGACGCAGGCCCGAACTTTCAAGCACCGCTGTCGATGCGAAGTTCCCCACCCCCGGCAGTACCAGCTTCGCTGCTTTCGCAACTACCGCCGGGTCCGCCGTAATCACGCTCTCTTGCCCCAGCCAGTCGAAGGCTTTCTTCACCGAGACCAGATTGCCCGCGCCGTAATCGACGATCGCAATCATCACAGCACTCCCTTGGTACTGGGCAACAGCCGCAGCATTTGCGGATCGCGCCAGCAAGCCGCGCGCAGCGCCCGCGCAAAAGCCTTAAAGAGCGCCTCGATCTTGTGATGGCTCGATCGCCCGTACAATACGCGCACATGCACATTGGCCCGCGCACCTCGCGCGAAGCCCTCGAAAAAGTCGTCCACTAACTCCGATTGCAAATCCCCGACCAGTCGTGCACTCACCTTGGTCTCGACCAACGCGGCCGTACGCCCGCAGAAATCTACCGCGGCCATGCCCATGGTCTCATCCATCGGCATGAGAAAATATCCAGCCCGCAGGACACCCCGCTTCGTCCCGAGCGCTTTATCGAAGGCCTGCCCCAGCACAATTCCAACATCTTCCACGGTGTGGTGCTGATCCACATCGAGGTCGCCGCGCGCTTTGACACTCAGATCAAATCCTCCGTGATGTGCGAACAACTCCAGCATGTGATCGAAGAAGCGGATCCCGGTCGAAACCTTGTACCGCCCGCGGCCTTCAATCGTCAGCGAGATTTCGATCTGCGTCTCCTTGCTGATGCGCTTGACCTTTCCTTTTCTCATCTTCGCGATACTCCCAGTGCGATGCCGCATTGCTCAATCGTGGCTTGCAGTGCCGCCAGTAGCCGATCCGCGTGCTCGCGCGGCCCCACCGTGATGCGGACGCATCCTTCGCATCCGTGGTCGTTCGATCGGTCGCGTACGAGAATCCCGCGCCGCCGCATCTGCTCGACAAAGTTTGCGGAATCAGCCTTCGACAATCCCACCCGCAGCAGCACAAAATTTGCCTCGCTGCTCCAGAATTCAATCCCGCTCGCGGCCAGCATATTCTGCAGTCGGGCGCGCGCCTCGAGAACCCCCTCCACGTATTCCGCGAGGTACGATTGATCTTGGATCGCCTCAGGTACACACGCGAGCGCCACCGCGTTGACGTTGTACGGTGAACCAACGACCCGAACTGCGTGCATCTGTTCCGCATCCCCGATCAGCAGGCCGACGCGCAACCCGGCCATCCCATAGGCCTTCGAAAACGTCCGCGCCACAAAGACATTGCCCCACTCATTCCGGCACTGCAGCATCGTTTGTCCGTAGAATTCGAAGTATGCCTCGTCGACCAGCACGGCGGCCTCCGGTGCGGCATGGGCAAGTTCGAGAAGTTGATCGCGCGTCGCAACCGTTCCCGTGGGATTATTCGGATTCGCAATCGCGATCAGCCGTGTGCGGGACGTAATGTGCGCTTTCAACTCATTCGCGGGAAAGCTGAAGTTTGTCTTCAAAGGAACGCTGATCAGGTTTGCGCCTGCGGCCATGGCATAAATCCGGTACATGGAATACGTCGGCGCCACGATCAAGGCCTCGTCCCCTGAACCTAAGTAGGTCTGGCACAGCAGATGGATCGCTTCATCTACACCGTTGGTCAACAGCGTCTCTCCGGGACTCACCTTCAGGAATCCTGCGACGGCAGCCTCGACCGCCTGGCGCTCGGGATACCGCGCCAAGTCTTCCGAACTGAGTCCCCGCAATTTCTCCAGCACCCGCGGTGAGCACCCCACCGTGTTCTCATTGAAGTCCAGGCGTAATCCTTCCCGTCCCGCCAGCGGCGGATGATACGAAGGCATTGTGCGCACCGCTTCCCTCGGGCTAAGCACGCTGGCACCTCATGCGCACCGAGTTTTCATGCGCCGATAATCCCTCCGCTGCCGCGAGACACTGAATTGCCGGAGCGATTCTCCGCAGCCCCGCGGCAGAAACCTTTTGCACGGTAATGATTTTGACGAAGTCCAACACGCTTAACCCTCCTCGAAATCGAGCCTGTCCGGCAGTCGGCAACACATGGTTCGGCCCCGACGCATAATCGCCCGCTGCTTGGGCAGAGTAGTCGCCCACAAAAATCGAGCCCGCATTTTCGACGAACGGCAAATCCCCCTCCTCGACCGTAACGTGTTCCGGAGCCAGTCGGTTCATCCATTCCCGCGCTTGTTTTCGCGAAGGGGCGATGAAGATCGCGCTGCTCGCGCCTAAAGATTCTTGTGCTGTGGGATTCTCTTTTGCGATCCGCTCCACGTTCAACCGCACAGACTCAGCCAACGGGCGAGAGGTTGTGATGAACACCGACAATGCATCCACGTCGTGCTCAGCCTGCGCTACCAGATCGGCCGCGATGAATTCCGGTTTCCCTGATTCGCTCACAATGATCGTTTCCGTAGGTCCCGCCAGAAAATCAATCGCGCAATCGAACGAGGTCAATTTTTTCGCTGCAGTCACGTAGGCATTTCCCGGCCCGACAATCTTGTCCACTCGAGGAATGCTCTCTGTTCCATAAGCCAATGCCGCGATCGCCTGCGCCCCTCCAACGCGATAAAACCGCTTCACACCAAGCATTGCCGTCGCGCCCAGCACTTCTGGCGAGGGTTCCGGTGAAACGACAGCAATGTTCTTCACTCCCGCAACCTGAGCTGGAATCACGGTCATCAGCACCGTCGAAAGCAGAGGGTATCGCCCACCCGGCACATAGCAGCCTACCGACTCCAGCGGTCGCACTATCTGCCCGAGTGAAATTCCTTTGAGCGTTCTTGTCCACGAACTCGGCCTCTGCCATTCACAAAAGCGCCGAATATTTTCCTCCGCACAACGCAACGCGTCGCGTAACTGCGGAGCAAGGGATCGCAACGCGCTCTTCATCTCCCCTTGCGAGACCAGTAGCGGCTGCCCGGACGTCAGCCCGTCCCACTGCTCCGCATATCGCCGCAGCGCTCGATCCCCGTGCCGCCGAACCTCCGTCACGATCTTCTGTACGCGCCCCTCGATCCGCGCGAAGTTCGCCCCCCGTGCGGCAAGTCGCTCGACCGCTGCCGCCGCTTTGCGGCCGGTGAGAATGCGCATCACAGCACCACCTTGTTCAGCGGATACTCCACAATCCCTTCCGCGCTCGCTTCTTTCAGTCGCGGAATCACCTCCCACGCCGCGCCCTCGTCGATCACGGTGTTTACCGCCAACCAATCTTCATCGCTCAGATGAGAAATCGTGGGCTTCTGCAAGGCCGGCAACACCGCCAGCACTGCAGCCAGATTCTCTTTGCGCACATTCAGCATCAACCCTACCCGATCCTGCGCTTCCATCGCCCCCTGCAGCATCAGCGCCAGATTGTCGATCTTTTTGCGTTTGTCGCGATCCTGATAGGAACTCTTATTCGCGATCAGCTGTGTGTTCGATTCCAGCACCGTTTCCAAGATGCGCAACCGGTTGGCCTTAAGCGAACTGCCGGTCTCGGTCACTTCGACGATCGCGTCGGCCAGCATGGGAGGCTTCACTTCCGTCGCCCCCCAGGAAAACTCCACGCGAACGTCCACATTTCTTTTCTGAAAATAGTCCCGCGTGACTTTCACCAATTCGGTCGCAACGATGCATTGCGACAGATCTTCCGCGCGCTGCGCGCGCGAATCCTCGGGAACCGCCAGCACCCATCGCACTTTCCCGCGACTTCTCTTGGCATAAATCAGATCGCTCACGGTCACTACTTCCAACCCGCTCTCGATCACCCAATCGAGCCCGGTTAGTCCGGCATCGATTGCCCCATGCTCCACATAGCGCGCCATCTCCTGCGCGCGAATCAGCATGCAGTCGATCTCCGGGTCCGCAGTCGTCGCGAAATACGATCGGCCGTTGGTATACGCCGGAAGCCCTGCTCGCGCGAATAACTGCAAGGTTGCTTCCTGAAGACTGCCTTTGGGAATTCCGATGCGCACTTTCATCGCGCCTCCCTCGTCACGCTTTCGGTTTCCTTTTGTCGCACCGGCACGGCTTCGGTGAAGCAGGACCGCGTGCCGCGATGACAGACCACGCCCGGCCCTTCCACTTCCACGCGCAGCAGCAATGTATCCCGGTCGCAATCCGTGTACGCCGAGATCACTCGCAGCCGGTTGCCCGAACTCTCGCCTTTCATCCACAACTTCCCGCGCGTGCGGCTGAAGAACGTTACATATCCTCTTTCCATTGTCTGCGCCATCGCCTCGCGGTTCATGAACCCCACCATCAGGACTTCTCCGTCGCGGCTGTCCTGCACGACCGCAGGCAGCAATCCATCCATCTTTTCGAAATCAAGTTGCGTTTCCATAAAGCCATTCCTTCCGGAAAACAAAAAGCCCGCTGAGTTTAATCGCCTCAGCGGGCCAAACCTGAAAAGTGCTTTTTTTATTAAGTCTGCAATCTCAGGTATGCATCTCCGCCGACGCGCAGTGCGCGTGATGATGGTGATGGCGGTGATGTAGATGAGACTGCATGCTCACAGATTATGGCTTGTCGGAATTCCGGTCAACAGATTTACTCGAGTCCAGAAACGAAATTTTCGATACACTCCATCAGAATTTCACATTCAGAATTTCACATCGAGTTCCTGCCCCTACGATCCCGACGAATCTGCCTTGATCTCAACCGCCTTCCCATCGTGATACACGACCACCAGCGGCCGGCCTCCGTTCGGATAATGCACCGTCTTTTCTTCCGAACTGCTACCCGCGTCCGGCATACCCATCCCAACGGCGAAATCCGCCTGCATCTCGCTCATCCCCGGCCTCACTTGATGCTGTTCCACGGCCTGCCAAACATCGGGAGTCCAATGCTTGTACAAATCGTGCGGATCTTCGATGAAGAACATTTCGTCCGAATAAATTTTATATTCCCCATCCGCCTCAAACCCGATCGGCACCGCATACCTCTTATCTTCTCTGCGAAACAGCGCCATCACCTGCCGCTTCGGTTCCGCCCCGGGAGCCGTCGCCGTCACCACATCCGTAATCGCGAGCTTCTCGATGGGGCCCAGCAATCCAGCTTCATGCCCGAACTCGACCCGCTTGCTCGCCGCGTCATAGCGGTAGTAGGCGTAGCGATATCCTTCCTTGACCCACACCGGTTGTTGGGTAAGCTGTTTCGCGCTCTTCACATCATAGGGATAAAGTTTTTTCGGGCTGACGTAATAATCGGGATCGGAATATCCCACGTCGCGCACCTGCTTCTGCCGTTCAATCGCAAGCCGGTCTTCATTCCTCTGGTAGAAAATGTATCCAGCCCGGATGCTCGCTACGGCCAGCGCCGCCAGCAGCGCTAACTGCACTCTCTTCCTGGCATCGGGACTCATGATTGCCAAACGAACTCTCTTTCCCGCCCGGCGCACGATTCCGCAGCTCTAAGGTAAACTGGTGAATGAGGGAATCGCGATGCCAGCCGTCACCGAACAAGATGTCCTGAGTGCGCTCCGGAGTTGCTATGATCCGGAGATCCCGGTCAACATTGTCGACCTCGGGCTGATTTACAAAGTGAATTTCACACCTGCCGAAGACGAGAAGCAGGACGTTGCCGTCGACATGACCCTCACCGCGCAAGGCTGCCCCGAACACGTCAACATCAGCGCGCAGGTGAAATCCCGACTGGAGCAGTTACCCGGCATACGCAACGCGGCCGTCAATGTGGTCTGGACTCCGCCCTGGACGCCCGAACGTCTCAGCCCCGAAGCGCGGAAACAACTCGGCATCGAGTGAACCCGGATCCGCCCACTCGGCCCAAAATCTGGTTGTCCACTTCAGATCTTATCCGCCGATTTCTTCCCACGCATCCACGGCGCTGCGTCCCGCGGCTTCCGTGATGCGCTGGCCGGCTTTGGCAGCCATCTCCATGACCTGCATGCCGCGATCGAAATATTCGGGCATTGCTCGCCGTACTTTCTCAAATTTTTCCGGATACTCCGACGCCAACAGCGCCAATCCCGCCCCCGTCGCCAGCACGCCCGCCGGATATCTCTTCTTCATAAAAAGAATTGCCGCCGCCCCAATCGATACCAGCACCGCCGCCTTCTTCCAACTCTCCATCTCAACCCCCAAGGGAATTTATCTTGGTTGACATTCTACTCCCGCAGAATGGGTCGGTATGTACGCCCCGTCCTATAGCAATTTGCAGTGAAAAAGCTGCGATCTGAGGACCGCTACACCGCTCATCCTTTATACTTGCCTGCTTCAATCCCCGGGGAGGGCCCATGCTCGCGCAAGTCCGCCAGTCCAGAATCGCTCTCGCTTTCGCTCTTTTCGCCGCCAGTCTTTCCGCCCAAACCAAACCTCGCGCCCGCGATCTCGGAGTTCCATTCGACGGCACGCCCGGTCCCAACAACGCCATCACCGACGTCAAAGGCGTCGAGGTCGGTCACACCACTTTGATTTCCGGCAACGGCAAACTTGAGATCGGAAAAGGTCCCGTCCGCACCGGCGTCACCGCCATTCATCCTCGTGGCAAAGATTCCAATGACGCCGTCTTCGCCGCCTGGTTCACCTTGAACGGCAATGGCGAAATGACTGGTACCACCTGGGTGGAAGACTCCGGATTTCTCAACGGTCCCGTGATGATCACCAATACGCATAGCGTGGGCGTCGTCCGCGATGCCGTCATCGCCTGGAAGGTCAAGCACGGCTCCCCCGACATGGAGGGATACTGGTGGTCATTGCCCGTCGTCGCCGAAACCTGGGACGGCTGGCTCAACGACATCAACGGATTTCACGTCAAGCCAGAAGACGCTTGGCACGCCCTCGACACCGCTCACTCCGGCCCCGTCGAAGAGGGCAATGTCGGCGGCGGCACCGGCATGATCTGCAATGAATTCAAAGGTGGGATCGGTACTAGCTCCCGCGTGCTCGACGCGAAATTCGGCGGCTATACCATCGGCGTTCTGGTGCAGTGCAATTACGGTCGCCGAGATCAACTCCGCGTCGCTGGCGTTCCTGTTGGGAAAGAAATTCCTGACCATCCGGCCTATGCCAGTGGCGATGACACCGGATCCATCATTGTTGTCGTCGCGACCGACGCTCCTCTGATCCCCACTCAACTCAAGCGCGTCGCCAAAAAAGTTTCGCTCGGCTTGGGACGCGATGGCAGTTATTCCGGCGATGGCTCCGGCGACATCTTCATCGCCTTTTCCACGGCCAATCCCGGCGCCGTTGGCACCAAGGGTTTGCACCAACTGACGATGCTGCCCAACGATTCTCTTGATCCCATTTTCCTGGCCACCGTCCAGGCCACCGAGGAAGCCGTGATCAACGCCATGATCGCGGCCGACACTATGACTGGCATCGACAACCACACCGCCATTGCTCTTCCGCACGATCGATTGCGCGAAGTCCTGAAAAAATATAACCGCTTGGAAAAATAGTTGGGGCAGAAGAGCGTCAACCACGAAGGGCACAAAGTTCCACAAAGGAAACCCGTGCAAGGTTTTCCTTCGTGTAACTTTGTGCCCTTCGTGGTTGACGCTTGTCTACTCTCCCGCGAACGTTCCGTTACCTCGTCGGAACTCCTGCGGCTCGATCCCGAATCGCTTTAACATCGACTGCAGGGTCGTGCGCTTCACTCCCAGGCGGCTGGCAGCTCCGGTGGTTCCGGACAACACTCCATTGGTCTCTCGCAGAACGCGAATAATATGATCTCGCTCCATATCCGTCAGATTATCTTCGCTCGACTCCCAGGCTTCCAATTCTGCCGGGGGCGCCGTCAGCACCGACCCTTTGGTCAGGATCACCATGCGCTCGATCATGTTTTCGAGTTCGCGAATGTTTCCCGGCCAGCTCCAACTGCGCAGGATCCGCATGGTCTCGTCCGGGATTGTCGTGATCTGTCTCCCCATCCGCACGGCGTGTTTGTGCACAAAATGTTGCACCAGCATCGCAATGTCGTCGCGCCGCTCGCGTAACGGGGGCAATTCGATCGGAAAAACATTCAGCCGGTAGAACAGATCTTCGCGGAATTTCTTATCCGCAATGTCCTGCCGCAAATCCCGGTTCGTCGCCGCGATGATCCGGACATCCACCCGCTTGGTCAGTACTCCCCCCAGCCGCTCGAATTCCCGATCCTGCAGCACTCGCAACAGCTTCGGCTGCAATTCCAGGGGCAGTTCTCCAATTTCGTCCAGAAACAGCGTCCCCTTGTCGGCCAGTTCGATTCGCCCGACCTTCTGGTTCACGGCGCCGGTAAACGCGCCTCTCTCATGACCGAATAACTCGCTCTCCAGCAACCCGGAGGGAACCGCGGCGCAATTCAGTTTGACGAATGTCTGATCGCGCCTTTCGCTGAGCGAATGCACCGATCGCGCCACTAACTCTTTGCCCGTTCCCGTTTCTCCCAGCAGCAGAACGGTCGAATCCGTTGGCGCTACCACGCGCGCCTTTTTCAGGACCTCTCGCAACGCGCCATTCTGCCCGATAATCTCTTTGAATCCCAGTTCCGATTGAATCTCGCTTTCCAGATAGGATTTCTCTTGTGCCAGCTTCTCTTTCGCGTCCTGCAGACGGTCGGTCATTTCCCGCAGCCGGGCGATGTCCACGCATGCCCCGGTGATTCCAATCGTATTTCCTTCCGCGTCAAACAGGGGCTCGATGCTCATGTCGAAGGCATAACTTCGGCCGTTATGCGGGATCGTCACATCCTGCTGCTGTGACACCCCGGTCTTCAAAGCACGTTGTTTGAGAGTGGTCAGAGTGCTCGCTCGTGCCGGTCCAAGAATCTCGTCATCCGTCTTTCCGATGACTTCATGCTGCCAGTAAAGCTGCGGGTTATAAATCCAGGTGTAGCGTAGGTCCCGGTCCTGATTGAACACGGTGATTGGCGAATCCTTCAGCGCCACTCGAAATCGTTCTTCGCTGCGCCGCATCTCCTCTTCAGCTTGTTTGCGCTCGGTCATATCGCGCAAGATTCCCTGCAAGCGCCCATCCGGCAACTGCTTACCGCAAACCTCGCCTGGGAAGACAGATCCGTCCTTGCGCAGAAATTTCCAGTCGCTGCGAGCCGTTAGTCCTCCGGCAAAACGCTCCACCTCCACGGGGATTCGCTCAACCTCGTCTTTCGTCACAGTGTCCGCAATCGAAAGCTGCAGAAGTTCCTCGCGCGTGTAGCCCAGCATGTCCGCTCCAGCCGTGTTTACGTCGAGATATCGTCCCTTCGGATCGGTAATAAAAATTCCATCCGACGCTTGCTCGACCAGCGCCCGGAAATGCGTCTCGCTCTCCCGCAAGGCTTCTTCCGCTTTCCTGCGCTCTTCTTCCAGCCGGCACTGCTCGGTAACATCTCGCTGAATGCCCCACGTCCGCACCAGCTTCCCGTTCTCCACGATTCCAAGAATGCTGTTTCGGAAGACTTTTGGATTGCTTGCCACATCCACTTCGTGCGACTCCCGGTCGATCAACCGAAATCCGGATCGTACGTACTCCCGGGTCATCTCGATATTGCGGGCATCGTCCGCCGGCAGCAGTTCGGTTAGCCGCTTGCCCACGAGTTCCACGCCCGATTCGAAACCGTACATCCTCGCCATCGCATCGTTGCACTCTGCCAAGTGGGACTCGCGCAGAATGCCGTCGATCAGTTCGTCTTCCGGCAAATCAATGCGCAATGGCGCATCCAGATCTTCGCGGAAAATGCCCTCCGAACTCCTGGCTACAAAGCTGCGGTAATCTTCCTCCCGTCTTCGCAGCGCCTCCTCCGCGCGCTTCCGTTCCGTGATGTCGTGCGCTATTCCGCGCACGATAGGCTGTGCCACTCCTTCGGTGCGCAGGGTGTTGCGGTACTCCCAGATCCTGCGCTCTCCGCCGCGCGTCAGCACGCACAATAGGCCATGGTCCGCTCCGTTCTTTTGAATTCGTTCGAGATATCGATCGAAGCCTTCGCGAAATTCTGGCGCCACCACCTCCCGCATCGGAACTGTCAGCAGTTCGCTCACTTCGTATCCCAGTGCCCTCGCCGGCGCGGGATTCACCGACAACATTCTTCCATCCAGGTCATGCGTGCACACCAGATCTTCCGTATGTTCGACCAGGTCACGGTAACGATCCTCACTCTCCCGCAGCGCCTCCTCGGCCCGTTTCCTCTCGCTGATATCGCGGCTGAACCACACAATGTACCTGCGATCCAATTCGACCAGTCGCAAACTGATTTCTACCGGAAATGTGGAACCATCCTTGCGTCGATGTCTGGCCTCCTGCACGAGAAATCCTGACTCTCGTAATTGTTCGAGGACCTTCGCAACCTGCGTTCCACTGACCTCCGCGTCGACAGTTTCAGGCACCCTCATCGACAGCAATTCCTCGCGGGTGTAGCCCAGTTGCCGGCACGCCGTCTCGTTGACATCGAGGAACCGCAAAGTCTCCGGATCGACCACTTCCACCGCATCATTCGATTGATCGATCAACGCACGAAACAGTCGCAATGAGCGTTCCGCTTCTCGCTCTTCGGTGATATCCTGCAGCACGGCCGCAACCCTGTCGATGCCTCCTGACCCCTTAATCGGAAAATATTTGATCAGAAGCTCCCGCTCACCCCAGTGGGGATAGCGATAGCGCATTTCGAACTGCACCGAGTTGCCGCGAAAACATTCCTCCAGCTTCGTCTTGAGTTCGTTTTCAAAAACTCCCGGATTCAATATCTCCGAGACGCGGTGACCAATCACGTCTTCCTCTTTCATCCCGCGATAGTTCAGAAACGCCTCGTTCGCGATGAGATAGCGGTAATCGGGATCCATGACGACGATCATTTCTTCCAGGCCTTCGACTGCCTTCTCGAACTCCCGCATCCTCTGCGCCCGCCGCCGAAACAAATCTCCGGCGGCACTCATGATCACACCCATCCCCGTAAACAGCAGCAGCCCTATCAAATCGCGTCGGTTCGGTGCGGCAAACGAGTTCCACGGTTCCAGCAGGTAGTACCAAGAGAACGTCGCCGAAACCGCCGTAGCCAACAGGCTCGGCTCCAGCCCGCCAAACAGCGAGATCAACATGATGGTGGGATAAAACAACAGGAAAGGAAGGGTGAATCCGAACGCGACATCCAGGCCATACCGCAACAACCCTGCTGCGACGATCGTTAGAAGAGCCCAGCCATAGCGTTGGGGCCGCGTTCGCAGCCCGCTTACGAATCTTTCAAAAGGTGTCCCTCGATCGGCAGAACTCATAGCCAACCCTCAATTCATGTAATTTGCCTAGATCACAACTGCGGCGTTTCCGACTCGGAGGAACGGCCTCGACGAAAGCGCAACAGCCCCGGCAACGCTCCTTCCGCAAGGAAGCGTTTCCGCCCTTCACGCGATCGTCCGCGCACGTTTGCTCCGAATCATCTCCGGGAGCGTATTCTCCCGTCTGTGATTCGAATCACAATCCCCCTTCGCTTTCCCAAAATGGATTCCCCATAAGATCAACCGGTTCAGCCAGAAAGGACTTGCTACCTCCAGAACGAAACGGCCAACCCCGTGGGATTGGCCGTCCTTCAAAACGTATCTATTCCCGATTCCAGTTCAGCGCTGCGCCGTACTTACCACATCATTCTTCAGGATATTGACTTCAACTCGCCCGCTGCTCACGCGTTTCGCCGTTGTTCCTTCCGCCGCGACCGCGGCGTTGCCCATACTCATCACGTAAATGCGGTAGACCGGAATCTGCTGCGCAGTCACCAGGTATCGCACCACCGAATCCGCCATCTTGCGCGAACTCGCGATCGCCGCCTGCCCATGTCCCGGCGAAAATCCGCGCACCTCGATGATGTAGCTTTTCTGATCCTTCAGTGGCCCCGCCATCTGGTCGAGCGCGTCCTTCGCGTTCTTGCTCAACACGCTCTGTCCCGGACGAAACCGAATCTCGGTCTCCGCGGTGCCTTTGTATTGATCCAGCCTCCCCACCATCTGCTCTGCGTTGGATACTCGCGTTGACGCTCGTGTCGCCGTCGTCTGCGCCAGCTGTGCCTTATTGCCCGCATCCGTGGCATGCTGGTCCGCCAGGCTCGACTTCTCCGACGCCATCTGCAGACCCTGCTGTGCGCGTGTATCCACGTCCTTGATCTGCCGGCCGTTCTCGGACGTCAACTCATCCAACTCGTTGACTCGATCCTTGATCGGATTGACCTTCCGCTGTACATACTTTTTCGTGGCAAACGGATGCATGATGAGATTCCCGAAATTCGGATCATCTCCGTCCCAGAAATCCGTAGGCGTTGTGGACGGCAGCGGTTCCCGTGTGCTCTGGGCAGATGCGCTATTATCCGTCGCGTTGGAATTACTTTGCTGCGCCACTCCTGGTAGCGCCAGCGTCCCCGATAAAAAGGCAAGCAGAATGATTCGGTTTGTCATCTTGACATCCCCTGGGTGAAGCCTTTTACCCGATGGCCTTTTGGGCCTCTTATGTGACGCATAGATTGTGCCTCTGCTTGCCCCAATCTGCAAGCCTTTTAGCGCGTATCTTCGCCCTTTTCGCCCCGCCGCGTTGCGGGCCAGCCCGTGTTCCGTGACCACAGTCACTGCCCGTATTCCGGATGTGCAGTATTTTGCACTTGCCGGCAGGAGGGCCCCATGTCACCCCAAACTTCTCTCGAAACCATCCACAATTTCCTGGCGCAGAAACGCATCGCCATGATCGGCGTCTCGCGCGAGCCTGGCAGTTTCAGCGTAATCCTATTCCAGGAACTTCTCCGTTGCGGCTATGACGTTGTCCCGGTAAATCCCCATACTCCGAACGTTCTCGGCCATCCCTGTTTCGCCCGCGTGCAGGACGTAACCCCTCCCGTCAAAGCTGCCCTCCTGATCACTTCTCCGGAAATCACCGAGACCGTCGTCGCCGACTGTGCTCAAGCCGGTATCCGCCTGGTCTGGATGCACCGGGGCGTGGGTGCAGGCGCGGTCAGCCCTAGAGCCATCACTTTCTGCCGCACGCAAGGCATCGACCTCATCGCCGGTCAATGCCCGTTTATGTTTCTGCCCGCAAGCGGAGGAGTTCATCGCATTCACGGTTTCTTTCGCAGAATTACGGGGCGCTACCCGCAAGCAAAAACCGCATCCTGATTCACGGCACGGCGTTGCGGCAGACATAACATTTGCCATTCCCACAGCGCGGTGTCCTAACCCAAATTAGGACACTGCCTCCCATAGCCCAAGCTTGCGAATTTTATCGCCGGGTGTAAAATAACAAAATTTCCCGGTTCGGAGGCCTTCCTCCCATTTTCATTTCTTCCACTCGCGGCACTCATTTGCAGACGAATTAAGACCAACGACGCCCAGCAAGGGAGGCTCCATGTCCAGCGTTCGATTTCTCGCACTGCTATTGCTGCTTTCCCTGTCTTTCAGTTCAGTCGCCTTCGCGCAAGGCGGCGCTACCGGCGCCATCAGTGGCGTGGTGCAAGACACCTCAGGGGCCGTGATCGCTGGCGCTCAGGTGAGCATCATCAGCGAAGCGACTAGCGAGACTCTCCGCCAAACCACCACCGATTCCGCTGGCGGCTTCACGGCGACTCTGTTACCCGTTGGAGCCTATACAGTCGAAGTCAATGTCAAAGGATTCCCCGATACGAAGTTCCCCGGTGTGGTCGTGCGCATCACCGAGACCACCCGCATGATCGCCGCATTGAAGCCCGCCACGGTCAAACAGGTCGTTGAAGTGCAATCTCAGGTCGAACAAGTGAACACCTCCGATGCCACCACCGGCGAATCGCTCGGCACCCAGACCATCAATGATCTGCCCTTGGCCACGCGCAACTTCCAGCAGCTGCTCGCGCTCTCCGCCGGCGCTTCTTCCGATCTCAATGGCGCCGCCCAACTCGGCCGCGGACAGGTTTACATGCACGTCAACGGCGGCCGCGAAGACAACAACAACTATCTGATCGATGGCATCACCGTCGCCGACTACGCCTTCGGCGAACTCACTTACACTCCGTTACCCAGCCCTGACGCGATCGAGGAATTCAAGGTTTCCACCAGCCTCTACGACGCCAGCCAGGGACGCAACGGCGGCGGCAACATCAATGCCACCCTTAAGAGTGGTACCGCGACCTTCCACGGCGATCTCTGGGAATATTTCCGTAACACGTCGCTCGATGCCAACGACTACTTTCTGGGCAAGGTCGTCGTGAAACAAAACATCTTCGGAGGCGACTTCGGTGGCCCCGTCGGTAAGAGCGGTCAATTCGGATTCTTCTACGTCAACTACCAGGGCACGCGCCAGCGCAGCGGCGATTCTCCCGGCACCTACATCAACACCTCCATCCCCTACGTTCCGCTCGCCGCTCGCCAGTCCGCCAGCGCATTGGCTGCCGCGTGTGGCGTGCCCAGCATCGATCCCGTGGCCTTCAACCTGCTGAATGCGCAAAGCAATCAGTTCGGAACCCTCGCTGGCGGATACCTCTATCCTCTGCTCACCAATATTCCATCCACGACCCCGTGCCTGACCCAGGAGCCTTTTCTGATCACCGATCCCGGCCGGTTCACCGACAACCAGTTCACCGCTAATTGGGATCGCGAATTCCGCAACGGCAAAGACCATCTCTCCGAGCGCTTCTTCTGGTCCGATTCCGAGCAGTTTCAGCCCTTCGGGGCCGATTCCTACGGCATCCAGACCGGAGGTCAGCCAACTCCCAACAACCTCAATTTCCCGCTCGACATTCCCCTGCATAGCCGTTTCGGTAGCATCACCGAAACGCACGTGTTCAATAACAACCTCTTGAACGAGTTCCGCTTCGGCATCAACATCATCAGCGACCGTCTGAACAATATTCCGCCGGTCACCAATTCCGAAGTCGGCATCAATCTGCCCACTTCCGTCGGCGTCAACGGCCAGGCTGGCGATCCCAACATTTACCGCCTCCAATTCGGAACCTGGGCCTTCGGCGCATACCCCACGCAACTCCAATTCGCGCTGTCTGACAACTACACGTTCCTCGATACCGTCAGCTGGACGCGCGGAGCTCATCAATTCCGCTTCGGCGGAGAAATCGACCGCGTTGCCATGCGCCGCAGTTTGCCCATCGCCGACAACGGTCTCGTCTTTTTTGTTTCCGGAGTAACCGGGCCTCCATCGAATCCCTACTCCGATTTCCAGAGTTTCCTCGTCGGATCTCCCCTGCTCGCCGAAGGCGGCGGAGGTCTGGGCAATCACGACTACCGCATTCCCAGCCGCGCCTGGTTCGCCCAGGATGACTATCGCGTCACTAAAACTCTTACCGTCAACCTCGGCTTCAGAAACGAGTTCGCCGGCGCTCCCTTCGACACTCTGTGCCACACCGGCAATACGGATCCCAATCTCGCCATCACCACCGGCCAGCCCTACATTTATCCCAAGTGCATCAGCAAATTCGGACTCACCGGGATCACCGGAACCCTCAACTCCGCCGGCCTAAACAACGAATACGCAACCGTCTGGGAACCGCGCATTGGCTTCGCCTATGATTTGGGCGGACATCACACCACATCGATTCGCGGCGGTTACGGCATCTATAGCGTTCGCGAAGATCTCGGCGCCGTCGACAACCTGGCGATCGTGCCGCCCACGTATCCCTTCCTCGTCGGATTCTTACCCGGAGCCGATAGCTTAGCCAACCTCTTCGCCGCCAGCGCCGCATTCCCCAACGGCATTCCCGCGCTCGGTGCCAACCCCACGCAGACTTATGTGCCGACTTCTGCCGTCCTCCAGGGATTTGCGCCCTGCGCTTTCCCAACCCCCTCGGCGTGCTCTCCAGCCTTCAGCGGAAACGTGAATGGATTGATCCAACTCTCGGTCCCGCTACATTGGGTAGTCGGCACAACACAACAATGGAATTTCACGATCCAACGCGAACTCGGCCACGACTGGTTCGCGGAACTCGGTTACGTCGGAACCAAAGGCAGCCGCCTGCGCTCAACCTACGACCCCGACCAGGCCACGTACGCCACCCCGCAGAACCCAGTCACCATTCCCGGACAGGGTTGTACAAATCTTCAGGCTCTGAGTCCGTCCGTCTCTTGCCAGATTGTCGACACGACCGTGGAAAACGCCTCAGCTCGGGCGCCCTATATCGGCATTGCTCCCGGCGATTTCGAGGATTTCGCTCCTAACTCCGATTCTCACTACGGCGCTTTGCAGGCCACGTTGGCTCATCGCTTCGGCAAGGGACTTTATTTCCAGAGCGCCTACACTTACTCCAAATCTATCGACGATGTCTCCACGGCCTCGGTCGCCTTTCTCACGCGCGTTAACGATCAGACCAACGCCCGCGCCTCCCGCGGCCTCTCTGATTTCGACCGCCGCCAGCGCTTCGTCACCAGCGGCGTCTACCAATTGCCATTCTTTTCCCACACCAGCGGCCTCACCAAAACCGCTCTCGGGGGATGGCAAGCCAGCGGCGTGCTCATCCTGCAATCCGGCGCTCCTTTCTCCATCTACGATCCCGCTGGAGGAACCGCCTATGCCCTGGCCAGCACTCCGTCGTCTACTGCGACCTTTACGCCTGGTTCCAGCTGCGCCAACGCGTTAGCCACAGGCAGCATGCAATCCCGCCTGGCGAACTGGGTCAATGCAGCGGCGTATACCCCCGATCCCCTGGCGACGCTTTCCAACAACACCGCCAGCGACGCCACTCTCTACGGCAACACACCTCGCAATTGCATCATCGGCCCGCCGCAGAAGAATGTGGATTTCACCCTCGACAAGACCTTCCGGCTCGGTGAGCGCCAAAGCCTGCGCTTCCGCACCGACTTCTTCAATCTTTTCAACCATCCCTCTTTCGCGCTTCCCGTATCGCCCGCAGTCGGACCGATTCCGGGAACCACAAACGTCGGCGGCTACGCTCCCATCACCGCCACGATCGGAACGCCACGTCTGATTCAATTTTCGTTGAAGTATTCGTTCTAAGAGACACAAGAGGGTGCGATACAACAGGGTGCCCAACCCTTCTCGTGAAGTTTGCGAGAGGGTGGGGATTTTGACTTTTGCGGGAAGGTTGGAAATTCGGAATGAATAACGAAACAAAGAACAGCACAGCAGCAAGCCGAGCGTCAGTCCTTCACCGCCCGGTCCGTGATCTCCAGCCCCTTGTCGATGATGGCAAACGCCTCGCGCAGTTGCTGCTCGTTGATGCACAGGGGAGGATTCGTATAGAACGAATTCCACCGCACCAGCGTGTACAGCCCCTGCTCGCGGAAAAATTTCCCCAGAGCCGCCATCTCCTCCGATGCTCCATTAAACGGAGCCATCGGCTGCTTCGTCTTCCGGCTGCGGATGAGCTCAAAGATTCCGAAGAGCCCGATCGACCGCACCGCGCCCACCGACCGATGTTTGGCCTGCATCTCGGCTCCCAGTTCCTTCATGATCGCGCCCATCTTCTTCGTGTTTTCGATGAGGTGATCCTCTTCATACACGCGAATCGTCGCCAGTGCCGCGGCGCATCCCATGGGATGCGAGTTATAGGTCAGCCCGCCAAAAAATACTTTGTCCTGGAAATGCTGCGCGATATGATGCCGCATCCCCACCGCTCCCAGCGGCAAATAACTCGCCGTCAATCCCTTGGCCATGCAGATCAGGTCGGGCACGACTTTCCAGTGATCGATGGCGAACCACTCGCCCGTGCGCCCGAATCCCGCCATGACTTCGTCGGCGATCATCAGGATGCCGTACTTGTCGCACAGCTTGCGCACGCCCTGCATGTAACCGTCGGGAGGAATCAGAATCCCGTTGGTTCCGACAACAGTCTCGAGGATGAAAGCTGCGATCGTGTGGGGACCCTCGAGTTGCATCGTCTCTTCAATCGTGGCCAGCGAAGTTTCCGCCGACTCCCACCCGCGCTCGATTCCGTGATAAGGATCGAGCACGCGCACCACGCCCGGAATGCCGGGCTCGGCGGCCCATCTGCGCGGATCGCCCGTCAATGTGATGCTGCCCGCGGTCGCGCCGTGATACGACCTGTAGCGCGCCATGATTTTGTGGCGTCCGGTAAAGAAGCGCGCGATCTTGATCGCATTCTCGTTCGCCTCCGCTCCGCCGTTGGTGAAGAAAAATGTGTCGATGTCGCCGGGCGTGATCTCCGCCAGCTTCGCGCCAAGCCGCGCCCGCGGCTCGGTCGCCATAAATGGATTGGCATAGCAAAGTGTCTGCGCCTGCTCGTGGATCGCGTTGATCACGCGCTCGTCCCCGTGCCCGATATTCACCGACATCAGTTGGCTATTGAAGTCGATGAAGCGCTTGCCTTCCGGCGTCCAGAAGTAAATGCCCTTGGCCTTGGCCACCGGAATCGGATCGACCTTCGACTGCGCCGACCATTCGAAAAGTGTGTGCTTCCGAGTGAGATCAACCATCTCCTGCCCGGTCATCGCCGGATTCGCAACTGTAGTAGTCATGATTTCCTCAATTCAGGGTGCGAGATCATCGCAGATGATTTGGTAATTGGGTAATTTTGTAATTGAGTAATTTAGAGATCGCACTCTCCGCAAAATCGGGGGGGCGGCGGTTTTTCAAATTACCCGATTACTAAATTATTCGATTACTCAATTCTTTTAGAACTTGCGCGAGTGCTCTTTGGCCCAGCGCTCGACGACAACCTTCTTGTCGGTGTAGAACTCGATCGCGTCGCGCCCCTGTCCGTGCAGATCGCCGAAGAAGCTGTTCTTCCATCCGCTGAACGGGAAGTACGCCATGGGCGCCGCGACTCCGATGTTAATGCCAACATTGCCCGCGGGCGCTTCGTAGCGGAAGCGGCGCGCCGCCGATCCGCTCGACGTAAACAGCGACGCCTGGTTCCCGTAGGGGCTGCGTTCGAGAAACGCCAACGCCTCGTCCATGCTGTCGGCATGAACCAGGCTCAGCACCGGACCGAAAATCTCGGTGTCAGTAATCTCACTCGTCGCCGGCACATTGTCGAGAATGGTCGGCTTTACGAAGTTGCCGCGTTCGTGCTTCGGAACTTTCGCATTGCGTCCGTCGAGCAGAACCTTCGCGCCTTGCTTCTCTCCGACGCCAATCAGCGACTCCACGCGTTCTTTGCTTTGCGGCGTGATCACCGGCCCCATCTGCACGCCATCTTCAAGCCCGTTGCCGACTTTGAGTTTCGAGGCCGCATCCGCAATCGAATCACGGAACGTTTTCTGCGCTTCGCCGATCGTGACCGCGACAGAAACGGCGAGGCAACGCTGCCCCGCGCATCCGAAGGCGCTGTCGCTGATGATCTGCGTCGCCATCGGCATGTCCGCATCCGGCAGAACGATCACATGATTCTTGGCGCCACCTTGGCACTGGCAGCGCTTGCCCTGCTCGGCCGACCGCGAATAGATATAACGCGCCACCGGGGTCGATCCCACAAAGCTGATCGCGCGAACCTTGGGATGGTCGATCAGCGCGTCCACCGCGGCTTTTCCACCGTTTACGAGACTTACTACGCCCTTCGGCAACCCAGTCTTCTCGAGCAGTTCGTAAACGTAGCGCATAGTCAGCGGCACGCGCTCGCTGGGCTTCAGAATGAACGTGTTGCCCGTCGCGATGGCGTAGGGCAAGTACCAGAACGCGATCATGCCGGGAAAATTGAACGGCACGATGGCCGCGACCACGCCGAGCGGCTGCCGGATCATCATCTCGTCGATGCCGCGCGCCACGTCTTCCAGGTTGTACCCCTGCATCATCGTCGGAATTCCGCAGGCTACTTCGACGTTCTCGATGGCGCGCCGCATCTCGGCCTTCGCCTCGCCAAAGGTCTTGCCGTTTTCCAGGGTAATGATGCGGGCGATGTCGTCGATGTGCTCTTCGAGCAGCATCTTCAGCTTGAACAACGGCTGGATGCGATCTTCCGGCGGCGTCCGGCGCCATTCGGGAAACGCAGCGGCCGCGGCTTCGACAGCGGCATTTACATCAGCGGAGCCACCTAGGGGAACGCTGGCGATCGTTTCCCCGGTCGCGGGATTGACGACGTCGCGCCACTCGCCGGCACTGGATTCTTTCGACTGCCCGTTAATAAAATTGGCAACTTTAATGCTGGGAGGTACGGCTACGGTCATGATGTTGATGCCTTTCGCTATCGCGAAGAATTTCTTGCGCTGAAGTTGCAGAGGCGCCGTGCAAACTTCGTCTCACTAACTTATGATACATCTGCAATAGGGATCCTTCGACTGCGGTCAGCCTTCGCGCCCACGGCGCGATGGCCAATCCTTGCTCAGGATGACAAGGCCGAATTCAACTTCTACACCAACTGCGCTACCGCACCCTTCTGGTCACAGACATTCGCTATCGCGGATTCCAGCACGTCGAGTGCTTCATCCATCTGCTCTTTGCTGATGACCAGAGGCACCAGCACGCGGATCACATTCGAGTACGTCCCGGCCGTGATCGTAATCAGACCATGCTCGTAGCAATATTGCGTGATCTTTTTGGTTTCGTCACTCGCCGGAGCTTTAGTTTCCTGCGACTGCACGAGTTCGATGGCTTGCATCCCGCCCAAGCCGCGCACGTCGCCGACCATCGGCCAGCGGCGCTGCCAGTCGCGGGCTCGACGCTGAAAGTGATCGCCGAGTTCGTTGGCGCGGGCCAGCAGATTCTCGCGCTCAAACATATCGAGCACCGCCAGCGCCGCCGCGCATGACAGCGGATTCCCGGCAAATGTTCCGCCAAGGCCGCCAACCCCGGGAGCATCCATGACTTCAGCGCGTCCCGTCACCGCAGCCAGCGGCAATCCGCCGCCCAGAGACTTTGCAGTCACGAGAAGATCCGGCTCAATGCCGTAACGCTCGCTGGCAAACAGCGCACCGGTCCGGCCGAAGCCGGTTTGCACTTCGTCAGCAATAAAGAGGATGCCGTACTTATGGCACAACTCGATCAGCACCTTGAAATAGTTCGGCGGCGGCGCGACGAACCCGCCTTCGCCCAGCACCGGCTCGGCGATCACCGCGGCGACTTCTTCATTCGCCACAACCCGCTTGAATGTGTCTTCCAGATGCCGCGCGCAATATAGGTCGCACGACGGATACGTTTTCGAATACGAGCAACGGTAGCAGTACGCGTAAGGAACCCGGTAGACCTCGCTCGGGAACGGCGCGAACCCCGCCTTGTAGGGATGCGTCTTGCTGGTCAGCGCGAGCGTCATCATAGTGCGCCCGTGGAACGCGTCCTCGAACGCGATGATGCCGGGACGCTTAGTGTAGGCGCGCGCGATCTTCACCGCATTCTCGACGGCCTCGGCGCCGCTGTTGACGAAGATCGTCTTCTTCGCAAACTTGCCCGGAGTGACTTCGTTCATGCGCTCGGCGAGTCGAACGTAGCTCTCGTAGGGCGTGACTTGCACGCAGGTGTGCAGAAAACTGTCGAGCTGGTCTCTGACAGCGTCGACGACTTCACCGCGTCGATGGCCAACATTGAGGCAGCCGATGCCTCCGGCAAAATCGAGGTAGCGATTACCGTCGACGTCTTCCAGCCACGCGCCTTCTCCCTTCGCAACATAAATTGGCGTGCCGTGGGAAAGGCCGCGGGGCACGGCTTTTGCGCGGCGTTCAGAGAGAGCCTTGGACTTCGGCCCGGGGATGTTTGTGCGGATTTTTATGGTGGACATCGTAGGATCCTAGTTTTCAGCGGCCAATGATCAGAATCAATGACCGGTGACAAGCGATCAGTGGCCAGAAAATCGAACTTGAAGACCGGCCACTGATCACTGACCACTGGCCACTGCCTCTCAGTACCAGCCGATCGGCGCTTCGTTCAGGTTGATGTGGACCTGCTTGGTCTCGAGATATTCCTCAACGCCCCATGGTCCAAGTTCGCGGCCGAATCCCGACTGCTTGAAGCCGCCCCAGGGCGCTTCAACGTAGGTCGGCTGCATGTGGTTGACCCACACGATTCCGGCGCGCAGTGCTTTCACCGTACGCATGGCTTTGAAGATGTCCCGGGTCCAGACCGCCGCGGCCAAGCCGTACGGAGAATCATTGGCGATCTTCATCGCGTCCTTCTCGTCTTCGAACGGAATCACAGCCGCGACCGGCCCGAAGATTTCTTCGCGAGCGATGCGCGCGCTGTTGGTCACATCGTAGAAAATCGTGGGCTGGACATAAAATCCCTTGGCGAATTTCTCGGGACGACCGCCGCCAGAAGCAAGCTTCGCTTCCTTCTTGCCGATTTCGAGATATTGATTCACGCGGTCGTATTGCTCCTTGCTGACCAGCGGCCCCATCTTGGTTTCGCGATCGAGCGGCGGACCAAGCTTGATCTTCTTGGCCTTTTCCGCCATGGCATCGACAAACTTCTTGTAGATGGATTTCTGCACCAGGATGCGACTGCCGGCGGAGCAGACTTCGCCTTGGTTGATGAAAACTCCGAACAGCGCGCCATCGATCGCTGCTTCGAAATCTGCATCCGCGAAGAAAATATTGGGCGACTTTCCGCCGAGTTCAAGCGTGACGCGCTTCACCGTGTCGGCCGCTTGCTTCACAATGATCTTGCCCACGGCCGCGCTGCCAGTGAAAGCAATCTTGTTCACGTCCGGATGCTGCACCAGTGGAGCGCCGCAGGTCTCGCCAAAGCCGGTCACGATATTGACGACTCCCGCCGGCAACCCGCAGTCGGCAAAGTGCTTCGCAAATTCGAGCGCCGTGAGCGGCGTCTGCTCGGCAGGTTTCAGCACACACGTGCATCCCGCGGCGATCGCCGGAGCCAGCTTCCAGGCAGCCATCAGCATTGGATAATTCCACGGGATGATTTGCCCGGCAACTCCGACTGGCTCTTTGAGCGAGAGCGACATCGCATTGTCAGGAACGGGATTGACTTGACCGGTGATTTTGGTGGCAAGGCCTCCGTAGTACTCGAAGCAGGTAGCCACGTCGGTGAGGTCGTATTCCGCCTCGACGATGGGCTTGCCGGTATTGCGGCATTCGAGTTCGGCGAGGGCCGGCAGGTTCTGGCGAACTTTGTCGGCGATGCGGAACAGAACGCGCCCACGTTCCTGCGCGGTCGTCGTCGCCCATGGGCCTTCTTCAAATGCGGCCTTGGCCGCGGCAACGGCGCGATTCACGTCGTCGGCACCGGCATCGGGGACCTGCGCGATGACTTCTTCAGTGGACGGATCGTAGACCGGAAAGGTCTTGGCCGACTTGCTCGCGACCCATTCGCCGTTGATGAACATCTGGTAGGTCTTGACTTCCGTTTGAACTCCGCTAGGCATCGTGGCCTCCTGGGATACGAATCTTTTCGGACGGGAACCGGAAAATGTGCCGTCCCTACGGGACTCGCTCCACTTCCTTCGGCAACCCAGGACTTACGTCCTGGGCTAAAATATATCGCCCCTTCAGGGCTTGATCATCGTCTATCCAGACTCAACTTCTCAAGCTCAAGGGCGAGCTTCGCTCGCCGGAACCGCTGATGGGACTGCGCCCACATGAATCCGCTTCGAGGCTTTTCTGCGGCCGTACACGAAGAAGAAAAATGTCGCCAGGCCGACGAAAAACAACGTGCCGCCGACCATCCAGAGCTCGTATTGCCACAGAGACGTGATTTGTTGCGCCGGGAAAAATACCAGCGCGATTCCGAGGATCGTCGTCAGGAATCCGCTCAGTCCGGCGACAAACATCGTGCCTCTGCCATATTGCCCCTTCGGCGTTGATTCCGTAACCGCGAACTTGACCAGCGCTCCGAACGCGTATACGAACGGGACCAACTGCAACACCACAGCCAGAGACAACAGCTTCTGGAAAGTTTCCTGCACACCAGCGCCGGCAAAATTCAAGATCACCAACACCGCGGAAACGATGCCCTGCACGATCAATGCCGCGTACGGCGTGGCGTAGCGCGGATGGATCTTTCCCAGCCATGACGGCATGTAGGAATCAAGTCCGGCGACGAATGGAATGCGGGAGCAGCCGCCGATCCACGCTGACCCGATGCCGGCGATCGAAAGGCTGAGCATCACGGCAAATGGAATCGTAATCCAGCCCATGTTGATCCGGCCGGCCATCTGGCTGACGGCCTGCACGACTCCCTGCAACACATTCACGTTTTTGCCAATGGCAATCAGCAGAGTGAGCGTCGCCCCGACGTACAGAGTTCCTGAAATGATGCCGCCCAGAGCGACCGCACCCGGCAGAGTGCGTCGCGGGTCCTGAATCTCGTCACCCATGACGGACGCCAGTTCGAGGCCGACGAGGCCGAAGCAGATCACGCCGAAAGAATTCAGTACGAATTTCGGATTGGCGGGAATCTTGAAATCGGCCGTCGTGATCGTGGTCCCGAAATGCGACCAGATGACCGCTCCCAATCCAATTAGCACGGCGGCGGCGATGAAGGTTCCGATCGCGCCCATGTTGTTGATCCATTTGCCGACGCCGAGGCCGAGAATGTTGAAGAACGTCAGCAGTGCCAGCAAGGCGAGGGACGTCACCGAAGCAAACACTTTGTTGTCGGCTAACCCCTGGTGCCCCGGGCCAAACACATATACCGATACGCCGACGAAATAGAGCATCACCGTCGGCACGTACAGCATGTTGTTCGTCCAGTAGCACCACCCGGAGAGGAATCCGTGAAAGTCGCCGAAGACTTCTTTGGCCCAGAGATATACGCCGCCCTCGCCGGGATAGCGATGCGCCAGTTCGATCACCGCGATTCCCTGCGGCCAGAAGAAAAGAAGAAGTGAGATGATCCAAAGCCAGACGGTGACGCCGCCGTTGGCAGCGATCGACGGAACAACGTTCAGATTGAAAACGGCAACCACGAAGAGCAGCACCAGATCGCGGCGCCCGAGAGCGCGGATCAGATGCGGCTGGGCGGGTTGTGCGGTGGTGGACAAGATCAGTGGCCGGTGGCCAGTGGTTAGTGATAAATGGTCAGTGATTGGTAAATCAGTGGGCAATTGCAGCCTCAGCATGTTCGAGCGTACTGAACTGCCCACTGACCACTCGCTTTTAATGCGCGACTTCTGCCGGCACGCGCTCACTGCGCTCCTGCTGCGCCTTCGCCAGCGAGGCCGCGATGTCGTCAAACGCCGCCAGGTGCTTATCGATGTCGGCCTCGGTGTGCTGCACAGAAATCGTCCACTGCTCATCCCACCAGTAGGGCTGAGCCATGACGCCGCGGTTGACCATGCCGAACCAGTAATGGCGCCACAGGTCCACATCAATCACAGTCCAATCGCGGTAATTGACGATCTCCTTCGGATACAGCATCAGAGCGCCATTCGCTCCCGCCTGCGCGATGTAGGCCTGCAGGCCAACCTTCGCGATGGTCCTGCGGTAGCCGTCGGCCAGCTTCTTGCTGAGCTTGTCGACATGCACGTAGTTCTCGCGCGTGAGCACTTCGCGGAACGTGGCCAGGCCGGCAGCCATCGAGACCGGATTCGTGTTGTAAGTGCCGCCGTGGAAGACCTTGTGCTGCGAGATCAGGTCCATCACGGACTTGTGCGCGCCGAATGCCGCCAGCGGCAATCCGCCGCCGATCGATTTCGCCAGGCAGATCATGTCAGGCATGACGCCGAAATATTCGCTGGCACCGCCCCATCCCAGTTTGCAGCCGGTCTTGACTTCGTCAAAGATCAGCAGCGCGCCGTTCTTGTTGCAGATTTCGCGCAGGCCTTTCAGGAACCCGGGTTGCGGCATGCAGAGGCCGACGTTCATCAGAATAGGCTCAAGAATGATCGCGGCAATTTCTCCCGGATTTTCCTTGAAGCGCCGCTCCACCGTGCTCAGGTCGTTAAATGTGGAGATGAGCACGTTGGCAACCGCGGACTTCGGCACGCCCAGTCCGCCCGGAACCGCCGTAGGATTCTTGACGTCTCCAAATTCGGGAGCATGCGGCTTCACGCTGACTAGGGCGCTGTCGTGCAGGCCATGGTAAGCGCCTTCGAATTTCACGATCTTGTCACGACCGGTGGCGGCGCGGGCCAGACGGATGGCGTGCATCGTGGCCTCGGTGCCGCTGTTGCCAAACCGGCACATCTCAATCGGAAAGCGATTGCAGATTTCTTCGGCGAGCTCCCACTCCATGTCATGCGGCATGCCAAACATGGTTCCGGTGGAGAGACGTTTTTCCACGGCCTTCATCACCGCGGGATGGCAATGTCCCGCCATCAGTGCGCCGAAGGTCAGGTTGTGATCGATGTATTCGTTGCCATCGAGATCGCGGAACTTGCTGCCGCTGGCCTCTTTCACGAAAATCGGCCACGGATCGTAGGCGCGATAGTTGCTGGCGACGCCGAGAGGAATGCGTTTGAGATTCTTCTTATGCGCTTCGGCGGATTTAGGCGTTCGCCGCTCGAACGCGGCGAGTTCTTTCTGTAGATCGGGATACATCGAGGTTCTCCGGGAAGACTCAGGCAGGCCGCTTCCGGGCGGCGGGCCGTTAGAATTCCCGGGCGGTAGAAGCCGCCCGGGATCGATCTATCTACTCTACTCCTAAGCTAGAAGTAGAACTTCAAAGCAAACTGCACCAGACGGGGATCTTTGACCTGCGTAACCTGGCCAAATTGCGAACCGTCGGTGCTGTTGCCGTCAGGGTTATAGAACTGCGTGTGGTTGAAAATGTTGAATATCTCGCCTCGAAATTCGAGCCGCTTCTTTTCGGTGACTGGAATATTTTTGATCACCACTAAATCCGTGTCGCTGATTCCCGGCCCGCAGCAGATGGTGCGCGGTGCGCTGCCTACATACCCAAACACTCCATTTTCCGTAAAGATATTGGTGTTATTGAAGTAGTAATTGCCGTTTTTCTGTGGGCGCTGCCAAGTGAACGGCGCAATCTGGTTGGGTTCGCCAGGCAGTTCAAAGTCAAAGCTGTTCATCAACTCATTGTCGGAAGACGACGTGATGCGGATGGGAAATCCCGTCTGATAGGTCGAGATGCCCGACAACGCCCACCCGTCTACCAGTCGCCCCGCAAATCCGCTGTATTTTCGAGCCGGAATCTCCCAGTAATAGCTGATGACGAAACGGTGCCGAGCGTCGAACAGTGACAAACCACGATTGTGAGCCCCAGGCAGCGGGTCTAAGATTCCTTCGAAGCTTGAAGCCTCATCCTCAGACTTGCTGAACGTGTAGGCGGCCGAAAATTGCAGTCCGTGGGCAAATCTCTTCTCCAACGAGGCCTGGAGAGAGTTATACGAGGAGCCCGCGATCGTGTCTTGCGCGAAGATGCTGCTGTAAACAGGAACTCCATCCGCTGGACACCCGTTGCCAGTTGTCGGGTCGCATTGGGGCGACGAGTAGGGCCGCAAACCAACGAAATTCAGAGTCTGACCAGTTCCGGTAACAACGGAGCCGTTCGGCATATGGAAGTTGAAGCCCGAAGGCACCGTGACGGTAAAGGGAGCATCTTCCCCAAATTGCGCGCAGGTTCCCGCACCGTCAATCGTGTTGATATCGAGGCATGTCTGAGGGTTGGAATAATTAATGTCGTGGGTCGCCAGCAAACGGTGTCCCTGGGATCCGACATAACCAATTTCCAATTTCATATCGTGCGATAGTTGGCGCTGAATCGAGAAGTTGTACTGGGCGGAGTACTGAGTGCGCATCTTCGGTTGAAAATCCCCGAATAGAAGCAGCGGCTCGAAGACAGCCCAGTCCTGCGGTGTCCCACGCTGCGGGTTGAGCACTCCATTGAACGGATTCAGGTAGGTAGTCCCAAGACCGGTCGTTGGGTCGTAGCCCTGATCGGCAAACGGCAGATTGAATTGCGTCTCGTACACGAATGTGCTGCCACCAAATGGCGGTTCGGCCCCGAATTGCGCGAGCACTAACTGCTCAATCGGGTTATAGAAAAGTCCCCACCCCGCACGGAAACTGGTCTTGCCGGAAGCTCCCGGACTCCATGCGAGACCGACGCGCGGCGCAAACGCCTTATAGTATGTCTGCGTCATGCCCGCTGGGACGCCGGGATCACCCGGAACAACTAATCCCACCGCATCCTGCGAGGTGCAATCGGTGTTCGGGCCGCCGCAAGGAAAGACAGTAGATTTTTGGCCGGGACGGAAGGTTTGCACGTGGCGCGCTTTGTCCGCCCATGGCGTATCCAGTTCCCAGCGCAACCCATAGTTGAGCGTGAGGTTCGGCTTGATCTTCCAACTGTCTTGCGCGAATAGATACAAGCCCGTATTGCGCACGTATTCCACTTGGCCTGCGCCTTGTCCGAACTGATCGGGAAGACCCAACAGGTAGTTCGGAACTAGATAGTTCGGAAGGGTACTGTCTGCGCCCGTGTCGTTCGGGCCACCACCATAATAAGAAAAAGTCCCATTTACGTTGTAATAGTAGAATTGGTTGAACTGCTGCCTGCGGAAGTCCACCCCGAACTTCATCGTGTGGTCGCCCTTGACCTTCGTCACGTTATCGGACCACTGGAAGGAGTTGCCGACCTGGGGAAGTTGCCCTTCCGAGTTATTCCCGATCGAAAATCCACCGGAGAGGGCGATGAACGGCAGACCCTCTTCGGCCGCAGTCAGATAAGGATGGATTCCGAACGGGCTAACCGACGGATCGCCGGATCCGTCTCCATAGAAGCATGGCACGGGGGCGGTGAGCCAGGAAGGCGGCGGCGGGCACGAATTTTGCACCAGTTCCGTATTCTGCGGTTTCTGGAACGTCTTCTGACCCTCGCGGTTGTAGTTGAATCGGAATTCATTGACCGTACTGTTGGTGATCGTCCAGGTGTGCGTGATGTTCCACTGCTGGATGCGCTCCGCTAGTCGGCCTCCAAATCCCGGGACATCGGCGCCTGTGAGTTCGAAGTTATCGAACGGGTTTAGCGTGTTGTCATCGTTGAAGTAATAATAGACGCTCAGGTTTTGCTTGTCGGTGAGGCGTCGATCAACTTTGACTGTGAACTGATCGCCACGGACAGAACTCACCGGCGTCGTGGTGACCAAAGAGCCGCCATTCGGCGCGGTTGGAACAAATTGAAGGAGATCGACCGCAGTCGGGTCCATGCAGGCGAGCGGAATAATATTTTCCTGCCCGGTTGCGACATCCGTGAAGATCCCGGGGTGAGTTCCTGTGTTATCCGTGTATGTCGTGTACGGAACTCCATCGAACAGAGTGCTGCCGTTCTGAGCAGCGATCGCCTGTGCGCATCCCGAACGATTGGCTAGCAAAGAGGAATTGCTCAGAGCTCCTGCAAATGGGGTGCTGGCAGAAAAGTCCGAATAATTTTGACTCGCACTCGGGCGCTCTGCAAGGGTCGGCACGGTGACCGCCGGAGACAAGATCCCTTGCCGTACCCGTCGCCCTTCATAACTCACAAAGAAGAATGTGCTGTTCTTGACGATCGGGCCCCCAAAGGTCCCACCAAACTGGTTCTGATTCGACTGCGGCTTAACGCACGGCAAGCCGTCGGCTGACGTTAGGCAATAGTTATTCGCGTTGAGAACCTTGTTACGGAAGAACTCATACACGTTCCCGTGCATGTCGTTAGTGCCAGACTTGGTGATGACGTTCACCACCGAACCGGAGTTGCGTCCGTACTCGGCGTCAAACGTGTTGGTCAAAACGCGAAACTCCTGAATGCTGTCGGGAGAGGGCTGCACGGTGGGCAGGTTCACGAACTGGTCGTTGGCGTCGCCGCCGTTGACGCTGAAGTTGTTCGCGCGACCGCGGCCTCCGTTCACCGATACGGCGCCGGGGCTGTCGCTGCCGTAAATCAACGTATTGCTGGAACCGATCGTCGACATTACACCGGGCTGTAATTGCAACAACTGATATGTATCTCGCGAGTTCAGCGGCAGGTTCGAAACCTGCTGTTCTCCCATCACCGCTCCCAGTTGCGTGCTGGTGGTGTCCACCAAGGGCGCCTCGGAGGTGACGTCGACAACCTCCTGCGCCGCGCCCAACTGCATGGTCATATTCAACGTGATGACCTGGTTCACGTCGAGACTAATGCTGTGCCGGACGGACTTTTTGAATCCGCTCAAGTCGAAAGTCAGGGTATACGTCCCGACGGGGAGGTCGGGGAAAACGTAATCACCACTCTCACCGCTGGTTGTATCCCGGCTGACGCCCGTGGCATCGTTGGTCGCCGTGACTTTCACATTACCCAGAACCGCACCCGAGGGGTCGGCCACACGGCCCAGAATTCTTCCAGTCGTGCCTTGACCAACGACCAGGGCGGGAACAACCAGAGACAGAACAACCAGGCAAACTGCGGACCAGCGGGCTCGCATCGACGGCATGGCGCCTCCAGACATCCGGAAGAGTTTTGTGATTTGTTGAAAAAGCAGACTACTTGTTTCCGGCTACAACCTTGCTATAATCCCGCAAGGTTAGAGAAGAAGGGTGGGGGCTGTCAAGAATAAAAAATTGCCTTGCCCCCATCGAAATTTCTAATCAAATCACTGTGATCTTGCGCGCCAGTCGCAGACAGCACAGATGCCTGAACCTTACTTGAAGATCGGAGATGTTGCGCGGAAAGTCGGCGTATCGCCTTCCGTTATCCGCTCCTGGGAGAGCCTTGGACTGGCCCGCCCGCATCGCACCGAGAGCAAATATCGGCTCTACACTGCCGATGACGTGAAACTGCTGAAGCGCGCTCGATTTTTACGCAAGGTGCGCGGCTTGAATGCGGCCGCGATCGTGCAGTTGCTAAAGCGCGAAGGCAAGGTGCATCCCGTCGCCGACGGCAATGCAGGGGCCATCGGCGGACATTTGCGGCGGCTTCGTTCGAAGCGCCGTCTTTCTCTCGCACAGGTCGCGGAAGCAGTCGGAATTTCTGTGGGATTCCTGAGCGCTCTGGAGCGTTCGCAGATGAGCGGATCCGTGGGAACGCTGCGCAAACTGGCCCGCTTCTACAAAACCAACATTCTCGACTTTTTTGACGCGAGTGAGGCCAGCAGCCGGCAGGTGCGGCCCGCGGAGCGCAAGGTTCTGGAAGCGGGCGCGGGCGTGCGCATGGAGTTGCTGGCCTGGGGCGAAACGGTCATGGAGCCGCATCTGTTTCGCATCGCACCCGAGGCCGGTAGCGGCGATCCTTACACCCACGAAGGGGAAGAATTCATCTACGTGCTGCGCGGTGAACTCGAGATCACAGTCGACGGCGAGGAATACCGTCTGCGATCCGGAGACAGTTTTTATTTCGAAAGCGCCACTCCGCACCGCTGGAAAAATCCCGGCCGCAAAGAAACATTAGTCTTGTGGGTCAACACTCCACCAACGTTTTAGAGTTGCGATTCCTAGCCCGACGAACTTCGGAGGAAACATGAACTGGCAACGTGCGGCGCGCTTGTTGCCCTTATTGGCGGCGATTGCGTTCCTCGGATCGTGCTCAAAGAAAACGCCTACGCTCAACCTTCTGGTCTGGGAAGGCTATGCCGATCCGTCGTTCATTCAGGCATTCGAAGAAGCGAATCACTGCAAGGTCTCGGCGTCGTACATGGGATCGAGCGACGAACTAGTAGCCAAGCTGCGCGGCGGAAGCGCAGGAAATTACGATGTGATTTCGCCCTCGAGCGACGTGGCCACCTCGATTGCGGCTTCCGGATTGGCCGCTCCTTTGGACTTGTCGAAGATTCCCAGCTACAACCAGCTTTCACCTCAGCTTACTTCGCTGCCGCTGGTGCGCGCGAACGGCCAAGTCTACGGCGTGCCCTTCATGTGGGGCCCCGATCCCATCATTTACGACACCACGGTATTTGCGCAGCCCCCTGATTCCTGGAATGTTTTCTGGGATCCGAAGTACAAGGGGAAAGTTTCTGTGTGGGACGATCTTTCGACCGTGTACATGGCGGCGCAGGTGCTGGGCTATGACAAGCCCGATCCGTCTCATCTTTATAACTTAAGCGATTCCGAACTCGATGCGGTGAAGAAAAAACTGCTGGAGTTGAAACCGAACGTGCGCAAAATGTGGTCAACTGGCGGAGAACTCACCAACCTGTTTGAGAGCCACGAAATCGTAATCGCGATGGGATGGCCGCTCAACACCGCGGATTTGAAGAAGGCGGGATTCCCCGTGGGAGAGACCATCCCCAAAGAAAATACAACGGGCTGGATCGATCACCTCATGATCACGGCGGGCAGCGAGAACAAAGAATTGGCGCACAAATTTCTGGAATACATGATCGAGGCCAGGACGCAGAAACTGGTCACGGACAAAACGCACTATGTCCCGGCGAATCCGCAAGCGGCGCAGTTTATGACGCCCGATGAAGTGAAGACGCTCCATCTGGACGATGCCGACAATTATCAGAAGCGCTTGTATTTCTGGCAGAACGTGCCGCGACGGGCGAAGTACACCGAAATCTGGAACGATGTGAAAGCCGCACAGTAACTGTAGTTCGCGGGCAAGGATAACACTGGATGGCTTCCCAGAACAGCGCAGCGAACGCAGCCTCTCCGAGTGAATCAGTCGTGCTCAAGTCCACCTTGCTCAGCATCCGAAATGTCGCTAAGACCTTCGGGCGGAACGTGGTGCTGCGCGACGTTTCCCTGGAAATTGCCGAAGGGGAATTCCTCACCATCCTGGGCGAGAGCGGGTCGGGCAAGACCACGCTCCTGCGTATCATTGGCGGCTTCGAAACGGCAACTTCAGGCGAGTTGTGGATGGGCGCCGAACGGCTCGACCATCAGCCCCCGTACCGCCGACGAGTGAACACCGTGTTTCAGCACTACGCTTTGTTCCCCCATCTCACCGTCGAGCAAAACGTGGGATACGGCTTGCGCGTGGCGAAACGTCCGCAGGCCGAGATCACGCAAAGAGTTGCCGAGGCGCTCGATAAGGTGCGCATGACACCATACGCGAAGTCGAAGCCGTCCAAAATCAGCGGAGGCCAACAGCAGCGCGTGGCCTTGGCGCGCGCGCTCGTGAATCGTCCTCGACTGCTTCTGCTCGATGAACCACTATCGGCTCTGGACGCGAACTTGCGGCGGCAGATGCAGATGGAATTGAAATCGCTGCAGCGCGAGGTCGGCATCGCGTTCGTCTTCGTCACCCACGATCAGGAAGAGGCGATGGTCATGTCGGACCGCATCGCCCTCCTTCGCTCCGGAGAACTGGAGCAGGTGGCCACTCCGCGCGAGATTTATAGCAGCCCCGCAACCGCCTACGTCGCCCAGTTTATCGGTCACACGAATTTACTGAGGGCAGAGGTACGCTCCGGCATGGCGCGCTGCGGACCCTTATCGTGGCCCGCTTCCTTGCCCGATGGACCCGCGCTGTTTTCGCTGCGTCCTGAACACATCCGGCTGGCGCGTGAAACAACCTCGGCGGGCGTTCGCGGCCGCGTTCTGCATCAGGCATTTCACGGCGCGACTGAATTGCTTCGTGTCGAGTGCGCCGACGGACTCGTGCTGGTCGTGCGCACGCCTAGCGGCGGTGAAATCGCAAACGACGTTCAGCTCGAATTCTCGCCGGGCGATGCGGTCCCGGTTCGCGAATCTCCCGGAAGGAATTGATGTTCTCCCGCGCGTACAAAACGTTTGTCACCGCCCCCCCGCTGCTGTGGGTGACGGTATTTCTGCTCGTTCCATACGCGCTGATGTTCTGCTACAGCTTCTGGTCGGTCTCGCCCGCGCAGACCATCATCCACTCGTGGAGCTTTGACAACTATAAGGAGTTGCTCGAGAAAACGGTTTACTGGGAAACGCTGCTGCGCTCCATGTGGATCGCCGCGCGCGTCATGCTGTTTTCCCTGGCGCTGGGATATCCACTGGCCTATTTTCTTTCGTTCTATGCCGGCAAACGAAAAGACCTGCTGTATCAGATGGCGATCATTCCGCTGTGGGTCAGTTATCTCGTGCGCGCGTACGCCTGGAAAACGATTCTTGGCTCAGATGGCGTGCTCAACACGCTGCTGCAGTACGTACATCTCACCAAGAGTCCACTTGAGTTTCTGCTCTACAGTCCGTTTGCGGTCGTCCTGACGCTCACTCACATCTACACTCCGTTCACGATTCTGCCGATCTACGCGGCGCTCGAACACATTCCACGGAATCTGGTGGAGGCTTCCCACGATCTCGGAGCGACCCCGGCGCAAACCTTCTGGAAGGTGATCTTTCCACTGTCGATTCCCGGAGTTGTAGCCGGGGCGACATTTGCCTTCGTGCTGAGCCTCGGCGATTTTCTAGCGCCACTGCTGCTCGGCGGCCCCAGCGGCATCATGATTTCGAACATTGTTGTCAGCCTGTTTGGCGCCGCCTACAACTGGCCACTGGGCGCCGCGATTTCGCTGGGCATGCTCGTGATCGTGGTGAGCCTGTTGTTCTTGTCTGAACGGCTCGAAAAGAAGTGGAGTTTTTCATGAGCGGCGCGTCGGCAAGCGTTTCACGGTCACGATGGTTGCTGCTGCATGCGACGGCGGTGTTTGCGTTCCTCTACCTGCCGATCGCGGTCCTTATTCTCTATTCGTTCAATGGCCAAGGCGTCGGAGGATTCCCTCCGCATCATCTGACATTCGACTGGTATCGCATTCTGTTTGCCGATGGCGCAATCTGGGATTCGGTGCTCAACAGCCTGCAAGTCGCCTTTGCGGCGATGGCAATCTCGCTGGCGTTTGGGATTCCGGCGGCGCTGGCTCTCGATCGCGCACAGTTTCCTGGCAAAGCACTATTTCGAAGACTTGTGCTGCTGCCGCTGATTCTCCCCGGCATCATCACCGGCTTGTCGCTGCTGATGCTGTTCAACCTGACCAGCACGAAACTCAGCTTGCTGACGATTGTGCTCGGCCACGGAACGGCGCTGATCTCCGTGGCAACAACGGAAGTATTCGCCGGATTGCAGAAACTCGATCGCGCCCAGGAAGAGGCCTCGCTCGACCTTGGCGCGAATTACTGGCAGACGTTCTGGCGCGTGACGGTGCCCAACTTAAAGCTGCCCATCATCGGCGCGGCGCTGCTGATCTTCACTCTTTCCATGGACGAGATTGCAGTCAGCTTCTTCCTGATTGGCCGCGACAATACTCTACCGCTCGAAATCTGGGGACGCCTCCGCCGCGGCATCACCCCAGAGATCAATGCCGTCTCGACGATTATCTTTGTCTTCTCGCTAGTAACGATCGTCGTCTGGTACCGCCTGCGGGTCGGGAACGAAGGCAGCGCGGAAGTTGGCGCGGAACTCGTCGAGAGTTCTTCGCCATAGCGGACGCATCTGTCCGAAGCCCATAACCACGAGTGACGCGAAGCTGCACGAAACAGAAATCCTCCCCAACGGAGCCTTCGTGATACTTCGTGTCCTTCGTGGTTACGGTTTTTCTATCCCGCCACCTAAATGAGCTGACAGCGGGCAAGGTTCGGCCCGAAATGGAACTGGACAGCAAGAAACTGCGCTAAAACTCTAGAGAACCCCTTCGGAGTTCAGTAGCATGCAATGTCGACCCAGTAAACAATTGCGACCCTAGCAGTGCCTTTGAAAAGCTCGGGAAATTACCTGCCTTCGGCGCAAACCCTCAATTAGCCTGTCTCCTCGCTGCCATAGCTCTTTTCTACACAGCCACAATACGGCCTGGTCATATTTGGGGTGACGATTTCGCGATGTATGTCCATCACGCGCAGAACATTGTGGAAGGCCGACCTTACGCGGACACCGGTTACCTCTTCAACTCGCACGCCCCCATCGGCCCCAGGATGTATCCACCAGTGTTCCCATTGCTCCTGGCACCGGTCTACAGACTCTTCGGGCTGAATCTAATCCCGATGAAACTGGAGCAGGTCGTCTTTTTTGTGCTGACCCTGACGGCGGTATATGCCTTCTGGCTCGGCGATCTGGGGGAAAAGTATGCTCTCGCATTGGTCGCTATCCTCGGCTTCAGCCCGGTGTTCTGGAATGCCAAAGACAACGTGCTCTCCGACCTTCCCTTCTTACTGTTCTTCTATGTCGTCGCGTTGTTGGTGCGATGGGCTCCCCGCAATCAGCCAGGTTGGTGGCGATGGGCCATTCTGGTCGGCCTCGCTTTGTATCTCGCGATCGGCACGCGCACTGCGGGCGTCGCTCTGATTCCCGGCCTGATGCTCTATGACGTACTGAAGGCCCACGTAATCACGCGGCGGACTCTTATTGCGCTTCTAGTGTGCGCGGTCCTCTTACTGTTCCAAAGCCGCTTCGTGGGTTCCAGTGTCGGCAACTACAATGTGCACCTTCGACCTACCCTGCAGACCACTGAAGCAAATCTCATTTCTTATCCACGCACGCTGGCAGGTTTTTGGGTGGCGTCGAGGCGAAATGCGTTTTCGTTTTTCGTCCTTGGAATCGTTGCTGTCCTGACCCTGGCGGGCGTTTTCTTTCAATCCAAGCGAGGGTTGACGATCGTTGAGGCTTTGGTGGCGCCGTATATGGCAATGGTTATTCTGTGGCCCTTCTCTCCCGGTATTCGTCTGGTCTTCCCTCTCCTCCCCTGGATTGTATTCCTCGCCTTGACCGGCCTCCGCGGCCTTAGTACGAAATTCGCTCCACACCGCTCTACTGCCGTCCTGTGCGGGCTGTTGCTGCTGATCTCTGTTCCGTATGTCGCAGCCTATCGCAAGGCCGACTTTGGCCCCATTCGCCAGAGCAACGGCTTGCCGGAGTTCAACCAACTATGTCAGGCGGTCCGCGATCGCACGGCCTCGGGCGACGTGCTGATCTATTATCGCGCTCGTGCGCTCTCGCTCTACACCGGTCGATCGGCCTCCGCCTACAATTACCGTGGCACTGAGCAAGAGTTGCGGCAATACGCGCGAAACATCCACGCGACTTATCTGATCACAACCAATGCCTTCGACGGCGACCACGGCTTCCTCGAGCGCTACGTAGGACACTCCCCCTCCAGCCTCGAGCTGACATACCAGAACCAGAATTTCAAGTTGTATCGGATTCTCTACCTGGCGGATCCAGATCCCATCGCCGAACAACGCTGAGCCCCTGGAGAACCCACCCGCTTCCCTGTCATAGTAAAGTGGTAGTAGACACTTTTCCGGAAGGATTCCTTTTTGAGTTCAGGCATTCGCAACATCGCCATCATCGCGCACGTCGACCACGGCAAGACCACGCTGGTGGACGCCATGCTGCAGCAAAGCGGCACTTTCCGCTCCAACGAGCACCACGTCGAGCGCGTGATGGACTCGAACGAACTGGAGCGCGAGCGCGGCATCACCATTCTCGCCAAGAACACGGCCATCTTCTATCACGACGTGAAAATCAACATTGTCGACACGCCCGGCCACAGCGATTTTGGCGGCGAAGTCGAACGCGCTCTCAAGATGGTCGACGGCGTCATGCTTCTCGTGGACGCCAGCGAAGGTCCGCTGCCGCAGACGCGTTATGTGCTCGGCAAGGCCCTCGAAGCCAAGCTGCCTCCGATCGTGGTCATTAATAAGATCGACCGTTCCGACGCTCGCCCGCAGGAAGTGCTCAACGAAATCTACGATCTATTCATCGACCTCGACGCCAAGGAAGACCAGATCGATTTCCCGGTTCTTTACACCAACGCCAAGACGGGCACGGCGAGCACGAACATTCTGGGAGGCGGCGAAGATCTGCGCCCGCTGTTTGACGCGATCTTGAAGACGACTCCCCCGCCCAAAGGCGATCCCTCCGGGCCGCTGCAGATCCTGGTCGCGAACCTCGACTACAGCGACTATCTCGGACGCCTCGCCATCGCCCGCGTCTTCAATGGCAAGATGTTTACCGGCGAAGATGTCGCCATCGCCAAGCTCGACGGCTCGCTGCATAAAACCAAGATCACGAAACTTTTTTCGTTCTCCGGATTGAAGCGCACCGACATCACCGAAACTGAATTGGGCGACATCGTTGCTGTCGCGGGCGTGGAAGGCATCACCATCGGCGAGACCATCACCGAGGTGGAAAATCCCGCGCCGCTGCCCCATATCGCCATCGATGAGCCCACGATCGCCATGCTGTTTACGGTCAACAATTCGCCGTTCGCCGGAAAAGATGGCACCTATGTGACCTCGCGCAATCTGCGTGAGCGCCTCGAAAAAGAGCTGCTCACCAACGTGTCTCTGCGCGTCGAAGATACTGGCACCACCGATTCTTTTAAAGTGTTGGGACGCGGCGAACTGCAACTCTCCATCCTGATTGAGATGATGCGCCGTGAAGGCTACGAACTCATGGTCGGCAAGCCGGAGATCGTCACCAAGCGCAATAAGGAAGATGGCAAGCTGATGGAACCCGTCGAGCACCTCACCATCGACGTGCCTGAAAACTTTGTCGGCGTCGTCATGGAGCAACTCGGATCGCGCAAGGGCGAAGTCACCAACATGCACAATCACGGCTACGGCCGCGTGCGGGTCGAGTTCCGCGTGCCCAGCCGCGGGCTGATCGGCTTGCGCAGCCAGTTGCTCACCGACACGCGCGGAACCATCGTGATGAATGCTCTGTTTGATGGATACACGGAATGGCAGGGCGAGATTCCCCACCGATTGACGGGAGCTCTGGTTGCCGATCGCTCGGGAACTTCGACGGCTTACGCGCTCTGGGGATTGCAGGAACGCGGAGAGCTTTTCGTCGGCCCCGGCGTGGAACTCTACGAGGGCATGATTATCGGCGAAAACGCCAAGGACACTGATCTCGACGTCAACGCTGTGCGCGAAAAGAAGCTGACGAATATGCGCGCCTCCACCGCCGACGAAGCGATCCGCCTGGTACCCTTCCGGCCGCTCAATCTGGAGCAGGCTATCGAATTCATCGCCGACGACGAGTTCGTGGAAATAACTCCGAAATTTCTACGCCTGCGGAAAAAAGTCTTACAATCGAATAAGCGAAAGAAAGCCTCGTTCGCTGTCGTTGAAGAGTCGTGAAAGCTGCGACCAAGTGCGAAAAAAGCGCAAGGAAGCACGCCCCCCTGCGGATGTTCCTGGTGCCCTGCAGTTGCGGCACTACCTTTGCCGTCGCCGAGAACTATGATCATCAGGGAACGGCCTGGAGTCGCTACCTGGTCTGCCCCGGCTGCGGCAAGCGCCACGATCCCAGGAACCGTCTGCTTCAGATGGGCTTTCATCCGGAAGGCTACTGGAAAGTGGACGAGTGCTAACCACCGGGCGCCGTTCGTCCGCAAGCGCTGGCTTTCGCCTAAACTTCAATTTGACAGGCCAATTTCGGAAAACCTGCTATACTGCTCGCCGCATTTGACTGTTGCCAGCTCCGGTACCGATTTTCAGGAAGGCCCACCCGACCTGCCAAGTCCGCCGAACTGAGCTTGCACTTCCGACAGCTCAATGCAGGGGCAGACGCGTGAAGAATATCTTTGTGGGGAATCTCAGCTTCAACACCAACGAAGACGAACTGCGGCAGTTGTTCGAGTCCTACGGACAAGTCGACCGCGTGAGCATCATGACCGACCGCGACACCGGCCGTTCCCGCGGCTTCGGATTTGTGGAGATGGCCAGCAACGAGGACGGTGACAAAGCCATCACTGCGCTCAACGGATCGCAAGTGGGCGGACGCACGATCAACGTCAACGAAGCGCGGCCGAAGACGGAACGCAGCGGCGGTGGTGGTGGTGGCGGCGGCCGCGACCGCGGCGGACGCGGCGGCGGTGGTGGCGGCGGAAGACGCGATCGCTGGTAAACTCGCCATCGCAAGAAAGAGATCCTTGTAGCGACGGGCCCTCATCGCTGTCGAGCCGCAAGGTTTTTGTGGGGACAGCCGCCATCGGCTGTCCAGCCGCGCAGCGGCGTCGGTTTCATGCCTGCATTGAGGCGTCCCGGTCCACCCGTGTAAACTGTTCTTATCGCATTGCGCCCGTAGCTCAGCTGGATAGAGCGGTTGCCTCCGGAGCAACAGGTCGGGAGTTCGAATCTCTCCGGGCGCACCATGTTTCTCCCTCATTAATTTTCCGTTGCCTTTGCTTCGTACCCGAGCCACTACTTTTTTCACGGCGTCGGTGGACGTGCTGGTCGCAGCGGGGCTGGACAACAATCTTCCGCGCACACATCCTGCCGCGGCCCCAGCGAGCCCAGTGCGCGGCGGTCTCCCGCGGCGATTCTCTCAAGAATCAATTCGCGAATCATCGCGATGAACTTCGGATGCACGCCTACCGTCTTGGCTCGGGCCATGGGCAGTTGCAGGGAATCACAAAGCTGTCGGGCTTCGATGTCGAGGTCGTACACGACTTCCATGTGGTCGGAGATAAAGCTGATGGGAGCCAGCACGACGGCGCTCGCCGAATTCCGCGACTTTAATTCGCGCAGGTAATCGAGAATGTCGGGCTCGAGCCACGGTTGTCCCGGCGCGCCGCTGCGGCTTTGATAGACCAGCACGTCGTTCGCGATCCCGATCCGCGCGGAAACCAACTTCCGCACTTCCTCCACTTGGCGAACGTAATCGCAACTGTTCGCCATCGCTGTGGGAATGCTGTGCGCCACGTAGACGATTTGAACGTTGGAGCGAGCGCTTTCAGGAAGTTCGCGAAGCGCGTCGCGCAGCCGTTCTTCGGTTGCATCGATGAATCCCGGATGATTGAAGAAGGCTCGTAGCTTGTCGACCTCAGGCGCTCCCGCTCCAATTTCGGCGCGTGCGCGCGCGATGTCCTCGCGATATTGCCGGCAACCGGAATAGGAACTGTAGGCCGAAGTCACGAAGGCGAGGGCGCGCTGAATTCCGTCTTGCTGCATCTGGCGCAACGTGTCAGCCAGCATGGGATGCCAGTTGCGATTTCCCCAATAGACGGGCAACTGCGGGCCGTGTGCGGTCAATTCATTCTTGAGCGCCGCGATCAGCTCGCGAGTTTGCTGGTTGATGGGACTCTTGCCTTCGAAATGATAGTAGTGTTCGGCCACCGCGAGCATGCGCTCGCGGGGAACGTTTCTGCCGCGCAACACATTTTCGAGGAAAGGAATTACGTCTTCTCTGGACTCTGGACCGCCGAAGGAGACAACCAGGATCGCGTCGTAGTTCATGCGTGTGGACGAAGGATATCCTGCGGAGATGGGGTGGAAAAAAAGTTTGAGAACGCGCTTGGAAGAGGATGCTCAAGTGTGGTCCGTTTCGGGGAACTCGGAGTTGCGAGGGATACCCCCCTCCCCCCCTGCCCTCGGAAAGGCTTGACTGGCGCGGGTTTTGCAAAAAGTGTCTGCAAAATCTTGAGAACGTTGAGGATAAGGTCAAAATCTTGGCAACAAAAGATTTACGGAACTTTCTGCACCCGCTGCGCTGACCGCCTCCGCCTTGACCATCATCTGCTCATTCCCAGGAGAGGGTCAAGGTCAGATGTCACAGGGCCGTTGTGGATAACTTCTGGATTGGCGGAATCCCGGCTGGCGATCGGAAAGAAACAGCTTTGACCGCTGGGGCGCTGAGGTATTCGCAGAGATCGCTGAGGAACTCCTGGGCACGAGCAAAATTGGGAGGAGCTAAAGGAGCAGAAACGAGGCATCCGGGCACCGGTCATGGGTGCGATCAAAACAACGCTGTGCGGAGCAATCCACAAGCGATGGTCGAGCGACCGGCCACGCTTTTTGGCCGGTCTGAGCTTACAATCAGCGTGACTCCCGCACAGTCTGGATGAGGGAAAATGCGCTTCCCGCCAGGGGATTCCGGTGAGAAAGACGGACACACGTTGAAGGGATTGAGAGGAATTTTCTGCATTCTCGGAAGTATGCTGGCTGCTGGTTCGATCGCGGCTCAAACCTATCCAGGCGTTTATCCACAAACCAAGCTGTCGAATGGAATGCTGGACGCAACGATATATCTCCCGGACGCGGAGAAGGGATTTTACCGTGGCACGCGCTTCGATTGGGCGGGCGTTATAGGTACTCTCGAATACAACGGCCACAGCTACTTCGGTCCGTTCTTTGAGAAGTTCAACCCGTCTGTGCCTGATGTTGTGATCGGGGATCCGGTTGAAGCGGGTGTGAATAGTGCGGCGAGCGGTGCCGTCGAGGAGTTCATCGGGGCAGATCGAGCGGTTCTTGGATACGCCGAAGCCAAGCCAGGCGAAGCTTTTTGCAAGATCGGTGTTGGGTCTCTGCGGAAGCCAGACAATGCGCCCTACAGTTCTTATACGAATTACGCGATTCTGGACGGCGGGAAGCGCACGGTAAGAAGCGGTCGTGCGTGGATTGAGTTCACGCAGCAAGTGGACTGCGGCTCCGGATATGGGTACACCTACACGAAAACCATACGCCTGCTGGAGAACGAACCCGAGATGGCAATCGAGCACCGGCTGGTCAACACCGGCGAGAAGCCGATTGAAACGCGAGTGTACGACCACAATTTCTTGACGATTGACCATCAGTCTACAGGGCCTGATGTGGTCATAAGCTTTCCTTTCCCTCCTGCGCCGACTACGGCGATCGGTGAATTGGCGACGGTTCGGGGAAATCGGCTTGTTTTTCCGAAAAACCTGAAGCGCAGCGATACCTTCGATCGCGAGTTCAGCGGATTCGGCAAGACCGCAGCCGACTATCAGATCCAGGTTGAAAACCACAAGACCGGTGCCGGTGTGACGATCCGTGGTGATCGGCCCTTGGTCAACATCGAAGTCTGGGCCATTCGCACGGTCGTTGCTCTAGAACCCTACGTCGAGATCAAAGTCCGACCCGGTCGTGAATTCACCTGGAGATATATTTACCGCTTCTACACCGTTTCGGCTGTGAAAGACGTGGGAAAGTAGAGGTTGATTTCCGGGGAATTGATAGTTGACGTACCATCCCCATTTCGCTCGTCGTTAGCGGACTCCCTGATTTTTGTCGGCCCCATGCCTCCCGGTGACATCGGGATGCGTAGAATGAGGGGAGACGCTGTGTAGCAAATGAGAGGCAGGGAGCGAGGTGCCATGGAATCACAGAGCGAACGCAATCCCGACTCAAGTCCAGCTAAGGCAGAGGCCCACATCAAAAGTGCTCACCAGATTCTAAAGGCACTGCAAGAGAAGATCGGAGAGCATCCAGAAATCGGCGCGGCTATTACGAAGCTGGAGATGGCGCTGAATGATCTGGCGATCCAGACTGGCGGCGTGCTGTAGCGGACGCGCGTGGGCGTATCCAAGGCGGTCAGCAGATTACTGTAGATAAATCCATGATTACGCTCAGTGACCGGAGGCGGTGAGTTGTCAGGAACCGCGAAATGGCAGCGGAGCAGACGCATACTTCGGCATCAGAGAATAGTAATACCGATCTGCCGGGTGAAAATCAGCGCGATAAGGTGTGCTGGCTGGGGTGCTCGAAATCGGTGGCTTTGGGTTTTCCCTCAACCAGGCGCATGGTGTCGAGAATCACTTTGACGACGGCTTCATCGCCCACTGCGGTGTTGAGCATCAGGTGGTAGAGGGAGCGGGTGGGCCAGTCGGCATTGAAGTAATGTTTGATGTAGGCGATGCGCTCGCGATCGATGGTGTCGACGAGCTCTTCGGCCTCGTGGGCAGAGTGTCCAACGGCAATGGTGCGGCGGATTTTTTCGGCGCGCGGGGCGTACAGGAAAACGTGGAAGGCGTCGGGATTCTCGCGCAGGAGATAGGGCGCGCCGCGACCCACGACGACCGCATTCCCTTCCCGTCCGATGTTGTTCATGATTTCCTGCATCATCGCCATCATGCGGTCGGTGTCAAAGATCTGGTTGCCGAGCGGCGAACTGCGTTCGTAACTACCGCGCCAGAAAGCCTTCGATAGCCGATGCAGGCGGCTATCCATGCGTTCGTCGCAGCGCATGACTGCAGAAGGATCCACATTCGCCAGGCGGGCAATTTCTTCGGTGAGCAGATGGTCCCAGACTTTCCAACCCAGGAGGGACGCCAACCGGGTGGCAACCGCGCCGCCGCCGCAACCATACTCCCGTTCGATGGTAACGAGACGAAACATGGCTGGTTTAGTGTACCGCCATTCCTCCGCCGGGCTTGGATTTTCTCATCAGGAAAACCGCCGGGATCATCAGCATGATGGCGACCCCAAGGAACCAGAAGCAATCGATATAAGAAAGCATCGTGGCCTGGCGCTGCACGGTAGCCTGAACCAGGGCGTAGGCCTGCTGCGTCGCGCCGGCTTGACTGGCGCCGTGAGCCTGCATGGCGCGCGTGGCTCCCTGCAGCATGTTCTGAAACGCGGGATTGGAGCGGCTCAGATTCTGCGAGAGATCGGTCAAATGAACCTGGCTGCGGCGGTCAAGCATGGTTGTGACCACGGAAATCCCGACACTGCCGCCGATGTTGCGGGCTAGGTTCATCAGTCCGGAAGCCGCGTTGTTCTTTTCGCGCGGAAGAAAGGCGTAGGCAGCGGTATTGATGGGGACGAAAAGAAAGGCCATCCCTACAGCCTGCAACATGCGGGCAATGACGGTGGTCCGGAAATCGATCTCCAAATCAAAGCGCGTCATATTGAACAACGAGACCGAAAGCACAACGAGGCCAAAAACCAGCAGCCAGCGCGGGGCATACCGGGATAACAGGAAACCCACCAAGGGCAGCAAAAGCATGATGGCGAAGCCGCCGGGCATCAAAGCCAAGCCGGACTGCTGGGCGGTGTATCCGAGCATGGTCTGCATGAACAAGGGAAGCAGGAGCGTGCTTCCGAGCAGAGCGAAGCCCAGCATGAACATCAGCAGGTTCGAAATACCGAAGGTGCGATCACGGAACAGGTGCAGATCGACAATGGGATCTTTGCTGTGCCATTCCCAGAAGATCAGGAAGATCAACGAAACCGTCGCAATGACGGTCAAGGCCAGGATGAAGTGCGATTCGAACCAATCGTCGCGCTGACCTTTATCGAGGACGACCTGTAAGGTTCCCAACCCCAAGGCGACAAACCCGAGGCCGATGTAATCGATGTGAGTTTCCTTAAGCTTGCGGCGGCGGAAGTACGGCGGATCCTGAATGAGCCGGGAAGTGAGGAGAATCGAGAGAATGCCGACGGGGATATTGATGAAGAAAATCCAGCGCCAGGTGAAATTGTCGGTGATCCAGCCGCCGAGAGTGGGGCCGATTGCCGGAGCGGTCACCACGGCAACGCCATAGACGGCGAAAGCCATGCCGCGCTTCGCCGGCGGAAAAGTATCCGCGAGAATGGCTTGCTCGCTGGGTTGCAGGCCGCCTCCGCCCGCGCCCTGAAGGACGCGGCAAAGAATCAGAACCGAGAGATTTGGCGCCAGTCCACACATGAACGAACTGATGGTGAACAGAGCGACGCAACCCATATAGAAATTCTTGCGGCCGACGATGGACGACAGCCAGCCGCTGAGCGGCAGGACGATCGCATTCGAGACCAGATAAGAAGTCAGAACCCATGTGCTCTCGTCCTGACCAGCGGAAAGACTTCCGGCAATGTGGGGCAAAGCGACGTTGGCAATGGAAGTGTCGAGCACCTCCATGAAGGTGGCCAACGTGACCGCGAGAGCGATCACCCACGGATTGACCGCGGGGCGCCAGGCATCGGCCTGGTCCATGGTGGTGGCTGCACTCATTCGTTCAGCCAGACCTTGGGCGTGACGGATTCGCCGGGACGCAACTGGTGATCGTTATTCGAATTGGGATTCAGGAGGATTTTGACGGGAACGCGCTGCACGACTTTCACATAGTTTCCGGTAGCATTTTCCGGAGGCAGAAGGCTGAATCGGGCACCGCTGGCTCCGGCCACGCTGTCGACTTTGCCTTCATATTTCCGGCCGTTGGCATCGACCTCGATGGTGACGTGCTGTCCGGCTTTCATATTGCGGAGCTGGGTTTCTTTGAAATTGGCGGTGATCCAGATGTCGTCGAGGTTGATGACTTTCATCAACTCCTGTCCGGGCGCGACATTCTGACCGACTTCGACAGTGCGATCGCTGACGATTCCGTTTACCGGCGCGATGATTTTTGTGTATTGCAGGTTGAGCGCGGCCTGGTCGAGGTCGGCTTTCTTGCGCTGCGCTTCGGCGAGCGCTGAGGTCGCTTTGGCTCGCATGATCTGCATCTGCTTGGGAGCGGTATTGGCGTAGCGATAATTGGCCTCGGCTTGGACGAGTTTGCCCTGCGCCTGGGTTACCTGCTGGCGGGCAGCGTCGGAGCTGGCGCGAGCGGCCGCAACCCCCGCGGCGCTGGCTCTGGAAGCGGCCACGGCTTCGTCAAACTGCTGCGAGGAGATCTCCTGCTTTTCGACCAGCTGCTTGTAACGTCCCAGATCATTTTGCGCTTTGACATCGTTGGCTTCCGCCTCTTGCAGTTCGGCCTTGGCGGCCTCGTATTGCTGCTGCGCCACCTGGATCCCGGCACGGGCGCTGTTGACATCCGCTTCAGTGGCCGAGACTTGGCTGCTGGTGTTCACCGAAGTGACGGGGACGTTCACGCCGGCAGCGACAGCAGCGGCTTGCGCATCCTCAAAGTCGGCCTTGGCACGTTCGTAAGCGACCTGATAATCCGCCGGATCGATTTCGACCAGCACGGTTCCCGCCGACACGTACTGATTGTCCTGCACATTGAGCTTGATAACGTGGCCGGAGACGCGGGCGCTGACAGAATTGATGTGGCCATCGACCTGGGCATCGTCGGTCGATTCGTAGCTGGTGAAATAACGAAAAGCAAAGATGCCAATAATCAGTAAGACGACAATCGCGATCACGATGCCGATGCGAAAACCCGAACTCTGGGTACGCGACGGCCGGGTGTGGTAATCGCGTTCCGTGGCGGGCAACGGCTTATTATTGGTTTCCGGCCGATCAGTCGCAGCGCTGGACGGCGGACTCTGTGTCGATTGCTCCATAAATTATTGAATGCCTTTCAGATATCGCTTGACGCCTTGTTCAGCATCTCCGATGGCGTAGGCCAGTTCGACCTTTGCCAGATTATGAGCATAAAGACTTTGAATATAAGTTTCATGGGCGCTGGCCACGGCTTCCTGCGCCTGGACGACTTCAAGATTATCGGTTACTCCAGCGGTAAAGCGATCCTGGGATTGAGCCAGAGCCTGTTCTGCGAGTTCGACGGAACTCCGGGCCACCTCTACTTGCTCGGCGGCGGCGTTGAGATCGAGGAGGGCGGTGCGCACTTCGTAGTCGATCCTTCCGCGCAGATCGCCGAGTTGTGAACGTGCCTGTTTCAATTGAGCATCCGCTTCGAGTATGTCGGAATGTACCCGGTTGCCGGCAAAGATGGGGATGCTCAGACCTCCATCAACCTGCCAGGTGCCATTGGATTGGCCGGGCGCGACACCCATATCCCCGAAGTTGGCGCCAAGGTCGAGCGAAGGATAGCGTCCAGCGGAAGCCGCGCGGCGGGAGAGTTCCGCACTGCGAACCCGGGCCATTGCCGACTGATAATCAGATCGGCCAGCATAGGCGCGCTGCAGATAGATCTCCAGCGGCAGCGAGGCAAGGGCCTGATAGGGAGCTTTTTCCGTGAGCACGAAATTCTGGCCGGGGGGCAGGCCGATGATCCGGGCCACGCTCAGATTGGATTTGGCGAAATCGTTGCGGGCGACAATGAACTGTTGCTGGCGGGTCTGCAGTTCGACCTGAGCACGCAAGGCGTCAATGGCGGGAGTGAGTCCGGCCTTCTTCTGATCAGCGGCCTTGTCCGATAGCGCTTGCGCGGCCTTCACTTGCGCCTCAGCGGTTTCGACGCGGGCAGAGGCCGCGATGGCTTGCAGATAAGCGTTGCCGACGGCCAGGACGACCATTTCGCGCGCGTCTTTGTAGGTGAGCTTGGCAGCTTTCTCGCTCTCGGTCGCAGCCCGCTCGCGTTCGAGATTTTTAAAATTGAACAGCGACTGGCCAAGATTGACGCGGGCATCGAAGTAATTGAAAGCCGGGATGACCCGAGGGAAGGCGCTCGCGCCACCGGGGGGAGCGAAGAGAGGTAAAAGTTTATTGAAACCCAAAGCGGCTAAGCTTTCGGTTTGCACGTTCTCCTGGATACGTCCACTCACGTTGGGAAGAAGTTCGGACAACTCTTTCCAGCGCTCGCCGTGAGCCGTCTCCGTTTGATCGCCGGCCAGCAGCAAGCCGAGATTATTGCGCAGGCCGCGGTCAATCGCGTCCTTGAAGTCGATTTGCAGAACTTCCGCGGTGGCCTTGCCTTCCGGCTCACTTCCTTGAAAAGGATTTTCAGGACCGGGTAGAGAAACGGTTGGAGTGGTGGGACTGCCACCGGTGGACTGCGAAAACAGAGCAACCGGAAAGCACAGAATTAAGAAGACGAAGCCGAAAATCTGGGCGAGATGCGATTTCGATAAGCATTGCATTCTTGGATTGGGAACTGCCCCCATAGACGGCGGGAGCGAAATGTCCTTTCCGTCCTATAGCATAACCCGCAACGTTCGATTCTCCGACGAGAGTTTGCGATGCAAACGATTCTGAGGAAAAAGACCAAGTCTGTTTTGGAGGTTATAAGCGAAGTGCAGGTGTTGTGGGCAGAGGTCTGGAGCTCGTGCGGCTCCAAGGGGACAATGTCTTCGGTGCGTTGCTGCAATTTCCGACGCCGTTTAATCTGAGCTTGTACGAAAGGGGCAGCAAATCGTGGGGAAGCGGGTCCTATTATTGCTAGTGGCGGCATTCATTGCACTGACGGTAGGCATGCAGGCTGCGCAAAGCAGCTCCGCAACGGCGACATCGGATCGAAAAGTGGCCTCGAAGGTCGCTCCGAACTATCCCGAATTAGCCAGAAGGATGCATATTCACGGCACCGTCCGTGTGGAAGCCGTGGTCCGTCCGAACGGCGTCGTGAAAACCACCCGCGCGCTAGGGGGAAATCCGGTACTGGTAGACGCGGCGCTGGATGCGGTGGGAAAGTGGAAGTTCGAACCGGCGCAAGCGGAAACCACGGAAGTCGTTCAGGTCACGTTCGACGCCGAATAAAGTCGATCTGCTGGCACCTGGAATTGTCGATCCTGCAAGGTCCCCCTCGAATCTTTCCTCGCACCGTCGCGTTTCTTCGATTGTGACTTAGGTCATCTTGAATGCGGATGACTGTCGGATAACCTAGACGAGGCAAAACTCGGGCACCGAAAGACAAAATGGCATGAGTGCGGCAATGGGGACTGACTGGACGCGAATACTTGCTGACCCGGACTTGGTCCGGCAAGTCGGAAAGCTGTTACAGGCCTATCGCGAAGCACCGCCGGAACAGCGGGAAGAAGCGCTACTGACGGCGATGCGTGAGATTAAGGCCGGCACGTCGAGCCCCAGCAAGGGCGAAGCGGCCGCTTTACAGCCGGTCGAAAACACGGTTACTCCGCATGCGGTTCCCACGCCTGCTTCCGCCACGCCTCCTTTTGAGCCGGATCTGTTTGCCAGCAACTGGAATAGCGACCGGCGCAAGCATCCGCGGATCAAGTGTTTCGTGGCAGTCGAACTTCGAGTCGACGACGCGCCTTCACCGATCTGGGGCAACTTGTCGAACACGGGCGCGGGTGGATGCCTGGTGGAAACGGCGAACCCTGTAAAGCCCGGGGCAAAAGTAGAGATTGGCCTGTGGCTGCCGAACGGGAAAATCTGGGTGAAAGGTTTCGCCTTGACCGGAGTCGTCACGCGCAGCGGTCCCGCCAACGGGGTTCGGGTTCGCTTCGAAGGCATGACCTCAGAGGAGCGCGACAATCTTCGTCAGTTCCTGAAATTTGTGCAGGACACGACGCGTGCCTCCCACAGTGAGAACGGCTACATGCAACTATTGAAGTAAGGTCATTCCCCTATCTGTCTCTGCCTATTTCTGATCTCACCTATTTTTTCACCGCTGGCCAATCCATGCGTTCCGGGAAATTGATACACTTCCTCTATTGAACCCTTTCTGCCGGTGGGAACTCTAAATTAAATACAGCGGTCGAGCGCCGACCAAATCCCGTGGAGGAAAGAATCGTATGGTAGTCAGTGATCAGGTTTTAGTGACGGGAAAGCAACTGGATACGCTGTGCATCAACACGATTCGGACCCTCGCGATTGACGCGGTGCAACAGGCCAACTCCGGGCATCCGGGAGCGCCGATGGGACTGGCTCCCGTCGCGTATTGCCTGTGGCAGGAATTCCTGCGCTACGATCCAGCCGATCCTACATGGCTGAATCGCGACCGCTTCGTGCTCTCCAACGGGCACGCCTCCATGTTGCTTTACGCGATGCTCTATTTGACCGAGGTGCGGCGCGTCGATGAGGACGGGGAGGTAACCAGGGATCATACGATCACGCTGGACGACATCAAGCACTTTCGCCAGCTCGGAAGCCGCACTCCGGGACATCCGGAATCGCATATTACCACTGGGGTCGAAACCACGACCGGACCGCTGGGGCAGGGTGTGGGCAACAGCGTCGGCATGGCGATTGCGGGGAAGTGGCAGGCGGCAAATTTCAACCGTCCGAACTTCGAAGTTTTTGATTTCAACGTCTATGCGATTTGCTCGGACGGCGACTTGATGGAGGGGATCGGAGGCGAGGCGGCATCACTCGCCGGACATCTGAAGCTCTCAAACCTCTGCTGGATTTACGACAACAACTCGGTCACGCTGGATGGTCCGGCCGACTGGTCATTCAGCGAGGATGTGGCGACGCGATTTGTCGGCTATGGCTGGAATGTCACGCGCGTTGCTGACGCCAATGATCTCGAGATGCTGGCGAGAGCTTTCGAGACGTTCCATAAGACTACGGATCGGCCGACGTTAATTATTGTGGACAGCCACATTGGATACGGTTCTCCGCATAAGCAGGACACGAATGCCGCGCATGGCGAGCCTCTTGGAGAGGAAGAAGTGCGGCTGGTCAAAAAGTTTTATGGCTGGCCGGAAGACGCGAAATTTCTGGTGCCGGAGGGTGTGCTGGAACATTTCCGCGAAGGGATCGGCAAGCGGGGCCGCGAATTGCAATCGCAGTGGTCGAAGCTGTTTGCCGAGTACTCTCAGAAATATCCGGAGTTGGCAGAGCGCTTGAGCCACATGCAGCATCATGAACTGCCGAACGGATGGGACAAGAATCTCCCAACGTTCCCTGCCGACGCCAAGGGCGTGGCGACGCGCGAGAGTTCCGGGAAAGTGCTGAACGTGCTGGCGCAAAACATTCCGTGGCTCATTGGCGGATCGGCCGACCTGGCGACGTCCAACAAAACCACGCTGAAGTTTGCAGGGGCGGGAGATTTCCAGGCAGACAACTACGCCGGCCGGAATTTGCACTTCGGCGTCCGCGAACATGTGATGGGCGCGAGCGTGAATGGCATGACGGTTTCGAACATCCGCGCGTTCGGAGCCACATTCTTCAACTTCAGCGATTACATGCGGGCGAGCATGCGACTGGCCGCACTGGCGCAGATTCCGTCGATTTTCGTTTTCACCCATGACTCGATCGGCGTCGGCGAAGATGGGCCGACGCATCAACCGATCGAGCAACTGGCATCGCTGCGGGCGATGCCGAACATGACTGTGTTGCGGCCGGGTGATGCGAATGAAGTGGTAGAGGCGTGGAAGATTATCGCGAATCTGCAGCACTCGCCTGCAACGTTGGTGCTGACACGACAAAATTTGCCGACGCTGGATCGGACGAAATATGCGCCGGCATCGGGAGTGGCCAAGGGGGCCTACGTGCTGGCCGACGCGCCGGGAGGAAAGCCGCAGGTTATTCTCATCGGGACGGGAAGTGAACTGTCGCTCTGCGTGGAAGCATATGAAAAGTTGAAGGCGGAAGGAATCTCGGCACGCGTGGTCAGCATGCCGTCGTGGTCGATTTTCGATCAGCAAGACGCGGCATACAAGGAAAGTGTTCTGCCGGCGGACGTCACCGCGCGCGTATCCGTGGAAATGGCAGCAACTTTCGGCTGGGAACGCTATACGGGAAGTAAGGGACGGAACATCGGGATGCACCGCTTCGGCGCGTCTGCGCCGCTGAAGGATCTGCTGAAATATTTTGGCTTCACCGTGGAGAAAGTGGTCGCGGAAGCGCACGCGGCGATCGCGGGCAAATAATCGCGCGGTGAAAACGGCCGGGAATGCACAACGATTCGGGTGCACCGGTTATCAAACAAACATCACCCATCTGATAATGGAGGCCCTCATGCAGCCCACTGGAGTTATTGAAAATTCAAAAGCCACACAAAATCCGCTGAAACAGTTGCTCAGTTATGGCCAGGCCATGTGGCTCGACTACATCCGGCGCGATTTATTCACGACCGGGAAGTTGAAGGAGATGATTGCGGACGACGGGTTGCGGGGTATGACTTCGAACCCGTCGATCTTCGAAAAGGCGATTGCCGACAGTTCCCTGTACGACGACATGCTGAAGTCGCTGGCCGCGCGGAAAGATCTCGACGCGACCGGGCGCTATGAGCAGATTGCGATTCGCGATATTCAGGATGCAGCCGATGCGCTGCGCCCGGTCTACGAACAATCGAATTTTCGCGATGGGTATGTGAGCCTGGAAGTTTCTCCGTACCTGGCGCGCAAGACGCAGGAGACGATCGACGAAGCGCGTCGCCTGTGGAAGACAGTGAAACGCGAAAACGTGATGATCAAGATTCCGGGCACGGCGGAGGGACTTCCGGCCATCCGGCAGGCCATCGGCGAAGGGATCAACATCAATGTGACGCTGCTCTTCGCGCAGGAAGTTTACGAAAAAGTGGCCGAAGCCTACATCGCCGGAGTGGAAGATTTATCGAAGCGCGGCGGCAATTTGAAAAAGATGGCCGGTGTGGCCAGTTTCTTCATCAGCCGCATCGATACGCTGGTCGATTCCATGGTGAACGAACGTGTGAAAAAAGCTTCGGATGGAAGCGAGGAAGCGCGGCTGAAGAGTCTTCTGGGCAAAGTCGCGATCGCCAACGGCAAGCTCACCTACCAGCGTTACCAGCGGCTGTTCAGCGGACCGCGGTGGCAAGCGCTGGCCGCCAAAGGCGCACAGACACAGCGCGTGCTGTGGGCGAGCACCAGCACCAAGAATCCGAATTATCGCGACGTGATCTATGTTGAAGAACTGATTGGGCCTGATACGGTGAACACGATACCGCCGGCGACTATCGATGCGTTTCGCGATCACGGCCGCTTGCGCAACAGTCTCATCGAAGATGTGGCGGGCGCGCAGAAAGTGATGGATGATCTCGGGCGATCGGGCATTTCGATGAAAGAAGTGACGGACAAACTGACGAACGATGGCGTCAAACTATTCGCCGACGCGTTCGATAAACTGCTGGCCGCCGTAGAGAAAGGCACGCAACAAAAAGGATAGACCGTGAGCCGACGGAAGAGTTCCCTGCCCGAGACTCTGGCGACCAAGATTAAGAAAGCCTTCTAGATTGTGGCGGAACACCGAATGCGAGGCCAAGATGGCCTCGCGACAGCCGGCGGGGCGCCGGCGCTACGCTACCGACGATAAGGAGCACAAAGAATGCAATTGGGAATGGTGGGGTTGGGGCGCATGGGGGCGAATATGACGCGGCGGCTCATGCGCGGCGGGCATTCGCTGGTTGTTTCCGATCTCAGCGCCGATTCGGTAAAGGCATTAGCGGGCGAAGGGGCGACGGGATCGTCGTCGCTCGAAGACTTGATTGCCAAGCTGAAGCCTCCGCGAGCCGTATGGATCATGGTTCCGTCGGGAGGTCCGACGGAACAAACCGTGCAGAAGCTTGCCCAACATTTGCAGGCGGGCGACGCCATCATCGACGGAGGCAACTCCTATTTCAAAGATGACGTGCGGCGGGCGAAAGAACTGAAGGGCAAGGGCATCCACTACGTCGACGTGGGGACCAGCGGCGGCGTTTGGGGCATCGACCGCGGGTATTGCATGATGATTGGCGGTCCAAAGGAAGCGGTGCAGAGGCTTGATCCTATTTTCAAGACGCTGGCGCCGGGGAAGGGCGATATCCCTAGAACTCCGGGGAGAGAAAAACTCGGAGGCACCGCCGAAGAGGGCTACATTCACTGCGGTCCAACCGGTTCCGGCCATTTCGTGAAGATGGTGCACAATGGGATCGAGTACGGCATCATGCAGGCGTACGCGGAAGGCTTCGACATTTTCAAGAACGCGACCAGCAAGGAATTGCCCGAGGACATACGCTTCGATTTGAACCTTCCGGATATTGCCGAGGTATGGCGGCGCGGCAGCGTGATCAGTTCATGGCTACTCGATTTGACGGCCATGGCACTCACCGAAAATCCAACGCTCTCGGACTACGAAGGCTACGTGCAGGATTCGGGAGAAGGGCGCTGGACGATCCAGGCCGCGGTGGAGGAAGCGGTTCCCGCGGATGTGCTGACGGCTGCGTTGTATGTACGTTTCCGTTCGCGGCAGCAACACACGTTCGCGGAGAAAATGCTGTCGGCGATGCGGCAGAAATTTGGCGGCCACGTCGAAACGGATCCAGCGAAAACGAAAAAGACAGCGTAAGCGACTGTCGAATGGCAACGTATTAGAGGACTCATTCATGGCACAAATAGCGGAACAGCCCACGCCAACGCAGCCACGCATTGGGAAGCAGGGAGATCCGTGCGTGATGGTCATTTTCGGCGCGGCCGGCGACCTGACCGGACGCCTGCTTCTTCCCGCGCTCTACAACCTGGCCCGCGCGTCATTGCTGTCGCGGGAGTTTGCCGTGGTGGGCGTTGCGCGAGCGAAAATGTCGGATGAGGAATTCCGAAAAAGAGTATATGACGACATCAAGGCCTACTGCGGCGAGTGCGTCGACGACGATCTGTGGGAATGGTTTTCGCGCCGTTTTTACTACTTCACGGGCGATTTCAGCGACAACGGCCTCTACCCGCAGCTGAAGGATTTTCTCGCGAAGATCGATCAGGAGCACTCGACCCACCAGAACTTCTTCTACTATCTGGCGACTGCGCCCAGTTTTTTCGGTCCCATCGTGGAGCAACTTTCGAAATCTGGATTGATGGAGCAGAACAACGGCCATTGGCGGCGAGTGGTTATCGAAAAACCTTTTGGCCACGATCTTGAATCGGCCAAGAATCTGAACCAGCAACTGCTGAAACTGGCCGATGAAAAGCAGATTTACCGCATCGACCATTACTTGGGCAAAGAAACAGTACAGAATATTTTGGCGTTCCGTTTCGCCAACGGCATCTTTGAACCCGTATGGAACCGCCGCTACATCGATCACATTCAGATTTCGGTGGCCGAGGTGGTGGGCGTGGAAGGTCGTGGAGGTTACTTCGACCACGCGGGAACTTTGCGCGATATGGTGCCGAACCACATCATGCAACTGATCAGCCTGACGGCGATGGAGCCGCCGATTTCGTTCGACGCCAATGCGGTGCGCGATGAGCAGGCAAAGATTCTGCATGCCATTCAGCCGATGAGCGACGAGGAGGTGCTGAGCCGCACCGTGCGGGGCCAGTATGGCGAGGGGACCGCGGAGGGCAAACGGGTTCCGGCCTATCGAGGGGAAGAGGACGTTCCAACGGATTCAAGGACGGAAACGTTCGTGGCCATGAAGCTGTTGATCGACAACTGGCGGTGGGCCGATGTTCCGTTCTATCTGCGCACGGGGAAGCGGATGCCGGTGCGCAACACGCATATCGTGATACAGTTTCGGCGAGCCCCATTCGTATTGTTTCGCGACACGCCGGTCGAACATCTCATGCCCAATCAACTCGTGCTGCATATCCAACCGGAGGAAGGAATCTCGCTGCAGTTCGCGGCGAAGGTTCCCGGCCCGGTGATGCGCCTGGGCACGGTGGACATGAACTTCGAATATCAGGAATACTTTGGCAAGCAGCCCAGCACCGGCTATGAACGGCTGCTGCACGATTGCATGATCGGGGACCAGACGCTGTTTCAGCGCGCGGACATGGTGGAGGCGGGCTGGTCGGTGGTCAATCCGGTACTCGATCTGTGGAAGGCGCTGCCGCCGCGCAATTTTCCCAACTACGCGTCGAGCACATGGGGACCGAAGGAGGCCGACGAATTACTGGAACGCGACGGCCGCCGCTGGAGGAATTTCGAGAAATGATTCTGGCCGGCGATATTGGTGGGACCAATGCCAGGCTGGCTTATTTTCAACCCCAGAACGGGCATCTGCAACTGGTGTCGGAGCGCGTTTTTCCCAGTCGCGAGCACAAAGAATTTGGCGAGATTGTGACCCGCTTTGTGGACGAATCGGGCACACATCCGGAGGCAGCTTGCTTCGGCATCGCCGGCCCGGTTCGCAACGGGCGCGTGGAAACTTCAAACCTGCCCTGGATTATCGAGCAATCGCGGCTGGCGAAACAGATTCATCTTCCCGCTACATTGTTAATCAACGATCTGGAAGCGAGCGCGTGGGGAATTGGAGCCCTGACCTCGGTGGACCTGGTGGCGCTGAATCAGGTCAGCGGCACGGCGGTCGGCAACCAGGCGGTCATCGCACCTGGCACCGGACTGGGCGAAGCGGGGCTATTCTGGGATGGAGCCCGGCATCACGTTTTCGCCTGCGAAGGCGGGCACACGGATTTTGCTCCGCAGGATGAACTGCAGATCGAATTACTGCGCTTTTTAAGAACCCGCTTTGGACACGTCAGCTACGAGCGCATTCTGTCAGGGCCAGGGCTGGTGAATGGATATGAGTTTCTGCGAGACGAGCAAAAGGGAAAAGAATCTCCCGAACTGGCGGCTGCGATGAAACAGGGAGATGCGGCGGCTACCATCTCTCGCGCCGCCATGGCGGGAACCGATCCCCTGGCCGAACAAGCCCTGGATCTGTGGATTCGCGTTTACGGCGCGGAAGCCGCCAACCTGGCGCTCAAGGCCATGTCCACCGGCGGATTGTTCCTGGCTGGCGGCATCACTCCCAAAATCCTTCCCAAATTGCAGGGGCCGCTTTTCATGCAAGCGTTTCTGGATAAGGGACGCATGCGCCCGCTGGTGGAGTCGATTCCGGTGCAGGTTGTGACCAACGACAAGGCCGGGCTTCTGGGCGCGGCACGATGCGCGGCGATGCGCGCTTGCCAAGGTTGAATTCGGACGGAGCAGGTTGAGTGAGTTCTTCCGCGACAATTCGCATCCTGAGTACCCCGCAGGAATTATTTGAAGCGGCGGCGGAAGAAGTCATCAAGGCTACGAACGAAGCCGTTGCCGAGCGCGGTCGCTTTACCATCGCTTTGTCGGGCGGCTCGACCCCTAAAAGCCTCTACAATTTGCTCGCCACCAACGCTCGCACCGTCTTGCCCTGGGACAAAATGTTTTTCTTCTGGGGAGATGAGAGGCATGTGCCACCCACGGATCCAGAGAGCAATTACCGAATGACCGACGAAGCCATGCTGGCTAAAGTTCCGGTGCCGCCGGGGAACGTGTTCCGGATTCTGGCGGAAAATCCCGATGCGGCCGCCGTGGCGGAGGATTACGAAAAGACGCTGCGCAAGTTTTTCAAGTTGGAGCCGGATTCGGTGCCACGCTTTGATCTGATTCTTCTCGGGCTAGGACCGGACGGTCATACGGCTTCCCTTTTTCCGGGCACGGCGGCACTGAAAGAGAAGTCGCGGCTGGTCGTCGCCAACTGGGTTGAAAAGTTGAAAACCCACCGGCTTTCGCTGACTCTTCCAGTGCTGAATGCGGCCCGCTGCGTAGCGTTCCTGGTGAGCGGTACGGATAAGGCCAGCGTGCTCAAGACGGTTTTGGAGGAGGATGTACCGGGCGAGCAATATCCGGCGAAACTGGTGCGTCCGAGCGACGGCAATCTGGTTTGGCTGCTGGATCGAGCCGCGGCGAGCGGCCTGTCGAATAAGAGCTAGGGCAATCCGGAGCGAATCCGGAACTATCCGCGCCAGTCGGCGATTTCCTTCAAACCTCTACCCCGGGCGTGCTCGAACAGCCGCACCCGGTGGCGCGAGTGCTCGAACTCGTGGATGTCGGCCCAAACCTCCGCCTGCCAGCCTTTGTCATGGATAGCTGACTCACCACAAGTGGCGCAGCGGGTGTGAAGCTTCACCGAAATTGTCTCTAGGCCTATAGGAGCGGCCCCTGGCAGCTCGACGAAGATGCAGCGCACTTCCTCGATCTCTTCGTTTGCGCCGAGAATATGCTCGTAGCGCAGAAGGTATCCGAAGCCTAGTTTCTTGGCTTCAATTTCGGCTTCGGAACGAGTATGGAAAGGGCCGTATTCTGCCCGCAGTTGCTCGGGAGAATCGCACGCCATCCAGAAAATTTCTTTGTACGCCATCGCAGGTTTCGCCTCGGGGTCGCGAAGCCGGCTCGGCCGCTGTTGAGCCCGCGCTTGTAAACCCCGTACATGATGCAATTGCGATGCCGCTGGCATTTCGTGCAAGCTGTTGACAATTAAATGAGTTATTGAGTTGCGCTCCCCCGGAGACGGCGACGGTCAGAAAAGTTTTGCAGAGTTTAAGCTTCCCTTCTGCAACTATCGTCATCTTCAGACGTCACCTTCACCCGATGGATTCGCTACGCTTTCCGTTTCCAAGACGCCCGGTTCAATTGAGCGAATTGGCCTAGCGGGCACCGACCGCCTGGGCGAACGTGGCCGTTTCCGTGCGAGGCTCGATCCAAGACTGCCCACCATGGCTGGCCACGTACATCGCCAGTTCCAGGCGGCTCCAGACGCCAAGCTTGTCGAAAATGCTGCGCAGATGGTTCTTGATCACCTGCTCGGTGGTACCGACGTTTCTGCTGATTTCGCGGTTGGTCATACCCTCCCATACCAGGGTCGCGATCTGGATTTCTTTGGGCGTGAGCTGCTCGCGGGGAGTCATGACTGTGGGCCCTCCTGGCTGAAGATGGCGATAGCAAGTTTCACGCGCTTGCGGCCCTCGCGAATTCCGGCACGCAGAAACAGCGTGCGCAGGTGTTGCTTCACGGTGCGCGGGCTGATGTTGAGTTGGCCCGCGATCTCTTTGTTGCTGCAACCCTGCACCAGAAGGTTGAGAACCTGCTGGTCACGAGGGGTGACTTTGACCTGTTGAAGATCGATCATGATGCCTTGCCCTCCAGTCCGAGTGAAAATGACAAACGCTAATGTGGAAGCACGAGTTTCGCCGTTTGTTCACGGGGAAGACCGATCGAAGCTAAGTACCTTTGTGCGATTGCACTTGTGGGCGAAGGTCATGCTTTTCAGGTGGTTTTCAGGTGGCCCATGTTAGCCTGTGCGAGTTCCAGAATGGTCCAACCCGCTGAGGAAGACAGATCAGCGCGGTCAAGATTTCGCTTTCAGCGATAACCCCGCTTGGACTGTGGCAACAAAATAGCTAGCTTTGAAGCGCGCCGTTGCCCAAGCCAATCGGGTTTGGATTCAGAGAGTTTGGGCTTTGGAGCTCGAGCTTTTGAACAAGTGAGGTGACCGGTGAGGACGCTAAACAACGCCGCTGCAGTAAAGCAATATTACAAATCCCACATCGGACGGAGAGCGAGGACCTGCCTTTTCGTTTTGGGCCTGCTTACGGCTACATCGAACAGTTTTGCACAGGCCGCATCGACCCCGCAGACCCAAGGAGCACCGCTGACGATTACGCTGCAGGATGCGTTGCAGCGCGCGCGCCTGAACGATCCTCAGTATCACGATTCGATGACGCAGCTCGGCCTGGCGCACGAGGACCGAGTGCAAGCTCGCGCCGGATTATTGCCTGGCGTCAACTTCAACAATTCTTTCATTTACACCCAGGGGACCGGGCCGGTTCCGGCGGATTGCCGAACCACCACGCTGGGCTGTCCAACATCGCGTTTTATCGCCAACAACGGCGTGCACGAGTACATCAGCCAGGGCAACGTGCATGAGGCATTGTCGCTGACCAACATCGGAGACTACCGGCGCGCCGATGCCGCCTTGGCGATGGCGCGAGCTAAAGCGGAGGTGGCCACGCGCGGCCTGGTTGTGACCGTGACCCAGTTGTATTACGGATTAGTAGTCTCCGAGCGCAAGTACGCGACGGCCCAGCGAGCCGCGGCCGAGGCTGCCCGATTTCTCGACATCAGCCAAAAACTGGAAAGCGGCGGTGAAGTGGCGCACGCGGACGTGATCAAAGCGCGCATTCAGGCGCAACAGCAGCAGCGCGACCTGCAGGAAGCGCAGATTGATATGGAGCGCAGCCGCCTCGATCTGGCGGTGGTGATATTCAAAGACTTCAATCAGGATTTCACGGTGGTGGACGATTTGCAGACGCCGGAATTGCTGCCTTCGTTTGCCGAGGTGGAATCGGCGGGGCAAAAGAATAATCCCGATCTGCGCGCGGCGTTGGCTGCTTACCAGGTCGCGGATCATGAAGTAACCGCCGCATGGGGAGGCTTGTTGCCGGCGCTGAGCATCGATTATTTCTACGGGATTGATTCCAATAAATTCGCCGTCCGGACCGATGGTGTGCGCAATCTGGGATATTCGACGGTGGCGACGCTGCAAATCCCGATTTTCAGCTGGGGGTCGGATCGCAGCAAATTGAAGCAGGCGGAGCTGCGCCGGGATCAGGCGCACGTGGAATTGAGCTACGCGCAGCGCCAGTTACTCAGCCATTTGCGGGAGTATTACAGCGAAGCCGAAACGGCGAGGTCGGAAATGGAATCCCTGGCCAGTTCGGCGGAGTTGGCGGCGGACAGCCTGCGGCTGACCACCATGCGCTACCAGGCCGGTGAATCCACCGTTCTGGAAGTGGTGGATGCGCAGAACACGTTGACGCAGGCCCGCAATGCATATGACGATGGCCAGTCCCGCTATCGCCTTGCGGTGGCAAACTTACAGACTCTGACAGGCACCTTCTAGACGCGAATGGAACGAACCCGAAACGCAGTTTGCGAGAACTGGAATCCAGCCAGGAACTGGAGGCGCTGGCAGCGGGCGAGCGCAGCATCCGCCATGATCGCTGGCTTGATGATTTTCGCCAGCTGCTCATCCGATCAAGGCGACAAAGAACCTCTGGTCACGGTGCAGGTCGCCGCGGTGGAGAAGACGAACATTCAGCGCACGATAACCACGCAAGCGATTCTGTTTCCCAGACAGCAGGCGGCCATCGTTCCCAAGATCAGCGCTCCGGTGCAGAAATTTTTAGTGCAGCGCGGCAGCGCGGTGCATGAGGGACAGCTACTGGCGGTTCTGGAGAATCGCGACCTGGCAGCCGCAGCGCAAGATACGAAGGGCGCTTACGCTCAGGCGCAGGCCACTTACGAAACCACCACCGCGGCCAACCTGCCGGAAGAAATCCAGAAGGCGGAAGCCGATGCGCAGCAAGCCAAGCAGGCGCTCGACGCCGAGGAGAAAATCTTTGAGAGCCGCCAGCAGCTTTTCGATCAGGGGGCTTTGCCGCGAAAAGAGCTGGACCAATCGAGGGTCGATATCACGCAGGCGCGCAATCAGTACGCAATCGCCAAGCACCACCTCGAAGCGCTGATGGCGATCGGGAAGCCACAGGAACTGAAATCCGCGGCCGGACAACTGGAGTCGGCCAAGGGAAAATACCTGGGGGCAGAAGCAGAGCTCAGCTACTCGGAGATCCGCAGCCCCATCAATGGCGTGGTCACCGATCGTCCACTGTACCCCGGCGAGATGGCCGCGGCCGGCACGCCCCTGCTTACGGTGATGGATCTTTCTTCCGTGATCGCCAAGGCGCACATTCCGCAGAGTGACGCTGCCGCATTGAAAGTCGGTGACCAAGGAACTATGACCGTTCCTGGAATGGACGTACCAGTGAAGGGGACAGTCACGATCATCAGTCCGGCGCTCGATCCCGGCAGCACCACCGTGGAAGTCTGGTTCGAAGCCAAGAATCCGAAACATGCGCTGAAGCCCGGAACCAGCGTTCAGCTTTCATTGACGGCGCAAACCGTGAAGGACGCCTTGGTGGTTCCGATCAGCTCCGTGCTTACCGCGCCAGATGGATCGACGACTGTGATGGTGGCAGGCACCGACGGGCGCGCTCATCAGACGGCCGTCAAACTTGGTATTCGCAATGGCGATGATGTGCAAATCCTCGATGGCCTCAGCGCGAACGACAAGGTCGTGTCGAACGGCGCCTACGGTTTGCCCGACAAGACCAAGATCAAGGTTGAAGCGGCCGAAGCTCCCGCGGAAGGCGAAGGATCAAAGCCGGCGGCGGCCACCTCGAAGGCCGGTGCGGGGGCTTCCGATGATAAATAAATTGCCAAATAAATCTGTCGGAGCCGGGCTGTGAGCTCACGGGAAAGCGGGGGTGGGGGTCAATATTGGATCGCCCAGCATTCGCGGCCGATCATCTTCCTGATTCTTACGCTGGGGCTGCTGGGTGCGTATCTCGCGTTCACCATCCCGGTTTCGGTTTTTCCCTCGACAAATTTTCCGCGCGTGCTGATTGCCGTCGATAACGGCGTCATGCCGATCGATCAGATGATGGTCACGGTGACGCGTCCGATCGAAGAAGCGGTCAACAGCGTACCGGGATTGCTGACCGTTCGCTCCATCACGAGCCGTGGATCGGCCGAGGTGGACCTCTACTTCCGCTGGGACGTCGATATGTTCCAGACGCTGCAGTATGTGAATGCGGCGATCTCGCGGGTGCAGCCCGAGCTTCCTCCGACGGCCCAGATCGAAGCGCACCGCCTGACCTTCGCGGCATTTCCGGTGATTGGCTACAGCCTGACGTCGGATACGACACCCCAGACCCAACTCTGGGAAATGGCTACGTACGAGATGAAGCCTCGCCTGAACCGTCTCGAGGGCGTTTCGACGGTGATCGTGCAAGGCGGGCAGGAACCGGAATTCCAGATCATGCCGGACCCGGCGAAACTGCTGACCTCAGGCATCACGGTTTCCGACATTCTGGACACGGTTCGCCGCACCAACCTGATTGATTCGCCGGGATTGCTGGAGCGCAACCACCAACTGTATCTGGGCCTGGTGAACGGTCAAGTGCGCACGCCCGAGCAGATCGCGAACTCGGTCATCAAGAACACATCGGCGGGAATTCCGGTGCGAATTGGCGACATTGCGAGCGTCACTCGCAGCGTGAAGCCGGTATATACAGTCGTTACCGCAAATGGAAAGCCCGCGGTTCTGCTGAACATCAATCGCCAGCCGGACGGAAACACAGTGCAGGTTGCGGACGAAGTTCACAACGAAATTGAAAGCATCCGCAAGACGCTGCCGCCAGGAATTGAAATTCAGCCCTTCTACGATCAATCGATCATCGTCAGCGAATCGATCAAGAGCGTGCGCGACGCCATCCTTCTGGGGCTGATTCTGGCTTCGGCGATTCTGGTGGTCTTCCTGCGGGACTGGGGAACATCGCTGGTCGCGGGGCTGGTCATTCCAGTGACGGTGCTGGTGACCTTTATCGCGTTGAAGCTGATGGGCGAGACCTTCGATCTTATGACCCTCGGCGGCCTGGCTGCTGCGGTGGGACTGGTAATCGATGACGCGATCGTAGTTGTCGAAAACATTGTCTTGCATCGCGACCTGGGACAGACGCGGCTACAGGCGATCCAAAGCGCTCTCAAAGAAATCACCATACCGCTGATCGGATCGACGATCACACCAGTTGTGGTTTTCATTCCGCTGGTCGTAATCACGGGCGTGACCGGGGTTTTCTTCCGCGCCCTCGCCGTGACGATGACGGTCTCGCTGCTGACCTCGCTCGCGCTGGCGGTGACCTGGACTCCGACCTTGAGCCAGTACTTCATCAAGGGGAGGCGAGACCAGAATGGGACGCCGGGTTCGGAACCTGAAACAGCGCTGCCGAGCTCCGCCGGAGAATCGGGTGAAGCAGAGGAACCCGATGCGGCCAGACTGTTAGCCGCCGAAGAAAAACATCTGAGCGGCTTTTTTCTGCGCATCGTGAATTTTCACGAACGCTGGCTACGGCGCGCGCTGGAAAGGCCGTGGTTTCTGGTCGGCTTCAGTGCTCTGCTCATCGTGGCTTCGTATGCGTGTTACACATTTTCGGGCTCCGATCTTCTCCCCGAGATGGACGAGGGCGGCTTCGTTCTGGACTACATCATGCCCGCGGGCAGTTCACTGGCGGAAACGAACCGGGTGATCGGGCACGTCGAACAGATGCTGCGCGAGGTTCCGGAAGTGGAAAGCACTTCGCGCCGCACCGGGATGCAACTTGGGCTAGCCGCGGTCACCGAGGCGAATTCCGGCGACATCCTGGTCAAATTGAAAGCCAAACGCAGCCGCGACATCGAAGACATCATTGCCGACGTACGGGCCGACGTCAAACAGCAGGAGCCCGCGCTGGATATCGAGTTCACGCAGGTTCTGCAGGACATGATTGGCGATCTGACCTCGGCTCCAGAACCGATTCAGATCAAGCTGTTTTCGCAGGATCCCAAGCAGCTTGAGCAGTGGGCGCCGAAGGTGGCGGATGCCATTGGAAAGATTCACGGCGTCGTGGACATTCTGAACGGAATCGACAATACCATCAGCGGGCCGGCCATCACCTTCCAGGTAGATCCGAGCGTGGCTGCCAGGGCTGGGTTTACCGCCGAAGAGGTGGCGCTCGATGCGTCCGCCATCCTTGAGGGCGAACCCTCACCCACGCCGGTCGTGACGAATGACCGCGCCTACACTGTGCGGGTTCGTTTTCCGGCGGCAAACCGGGCATCGCTGGAGGCCATGCGCGACACGCTGCTGGTGAGCAGCACAGGACATACGGCCACTCTGGGCGCGCTGGCCAGCGTGATCGAGAATCCCGGGCAAACCGAAATCCGGCGCGAAAACCTGCAGCGCGACGTAGCCGTGACCGCGCGCCTGGAAGGCCGGAGCCTGGGCAGCGGCATGGCCGATGTGCAGAAGACCATTGCCGGCATGCATATCCCGTCGAGCATCCGCGTGGAATACGGCGGCACATATGAGGAACAACAGCGCTCGTTCCACGACTTGGTCATGGTGCTGATCCTGGCGATTCTGCTGCTGTTTATTGTCCTGTTGTTCGAGTTTGGAGCCTTCGCGGCGCCGATTGCGATTCTCTCCTCGGCATTGCTCTCGACCTCCGGAGTTTTCATCGCCCTGCTGATCACGCAAACCACGTTCAACATCTCCTCATTCATGGGAATGATTATGGTGATTGGCATTGTGGCCAAGAATGGCATCCTGCTGCTGGACGCGGATCAGAAGATGCGCGGCCTGGGGATGTCGGCGGAGGATGCGATGCTGCAAGCCGCCCGCCGGCGCTTGCGCCCAATCGTCATGACAGCTCTGGCGACGATCGCGGGAATGCTGCCGCTGGCATTCGCCATCGGGGCGGGCTCACAGATGCTGCAACCCCTGGCGATCGCTGTAATCGGCGGCGTTCTGGTCTCGATGATCTTGTCTCTGGTGATCACCCCCGCCGTCCACTATTATCTAAGCGGCAAACACGGCGGAATAGACGCCACGCTGGCTCCCGCCACGGAGTAGATATGCTTCCCTTCAGCCCAACTGATTACTAAGATCTGATTACCAAAGCGCTCCCCTACTGTCCTTTTTTCCGCCCAAACTCTGATCAGAACTCCTCGCAAGTAGGCGCTTTCAGCGCTACACTAGGGGCACGATACAGGGTTTCCGTGCTCCAGGAGACTCAGGATTTGTCGCATCCCCCACGCGAAGTTCAATCTTCATCCCGGACTAATATTGATGCTGGGTGTGGCAACTCCAATTTAGGATAAGCGCATTCGGAATGTGGATCGTGGAATGCGTGACCAGAAAGCGACCGCGGAAAAACGGAATCGTGTCCGAAGAAGAGAAGAAAAAGGATTTCGACGAGCAGACACTCGCCAGGGTGCTGGAAGCGGCCTACGTGCTGCAAGAGCATCAGCATGAACTGGAGGAGTTGAAGTCGAGCCTCGAGTTCAAGCGGACGGCCGCGTCTTCGCGTCCGGCGTGGGGGCGAGACGCCTCCACGACAGCCGGCGAGGACGCCGGCGCTACGAATGCCGAAAGCGCGCCTGCTTCGGCAGCTTCCGCGCCGATTCTCTCTACGACTTCGACCGTGGCCGTGCCGACGGCTGCTCCGATTATCTCTCCGACTCCGATTGATTCTTCGATTGCCACCCCATCCCGGCCGGTAAGTTCGCCGGGCCTCGATCCCCAGGTTGCGGCGGCGACGGATTACTCGTCGATTCTCGCGCGAGTCATGGAAACGCAGAGCCAGATTGAAGTTCATAACTTGGGTTCCGCGGAGGCGATGGCCCTGGTCGCTGACCGAGTCATCGATATCTGTGGAGCGGCCGGTGCCGCGATCGCAATCGCGAATCGGAGTACAGTGCGGTACGGCGCGGTGGCTGGAATTCGGACGCTCCCTTCAGGAAGTGAGGTTTCCGTGGACGAGGCGCTGTGCGCTCCCTGCCTGCAAAGCGGCGAGGTATGGCGGTGCGCGAATACGAATTCAGAGGACCTGATGCAGCGCGAAGAATGCCGGCGCCGCGGCATCGGCTCTCTGATTGCGGCGCCAGTCTTTCATAATGGCAAGAATGTTGGCGCATTGGAATTACTTTTCTCCGACGCGGGCGCGTTCACCGAGCAGGATGTTCACGCCTGCCAATTGATGGCCGGGATCATCACGGAGGCGGTGTCACGCGAGCCGGAGCTTCCGTGGAAGGACGCTCCGGCTGCGAACCCCGCGCCGAAAGCGGAGACAGCCCCAGCAGAGGAAGCGGCGGCAGAGAAGTCTGCCCCGGAGGCGGCAGCCTTGTACAAGTGCTACAGGTGCGGGCACATGCTGCTGGCCGGCGAACAGTTCTGTGGAGAATGTGGCACGCCGCGAAGCGGAGACTACGAACCGGTCAGCATGCAGAGCAAAGTGGCATCGTTATGGCACATGCAGGAGACCAGAAAGACAGAGCCCTCTACGAATGCGCACCTGGAGGAGCTTTCGGCTAAGCCGGGGGACCAAGATGCAGCACAAGGGCAGCTGAGAACGTCGATTTTGAATCCGCCTGATCGATCGAAGCGAAAGATGGTTCCGCACTTTGGTTTGCACGATGCCGAGACGGGTGACGGGACAGAATCGCGGGAGGTTTCGTCATCCGTCGATTCACCGGACGCGAACGCAGCTTCGGAAATGACTGCTCCTGCTCCTCGCACCAACAAGGCACTGGAAGATCTTATTTCGCCGCCTCCGCCGGTTCGCGCCGACTGGAGCTCCGCTACATCGGCTCGCGATTTTCTGGAGCAAGTGGCGGATGTAAATCGGAATGTCTTGCTGCGGTTCTGGAATGCGCGGCGGGGAGACATTTACCTGGCGATCGCCGTGATACTGATTGCTTGTGTAATTCGTTGGGGGATGTGGACAAACCGTCCGGTGAGCGCCACCCCTTCGCCGACGCCGACGGCAAACGCGCCGCACAAGGCGACTCAACCCGATCTGCCGATATTCGAGCGCATGCTCATTGCGCTGGGCCTGGCGGATGCCCCCGAACCTCCCGCCGATAAAGGCAATCCCTCGACTCAGGTCTGGGTCGATCTCCACACCGCGCTTTACTATTGCCCCGGGGCCGATCTTTATGGCAAAACCGCGTCCGGAAAGTACACCACGCAACGCGAGGCACAACTGGACCAGTTCCAACCGGCCTACCGCAAAACCTGTAACTGACACGGGGGGTTGGCGCCCTTTCGCTCTGATTCCACAAGCTTTAGGATTGACAACCTTGTCGCCCCGGAGTGCAATCATACTTACGAGTCGGCTGTAAGTCCGAAAAATTGTCGAGTAGTTCAAAACGGAGATCTTGCTTGGGTCAAAATGACCGCTCTTCAGGTTCGCGAACGTTGCCGCTAGCCGAGTTGAATCCACTGTCGAATCCGCTGCTAGCGGAGAATATGGGCCGTTGGGCCGAGGTTTATTTCACGAGCCCTCCCGAGAGACGGGAACAGGCGGTTTTGGAACTGCTGCGGGAGTTGGAGGCGGAAAGATCCAGGCAGGACGACGAGTCGAACCGGGCTTCGGATTCGAGGTTGGTTCCGACTCCGGTCAAGGCTGGGAAGCTTACCCGCTGCGACGCCTGTGGTCGCGAAAACCCTTCATCGAACAAATATTGCGGGATGTGCGGCGCAGGGCTGGGAGAGGCGCGAGCCTATTCGATCTTCGGGGACAATGATTCGCGCGCGGCATCTGGTGGGCAGGAGTACCCGCCCCACAAAAGCGCAGAGGAGCGTTCCACAGAAGAAGAGCAGATCGAAAGCTCTCCGCAAGAGCAACGCGAATACGACCAAGAGAGTCACAACGAATCCTATCCGGTGCCGCGAGAGTTCGGACTTCCCTCTCATGGAAATGGATTATCCCTGTTCCAAGCGCCCGCGGAGACTGGTTCGGACGAGAGCATGGACTGGGCGGATGAGCCGGAACCTTCCTCACCTTACCGCTACTACATTGGAGCGGTGCTGGCGGTCATTATCCTGGTGCTCGGATACATGGCATGGCACGGCATGCAAGCCTCACAGAATTCGCACGAGGTGTCGGCGCCTCCTCCCGCCACTGCCAGCGATACGGCTCCGGCTGCAACGGCCACACCTGCTCCGTCTACAACGGCGGCGAAGACTCCGGCCGAGCAGCCGCCCGCACCGGATGCATCAGCCGATACATCTCCGACTGCGGACGTGCCGAACAATCCACCAGAAACAAAATCAGCTCACTACCGGGTTGCGGAAAACGCCCGTGCTGCGCCGATTCCTTCTCCGGCTCCCGCCGCACAACAGACGCAACCGCCCGCGGGAAATGGTGGTGAAGAACTGTCCGTCGCAGAGCGCTATCTGAACGGCGCCGCAGGCCAGGGGCGTGATACCGCGCAAGCGGCAAAATGGCTTTGGAAATCCGTCGCGAAACACAATGGGCAAGCTACCGTGCTTCTGTCAGATCTGTATTTGAAGGGGGAAGGCGTTTCCAAGAATTGCGATCAGGCGCGCGTGCTCCTGGATTCGGCCGCCCGCAAGGGTGTAGCTGGAGCCGGAGAACGGCTGCGCAACCTGCCAGCCTTCGGCTGCCAGTAGAATTTCAGCTGGAACTTCAGGAAGAACGATTCCGGCACAGGCTAGCGTTGCATCGCGCCGGCGGAATGCCCGCATGCGTGCTCCGCTTGCCTGGACCGAAATTCTATTACATGACTAGGGCGGAAGGACTCCGGCGGGATTCGTACCAAAGTGCCAACTCAACGCGATTCCAGAGCCCAAGTTTGTCATAAATCACGCGTAGATAGTTCTTCACCACGTGCTCGGTCGTTCCGATAGCCTGAGCCACTTCGCGGTTCTTTAAGCCTTCGGCAACGAGTTGGATGACTCGGTGCTCCCGTTCACTGGGGATGCGGGTGCCATAGCGTTCATTTGCAGACATGATTGCCTCCGGTACAATAGGGTCGCGAGTTTGACTCGCTTAATGCCTCCGGTGATTCCGAAACGGAGGAACAACCGGTTGAAATGAGCTTTTACGGTTCGCCGCGCCATTTTGAGTTGACTGGCAATTTCCGCGTTGTCACAACCTTGCAAAAGCAGTTCAACAATTTGCTGTTCGCGGGGACCTAGCCGAACAGTCTGCTCCTTCATTCCGTCCTCCCTCTTTCACTAGATTTTGCTAATTGCCTTCGCCCGATAATTCGTGGCTGTTAGCTTTTCAAATCTCATAGCATCCACGTTGCCAACTCTACGCGCGGGACCATAAAAAACCCGGAAGATTATTTTCCAGAGGGACTTGCGGGCAATTCCTGTTTCTCCGCAATTCGGGAAAATACCGCTCACAAAATCATCGATGTCGCCATTTCAACCGCGCGACGTTGATTTGGTGCGCCAAAACACACGCGAAGGGGCACAAGCCTTTGAGTGGGAGAAACCGGAATGAGCTTCGGGGATGGAATATCACGACTACGGGAGGTTGCCGAAATGGGACGAGGACCCTTTATTTGTCTGCCAAAGTAACTTGGCGAAAGGTTTCGAATCGCAAATTCAGGTGAACACCTTAGTCGAAAGTTCCTAGAATACCGATCTTCCTGGCACAAATTACACGATTCACACCAGGTCTACAGATCGTTTCTAATTCCGATGTTTGGATTTCCACAGCGAAGGGGGGCACTTACAAGTTATATTTCTTCATCAGATGTCGAAATGAACGATAGGAAATGCCCAGCAGATCGGCAGCTTTGGTCTGCACGCCTCCACTCTGATTGAGCGCATTCTGCAGCAGAGATCGTTCGATTCCGGCAACGTAGGTTTCCATGCCGATGCCTTGCGGAAGAGCGGCCTCGCCCATTTCGGGAAACGCGGCTCCATCGGCCGAAGCTGCAGCCGCACGAGCTTTCGGTCGTTCCGCCGGCAACTCAACATGGAGCTGGTCCGACATTTCCAGCGCGACTGCGCGTTCTACCGTATTTTCCAGCTGCCGGACATTCCCCGGCCACTCATAGCCACAGAGCGAGTCGAGGGATGGAGCATGCACGCGCAGGATGCTGCGTCCGGCCGCATTGGCGTATTTCTTGAGGAAATGATTGGCCAGCAGAGGAATGTCCTCGCGGCGCTCGCGCAAGGGAGGCACGCGGATCGGAATGACATTCAGGCGGTAGTACAGGTCCTCGCGGAAAACATTTTCCGCCACAGCTTTATCCAGATCGCGATTGGTGGCGGCGATGACGCGGACATCGATAGAAATCTCGCTGGTGCCGCCCACCGGACGCACCGTGCGTTCCTGCAGCACGCGCAGCAATTTGACCTGCATGGCGAGGGTCATTTCGCTGATCTCGTCAAGAAAGATCGTGCCCCCGTCGGCCACTTCGAACAGGCCCCGTTTGTTCTGGCTGGCGCCGGTAAAGGCGCCCTTCAGGTATCCAAAGAGTTCGCTCTCGAGCAGAGTTTCGGGAAAGGCGCCGCAGTTGACGGAAACGAAAGCATCCGTAGCCCGCGGCGAACATACATGCACCGCGCGAGCCACCAGTTCTTTTCCGGTACCGCTTTCGCCATGAATTAAAACCGTGCTGGCCGTAGACGCTACGGTTCGGACCGTCTGCTTGAGTTTCTCCATGGCCAGGCTGGAGCCAATGATGTTGTCCAGGGAATTTCGGGTGGCGGCATCGCGGCGGAACGCGAAATTCTGCTTGCTCAGCGCCAGCTTTTCGAGAACACGATTGATCGCCAGCTTGATTTCGTCGACCAGCCCCGGACTCTTGCGGATGTAGTCGGATGCGCCGCCCGCCTTCACGGCTTCCACGGCGGCTTCGTAATCGTCGACCGCCGTGATCAGAATGACGGCGGAATCCGGGGAAACGCGGTGAGCATGGCGCAGCACTTCGATCCCGTCGATGTTCGGCATCTTGATATCGGTGATGATGACGTCGTACAGCGCCCCATCGATTTTGCTTTTCGCGGTCTGCCCTGCCTGAACCGTCTCGACCCGGTGGCCTTCGCGGCGCAGCGAAATATCGAGCATTTCGCAAATGGAGCGTTCGTCGTCGCAGACCAGGATGTTAGCCACGCCCACCTCCTCCGGCTGCGGCGGCGGCAGGGCGCGCCGGCACGAGAACGCGGGAATTCTCCGCCACGTTTTCATCCGGCAAGACCGGCCTTCCGGAATCGAGGCGGTTCATCCTCAAGACGAAGGTCGTTCCCTGGCCGGCCTTGGATCGCGCGAATACTTTGCCTTCGTGCGCCTGCACGATCTGATAGACAATCGCCAGGCCAAGACCGGTGCCACCTTCAAAGTTCGACTGGAACGGCTCAAAGATCTTTTCGGTCTGCTGCGGCGTCATGCCTGCGCCGGTATCGCTGAAGCTGATTTGCCAATCTTCGCTCGATGCCTCGCCCTGGCCTTCGATCCCGACCGTCAGCGTTCCCCCGTCCTTCATGGCGCGCACGGCATTCTCGGAAAGGTTCCAGAACACCTGCTTGAGCTTGTCGCCATCCGCCAGGGTCCACGCTTCGCGGATGGGGAACGAGCGTTCAATCTTGATTCCGGTTTTTTCCGCCGTCATGCGATGGTCCATCAGCGTCAACGTATCTTCGATCAGCGGAATCAAATCGACTTTGGCGAAGTGATATTGCTTGGTGCGCGAGTAGGCGAGGAAATCGGTGATGATGCTGTTCAGGCGCTGGGACTCGCGAGTCACGATATCCAGCAGCCGCCGGTGGTCTTCGTTCATCTCCGGAACCCCGGAGAGCATGCTGACCGAGCCGGCAATCGAGGTCAGGGGATTGCGGATTTCGTGGGCAATCGCCGCGGCCAAACGGCCGACTGCCGCCAGACGGTCATGTATGCGGACTTCACGCTCCAGCCGCCGAATCTCGGTGAGATCGTCGAGCACGTACACGTACCCCTGGTTCCCGCGCCCGGGCACAGTAAGGCCCGCCACGCGGACCCGAAGCGTTTTGCGGAATCGCGCGGGCGCATCGCACCGAACTTCGCCGTGAGCCTGGGGCGATTCCACCGTGGGCAACGCATCCAGAAAGAGTTGATGAACCGGGGCACCCAGCAGATCCGCGGCCGAGCGCTCCAGCAACCTTTGCGCAGCGGCATTCACCAGAGTGATCCGGCCGTCGAGACCAGTGGTGATCAGGCCGCTGCTGATGGAGTGAATGATGTGCTCATGCAGTACCTGCAGGCTCTCCAGCGCTCCGCTGGTGTCTTTGAGCTGCACTCCCACCTGGCGCAGTTTCGTGGTCAGCAGCCCGGCCAGATAAGCAATCGCAAAAAACGCGAACAGATTGACGAAAATGATGGCCTGCAGCGTCTTCAGCCCGGGATGCGTGGTGCAATACGAAGGCACGACCGCGTAATAATTCAGTTCCAGCACGGTGCCATAGAGAATGAAGGCCAGAGCGGCCACCAGATGCGCCCACACGCGTGGCAGAAGCACGCTGGCGACGATGATCACCAGCGGGTACAGAAAATTGAGGGAGCTGTCCCAACCTCCGGTCTCGTGTATGACCAGGCTTACCAGAAATAGATCGGTAAGAACCTGCAGCGTTGCCTGCTGGCGGTGCTCGCGCCACAAGGAAAGCAAGAGCACGTAGAAAAGCGAAAGGCTGTACCAGAATAGGATGGTGCTGATGAACAGGCGCAGAGGCAGGCGCGCGGGACTGAACTGCATGACCGCCAGCTCAATGGCCAGTAGCAGCGTCAGGATAAAAATGCGAACCCGAACCAGCCAAGTGAGCCAATTGCGTTCATCGAACGTCGATAGCATCGGGTTCCTGGAGAAAATGTCAACGTTTCAAGGTTTCATCGGTTTCAAGGTTTCAAAGCTTCGCGGATCTCTCCTCGAAACTCTGAAACCTTGTCGCCTTGAAACCGGAACCTATCCGGCGAGCTTGGCGATCATGGAGAACAGCGGCATGTACAGCGAAATCACGATTCCGCCAACCGAAATGCCCAGGATTCCGATGATGATCGGCTCTAACATGGCCAGCATATCTTTGGTCGCCGCATCCACTTCTTCCTCGTAGAAGTCGGCGATCTTCTGCAACATCGAATCCATCGCGCCGGTGGCTTCGCCGACCCCAATCATTTGCGTCACCATGTTGGGGAAGACGCCGCATTCGCGCAGCGGATCGACGATGGTTCGGCCTTCTTCGATCGCCTTGCGCACCTTCATCAGTGCCTCTTCCAGCACGGCATTGCCCGAGGTTCTGGCCGTGATGCTCAAGCCTTCCAAAATCGGAACGCCCGAGGTGATCAGCGTGCCCAAGGTGCGGGTGAAGCGGCCGACCGCAATCTTGCGCAGCAAGGTCCCGATCGCCGGGATGTTGAGCAGCATCTTGTCGAAGTAATAGCGTCCGCGCGGATGCTTGCGAATCTGCTTGATGCCGAAAAACAGGGCAGCCCCGACTACGAGAACGACCCACCAAAACGCTTGCACGGCCGCGCTCAGGCCCATCACGAAGCGTGTTGGCAGCGGCAAGTCGACTCCCAGCCCGGCAAACAGGTTGGAGAAAATGGGCACCACCCATTTGAGCAGTGCGCCGACAATCAGAGCGGCCATGCTCACAACCGCGATCGGGTAGATCAGCGCGGACTTCACCGCCGCCTTCAGGCGCACCGCCTTTTCCACGTAAATTGCCAGGCGCTGCAAAATGATGTCGAGAATACCGCCGGTTTCGCCGGCCTCGATCATGTTGGTGGTGAGGTCGTCGAAGATGGCGGGGTATTGGCGCATGGCATTGGCCAGTGTAGAGCCACCTTCCACCGTGGTCCGCACGCCCGTCAGCGTTTTCTGGAAGGTCGGATTTTCCTGGTTCGCGGCCAGAATCTCCAGACACTGCACCAGAGGCAGGCCGGCGTCGATCATGACTGAGAACTGGCGGAAGAAGATGGCGATGTCCTTGGTCCCGACCTTGCTGCTACCGAAGGTAGGCATCGAAAATTCTTTGCCTTTTTCGCGAATGGCACCCGGAGTGATGCGCTCGCGGCGCAGGGTCTGCGCCAGCGATTGTTTGTTGGCCGCGATCCGTTCTCCGGAAATTTTCTGTCCCGACGCATCTTTGCCCGAAAATGTAAAGACTGGCATGGTTTAGCTTCTCCTGATTCTCGTTGCTGCTGTGTGAACGTTAAGCTCTTTCTAAAGTTATGTTCCAACCGCGCTAGTGCTTGGAGGGCGCGGCTCCCCGAGCCAGGGTTGTTCCCGCCGTAGTCGGCCGGGTCAACAAGCTTGCTCCCCGGTTAATCATTTCTGTCAATTCGTCGACGTTGCTGGAGCGCGCCATAGCGGTCTCCATCGAGATCAACTTCTGAAAATAGGCTGTCGCCAGCGACTGGTTGAAGGTCTGCATTCCGAACTTTTCCTGTCCCGACTGCATCGACGAATAGATCTGGTGAATTTTGTCTTCGCGGATCAGGTTGCGCACTGCGGCGTTCGGCACCAGAATTTCCATAATCATGGCCCGGCCTTTGCCGTCGATCTTGGGAACCAGGCTTTGACACATGATGCCTTCCAGCACCAGCGACAACTGGGCGCGAATCTGCGGCTGCTGGTGCGCCGGAAAGACGTCGATGATACGGTTGATGGTCGATGTCGCCGAGTTGGTGTGCAAGGTGCCGAAGGTCAAGTGGCCGGTTTCCGCGATACGCAACGCCGACTCGATGGTTTCCAGGTCGCGCATTTCGCCGATCAGCACGACGTCGGGGTCTTCGCGAAGGGCGGCGCGCAACGCGTCGCTGAAGCTCTTGGTATCGGCGTGCAGTTCGCGCTGGTTGATCACGCAGTTTTTGTTCATGTGCACGAACTCGATTGGATCTTCGATGGTCAGAATGTGGTCGTGGCGTTCGCTGTTGATCTTGTCGATCATGGCGGCCAGCGTGGTGGACTTGCCCGATCCGGTCGGTCCCGTGACCAGCACGAGTCCGCGAGGCTTGTCGCAGAGCTTGCTGACGACTGGAACCAGGCCGAGCTGGTTGAACGATTTGATCTCGAACGGAATCACACGGAAAACGGCGGCAGTGGCGCCGCGCTGGTTAAAGACGTTGGCACGGAAGCGGGCCAAGCCCTTCAAGCCGAACGAGAAATCGAGTTCAAGGCTCTCTTCAAAGCGATGCTTCTGCGAGTCCGTCATTACGCTGTAGGCCAGCTGCTTGGTTTCGGCAGGCGTCATCTGCGGGAGATCGAGCGGCACCAGATGGCCATGCACGCGAATTTGTGGCGGCGAGTTGGTGGTAATGTGCAAATCGCTGCCATTCATCTCCAGCATTCTCTTAAGCAGATCGCTTAACGACAGACCCATAAGAAATTCCTTCCCTTTCGTGGACTAAAGCCAACTAGTGAATCGTTTCGCGCGCGACTTCTTCGAGCGTGGTCATACCCGCCGCCACTTTGATCAAACCGCTGCGGCGCAACGTGATCATGCCGCGCTCGATGGCCTTCTTCTTCAATTCCACGGCGGAGGCGCCGACCAGAACCAACTCCCGAACCTCGTCGTCAACTTCCATTACTTCGTACAAGCCGCAGCGGCCTTTGTATCCAGTGTTGTTGCAAACCGTGCAGCCTTTCCCCTTCTGGATCTTGATGGTCTTCGATTCTTCGGGACTAAAGCCGGCGTCGATCAAGGTCTGCGGAGGCACGTCAATGGGCTCAATGCAGTCTTTGCAGATACGCCGCACCAGGCGCTGGGCGCAGATCAAGTGCACCGACGTCGCCACCAGGAACGGCTCGATGCCCATGTTCATCAGTCGCGTAATGGTTTCGGGAGCGCCGTTGGTGTGCAGCGTCGAGAGCACAAGGTGGCCGGTAAGCGCGGCCTTGATGGCAATTTCAGCGGTTTCAAAGTCTCGAATTTCGCCGACCAGAATGATGTTGGGGTCCTGCCGCAGGAACGATCGCAAGGCAGCCGCGAAGTTCAGTCCGATCTGCTCTTTCATCTGCACCTGGTTGACGCCTTGCAGCTGAAATTCGACCGGATCTTCCGCCGTCATGATGTTGGTGTCGGGCTGGTTCAAGCGGGAAATCGATGAATACAGAGTGTTGGTCTTGCCCGATCCGGTCGGCCCCGTAACCAGCACCATGCCGTAGGGCTTCAAAATGGCTTTTTCGAACTTCACCAGCGACTCGGCTTCGAAACCGAGCTTGGTCATGTCGAGGCGCAGATTTTCCTTATCGAGCAAGCGGAGCACGATCTTCTCGCCCCATAGGGTGGGCAGCGTGCTGACGCGGAAATCGAGCTGCTTTTTGCGGCCTGCAATATTCATCTTCAGCATGATGCGGCCGTCTTGCGGTAGCCGCTTTTCGCTGATGTCGAGCTTTGCCATGATCTTCAGGCGGGAGGTGATCGCATCTTTCAACTTCAACGGCGGAGTCATGATCGACTGCAGCACGCCGTCAATACGGAAGCGGACGCGGAATTCTTTCTCGTAGGGCTCGATGTGGATGTCGCTGGCTCCACGCTTGACCGCATCCCCGAGCACGACGTTGACCAGCTTGACGACCGGAGCCTCGTCGGCGGCTTTTTCCAGTTCCTCGAGCGCGATTTGCTGTTCATCCGATTGCAGTTCGACGTCGCTCTCGTTCATCTCCGACATCGACTGCATCACGGCTTCGAGGTCTTCTTCTTTGCCCGAGCTGTAGGCTTTTTCAATGCCTGCCAGGATCGAGCTTTCCGAGGCAACGACCGGCTCAATATTGAAGCCGGTCATGAACTTGATGTCGTCCATGGCGAACACGTTCGTCGGATCGACCATGGCAATGGTGAGCGATGCGCCCACGCGGCTCAGCGGAAGAATCTGGTAGCGCTTGGCGGTCTCGAACGGAATCAGCTTGACGACGGCAGGATCAATTTCGAAATAAGAAAGATTGATGGCTGGAACGCCATATTGGCGGGAAAGAAAATTCGTGACGTCCTCATCCGTGAGGAAGCCGAGCTTCACCAGGGCCGAGCCCAGGCGACAGCTCTGTTCTTTCTGAACCTTATTCGCTTGTTCCAACTGCTCTGGGGTAATGATCTTCTCTTTGACGAGAAGGTCACCCAGCCGTTGAGACATACGCAGATCTCCTAGCCACGTAGATGGAACGAATGCCTCACACTTGTGCAAGGCATGGCGCGAGCGGCTGCCCATCGTTTGGGAGAGAAACGCAGCTCATTCGCGTTGACATAAATTGTCAACGCAAGCGCATTACTGCGCCAGTAACTTTGGTACTTGCACCTGACGGTTTGAGCGCACTAAATCGCTGCAGTCGATGAGAAATGCCCATTTTTGGCCTTTTCCAGCCCTATGTTGGCTGCTCCGGTACATGCACTTCAGTAAGCCGAAGCGAGCGTACGATGCTGCGTTCAGCGGCCATTGATGGGCTCGATTACACTCAACCTTGGGAATTTCTCACTTGACCGCAGCCCGCGCAGAAAACGCGATCCGGAATTATTACGGCGTGCTCTATCGTGCATGGGGCGCGCAACACTGGTGGCCGGCGAGAACACGCTTCGAAGTGATCGCCGGCGCCTATCTCACGCAGAACACAGCGTGGACGAATGTGGAACGCGCTCTTCGGAACCTTCGCCGCGCCCACGTCTTGAGCATGGAAGGAATCAGGAGGATCAGGCCGGCGCGCCTGGAGCGGCTGATTCGACCCTCCGGATATTTCCGCCAAAAAGCGAAGCGCCTCATGACCTTCGTCGCCTTTGTGGACAAGCAATACGAAGGCTCACTCGACCGAATGTTTTCTGAGCCTACGGACGGGCTGCGCGAGCAACTGCTGAACCTGAATGGTGTCGGGCCGGAGACTGCGGACTCGATTCTTTTGTATGCCGGAAATCATCCGGTATTCGTGGTTGACGCTTACACGCGACGCATTCTCGACCGTCATGGGATTTTGCCCACGCAAAGCAACTATGAAGATATTCGAAGGTTCTTTGAGAGTTCTCTGGGACCGCTCGCTGAAGAGTTAGAACAGCAGGCGGTTGGCCGGGCTCCGGGACTCGCATCTGGCTTTTACGGAGCCGCGCACCGTCCATCGCCCATGAGCACCGTGCACCGTCCGGCCTTGGTGCAGATTTATAACGAGATGCATGGGCTGATTGTTGGGGTGGGCAAACATTTTTGCGGAAAATCACAGCCCAAATGTGACATGTGCCCTTTACAACCGTTCTTGCCGTCGGGTAAGTGATATTCATGACTCGATTGGCGCAGGCTCAGCGTTGCGCGGTTCAGCTGCTGCTTTTCGTCTTTATAGCCGCATCCAGTCCTCCCGTCACCTTGCGGCAAGCAGGCGATCAAGCCGGAATTCTCGTTGGCTCTGCCGTGCGTCCTTCTCTATTTTCCGAAGCCGCATATTCGGAGACTCTCGCTCGCGAATTCAACATGGTCGAGCCCGAGGATGCCATGAAGTGGTGGGTCGTACGGCGAAATAAGGGCTCCTTTGATTTCGGGGAAGGCGACGCCGTGGTCCGCTTCGCGTTGGCGCACGGGATAAAAGTTCGCGGGCATTGCCTGGTTTGGGATCACAGCAATCCGGAGTGGCTGGCGCAAGGGCACTTCACCCCGGCGCAGATGTCCCAGCTAATACAGGAACACATCTCCACGGTGATGAAACACTATGCGGGGCAAGTTTTCGCCTGGGATGTGGTCAACGAGGCGATGGACGAGCACGGCCGGTTCAAGGACTCGCCGTGGTACAACCAGCCGGGAATCGGATTTTCGGGTAAAGGCTCAGCCTACGTGGAAAAGGCCTTTCGTTGGGCTCACGAGGCCGATCCGCATGCTCTGCTTTTCTACAACGAGGCTGAGGGCGAGGGGATGAATCGCAAGTCGGATGCGATTTATGCCATGGTCAAGGATTTCAAGCAGCGCGGAGTTCCCATCGACGGGGTCGGTCTGCAGCTCCATATTTCGCAGCTCGATTTTGACACCTCTGCGGTGCGCGCGAATATTGCCCGCCTGACCGCGCTGGGTCTGCAAGTTCATATTACGGAGCTCGACGTTTCCTTGCCGGTCGATTCCGCCGGCAATGCCTCGATACAAGATTTGCAGTCCCAGGCTGACGTTTATGGGGGCGTGGTGCGGGCGTGTTTGCAAAATCCGGGCTGTACGGCGATTCAGACTTGGGGATTCACTGACAAATATTCCTGGATCGGCTCACATTCGCATGGGTCGCGCGGCGCGGCCCTGCCCTTTGATCGGAACTATAAAATCAAGCCGGCCTATCAAGCCATATTCCAGGCGCTTGCCCCGAAGGCAACTCTCACGAACTGACTCGATTCCTTCGAACCGCCCTAGTTGCTCGCCGGGTTCGCCAGCGCATCTCGCGCCGGTGAGATGCATCTATAATGCAAGGCATCTCCGAAGCGCGAAGGCGGGCGTACGAGCAGCGGTTCGGACTTGAGCAGCCGTGGCGCAACCTCAACCAATCCGGACAGAGAAGGCCTCATACCGCAAGCGGGTTCTCATCCTGCTAGCCGTGTCGGTCTTCCTCCTGTTGGCGATTCTGGTTTCGCAGACCGCGTTCGATGCCACGATTCTGCAACCGGAAACCAATCAGCAGACGGTTGTGTTCTACGCGCTTTCTCTGCTGATCTCGATTCTCTTCGTCGCACTATTTTTTGTTCTGGCGCGCAATCTGCTGAAGCTGTTCGCGGAGCGGCGACTGGGAGTCTTGGGATCCAAGTTCCGCACGCGCATGGTTGCAGGAGCGCTGCTGCTCTCGTCGGTTCCAGTCATGGTCATGTACTGGTTTGCCTACGGACTGATGAACCGCTCCATTGACAAGTGGTTCTCGACCCCGGTGGAAGAAGTTCGCGCCGATACAGAAGCCATGACCTCACTGCTAGCCCGATATGCGCAGCAAAATGCCCGTGCGGAAGCCACCGCCATCGCCGCTTCTCCAGTGATCGACCGGGCTTTTTCCGGTCACAGCTTTTCCGGGGTCGTACAGCAATTTCAGCATCACGAACTGACGTTGCAGGGCGGGTTCGCCATCGCCGTACTCGACGGAAACGCGGAAGCCAGTTTCAACGCACCCGCACCCTGGCCGGTGCTGAAATCCAGACTTCCCTTGACCGAGGCTGCCGCCGGTCGCCCTGCCCGATTTACATGGCACGATACCGATTACACGCTGGGCGCCGCCGCGGTGAAAAATGACGGGATGATCCTGGCTGCGGTTCCGCTTCCCCACGAGTTCTCGCAGACGGTGCATCAGATCGAAGCCAGCCAGCAGCGCTATTTTCAGTTGAGCCGGGAACGGCGACGCGTCCGCCAGACTTACATGGGTCTTCTCTTGCTGCTGACCATGATGGTTTTGTTCGTCACCACATGGCTGGCATTATTTCTGGCCAAGTTGGTAACGCGTCCACTGGCAGCGTTGGCCGAAGCGACCCGCGAAATTTCGCGCGGCCGCCTCGATTATCGCGTGGATGTGAAAGCCGCCGATGAAATTGGGGACCTGGTGCGCTCCTTCAATCGTATGGCGGAAGACTTGGAGGCCAGCCGCCGCCAGATCGAAGCGTCCAGCCTCGATCTGGGCGCCGCCAATGCGGAACTGGATCAGCGCCGCCGCCAGATGGAGACCATCCTCGAAAGCATTCCCACGGGCGTGCTTTCGCTGGAAGCTGGCGGGCGCGTCACCCACGTCAACCATGCCTTGCTGCGCATGTTCCATCCCGATGCCGGACATGACGAATCGAGCCTGATTCTGCGCGGCGCGTCGCTGCATGAAGTGTTCCCTGCGGAAGTGGTTGAAGACTTCGAGCCGCTTCTTCGTCGCGCCGACCGCATGGGTATCACGACCAGTCAGATGGAGATGCAACTGCCTCACGGCCCGTTAAATGTAGCCGTCACCGTGGCCACGCTGAAACATCACGGGGACCGCTCGGGATACGTGGTCGTGTTTGAAGATCTTTCCGATCTGCTAAAGGCGCAGAAGCAGGCTGCCTGGCGCGAGGTCGCGCGCAGAGTGGCCCATGAGATCAAAAATCCTCTCACCCCGATCGCCTTGTCTGCCGAGCGCATACAGAGACATCTGGACCGCTCCACTCCTGCGGATCCGGTTTCTCAGGATGTAATACGGGCATGTGCTGATACCATCGCCGGCGCGGTCGAGACCGTGCGGCAATTGGTGGACGAATTTTCTACGTTGGCGCGCTTCCCGGTCGCCAAGCCGCAGCCAGCTGACATTAATGAAATCATCGAAAGCGCTCTTTCGATGTTCAATGGCAGGCTGGACGGGATCAGCCTGCACAAATCACTGGGAACGGATCTGCCGCAGGTGTTGGCCGACCATGAGGCCATCAAACGAGCAATCGCCAATCTTGTGGACAATGCGGCGGAGGCATCGCAGAATTCGATCGTGCGCGAGATTGAAATCTCCACGACACTGGTCGCCAGCCGCGACGCGATCGAGATCATGGTTGCCGATACCGGCCACGGGGTGACGCGCGAACTGAAGGAAAAATTGTTCCTGCCCTATTTTTCCACAAAGAAACGCGGCACCGGTCTGGGGCTTGCGATCGTGAACCGCATCGTCGAAGATCACCATGGCTCGATTCGCGTGGAGGAAAACCGGCCGATGGGCACTCGCTTCATCGTAGAGCTTCCCGTGGTTCCGGAGCCCATGTCGACGGCCGCGCCCGCCCAACATGCCTAACATCCTCATCGTTGACGACGAAGCGGGAATCCGCGATTCCTTGGCGGGAATCCTCGCCGATGAAGGCTATTCTCCTTCATCCGCCGCAACCGGCGAAGCTTGTCTCGATCTACTGCGCAAAAGTCCGTTCGATGTGGTCTTGCTCGACATATGGCTTCCTGGCGCGGATGGCCTGGATACGCTGGCCAAAATCCGCGACCTCGACAATCCTCCGGAAGTAATCATGATCTCGGGCCACGGCACGATTGAAACCGCCGTGCGCGCGACCAAGCTGGGAGCTTACGACTTCCTGGAAAAGCCGCTGCGCATGGAAAAGACGCTGATCCTGGTCAAGAACGCGATCGAAGCGAAGAAGCTGCAGCGCGAAAACGTAGATCTGAAAAAGCAGCTTCAGGCCAAGAGCCTAATCGTCGGCAGCAGTATCCCGATGAAGGCTCTACGCCAGCAGATCGGGTTGATGGCTCCGACCAACGGTCGCGTCCTGATCTACGGCGAATCGGGCACGGGCAAAGAACTTGTGGCGCATGCTATTCACGCGCAGAGCCTGCGCAAAGACGAGACCTTCGTTGAGGTCAACTGCGCGGCGATTCCCGAAGACTTGATCGAGAGCGAACTTTTTGGACACTGCAAGGGTTCGTTTCCCGGAGCCGCCGCCAACAAAGAAGGAAAGTTCCAGCGCGCTCACGGCGGCACGCTCTTCCTCGATGAAGTCGGCGACATGAGCTTGAAGACGCAGTCAAAGGTATTGCGCACCCTGGAGGAGCAGCGCTTTACGCCCGTAGGCAGCGACGAGACGATTACGGTCGACGTGCGGGTCATTGCGTCGACCAACAAAGACCTGGAAGAGGAAATTTCGCGCGGTAATTTTCGCGAAGACCTTTTCTACCGCCTCAACGTGATCCCTTTTTTCGTTCCGCCGCTTCGTGAACGCAAGGAAGATATTCCGCTTCTGACGCGGCATTTTCTCAAGGAACTGGCGGCTACGTACGGGCGCCGTCCGCGAGAGATTACCGACGATGCGATCGAAGTTCTGATGCGCTATTCCTGGCCAGGCAACGTGCGCGAATTGCGCAACGTCATCGAGCGCATCGTCATCATGAATCCGACGACGACGCGCTTCGAGAACAAGCATTTGCCTCCGCTGGTTTACCGCGATGGGAGCCGCCGCGCCCCGAAGAGCGAATTCTCTACCCTGCACCAGGCCCGCGATGCCTACGAGCGCGATTACATCCTGAAAAAGCTGGATGAAAATCACGGCAATGTAACGCGCGCCGCGGAAGTGCTCGGCCTTGAACGCAGCCACCTTTACCGGAAGATGAAAGCCTTGGGGATTACCGCGAACGAGTAAGGCTCAGGCGAGGACTTCAGAGCAAAGCGCTTGTAACGGCACAGATATTTCGGGGGCCTACCTCTTTACCATGTGAATCTCAGTGCCGTTCTTGTGGAACTTCACCTCGTCCATGAGCTGGTTGATGAGGAAAATTCCGCGGCCGTGATTGGAATAGAGGTTTTCACCAATAGTGCAAGTGGGAATCGCCTCAGGATCGAACCCTTCCCCGGGATCGCGCACAATGATGAGAAGCCCGCGCTGCTCATCGCACATCACCAGGCATTCCACGACTTTGTTGGGATCTTCTTTCGCCCCGTGCACAACGGCGTTGGCCAGGGCTTCCTGAAGAGCCAGCTCGATGGCCTCTTCCTTGCCGTTCACGGACTTCATTTCGCGCACGGCTTGCATGACCTGCTCGACGACCGGATCGACAGACCTGCGGTCGGCGGCGAGCATGACCCGCACACGCAGGCTTAACTTCTCTGGATCGAAGTCGTACTCCGGAAGGCTTCCCTCGGTAGAATCCCCAGCTTCCATAATGGGTTCGTTTGTCCTTGTTGCCGTCGCCCCAGTGGCCTAATCGATTCTACTGGCAGGGATGAAGAATGGGCAAGGCTGCTGCCTCTTTCGAGGCGCCCGCTACCTTATCACAACTTCAGTCTTTTGTGGGGCCGGGTATTCCGCGCAGGGCTTCCATCGATTCGTCTGGGCCTTGCTGCAGCATGCGTTGTTCCAATTGGCGGCGCCAATCGAGCTCGCTCACAAAGCTGCGGGAATCGCGCCATCCTGGCTCGGCTTTGACGTAAAGCTCCAGGAAGACCTTGGTTCCGAGCATGCGCTCGATCTGGATCCGGGCCGATGTTCCGATTTTCTTCAGCATGCGCCCGCCTTTGCCCACCAGAATTCCTTTTTGCCCGTCACGTTCGCAATAGATTGTGGCCGCAATTCGCGTCAGCCGCTTCCCTTCCTCAAAGCTTTCGACAATGACGGTAGTGGCGTACGGAATTTCTTCGCTGGTATTCAGCAGAACTTGCTCGCGAATGATCTCGGCCGCCATGAATCGCGCCGGCTGATCGGTAATCTGGTCTTCCGGAAAATAGGCCGGCCCCGCGGGAAGAACTGACAGCACACGATCGAGAAGCGCATCCAGCCCGTTGCGCTTGAGGGCTGAGATGGGAAAGACTTCAGCGAAGTCGTAAAGCTTGCGGTATTCCTCAATGATGGGCAGCAGTTTCGATTTTTCGCGGATCAGGTCGATTTTGTTGAGGATGAGAAAAGCTTTGGCCCCGCTGCGTCGGACCAGGTCGAGCGCGAACTCGTCTCGGGGATCGAGTTTATGGGTCACGTCCATGATCACTAGCACGAGATCGCTGCCTTCCAGAGCTTCGCGGACTTCAACCATCATCTTGCGTCCGAGAGAACTGTCCGGCTTGTGCACGCCCGGAGTGTCGATGAGCACGATCTGCCCGCCGTCGCGCCCCTTGCGTTTTGGAATATGAACTACTCCCTGAATGCGGTTGCGAGTGGTTTGCGGCTTCGGAGAAATAATGGCCAGCTTTTCGCCCACCAGCGCATTGAGCAATGTGGACTTGCCCGCGTTGGGGCGGCCGAGAATGCAGACGAAACCGGAGCGAAAGGGCATGGGAGCGATGAGCTATGAGCAATGAGCTGTGAGCTATGAGCTTACTAGGTTTTGACGGTCATGAAGAATTGATTCTTTTCCTCTGGGTGGTAGTTCATGGAGACGACATACGCAGAATGGGAAAGCTCGCGGCTCATAGCTCACGGCTCGTAGCTCGCAGCTTCTCATATTAACTTCAGCTGCCGCGGTTGTACTGCGGTGACTCGCACGCGCTCGACTTTACGGTCCGTGGATTCGAGCACTTCAAAGCGTAAGCCATGCTCTTCGACCGCCTCGCCCTTGCGCGGAATTCTGCCGGCCAGTTCGCTGACCAATCCCGCGATCGTCGCCGATTCTTTCCCTTCCGGCTTCCTGCCGAAAAGTTCATCCAGACGGTCGACGTCCATTCCACCGGAAACGATGAATGCCCGTTCGCCTTCGCGGATGATTTCGGGCTTGTCACGCTCATCACGAATCTCACCCACGATCTCTTCGACCAGATCCTCGATGGTCACCAGTCCCGCGACTCCGCCATACTCGTCTACGACAATGGCCATGCGGATGTTTTGTTTCTGCATCTCGCGTAGCAGATCACTGCCCAGCTTGCTTTCCGGGACGAAGTAAACATCGCGGCGCATGATCGTATCCAGGGTGCGCACATGGGCTTCGCTGTCCGGGACCTGCAGCACGTCTTGCGCATACACGATGCCCTTGATGTTGTGAATGCTGCCTTCGTATACAGGCACGCGCGAGTAGTGCCTGGTGCGCAGCATCTCAATGAAATGCTCCACCGTGGTATTGGTGGGGACAGCAAACATGGCCGGGCGCGGCTTCATGGCCTCGCGCACCGTCTTGCCGCTGAATTCCACCACCGACTGGATCAGATCGCGATCGCCTTCCTGAATGATGCCCTCTTCCTGCCCCGCCTCGATCAGCGCGTCTACCGCTTCCGCCGAAGTTTCCGGTTCCTCGGTTGTGTTCGTCTTCGTGAGAGACGCCACTGACTTCAGAAATCCAAGAATCAAGGTGAACGGACGCACCAGATATATCAGGAGTCGCAAGAAAAACGTCCACCGAATCAGCCATTCGCCCTTGGTGCGAGAGAAGAAGACGAAGGGAAGAAAACGATTGCACACAATCACGATCAGGAGCAGGACGATGCCTGCTTGCAGGACTTCGTAGACACCCCAGTCCGGATTGCTGAACAGCAGGTAGCCGATTAGCAGCGCAATCACCGCGGTCGTCAATTGCGTGAGCACCGCCATCGCCAGCGAGGCTTGGCTGCGGGGGATTCCGAGTTTGGGCTCGATTTGCTGCTCGAAGGCGTCGATGTTGTCCTGAAACTCGCGGGACAGGAACTTCCCGGCCTCCTGATAGACGCGGTCCACATACGACACCAGGGTCAAAAGCCCGATCAGCAACAGCAGCGCGAAGGCGACGGCAAAGGTCATGCCGGCCTCCGAACTCCACGTCGTCCACCAACGAAACGAGGCCTCACGGAGGATTCACCCGTCAGGCTTCCTTCGTGATACTTCGTTTCCTTTGTGGTTATTTCCCCGGCCAGGCCGCGTTCCGTCAAACTGACCGGAAGCCGGAGAGCCCGGCGGCATTTCGCTTCCTTGCGCGCCATCTGACCATTATCGCGCTCATGATCGAAGCCCGCCAAATGAAGAATTCCATGCAGAACCAGGATCTTGATTTCCAGAGCGACGGGATGACCAAGGCGCGCGGCGTTTTGCGCGGCAATCTCCGCAGAAATCGCGATTTCACCGGCCAAAGCTTTTTTGCCGTTGGTGGCGATCGATGCGGCCGGAAAAGACAGGACGTCGGTGGCCTTATTCTGGCCGCGGAACTGCAAATTGAGCGAGCGCATGGCGGAACTGGTGGTTACCAGCACATTCACCGCGCCTCGCAATCCCACGGTCTGGCGCGCCCGCAGCACAAAACGGGAGAGCGAGGGCTCGCTCAAGCCGGCAACTTTCTTGTGCAAAATGATCAAGCCAGAATACCTTTGCTGATGCTCTGAAAGGGAGACCGTCTATCCCGCAGCTTCCGACACCTTTGACCCGGGGGGCACGATGGACGGCATCTTTTCGTTCGCGGCCGCGGCCTCGGCACTGCGGGGTTCGGCCAGCAGCAGCATCTGCTGCTCGGCGACCCGGGCCTTGTGCTCGTCGTAGGCACGAACGATGCGCTGCACCAGATGGTGGCGGACCACGTCGGCCTCGTCGAAGTGCACAAACGCCAATCCGTCAACCTTGTTCAGCACATCAACGGCTTCCAGCAGGCCGCTGCGCCGAGCGTTAGGCAGGTCGATCTGCGTCACGTCGCCTGTAATCACGGCCTTGGAATTAAATCCCAGGCGCGTGACGAACATCTTCATCTGCTCGGAAGTCGTGTTCTGTGCTTCGTCGAGAATGACGAACGAATCGTTCAACGTGCGCCCGCGCATGAAGGCAATCGGCGCGATCTCGATGACATTCTTTTCCAGGTAGCGATCCACCTTTTCGGGATCGAGCATGTCGTACAGAGCATCGTAGAGCGGGCGCAGGTAAGGATCGATTTTGTCCTGCAGCGTCCCCGGCAGGAATCCCAGGCGCTCGCCAGCCTCGACCGCGGGACGCGCCAGGATGATGCGGTTGACGCGCTTGGCGAGCAGCGCCGAAATTGCCATGGCAACTGCCAGATAAGTCTTCCCTGTGCCGGCCGGGCCGATGCCGAAGACCATGTCATGCTTTTCGATGGCCTCCAGATAGCGGCGCTGGTTACTGCTCTTGGGCTGGACGGTGCGCCGTCCAAACGAACGCTGACGCCCGGCCTCGGCCAGACCCCGCAGCGTGGCATTCGGATCGGAAGTCAGCACTCGCACCATGCTGTTGAGGTCGCCATTGCTGAAGGCGTGCCCGGATCGTTGCAGGCTCTCATAATCGGCGAAAACCTGTTCTGCGCGGGCCACGTCCTTGGCGGCGCCTTCGATCTCGATGGCATTCGACCGCAGATTGATTGTGATTTTCAGGCCATCTTCCAGCAGGCGAACATTCTCGTCGCGCGTGCCGAAAAATGTCTCGATGTTGGGGCTAACCCCGATGCTTTTCTTCATGCTTGTAAGTTACGGCGTGGGTTCTTGCACTCCACAGTGAAATGGCTAACGGTGGTTTCAGGGTCTGGGATACACCAATTTCTGCCTACGGACAAAGCAAGGTTTCGCTTGGAGATGGGTCGAGTCGAAATGCGTATGCCCAGCGGGCAAGTCACTACCATTAAAGACAGCGTACCCCGGGGCAAGAGGCGCGTCAATAAGAGGAAATCCTCAGGCTGTGGAGGACTTGGCGTCGCGGGCGGAGGCTGGCACCGCCCTGGTATTTGCCCAATCCCGCAGCGTGGCAATCTCCTCGGCCCGGGTCGTAGAGAGCGGGACCGTTTGAGCTAGTGCGTCCAGCAGGGACTGTGTGGTCAACGGCTTCTTCTCGGAATACGCTGCGTACAGCGCACCCTGGACAGCAGCGTCGATCTCGGCTCCGGAGTACCCATTGGCCGCCTGCGACACCTTTTCCAGGTCGAACTCCGCCGGATTTCGCTTTCGTTTAGCGATTTGAATAAAGAAGATCTGGCGGCGTTCGGCTTGGTTCGGCAGGTCGACAAAAAATAGCTCGTCGAAGCGCCCCTTGCGAATCAATTCCGGAGGCAACACCGTCACGTTGTTGCACGTCGCCGCGACAAACACCGGCGCCTTGCGGTCTTGCATCCACGAAAGAAACGCAGCGAGAAGACGCGAAGAAACTCCCGCGTCAGCCGAGGCTGAATCGGGCCCGCTGCCCGCGAATACCTTCTCCAACTCGTCGATCCAGAGGACGCACGGAGCCAATCCCTCTGCCACTTGAAATACTTTGCGGATACGCTTCTCGGTCTCGCCGATGTACTTGTCGTAGACCGCCGAAGTATCAAACTTCACCAGAGGTAACTCCCATTCCCCGGCAACCGCCCGCGCGCAGAGAGACTTTCCGCATCCCTGTACGCCGAGAATGATCACGCCATGCGGAGGCTCCAAGCCGAATTCGCGCGCCGAATCCTCCCAAGCACCGCGGCGCTGCTGCAGCCAGTGCTTGAGATTCTCCAGACCGCCAATGGCTGACATATTGTCGGAGGCCTCGATGAATTCCAGCATCCCCGAATGCCGCAGCAACTGCTTCTTCGCCTCGAGCACGTCCGTGACGGTTTCGGGGCAGAGTGCGTACCGTGTCACCAGGGCTTGCGAAATCGCACGCTCCGCTTCTTCTTCGGTAAGCCCGCGCAGGTTTGCGGACATGGCATCGACGCCCGCAGCGTCAAGCTGTAGTTTGAGCGCGTAGGTCTTCGAGAGCCGCGTAAAAGTGTCGTGAATGATGTCGTGCAGGCGATCACGATCTGGCAATGGCAGATCGAAGTATTCGACCAGCGTGATCAGTTCCGCAGGAACCGTAATTTCTGGCGCGGTGATGATCACGGTCCGGCGATTGGCGGAAAATTTCTGGCCCACATCGCGCAGGCGCCGCACCACCACGGGATCGTCCATGTGGCGATGAAAGTCTTTCAGGATGAAGACAGCTTCGACTGTCATCGATTCCATGTTGGCGAGGGCCTGCACGGGTTCGCGCGTGTTGTAAATGGAGCCGGCGGCCGCCGCCGCTGAGGCGTCAGATCCCATCGCCGACATAGCAGCCCGCGCCAGCCGCTCTGATTCCCCGCCGCCGGGACTAAGAACCGTTCGCACCTGCGAAGCCCGGCCCTGGTTCCATACACCGCTCTGGTCGCTCCGCGGCTGCAGCGGCGGTTTCTGGCTCTCCACTGGAACGGCCGAACCGGAGCGCTGCAGCCCGTCGGCGATGCTCCACTCGAATGTCGCCATGTTCAGTGCGGAACAGGCCGTTCGCACCATGTTGACGGCACGCATCTCCTCCGACGTTTCCATCACGAGGATGGGCGTCGACGAGTTGATCAGCACTTTCAGGCGATCGAGTGTGTCCGTCATGTTTGGGAGCTATGAGCTATGAGCGGTGAGCTACGGACCAGCCCGGATCAAGCACGCTGCTCAGCTCACTGCTCATAGCTCATTGCTCACTGTTTGACCAGTCCAGAATTGCTCCCCTATAATAAGGAATTCGGACCTACCCCGAATATCCTCTGCTTACACGAAGGTAACGAACCAGACATGGCAAATCATCTTTCGGCGGTCAAACGCGCCCGTCAAACCGAGCGCCGCACCACGCGCAACCGCGCCAACACCTCCAGCCTGCGCAGCCAACTGCGGGACCTGCGCGAGGCCATCGCCAAGGGCGACAAGGCGGCCGCCGAGCAGATGTACCGCAAGACGGTCTCCGCTCTCGACAAGGCCATCCAGAAGGGCACGCTGCACGAGAATACCGCGTCGCGCTACAAGTCCCGCCTGGGCGTGCGCGTCGGCGCGATGAAATAGCATTACGTCAGCCGTCAGCCGTCAGCTCAGTTCTCAGCTGTTAGAGTTGTCATCCTGTGCGTTGTCATCCTGAGCGAGGATTGTTCTTTGCGCCAAAGCGCAAAGAATAACCGCAGTCGAAGGATCCCTACCCCGCCTCCGAACTCAGCAAGCTACAGTCTGATTCCGAAAGACTCGTCGAGAACCTGCTCGCGCTCTGCTTCGGAAGACAACATCTTTTCTTCGCGCCCGCCTTTGCGCGTGACAATAATTTTCATGCCAGACAATGTGATCCGGCCGTCGGCCGTGGCCCGCGTGCAAATGCGGTTCTGTGTGAAATGCGATTCGGGCGACGTCTGATGATAGGAGCACATCGCCGCGAAGTCCTCGAGATTGCGGGGTTGCTGTGCGAACGAGTACTGCCGCTTCCAGACCCGGTCCGGGCTCAGCTTTTCCAGTTGCAGGCGTTCTCCGAGCGGCTGCAGGCGAAACTTGCCCGCCGGATCGTCCTGCTCCATTCCGGGCTCCAACCGAACTGGCTCCAGGAACGAGTCTCCAAATCCCACATCGGCAAGCCATGGCTGGTCAAGATCGACGCGCAGGGTAAGGTGATCGAACTCCGGACCTTCACCACCCCCTGCTCTGCTAACCCGCGCCGAAAGCAGGGTGACGCGAAATTGCAGCGCCCGCAGCAACGCCGCGAAGGCGCCATTCAACTCATAGCAAAATCCTCCACGCCGCAGCTCGACGATCTTGGGGACAATAGCCGCTTCATCGACGATAATCGTGCGCCCGAGTGCGATATCAAGATTCTCAAAGGGGACGGTCAGCAGGTGCGCGCGATGGATCGCCCGGAGGGTCTCGGCTGTAGGCGTGGTCGGGCCCGAATAAGCGATGCGCGCGAGATAGGAAGGCACATCAAGCATGGGCTAACACCGCAATGATGGCGCTAGGAGAACTGTCGATTCTGATTTTGTTGCGCAGATAACAGGCCTCGTAAATGAATATAAGACCTGTAATGAATATAAGACCTGTAACTTGCGACCGCTAAACAGGCTGCAGAGAAAGGAGCCCAGTTAGCAATGGCGGCTGCCACGGGAGACGCGCGTGGAATGAGAAACTGGGAAGGGCACGAGTTTCACTCGTGCCGCCTAGCAGCCCGTGGCAGAAGTGATTTGCTCACCCCGCAACGGACAGCAGCAAAATTGTGACTTGCACCGGGTACTCAGGCGTCCTCAGGTTCGGAAGGGCGATCCTTTCTTCGGCTTGCGCCAGCAGTGCCATCCACAGCCGCAAAGAAGCCAGCATCGCCTCGGCCGAGTAACCCTGCCAGCCGCGCGGTGTGCCTTTCCCCAATAACTGCCGCATCACCAGCGAGAGATTCAGCGCACCCACATGAATCAGCACCCGCTTGCGAACATTTTCCCGTCCCCGGAGGTACACGCGCCGCATCCCGCCAGTCTCATAGGCGTGTGCGAAGCTGCGTTCCAGCAACTCTCCGCGACGGCGGAGCAATTGTTTTCCGTGCTCGCCGTGAATGCGCCGCCGATTGCTGTACACCGCCTGCTGCGCTTCCGGCTTGTCTTGCCATCGCCGTCGTCCCCGATCCGGTTCCGAGATATACGTTCGTACTTCCGCTTCCCCGAGCGCCACCAGCGTGTCGTTGCTGTGATACCCCTTGTCCGCCACCGCTTCCACCGGCCCTTCCGCCTGCACGCGCTCACCGACTTCTTCGTTGTTGGTCGCACACGCGACCTCCGCGAGATGTTCGCCCGCTTGCGGCAATGTCTCCAAAATCGTTTCCGTGTCGCCAGCGTCGCCCGTAGCCACCGTCACCGCCACCACCGCTCCCGTCTCCAGATCCACCGCATGCTCAGCCTTGTAAGCAAGGTGCGTGCGCCCATCTTTCATCTTGGTGATTCCCGCCTCCGGATCGTGCGGATTCACCCAATCGTCGTTCGATCCCTTCTTCGCCCGCTTGCGGTCCAGCTTCGCCAACTGCTCCCTGGTCGGCGTCGCGATTCCCGACTCCTCGGCCAGCCGCCGCAGAAACTCCTCGTAACCTTCGCCCGTGTCGCGCCGCACAATCGAGCGCATGGCCGCGTTCGCCTCCAGCGTCGTGGCGTCGACACCAATCGTCTTGCCCTTCAACAATCCTTTCTCCGCCAGCAACTCTAGCACCCAGCCGAACACTGCCTCATGCGTCTCCACGTCGATCAACCGCCGCGTCCGCGAAATCGTCGAATGATCCGGCGGTTGCTCGCTCAACTCCAACTCCAGAAACCGCCGCAGCGCCAGCGAATCCGCCGCCCGCCACGCAATCCCACGCTCCCCGTCGATGCCTTCGAAATAGCCGATCAGCAGCAAGCGAAAGTACCGCCCCGGCGTCAACGACGGCCGACCCATCGTCTCCGCATAGAATCGCGCACACTCGCCTTCGACGAACTCGTCGAACCCCCGCTCGGCCAACAACTGGTTCAGACGCTCATAAAACGGATGCCCCGCAGTTCGTGGCAACTCCGTGTGCGCCACCCAGAACTCAGTCTGCTCTCGCCGCTCCTTGATTCTTTTCCCCATTGCCATGACCGCAGTGTACGAACCAACGCGGTCGACCTCGTTCAACTTTCTTCCACCCGCGCATCCAGACTTTCACCACGGACTGCTA
>CAVRDS010000053.1:0-190696 GCA_963719865.1 uncultured Acidobacteriota bacterium | reverse complement strand
GTTGCTCTCGCTTCCGTTTGGCGTCTTCGACACGAACCACGAGGCGCTTCCCCAGCGCCTTCGCCGCGCGGCTCATCGTATCGAGCGTCACCGCGGCGTTCTCAGGATCGAGTAGGCGATCCAGCTGAGAACGGCTGGTGCGCAGCTCCTTTGCCATCGCCTGCTTGGTCTTCTGCTGCTCCCGCATCGCCTGCGACAGCTGCCAGGCCAGCACTCGCTTGATGGCAACCGCTTCCACTTCTTCGCGGATTCCTTCCTCCTCGAGGAAACTGTCGAAGGTCGAACCGCTGCGATCCTGTTTCATACGCGTTTTCTTTGCGCTCATCGTAGCCCTCTTTGGTGCTTGCTCATATTGCTCTTCGCAAGTGCCAGATCCTCATTCGGCGTCTTACCCGTTTTCTTGATGAACCCCTGAAGCAAAACCATTCGCGATCTTTTGTCGATGTAGAACAGAACTCTGGCAGTCCGGTTCTGCATTAAGTTCGTCCGCACCTCGTAGACACCCTGGCCCATCGGCCGACAAACGGGCATCCCAACCGGCCAGCCAAACTCTGCGGTTTTGATATCTTCACCGATTCGCTTTCGATCTTCCCCCGTGAGGCTCTTCAACCATTTTCTTACCGGTTCTGCGCCACTTTCCGTGCAGAAGAAAATCGCAGGAATCCGTTTTTGTTGCCTCACAACTTTGTCGACGGGTTCATCGGCCTTACTTGGCAAACTCCGAGCTTTCACTTTTGACCGCTTTTTTAGCGTACCGTATATGGTACATCGATGTCGAGCATATTCCGAGCCTAGGTGCTGAAGCACACCCCGGATCAGTCTCAGGAATGCCTCGCTCGACGCCTACGACGGCGATGAAGCGACACGATGGAGCTTCCCCTTCCCGAAGGTCGCCGGCGAAATCCCTCGCCCTAGGGGCAAGTTAAACCGATTTACCGACACACTCTATATCGTGCATTATCAATAAGATGCGACATTTTATTTACACAATGCTTAAACACGAGAAGCTGCTTCCTTTCAATCGCTTAACGTCGCATTGCATCTTTTCAGGTGCAGGCAGTGCGCGACGGTGGTCTTGACTTTTTGCGCCTTCGGACAGGTCAACAGAATTTCACCGCGATCCGTGGTTCTTGGCGACCGCCAGAACTCCAGCGCCCCTACAATATTCGCACCTCCTCATTCGTCTACAGCAGTGGATGAATGACGCGGCGAGCCCGACGTACATGGCAGTCGAGCGGATGGCACTCGAACGCATGGCACTGGAACAGGACCAGCGCATTTCCGAGGTGGTCAAGCGGGAGCAGTCCCGGCTGCGCAACTTTATTCGCCGGCGTGTGCCTGATCCACTCGACACGGAGGACATTCTGCAGGACGTCTTTTACCGGCTGGTGGAAGCGAACCGGTTGCTGATGCCGATCGAGCACGTCACCGGCTGGCTGTTTCGCGTGGCGCGCAACCGCATCACCGACCTCTTCCGCAAGCAGGAGCCGGAAAACTTCAGCGACATCGCAGTCGCGGACGAGGATGGCGACAGCGACTGGATGCAGTTCGAAGATCTGCTGCCTTCTCCCGATGCGGGGCCCGAGGCGCTTTATGCCCGCAACGTGCTGCTCGATGAGCTGGAGCTGGCGCTCGACGAGTTGCCCAAGGAGCAGCGCGAGGTGTTCGTGGCGTATGAGTTCGAAGGCCGCAGCTTCAAGCAGATCTCCGACGAGACCGGCGTGAGTGTGAATACGCTGTTGTCGCGCAAGCGCTATGCGGTCCTGCATCTGCGCGAGCGCTTGCAGCAGGTGTACGACGAATTTATGAAATGAGGACGAATATGAGAAGGAAATGGTATTGGATCGTGCCGCTGGCCATTGTGGCGATTCCGCTGTTTCTCTTTATCGGCGGCGAGGTGGTGATGCACTTGTGGAATTGGTTGCTGCCTCCGTTGTTTGGCTGGCGCGTGCTTACCTTCTGGCAAGCCCTGGGATTGCTGGCGCTGTGCCGTATTCTGTTTGGCGGGCTGCACCACGGCGGGCCGGGAGGGCACGGCGGACGCCGGTTCCGCGGGCGCTGCCGCAACATGAGTCCGGAAGAGCGGGAAAAGTTTCGGCGGGCGATGGACGAGGGCTACGGCTTCGGGCCCCCGGGTGAAAAGGCGACTCAGGGCTCCTGAAAGAAATGAAGAAATGAAGAGGGTGCCCCATGTCTCGCCGATTTTGCGAGACATGGGAACCTCGGGACTCTCAGGAAACGGGCATTCCCAGGTCTCGTAACTTCAGCGAGACCTGGGGCACCCATTTTCGTTGTGTTGACTTCACAACCAACTACACCAGGCCCTGATCCAACATCGCGTTGGCTACTTTCAGGAAGCCGCCGATGTTGGCGCCGTTCACCAGGTTGCCGGGCGTGCCGTATTTCTCGGCCGTTTCGAAGCAGTTCCGGTGGATGGCGATCATGATCTTGTGCAGACGGTCGTCTACTTCCTCGCGGGTCCAGCTCAGACGTGCGCTGTTCTGGGCCATTTCGAGGCCAGACGTGGCCACGCCGCCCGCATTGGCAGCCTTGGCCGGTCCGTACAGGATCTTGGCATCGAGGAACATCTTGGTCGCTTCGAGCGTGGACGGCATGTTCGCGCCCTCGGCCACAACCTTGATGCCATTCTTCAACAGGTTCGCCGCATCTTTCGCGGTGATTTCATTCTGCGTGGCGCTCGGGAACGCGCAATCCGCCTTCACGTTCCACAGCGGGTTATGCTCCAGCTTGATGTCGGTGGGCATGAAGATCGCTTTCTTGAACTTGTCGGCGTAGTCGCGGATGCGTCCACGCTTCACGTTCTTCAGCTCCATGACATAAGCCAGCTTCTCGCGATCGATGCCATCGGGATCGTAGATCACACCGTTCGAGTCGGACACGGTGACGGGCTTCGCGCCGAGATCGAGCAGCTTCTCGATGGTGTATTGCGAGACGTTGCCGCTGCCTGAAACCAGGCAGATCTTGCCTTCGAGCGTCTGCTTCTTGCTCTTCAGCATTTCACTGGCGAAGTACACGCAGCCATAGCCAGTGGCTTCCGGACGAATCAGCGATCCGCCCCAGCCCAGGCCCTTGCCCGTGAGGACGCCGGTGAATTCGTTGCGCAGCCGTTTGTACTGGCCGAACAGGAATCCGATCTCGCGTCCGCCAACGCCGATGTCGCCGGCCGGGACGTCGGTGTCGGGGCCGATGTGGCGTTGCAGTTCGGTCATGAAGCTCTGGCAGAAGCGCATCACTTCGTTATCACTCTTGCCCTTGGGATCGAAATCCGATCCGCCCTTGCCGCCGCCCATGGGCAGCGTGGTGAGCGAATTCTTGAAGACCTGTTCGAAGGCCAGGAACTTCAGGATGCCAAGATTCACGCTGGGATGGAAGCGCAGTCCGCCCTTGTAGGGGCCGATGGCGCTGTTCATCTCGATGCGGAATCCACGGTTGACTTGAATATTGCCCTGGTCGTCAAACCACGGCACGCGGAACATAAGGACGCGCTCGGGCTCGACCACTCTTTCGAGCAAACGCGCCGACTGATACTCGGGATGCTTCGCAAGGACCAACCTGAGAGAGTCGAACACTTCAGCAACCGCCTGATGGAACTCGGGCTCGGCGGGGTTCTTCGCTTTCACACTGATCATCACGGATTCAATGTAGTCTGCGGGAGTTTTTACTCCCGGAGGTGTCATCACGGACGTCATAATTTTCCTACCTCCGTAGGTACAGCATAAACATAATTCCGCTCTCCATTGTCGGCTTCTCATGAAACCCGGCAGTGATAATTCTCACGGGCAGGCGTGATCAGGGTCACGGGGGGTTAACATGCTGTGGAATCAGGGGGTTGCGGAGAGAGTAAGAATTGCTAGTTAGTGATTCCACGGATACCTCCCGTAGCGCTGGCGTCCTGCCGGCTGTCGCGAGCGCATCTTGCGCTCGCTTGCGTGAAGCGGAAACCCGGCGGCCTCCCCTTATCCCCGGCAGTGGCGGCGAGGACGGCGGCGCTACTAGCAGATCCTCGGCAGTTGCTCTCCGCTCAGCATGTCGACCACGCGGTTGCCGCCGATTCGGCTTTGCAGAACCACCGTGCGGTAGGGACTCTCTTCTACTTTTCCAATGCGGACGGATCCTGCGGACACCGGAACCTGCTTCATCACTGCAAGCGCGGCCTCGGCTTGCGCGGCGGGAACGAAGACCGCGAAGCGTCCTTCATTCGCCACATACAGCGGATCAAGGCCGAGAATTTCGCAGGCGCTCTGCACCGTCTCGTCGACCGCGATCAATGTCTCTTCCAGCTTGATGCAGATGTTGCGGTCGCCGGCAATCTCGTTCAGCGTGGTCGCCAGTCCGCCGCGGGTCAGATCGCGCAGGCAGTGAATTTCGATTCCTGCATTCAGCAGCGCTTCGACCGCGGGCCAGAGGTTCGCGCAATCACTGAGAATCGGTGATTCGAATTCCAGGCCTTCGCGCACAGAAAGAATCGCAATGCCGTGGCGTCCGAGGTCACCGCTGACAATGATTGCGTCGCCAACCTGAACCGACGCAGGTCCGATCATGGCTGGCCACTCTCCAACAGCCTCCCCTGAGCCTGCCGAAGGGTCTCGCAAAATCGGCGAGACGTGGGGCACCCCCGGTTCTGTTGTTTCGTTCTTAACTGGGGGTGCCCCGGGTCTCGCCGGGTTTGCGAGACCCGGGAACTCCTCGATGAGTCCGATGCCCGAGGTGTTGATGAATATCCCGTCGCCTTTGCCTTTGTCGACGACTTTCGTATCGCCCGTGACCAGCTTCACGTTGGCCTTCGCCGCGGCTTGCTGCATGGAGGTGACGACCGCGCGCAGCGTGTTCATCTCTAATCCTTCTTCGAGAATGAATCCCGCGCTCAGGTAAAGCGGGCGAGCGCCGCACATGGCCAGATCGTTCACCGTGCCGTAGACAGCCAGATCTCCAATGTTGCCACCGGGAAAAATCAGCGGGCGCACGACGAATGAATCCGTGGTGAAGGCCAGACGCGATCCGTTTATCCGAAGAACCGCGCCATCATGCCGCTGCTCGAGCATGTCGTTCGAGAAGGCAGGCATAAAAATCTTTTCGATGAGCTGATGGGTCAGGCGTCCACCGCCGCCGTGCGCCAGAACGATGCGATCGTCAGCGACTCGGGGTACCGGACAACTAAGGTTGAACGCTGGTGTTTTGGCGTCTGCCATAGTGATAGTAAGCCGCGCATGCGCCTTCCGACGATACCATGGGTGCGCCGAGCGGATTTTCCGGCGTGCACTTCACGGCAAACGCCGGGCAGTCGTGAGGTTTCTTGATGCCTTGCAGAATCAGTCCGCTGATGCATTCCGGCGATTCGTGCGCCGGCTCGCCCGTAAATGGGAAGCGGCGGTTGGCATCGTATTTCTGAAATCGTTCGCGCAGCTGGAAGCCGCTGGCGGGAATCTCGCCCAGGCCGCGCCACTCGCGCGGGCTCACTTCAAACACTTCCGCAATCGTCTTCTGCGCCGGACGATTCCCTTCCCGCCGCACCGCTCGGCTGTACTGGTTCTCGACTTCGTGCCGTCCTTCTTCCAGCTGGCACACCGTCATGTGAATGCCTTCCAGAATGTCGAGCGGCTCGAATCCGGTGACGACGATCGGGACTTTGTATTTGGCAGCGATCGGGAAATATTCTTCGAAGCCCATGATGGTGCAGACGTGCCCGGCGGCAAGAAATCCCTGCACCACGCAAGTCTCGGAAGAAAGCAGCGCCTCCATCGCGGGAGGAACCAGCACATGCGACACGAGCAGCGAAAAATTCTCGACGCCGTCATGATCGGCCTGCCACGCGGACATCGCATTGGCCGGAGCCGTGGTTTCGAATCCCACGGCAAAGAACACCACCTGCTTCTGCGGATTGGCCTTCGCCAGCTTCAGCGCGTCGAGCGGCGAATAGACGATGCGCACGTCGCCGCCTTCGGCCTTCACATCGAACAGACTTTTCGACGATCCGGGAACGCGCAGCATGTCGCCGAACGAACAGAAGATCACATCGGTGCGCTTGGCGATGGCGACAGCCTTGTCGATCAATTCAATCGGAGTGACGCACACCGGGCAACCTGGCCCGTGTACCAATGTGATTTCGCGCGGTAGCAGATCTTCCAGGCCGTTCTTGACGATGGTATGCGTCTGGCCGCCGCAGATTTCCATGATGGTCCACGGGCGCTTGACTTTCTGGTGGATCGCTCGCGCTAGCTGTTCGGCGGCTTTCTGGTCGCGATATTCACTGAGGAATTTCACCGAGTTCCTCTTTCAATGCGCCCATCTCCTCCAGATACTGGAAGACGCGCTTGGCTTCGTCCTCGTCGATGATGCTGATGGCAAATCCAACGTGGACCAGGACGTACTTCCCGACTTCGGCTTCGGGCGTGTATGCCAGGTTGACGTCTTTGCGGATGCCGCCGAAGTCGACCTTGCCGACGCGGAAGGCGATGTCACCTCCATCGATGATTTCGACCAGGCGGCCTGGAACTGCGAGGCACATGAGAGAGTCTCCCCAGCGGCTAAAGCCGCAAATCTTTCAGCGCATCTTCGGCACGCCTGAAGGCATGCCCTTCCCGATCTTGCCCGTCTTCGTAGCGCTGGCGTCTCGCCTGCACCAATCGCGACCCGCGCCGACAGCGAGCGCAAGATGCGCTCGCGACAGCCGGCGGGACGCCAGCGCTACGGTTGACTCAGCACCACTTGCCCCAGCGCGATGCCGCCATCGTTGGGCGGAACTCGCCGGTGGGTGTGCACCGCGTATCCGCGCGCTTCGAGCGCTGCCGCGGCCCGCTCCGTCAAATAGCGGTTCTGGAACACGCCGCCGCTGAACACGATCTGCTTCAATCCCGTTCGCTCCGCCACTTCCACAATCCATGCGATCAGCGCATTGTGGAACCTGGCGGCGATTACGGAAACCGGGATTCCGGCACGCTGGTCGGCCACCACTGCCGGGATGAGCGGACCCCAGTCCCCACCCGGTAAAGGATACGCCTCTTCCGTGCGCAAAGCCCCAATTTCGTTTTCGAGGAGCATGGCCGCCTGACCTTCGAAGCGGTTCTCGCGGGCAACGCCGCTGATGGAGGCCACGGCATCAAACAACCGGCCGACGCTGGTGGTCGGCACCACGTTGATTCCGCGTTCGAGCATAGAACGAACCCGCGCGGCATCCAATCGGGGCTTCCCTGTCGAGGGCTCCGTGGTTCCCACGTCTCGCAAAAACAGCGAGACGTGGGGCACCCCATCTCGAATTAACTCATCCTCGTTGACGTGGGGTGCCCCGGGTCGCGCCGCTGTTGCGAGACCCGGGATTCCTTTCTTTTCTAACTCGAACAGCAGGCTGGCCGCCGAGCGCCAGCCTTCGCGGACCGCGGCATCGCCGCCGGGCAAGCCGAAGGGTCGCAAGTGGGCGACGCGCTCGAACTGCTCGCCTTCCACGAGAAAAAATTCGCCGCCCCAGATCGCGCCATCGAGGCCGTACCCGGTGCCATCCCACGAAACGCCCAGATAAGGACCGTCGATATTGTTCTCTGCCGCGCACGCCGCCACATGCGCCTGATGATGTTGCACGCGGATCACCGGCAGTCCCGATTCTTCCGCCCAGTGCGTCGAGGAGTAGTCGGGATGCAGATCGCACACGACGGCTTCCGGCTTGAAACTATACAGGCGGCAAAGATCCGCAATCGCTTCTTCGAAAGCTTGCCGGGCTTCGAGCGTTTCCAGGTCTCCGATGTGCTGGCTGAGAAAAATATCCTGCCCGACGCCGATCGCAACCGTGTTCTTGAGATGCCCGCCCACCGCGAGCACCGGAGGAACGGCGCGAGCCACGCGAACTCCCAGCGGAGCGTAACCGCGGGCGCGGCGCAGAATGCCAGCTTTTCCGCGAGTCAGGCGCACGACCGAATCGTCGCAGGCGCGGACAATCGGACGGTTGTGCATCAGAAAATGGTCCGCGATATCTTTCAGGCGAACGGCCGCTTCGTCGTTGGCGATGGCGATGGGCTCGTCGCTGCGATTGCCGCTGGTGGCGATCAGCGGAAACGGACACTCCCGCATCAGCATATGATGCAGCGGCGAATACGGCAGCATCACGCCCAGGTAGGGCGAGCAGTGCGCCACGTTCCAGGCGATGTCGGTGCCGGGTTTAGGGCGCAGCAGCACGATGGGCGCGGCCGGCGATTCGAGCAACTCGACTTCGGCCGGCGCGATCTCGCAGTATTCGCGCGCAGTTGCGAGCGATGGCATCATCAGCGCGAACGGCTTTTCTTCGCGATGCTTGCGCTGGCGCAGGCGCGCCACAGCCGCGGGCTGCCGAGCATCGGCCAGAAGCTGAAATCCTCCGATGCCTTTGAGGGCGACGATCTCTCCCTTGCGCAGAACCGCGGCGACCTCGGAAATCGTGCCATCGAGCTTCGGACCGCACACCGGGCAGGCATTCGGCTGGGCATGAAAGCGGCGATTGGCGGGATTTTCGTATTCTTCTTTGCACGCCGCGCACAGCACGAAATCGCGCATCGTCGTGTTCGGGCGGTCATAGGGAATGTCGACCACGATGGTGTAGCGTGGGCCGCAATTGGTGCAGTTGGTGAACGGATACTGAAAGCGGCGATTGGCGGGATCGAATAGCTCGTTGCGGCAATCGGCGCAGGTTGCGAGGTCGGGCAACACGTTGACCGATTTTCCGGTGTCGCCGTCGCTGGCGTGGATCTCGAATCGCGTCGAACCCTCGGCTGGGATCCGCGCCGACTCGCGCGCTGTCACCACCGAGACTGCGGGACGCTCGCGCTCGATGCGCTCTTCGAATCGCCGGAGCGCGTCCTCCGGGCCTTCCACTTCCACCACCAGCCCGGAGGAAGAATTCAGCACCCATCCGGTGAGCGACATTTCGGTCGCCAGCCGGTACACGAATGGGCGGAAGCCGACGCCCTGCACGGCTCCGCGCAGGGTGATGCGCAGGCGCTGGACCGTGGGTTTGGAGGCAACTGGCATGATTGCCTTGATTTTACGGCTTGCCCTTCGCGAACGGAAATCAGACGTGGGAAAGGAATGCGGTTAACCGCGAAGGACACGAAGTTACACGAAGGTTCTCGCATGAGATTTCCTTCGTGTAACTTCGTGTCCTTCGTGGTTGATGAATCTTAGCGGGCGTCGTCCCGATCGCGCACCAGCGCCTCAATCCGGGCAACGAGATGCGGCAGAGCGGTGGCGACTGCGGGCGATAAAGATTCCCCGTGATCGAATTTCTGCCCCACCACGGTCACTGAGAATGCCCGCGGTTTCGCGCCGTACAGGCTCTCCGCGAGATGGATGACTGCCCGCGGGGAGAACGCGTGGGAAAAACGCGTGACGGAGTCCGCGGGATCTTTGCCCCCGAGATCCTCCACGCGAACCTCGCCAGGATGGCCTTGCGGCGCGGACGCCGCGTCGACAAAGATGACGCACGGGAACCGGCGGATGGCTTCGGCCAGTTCCGGCGCCAGTTGGTGCAGGCAGTGGATTTCGATTTCAGCGGACGAGAACTTCTGCCGCAAAGCCTCGGCGGCGTGCCACGCCACGCCGTCGTCAGAGCGCAGAGGATTTCCGTAGGCGACGATGAGGATGCGTGGCATGGTTTCTGAGATGTTCTTACCGGCGGCAGTTCCGTCTTCCGCCAATTCTGTCATGCTGAGCGGAGAATGACCTGCAATAAGCAGGTCATTCGCAGTCGAAACATCCCTACCTTTTTTGGACTCCCTGCCCCTCGTCCCGAGACTCCCTATCCAGTATGCAGCATGGGCGCTGGTAGGGATGCTTCGACTCCGCCGCAATCGCGTGCCACGATTGCGGCTACGCTCAGCATGACAGGGATTCCGGGACTTCTAGCGCGCGACTTCGTCCAGCACTTCGCCATCGGGAGCGATCAACTGAACCTGCAAGTCCATCTGGCCGAGCGCGTGCGTGGAGCAACTGAGGCACGGATCGTAGCAGCGGATCACGGCCTCCACGCGGTTGAGCATTCCTGGAGTGAGGCGGTTGCCCTGCACGTAATGTTTTGCTACCTGCAGCACGCTGCGGTTCATCGCGAGATTATTGTGCCCGGTGGCGATGATCAGGTTGACCCAGCGGATCAGCCCCTGCTCGTCGATCTTGTAATGATGAAACAGCGTTCCGCGCGGGGCTTCGCAGGCGCCTACGCCTTCGAGCGCGTTCGGCCGGGCAACGGCGCGCACGTGCTTCGAAAGAATCTCGGGATCGTTCAGCAGCTGCTCCAGGCGCTCAATGCAGTACAGAATTTCGACCAGGCGCGCGTGATGATAGTGGAACGAGCTCAGCACCGCAGTACGCTGCAATTCGTGAAACTCCGCGAGCTCCTGATCCGCCCGCGGCGTGCCGCAACGGTCCGCAACGTTCAGGCGCGCCAGCGGTCCCACGCGATACACTCCTTCGGGAAAACCCTTCGGCTTGTAGTAAGTGGATTTCAGGTAGCTCCAGGATTCCACTTTCTCGCCGATGTACTCGGAATATTGCGTGGGATCGAGATCGTCGGCCACCACGTGTCCGGAGGCGTCGACGATGCGCAGTTTGCCGTCGTAAAAGGTGAGCCCGTTATCCTTTTTCACGATCCCCATGAACATAGTGGGAAAGTTGCCGAAGGTGGAGATTTCCTCGCGGAAGCGCTCCATGATGCTCTTGAACCATTCCAGAGCGCGCTCGGCGATGCCCAGAGCGTCGGGCAGAGACCACAGGATGGCGTCGCGATTCGCCTCGGTCAGGGGTTCGCTGACCCCGCCGGGAACGATCCATGCAGGGTGGATGCGCTTGCCGCCTAGCCGCTCGATAATCTTCTGCCCGAACTGGCGCAGGCGGATGCCGTCGAGGGCAAGCTCGGGATGTTTCTCAGCCACGCCGAAAATGTTGCTCTTCGCAGGGTCGGCGTCCATCCCCAACAGAAGATCGGGAGACGACAAATGGAACAGGCTGAGCGCGTGCGATTGCGTGACCTGGGCAAGTCCGAAGATGCGGCGCAGCTTGTCGGCCGTGGGAGGAATGCGCACCGCCAGCAGCGAATCGCAGGCCTTGGCTGAGGCGATGAGATGGCTCACCGGGCAGATGCCGCAAATGCGCGCCATCAGCGACGGCATCTCGTAAAACGGGCGGCCTTCCGCCAGCTTTTCAAAGCCGCGAAACTGCGTGACATGGAAGCGCGCGTCCTCTACGCGGCCGTCCTCGTTCAAGTGCAGCGTGATCTTGGAGTGACCTTCGATGCGCGTCACCGGATCGATGACGATGGTGCTGCCCTGCTTCACGAAATCTCCTCTTTAGCGGTGAGCGATGAGCTATGAGCGGTGAGCTAACCGTTCTCAGTTCTCAGTTATCTGTAATCAATTTCCCGCGGCACTAAATCTGCGCCTTAACTCATTGCTCATCGCTCATTGCTCATGGCTCACAGCTCGTTCACGATCCAAACCTGGTTTTCAAACTCACGTCCGGCATGCGGCCTTCGAGCAATTCGCTCACCACGTAATAAATGGTGTCGGCCGAAGGCGGGCAGCCGGGAACAAAAATGTCTACGTTGACGAACTCATGCACCGGCCGCGAGTTCGGCAGCAGTGCGGGGACGACCTGGTTGGGAACGCCGGGATCGAAGGTCACATTCTCGCGATACGCCCGGTCGTAAACCGCCTTGGTGCCAAACGGATTGCGCATTCCCGGGACATTGGCAGTCACCGCGCAATCCCCCAGTGAGACCAGAATCCTGGTGCGCTCGCGCACCAGCTTGATCTTGTGCAGATCTTCCTCGCTGCTGACCGCGCCTTCCACCAGGGTCACGTCCACGTCCTCGGGAAACTCCTTGGCATCGACCAGCGGGCTGTAGACCAGGTCGGCCGCACCCGCGATGGCCAGCAAACGTTCGTCCATGTCGAGAAAGGACATGTGGCAGCCCGAGCAGCCGTCGAGCCATACAGTGGCGATTCGCTTCTTACTCATTCGTCCTATTCATAACCACGAAAAACTTATAACCACAAAGGACACGAAGTTACACGAAGGAAATCATTTGCGGGCTTTCCTTCGTGAACCTTCGTGTCCTTCGTGGTTTAAGGTTCTCATTCGTTTTCTTCCCGCATCATTTTCAGATAGGGCAGGAACTGGCGCCGCTTGAGCATCTCGGCGACGGAGCGTCCCTTTTCAAACAGCGCGCCCGTGGGACACACCTGCACGCACTTGCCGCAACTGGTGCAGCTTTCCGACTGTCCCCAGGGCTCGTTCAGATCGGTGATGACCTTGGCGCCGATGCCTCGTCCCATAATGTCCCAGGTGTGCGCGCCTTCGATTTCGTCACATACCCGCACGCAGCGGGTGCACAGGATGCAGCGGTTGTGGTCGATGACGAAGCGCTCGTGCGACGCGTCCACGTCTTCCTTGGGATAGCGATAGGGGAAGTGCACGTGCGTGATGCCGAGCCGCTGCGCCAGCATCTGCATCTCGCAATGGCCGTTCGAAACGCAGACCGAGCAGACGTGATTGCGCTCGGTGAACAGCAGTTCCAGGATCATGCGGCGATAATTGTTCAGCCGCTCCGAATCGGTCGTGACCTCCATGCCCTCTTCCACCGCGGTCACGCAGGCGGGAAGCAGCTTGTTCTGGCCTTTGATTTCGACCAGGCACAGACGGCAGGCGCCGACGTCGGAAAGGCCGTCCATCTCGCACAGCCGCGGAATAAAAATCGCGTTCTGCCGCGCCACGTCGAGAATGGATTCTTCCTGGCGTCCGGTCACATCGCGGCCGTCGATTTTGAGCGTCTTGACGGTAGCCGCCGGCCTCATACGGTTTCCTCCGCGACCTTGTCGCAAACTCCTGCCGGACACTTGTGCTCTTCGATATGCGCGCGATACTCCTCGGCGAACGAGCGCAGCGTGCTGACCACCGGATTGGGCGCCGACTGCCCCAACCCGCACAGGCTGGTGTGCTTGAGCAGGTCGCAGAGCTCTTCGAGCATCTTGAGATCCTGCGGCGTCGCCGTCATGTTGCCGATGGCGGTGAGGATGCGGTGCATCTGGTAGGTGCCCACGCGGCACGGAATGCATTTGCCGCAGGACTCCGTCATGCAGAAATCCATGAAGTATTTGGCGACGTCGACCATGCAGGAACTCTCGTCCATCACGATCATGCCGCCCGAACCCATGATCGACCCGGCCTTGGCCAGCGATTCGTAGTCGACCGGCATGTCGAGACATTCAGAAGGCAGGCAGCCGCCCGACGGCCCGCCAGTCTGCACGGCCTTGAACTTGCGGCCTTCGGGAATGCCGCCGCCGATTTCAAACACCATCTCGCGCAGCGAAATTCCCATGGGCACTTCGACCAGGCCGGTGTTTTCGACGCGGCCGGCCAGCGCGAAGACCTTCGTCCCTTTACTTTTTTCGGTGCCGATCTTGGCATACCACTCGCCGCCATTGCGTAGGATGGGCGCGATGTTGGCGTAGGTTTCAACGTTATTGATCAGCGTGGGCTGGCCAAACAGCCCTTCCATCGCGGGATAAGGCGGGCGCGGGCGCGGAGTGCCGCGCTTGCCTTCGACCGAAGCGATCAGCGCCGTCTCTTCGCCGCAAACAAAGGCTCCGGCGCCGAGGCGAAGATCGATGCGGAAGCTGAAACGCGTGCCGCAGATATTGGAGCCCAGCAGGCCGACGCGCTCCGCCTGGCGAATGGCGTTGCGCAGGCGCTTGATGGCCAGCGGATATTCCGCGCGCACATAGATGAAAGCTTCCGTCGCGCCCACCGCATAGCCGGCGATCAGCATGCCTTCGAGCACGCGGTGCGGATCGCTCTCGAGCACGCTGCGATCCATGAAGGCACCCGGATCGCCCTCGTCACCGTTGCAGATGACATATTTCTGCGTGCCCACCGATTTCGCGACCGTGCTCCACTTCAGGCCCGTGGGATAGCCCGCACCACCACGGCCGCGCAGACCGCTGCGGGTGACTTCGTCGATCACCTCGCGCGGCGACATCTCGGTCAGCACCTTGATCAGCGCGGTGTAACCGTTGGCGGCAATGTAGTCCTCGACGCGATCGGGATCGATGACGCCGGAATTTTCCAGCACGATCTTTTGCTGCCGCTTGAAAAATGGAACGTCGGTGGGACAAACCAGACGCTCGACCGGACTGCTTTCCAGGCTGTCGAGAATCGCGGGGCCGTCCGCGGCTTCGACTTTCTTATAGAGAACTCCCGCGCTGGTCGAGACCAATGGGCCTTCGGAGCACAATCCCATGCAGCCCACGCCCTTCACCTGGCAGCGATCTTTCGCGCCCCGCTTATTGACTTCCTGATCGAGCGCGTCCTTCACCGGCTGGCTTTGGCACGAGAGGCATCCGGCGGCCACGCAGACATTTACGCGCTGCGTAAACCGCCTTTGCTCCGCGCGCTCGTCTTCGGCGATCTGCTCCAGTTCCTCGGGCGTCATGCGTGAGTCCATTTCTTCAGGTGCTCGCGGACGGCCGAGGTTGCGACCTTGCCCGCAACCTCCTGATCGTAGACCACCGCCGGAGCCAAGCCGCACGAACCCAGGCAGCGCGCCGTAAGCAGCGAGACTTTCTTGTCGGGCGTAGTCTCGCCGGGAACGATACCCAGATCGCGTTGCACGGCATCGAGCAACTGCGGCGCGCCTTTGATGTAGCACGCCGTGCCCATGCAGATCACGCAGGTGTGCTCGCCCGCGGGCTTGAGGGTAAAGAAGTGATAGAACGTGGCGACGCCGTAGGCACGGCTCAGAGGCACGCGCAACGACATGGCAACATAGCGCAGCGCCTGTACGTCGAGGTATCCGAACGCCTCTTGCACCGTGTGCAGCGTCTCAATCAGGCCGCGCGGCTGCTGGCCCTGGCGCCGTATGGTGGCGTCGACCAGTTTCCAGCGCTTGTCCTGATTGGGAGGAGTGGGCTTTGCAACGTAGGAGTGCATATTCGTTCGTACTCGCAGATGAATGCAGCATGAAGTTATGAAAACGAAAGTTGCTCAGCGAGGAACTGTTCATTCTAGTCCTCGCCCTAACCGGTCACAACGCTTCCCGAATAAATTTCGTTCGCTCAGTATCATTTTGGTCCACTCGTCAAGAATGGATCGCGGCACACATTTCCGAATCATGCTTCACGTCCAACTCAACGTCCGGCAGGGCGGAGATCACAATCAGCGTCGCATCGTCCTGCAGTTGCGAGTTGCAGAATCGCTTCACGTCCAGCAGCAGTTGCGACTTCAGTTCGCTGGTGGATGCGCCCGCATACTGTCGCGCGCCCTGAATCAGGCGCTGTTCCCCGAATTCTTCGCCGCCCGGAAGTCCGGCTTCGGTGATGCCGTCGGTGAACAGCAGCAGGCGATCTCCAGACGCAAAGCGCACGCGAGAGTCTTCATACTGCCAAGCGGGAAAAACGCCGAGCACGGCACCGGCGCTATCGAGTTCCTGAACTTGTCCACCGGCGCGGACCAGGATCGGCGGCAGATGTCCGGCGTTGGTGTATTGCAGCGTCTTCTCCGCTGCATCCAGTACGCCATAAAAGAACGTCACAAACTTTCCCGTGCTGATGCTGGAGCAAAGAACGGAGTTCACACGCTTGCATAGCTCGGCAGGCGAAGTGGACTCCGCGGCAAAGGCGCGCACGCTGGCCTGCACGTTGGCCATCAGCAAAGCGGCGGAAATGCTTTTGCCCACCACGTCGGCAATGCAGATGCCCAGCCGCGTCTCGCTCATCCGGATCACATCGAAATAGTCGCCGCCGACTACGCGCGCCGGTTCCCATGCGCCGTCAATGGCGAACCCGGGAAGCTGCGGGATCTCCTTGGGCAGGAGCGATTGCTGAATCTCGCGTGCCTGTTCTAATTCCTGTCCGTAGAGCACTCGTTCGGCAGCCTCCCGTTCAATCGTCCGCTGCAGCTCGCGGTTGCGCGATTCCAGCCGCTCTCGCGTTCTGCGATACAGTTCGGTGCTCACGCCCACGATCATGGTCGCCATGAACGGCAACTTCCACCCTACCCTCAGAAATTGCCAGAGAGTCTGGCCGGGGACCCGACTGAGCGGGTACTCGATGGCGTTTACTACGCCGACACCGACGACTGCGATGACAAAGATCAGTGCGATGTAGATCGCCCACGAATGCAGCGCGCGCTTGCGCTTGTAAAGAAAGCCCAGGTAATCGTTCACCACAGCGATCAGGTTGCACAGGGGCAGAGTGTAGATGAGGGTGCTGCTGATGTCGGCCGGGCGGTCCACCGCCCAGAGCGCGGCGTAGATGGCCACAGCGATAGCGATGTAACTCTGTTGGCGGCGAACCAACCGCCTCCACGGAAGTCTTTGGATCAGCGACTTGCCGGCGCCTGTTCGAAGCATTCCAGTCTCATTCGCGGATGGTCAGCACCGGGCAGTGGGCCTGGGCGATGACGTGGTGCGCCGACGACCAGGGCAGGTGCGTGCTGCCGATGTCTGCCGCGGATCGCGTGCCCAGGACAATCATGTCGGCCTCGCGCTCGGCGGCAACTTTCAGGATTCGCTCTGCCGGCGATCCGAATTCGAGTACCGTCTCCGCTGGATACTGCAGTGCCGCGTCTGCCGGAATCAGAGCTTGCAACCGGCGAACTCCCTCTTCCATCGGGCCCGGGCGGCTCCCGAGTCGCGCGTAGTCCTCGATCACGTGCAAAAGAGTGAGGCGCGAGCAAAATTCTTCGGCGAGTTTGACCGCCCTCTGCGCGATATGAGCCGCGCTCGGGGCGAAGTTGGTAGCCAATACAATCTGTTGCAACTCCAGCTCGAGCGGAGCCAGATCGTGTCCTCTCGCGGGGAATGCCGGCAGCCGGGCGTGTCCGGAAACTTTCGGCCCCACGGTCAACACCGGACAGGGAGCGTGGCGCAGAATGTCCTCCGCCACCGAGCCCAGCAGCAATTTGCCCAGGCCGGTGCGGCCATGCGTGCCCACGACGATCATGTCTACCTGGTTGTCTTCGATGATGCCGTTCAGGCTTCTCCAGACCTGCCCGTGGCGCACGTAACTGCGCTGCGGAATGCCTTCGAGACGAGTGGCAATCTCAGCCAGCTTTTCCTTGGCTTCGGTGTGGGCATCTTCATAGATCGTGCCCATGCTGACGTAGTCCACTCCGCCGGTCACCAGCAGCAGGCTGGCGTCGGACAGAACATGTACGATGTGCAGCGTGCTGCCAAAGCGCCGGCAAATGGCGGCCGCGTAAGGCAGGGCCGCTTCGGAACTTGCAGAGAAATCAGTGGCGAACAGAACGTTCTTCACTGACACGGCGGACGAAGGCCCGGCAGCCTTGCGGTCGGCGGACGCATTCGGAACCACTTCGAGATGAGCTTCCACGAGTGCCATGACACACCTCCTGCACCCGTTCTCAGCATCACCCTTGAGTGACTCGTGCAGATATGCCGCCTGTCACCAGTTTTGGTGATTTGAATCACATCTCGTGGACCGCGGGCAGTTATCAAATCGGGGGGATCAGACGCTTCCTCATGGAACTCGACAATCTTATCGGGCATGAGGGAGCTTTGCCAGGTTGCGCTTTTTTACGTCGCCCCAAGGTACGGTTTTTGCCCTGCCGGAGTCGAGTTCCTGAATCCGCTTCTCAATCTCAGTTCGCCAGGCCTCCTGGATACCTTCATCCAGTTTGTTGCCCAGGTTGGAAATCGGGCAAGAAGACCTCACGTGCAACCGCACGTGAGTATACTGTCGGGTTCCAGCATTCAATGCCAATCGGGACCGGAGGACGCGATGAAGAAGTGGGGATTGGTTGTAACTCTCCTCTACGCTTTGATCGTCGTAGGGCTACTCGTGCCAGCGATGCTGCTTCTGGCTTCCCGTTCGATTCCTACATTGAGTACTTACAAGGAGTTCTATCAGGCGTGGGGCAGCTGGATCGTTGCCGGCGTTTTCATTCTGGGCCAAGCCGTTCTGCTCGGGCTGAGCATTGATACGACCAAGCGGCGCTTACAGTCCCGGACGCCCGTTGTTCTTTCCGCTCTCACAGTGGGTTTTTTCCTGACCGTCATCACTGTGGTTGTGGTAATGGCGGCCTTCCTCGTGCTGTGGGGAGAAAATAAATTCCCGGCCATCCGCGACCTGACTCCCGTAGTAGCCACGATCAGCATTACATGGATCGCGTGGGGCATCCTGTTTTACCTGTTCTATCGGAACTCGACTGACCCAGCGACCCGCGCGCTGTCGTGGCTGTTCCGGGGAAGCGTGCTCGAGTTGTTGGTCGCAGTGCCCTCCCACGTGATCGTGCGTCGCCGGCAAGATTGCTGCGCTCCCCTGGTCACCGGTTTCGGCATCACCAGTGGCATCGCGATCATGCTGATGTCGTTCGGGCCGAGCGTGCTGTTGCTGTTCAAAAAGAGGATGGAACGGTATTCAGCAGCGAAGTAAAAAGGGTGCCCACCCTTGTCCCTCCGCCTTTTGAAGGAACGAGGATGGAGCACCCGAATGGATCGAACTTATTGGGCGAAGCCGTCGGCCTGGGTCACGGCGCCGATCGCTACCGTGTGGTCGATGTAGAGCCGTCCCGCGTCCAACGCCTTGCGGTCGAGTTCGAGCAGAGCTGGATTTTTCACCTTCGCTTCCAGCACCTTCATGGCGGTGGCCGTGGCCAGGCATTCGGTCTCTTCCAGCAACGCGCCCATCATGACGACGTTGGCGACTTTTGCCGAGCCCAGTTTGTCGGCGATCTCCGAGGCCGGGATGCAGACCACTTGCGCTTGCGGACTGACGAAATCTTCGGGCAGCGCTTCGCGGCCGTAAATAATGGTGCCGCCGGGCGCCACGCTCGCGGCAAACTTGCGCAGAGACACTTCGTTCATCGCGATCACAACATCGGGGCGCGAGAGCACCGGCGATCCGATGCGATCCTTCGACAGGCACACGTGGCAGTGCGCGCTGCCCGAGCGCATTTCGGGACCGTAGGACGGCAGCCAACTCACTTCCAGCCCTTCCCGCATGCCCATTTCGGCGAGCAGTTGGCCGAGCAGCAGCACACCTTGGCCGCCGAATCCGGCAATCTTGATGCCGAGATGGCGGAAATGGTGCTGGCGTCCCGGAATCATCGCGTCGCGCGCGGCTTTGCGTTCTCCCTCGACCAGTTCCTGCACGGTTTTGTGCGGGGGCGCATTGGTCTCGACGATCTCGATTTTGCGGTCGCGAAAAACTTCCAGCGGGAAGTTGGGAATCATTTTTTCCGCCACCCACTTGCGCGCTTCGACGGGATCCTTGCCCCAGATCGTCGGGCAGGGAGAAAGAATTTCGACGAAAGTGAATCCGGCTCCGGCACGCTGCAGTTCAAGCGCCTTGCGCACCGCCCGACGCGCCTTCATGATGTTCTTGTTGTCCGACAGCGCGACGCGCTCAATGTAAACCGGGGCCTGGAGCGACGACAGCATCTCGGCCATGTGCAGCGGGAAGCCTTCGTTTACCGGGCGCCTTCCCCAGGGAGAAGTCGTCGAGCGCTGCCCGACCAGCGTGGTGGGCGCCATCTGGCCGCCGGTCATGCCGTAGATCGCGTTGTTGACGAAGAAGACGGAAATCTTTTCGCCGCGGTTGGCGGCATGCACGATTTCCGCCGTGCCGATCGCGGCCAGGTCGCCATCTCCCTGATACGCGATAACCATCTTGTCGGGGCAGGCGCGCTTCAGGCCAGTCGCCGCCGCCGGAGCGCGTCCATGCGCCACCTGCACGTTGCCCACGTCAAAGTAGTAATAGGCGAAGACGGAGCAGCCGACGGGGCTCACGAGAATAGTGTCGTTCTGTACGCCGAGGTCTTCCAGCGCCTCGGCGATCAGCTTGTGCGCCACGCCGTGCCCGCAGCCCGGGCAATAGTGCGTCTGCTGCTTGAGGTCGGACTTGCGTTCGTACTCGGGATAGAACGTTTCCGCCTTCCGATGGACGATCTCGTATTTCTCAGCACTCTGTGTTTCCTGCAGGACTACATGGTCCGCCATAATTTGTTCCCTCGATCCTTTGTCATGCGTCCGGGGCCACACGAACACATCACACTGACGCCGGCACCAGCTCCATGATCTTTTCCATCAATTCCTCGACCGAAGGCACGTTGCCGCCCACGCGCCCGTAAAATTCCACCGGGCGTTTGCCCTGGAGCGCCAGCCGTACATCTTCCACCATCTGTCCGTTGCTCAGTTCGACCACCAGCAGTTTCTCGGCGCGCATCGCTTCCTGCGCCAGCGCCTTCGACGGGAACGGCCACAGCGTGATGGGCCGGAACAGTCCCACGCGGATTCCCTGCTTGCGCGCTTCATCCACGGCCGAGCGCAGTACGCGCGAAACAATGCCGTAGCCGACGACGAGCAACTCTGCATCTTCGGTGCGGTACTCTTCCCAGCGGGTTTCGATTTGCTGGGCGCGGATGTATTTCGCTTCCATGCGCCGCTGATGTTCTTCCAGGTCGTCGGCCTCCAGGAAGATCGAGCTGATCATGTTCTTGCGGGTTTCGGCTGTGCCCTTCACCGCCCACGGTTTTTCGGGAGCAACGATCTCGCGGTACTCCAGATCGAGCGGCTCCATCATTTGCCCGACGAACCCGTCGGCCAGCACGATCGCGGGATTGCGGTATTTGTCAGCCAGGTCGAAAGCCAGGACGGTCAGGTCGGCCATCTCCTGCACCGAAGCGGGAGCGACGACCAGATTGCGATAGTTCCCGTGACCTCCGCCCTTGACCATGGCGAAGTAATCGCTCTGCTCGGGAGCGATGTTGCCGAGACCGGGACCGCCGCGCATGACGTCGACGATCACGCAAGGCAGTTCCGCGCCCGCCAGGTACGAGATGCCTTCCTGCATCAGGCTGAGCCCGGGTCCGGAAGAAGCGGTCATGACGCGCACGCCTGCCGAAGCCGCACCGTACACCATATTGATGGAAGCGGTTTCGCTCTCCGCCTGCACGAACGTACCGCCGACTTCGGGCAGATAGAGCGCGGCCGCCTCGGCCACTTCGCTGGCGGGAGTAATGGGATATCCATAGTAGGCCCGGCATCCTGCCAGCACCGCGCCCTTGATGACGGCGACGTTTCCCTTACACAGTTGCCGCATGTTCGCCTCCAGTTTCAGCGCGAGGAGCTTTGGGCGGCGGAGCCAGCCGGTATACCGTTATTGCTCCCGGCTCCGGACAGCAATAGAAGCAGATGCCGCATCCGGTGCAGTCATGCCCGGTGTAGCGCGCCGGATGCACGCCGTAATGGCTCAGCTCCGGGGCCAGTTCCAGGCACTTGGGCGGGCAGGATTCCACACACAGCCCGCATCCTTTGCACTCTTCAACGTTGATCGTGATATTGCCGCGCGCTTGGCCCGACATTTTTCTTCACCTCGACACTGCGGTTTTAGACGCCTGCGGATGCTGCAGCCATTTCGTCTTCTCGCAATATGCGTACAGCTCTTCGCGGAACCTGGGATGCGCAATCCCGATCAGCGCCTTGGCCCGCTCGCGAATCGATTTGCCGTGCAGATATGCCACCCCGTACTCGGTCACGACGTAGCGCACGAGTCCGCGCGATGTCACGACTCCCGCGCCGGGATCGAGCATAGGCACGATGCGCGAGATGCTTCCGTTTTTCGCCGTCGAAGAAATCGCGATGATGGGCTTGCCGCCCTTCGAACGCGAGGCTCCCCGCAGAAAATCCACCTGCCCGCCGATTCCGCTGTAGAACTGGTTCCCGATAGAATCGGAGCAGACTTGCCCGGTCAGATCGACCTGCAACGCGGAGTTGATCGCCACCATGCTGTCGTTGCGCGCGATCAGCCCCGGATCGTTGGTGTACGCCGTGGGATGAAATTCGAAAATCGGATTGTTGTCGACGAATTCGAACAGGCGCGGCGTACCGAGGGCGAATCCCAGGATGATCTTGCGCGGCTTGAAGTTCTTGCGCGCGCCGGTCAGCACTCCCGCTTCGATCAGCGGGATCACGCCATCCGACACTAGCTCGCTGTGCACGCCCAGATCTTTGCGGTCCATCAGCAGCGGCAACACCGCGTCGGGGATGCCTCCGATGCCGGTCTGCAGAACGGAGCCGTCATCGATCAGTCCGGCCACATTGCGCGCAATGACCACCTGCAGATCGCTGACTTCCGGCCTCTTGAGCGCGCATAAGGGACGCGACGACTCCACAATGGAATCGATGTCGCTGACGTGGATGAAGCTGTCGCCATAGGTGCGCGGCATGTGATCGTTGATCTGCGCCACCACGTGCCGGGCGCACTTGGCCGCGGTCAGAGTGGTATCGACGCCGACGCCGAAGCTGCAATATCCGTGCGAATCAGGCGGCGAGACCTCGATCAGCGCGACGTCGACCGGCATCTGCCCGCTTTCGAACAGACCTTCAATTTCGCTGAGATAAATCGGAGTGTAATCGGCGCGGCCGTCGTTGATGGCCTGGCGCACGTTGGCGCCGATGAACATGGCGTTGTGGCGGAAATGGCCCGCCATCTCCGGCGCCACGTAGGGGGCGCAGCCCATGGTCATCATGTGAACGATTTCTACTTCGAAAAGATCGGGGCGCGCCGCATCAGCGCCTCGACCAGCGTCTCAGGCTCGGCACATCCCGGCTGAATGTAGACACGCATCCCGGACTTCACGCACCCCAGCGCTTCGTCCGCCGTCTTGAGCCGCCTTTTGTATTCCATCTCCCATGACATCGACATCCTGCTCCCCTAGCTTGCCCTCAGCGGCGCCTTTTCCTCGGCCATGCGGGCTGCTGCTTCCTCGTACCCCACAGCGGCATGATAAATCGCCCGGTCAAAAAACATCTCCAGCATCTGCAGAAGCTCCAGCTCGCCCATGATTTCGACCGCCCGATCCATCACGGCTTCACTTTTCAGGAACTCCCAGAGATTCTCTTTGGTGAGTACGATGGCCTGCACCACTTCGCTCAACGGCACCCGCTGTTGGGCGCGGCGCATGCCAATCTCGCGATAGCGATGTTCGATATCCAGTTCGTTTTTGCCCAGCAACCACTCACCCAGATGCCGATAAATCTCGTAGACCCGCTCGCGCAGTTCGTGGGCGGGGATGTGACGGAAATGACTCACCTGGTCGCTGCCCTGGACTTTCTCTTCCAACCCCAAAGCGAGCGCATCGGCGTGCGACTCGATCAAGCGCACCAGCCTGTAGGAGAACATCATACTCACCCCCTTATTGCGGCCGACCGGCCCGGCATCATACTCCAAGTTTCGCGGTCTCCTGCGCGGTCCAACCCTCCACCGGCACTTTCACGGTCTCGACCGTGGGTTCCAGCGTTTGGGGGACGGAAATGGCGCGGGAGATCATGCAAATGGATTTCGTCCGGCGCAACAGCGCGAGCCCGGTCTCGCGTTGCTCTTCAAAATTGACCGTCAGCCGGGGACGGATCAGGATTTCGGTGAAATTGCATCCGGCGGTGCGGCTGCGGCGCACGCTGCCCTCGATTTCCACTTCCAGATCGGTGAACTCGAACTTCGCACTGCGAGCCACGTCATGAAACGTGGTAGTGAAGCATCCAGCCAGGGAACAAAGCAGCAGTTGCTCGGGAGTCCAGCGGCCTTGCAGCCCGCCCAATTCCGCCGCTTCGGAAAAATGAATCGTGTTTGGAGAGGACTCGCACTTCGCCAGTCCAGTGCGGCCCGAGGTCCACCAGGCCGAAACGCGATAGGTATATTCTGCAGCCATATTCAGACTCCCCGGCGCGGTTCAGGCGCCCTTTCCTCTTCTACGACGTCAGCGAGAAGATGACCGTGATGGTGGTCTCCACTTCCACCGGCGTCCCGTTCAGCAGATACGGCTTGTAACGCCACTGCCGAACCGCGGCAATGGCGGACGGCACCAGCATGGGATGGCCACTCACTAATTGCAGGTTCGTGATCTGCCCGTTGACATCGATCACTGCACTCAACACCACTTCGCCCTGCACACGCGCGGCCCGCGCCAGCGTTGGATAGGCCGGCTCCACGCGATGGATCAAAAGCCCCTTGGTAACGCCCTGGGAAATGCGAACCCGCTGGGGCACGACGGGAACGAACTTGGGTGTCATGTTGGAAGTCGCGTTCACGATGCCTCCGATGACCCCTCCCAACTGCCCGCCAGCAATGCCGATTCCACCGATCACGCCACCCGCAGCCGCCATCGGCGGCGGCGCCACTTCTTCCTTAATCATTTCGACTTTGGTTGGAATTTTGGTCGGAGTGCGCAGCCCGCCGGTGGAAAGCATGTCGGTTTCAAGCTGGCGCACCACTTTTTGCACCTGCGCGGCGGCCGGCGGTGGCGGTGGTGGCGGAGGCGGAGGCGCGACCAGGAACGTCAGCAACTGCGCCTTGGGCAGGGCGTCGGTGAACACCAGCGGAATGATGAGCATTATCCCGATGGCCACGCAATTGAAAATAAAAGATGTAGTGGTGGCAAAAGCCCTGCGCTTGTGGGTCTCGCCAAAGTCCAGCAGGCTGTCGGAGAACATGACCCGCGGCGCAAACGCCGGGCCCGTGACCAATTCTTTTCGTGGCAGCACCGCAGCCCCTGCGCGGCTATCTGATTTGACTTCCTTTACCTCTGGCTCATGGATTTCAATTGTGCCCATCGGAACCTCCCTGCCTCACCCTTTCGCCCCCTTGCGGGGTCCGGAAGACGACTTCAGCGGTACAGCTTCGCTATCTCCAAGGACATCTTCGTCGAAGGGTGCTTTAGGGCAAATGGCGTGCGTCACGGCTGTTCGTGATCGAAATCACGATTTGGCAGCTTCCTCTTAAACCGAAGTAACTCAGATGGATGAGTGGCCCCAGGTCTGATCGAGGGCGAGCGAGGCAAGGTTCGGGGGCACGCGAAGAAGAAGCGCATATCCGTAGGAGGAATGACTCGGCGGGTCTTGCCCCTGGCGAGGACTCAAGAAAAGAAGATGACTCAAGAAGAAAATGGAGCGGGAGACCGGGATCGAACCGGCGACATCCAGCTTGGGAAGCTGGCGTTCTACCGCTGAACTACTCCCGCTCGTTGCGATGTAACTCTAAGTGCAACAATCTGTTACTGGCACGACGGTGCTCTTGACCTAGAAGCCTACTCAGCATAGGCTCAGCGCATGAAACGTCAAGACGGTTATCTGACACGCGAATCAGGATCATGGCTGGGTCACTACAGCAAGTGGATTCTAGATCACAAGACAGGGCAACGCAAGCGGCTGCAACGTGCCTTTAAGATCGGCCCTTCCAGCATGAGCAAGACCAAGGCCCGCGAAAAATTGCGGCTGCGTGTCGTGCAAGAAGTAGGAATCACTGCTGACAGCCGCGTGACGCTGGTCTGGTTCATAGAGCACCAATGGAAACCGCTGCAAGAGGGTGGATGGCGGGAGAGCACAAAGCAGACGAACGAGGAGTTGTTGAAAGTGCTCACGGCCCGGTTTGGCACAACTGCCCTTGAAGATATTACGCTCGTACACTTGCAAGGCTGGCTCAATTCCCTCGCCAAGGTCCGCTCTGGCTCTGCGGTAAAGCATCTCCGCATTTTTGTTCGCAGCATCATGCAAGCTGCTTACGATCACGAGTACGTCCGAAAGAATCCCGCAGCGTTGCTCAAGGTTCCCAAGACTAAGACGGTAGCGAAGCCCTTCCTGAGTCTGGAACAAGTGACTGCGTTGCTCAAGGCTGCGATGTGGCAGCCGCGCGAGCTGACCTTGTTGCGTTTCATTTTGGTAACAGCCCTTCGCCCTTCCGAACTGTTTGCGCTGCGCTGGCGCAGTCTCGATATGGCGAAAGACCAAGCAACTATAAGCATCACAGAGACGATCTATCGCGGCAAGCTACGACCCTACACGAAGACCACAGAAGAGGGCGAACTGCAACGACTCGTTGTGCCTGAGATCGCAGCTGACGCGCTGGCCGAATGGCACTCCGAGAGCAAGCATAACCAGCCGGATGACTTTATCTTCCCCAACAGTGAAGGCGGATACATCCTGCTTGCGAACTACCAGAGGCGAACGCTGAAACCTCTGGGAAACATGGCGGGGATAGGGCGGGTCAACTTTCAGATGCTCAGGCGAACGGTTGCCACTCATGCCCAACACCTTGGCAGCCCCAAAGACATTGCAACCCTGATGCGCCACAAACAGGTTGAGACAGCGCAACGCGAATACATCCAGAGTCTTGAGGTGACGGTAAGGGACATGGGCGAACGGCTGGCGGGTAAGCTGCTAGGCTAACTACCCTGAGGGTTTTGAGTGTAATGGGGATTTTGCATCAACTGACTGGCACATCACGGTAGAACTCTAGCCTTGGGTATCCGATTTTACTAGCCTGTCATAATGCTGTTTTCGCATCGCGGCCAACTCTGGATGATAGAGCACTTCCAAAATTTTCTTGGCGGGAACGATAATCGATACTCCCATGTTAACGGCCTCTGCTTGTTCGGTAGCAGAAAAGGAAACTGGGAGATCCCAGTGTCCATGAACGAGGCCTAGAAGATGTCCTTCTCCTAATCCATAAAGATGTGAGCTGCCCTTTGCGTTTTGGATTGGCATTTTCGTCGTATTACGAACAAAAACAGGCGATCCGCTCAATCCGCCGATAGATCTGCCTTCAGCAAGATAGGCCTCCATCTCGCCAAAACCAGCAATTGGTAAACGATCTCGTGGCATCATCGCTACGTTGCCAGTGCGCACTATCGGAATCAAGTGCGTCGTACCCGTGAAGCGAGTGAAAAGCCCGACCATTATGAGTTCGTCTCCGAGGCCGATATCATATTCGGCAATCCGCTTTTCGGTCGCGAAGATATCCTCTGGAATGAAGCTAATATCGTAAAGTCCCATGTTCTCCGATCCAAGCGGGATGACGGCGGCGTCCACCGAGTCTTTTTCTGTCGGATGGTAAAACCATTTCTGGTCGCCAGTTCGAAGGAATCTTGGCGCACCATCTTTCGCGTTCATTGCTATTACAGCTTCGGCGGGTTCAATGGCCTCCGCAACGTGTTTTGCTGTAACGAGGTGCACCAAGCTGGCATTCGAAGCCATCTTCACGCCAACAATAAAGGCGGTTCCACCAAACTGAAGCGGTTGATCTGGATCATAGCGAGACACGAAGCCTACAGACTTAAGCAGCTGATCTGCTATTCGCATACTGTTATCGGCACTGCGGAAAGTGAATGGCCTTGACAGCGGATTATGCACTCAGCAACGGACTGACGTAAACAGGCCATTTCACGCTTTGAGCTGCAAAGTGGGATTTTGAGTGTAATGGGGATTTTTCACCAATTATCGCTGCGATCTTCGAGCAGACCAGTGCCGGAATTTGAAGTGGTATTCAGTTGATTCAATACGTCCGGTCCAAACGTTTTGTCGAGTTGCTTCCGGTGTGGCCTTTACTTCGTAGATGGCCTTTAGCGTGACATCTACGGGTTCTTCGTCAGCTATGGGCAGGCGAGCACCTGCAACCCACTCACCATCTAGCTTGATGGGATAGACCATTTGCTCACCGGGCGGAATCCAGAAAGTCGATGGGACGTTCCTTGTGAACCCCGTTTGCTTCTTTGTAATCGCTACGACGCGGCCATCTCCCGTTCGCAGTTCAAACAACACTGCGTAGTATCCCCAGCTGTTCGATGTCTCAAACACCGTTTGACCTTGGGCAGAAACATTCGTAAGGAGGACATAAAACGTATCGAGGGTGTTCGCCGCCATCGAAATTCCGCGCCCGGATGATGCACTCCGGGCGGGAACTACGGAGACTGCGAAGGGCAACTTTTCGGGTTTCTGCGGGTCGATTTTGCTGCCATTATTCCCATGCAGACCGGCACCCGAGAGCACACATGCCAGAACCACCACAATCATTTCTAAAACCCTATGTCTCATATTCACTAGAGTAATCCCGCACCGGCTCAGGGCATAACTGTCGAGAACAGGCCGTTACACTCATAGTCACCCGTCCGGCGATCAGGCTGGGATGTGGACATCTTCCAAACGCCTTGGAATTGTCGGGGCACCGATGCCATTCCTTTAAATCGCTGCCTGCCCTACCATGCTTTCCCTAGACCTACATGCCGATAGAATCCAACCGCCACCGAAGAACCCAAGTTAACCAGCAACGACAAAAACACGACGAGAGAGTGTCGCAAATGTCCTCTCGAAAGTCAGCCGCCAAGTGATTGATTACACTCGCCCGCTTTTCGCTGGTTCGCTCGTCTCATATGTTATAACTTATGATCCATGTCAAGAAGTTTATTCCGCTCGGTTTCATCACGTTGCGAGTGGTCCAGCCTCCTGACTCAAGATCAAGTGCTAGTGTCCAGATCATGACAACTGATAAGGGTTCAAGAGTCGCAATCTACATTCGGATCAGCACCGCCGATCAATCCACCGCACTACAAACCGATGAACTCCCGGCCTACTGCGCAGCACGTGGCTGGCAGGTGGTAGAGACATACACCGACGTGATGAGCGGAGCAAAGGACAAACGTCCGAGCCTCGACAGATTGATGGCAGACGCACGCAAGCGCAGGTTCGATGCGGTCATCTGCTGGCGCTTCGATAGATTCGCTAGAAGCACCAGCCACCTGTTAAGGACGCTGGAAGAATTTCAAAGCCTAGGCATTGACTTCGTATCTCTCAAGGAGTCGGTCGACACATCGACGCCGATGGGCAAGATGGTATTCACGGTTCTAGCGGCAGTGGCAGAGTTAGAGCGCAGTGTGACCCGCGAGCGATGCACAGCCGGACGCAAGGCAGCGCGGCGCAGAGGCGTTAGGTTTGGCCGTCCCACTACCGATGTTGATACTGCCAAGGTTGAGAAGCTGCGCGCCGCTGGTGCGTCGTGGCGTGACGTAGCAGATCAGTTGGGGCAGTCGAAGGATACGTTGCGGCGGGCAGTGGAGAGGGTATAGTAGGTACATTCGTTACTCTCGATTCGCATGATGATTTTGACGTTCGGAAGCATTTGAGGGGCAGTAGAATGGTCGCTATCGCATTCTCGGCACTTCTGATACTGGTTCTCCTCAACATCGCCTTCTGGTGGGTGATGCGAATCCGCCTGATGAGAATGGATTCAGCTAGGGACAGAATCGAGTGGCTGAGTTTTCGTAGTGGTGACGATGTTTTGGACACCTACGCAGCGCTGTTTCCCCGCAGCGTGCTCCCGCGGTACTGTCGGCTTGCGTTCTGGACGGCCATTGCGTCCGGCGGCATTGCCCTGTGCGCGATGACCATCCTGAAAGCACTTGGCAAGTGAACTTTTGGAAAATCGCCTTAATACTTCATTGCCCGACTTGGGAGTGGTTGTTCCCCTGTAGACAAGCGGCCCTCACAATCTATCTGTGCGGTTCGGCCCGTTTTCAAGGGAATCCCCGTGTAGACTCAGCACCCCTATTTTCGGACCTTTTCGCCTCGGATTGCTCAGCGAGGCTACCCAATAAAGTACGATAAGTGCTTATTTATGCGGCAGATACAGGCAATCACGGGAAGCTGGAATCCGGTGTCCGGGGGTCCGACCTGACAGGGTTCGGATGGTTCGTGGACAGCTGAAAATCAGCCATTTCGTACCCTTCGGACGGGTGCGGACGGGGAAGGGTCCGAGGGTACTCCTGCTGGCCTCCGACTGCGAAAAGTGTATGACATACACCCAGTTCTGGGCATTAGCCAGTCAATCGGAGGGATAACAAGGCTACGACTTTGCTCAGCGCGATGCACTGGCTCTGCAATGTAAACAGGGGATACCATGCATGAACAGTGGGGATTATCGCTTCCCCGGCTCCCCGCCAGTGATGTGACCGGGGCCAAATGCCATAGGCTGACCATGTATGAACCTCTCGTCGTCGTCATTCTCAGACCAACTTCCAGACCAACTTCCTCCGATTAAATGGGCCGGGTTCCCGCACGCTTTGTTATTGCAGAGAACGTGTCGAAGGCAGATGCCGTCAGGGATGTCCCTGCCGCGAGTCCATATCCACCGCAATCGATGAGTTCGGACATTCTGCCCGTCGAAGGAATACCGCCCGTGGCCCCTGTCCCAAAACGGACCTAACCATACGTGACAACCGTTCCCTTCAATCTGGAAATTTCCAAAGAATCGTCGGCAGTGGTCGGGGTCAGCAAACCACAACTTCATCTCCTCAAAAGTTGGCGTCACGATTACTGTCCTCGGAGAATCCAATGTACTCAGCAGTTGACTCAGCAGAAGAGAGGGCAAGAGAGCCAGCTTTATAGGATAGAGTCCGCATAAACTTTGGCTTCTGCCTGCAATGAGATACAGAGATTGCTAAATTGGGAAGCTGGCGTTCTACCGCTGAACTACTCCCGCCCCGGATTACGTCGTTTAGCTTACCATCCTCCATGAACGGTCACAACTCGCATCCCGCTGGGTTGATGGCTCAGTTTGAGGCGGAAGCAAAATCAAGACCACGAAGGACACGAAGTCACACGAAGGCCCCCTACAATGAATTCCTTCGTGATCCCTAGTGCCCTTCGTGGTTAAAGGTTTTTCCTTCCAGCGCCAAATTGAGTCACTACCCCCGCGGGTGATTCGTTCAAGCCATCCGTGCTTAAATAGTCGCTTTGCCACGGTGTTCGTCCAATTCCCGCAGAAGCCAGGAGAATCATGCCCTTCTTCACGTCGAATCCGTCCCGTCGCACCTTTCTACGAAATAGCGTGATGGCTGGCGGAGCCGCGGTCGTGGCTCCGGCGCTGAGCGCGGGCCGGGCTGCCAGTGCACCTGCGAAAACGGTGGCGACCGAAATCAAGCCCTTCGAGTTGGAGGAGATCACGATCTCCGAACTGCAGGACGGGATGAAGTCGGGCCGCTTCACGGCGCGATCGCTGGTCGAACAGTACTCGGCGCGCATCGACGAAATCGATACTCCGAGTAAAGACAAGCGCGGTCCGGCGGTGAACGCCATTATCGAAATGAATCCTGACGCGCTGTCGATCGCCGACAGCCTGGATGCCGAGCGTAAAGCCAAAGGTCCGAGCGGGCCGCTGCATGGCATTCCTATACTGATCAAAGACAATATCGACACCGCCGATCGCATGATGACCACGGCCGGATCACTGGCGCTGGTGGGCTCGAGGCCCGCCAAAGATTCTCTCGTCGCCCAAAAGCTGCGCGCCGCCGGCGCGGTCATACTGGGCAAGACCAATCTGAGCGAGTGGGCCAATATTCGCTCCAGCCATTCGGTCAGCGGATGGAGCGGGCGCGGCGGGCTCACAAAAAATCCTTACGCACTCGACCGCAACGCTTGCGGATCAAGTTCGGGCACGGGCGCCGGCATATCCGCGAACCTGGCCGCCGCCGGGATCGGCACCGAGACTGATGGTTCGATCGTGTGCCCATCGTCGTCGAATGGGCTGGCGGGCATCAAGCCGACCGTGGGCCTGGTGAGCCGCTCGGGCATCATCCCCATCTCTCATAGCCAGGATGGCGCAGGGCCGATGTGCCGCACCGTGCGTGACGCCGCGATTCTGCTGAGCGCGCTGACTGGCGTCGATCCCGAAGATCCGGCGACCGCGGCCGGCAGTGGAAAAGCACAGCCGGATTACTCGCAGTTCTGTGATCCCAACGGATTGAAAGGCGCGCGCATCGGCGTCGCCCGCAAGTATTTCGGCTTTAGCGACGCCGTTGATGCCCTCATGAACCAGTCGTTGGACATAATGAAGCAGCAGGGCGCGACCCTGATCGATCCTGCGGATATTCCGACTTTCGGCAAATTTGATGAAAGCGAGTTGCTGGTGTTTCTCTACGAGTTGAAAGCCGATCTGAATGCCTATCTGGCACGGCTGGGGCCCGGCGCGCCGGTGCACACTTTGCAGGAGATCATCAACTTCAACGAGCGCAACCGGCAGAAAGAAATGCCGTACTTCGGCCAGGATTTATTTCTGAAGGCTCAAACCAAGGGTCCACTTACGGAGCAGAAATATCTGGACGCGCTGGCGAAGAGTCATCAACTGGCCCGCGCCGAAGGCATCGATGCGCTGACGGATAAGTACCATCTTGACGCGATCGTCGCTCCGACGGGAGGGCCAGCATGGCTTACCGATCTGGTCACGGGCGATCATTTTTCCGGAGGCAGTTCGAGTGCGGCTGCGGTCGCGGGCTATCCTAATGTCAATGTGACTGCGGGTTCTATCTTTGGATTGCCGGTGGGTATCTCCTTCTTTGGACGCGCGTGGAGCGAGCCTGCTTTGATCAAGCTCGCCTACGCCTTTGAGCAAGTCACTAAGGCGCGGCAGGTGCCGCGCTTTTTGCCCACGCTGGAACTGAGCTAGAATTCAGCCAGCAAGCGAGGTGATTGTGCCTAAGTATTGCGGACTGCTGCTGTGTCTGGTGCTTTTACCGGCGTACGGGCAGGACATTTCTCCGGGTTATCCCTTGATTCACCCGAATCAGGAACTCCGTGTTCCCGACCTGCCGAGGCTGAAGGCGCGGACCAAAGATCGGTCGGACGTGCTGCTAACCTCACTCGATATTATCTTTCACAATCACGAGATCTGTTGCGGCCGGGACTCGGCGCTGGAAGACAGCGCGCAGCAGGCGGACCCTCGATCGATGAAAGACATTGTCACGAAGTTACAAGGCCGGCATCTTCTGGGCGACGGGCGTCCTATTACGGTCAGCGTCACCGACATGATGCCGTACAGCGCGAATCCTGCAGCCATTGTGGACCAACTGGCCAAGCAGCACGCTTTACTCCTGATGTGGAACTCCCGCCTGTATGTCCTTGCCGGCGCGCTGTACGACGAATCCGTTTGGGACGACGGAACCCGAACGGATACCATCAATAAGTTTTATCTTCTGGATACGAGATACTCCGACGGCCGCCGCGAGGTAACCTTCACGCGTATCAAGGATGACTGGAACGACGTGCAGGGATTGCTGATGCTGAGTTTTGCGCCACAGTAAGAACCGGACGATCTGTCGCTAGTAGCTCAGTTTGAAATCCCGAACCTTTCAGAATCGGCGTCATCCCGACCGGAGTCGCTTTTCAGGCGGAGCGAGCGATCTCACACCCGCGAAGTCAGGGAAAATGAGATCCCTCAGCCGACTGAAAGGCGCGGGCTCCCGGGATGACCCCTCGATCAGCGATATCCAAAAGTCAAAGTTAGCCAATACCGATCTAACTTCTAATTTTTACATTGTTCTGGCTAGTTTGTATGAAAGACGTGTTAGCCTTGACTTAGGAGGGGGTACTAATGGCGAACCTGAGCAAGGTAGTCACTTCCCTGCGGTCGGAGTACTCCCGTCTCCAAAAAGAGATGGAACGGGTAGGGAAGGCACTGAGCGCTCTTGGCAATCTGAACGGGGCTAAGCTCAAGCGGGGTAAGCGGGTCTTGAGCAAGGAAGCCCGGGAACGAATCGCCGAGGCACAAAGGCAACGCTGGGCCAAAGTGCGGAAACAGGCCAAGCAAGCCAAGTCGTAACCGTAGTCCTTTCGCAAGCACCGCAAACGCCTCGTTCGTAACTTCCGTAAGAAACTTACGAGCGAGGCAAACGCGGATCGAATGGGAAGTAAGCCTGTCTCACAATGGTTTTCAAAGCAAGTGAGAAGTGGTGCCATCCCTACGGGACTCGCGTCAATTCCCTTCTTCACTCGGCACTTCCCGTGCCGGGCTTTCACATACCGCCGCTACGCGGCTAGCAGCCCGTGGCAGAAGTGATTTGCTCACCCCGCAACGGACAGCAGCAAAATTGTGACTTGCACCGGGTACTCAGGCGTCCTCAGGTTCGGAAGGGCGATCCTTTCTTCGGCTTGCGCCAGCAGTGCCATCCACAGCCGCAAAGAAGCCAGCATCGCCTCGGCCGAGTAACCCTGCCAGCCGCGCGGTGTGCCTTTCCCCAATAACTGCCGCATCACCAGCGAGAGATTCAGCGCACCCACATGAATCAGCACCCGCTTGCGAACATTTTCCCGTCCCCGGAGGTACACGCGCCGCATCCCGCCAGTCTCATAGGCGTGTGCGAAGCTGCGTTCCAGCAACTCTCCGCGACGGCGGAGCAATTGTTTTCCGTGCTCGCCGTGAATGCGCCGCCGATTGCTGTACACCGCCTGCTGCGCTTCCGGCTTGTCTTGCCATCGCCGTCGTCCCCGATCCGGTTCCGAGATATACGTTCGTACTTCCGCTTCCCCGAGCGCCACCAGCGTGTCGTTGCTGTGATACCCCTTGTCCGCCACCGCTTCCACCGGCCCTTCCGCCTGCACGCGCTCACCGACTTCTTCGTTGTTGGTCGCACACGCGACCTCCGCGAGATGTTCGCCCGCTTGCGGCAATGTCTCCAAAATCGTTTCCGTGTCGCCAGCGTCGCCCGTAGCCACCGTCACCGCCACCACCGCTCCCGTCTCCAGATCCACCGCATGCTCAGCCTTGTAAGCAAGGTGCGTGCGCCCATCTTTCATCTTGGTGATTCCCGCCTCCGGATCGTGCGGATTCACCCAATCGTCGTTCGATCCCTTCTTCGCCCGCTTGCGGTCCAGCTTCGCCAACTGCTCCCTGGTCGGCGTCGCGATTCCCGACTCCTCGGCCAGCCGCCGCAGAAACTCCTCGTAACCTTCGCCCGTGTCGCGCCGCACAATCGAGCGCATGGCCGCGTTCGCCTCCAGCGTCGTGGCGTCGACACCAATCGTCTTGCCCTTCAACAATCCTTTCTCCGCCAGCAACTCTAGCACCCAGCCGAACACTGCCTCATGCGTCTCCACGTCGATCAACCGCCGCGTCCGCGAAATCGTCGAATGATCCGGCGGTTGCTCGCTCAACTCCAACTCCAGAAACCGCCGCAGCGCCAGCGAATCCGCCGCCCGCCACGCAATCCCACGCTCCCCGTCGATGCCTTCGAAATAGCCGATCAGCAGCAAGCGAAAGTACCGCCCCGGCGTCAACAACGGCCGACCCATCGTCTCCGCATAGAATCGCGCACACTCGCCTTCGACGAACTCGTCGAACCCCCGCTCGGCCAACAACTGGTTCAGACGCTCATAAAACGGATGCCCCGCAGTTCGTGGCAACTCCGTGTGCGCCACCCAGAACTCAGTCTGCTCTCGCCGCTCCTTGATTCTTTTCCCCATTGCCATGACCGCAGTGTACGAACCAACGCCGTGGATTCGTTCAACTTTCTTCCACCCGCGCATCCAGACTTTCACCACGGACTGCTAGGTTGGGTCGCGCTTATTTCACGTTGTTCCGAAAATTCACTTCTCACCCGGCCAGGGGTCTTAGGTCCAGCGGAACCACTTCAGCGCCAGCGCAAACGAAATCCCACCCCAGAGAATCATTACCACTAAACGCGGCCATTGCTGCAGGATGGGCGTGCCTTCCAGAATGCTGGCGCGCAGCGCATCGTTGAGCGCCGTCAACGGCAGGGCCTTGATCAGCGGATGGATCACGGCCGGAAAACGTTCGTACGAGAAGAAGACGCCGGAAAAAATCCACATCGGCATCATTACCAGATTGATCAGACCGCTGACCGATTCGATCTTCTGCGCGCGGCTCGCGGTCAGCAGGCCGACGCCGCCAAATGTGAGCGACCCGACGGCGGCGATCAGCGCGATCGAGCCCACCGATCCCAGCACTCGCATGTGAAAGAAAAGCACGCCGAACACCAGCAGCAGCCCGACTTCGATGATCATCAGGATCAGGCGGCTGGAGGCCAAGGCGAGCAGAAAGTCTCCGCGGCGCATAGGCGTGCCCACGAAGCGCTTCAGCAATTTGCGTTGGCGCATATCGACCAGCGCGAAGCCAATGCCCCACATGCCCGAGTTCATCAGGTTCATGCCCAGCAAGCCGGGGATAAGGAAATCGATGTAGCGTGAGCCCGGCTCCGACGATGTCACTACTGTTGTCGCGACCGCGTCTTTGCGTCCGGCTGCGGCCTGCAGCGCATCGTTTACCTCGGATTTGGCCAGAACGCTCTCCGGCCGCGCCGGATCGTAGCGATATTGGAATGCGCCGTTGCCGTCAGGCTCGATGACAAGATCGAATTTGCCCAGGCGGAACCCCTGATGCGCGGCAGCGGCGCCGAGGATTTGCACTTTGAACATCTCGTGCTGTGGCGAGCGCGCGAGCAGAGATTGCGCGTCCTGCGCTCCCGCTCCTTCGACGATCGCCACCGAGACCGCGTCCCCCGGCTTGTTCCGGAAGGCGATGCCCAGACCCAACGCCAGCAGAAGCGGGAAAACGAAGACCCAGAAGACGACCTCAGGCTCGCGCTTCAGTTCCAGCATGCGCGCCATCAGCAGATGGGAATATCCTGACCACCGGCCATTACGGCGCGGCGGCGTGGAACTGGGCGGCTCGGTTCGGGTCGGAGTTTCTTGTGCGATGCTCATGACTTTCCCCAGCTACACCAGTTCAGTGCGCCTGCGGCTTGTATCGATTCAGGAATTCCACCAGGAATTCCGGCGTCAACTGGCGCGCGTCTTCGAACTCGCCGTTTTTTTCGCTGACCACAACGCGGCCATCGCTTTCAACGACTGCGATCGTCGGGACGCCCTTGTCCAACGAAACATCGAACTGTTTTGCGACGTCGGCATTTTTCTTTCCGTCGGGACCAATGTCCACGTGCACCACTTCATAATTCGCCCCGACGATCGGCGCCACTTCCGGCCGCTGGAATGCCAGATCAAGCACGTGGCAGTCGAAGCACCAGTTCGCGCCGAAGACCAGCAGCAGCCGCTTGTGCGCCTTCTCCGCTCGTTCCTCCGCCTCTTTGATTTCGGCTTGTGCGTCGGCGTTGGCCGGGTAAAGATCTTTCTTCATGTCCGACGGCTGCTTCAATGCCGGAGCGTCGGTCCGCTCAACCCCCACCAGCCGCCAGTGATCTCCCTGTTTCATCCAGTATTGGTCGTCGGTGACGCTGATGGCTTGCGCATTCGGCTGGCCGGGCATCACGTCGGCGCGAAAGATAATGCTGGCTCGATCGGGCCGAACGATCAGGCGCACTAATTCGACCTTCATGCTCCGCACCTTCATCCCCAGCCAGAAATCGGTGTCGGCATCGGCGGGATGCAGCATCACGGTTTTCACTCTCACTTGCGCCGGGGGGTCAGTGCTGTACAGCCCTTTCAGCGTTGCCGCGTCGGCGGTGAGCACCGCGCCCATCCATTGCTCGAAGGGAGCGAACGACGCGTCTGGCGCGGGTGAGGCGGTTTGCGCCCAAGAGCCACAGGTTGCTATGAAAACAAGCGCCCAGACTCCAAACTGATTCATCTCGACTCCTTGCTACAGGAATTGTTGATTGATGATTTTTGATCGTTGAATAAACCAATCGAGCAAGCGGAGGTTTTCAATTCAACAATCATCAATCAACAATCAACAATTTCACTTCGTCAATCTTCGCGCAGATGGCGTCCCGTCAGGCGCACAAAAACATCTTCCAGGCTGGCCTGCCGCGTGGTCAGATGCTGCAATTGTCCACCCTCTTTGTCGATGGCATCCAGCAGCGCCGGAATGGTTAGATGCGGTTGTTTCACGTTGAGGGCGATCATGCCTTCCTCGTCGCGTACGGATTCGACGCTGGGCAGGCCGCGCCACGTCGCCAAGGCCGCTCCGTCGCAGTGGCTGCTCACGGAAAATTCGACCACATGGTGTCCGCCGAGCCGGTTGATCAGGTCGGCGGGCGATCCTTCGGCGATGATCTGCCCGTGGTCCACAATGGCCAGGCGATCGCACAGGCGCTCGGCTTCGTCCATGTAATGCGTGGTCAGCAGCACCGTGCCGCCCTGGCGCTGGAAGACGCGAATGATGTCCCAAAGCTGGCGGCGACTCTGGGGATCGAGACCGGTGGTCGGCTCGTCCAGAAAGAGAATTTTCGGATTGCATACCAGCGCCGTGGCCACCGCCAGCCGCTGCCGCTGCCCGCCAGAAAGCTTGCCCACCCAGGAATCGGCTTTCTCAGTCAGCTGCAGCTCTTCCAGCACTTCGTCGGTGGAACTGGGTTGGCTGAAGAAGCTGGCGAATAATTCGATGGTCTCACGCACGCTCAATTTCTCGGACAGCCGCGTCTCCTGCAGCGAAATGCCCAGCCACTCGCGCATCTCCCGATCGTTCTCTTTCCAGGTATGTCCGAAGATGGAGACTTCTCCCGAAGTCGCATCCAGCAGGCCTTCGAGAATTTCGATAGTAGTGGTCTTCCCCGCCCCGTTCGGACCGAGCAGGCCAAAGCATTCGCCGGGTTGGATTTCGAGACTGAGCCCGCGGACGGCTTCAACCTTGCCGTCGTAGGTCTTGCGCAAATCGCGGCATTGGATGGCGGCGGGCATGGGGTAATCTTACCGAATAATCGTCCCTTCTGTTCTTCAGCGGATCAGTTCTCAGGGGCGCTCTCGCGGGACGCAGCAGGCAAAAGCAGTTGTTCAATTTCAGGGCCCCCCTTGAAGAACCATAGGGACACCAACGCGAATCCGATGATCCGGGTAACCAGGAACCCTAATCCAATCAGCAAGTGGTGACGCCAATAGTCCAGGTATTGCGTATTCGTCGACGGAGTTGCCTGATAGTCGGCGTAATGGAGGAAAGACTGCACGTACTCTGGCAGATAAGATAGCTCCCATAACGCCAAAATCATGAATAAAAAAGCTAGCGCTCGGCTGGCCAAACAAATCGTATCTTCCCTCGACATAAAAACTCCCCCTTTCGACTCCGCCTGATAAAATACCGCATCGCCGCATCTTCTCGCGGCATCTTTTTCTACATGCGCTTCCCGCAACGCGGTTTCACTTGACGACTTTTACTCTAAGACGCCCGTGTGTCGTTTCCGCCCCCAAGTTGTCAGTGGCCAGTTGCCAGAATCTGAAAGGACGCCAGCATGCCGCGCAAACTCTTCTTGTGGATGTTTCTATTCGTCTTAACTCTATCCAGTTTCGCCCAGGATTCTCGCCATTTCACGTTTCGCTATGCCTTCACGGTGAAGAACCTGCACGCGGGCAAGAAAGTTCGCGTGTGGATTCCGGCCGCGCACTCCGACGCCTTTCAGGATGTAAAGGTCATTTCCGCGAAGGGAGATCTCGCGTTGAAGAAGACCCGCGATGCGAAAATCGGGAACGAGATCTACTATGCGGAGACGAAAAATGCGATGCAGCCCGAACTTCACTTCGAAATCGAATACGACGTCGTTCGCCACGAACGCATCGCATTGAATTCCACAGCGCACGTGTCGGCGGCGGCGCTCAGCAGTCAAGAGCGGCAACAGGACTTGCGGCCCTACGCGCTGGTGCCGATCACCGGTCTGCCCGCCGATCTGGCGGCGAAAGTTACGCAAGGCAAATCCGACCCCCTCGATAAAGCTCGCGCCATTTACGACTACGTGTTCACGACCATGCGCTACGACAAAACTGGCACGGGCTGGGGACGCGGCGATGTCCTCTACGCCTGCGATGCGAAAAAGGGGAACTGCACCGATTTCCATTCGCTATTCATCTCGATGGCGCGGTCGCAAGGCATTCCGGCGCGCTTCGAAATCGGATTTCCCCTGCCTGCCGACGCGCATTCCGCCGAAATCGCCGGCTATCACTGCTGGTCGGATTTTTATATTGACGGCAAAGGATGGATTCCGGTGGACATCTCGGAGGCGTGGAAGCATCCGGAGAAACGTGACTACTTCTTCGGCGCGCATGACGTGAACCGGGTGCAGTTCAGCATGGGACGCGATCTGCGGCTGAATCCTCCGCAGGAGGGCGCGCCGCTGAATTACTTTGTGTTTCCGTATGTGGAAGTGGACGGCCACGAGCACGCCAATGTTTCGCTGGCGTTCTCGTTCGCGGATCTGGGAACCACGGTGGCCGCAGGCCAGTAGCGTCGAGGCAACGACTGTCCGCGCCGGCAAGGCTTACAGGCGGCCGATTAAATCCGGTCCTGGGCTGCCGCTGCCGGGACCGTCAATTGGCGGTGGGGGTGGAAGCGGCATTGGCGCGGGCCCATTGGCGTCGGTCGGCCTGGGGACATCTTGCGGATCTTCTCCCGGACGCCGCAGGCTGGGAGCATCCGCCGGACGGACTTCCTGCTCGGTCTTGGCTTCTTCTTCCTTGGGCTTTTCGAGAATGACTTCTTTTTCGGTGCGCACGATCTTCTGGCCGCCGACCTTCATGGTTTCCACGCGCACCACTTCATCGCCCACAATGCGGACGAAATCCACATCCTGCGGCGGCTGCCCGTAGATCCACTCCTCGTATTCGACCCCGTTGTCCTTCTCGCGCACTTTCCGCGGAGCCTTGCCCATGGCGTGCAGCACCATCTCGGTGTTCATCCCGACCAGAACGTGGTGCGCCTGGATGGCTTGTTTCACCTTCGGCGGCACGGTGTCGAGATACGCCTCTTCTTTACTCCTGGCCTTGAAATCGAGCGCCGGGTATAGCAGATCGCGCAATTGCGCAGCGCTCATCTCGGGAACATATCTATCGAAATAAACATCGAGATAGCTGCCATGCGGATTCTGCACGGAATCATCGTTGGAAAGAGCAACCGGATTTCCGTTAGCCCCGTCCACCTCAATGCGCTGGTACCACTTTTTGCGACGCACCGGCCCGCCGTTGAGCTCGAAATGAATGAACTCATTCTTGATGCGGATGTAGGAAATGCGGGCCGGATCGCCGGGCTTGATCGAGGGTCCGTAGAGAGCCATCAACTGCTGCAAAGCCGAACCATTGGGCGCGGTGGTTCCATTCTTTAATTGCAGTCCCTTGGTGCCCATGGGAAACGGGGTACGCGCATAAACCAATTGTGTTTCGAAGTCGCGGATGATCTGCAGGCGCGTGTCCCTGCACATGTGAGGAGCGTTCGCAGCAATCGGCTCACTCTTGCCGGGCGCGGGGATCGTACTGGCAGCAGCCTGAGGTGTGGAGGGCGTGGTGGTTTGGGCCTCACCGAGGATCGCGCCGATGCTCAGGAAACCGATGACAAGGAAAGCGGAACAGTGAAAGCGGTCCATAACAACCCCAAATCGGCTTTGGCCCCGATTATAGCCCCGGATCGGAGCTTCCGCACGTCTTCTTCTTCATGAGGATGCGGGGCTCGGGGAGGGAGTTGCCGAGAAAAAGATCCCTCGCCCCGCTGGGTGAAAACGCGGGAATTTCCGGACGACGCCCCTCGAAAATCTCCAATCCCGGTTACGCCAGGTTGAGCGCCTTCTTGATGGTGCCGCGTTCTTTCTGAATTTTTTCCTGCAAGAGCGTGATCGCGTAAATCAGCTGCTCGGGACGAGGCGGGCATCCGGGAACGTAGATATCCACCGGAATGACCTGGTTCACGCTTTGCACCAGCGCGTAGTTCTGAAACACGCCGCCCGAAGTCGCGCAAGCGCCCATAGAGATGACCCACTTGGGCTCAGGCATCTGCTCCCACAACTGGCGAATGACCGGAGCCATTTTATTGGAGACGCGGCCCGCGATAATGATCAGATCGCTCTGCCGGGGAGATGGCCGGAAGACCTCGGCGCCGAAGCGGGCAATGTCGAAGCGCGCCGCGCCCATCGACATCATTTCGATAGCGCAGCAGGCCAAGCCGAAGGTCATCGGCCAGATCGAACTTTTGCGCATCCAGTTCACGGCGGAATCGAGCGTGGTGAGCACCACGCCCTCCGGCGTTGGATTGCCATAGGTGAGGTCTTTGACGACCTTCTTGCCATTCTCCAGATCGACGTAAGGACCAAAATTAAGTTCGCGAGACATTATGGATCTATTTTAAACCACGAAGGGGCACGGAGGGTGCAGGTTCCGATGACCGGTGGCATAGATGTATAGAAGCGCGACGCCACCTGATCAGGTCAGGGCAGTTCCGGTGCCAATCCAAAACGCGGCCAGGCCGCTTAGATTCTCTTTGTAGGTGCGGGTGACCGTGTATTCACGTCCATCGCGCAGGCGAAGCTGATACTCTCCGGTCCGGCAGGGGCGGACGTCCTGCACGAACGAGGTGTTGACCAGGACCGAGCGGTGAATGCGAATGAAGCCGAAAGGCTTCAGCTTCTCGGCAATCATCGAAATGGATTCCCGCAGCAGGTCCGATCCCTTCTCCCGCCGCAAGAGGACGTAATTTCCCTCCGCCTCAACCGCCAAAACATCGCGTGGATCAATAAACAGAATCCTGCCATTGGTCTTGATCCCGATCTTCGAGCTGTACTGATGTGTCAGGGTCTTCAGATGGGGAAGCACTTCGAGCAGCCGTGCGGCGCGCTCGCTGGCCGAGCGGTGCAAAGCAAAATCAAGAGCCTGATTGACCCGACCTTCTGAAAAGGGTTTCACGATGTAATCCACAGCGTGGCGTTCGAAAGCAGCCAGAGCATATTCGGCGTGCGCCGTCACAAACACCACGGAAGGGATGGGACGCCGGTGGCGCTCAAGGCTGGACAGTAGTTCCAGTCCTGAGACCTCGGGCATGCTGACGTCGAGCAGCATGACATCGTAATTGTCACGCGCCAGATGTTCCTGGGCTTCGATGGCGTCGTTGGCGGAATCGAAGCGCTCCACATCCCGTCGCGCGCTCAGGATCTGCGCCAGGGCGGTGCGGCCTAGTGGTTCGTCGTCGACGATGAGAACACGCATGAGGGGTTCTCCTTTTCGGACACAGTTTGGGGCTGGCGAATGTTCCCGATGTGTTGGTTCGAATTCAGAGCCGGTACGGAGAGAACGACGGTTGCGGTGCGATCCTCGGAGACTTCGAGCCGCAGACTGGCGTCGCCGGAATAGAGATATTTCAGGCGGGCTTGGGCATTGCGCAGTCCCACACCGGTGCCGTTCGATGCGCTGCCGAGGAGGCTGTTGCGCAGTTTCACAATCAGCGACCCGGCATTGGTATGGGCGCTGATTTCCATCCAGCCACCTTCGCGCGCGCAAGCGATGCCGTGGCGGATCGCGTTTTCTGCCAGCGGTTGCAGGATCATTTGAGGCACGAGAAGGGGCAAAGCATTCGGCGCCACCTGCCACTCGACCTTGAGGCGGTTCCCCAGGCGCATCTTCTCGAGATCGAGATATTCACTCAGAAATTTCAATTCTTCTTCCAGAGGAATCAGATCGGAGCTGTCACGATCGAGCGCCTTGCGCAGCAGATCCGACAACTTGATGATCATGGCTTTCGCGCTCTTGGCATCGCCGTCGATAAGCGTCGCGATGCCGTGCAGTGTGTTGAACAGGAAGTGCGGATGCAGTTGCATCTTGAGCACTTGCAATTCGGTGGCGGCGAGCGCCCGCTGATACTCGTAACGCTCGCGTTCTTCGCGCTGCAGGCACTTCAGGTAATAGTAAGCATGGGCGGCAACCACGACTGCGACGTAGATGAAGATCTGGTCGGCAAAACCACCGCGGATCATTTCCATCCATTCCTGCGACGTGCGCGGGCCGAATTTCTGCAGCGCATCATCGTATGGCGGAGCGAATAGCCAGATGATGCTCGTGTTGAGAAATACGAACAGCGGCGCTCCCAGGATCCAGAGCAGTGCGTAACGCAGGCGATGAGTGGAAGCGCTGAGATAGTTTCCGACCAGGTAAAAAATAGGAGGGGACCAGAAAGCGAAGCCCAGGCTACGCAACACAACTTCGACCATTAACGCGCCGAGCGAGGCCAAGAGGTGCTGCCGATTCACAGGCTGGTTCTGAAACCCCATCAGCAACGTCAAGCCGAACCAGAATGTGATCGACAGCAGGTAAGCACGGGCAATTTGGCTGAGGCGCGGCAATTTCATGGTGGTCATTCTACTTCGGTCTACTTCGGTTCGGAAAACAGATGTAACCAAGCGGTGCGAGAAGCATTACTGTGGTCGAGGCTACATCCCGTTGGGCGATGGGCGGACGTCTGAAAGTCCACTCCCTGGAGTCGCATGAATCGCGACCTATTATCGACCCCGAAAATCGGACTCCGCCCCCGTCCTTGCAAGAAAGAGGCTGTTACGAAACTCGTGCCGTCCGCTAAAGCGGACTCGGGTTGTCCCACTTCCGGCCACCCGGCACTTCCGTGCCGGGCTTTCACATCCCGCCGCTACGCGGCTGCAACCTGGTTTGTCCCACCGTGAGTGTTCGACGCTGAGTTTCGTAACAGCCTCAGAAAGCGGAGGAGCGAGGACGGGACAGATGGTCTCAGTTTCTATGGCCGGAGCGGAGGAATCCGTGGGCGACACCGTTGCCATCCACCAGGTATCCAGTTACTGCGCCGGATGAATTGTTGGTGAGAGGAAATGTTCCCTGCCCACCACCCGTGCCTGCCCCGGGTGCGTCGAAGGTTCTGACATCGCCGTGCGTTGCGCGAACGAAGCCATGTGCTACGCCGCTGGAGTCGACGTAGTCTCCGGTAACCTCGCTGTTGGAGTTGATGCCCTGAATGAAGGTGCCTTGCCCGGCTGCTGTGCCTGCTCCCGCAATATTGACGGTGGTGAATGTACCGTTGGAGGCGCGGATGAAGCCGTGAGCGTTGCCGGTGGAATCGAAGGAGAGTCCCGGAATCACGCCTTGGGAGTTGACCCCGGCGGTGTCTGTACCCTGCATGGGGCCGGTGCCCGCACCGGGAGCGTCGATCGTAGTGAGGATGCCGTCGCGATCGCGAACGTAGCCGTGTAGCGCGTTGCCGGAGTCGATGTACGCTCCGACAAGGGTTCCAGTGGCATTGAGTCCAATGATGGAGGCGGTGCCGGTGCCTTGTCCCGCGCTCGTTCCCGCTGCGGCGTCCTCGAAGATGGTCCAGTTGCCCTGGTCATCGCGCAGGTAGGCGTGCGCCACCATCGTCGAGTCGAAGAAGTATCCTGCAACAGTTCCCAGGGAATTGATGTCGGAGGCGAAGGTACCCTGTCCCGCGCTGGTACCTGCGCCGGGAGCGTCGATGGTCGTGAACTCGCCTTCGGGCGTGCGCTCGAAGCCGTGCATCACGCCGCTTGCATCGAGCGTATATCCGACGAGCCGGCCGGAGGGATTGAGGCTGAACGCGAACGTGCCCTGGCCGGCGGATGTCCCCGCACCCGGAGCGTCAAATGGGAGAATGGTCCCTCGCTCGGATCGCAGAAATCCGTGTGCAACGCCGCCGGAATCCACGGCATAGCCGAAGCTGTTTCCGGAGGCGGTGATACCCTCGGCGAACGTGCCTTGTCCACTGCCCGTACCCGCGCCGGGGGCTTCGAAGGTAGTGATCGTCTGAGCGGCCGTCCATCCGCAGCTTAAAAGGAGGAACATTGCAAATTTCCAAAGTTGTTTTTGATTCATGACATCCTTCTCCTGTCTAAGAATTTTCGGTTAAGTCGGAATCATCGGATTTGCATGCAGAACGGCGGCGGCCTAGCGTTGCTCCAGGCTGAAACACCTGGAAATGCTGAACCATGGATCGTGATGCAACGGACGAGGAACGGGGGCGAATTTCGTCGGGCGAACCATAGCCGCGATGATGAGCGAGCCTGGAAACTGTGCAGGCCTTCGCTTCCAGCCACCGCCACACGCTTGCATGGAGCGAACCGTCGCAGAAGCAGTAGAGCGTGTATTCCTCCGTGGAACCTGGGCCCATCCGGACCAGATAGGATCCGTTTTTATAGGGACTGAAGGCGATGAGATAGCGGGTGCGGCATCGTGGGCATTGGACGCAATGGCGGACGCAGCGAGGCATCGATATGACGGGATGCATGTGGCGGGCCAGCGAGAATGCTGGGGCGAGCGCGACTATCGAAAAAGTGACGAAATCGGCGCTGGCAGGGACGAGCTTACGGGCCTGACCAACAAAAACATGCGCGCAGGAGTTTGTTTGACCTTGGCGTCAAGCCAATTGGACGCGGAAAATCCCGTCTGCCTATGAAAAACGCAAACTTGACACCGAGTGGTCTACGGAAAAATGTAAAAAATGCATGGCGCACTTGATGCCGCCGACGTTCAAAAGCACGGCAGAGAAGATTCCGGTGGCGGGATCGTAGTAGCCAAGAACGCGATGCGGTGTTTGCGTGCGGCTGGCGAATTGACCAAAGCTGAATGGCGCAAGTGCGAGGCCCAGAATGACCAGAGACAGAACGGTCAGCTTGCGAATTTGCATGATTATCCCCAGCGAGGGTTTGGACCCCGCAGCAAGCGAGTCCTGGCGCAGGAAGGTATCTGAGAAAGAGATTTGGGCAATGGCACCGTTGGGTGAGAACGACTTTGCCACCCCTCGCGTGGGAGTGGCGGATTTAACTGAAGCTGTTGCAAAACTTTATAGGCTCAAAACCCCTCAATGAGCGAAATGCCCTGTTTTCAACAGTTACTTCCGAGTTTCGCGTTTAGGCGGGCTCAGACGAGGGTGCCTCAACACAAGGGTGTAGAATGCTGGGCGTCTTCGCGAAACAAGAAAGAATCTCCGACTAAGAAAGCCCTCGGTCCGACCCGGTGCAGGAGGTTCGGGACAGCGAGCCTCTCTCAGGAAGGAGGCTGCCATGAGCCAACTATTGATCGTCCAGAGCTCGAAGAGGGAACCCGCTAACCAGCTATTTACCAAAGGCTTGACCTTGTTCAATAGTTTATGCAAGCTGCGACCATGTAGCAGTATCGCAAGCGCAACGTTGGCAGTCGCGGTTTTCCCCCGAACCAAAACTCAGTCCAGCGAGATTGTTCGGGCGAAAACCGCAAGCCGATGGCTCTGTGGAACTGGCACTTGGTTTTACCAAGGCGTCTCCGGTGAGGAAGGCCTGCGCAAACTGTTGGACGACCAATTGCGATTTTCGACTGGTGATCCAGATGCGTGTCTTCAGGATCTCGACGGCCAATTCGTCGTAGCGTCGGGCAATGGTGATTCGGGTGAGCTGATGGTCATTACTGACCGCTTGGGCATCCTGCATGTCTATACGGTTCAAATTGGCACCACACAAGTTATTTCCACATCTTCCATTGTCCTGGCTGCACTTGCGGGTTCGGAGTGGGACTCCGAAGGCTGTCGCCAGTTCCTCGGTTCCGGGAACATCTATGAACCGACGCGCAGCTTGTTTAAGGGTGTCAACAAGGTCGAGGACGCTCGCATATATTGCTTTGCCGACGGTCGTCTAAGGCTTCAGCGGAGATATTGGAGTATCGAGTCGGTACTCCGGAAAGGTGCCGAAACCCCAGTCGAGGTGGATCAGGTGGCGGCTGCTCTCCGGGAGTCATTGTGTACGGTCCACAGGAACTTTCCAAAGCCACTACTCGACTTCACTGGCGGTTTTGATACACGGGGCCTTGTGGGGGCAATGCTAAACGCCAACTTGAATCTAGATGTTGTGGTCAACGGGTATGATCACAATCTTGATGTGCGTGCATCTACTCGGATAGCACAGCAACTTGGACTGCGGCATCACCGTCGCTTCAGGGGCTGCAGTTCTCCTCAGCACTGGTGGGATCGATCCAAAGAATCTCTCACTTACTGCGATGGTGAGTGCGACTTGTTGTACTACGGCCCTACTCTCGACGGACATTTGCTCAATTCAGAGGGGTTCGATGCTAGCCTCAATGGGGCAATTGGGGAAGTGTTAAAGGGCCAGTGGTGGGAACTCCTCTTCCCTTACACGGGACGCCAGCGCCATTTCGACTGTCGCATGTTAGCAGCCCGCCGCTTTACCTTCGAAGGGGAAGTCCCCGGCCTGCTCGCTTTCAGCTACCCTACGAGTTTGACTGACCACTATACCGAAATAATTCGCCAAACGACGTTGCCCGGAAGTCCGTTGAAAGTTAGCGACTCTCGACCGTCATAGGCTACGCAACCTTCACTTCCTCGGCAACAGCCTTCTTCGAAACCGTGTTCGCCAGCGCAGTCAACAACGATGGAATCTCCCGGTAGCCTTGTACCTTGCGAAACTGGCGCTCGGCCACCAGCAGGCCGGAGCCGACCCAGCGCTCGATGTGATCGCCGGCACGCCAACGTTTTACGTTGCGGCAAACCGTCTCCACAATGGAGAAGGCCGACTCGATCACGTTGGTGCTCGCCAGGGTACGACGCAACTGTGCGGGCACGCGCAAACGATGCACGGTGAGGGTCTCTTCCATGCCTTCCTCCAGGCTGCGGGCGGCGCTCGGATTCAGTTCCATCAGTTCGCGATGCAGTCGCTCCAGCGCACGCTTGGCGTCGGCGTATTCGGTCATGGCATAGGCGTGCTGCAGCTTCTTTTTGACCGCCGGTTTATGTTCTTCGGGCAAATGGTCCACCACGTTGTGCCGCTTGTGCACCTGACACCGCTGGATCAAAGCCGCCTCACCGGCGTGACGGCGCACCGCCGCTGCCAATGCCTTGCCGCCGTCCAGCACATACAGTCGCGGCACACTGAAGTCCAGCCCGCGCGAGGCCAGATCGCCGAGTAATTCCCCGACCACGGTGGCATTCTCGCTCGCTCCTTCGCGCAGGCCCAACACCGTCTTGCGCCCGTCGATGTTGATGCCCAGGGCCACGATCATCTGCCGGTCGCGGAACGGTGTACCGTCGATCAGTACCGTGCACAGCCGTAACTCGCTCAGTGGACGCTCCATCAACTCCTGCAACTTCTCCCGGCTGGAGGCGATGAAGTTGTCGCTCACCGCCGACTTTTCCACCCCGTAGGCGTGGTGAAAGTCTTTCACCACCGCTCCATAGTTGCGCGTCGACAGCCCGCGCATCATCTTGTCCCAGACCGCGTGTTCCATCGGTCCACTGCGTTGGAACAGTTCGTAACTGCCCAGCCGTTGCTCGCGATTTTCCCGGCTGCGCAGACGCGTTCTCTGGATCGGCACCTTCTGCCCGTCCACGACGCAGTAACCGTTCTCTTTTCCCCACCGGTGGGCGCGCCGCGCGGGATGCTGCTCATGCCGCTCCCCGGCCAGGTGTCGCACTTCTTCCTCCATCACCAGGCTCATCAAGGCCAACCCGGCTTCGCGCATGAGGTGGCCCACCCCTTCTTGCAGCAGACCGACCACCTCGGTCATCGGAAAAATCATCTGAAGATTGGGATTCTCTTCGCGGGCCAACTGCCGGAATTCTTGCACCGCTCGCTGCTGGTCGATCTGGTATCGTCTCTTCATAGCGACTCTCTCCTTTTTCTTGGCAGAAAAACTACCCTCGGTCATTATGACCGGGGTTGAGAGTCGCTACTTTCTACGAACTAACGGGCATCCTCCGCCAAACCATCAGCGGCCTAGAGAATTTTCCGAACACGGTATCAATGGATGCCATTTATCTTGTGCTTCGGCAGCAGAAATGGCTAGGCAGGACGGTGAGTGCTACAGATCATATCTGGCCTTGCATTAGTCCCTATGGGTTTACGCGACCCTTAGAATTAGCAATTTTGGCGCCGGTCTCCGAAAGAGTACACCACCGCATGAGTCGCCGCCTCATTGAGCACGAGAGCACACAACTGGCTCGCTTACCGCTGCCTGGGGGTAGCCCTGCATTACCTTTAAGGTTTACGACCATGCATCAGTTCGGGCCAGTACTCCTCCATTACAGCCGACTAGTTACTCGTCGCTTGCTAATTCAGGCAAAACTCAAGGGGCGAGAACGTAGAGTCAAGGCGCTATATCCACACGCCGCCCTGCCTCTCAGCCAGTTGGTTGGACTTGAGGAGGTTCGCGATCTACTTGATCCGAGCCAGATGTACACCCGCGAGCTATACAACACTGAGGTTTTACGGGTTGAACTGAAAAAGTGCCTAGTTGACACCTCCACGAATGCATATCGGTTGGGCAGAATTCTTACATTAGAACTGCTCGGGCGGACGGTTCGCACTGCCAAAAGAGATTTGAGCAACGGGTGGAATTGGGATGAAAAGCAGCGGGGTTGTCTCTGTTGAAACTGCCCCCCCCCTGAAATACACAGCGACAACTGTTGCAAAATCCCGATTACGCTCATTGAGCGATATGGCTTTTTTCTCCTGAAGAATTACGGATTCACCACGACTTTGCCGAACATCTGGCTTTTCTCCAGATATTCGTGCGCGGCCCGCAGTTCGCACAGGGGGAAGGTGCGATCGACTACCGGCTTCAGGCGTCCCGCGAAAACGTGGCCGAGGACTTCGTGCAGTTCACCCATCGTTCCCATGTAGGAGCCGAGCAGGCGCAGCTGCCGGGCAAACAGATGCCGCAGGTCGATGCCGACGTTGGGACCAGTGGTCGCGCCGCAAGTCACTAAGGTTCCTCCTGATTTGAGCGAGCGCACACTTTCATCCCAGGTAGCCGCGCCGACATGCTCGACCACGATGTCCACACCTGCCTTGTCCGTGATCGTGCGGACTTCTTCCGAAATTTTCTGCTTGTAATGATCGATGCCGTAATCGGCGCCGAGAGCGCGGGCCTTTTCCAGCTTGGCTTCATTCCCTGCGGTCGTAATGATTCGGCAATGAAACAGTTTCGCGATCTGGATGGCGGCAATGCCCACGCCGGAGCTTCCGCCGAGGACCAGCACGGTTTGTCCGGGACGAATCCCCGCCAGGCCCACGAGCATGTGCCATGCCGTGACGAATACAAGCGGGACGCTCGCCGCCTGATTGAAGTCAAGCGAATCGGGAATCGGGATTACGTTCGCGCCCGGAACCGCGATCAGTTCGCAGTTGCCGCCGTCCACACCATTGCCCAACACAGTGAACTCGCGGCAGTGATTCTGCAATCCGGCGAGGCACTTCACGCAATGTCCGCAGAAATGGATAGGCGCAATGATGACGCGCTGGCCAGTCTTGAATCCGGTGATATATTCGCCAATCTCAACGACTTCGCCGGCAACGTCGCTGCCCAGGATGTGCGGCAGTTTCACGCCGGGCAGTCCTTTGCGAACCCACAGGTCGAGATGATTGAGCGAGCACGCCTTCACCCGCACCAGGACCTGATCTTTGCGCGGCTGCGGGTCGGGGATAACTTCGTAGGCCAGAACTTCAGGCCCGCCGAATTGATGGATCCGAACAGCTTTCATGGGAAGGTCCTCTCTAGCTTTGAAAGGGTGCGGCTTTCAGCCGCGCCTCAATAATAAATCAGAGGCAGTTCCGGCCTGGAACCGCGCCCGATGTTTTATTTCAATTTGTGATGCAAGTCACGATCAGGAAGGCGTCCACGCTCCAGTATCAGTTCGGCAGGCCGTTGCCTAGAGGGCGTTGCCAGTGGGTACTGGACACGACCTGCCAAGTCGGTGAGTGGCCCATCAGCCATTGCGGTTCGACTCCGCCGCCCTCTGCGGTCCACCCACCAAAGTATCCTTGACATTCGCCCGGCGCCGCGCCAACATAAAAGTGCTTGGCAGGTCGTGTTCGGAAATCTACTGATTTAACGCAGCGAGCCCCGGGGTGATGACCCGGGGCTTTTGCTTTTTCCGCCGTTTGACTCTCCCTTGTTAACCGACTGATAATCACTAGAGCGGACCGGTCTCGCTGCTTTACTCTCCGCTGCTTTTCGATATGGACATCTACGAACAAATTGTTGAGCTTCGCCGCCAGGGACGCCGTGGTGCCGTCGCCACCATCGTCAACGTGCGCGGGTCGATTCCTTCTTTTAAGACTGCCAAAATGCTGGTGCGCGATGACGGCTCCATCGTGGGCACCATCGGCGGCGGCTGCGTTGAAGCCGACGTCTGGCAGGCTGCCCGCGAAGTGATGGAATCGGAGAAGCCGCGCACCTTAAAGTTTGACTTGAACCAGGACCCGAAGTTCGATACCGGCCTGATCTGCGGCGGGACGCTGGAGATTTTTGTCGAACCCGTGCTGCCTCCAGCGTTACTTTATCTTTTCGGCGCAGGTCACGTTGCTTTCAATGTTTGCCGTATCGCCGCCAACGCCGGATTTGAGGTCACGGTCACCGACGACCGCTCCTCCTACGCCAGCAAAGAGCGCTTCCCCGCGGCGCAAGAAGTGCACGCACTCGATTTTGACGAGGCGATGAAAAAGATCGATCCCAGTGAATTTTCCTTCATCGTGATCGTGACGCGCGGCCATCGCGATGACATGCGCCTGCTGCGCTGGGCGGTGCAGACGCGCGCCCGCTACGTCGGCATGATCGGATCCAAGCGCAAAGTGATCGGAATCTACAAAGCGCTCCAGGCGGAAGGTTTGCCCGCGCATCTTTTCGATCGCGTGCACGCGCCGATCGGGCTCGATATCGGTGCTGTCACTCCGGAGGAGATCGCCGTAGCGGTCACGGCGGAGCTGATTGCCATCCGGCGCGGCGCTACTGCTGCGCTGCCGCACCTGAGTTGGTTTAAGGGCGCGCGCGAAGAAGCTGTCGGGTCGGACCATGCGGAATGTGGCATGGAGAAAGTGGCTGAAGAGGATCAAGCCGCTGGCTGATCCTCTTTCGATCTTGCAACCTTCGTGACAAATGTCGAGCTGCGCTCGACGGACAGCCCCTTCGACAGGCTCAGGGCAGGCTAAGGGCGGCTGTCCCCACATAACCCTGCACAAATTGCCTCCGCACAAACTCTCCCCACACAAACCATCTTCAGATAAGCTTTCGCACACTGACTTTCTTTCTACTTTCTGCTATCTTCCGCAACATGTCCCGCGCTCCCAGCTTTGCCGGAGTCATATTGGCCGCCGGCGAATCTTCGCGCATGGGCCGCGACAAGGCGCTGCTTCCCTGGCCACCGGTTGAGCGCGAAGTGGTCTCGAAAGATAGCTTTCTTTCCGCCGCGATTCGATCTCTCGCGGACGCAACGGATTTCGTGGTGGTAGTGGCTGGAGAAAATGAGGTGGCTTTGGCACCGATCGTCTATGCGAATGGAGCTACGCTGGCCAAAAATCCGGATCCGAGCCGCGGTCAGTTCAGTTCCCTGCAGGTGGGATTGCAGGAAGTTCTCAATCACGGGCGGGATGCCGCCATGATCACGCTGGTCGACCGTCCGCCGGCACGTTTGGCAACCGTGCGAAAGCTGCGCGAGGCTTTCGAGCAGGCTGCGGAAAACATATGGGCCGTGGTGCCGGAATTTTCCGGAAAGCATGGGCATCCGTATGTGGTTGGACGGGAGATGATCGAACGATTTTTGCGCGAACCCGCCACGGGCAGCGCGCGCGACGTCGAGCACCGGTTTCAATCCCACGTGCAATATGTTGCGGTAGAAGATCCCTTCGTGGCAATGAACATCAATACCCCTGAGGAATACGCGGCGCTGGTCGTGAAATCTTCTTAGCTCGTCGGTTTCATGCTCACGGGAGATCCCTCGTCCCGCTGGTGAAAACGCGGGACTTCGGGATGACCGCCTCTCGGAAATTTCGCGCTGTGGAAATAAAACTGAGCCACGACCCTCGGCTCCACGGCAATTGCGCGTTTCACGCTGGGCACGTTATTGTCGAGAGTATGAGTACGAGCACACAAAGCAGCCACGAATTCATTGAGTCGGTGCTGCGTCTGCGGCCGCGGGTTGCGGCTTTCGATTGCGACGGGACGCTGTGGTCGGGCGATGCCGGAGAAACATTTTTCGATTGGGAGATCAAGCGGGACATCGTATCCGCCACGATCGGCCAGGCCATGCGCGCCCGCTATGCGGAGTACAAAGCGGGCAAGGTGACGGAAGACGAAATGTGCGGTGAGATGGTCAGCATGCACCACGGGCTTTCCGATGCCGCCATGATGAAAGCCGCCACCGAATTCATGACTACGTCGTTTCCCGGCCGCGTATTTCCGGAAATGCTCGAACTGGTGCGCCAGCTGCATGCCAACGGATGCGAAATCTGGGCGGTTTCGTCCTCTAATGAGTGGGTGATCCGCGCCGGCATGGATCAGTTTGGAATCCCGCACGACCGCATCCTGGCGACGAAAGTGCATTGCGAGAACGGGATTGTGACCAAACGCCTGCTGCGCGTGCCGTCGGGGCCGGGAAAGCCGGAGGCCCTGCGTGAAGTCGTGCAAAAGGATATTCAAGCGGCGTTTGGAAATTCCAGGTGGGATGTCGACATGCTCGCGCATGCCGAACATGCGTTCGCCGTGAATCCCAATCCGGATTTGGAAGCTCTGGCCCGCGAGCGCGGGTGGAATATCTATTTTCCGGACGGAACATCCTCTCGCCTGAACGTTCCGCCTAGCACTCGATAGAATGGAGCCGATGTTTTCCGCGCAGCTGCTCGATCACTTTCAGAATCCACGCAACGCCGGGGATCTTGCGGCGGCCGATGCGGTCGCCGAGGTTTCGAATCCAGTCTGCGGCGACGTGATTCGGCTGAGCCTGCAGGTTCGCGACGAACGGATCGCAGAGATCCGCTTCAAGGCCAAAGGATGCGTCCCCTCCATGGCCTGCGGGTCGGCGCTCACCGAGCTGGCTCTGGGCAAGACGGTTCCAGAGGCTCGCAAATTGAAGCGGGAGGATCTAATCGCGGCCGTCGGAGGCTTGCCTCCCGCCTCGTCGCACGCCGCGCAACTGGCGCTCGATGCGCTGTCTGCGGCCCTGGATCAAATTGCGGCCGCCGCGAAGCCGTGAAATCTCGCGGCGACTGACCTGTCCGCTCTCGGTTGTGTTCTTCGCATAAGATGGGCGTATGGGCGCCAACCACACCGTGCAGCGCATTGCCTGCCTTCAGCCCAGCGCAACCGTCATTATCGACGCCGTCGGGGAGCTGGAGCGGGTGGTCGCATGCACACGCTATTGTGCCGACGTTGTGCCCGCGGTTCGCAGCGGCGGACGGGTGATCCTGGCGGATTCTTGGACCGCGGATACGGACCAGATTGTCGCGGTGAATCCCGATCTGGTGATCGCCGCGGTTCCCTATCAGGAGAAGGCCGTCGCAGAGATTCTCAAATCTGGGGCGCGCTTCCTTGGACTTGCTCCCAAAACCTTGGCCGATATTTATACCGACATCGCAACCATCGCCAGCGCCGTGGGCGCGAGCGATCGGGGAGAATCGGTGATCGATCGGATGCAACAGAGAATTTACGAGGTTCGCCGCCAGGCGGGGGACTCGCCGCGCCTCAGAGTTTTCTGCGAGGAATGGGGTAAGCCGATCATCGCTTCGCAGGCTTGGGTGCGAGAGCTGGTGGAAGCTGCGGGCGGAAAATTTCTCGGGGGTCCGGGCGTCCCCTGCGCAGCCGATGAGGTTGCAGGCCTCGATCCTGAGGTGATCATCGCCGCCTGGTGCGGAGCCGGAGATCGGGTTCCGCTGGAGAAAATCGTGAACGAGCGCGGCTGGCAGCAAACGTCGGCGGCGCGCTCCGGCCGCGTATTCTGCATTCGCGACGAGTATCTGAACACTCCCGCGCCCGCGCTGCTGCAAGGGCTCGACGCCCTGGCATGGGCGATTCATCCGGAAACCTTTCCGCGCACGAAAGGAATCCGGCAGATTACTGCCGTTCCGGCTTCTTCCGCTCACAATCTCACCCGGTGAGTTAAGATTTCAGCCATGGCCGTAACTTCCCGCATTGAAGAAGTGCGCAACGAAGTCACCGAAATGGCGAAGGCCGCCCCTACGGCGCAAGATCTGATGCGCTCGATGGTGAAGCTGCTGCACGACCGCATGCTGAAATACAACTGGGTGGGGTTTTACATGCTCGAGCCGGGAGCGCAACCTCCTATGCTAGTGCTGGGAGCGTTCGAGGGCGCGATGACGCCGCACACCCGCATCCCTCTGAATCAGGGGATTTGCGGCGCGGCGGCCTCCAGCGGACAGACCGTCGTGGTCGACGATGTCTCCAAAGATCCACGCTACCTTGCCTGCTCGCTCGAAACCAAATCGGAGATTGTGGTGCCGGTCTTTGCCTACGGCAAGGTCATGGGCGAACTCGATATCGACAGCCACTTCCCTGCCGCCTTCACGGCCGAACATCAGACCTTTGTGCAGCACTGTGCGGTGCTCGTGGGAAAGAAACTGGAAGCTGCCGGGAAATGAAGCGCGTGGTCGCAGGGCTCATCGTGCAGGACGGAAAGCTGCTGGTCTGCCAGCGCACGCGGCACCAGACGATGCCGCTGAAGTGGGAATTCCCCGGTGGAAAAATTGAAGAGGGCGAGCAGCCGCGCGACGCCCTGCGCCGCGAACTCGAAGAAGAGCTCGGCATCGTGGCGACCGTCGGAGACGAAGTTGCCCGCATCCAGCATGAATATCCCAACGGTGGCATGGTGGAGCTGCGCTTTTACGTTGTACGGGAATTTCAGCGCGAACTGGAAAACCGCATCTTTCGTGATTTGCAGTGGGCCCAGCCCAAGGATCTGCCGAAGTTCGACTTTCTGGAAGCCGATCTCACCCTGGTAAAAGATCTGGCGGCAGGGAAACTGCTGTAAGCAGGCTGCTGACAAATCTATTCCCTCACTTTATCTCACCTCGGCGGCTAAAGCCGCTTTGATTTCGCGGCACTTACTTACAGCGCGGCTGAAAGCCGCGCCCTTTCAAAACTTGATCGAGACCTGAGCCCTTTCAAAGCTTGATCGAGACCTGAGTTTTTCAGCAGCCCGCTAAGAATCAGCCGCTGATCCGGCTCAGGTTTTTCCGGCCAGGGACGACACCATCAGGGCCAGCGAGAGCACGATGACGATCACGGTCGTCGACCACGCCACGATGTTGAACAAGTGCGTGTTGGTGTACTCGCCCATCAATTCCTTTTTGTTGATCAGCACGAGCATAAAGATGAGCACGAAGGGCAACACGATCCCGTTGATCACCTGTGACCACAGCACAATCTGGATCAACTGCGCCGGCGGAATGATCAGCACCAGCGCCCCTCCGGCCACGATCAGCAGCGTGTACAGCCAGTAGAAGAAGGGGGCTTCACTGAATTTCCGTCCCACGCCCGATTCGAATCCCAGCCCTTCGCAGACGGTGTACGCGGTCGACAGCGGCAGAATCGACGCGGCAAACAGCGAAGCATTGAACAGGCCCACGGCGAACAGGATGTAGGCATAATCACCGGCCAGCGGCTTCAAAGCCTGGGCCGCGTCGGCCGCGAACTTGATATCGCGGAAGCCGTGAACGTAGAGGGTCGCGGCGCAGGCCACGATGATGAACCATGCGACCACGTCCGTGAAAATGCATCCCGTGACCACGTCGAGCCGGGAAGCCCGATATCCGCGCTTGGTGACTCCCTTTTCCACGATCGACGATTGCAGGTAGAACTGCATCCACGGGGCAATCGTGGTGCCGACCACGCCGATCACCATGAACAGGTACGCCTGATCGCGAAAGGCGCGCCAGTCCGGCGGTTTGAAGGTCGCGATGGTCGCCTCTTTCCACGCCGGATGGGCGGGGATCGCGGCAAAAATGTAAGTTATATAAAAGAAGGACGCAGCCAGAAATACTTTTTCTACGCTCTTGTACTGTCCCTTCACGACGATTAGCCAGACGATCATGCCGCAGACGGGAACCGTGTAGATGCGTGGCAGGCCAAACAGCTCAAGGCTGGTGGCAATCCCAATAAACTCGGTCACCACGTTGCCGAAGTTGGTGACCAGGATCCCGAGCATCATGAAAAACGTGAGGCGGAGTCCGAATTCTTCGCGGATGAGATCGCTGAGGCCCTTGCCGGTGACGGCGCCCATGCGGGCGCACATCTCCTGCACCACGATCAGGGCCAAGGTGATGGGGATCATGGTCCACAGCAGGAGATGTCCGAATTGGGCGCCGGCCTGTGAATAGGTCAGGATGCCGCCGGCATCATTGTCGACGTTCGCGGTGATGAACCCCGGACCAACGACGGCGAAGAACAGCAGAATCCGGATTTTCCAGCGTCTTAGAAACCTCATGCGCAGTCTTCGCTGACATAAAAGTGGAGCGGTTGAACAGCCAACGACGCCACAGGATAAATGCACGCCGCGAGTCTGGCCAAACGAAAAGTGCTTCGGGAATCAACAAAGTGAGAAATTTTCCAGAGGAGATCTGCCCGGAAGGGTCCGGGCTACAGCTTTGCCCTTAGCATGCTGATCACATCATCGGAGGTGATGACTCCAGTCAACATGTTGCGCTCGTCCACCACGGGCAGGGTCTGCAGGTTGTACTTATCGAAGAGTTCGGCCACTTCGTTTTCCTCGACGCCTTCATGCGCCAGGACCAGCGGCTCCTGCGTGAGCGACAGCATCGGAGAAGGCGGCGGGGCCAGAACGATGCGGGCCAGCGGAACGGCTCCCACTAGCGTTCCATGGGAATCGACCAGATAAATCGTGCTGACCGCCTCGACACCGCCCTCGAATTCCCGCAGCGAATCGATGGCGTTCTGCACCGTGGCGCCGACCGGCAGAGCCAGGAACTCGGTGGTCATGCGTCCGGCAGCGGTTTCTTCCTTATGCTCCAGCAGTTCGACGACTTCCTGCTGAGCCTCCGGCTCCATCTGAGTGAGGATCTGCTCGGTGCGGTCTTCGGAGAGATCGCCTAGCAGGTCAGCGGCTGCGTCGGGATCCATCTCTTCGACAATCTCGGCCGCGCGCTCGGAATCCAGCGACTCGACGATGGCTTTCTGAACCTTGGGTTCGACCTCCTCGAGCGCTTCGGCCGCGGTTTCTTCGTCCAGCGTCTGGAAGACAGCCTGACGTTCATCGGGTGCCAGATCTTCCACGATGTCGGCAATGTCAGCGGGATGAAGCTTGGAAAGCCCTTCGTGCGAGATCTTCAGCTTCACCCGCCGCGCGGGATCGGTCTCGATTACGTCGACGAAATTCCACGGGATGCTGCGCGGTGGAATCTTCCCCAGCAAGGCCTGCAAAGCGGCCCGGGGCGCCACGCCGCGGAGGAGGCGGCGAACGGCGCCGCGCGCTCCCACATCGACTGAGTGAACGCGCAGGGCCGGGCCGGCATCTTTCTCTTTCTGCGCATCGAACTCGAGGTCAACGTCGTTGACGCGCACGACTTTTCGACCATTGACGTCGATCACCTGCTGGTCGAGCAGATCGCGCTCCAGCAAGAACAGGCCTTCGGTGCCGTTGGCCTCGTGCCACTCTCCCATCGCCGTAGTGGCGCGGATGCCTCCGTTGATGGCGGAAATGGCGGCGAACGGCAGCACCCGGTTGCCGGAGCGCGTCTTGACGATCAGAGAAGCAACCCGCGCGCGATCTTCCTGCGGAGCCAGCGCTACTTCGCGCACCCGTCCGGCCGCGCCAGTCGGGTCATACACGGTGGCGCCCAGCAGCTCGCTCAGGGCAAGAGTCGTCATCCCGCTAGAGCATAAACAACTCGCGCGAGATTCGGAACGACTTTCTGCGCATTTTTGAATGAAAGTTTAACTTTGAGTCGTGGTCGCGTCTGTAAGGTGATGTTCTTTGTCTCGCTTGTTCTTTGGACCTCGGCGGTATTTCTCTGCGTCCTCTACGGTAAAAAGGTTTAACCGCTGAGAACGCTGAGGTTTCGCAGAGATCGCTGAGAAAAAACCGGGCACAGATCTGGTCACCTTAAATTTTGCTGCAAGTAGAAACGAACTCCGGCGATCTACAGACGGGACTTCGCAACCCACACTCCCCGTATAATCACAGCACCCGCTTGCGCCTGATTTTCGATATCTTCGGCCAAACTTTACGGACCCTTTGGGCCCATAAACTGCGCTCGTTCCTCACTATGTTTGGAATCGCGTGGGGCGTCGGTTCCCTGCTGCTGCTGGTAGGACTGGGCGAAGGCTTCCGCGCCGGCAACCGCAAGCAGTTCGACTCCCTGGGCGAGAACGTTATGTTTATATGGTCGGGGCGCGCCCCGGTCATGCAGGGCAGCTTCACCGCGCTGCGCCAGTATTATCTGACCTACCACGATTACGAAGACATCCTCAGTGAATGCCCCAGCGTGGGCGCGGCGGCGCCCGTCATTTCGCGCAACGACATTCGGGCCGTCAGCGATTTCTACCAGGCCGGAGGCCAGATCCTTGGCGTGCCCGCCAATTTCAACCGGATCCGCTACCTGCCCATCAACGAAGGCCGCTGGTTCAACGAGCTGGATGATTCGCAACGCCGAACCGTGATCGTGCTGGGCGATGAAGTCCGGCGCACCCTGTTTTCCGGACGCCCCGCAGTGGGCGCAACGATTCTTCTGAATGGCGTTCGCTTTACCGTGATCGGGACGCTGCAGAAGATTGGCCACGGCGACAACATGAACATCAACCTGCGCAGCTTTGTCCCGTTCCATGCCATGCAGGATTATTTCCGTCCCCTGAACGTTGGAACCGGGACCGACGTCATCTCGTTCATTAACTACCAGCCGCGGTCGCGCGCCTTGCACGAGGCCGCCCAGCAGGAAGTGCACAAGATCATCGCGCGCAATCATGGATTCGATCCGAACAATCTCGACTCGTTCGACGAATGGGATACGGTGAAGACCGTCGACCAGGTGGGCAAGATTTTCGACGCCATGAACATGTTCCTGGGCAGCGTTGGCCTGGTCACATTGGCCCTGGGCGCGATCGGGATCATCAACATCATGCTGGTCGCGGTGGCCGACCGGACGCGCGAAATTGGCCTGCGTAAGGCGGTAGGCGCCACCAACGGCAGCATCATGTTCCAGTTTTTTGTGGAAGGCGCATTTCTCACGCTGCTGAGCGGAGGTATTGGCATCGGGGGCGCCGCCGCCCTGATGGCGCTGCTTGGCCGGGTCAATCTCGGAGAGGGATTCGATCCTCCCCGGCTGGTCGCGTCGACGGCGGCGCTGGCGGTATTTTCGCTGGCCATTGCAGGTGTTGCGGCCGGACTCTATCCCGCGCGGCGCGCCGCTCTGCTCGAACCGGTGGAGGCGCTCCGCAAAGAGTAGCCATGAAAGAGTAACCATGCACAGCGATCTTCTCAAGCAGGCCTATTCCGCGATGCGCCACGACCTGCGGCGCACCCTGCTCACCATGGCCGGCATGGCGTGGGGAATCGCGACGGTCGTGCTGCTGCTTTCGTATGGCAATGGATTTGGAAAAGCCATCGAGGCAATTTTCGAGAGCTTCGGAGCGACGGCCGTGGGAGTTTTTCCGGGGCGCACTTCGCAGCAGGCGGGCGGAAACAAGGCGGGCGTGCAGGTTCGTTTCACCAACGATGATGTCGAACTGCTGCGCAACAATCTTCCGCTCTGCCGGCACGTGGTGCGCGAACTCGACAAGCAATCGAACGTGCAGAACAACAACCGCGCCTTCTCGTTTTCTGTCATGGGCTTCGATCCGGCGATTCAGCAAGTCTGGAATCTCGATATGTCCGAGGGACGATTCATTGACGATGCCGACAACATGGAGCATGGACTCTACGCGGTCATCGGTTCGGAAGCGCGCGACAAGCTTTTTTCTGGAATGCCGGCGGTCGGGCAAAGCATCCGCATCGACGGAGTCACCTTCGAGGTCGTCGGCGTGGGCGCGCCCCGCATGCAGGAGGGCGACAACGACAACAACCGCGTCGTTTACATTCCGTATAACTCGATGGACGTATTGAAAGACAATCACTACCTTGACGGAATCTGGCTCGACTCGGCGGGACTGGATCACGACAAGATGGATAAGACGATCCGCGAGACTCTGGGCACCGCGCACAATTTCAAGCCCGATGATCAGCGCGCCATCTTCCTGTTCGACGCCCAGAAGCAGCTTTCGCAATTCGGTATCATCACCCTGGCCCTGAAGGTGCTGCTGGGATTCATCGGGACAGTCACGCTCGGCATTGGCGGCGTCGGGTTGATGAACATCATGCTGGTTTCGGTGACACAGCGGACGCGCGAGATTGGCGTGGAGAAAGCCCTGGGGGCGCGCCGGCATGACATCCTGTTCCAGTTTCTCGCCGAGGCCATGGTGATCACCGCCGTGGGCGGGATGTTCGGCATCATTCTGTCGTACGCGGTCTCCATCCTGGCCGGACGCATTACGTTTTACAGTGCGCTGGCCAAGCACGCTGAGGCGGCAGACATCCGACTGATCGTCTCTCCGATGACGTTGCTTGTGGCTACCGTAATTCTCGCGGTGGTGGGAGTCGTCAGTGGCATGGTTCCTGCCATGCGCGCCGCCAACCTCGATCCCATCGAAGCTCTGCGCTACGAATAATGGCGGATCACCCCATCAGCGACGACGTAAAATCATTTCCGCATGTCTGACGACATCCTCTCGCGCCCAGCGCCGCCGGCGGACAAACGCCTGGCGTATGGGTCCGATCCCAACCAGTTTGTCGACCTGCGCCTGCCCGCCGCCAAAGGCAAAGGTCTGTCACCGCTCGTGATCAACATCCACGGCGGCTTCTGGCGCACGAAATACAACCTGGATCATGCCGGGCATTTGTGCGCCGCTCTCACCGCCATTGGATTGGCGACGGCCAACCTGGAATACCGGCGAGTCGGCAACGCCGGCGGAGGTTGGCCCGGCACGTTCGCCGATATTCGCGCTGCCTACCAGTTTCTGGTGCAGCACACGGGCGCCGAACATATTGATCGAGAGAGAATCGTGGTGATGGGGCACTCGGCTGGAGGTCAGCTTGCGCTCTGCCTGGCCGCGCACGAGCCGGGCGCAAAACGCGTCATCGCGCTGGCGGGAGTGGTCGATCTGCAGCAGGCATGTCGGCTTCATCTAAGCCACGACGCCGTCGCCGAATTCCTGCATGGGACGCCCACCGAAGTTCCCGAGCATTATCAGGAAGCCGATCCCATGCGGCTCTCCATTCCGCACGCGCGCCAATGTCTGATTCACGGATCTGCCGACGATACCGTTCCCGTTCAGTTCAGTCGCGACTATGTACTCGAGAAACGCAAGCGCTCGCCGAGCGAAGACGTGTCTCTCATCGAGATCGCCGGGGCGGGACATTATGATCTGATCGATCCAGGCTCGGCGGCGTGGAAGCAGGTACTGGCGGCGGTGATGCGGCTTGCGGCCTGATCCCCACGATTGCGATTATGTGGAGCGGGCGGTTTCGCGCGCAGCACCACGAAACCAGCGGGCAAGAGTGCCCGCTCCACATGCGCCGTCTAGTACCTTCAGCATTTGCTCACAGTGAAACATCTGTGTAGAATTCGGCTCATTCTTCTAATGTTCATGCCGCTCGGGCGGCGTGAATGATGTAGCCGTCCAGAAACTGCCGTCCCAAAACTTATGACCGGCAAAACGTCCGAAGCCTGCGCGCTCAGCCCTGCCCGGAAGGGGAAGCTCTCTATGAACTGCTGTTTCAAAACAGCCTGGATGGGTTCATGCTCACTGAACCGGAGGGAACCATCCTCGAAGCCAATGCAGCCGCCTGCAGAATTCTGGGGCGCACGCGCGAAGAGATTTTGCGCGAAGGCCGCGCGGGGTTGATCGATTCCTCCGATCCCCAACTCGCCATCCTCGTGGAAGAGCGCAAACGCACTGGCAAGGCTCACGGCGAACTCAAGGCACGCCGCAAAGACGGGACATTCTTCCCTATCGAGATTTCGTCGGTAATCTTCGAGAAGCCGGCGGGACACAAGAAAACTTGCCTGCTCATTCGCGACATCAGCGAGCGCAAGGCTGCTGAGGCGGAACGCGAACGGCTGATTAAAGAACTTCAGGATGCTCTGGCGCGGGTGCGGACTTTGAGCGGCTTGCTGCCCATTTGCGCGGCCTGCCGCAAAATCCGCGACGGCCAAGGCGCATGACACAACTTGGAAGCCTATATTCGAATCCACACCGAAGCCGACTTCACCCACGGCATTTGTCCCGAGTGCCGGCTTCAGCTTTATCCCGAGACGGTTCGCTAGCGGGCTGTGAATCTGTCCGGCTTCGGGGCAATGAGCGCGGTGTAGCTCTCGCCTGGCTGCCCATCCCTTATAATCGTCGGTCACACGGAGAGGAATCCTTTGCCCTTCGACGACCTTCGCCAGTGGATCGCCGCCCTTGATCGCGCTGGCCAGCTCAAGCGCATTCAGACCGAGGCCGACCCGATCCTCGAGATTGCCGAAATTACCGACCGCGTATCGAAAAGCCGCGATGCCCAGGGCGCCGGCGGAGGTCCCGCTCTTCTGTTTCAGAACGTCAAAGGTTATCCCGGTTCGCAGTTGCTCATCAACCAATTTGGCTCGGAAGCGCGCATGAAGCTGGCCATGGGAGTTAATTCCTATGACGAGATCGGCGCCCGCATCCGCATGTTCATGGACATGAAATCCCCGCAGGGATTTCTCGACAAGCTGAAGATGCTGCCCCTGCTAACCGAAGCGGGAAAATTTTTCCCCCGGACGGTGCCGACGGGTCCGTGCAAAGAGGTGATTCGGCGCGACAATTTTTCTCTGCTCAACTTTCCTATTCTGCAGTGCTGGCCGAAAGATGCTGGACGCTTCATCACGCTGCCCTGCGTCACGACGCGCGATCCGAAATCGGGCAAGCGCAACCTGGGCATGTACCGCATGCAGGTTTATGACGAGCGCACCACGGGAATGCATTGGCAGCGCCAGAAAGTTGCCGCCGAACACGCGCGCGAACGCATGCGGGCGGCCGTGGATGGAAAGTCCGCCGCAGTCGACATCATGGCGCGCACCTCGGGCGGCAGCGTACTGGCCGAAGGCGATCGGCCGTCGGGAAAGATGGAAGTCGCGGTCGCCATCGGAACCGATCCGGCGGTGACATTTTCCGCCATTGTTCCGGCGCCTCCGGAGATTGAGGAATACCTGATTGCCGGCTTTCTGCGCGGGGCGCCGGTTGATCTGGTCAAGTGCGAAACCGTCGATCTGGAAGTACCGGCCTCGAGCGAAATCGTGCTCGAGGGGCACGTCCATCTCGACGAACTGCGCAGGGAAGGCCCCTTCGGAGATCACACCGGCTTCTATTCGCTCGAAGATCTTTATCCCGTCTTCCATCTCAGCTGCATCACGCACCGCAAAGATCCGATTTACGCAACCACCATCGTCGGCAAGCCTCCGCAGGAAGACGCGTACATGGGCAAAGCGGTCGAGCGCATTTTCTTTCCGCTGATGAAGCTCACCATCCCCGAACTGGTCGACATCAACATGCCGATTGAAGGCGTCTTTCATAACCTGATGATTGTGTCGATCAAAAAGTCTTACCCGGGCCAGGCGCGCAAGGTGATGAACGCCATCTGGTCGCTGGGGCAGGCGATGTTCACAAAATGCATCATCGTGGTAGATGAAGATGTCGACGTACAGGACTTGGCCGACGTGACGCTGAAAGTTTCGAACCACATCGATCCCGAGCGCGACATTCAATTCACGCTGGGCCCGGTGGATTCGCTCGATCACGCCAGCCGCCTGCCGAATTTCGGATCGAAGATGGGAATCGATGCCACGCGCAAATGGGCAGCAGAAGGCTTCACGCGCCCGTGGCCCGACGAGATTGTGATGGATGCCAAGACCAAGGCGCTGGTCGACGGCAAATGGAAGGCGCTGGCGAAGGAATTAGGAATCGACTGACCGGGTCTACCGGTTCAGGGACTCAGTGGATCCAACCTAGAACGCGGGCGCCCCAATGGGCGGCGAATCCCATGGCGACAATAAACACCAGGCTGATCAGGCGACCAGGAGTTGTGCTCTTGCTCCAGCCCTGGAGCACGGCAATCGTTCAAACGAAGAACAGCAGGATTGCGGCCACGGCAATAGTCTTGTGCCACATGAGGTGGCTCCCTCTAACGCAGAGTGCTACAGCTGCAATCGTGATTGTGCGGCAGTAACGGGCTGGTGCGCAGTGATACTGGTCACGGCGAACTGATTTTCAACGTCTGCCCGAGTAGTGGAAGGTTTACCCGATGTTACTTGGGCAGGTTGCTGTGCGCAGGCTGAAATCCCGTGCATTGGAGCACTGGCAGGCGCGGATACTTGGGAAATTTCGGATTGGTGGCCGAGAGCTGGCACTGATAGAAGACCGAGCCGCGGTCGGACTCGATCCTCCGCATGAATTCGCAGTTGGCGCAAAGCCCGATGCCCGATGCCGGTTTTTCTCTCGTCTTCCCCGCCATCCATCCAGAATAGCGCCCCGGGCCGATGCCGGCATTCCGTCATACGGAACACAGCGCTCCCAATTCACATCCACCGGGCGAAGCCAGCGATTCTTTTGCTGTATGCCTGAAAAAAAATTCATCGGATTTTGATCCCCTTTTCACCGTCTTTTCTTGAATATCGGGAAGTGTCTTTGTTATAAAGCGTTCCAAATAAAGGGGGCTTGCCCATGCGCCGCTCTATTCTCGCAACAGTCGTGTGTTCTCCGAGGTGGTTTGCAGTCGCGATCCTTGCTCTGCTAAGTCTCACGGTTTGGACGCGCCCTGCACTCGCGCAACAGACGTTGGGCGCCATCACCGGCACCGTGACAGATCCATCGGGAGCTGTCGTGTCCGACGCAACTGTGAAGGCAGTCAATATCGCGACCAACCTCGAAGTGGTCGCTCATACCAAGAACGGCTCTTTCTTGATTCCGGATCTTCCCGCCGGAACCTATCGCGTCACCGTCACCAAGGACGGCTTCAAAACCGAGACTCACACCCAAATCCTGGTGTTCGGTAATCGTACGACGACTGTGGATACATCTCTGGTGGTAGGTTCGCTGAGCTCCACGGTGGAAGTGACCGCCGTGCCCTTGATGAACCAGGTGGACACCACAATCGGCTATGTCGTCGATACGCAAACCATCGAGACGACCCCCTTGGGCACCGGCAGCTTCACGCAATTGGCGATTCTTAGCCCCGGCGTCCATGCGGACTTCCTCGGCGGAGGCGGCGCCAATACGGGCCTTGGCAATCAGGCCATCTTCGCGAACGGAAACCGTGACACCAGCAATAGCTTTTCCTTGAACGGCATCAGCACCAACAATCTCTTTAATGGCAATTCCACCAGCCAGGTGGGTGAGAACCGTTTCGTGCTCAACACCGGTGAGAGCTTCGGTGCGGGCGGCACCATCCAAACCAGCACATCAGTGTACGGAGCGATTGGCCAGGCCCTTCCCACTCCACCGCCCGATGCCATCCAGGAGATCGCCGTCAACTCGTCGCAGTACGATGCCACACAAGGCAACAACAGTGGCGCTCACATTAGCGTCCTGACGAAATCTGGTACGAACAGGATCCACGGTTCGCTGTGGGAACAGTGGCAGAACAGCGACATGAACGCCACGCCGTACTTCTACAACGAGGCCGGCATCCCTCGTCCTTTCCTCAACCGGAATGCATTTGGCGGGACCATCGGCGGTCCAATTGTCAAAGATAAATTGTTCTACTTTGGATCTTTTCAGGGAGTGCGCATTTCCGATGCGCAGGCTTCCACCAAAGATGTGACCGTGCCTCTGGGCTTGACGAATGACCGCACTCCGCAGGGGATCATTAACATGGTCCAGAATACGTACGGCGATACCATTACCTCAAACCAAATCGACAACGCTGCCGCGAGTCTTCTCAATGCCAAACTCCCCAACGGCCAGTACCTGATACCAAGCGCGCAGTACGCTTCGGCACAGGCTGTCGAGCTCGGTTACGACGCCATCGTGGAGGGCCCGAATACGCAAGCCAGCGTAAATCAAGGCATCGTCGGTATCGATTATGTTGTAAGCCCCAAAGATCGCTTATCGGGAAAGTATTACATTCAGAGCAATCCCACCAACAATCCTTTTGGCGCGGTCGGTTCGCTGCTCGGATTTGCCCAACAGCTCTCCGCCGGCAGCCAGGTGGTTTCGTTGTCGAACTCCGTCGTGCTCTCTCCCAATCTTACCTGGGAACAGCATGCGGGGTTCACTCGCCTGCGAGCGTATGCCGACACAACCAAGGGATTCACTCCGAGTTCGATGGGCATAAGCCTGCCGGGCGCGGCGACTTTTCCTCAGTTCGACATCACCTACGCGGACTACACGCTCGGGAATGAGTTGGAGTTTGGTCCCAGCACCAGCTTTGGCGATGGCGGCATGGTCCAGAATCAATGGGAATTCGGGACCTCCGCGAGTTGGGTCAAAGGAAAACATATCCTCAGCGTAGGAACGACGTGGGATCACACGCAGCTCAATATCCTGAATAACAACACAAATACGGATACGCTTGACTTCCAGACGTTCGAGGACTTTGTCGAAGGCAGCTTGCACGGCGGCGATGAGTTCGTTGGTTCGGCGAATCGCTACTATCGGTCGGATACACTCGGCACCTACGTTAACGACAACTTTAAGGTGACAAGGAATATCACCGTAACGGCGGGATTGCGTTGGGACATCGACGGGCCGCTCTCGGAGAAAAACGGCCGGCTTACCGCTTTTGACCCCTCCAAATACAGTTATGTGCAATGCACCGTCGGTGGAGTTCCCGCAGACCCGGCTTTAACTGAATACAACTCTGGCTCTTGCGACACAGGCACAGACGTCATTACGAGTTCTGGGCTGGAAATCGCGGGAAATAATAAAACTGGCGCCACGCCCGGAGCCAACAATTCGCTGATGAACAATCACCAGTGGGGTTTCGCACCTCGCATCGGCATTGCTTGGGCGGCGACGTCGAAGATGACCGTGCGTGCCGGCTACGGCATTTACTATGACCGCGGCGAGCTATTCAGCTACTTGTCGCCGAGCGCGGGCTCGGGATTTAACGGCCCATTCGGCGTCACGCTCTCGCCTCCGTTCGTGCAACCCATCTCCGTCGCGAAAAACGCCCTACTCGATCAGCCGTTCGGCACGACTCTGCCGTCGGCTCCGCCAGCCACGGGAGCAGCCTTTCTCGCCTACCTGCCTAACCTGGAGCAGACGGCCTGTGGTTACCCGGGATGCTGGCCCACGGGCAATCTTTTTGGTCCTTTCCTCTCTGGCGGTTACGATATCAATAACAAACTGCCATACACGCAGAACTGGTCACTCGACCTGCAATTTCAGGCGTCCAACAACTGGATGTTCGAGGCCGGGTACGTCGGCAATCACGGCACACATTTAGTGCTGCCCATTCCCTTCAATCAACCACTCATCGCTACACCGACGAATGTGGTGAACGGGCAGACCAGTTCCTATGGAGGCACGAGCCCGGCGGCCAACCAGAACGTGTACTATACCGGGCTGACCCCGTTGGACACCGAGCCCATCTACACGAACGAATACTCAGGCAATGCGCCGATCCGCGTACCCTATCCTGGGTACGACATGAACGCGGTGTCGTATAAGGCAATCGGGATATCGAACTTCGATGCATTGCAGCTCCAGGCCCACAAGCGCCTGTCCAACGGCCTGCAATTTACTGCGTCTTACACCTGGTCTCATTCGCTGGACGAGCAGAGCGGCTTGGGGCTCTTTTTCACCGGGAATAACCCCATCACTCCCCGGGCAAACTATGCCTCGTCAGATTTCGACCAGACTCATGTTTTCCTGGTCAACTACAGCTATACGATCCCTAGCTTCGCGACCAGCAAAGCGTTGGGCTACGTTGTCAATGGATGGACCATTGGTGGGCAGACCGTGGCGCAAAGCGGGCAGCCTTACGGTGTCTATGACTATTCGGGATCGGTTGCAAGCCAGTACTTAGGCACCGCCGACTACATTGGCAATCCCCTCGTGCCACTGGTACCGGGCGTGACTTCCAAGCAGGCAGCACAGGGCGCGAATTGCGGGAGCAACGTTGCGGCCAAACTTTGTAAGCTCAACGCCGCGGACTTCGCGCCCCAATTCCTGGCTCCGGGAACATTCGGCGTTCCCGCTTGCGACAGTACCGGGTGCGATATCTATGAATCCTTATACGGAACCACAGCCCGGAACACGTTTCGAGGCCCCTTCCAGGTACGCTTCGACATGAGCGTGAACAAGCAGTTCCCTATCACAGAGCGCGTCCACCTGCAGTTTGAGGCCGACGCCTTCAACGTCTTCAACCATGCTGATTTCGATACTCCGAACAATGACGTGGACTTCTTTCCCAATTACTACGGCCCGCCCTCGGTTCCCCCGCAGGGGAGCTTGGGTATCATCCAGCACACGATTGGCAGCCCACGCTTCCTGCAGTTGGGCGCGCACCTCATGTTTTAGTCGAAGGGAGCACTGGGTCCTGCAGACGGAACCGAATTTCGCTTGGCTTCGACGAGGGCTGGTCAGCCTGGCGCTGATTGCCCTCGTTCTTTTGCAAAACCAGGACGCGGTCGCCTGGGGCAATGAAGGACACACTTACATCAATCGCGTTGCCGCGCAGAAGATTCCGGCGAGCATGCCTCTGTTTCTGCGGCAGGCGGTGGTCGAGATCGCCTATCTGGGGCCGGAACCCGACCGCTGGCGCAGTCCTTCGGAATTTGCGCTGAAGAATGCGCAGGAGCCCGATCACTTCATCGATCTCGAGCGCGTCGCCTGGCTCGATCCGCTGCCTCCGGGTCGCTACGAGTTTTACCGCAAGCTCTACGAGAAGCACGCCGCGACCACGGACCATCCTGACGACTACCTGCCTGAGCGCGTCGGCCTGCAGCCTTACATCACCGCAGAGGTCTACGGTCGGCTCAAGGCGGCGTTTCGCGAGTACCGCCAGTTGCGCTCCGCGCATCAGCCGACCGCCGCCGTGCAGCAGGCGATCATCTTTTATGCGGGATGGCTCGGGCACTATGTCGCCGACGGCTCGCAGCCGCTGCACACCACCATCCAGTACAACGGGTGGGTCGGCCCCAATCCCAACGGATATACCACCGAGCACCATATCCACGGGCAGTTTGAGAGCGTGTACGTGGCCGCCAATTTCAAGGAAAAGGATTTTGCCGCTTTAGTGAAGGCCCCCGAGCGCCTCAACGATCCCTTCAACGACTACATCGCTTATCTGCGCAAGTCGCACGCGCTGGTCGAAAATGTTTACGCCCTCGAAAAGGCGGGCGGATTCAACGGCAAAGGTTCTCCCGAGGCCTTCGACTTCACCGCGCATCGCCTGGCCGCGGGCTCGCAGATGCTGCTGGATCTCTGGTACACAGCCTGGATCGAGAGCGCAGTACCGGTGCCTGATCATTCGCCTTCAACTCCGCCGTCAAAAAGCGCCGCTCCGTCCAAATAGGCGCTGCTCGCTGTCATTCTCTACGCGAGTCCCCTGCGGACGATTTAGCATCGAATTCGGTATACTGAATAGGCATGCCAGTTCTGAAAAATATCGCCGCCATCGCCAAGGGCATGAGCATCACCTTCATGGAGATGTTCCAGCCGACGATCGTCGAAAATTATCCTGATGGCAAAGGTCCGCTGCGCGGGGCGCGGATTGAAGCCCGCTTCCGCGGCGCGCACGTGCTGCAGCGCGACGAGAACGGACTGGAAAAATGTGTCGCATGCTTTCTGTGCGCGGCCAACTGTCCTTCGAATTGCATTTACATCGAGGCTGCGGAAAATACCGCGACCAACCGCGTCAGCGGCGCCGAGCGCTATGCCAAGGTTTACAACATCGACTACAACCGCTGCATTTTTTGCGGATACTGCGTCGAGGCTTGCCCCACTGATGCCATTACGCACGGTCACGGATTCGAACTGGCGACGTTCAACGCTTCCAATCTCGTCTACCGCAAGGAGCAAATGCTGGCCCCCCGGCCAGCACACATGGGAGCGAATGTGGTGTTCAATCAGGCCGACGTGAACGGTGGGGCGCCGGCGGAAATGGTGCCGGGGAGCTAAGCTTCAAAGATAAGTTCCAGGTTCGATCTTCACGCCGGTCCATCGCGACCGGCGTTTGTGCATGGGGGAAGAGTCGCTGGTCTTCGGTCGTTGGTCGTTCGCCAAACGGGAACGACCACGGACGCCGATTCCGAAACGCCATCGACTAACGACTAACGACGATTTTCATGACTGACTTCTTACAACTCGCGAAAGAACGCGTCGTAGTCTACGACGGCGCGATGGGCACCAACATCCAGAAGCGCAATCCCACTCTGGACGATTACTGGGGAAAAGAAAACTGCAGCGAAGTGCTGGTGCTCAGCCGTCCCGACATTATTCGTGACATCCATGCGGATTTCTTCCGCGTGGGCTGCGACATTGTCGAAACCGATACTTTTGGCGGATCGTCGATCGTTCTCGCTGAATTCGATCTGCGCGATCGCGTGCGCGAGATCAACGTAAAGGCCGCGCAACTGGCAAAGGAAGTCGCGCAACAATTCTCCACCAAGGACAAGCCGCGCTTCGTCGCCGGGTCGCTAGGACCCACCACCAAGCTTCCCTCGCTCGGGCACATCACATTCGACGCCATGGTAGAGGCGTACGAAGAACAAGCTGCCGCCTTGATCGAAGGCGGAGTCGATGTGCTGCTGATCGAGACCGCACAGGATCTGCTGCAGGCCAAGATCGCCGCCATCGGCGTAATCGAAGCCATGCGCAAAGGGGGCAAGCGGTTGCCGGTGACTGTTCAAGTTACGCTTCAGGAATCCGGAACCATGCTGCTCGGCACCGAGATCGGCGCTGCGCTCACGGCGCTTGAACCGTTCGAGGTCGACGCGATCGGCCTGAATTGCGCCACCGGACCGAAGGAGATGAACGACGCAGTTCGCTACCTGGCGCTGAACTCGACTAAAGAAGTTTCGGTTCTGCCGAATGCCGGACTGCCGCAAAATGTCGGCGGTCACGCCGTCTACAAACTTTCGCCGCAGGAACTCGCCGACTATCACAAGCACTTCGTCCAGGACTACGGCGTTCGCATCGTTGGCGGATGCTGCGGCACGACTCCGGAGCACCTGAAAGCCGTGGTGGACGCGGTTTCCGGCGTGGAGCCGGCCAAGCGCGACGTGAAGCGCACTGGCGCCGCATCGAGCGCATACACCACCGTTCCTCTCGACCTCGAGCCCAAGCCGCTCATCGTCGCCGAGGAAATGAACACGACCACGCGCGTCGAACATTTCCGCAAGCTCGTACAAGGCAAGAAATACGACGAGATTCTCGCGCTCGCCAAAAAGCTGGTCAATGACGGATCGCACATGCTCGACCTGTGCTGCGCCATCGTCGGCGAAGACGAGAAGGGATACATCACCTCGATTCTCGAAAGGATCGCAACGCGCGTGCCCGCGCCGATTCTCGTCGATTCCACAGAGGCCGACGTGGTCGAGGAAGCGCTGAAGCGCATTCCCGGCCGCACCATCATCAACTCGATCAATCTGGAAGACGGTGAGAAGCGCACGTCGAAGGTTCTGCCCATGGCCAAGCGTTACGGCGCTGCTGTCATTGCGCTGACCATCGACGAAGACGGCATGGCCCTGACCGCCGACAAAAAAGTTGCGATCGCCCGCCGCATTCACGATCTGGCGGTCAAAAAGTACGGGCTCGATCCGACCGACCTGATTTTCGACGCCTTAACCCTGCCCATTTCGACGGGGCAGGAGGAGTACCGCACCGCTGGAATCGAAACGCTGAGAGCCGTGGAGCGGATCAAGAAAGAACTGCCGCAAGTAAAAACCATTCTCGGCGTGAGCAATATTTCTTTCGGACTCGATGCCTACCCGCGGCGCGTGCTCAATTCTGTCTTCATGCACGAGGCGGTCGGTCATGGCCTCGACATGGCCATCGTCAACTACACCAAGATTTATCCGCTGTACAAGATTCCGCAGGAAGAAGTGGATCTCGCGCGCAAGCTCATCTTCCGCGACAACTCGGCCGGCGATCCGCTGCAGGTGTACATGGCGCATTTCGCGGGCATGAAGGGCAAGCCCGCAGCCTCGACCACCGCGCATGTGGACACGCTTTCAGTGGAAGACAAGCTGAAGTTCGCCATCATCAATGGCGAAAAATCGGTGGGCGAGGGCTTAAATAAAAAATCGCTGGAAGCTTTACTCGACGAAGCGCTAGCGAGCTATTCCCCGCTCGAACTGATCAACACCGTCCTGCTCGACGGCATGAAAACTGTCGGCGACTTGTTCGGCGCGCGCAAAATGCAACTGCCGTCTGTGCTTGACTCCGCCGGAGTGATGAAGCAGGCCGTCGCCTATCTCGAACCGAAGATGGAGAAAAAAGCTGGCTCGAAGAAAGGCACCATCGTCCTTGCCACCGTGAAGGGCGATGTGCACGATATCGGCAAGAATCTGGTCGACATCATTCTGTCGAACAACGGATTCCAGGTGATCAATCTCGGCATCAAGCAGCCCGGCGACTCGATCATCCGCGCCGCACAGGAACATGCGGCCGACGCGATCGGACTCAGCGGGCTGCTGGTGAAATCGACGCTTGAGATGAAATATGTCATCCAGGATCTGGAGCGCCAGAAACTCGAATTCCCCGTCATCTGCGGCGGCGCCGCGCTGACGCGCAAGTATGTCGAAGACGATCTTCGCCGGGAATACGCGAATGGCGTCTTCTACGCCGACGACGCTTTCGCCGGGCTGCACATCATGGAGGATCTGGCCACATCCGACGGCGCTCACGACGCCCGTTTGCGCGAGGGCCGCACGGTAAAGGAATACACCAAGGCGGCGGCTGTGGACGAAGAAACCGGTCCGGTGTTTGCCGAGCGCAGCCCCGTCGTGACCGACGCACCGAATATCCCAGTGCCGCCCTTCTGGGGCGTGCGCGTCCGCAAGGATTACGATCTCCGCGAAGTCTTTCGCTACATCAACGAGACCGCGCTGTTCAAGAATCAGTGGCAATTGAAAACCGCTTCCCAGTCGGACTACGTGCGCCTGGTCGACGCGAAGTTCCGTCCAATTCTCAAGAAGCTGGAAGATGAGGTCTTTGAGTCGGATCTGTTCGCCCCGGCAGTCGTGTATGGATACTTCCCTGCTCAGGCCGATGGGAACGACGTAATCGTTTATGAAGTGCCGAGTGCTGAGTCGCGAGTACCGGGCGCCCCCACGCGAGAATTGCTGCGTTTCACCTTCCCGCGCCAGCGCGAAGGCCGCCGGTTGGCGATTTCCGATTTCTTCGCTCCCAAGTCTTCGGGAAAAATGGATGTGATCGGGCTGTCACTTGTGACCATCGGGCCTAAGGCCAGCGTCGAAACCCAGCACCTGTTCGAGGGCGGAGAGTACACAAAATATCTTTATCTGCACGGGCTCAGCGTCGAAACCGCGGAAGCGCTGGCGGAACTGCATCACAAGAAAATGCGCGAGGAGTTGGGCATTGCCGGAGAAGATGCGCCCGAAATCCGCGACCTCTTTCATCAGAAATATCGCGGTTCCCGCTATTCGTTCGGCTATCCGGCGTGCCCGAACCTGGAGGACCAGACAAAGTTATTCACGCTGCTCAAGCCGGAAGAAAATGTCGGCGTACGGCTGACTTCCGGATTCCTGCTCGAGCCGGAACAGTCGACCTCAGCCATCGTGGTGCATCATCCCGGCGCGAAGTATTTTGTGGTTTAGAACTCCCGCCGCGAATGGCTGCGCGGCGAACTGCTCTTCCGATTTTTACAATTTGCTGACATTGGGATGACAAATCGGGGTGGGTGGGATTGCAAGATTTATTCAGATCCCGGCCGAACACTACTTCACCTCCGAGGATCGCGAACTTCAAGCCCTCCGTCACCACGAGGGCCGGAAGAAAAACTGGCGCTTGCACCGCAGGGGGTGCGGGCGCCGTTTTAATGACTGCTGCATGCTGGCCGACTGACGCCGGGCACGCTCGCTTTGCTGATGCCGCGACAGCCTCGACACGCTCCCCTTCGCTTCGCTCAGGGTCGCGGGGCGGACCCTTCGACTTTGCTCAAGGCAGGCTGCGTCCGCCCCTACATGAACCCTGCGCCCGTCCCCTACGTGGATCGTTAACCTCCGGGAACCGCTTCAACTGTTACAATTTCAGGTTATCGTCAGAGCCATCCCAGCGCCATGAAATGTCCTTTTTGCGGATTTGAGAATGACAAGGTAGTCGATTCGCGCGAGAGCAAGGAAGCCGATTCGATCCGGCGCCGGCGCGAATGCCTCAAGTGCGGCAAGCGCTTCACCACCTACGAGCGCATCGACGAGATCCCTTACATGGTGGTCAAGAAAGACGGGCGCCGCGAGAAATTCGATCGCCAGAAAGTGCTCAACGGATTGCTCCGCGCCTGCGAGAAGCGCCCGGTCCCCATCAGCAAGCTCGAGGAGATTGTGAACGAGGCCGAATCTTTCGTCATTGAGTCGGCCGAGCGCGAGCGCAAAACCAGCGAACTCGGCGAGCTGATCATGAACCGCCTGCGCCGCTACGACAAGGTTGCATATGTCCGCTTCGCCTCGGTCTATCTCGACTTTAAAGACGTCAAAGAATTCATGAATGAGTTGAAGGATCTGGTCAAAGCAAAAAGCGTTTAGCGGGCAGTGGCTAGTGGTCAGTCACAAGCGCTCCTCGACGTAAACAGTTTCTCTGGCCACTCATCACTGATCACTGGCCACTTTTAATTAGGAAATCATTATGAGTCATAAAGTAACCCTGATCCCCGGCGACGGCATCGGTCCTGAAGTCACGCAGGCCACCGTGCGCATTCTGGAAGCAACCGGAGTCAAGTTCGAGTGGGAGACCTTCGCCGTTGGCGCCGAAGCCTACGAAAAATCCGGCGAATATATTCCCAAGGACTTGATCGAATCGCTCGAACGCACCCACGTCGGACTCAAGGGGCCGGTGACTACGCCCGTCGGTGGCGGCTTTCCCAGCATTAACGTCGCGCTGCGCAAGAAGTTCGAACTCTATGCGAACTTCCGCCCTATCCGGAATCTGCCGCATATCCCTACGCGCTATCCCGACGTCGACCTGATCATTGTCCGCGAAAATACCGAAGGCCTGTACTCCGGACTCGAGCACGAAGTCGTGCCCGGCGTCGTCGAGAGTTTGAAGATCATGACGGAGAAGGCTTGCACGCGCATTGCGAAGTTCGCTTTCGAATACGCCCGCAAGAATCAGCGCAAAAAGATTCACGCCATCCACAAAGCCAACATCATGAAATTGTCGGATGGCCTGTTTTTACGTTGCGCTCGCGATGTGGCGAAGGGATATCCCGAGATCACATATGGCGAGCACATCGTCGACAACACCTGCATGCAGCTGGTCCTGAATCCTTACCAGTACGACATGCTGGTCATGGAAAATCTTTACGGCGACATTCTCTCGGATCTGTGCGCCGCCTTTGTCGGTGGCCTGGGATTCGTGCCTAGCGCGAATCTCGGCGATGACTGCGCCGTATTCGAAGCGGTGCACGGGTCGGCTCCCGACATTGCCGGGAAAAATCTGGCGAATCCGACGGCCCTGTTGCGCTCGGCGCTGCTCATGGTGCGGCATCTGGGTGAACACGAAGCCTCCACGCAGATTCGCAATGCGCTGGAGCGCGTGTATCGGCATCCGGAAAAACTCACGCGCGATATCGGCGGAAAGTCTGGGACATCGCAGTTTGCCGACGCGGTGATCGAAGAGATGGAACGGACGCCTGAGCCGTCCCAGGTTTAGTTCGGTCACCATCCACTCCCTGTCATCCTGAGCGGAGCATGAGTTCGCAAAGCGAACTCATGCGAAGTCGAAGGATCCCTAACCTCTCGTAGGCAGTCGTGCGCGGGTAGAGATTCTTCGACTCTGTAGATGCTCGGCTTCGCCGCGCATCTACTCCGCTCAGAACGACAAGTGAAACTTAGCGCCGCTTCAGGGCCTCGAGTTCTTCCAGCGTGCGCGGCCAGTCCGAACCCAGCAGGCGCGACAGGCTGCGGTCGGCGAGCACCTTGCCTCCGGTCTGACAGCGCGCGCAATAGTTCGTCTCTTTATCGGCGTAGCGAATGCGCAGAACCTTGTCCCCGCATCGTGGACACGGTTGTCCGTAGCGCCCATGCACGGCCATGTCCGGACGAAATGCGGTCACCTTTTCTGGAAATGCCCGGGCGGCTTCTCCGGACAATTTCTCAATCCAGTGCCTTAGCGTCAGCTGCGTCGCCTGGTAAAGCTTCTGCCAGTCTTCATCTGTTAATTTGCCGGTCTGCGCAATCGGGGGAAGTTGCGCCGCATGCAGGATCTCGTCGGAATACGCATTGCCAATTCCGCTCAACAGCCGCGGATCGGTCAGCGCGCGCTTCAGCGTGTGGTTTTCCGCGGTCAGTGCGGCGCGAAACGAATCCAGATCGCTGGCGAGGACATCGATTCCGCCGGCGTCGAGCGAGGCCAGATTGTCCTCTCCACTGATCATATGCAGCGCGGCTCGCCGCTTGCTTCCCGCTTCCGTCAGCGTCAGCGAGCCGTTAGGAAAATCGAAGGCCGCCAGATTATGACGTCCTCCTAACTTCGCGTCGCGCGCCTTCCAGTGCAGGCGTCCGGCAATCATCAGGTGCAGCACGAGCCACAAATCGCCTTCCAGGCCGATGGCAATGCGCTTGCCGATTCGGCGCAGTTTCTCCACTTCGCGCCCTTCCGCGCTGGTAAGCGGGGGCTGCACCGTCCGCAGCAGAAAAGGGCTTCCCAGGCGCGCGCGCTCCAGCTTCTGGCCAACGATGCGCGGTTCGAGCGCGGCGATATAAGCCGTAATGTCAGGCAGTTCCGGCATGCGTTAACAGCTTGCCTTGAGCGTCGCGGGTTTTGCAATGTCCGTGGCGCCGCAGATTCTTTCGAGTTTTCCGGCTCGGCCCATTGACTCGCGCGCTCGGTTCGGAGTAAATTGCCAGCGTTCTGGGGTTCTGGGGAATGACGCGCACAAACCGGCGTGTAGGGATAGTTCTATTTCAGCTCGGGGGACCCGACACGCTGGAAGCGATCGAGCCGTTTTTGTACAACCTCTTTTGCGATCCCGACATTATTGATTTTCCGTTCGCCCGCATCGGACGCAAACCGCTCGCCAAGCTGATCTCCACCACGCGTTCCCGCAAAGTGCAGCATCACTACGCCACCATTGGCGGCGGATCGCCCATCCGTCCCAACACCGAGCGCCAGGCGCGCGCGCTGGAGCGCGATTTGCGAGATCAGGGCGTCGACGCTCACTGCTTCATCGCCATGCGCTACTGGCATCCATTCACAAGCGAAGCCGTCGCGCAGTTGCACGCTGCCCAGTGCGATGAGATCGTGCTTCTTCCGCTTTATCCGCAATATTCCTCCACCACCACCGGGTCCAGCCTGAATGAATGGCAAAGGCATTTTCACGAAGACTTGCCGGTGCATTGCGTGGAGACTTTTTATCGCCATCCGGAATATCTCGATGCGCTGGCCGAAAAGGTGAATGAGGCTCTCTCTCGTTTTCCCGATCCGGAACGCGTGGAGATCATCTTCAGCGCGCACAGCGTCCCCATGTCGGTCATCGAAAAAGGGGATCCCTACCAGCGCCAGATCGAAGAAACGGTGCAGCTGCTGACTCAACGCGCCGGATGGCCCAATCCACACCGCCTTTGCTATCAAAGCAAGGTAGGCGCAAGCAAATGGTTACAGCCTTCCCTGCATCACACATTAAAAGCGTTATCGGCTGAACAGGTGCGCGAAGTCTGCGTGGTTCCGGTTGCTTTCGTCTCCGACCACGTAGAGACGCTGGGCGAGATCGATCATGAGGCCCGGCAGGAAGCGCACCACCTGGGGATCATGCAATTCGAAATGTCCGCCGGACTGAATGATTCTCCTAAGTTTATTAAGGCTTTAGGCCAGATTGTTCAACAAGCTCTGGAACAGGACATTCGTTCGTTAGCGCGAGTTCGAGATATCGGGAGGAAGTTGGCAGCACCGCAGTTCGCGACCGCTGCCGGATTAGATTAGGGCCCTAGTCAGACAACGAGGCAGAGGAGGAGACTCATGGCGGAGTTGGAGACCGATAAGGTCAATCCGAATCCGGAAGCGGCCAAGAAGCCGGCCAGTCCCGCAGTCGATGCCACAAAATATGTGGGCACGCCAGCGGTGGGAACCTCGAAAGCGGCCGCAGCCGCCGGCGTGGGCGGAACCGCACCCTCCACCGAAATTGATCGCCATCGCCGCCGCTTTGTCTGGACCATGGTCACTGGCTTCCTGATGGCCTGGTTTCTGGCGTTTTTTCGCTTCTTCCTGCCCCGCACGCTGTTCGAGCCCAACTCCGTTTTCAAAATCGGATATCCCTCGGAATTCGCTCTCGGCGTCGATACCAAGTTCCAGCAGAAATATCGCATCTGGGTCGATCGCACTCCCGACCGTCTTTTCGTGATCTACGCGCGCTGCACCCATCTGGGCTGCACCCCGGACTGGAAGCCCAGCGAAAATAAATTCAAGTGTCCCTGCCACGGCAGCGGCTACGACAGCGAAGGCATCAACTTCGAAGGTCCGGCGCCGCGCCCCATGGATCGCGCTCACATCGAACTCGCGCCCGACGGAGAGATTCAGGTGGATACGTCGAAGTTGTACCAATGGCCCAAAGGTCAACCCTCGCACTTCAACGATCCCGGAGCGTTCTTGACCGGAGTTTAAATGTGATTTCCAGGTAAGGATAAGCATGTTCCTCGCGCCACAAACAAGGCGCTCGGAATGACAAGGATTCTTAGAGCAGACTCTTATGGCTGACGAAAACAAACCGAACGGCGGTAACGGTAGCGGCGGCGATGGCGGTAACGGAAAAAACGGCGCCAAAGTCGGACTCCTCGAAAAAGTAACCACCGGAGTCAAAGACGACATTCAGGCGCTCAAGACCGATATCCCCACCAAGGCGAAAGAACAGATCGAAGGCCTGAAGGATCCCACCAAGACCCAGGTTTACACCTCGATCTTCCGCCACAAGCACGATGACACGCCCCGCAACCGCGCGCTGGGCGTGCTCTCGAACGTGTTCCTGCACCTGCATCCGGCCAAGATCAACCGCGATGCCGTGCGCTACAGCTACACCTGGGGCATGGGCGGGATCACCTTTTACCTGTTCATCATCCTGACCTACACCGGCGTGCTGCTGATGTTCTATTACCACCCGACCAAGGTGCAGGCCTTCCGCGATGTGCTGTATCTGGAACACGACGTCCCCTTCGGAAAAATTCTTCGCAACATGCATCGCTGGGCTGCCCACCTGATGGTGATCGCTGTCTGGCTGCACATGTTCCGCGTCTTTCTCACCGGCTCGTATAAAAAGCCGCGCGAGTTCAACTGGAACATCGGCGTGCTGCTGCTGGTGTTCACGTTGCTGCTCTCGTTTACCGGGTATCTATTGCCCGACGATCAGCTCGGATTCTGGGCGGTCACGGTGGGCACGAACATGGCGCGCGCGACTCCGCTGCTGGGGCATGAAGGTCCATTCGGGTCGATGCTCGGCATGACGCCCTACAACGACGTGCGGTTCGGGTTGCTCGGCGGGTCGATCGTCGATGCGAACGCGTTGCTGCGTTCCTACATCTGGCACTGCATCGGCATTCCGATCGTGGCGTCGGTGTTGATGATTGTGCATTTCTGGCGCGTAAGGAAAGATGGCGGCATCTCCGGCCCGGCTCCCGTCATGCTGACCGAAGAAGCCGACAAGCCGCGAAGAGGGCCGAAGGCCGCGGGAGAGTGACAGTTCTTTGTAGGGACAGCCACCGTAGCCTGCCCTGAGCGAAGTCGAAGGGGCTGTCCGTTGAGCGTAGCTCGACAGGGTTTGGTTGTTGGGTTGAAGTTCTTGCTGAGGGCATCGAAACCGCCGGGCTCTGCCCGGCCCGACAGCCGACGGCGGCTGTCGCCACATGGGTGTAGGAGAACTTATGGATTGGCGACAACTCTGGGAAATCTGCTCTGCGCCTGACAACGTCCCAATCGTGGGGCTGATTCCGCTGCTTGCCTTCTTCATCTATCTCGCATGGAAGCAGGCGCACGCCAACGATCAACTCATCGCCCAACTCGAAGCCGATCCCGCCATGGCGAAGACACACCATCGCAAAACCTGGCCCTTTAAACCCGGCTGGGCGAAAGAAGTTCACGTGTGGCCGTTTCTGCTGCGCATTGAATTTCTCGCCGCCATCATCGTCACCATCATTCTGATGGTGTGGTCGATTTCGCTGAACGCCCCGCTCGAAGAGCCTGCCAATCCGAACCTGACCATGAATCCTGCCAAGGCCCCGTGGTACTTTCTTGGCCTGCAGGAGATGCTCGTCTATTTTGATCCGTGGATCGCCGGCGTGGTGATGCCGACCATGATCATCATCGGCCTGATGGTCATTCCTTACATCGACACCAACCCGCTGGGCAGCGGCTATTACACGTGGAAGCAGCGGAAGTTTTCGATCTCTACGTTTCTTTTCGGTTTCATCATTCTGTGGGTCGCGATGATCCTCATTGGTACGTTTATTCGCGGCCCCGGTTGGCAATGGTTCTGGCCGGGCCAGACCTGGGATCACAACCGGCTCATCTACGAGGTGAACCGTGACTTGCCGGACGAAATCCCGCGCTGGCTGGGGGGCCCCATTACCTCCAACTGGGCCAAGGGAGTCTTCGGCGCCATCGTCGTCGGCGGATATTACCTGATTGGCGGCGGCCTGGTGTATTCGCTGTTCCGTCGCGGCATGGCCAAAGATTTCAAACGCATGAGCCTGCTGCAATTTTCCATCACGCAGTTCCTGCTGCTCACCATGGTCGCACTGCCCATGAAGATGGGGTTGCGCCTGTTGTGGCACATCAAGTACGTGTGGATTACGCCGTGGTTCAACATATGAAGGCCGTCATCGGTCGTTGGTCGTCAGCCGTTAGCGCTGTCACGCTGAGGTCCTGGAGTAGAGCTCCGGTAAAACTCCGGCGGGGGTCGAAGCATCACGACCCAAGCAGCACTGCTGGAAGCAGGGATTCCTCGCTTCGCTCGGAATGACAAAATGCACGCAGCTTTTGCCAACGACCAACGACTAACGACTGACAACAGCCCTGACCACTGAGGTCTCGATGCCTGATAAACCTATCCCCGAGCAGGACCCGATCACCAGCAAGTCGTACGCTGCCCATTACGTCATCGCGACCATTCTTCTCATCGCCACGCTGTTCTGGGCGTTGTGGGACGAGGCTTGGGGACAGCGCCCGTGGAAGGCCTTTCAGGATCAGTGGAAGGATCGCTACACCGCGTTTCTGAACACGGCCCGCTCCAAATCCACGAAGTCAGAAAAAGACGTGGAGCAGAGTCCTGACTATGTCGCGCTGAAACAGTCCTATGAGAACGCGAGTCGTAGCACGCAAGCGCAGGCAACAGAAGTCCGCGCCAAGCTGGACGACGCCAGCGCCCGCCTGCTCGCGGTGCAGAGCGTATTCACGGACCGCCGCGCTTACGTCAACGCCCTCACTTACGAATTGGAAACCAGCACCAGCGCTTCGGCAAAGGCCAGCAAGCAAAAAGAAATTGACGCATACAAGGCGCTGCAGGCCACGGTCGTGTTCCCCGACGGCAGCCGGAAACAATTCACCTTCCCCGAGCTGGAAGAAACCTATAACGGCATTCGCGACGAAAAGACCAAGCTTAGCCTCGAACTCGGCGACGTGCTCAAACCGGTCACCCAGGCCAAAGCGAAGATCGACGGTTACATCTCCGATCACCTCGTCGATCTCACTCCGCAGCAAATCGATGGACTGAAGAAGCGCGCCACGGAATGGGATCCGGCGATAGTGCAGATCAACGTCGCCGAAGCCAACATCGTGGATCGCTGCGAATCTTGCCACATGAACACGCGCGAGCCGCTGAAGATCACGGCCGTATCAATGGAGGAAAAGGGCGCGAAGAAGCCGGACGAATACGCGCGTGCTTTTACCAGCCATCCTGAGCCGGAGCTTTTGCAGATTCACGATCCCGAAAAGTTCGGCTGCTCCCCGTGTCACCAGGGCAACGGCCGCGCCACCACCAGCATGGTGAAGGCTCATGGAAATTATGAGCACTGGCTGTGGCCGCTCTATCCCAAGGAAAACTCCCAGGCGGGATGCCAGACCTGCCACGCGGCCGACATGGTGCTGGTTAGCGGCGACATGCAGTTCCAGACCATCAACAACGGCAAAGATCTCTTCCGGCAAAAAGGCTGCAATGGCTGCCACCGCTATGAAGGCTACGACCCTGAGCCCGAAGATCTGAATTCCATCGGACAGCAGATCAAACAGATCGAGAACCAGAAGAAGACCAACCTGAAGCAGACCGCCTATCTGATGAAGCAGGCTGACGCCGCCGAGTCCAACGAAGAAGCCAACAAGCTCAACCTTCAGGCAGTTGACCTCAAAGTGGCCAACAGCAAGCTCGATGGCCGCCTGCAGCAGCTCGATTTTCAATCCCACAGCCTGATGCAGGACATGAAGAAGATCGGGCCCAACCTGAAAGATGTCCGGCTCAAACTAAATAAGAACTGGATTCCCGTCTGGCTCAAGAAGCCGACCGATTTCCGTCCCACGACGAAGATGCCGAATTTCCGGCTGAGCGATCACCAGATTCAGGCCATCTCGGCCTTTATCTGGCAATCCGGCCTCACCGATCCGCTGCCCAAGCACAAACCCGGCAACGCCGCGCATGGCAAAGAATTATTCGAAACTCGCGGATGCCTGGCCTGCCACTCCATCGGTGAAGGCGATCAGATGCAGGGCGGAACGTTCGCTGCGAATCTCACTCGCGTCGGCGAGAAGGCCAACTACGATTACCTCGTCCGCTGGGTTCACAATGCCCGCCAGCGCACGCGGCCGTACTGTCCGTACGAGAAGAAAGACATCGGCCCCGAGGATTACGCCAAGAAGGGACTTCCCTACCAGTTCGATCTGGAACACAGCAAATGTCCCAACGATGGCCACGAACTGCAAGTGCAGAACATGACCGTGATGCCCAGCCTGCGCCTAAGTCCCGAGGATGCGGAAGACATCGCCACCTATCTCATGACGCAGAAGAAGAAGGATCCGTCGTCCTATCCCGACGCTTCTTTCATGGACGATCCCTCCCTAAAGGCGGAAGGCAAGAAGTGGGTTCGCCAGTTCGGCTGCTCGGGCTGCCACGAGATCGCTGGCATGGAGGATGAAGGCCGCATCGGCACCGAACTCACTTTCGAGGGCAGCAAACCCATCGAGCGGCTCGACTTCGCGCTCTTCACCGAAGCCGCGCAGCGCGGCGGCAAAGATGCCGAGCCCATCAAGAACAAGGAAGACCTGGCCCGCCTGCCCGACGGTCCGGCAACCAAGCCTTGGTACAACCATAAAGGATTCTTCGAGCACAAGCTGGCGGAGCCGGAAGTGTACGACCAGGGCATGATCAAGAGTCCCATGGAAGCCATGCGCATGCCCAACGTCCACCTGACCAAAGAACAGGTGCTCGATATCACCACCTTCCTGCTGGGCAGCCAGGAAACTTCCCTGCCCGCCAGCTATCAATACAAGCCCGGAGACGCGCGCCACGACATTCAGGAAGGCTGGTGGGTCGTCAAAAAATACAATTGCATGGGATGCCATCAGTTCATCCCCGGCCAGCAAACTATCTTGATGGGATTGAAGCAATATCAGGACGCGCAGGATCAGTTGCCTCCGAAGCTTCTGACCGAGGGCGCCCGCGTCGATCCTGAGTGGCTGCGCAAATTCCTCTCGAACCCGGCTTTGAGCACAACCGACACCAACCGCGACGGGGTGCGCCCGTATTTGAGAGTGCGCATGCCCACGTTCTCGTTCTCCGACAACGAACTGCGCAAGCTCGTGCGCTTCTTCCAGGCCTTGTCGCAGCAGCCGATGCCCTATATTCCGGAGGAGGTGCCGACGCTCACGGCCAAAGAGAACGATATGGCCCGCAGCCTGTTTTCGAGCACCGCGGCGCCGTGCTTGAAGTGCCATGCCACTGGCGATCCAAATCACGACAAGATCGCCACGGCTCCGAACTTCCTGCTGGCGAAAGAACGCCTGAAGCCGGATTGGGTCGAGCGCTGGATCACCGATCCGCAAGCGGTGAGCCCCGGCACCTCGATGCCCTCCGGCCTGTTCAAGGAAGTGGACAACCAGTGGGTATTCGCCGGACCGACTCCGCCCACGTTCAACGGCTTTCAAGGAGATCACCGGAAGCTGCTGACCGACTACATTTTCCAGCTCACGCCGGAGGAGCAGCGGCGCGTCGCGGCTTCCATGCCCAAGGCTAAGACCGCCTCCGTCAAACCGGCGGGCGTGCGAAAACAAGCTGCGGCGGTCTCACACGCTGCAGCTAGCGAAGGTTCGCGATAGAATTTCCGAAAACAGAGATTCCTCGGGTTGCCGTCAATTTGATTCGGCTCCCTCAAATGAAAACGAACGGCAGTGCACATTTCAGAAAGGGCGACATCATGAATAAGAAAACCAGTTGGACCATCTTCGTCAGCATGCTGGCACTTTGCGCGCTGCTAGCGGCCTGCAGCAAGAAGGAAGAGCAGTCGAATAACAATGCGGCAGAGCAACCGGCCCAACCCGCAGCTACTCCGATCGATCCCGCCACCGTGGCGACCATCAACGGCACCGTAAAATTCGACGGCACCGCCCCGAAGCCCGCGAAGATCGATATGAGCCAGGACCCCGGATGCAAGGGCGCTAACGAAGCCGAGGCTCTCATGGTCTCCGATGGCGATCTGGCGAACGTATTCGTTTATGTGAAAGACGGCCTCGGCAACCGCACCTTCGACGTTCCTTCCACTCCCGTCGAGCTTGAACAGAAGGGCTGCCAGTATCATCCTCACGTGCTTGGCGTGATGGCCGGCCAGACCGTAGACATCAAGAATGCCGATCCTACCACGCACAACATTCATCCCACCCCCAAAGACAATCGCGAGTGGAACGAATCGCAGCCGCCGTCTTCTCCTGACATCCAGAAAAACTTCGCCCGCGAAGAGATCATGCTGCCCGTCAAGTGCAACCAGCACCCGTGGATGAAGATGTACGTCAACGTGGTGAAGAGCCCCTTCTTCGCGGTCACCGACAAGAGCGGCAAGTACGAGATCAAAGGCCTGCCACCGGGCGATTACACGATCGCCTTCGTCCAGGAAAAACTGGGCGAGCAGGACCAGAAGGTTACGGTCGCTGCCAAAGAAACGAAGACCGTCGATCAGAGCTTCAAGGCGGGCGGCGAATAGTCTCGCCGTTTGTTAAACTACGAGGTTGGACGGAGCAGGCCGCGCCTTCTTGTGTGACTCGCTCCGTCCACTGGAAAGATCCTTTGTAGCGCCGCCGTCTCGGCGGCTGTCCCGGAGGGCGTCTCGCTCGCCGGGTCCCGAGGGCCGTAAGCGCCCGGGACAGCTGGCCAGACCTCGACCTCAGCAATCGATCTTTGTCACATTCAAAGACCCAAGGGGCATTACTCTGAAAGCCATTGCGCAATCTTATAACCGACGACATCACCGCTTCGCCGTCGTTCTCGCCTGCTGGACTTTCCTGCTCATTATCGCCGGAGCCCTTGTCACCAGCAACGATGCCGGGCTCTCCGTTCCGGACTGGCCCACGTCGTTCGGCTCCTTGTACAAGATTCCGAAGCTGGTTGGCGGCGTCAGATTCGAGCACACCCATCGCATGATCGCCCAGGTCGCCGGCCTGCTCACCATCATCATGGCGATCTGGACGTGGCGCGTTGAGAAAAGGCGTTGGCTGCGGATTCTAGGCTTTGCTGCCCTACTTACCGTGATCGCCCAGGGGATTCTCGGCGGCATCACCGTTCTTTTCTACTTGCCGCCCGCCGTCTCTTCGGCGCACGCCGCGCTGGCGCAGACATTCTTCTGCATCGCCGTCGCCATGGCCCTGTTCACCGGACAAAAATGGGTCGAGGAGCAGCCCCGCGTCGAGTTCGATCAGAAAAAACCAACACTGTTCACTCTTTGCCTGCTGTCGATTTTTGTGCTGTACGTACAACTGATTCTCGGCGCCATGTTCCGCCATCATGGGCTGAGCTGGGGGCCGCATGTTTTGAACGCGGTTGTGGTTTCCTTTGTTCTTGCCTGGACCGCAGTGCGCGCGCTCAGCCTCTACTCACACGTTGAAGCCGTGCGGCGTCCCGCCATTCTGATGCTGTCGCTTCTCATCGCGCAACTCTGCCTGGGATTCACCGCCTTCCTCACGCGGGTTGCCTGGGGACGAGATGCGGTTCAGCCGGAGCTACCCATGGTCATTTCCACCGTGGCCCATGTCGCCGTGGGCGCGTTACTGCTTGCGACAACCGTCATTCTCGCGATTCAAGTCTGGCGGCATGTTCCGGTCGCTTTCGAAGAACGTGTATTGCAGCCGCAGCGTGATCCTTCCGCTGCCTGATCATGGCTCCGTTTGTTTTTGAAACCTTGAAACTTTGCAACATTGAAACCTAGAAGCACCCTGATGTCGTAAACTGTTTATAGTTCCTGGGGATCCTGATTTGGTCTCGAAAGTCGCCGCTTTAGCTGATGCTGTTTCCGATGCGGACCACTCCTCCGCCGCTGCCGTCATTTCCGTACAGAATCTCGTTCACCGCTACGAGAATCGCACCGCGCTCAACGGCGTCTCGTTCGACGTGCGCCCCGCAGAACTGTTCGGCCTACTCGGTCCCAATGGAAGCGGCAAGACCACGCTGTTCCGGATTCTTTCCACGCTGATGATTCCCACCGCCGGCCGCGCCCTGGTGATGGGCTGCGATGCGGCGCAAAACCCTGCGAGCCTGCGCCGTCAGATCGGCGTCGTCTTCCAGGCTCAGAGCGTCGATCTCAAACTCACTGCCTACGAAAATCTGTGGCACCAGGGACATCTTTATGGACTACGCGGGTCCGCGCTCAAAGACCGCGTGCATGAAATCCTCAACCGCATCGGCCTCGCCGATCGCGCCAAGGAGCGCGTCGAGACTTTCTCTGGAGGCATGCAGCGCCGCATCGAATTGGCCAAGGGCCTGCTGCATCATCCCGGCGTCCTGCTGCTCGACGAACCGACCACCGGCCTCGATCCCGGCGCCCGGCGCGACCTCTGGCAGTACCTGCAGATCTTGCGCGATCAGGAGCACGTCTCCGTTCTCGTCACCACGCACCTCATGGAAGAAGCCGAGCGCTGCGACCGCCTCGCTATCATGAATGAAGGCAATCTGGTGGCTCTGGGAACACCGGCGGAATTAAAGGCCGAGATCGGCGGCGACGTCATCCTGCTCGATGCCGCGCGCGACGCGGGTTCGCTGGCCGAAAAGATCCGCCAGCGCTTCCACGTCGAGGCCTCCGTGTTGGGCAACCAGATACGCATCGAACAGGAAGGCGGACATCGCTTCGTCCCCGACGTGGTCGAGGCCTTCCCCGGGGAGATTCAAGCCATCTCAGTCAGCAAGCCTGCGCTCGAGGACGTGTTCATCCACCGCACGGGCCACAAGTTCTGGAGTGAATCGAATCAGCCCGATTCGATCCAGCCCGGTTCCCCGGCTGCCAACAAGAAAAAGAAGAGGAGGTAACTTGCGCTCCCTGATCCTGGTGCTGTCTCTGGTGCTCGGTATAGTTCCTCTGATCGGCGTGGTGTGGATTTTCCTGAGCGGCATGATCATTCTCTCGCCGTTCTCCTGCACAGTGGACGGCCTGTTCACGACGCTCATCCTGCTCACGCTCTCCGCCTGCTTCCTGATGAATGCTTTCTGGGAAGCTCGCGACCGCGGCTGGGTAGGCAAGAAGAAAACTGCGCCGGCGAAGGCTCCTGCGGCGAAAGCGAGTTAATCATGGCAACGCAAGCGGCAACTTTAGCGCGGCCCGTCCCGTCGGCATCGGCCGGCGTGATGCTGCCTGCGTTCACGCTCTGGTGGCGCGAGATCGTTCGCTTCTATCGCCAGCCCGGCAGGGTAATCGGAGTGCTTGCTTCGCCACTGGTCTTCTGGGTGGTTCTCGGCTCGGGTTTCGGCACTTCCTTCCGCTCGGGCAATGGCGGTGCCGGCCAAAACCATTATCTTGATTATTCTTACCCCGGCATTCTGATCCTGATCGTGCTGTTCACTTCGATCTTCACCATGATGTCGGTGATCGAAGACCGCAAAGAGGGATTCCTGCTTTCGGTTCTAGTCGCGCCCGTGCCGCGCACCGCGATCGTTCTCGGCAAAGTACTCGGAGGCACCACGCTCGCTGCGGTCCAGGGCATGATCTTCATGGTGTTCGCTCCGTTTGCCGGAATTCACGTCGAGCCTCTGCAATTGTTGCTCGTGGCAATCGTAGTATTCCTCGTCTCTTTCTCGCTGACCGCGCTCGGGTTCGCCATCGCCTGGCCCATGGATTCCACGCAAGCCTTTCATGGCATCATCAATTTGTTTCTGATTCCAATGTGGCTGCTGTCAGGGGCGCTGTTTTCCCCGGCCGGCGCTTCCGGATGGATTCGAGTCATCATGTGGGTGAATCCGCTGACCTACGGGGTGAGGGCGCTACGCGCACTTTTGTATCCCGGCGCGGAAGTGGATGTTCCGTTCGCTTCATCTATGGCAACGCTGGTGCTGTTTTCGTTGGTGATGTTCGCTCTGGCTCTGCTGATAGCAAATCGCCGAACCACGAAGCCCGCCGCGTGAGCCCAACGATATGATCGCTGAACAGTACGCCTACTTCCCCGCTCTCAACGCCACGCTCAATGGAACCAGCGCCGTGCTGCTGCTCACCGGGCGCGTCTTGATCTCGAAAGGGCGAATGGCTGCGCATCGCGCCTGCATGATCGCCGCCGTGGTCGCCTCCGCGCTGTTTTTGGGATGCTACTTGTTCTTCCACTTCGAGGTCGGCAACATTCGATTTCTCGGACAAGGCTGGTCGCGCCCGGTGTATTTCTCGATCCTGATCTCGCACGTGACGCTGGCGATCGTGATCGTCCCGCTCGCCATCATCACGTTGAGCCGCGGCCTGCGCGCCCGCTATGCGCAGCACCGCGCCATCGCCCGCTGGACCTGGCCGCTCTGGATGTACGTCTCCGTCACCGGGGTTATCGTGTATTTCATGCTCTACCAATGGTTCCCGCACAGTTAACGACTCACCACGGAGACACGGAGGCAAGGAGAAGAAAGTTTTGATTGTTGAATGTTGATTGTTGAATGAAACACGATTGCCGGAGCAGCGCATCTTTGGATCATCACGAATCCACGTTCAAGAATCTGTCTTCTCCGTGCCTCCGTGTCTCCGTGGTAAAAGAGCTCCATGTCCACGTTGAAGCTGAAGATCGATGTCTCCGGCACGATTGGCGATGAGGCCTGGCGCGAGATCCAGCCATACGATCAAATCCAGTCCGCCGACTTCGGCCCGCAGTTCGGCAGCGGAGGCCGCTGCAACCACGCTCCCGACGCGCCTCACGCCAAAGGCGAATGGATCGGCGCCGAAATCCGCCTGCAGACGCCGCTGCTGGCCCAATACGCGATGTCGCACTACCTGGAACAGGAGCGGGTGCTCGACGCGGATGTGGAGGACTAAGAATTATTGCTTTGCGAGATTTGTTGCTATAGTGCTGCCTTGTGTCGAACCCAGTGGTGTCGATTCCGCCTTCGCCCGAACCTATGCTACCGTCGCAGCCGAACATTAGGCAACGGCTGGCAGCTGCGGCCCTGTCAGCCGTTCTTCCTGGCGCAGGGCAGCTTTTGCTCGGACAGCGGCGCAAGGCCTTGCTGTTCTTTGCCCTTCTCGCGACAACTGCCTTAGCCTTCTTTCTTCTACGCCTGCCCGCTTTCTACCCTGGCTTAATCTCCGTGGTATGGATGTGCTTACTTCTGTCTGTGTTTGCCGTCTGTAGCGCGTTCTTCAGCAGAAGTGCTCACACATCAGCTCGACCATCGTGGTGGTGGCTTCCGCTCGTGCTTGCTTTCGTCTATATCAGCATCAATCTGATCTTCACTTCTCTGCTGGTTGCCTCCGGGTTTCGCACACTCAAATTCATGTCCTCGAGCATGGAGCCCACATTGTCTGCTGGCGAAAGGTTTATCCTCGACGCCAATTACTATCATCATCATCCGCCGGGCCGCGATGACTTGGTCGCCATACGCCGAGACGGCGGTGTCACCGTCAAGCGAATCATCGCCATTGACGGTGATACGATCGAGGGAAAAGATCGACAAATCTTCCGCGACGGCCACTCCTTGAGCGAGCCCTTCATCCAACATCAACTTCGAGTCAGCGGGTATACATGGCTCGACACCTTCGGCCCCGTCTCAGTTCCGGCCGGGAAATATTTTGTAATCGGCGATAATCGTGACATCAGCCTTGACAGCCGCTCACCAGAGATCGGCCTGGTTGATAAACAATCCATCGTGGGAAAGCCTTTGTACTCCTACCGCCTTTACGGCCACCCGCTTTCGCGGAGGCTAGACTGAACCTTCGGGCCGAAGCCCCCATGACCATGCGAAATGACTCCGCCACCACCAAGCCCAAGCACAGCATGTCGCGCACCCAGAAAATTCTTTTCTTCGCCACGGGATGGCTCATCGTGCTCATGCCGTTCCTGTTCTGGTGGAATACCTGGTTCGGCCGCCATCTTTCCGATCAGCAACTCACCGAATACTTGCACGACGAGAAGAAGCCGCGGCATATTCAGCACGCCCTGGTTCAGCTGGGCGATCGCATGTCGAACAACAATGCCACCGCGAAGCAGTGGTATCCCGACCTCGTCCGCCTGGCCGCCTATCCTGTCGAACAGGTCCGCAACACCGACGCCTGGGTCATGGGACAGGACACCTCCGGCGCGGGATTTCATGACACTCTTCTGAAGATGCTGCGGGATTCCTCGCCCATGGTTCGCGGCAATGCGGCGCTGTCGCTGGTCCGCTTCGGCGACGCCACGGGGCGCCCGCAGATCGTCGCCCTGCTGCAGCCGGTTCAGCTCACCGCTCCTGCCAGTGGCCGCATCGCCGATTCGGACCGTCCGGGCACGGCCATTCACCAAGGAGGCCTGGTAGCCAAGCTGGCATCCGCGAGATCGGCGCAGGTCGTAGAAATCCGCTCGCCCATTCCAGGCCGCATCCGCTCGGTCACGCAGACTGGCGCAAACGTGGCCGCCGGCGCGGAAATCGCCGTGATCGATCCCGGCAGCGAGCAGATATGGGAGGCGCTGCGCGCGCTCTATCTGATCGGGCAGCCCGACGATCTGCCGTCGATCCGACCTTACGAGCGCGACGTACCCGACGTCTCGAACGACGTGCGCCAGCAGGCGATGGAAACCGAAAAGGCAATTGCGGCCCGAGCCCGTCTCCTCTAGAGACTAGGGACGCTTAGAATTCATGAATCCCATGTCCCAGAATTTAGCCCACGTCTGCCTTCTGGTCCGCGACTACGACGAAGCCATCCATTTCTTCACGCAAACTCTCGGATTCCATCTGATCGAAGACAGCCCCTCGAAAGACCGCGACGGCCGCGACAAACGCTGGGTGCTCGTCGCGCCTCCAGGCTCCCGCGGCACCAGCCTGCTCTTGGCCAAGGCGTCAAACGAAGAAGAATCCAGCCGCATCGGTAACCAGACCGGAGGCCGCGTCTTCCTCTTTCTCCACACCGATGATTTCTGGCGCGACCACGCGGCCATGCTCGCCAGAGGCGTGCGATTTCTGAGGTCGCCGCGCGAGGAGCCCTACGGAACCGTCGCTGTTTTCGAAGACCTGTACGGCAATCAATGGGATTTGTTGCAGCCTAAATCGTGATTGGTGCAGCTTGCGACAACCTGTTGCCATCCTGAGCCCCGCGTTCTTGCGGGCGAAGGACCTCTGGAATTCTGGATGGCCTAACGGAGCCCGACAGGAGTGCAGAGGTCCTTCGGTCCGCCTAAAACGCGGTCCTCAGGATGACAAAATTTCGGGACTACAAAGTTTAGGGATGACAAAGCTTAGGAGAGATCGATGCGGTTGCTCTTCGGCTGATAGCTGACGGCTGACAGCTAAATCGCCATCGGGCCGACTTCTTTTTCCACTTCCGCGATGTCGACCATCACGATCGCGTCCCACGGACACCCATCCAGAAAGCAGCCATCCGGCCCCTTACTCAGGCACTTCTTGCACCCGATGCAAAGAATCGGATCCACCTGAATTCTGCCGAAGGGCGGATGATCCTCATCCGGTACCCAGAACATGCAGTCTTCCACCGGGCAGTATTCGACGCATGCGGGCGAACCGGCGCATCCCGTGCAACACTCGGTGATCACCGCCAACTCTTTGGGTTTTTTCTTGCGCGGGGTGGCAAGTCCTTTGGACTTGGGTTCGAACTTGAGTTCATCGGGAACCATCCCGACAGCCTTGGTAGCTCCAGTCGCGGCAGGCGGCATGCCTGGCATTATAGTCCAAAAAGCGGGCGGCAGGGCCGCAATCCTCCCGCCCCGGCTCAGGATTGCGAGTGTCCCCGGATGTCTTGATTGACGCAGTTTTGCCCGCAGCTTAGCATCGGTTGGAAAGGAGAGCTCTCGTGATCGGCCAGGTACTCGGCCATTGCCGCATCACCGCGATGATCGGCGAAGGTGGAATGGGCGTCGTGTATCGCGCCTATGACGAAGTCTTGCATCGCGACGTCGCCGTCAAAGTCGTCAAAAAGGATGCGCGCATGGACGCCTCCGCCAGCCAGAACCTGCTGCATGAAGCGCGCGCTTCTTCTTCCCTTGCGCATCCGAATATCTGCACGATCTACGAGGTCGGCGAAACCGACGGCGACCTCTACATCGTGATGGAGCTGGTCGAGGGCAAGTCTCTGCAGACGATGACCTCAGGATCAGGGCTGCCGTCCGAGTCCATCCTGCGCTACGGCATTCAAATCGCCAGTGCTCTCTCGCGCGCGCATGATCGCGGAATCATCCATCGTGATCTGAAGACCTCTAATATCGTCGCCACTCCGGACGGCTTGGTGAAAGTCCTCGATTTCGGACTCGCCAAGCGCGTCGGCGGTGGCGCCCTGGACGCGCCTACCTTGTCCTTTTCTACCCTGCAAGGGGCATCGAGCGTCAGCGGAACGTTGCCTTATATGGCGCCCGAAATTCTGCGCGGCGAGCCTGCCGACGCTCGCAGCGATCTCTGGGCGCTTGGAGTCGTGCTCTATGAATTGGCCTCCGGACGGCTTCCCTTTGAAGGAGGTACCGGCTTTGAGATCAGCTCGGCCATCCTGCGTGAGATCCCCAAACTCCTCGGAACGCCAGTGCCGCCCGGCTTGTGGGCGATCATCCAACATTGCCTCGCGAAAGAGCCGGCACAGCGATATCAACGCGCCAGCGAAATTCAGGCCGCTCTGGAGGCAGTTCAATCCGGAGCCATCGTCTCCGCGAATGCCGCGGCCGATCCAAGCGTCGCCCCGCCCAGAACCACCATGTTGCACAGCGTGCGCCACATCCCGGTCAAGAAAGGAGATTTTCTCTTATTGGTGGGAACCACCAAGGGAGCGTTCATCCTGCGCTCGAATGCGCAGCGCCGCCGCTGGGAAGTGGGAGGCCCGTACTTTCATGGCCACGCCGTATACGCGCTCGCCTACGATGCCCGCGGAGATGAACACCGCATTTGGGCTTCGACCTCGAGTTACTGGGGAACGCTGATTCGCTCGAGCGACGATTTCGGCAAGAGCTGGACGAACCCGCAAGAGGCTCCCATCCGATTTCCAGCCGACACCGGCGTTTCCTTGAAAAACGTATGGCAAATCACCCCCGGCCGCCCGGAAGAGCCGGAAGTACTTTACTGCGGCGTGGAGCCTGCGGCGCTGTTCGAAAGCCGCGATTTCGGCGAAACCTGGTCGCTGGTGCGCGGCCTGTTCGATCATCCCCATCGTCCCCGCTGGGTACCGGGCAATGGAGGCCTCGCCTTACACTCCATCGTGCTCGATCCGTCGAACCAGCAGCGTATGTATGTGGCAATCTCGTCCGGCGGCGTCTACCGCACCGACGACGGCGGCCGCACCTGGACGGCGCAAAACCGCGGCATCCGCGCCGTGTTCAAGCCCGATAAGTATCCCGAATTCGGACAATGCGTGCACAAGATCGCCATGCATCCCAGCCGTCCCGAGCGCCTGTTCCTGCAGAATCATTGGGGACTGTATCGCTCCGATAATTTTGCCGACAGCTGGGTCGACATTGCCAATGGCGTGCCGTCGGATTTCGGCTTTACCGTAGTGATGCACCCGCGGAATCCCGACTGGGTCTACGTCGTCCCGGTCGAGTCCGATGAATTTCGCTGCGCCTGCGACGGCCGCTTGCGCGTATATCGAACTCGCAACGCCGGAGCATCGTGGGAACCGCTCAGCCGCGGCCTGCCCCAAAAACAGGCATACGAAACCGTGTTGCGCGACTCCATGATCGCCGACTGCCTCGATCCAGCCGGCCTTTATCTAGGGACGCGCAGCGGCCAGCTCTTCGCCTCCGGCGATGACGGAAAAACGTGGCAGAAGATTCTTGAAGGCTTGCCCTCCATCACCTGCATACGGTGCGCAGTCGTCGAAGATGGATCGGGCGTCACCATATCGGCCCCGAAAACGTCGCGGGCTGCGACGCAGACCAAATCGGCAACCCGGCGTGCATCGCGCCGCGGCGACAGGAGATAATTTGTGCCGCTTATCTTTCACATTCCCGGCGCTCTGCGTGAGTTTACCGCGGGGAACAACACCGTCAGGATCAACCAGTCTGCGGGAACCGTCTTCGAGGCTCTGACTGCCCTCTGCACGCTGTATCCCGGTGTCCGTGATCGCGTCCTCACCGAGCAGGGACAAGTTCGCCAGCACATCAACATCTTCATCGGCAACGAAGACGTCCGTTACACCGGCGGCTTAGCCACCCGCGTGCTCGACGGATCTGAGATCTCCATCGTGCCAGCCGTCAGCGGCGGCAAATCCGAGCAGAGTTTCTGAGGAATTGCCGAGCCCGAAAGCCGTTCTCAGCGTTCTCTGCGGCATTCCTCAGCGAACTCTGCGGTGAAAAGCTGTTGTTCGGCCTGGACAGAATTCAATCGGAAGGGGGAAGAACTGCTAGCGGCACCCTGATCTTCGTGAAGAAATACCTGCAACGACTCAAGAATTAAGATATTCCAGCACCTTCGCGATGCCCTCGCTAAATTCATCTTTCTTCGTTATCAGACTCAAAACCAAATAGCCGTCACTCGGAAAATCGTAGAAATGTCCCGGATGCACTAGGACCGCCTGCTCCCGTACCAACGCAATCGCAAGCTCTTCGTCGGAGCGCGTCACCGGAACCCGCAGCACCGCATTCCAGCCGCCTTCAACCTGCAGCCGTTGGCAAACCTGCTGCCCCGTAAGCTGCCGGTCTAGCTCCGCCAGATTTTCCCAAACCCGTTCGAGCAACTGCCGCTGGATATTTTTCCGCTGCTCCAGCAGCGTCGGCACAGCCCACTGAATCGGAGCATTCATCGACAAATACGTATCGGCAATCACCTCGAGCCGTGCCATCGCCTGCGTCGCCTCTTGCTCCGGCCCGGAGGTCGCTACCCACGCGACCTTCATCTGCGGCAGCGCCGAAATTTTCGATAGCCCGCTCAGCGTAAACGTCGACACGCCTGGATTCCCCGCAAAACTCGCCTGCTCCCGATCATCCAGCCCATAATCCAGAAACACCTCGTCCACAATCAGCGCCAGCCCGTGGGCGCGGCAAAACGCATTGAGCGGTGCGAACTCCCCCGCGTGCACATACGAACCCGTGGGATTATTCGGATGCACCACGACCATGCCGCGCGTTCGCTTGGTCACTGCCTTTTCGAGCGAGGGAAAATCCATCTGCCAGCCGTGGTCGTAAATCAGCGGATACGGCACCAGCTTCACATCCTGCAGGTCCGCCAGAAATTCAAATAGCGGATAGCTGGGCTTCGGCACCAGCAACTCATCCCCAGCATTGCACAGCAAGCGGAACACGAACGAATATCCCTCGCTGGTGCTGGTCGTTAGGACGATCCGGTCCGTGGAGACGTTGCTGGCACACTGTCGACTCCCGCTCCTGTCGGCGTAATACGCCGCCACAGCCTGCCGCGCCGCAAGCAATCCTTTGGCCTGCGGATCGTAATCGAGCGCCTGCGGCGAATGCAGCGCCGCCAGAATCGCCGCCGCATCATACTGCAAGCCCACGCGCGTCGGATTCGAGATCGTCAGATCCAGCAGCTTCGCCTTTCCCGCCCGCGCCGCCTCGACCGCCTCGGTCAACCGGTTCTGCACCAGCCGCCAGTTCGTCCTGTCAGCAAACATGCAAAGGATTCTATTCGATGCCCCGAAACGCAGCCTGCCATACCGTAAGGACCGCCGCCCCGCCGTCCATGGCGCTGGCGTCCCGCCGGCTGTCGCGGGGGGGCGTCTCGCCCGCGCATATCCGGATAGGGGAGTTCTGCCCTAAGCAAGGTTGCAACGAAGAAGCGAGAGTGAGCTTTTTGTGGGGACAGGCGCCATCGGCTGTCCAGCCGCCCTCATTGGACCTCATGGGACAGGGCTTGAACTCGAATCTGTCCCCCGGGTCTGTGTCGCAACGTTTCTTTCGCCCCTTGGGGGCTGAACCTTCTTCCTCTTTGTTACCCACGTCTTGCGCCGTGGGCTGCATTCTTTCGCCGCTTCGCGGCTGCTGGGAAGGCCCGCAAAAAAGGAAGGCGTCCCGCAGGACGCCTGAACCATCCACCACGTCTGACTAAAACCGCGGTGCCAGAAACTCGCTCTTCACCACTTCCGGCCCCGACCCGCGGCTCAGGTCCCCCTGCAGATCAGTCCGCTGCAAGGTCGGCCAATCCCGAATGCCCACCGCCGGACAAATCAGTCCCTTGCCTTCGGGACGCAACAACTGCCGCAATGTCTGCACACCGTAGAACAATCCTTCGCCGCTGTTGGCAGCCACAATCAAATGCGACTTGTCGGAGAACAATAGATACCCGTCCTCGCCCACCGCCTCATCTGCTCTCAGCCCGTTCCTGGCCAGAAACCGCCGCACCCGCGCGTCCTGCAGGCGCGCCAGAACGATCGCGCCGTCTTCGGCCTTTCCCGCCGGCTTCATGCCGAGAATATCCAGCCTCAATCCTGACTGATCCTCGACTTCCTCGGCCAGGGTTTCCGCCGCAATCCTGTCTTCCGACTGGTGCCCGAGCAGCACGAAAATCCTGGTTCTCGGACCCACCTTAAACCCCCCATTCCTCAATTGCACTTCCTTCGGCGCAGGCTCCAGCTTCAACGCAGGCCCGGCCGGCGAATCCAACGCCAGCAGCGCCGGCCCACAAATCAACACACATACCACCATGCCCAACAAACGCTTCTTCATTGCCATCCTTCGATTGGAAGAACCCCGGCGCCTATATTGTACCCGCATCCCGACGCCTGCAATACGGGAAACCATTTCCCGGGGTTCCCCGTTTTCACCGCAGAGAAAAATCACTTCCCAAACGCCTCTTTATTCACGACATAAGGCATCTTGGTGACATCGCCGGCATAGTTGCCTTCCAGCACGTCCATCAGCCCCTGCGCGCACCGCCCTGCCATTCCCTTCTGTGGATCAATCGATAACCGCGTGATCCGCGCCGCACTGGCAAAGTGCGGCATGAGGCGGCAGCGGTCCGCGATCACCGGATCCCTCAGAGGAGAATCCGCCGGCAGCGGCTCTTGCTCGTACACATCCAGGGCCGCGCCCGCGATCCAGTTTTCCCGCAGCGCTCGCGCCAGCGCCGCTTCATCCACCACCGGACCTCGCGAAGTGTTCACCAGATACGCCGTCGCCTTCATCAGGCGCAACGTCTGCTCGTTGAACAGATGATACGTCGGAGTCTTGCTCTCGCCTTTCCGCAGCAGCGGGACGTGCACACTCACAAAGTCCGCCTGCCGCAGCGCGTCTTCGAACGCCGCATACTTGATCCACGCCTGCTCTTTGGTCAGCCCCCGCGCCTGCCGCAGGTCATTGATCTCCTGAATCGTCTTCACGAAGGCTTGGTTTTCATAGGCCGGGTCATAGCACAGCACGTTCATGTCGAATCCCACGGATTTCTTGATGAACGCCAACCCGATGCGCCCGGTGCCAATCACCGCGACCGTCTTGCCGGTCACCTCGTCCCCCAAGAACGGCAGGTACGGATGCCAGAATCCCCAGCCGTTCTCGCGCGTCAGATGCTCCGCAGTCCACATCTTGCGCGCCAGCGTTCCCATCATGAAGAAGGCGAACTCCGCCGTCGCTTCCGTGAGCACGTCCGCGGTATGCGTGAATGGAATCTTGTAGCGGTTCGCGTCGGCCCGGTTGATATTGTCGAATCCCACCGCGATCTGCGCCACCACCTTGAGCTTCCCTTTTCCCGCCTCAAAGACTTCCGCATCGATGGGGTCGCGCAGCGTGGTAATCAATCCATCCAGTCCGCCACGAACCTTCTCAACAATCAGGCTCTTCGGCGGCGCCTCGGGATGCGGATATACCTCGACCTCATAGCCCCGCTTGCGCAGCAGATCAATCGCCTCTCCAATGTCACAGGTGGCAAACACGCGCAATGTCTTGTCCATGATTTTCGAACGGTCTCTCTTGAGAATGTAACTGGAACGCCGCGACCCACTCGCGGCCTATGCCAATCATACGGCAAGCCGCCGTGCGTTCTCTTCCGGATGGACTGTGGAGGTTGGTTCTATTCGCTGTTGGTGGGCGCACTGGTCTTCGCCTGCAGCTTCGGATTGCTGCCGGGCTTGGCTGGCGTGGCTCGCGTTTTCGGGGTTGCGTTTCCGTCGGCCGCAGATTTCTTCGCGCCCGCTGCTTTCTGCTGCGCCACTTTCTTCTTGTTGAAGTCCTTCACGATGCGAGCCACATACGCCCGCGTCTCGTAATATGGAGGTACGCCGCCAAAGCGCTCCACCTTCTCTGGGCCGGCATTGTACGCGGCCAGCGCTTTGACCAGGTCGAAGTTGTAGAGTTCCAGCAACTCGCGCAGATACTTTGTCCCGCCCTCGACATTCGCCTGCGGATCGAATGCGTTGGGCACGCCCAGTTGCGAGGCCGTTCCCGGCATCAACTGCATCAGACCCTGCGCGCCTTTGGGCGATACTGCCCGCGCGTTGAACGCGCTCTCGGCTTTGATGACGCTGGTGACCAGGTCGGGATCCAGCCGGTACCGGTCGCTAGCATCATTCACCACCTGATTCAGATCGGCCACCGGCCGAGCCGGAAACCGGAGCGTCGCGGCTTTCGCATTCTGCACTACGTTCGGAGAAGCCACTCGAGCCCTTCCAGATGCTGCGGGCACCGCTGCCGCGGCTGGCAGATCCGGCGCGGCCTCGAAGTGGTCAATTTCTGACGTCGGCACGTCCACAAAACTTGATTTGTCCGCCTTCACATACAGCCGGGTCACGTCCCCGATGACTGCTCGTCTCTCGTGCCGGATCGAAAACCCGTTCTTCAGCACGGCGACCTCGCCCGCAAAACACGGCAGCGCCGCCATCGCGAGAATCGCGAAAAACCCCCATCGCCGGCAAGAACTCAGTGCTGCCATCTGGCCACTCTAACTTCTACTCTCAATCTTTGATGACCGGAGACGAGAAATCGGCCGTCGCCGATGCCCTGGCTAATGCCAATTCTACCGCCGCCGCCACTCCGCACGCGTCATTGCCGCGCGTGATTCGCCATCCCCGCGCGCGCAATTCCTCGCAGGCATTCCCCATGATAACCGGATGCCCCGCAAACTCAAGCATCTCTATGTCGTTGTGATTATCACCGACGGCCATGACCTCATCGCGGCGGTAACCCCGGTAGCGCGCCCAGCGCTCCAGTGCATGCCCCTTCGAGCATCCCGCGTTGAGCACGTCGATCATCGACAAATCGCGCGCCGGATACTCCGTCCTCAGCACCGTGATGCTGTCTTCCATTCCCGCCGCTTCCAGAGCCAGCAGGGCCGCATTCATGCGGGCCATCGTGCCGCAAAACATGGCCTGCACCGGATCCGCCACCAGCGCATCCTCGATCGGCACTACCAGTTCGATAAACTGCATATTCTTTTCTAGCCAGCGCCGGATACTCACCCCCACTTCGTCCATCCGCTCCATCACGATCGCGCCCTTCACTTCTTTATCAAAAGTAAGAACGGTATTCCCGCGGAATGCTTGCATCGCCCCGCACAGCCGCCGACAAGTCGCCGCCGGCATCAGGTCGCGATGAAACGGCTCCCCGCTCAGCGATCGCGTCACCGCCCCGTTGGAGCTGATCAGCCACAGATCGAATCCCAGCTGCCGCGCGATGGGTAGCGCGAACGTGTGGCGGCGTCCCGTGACCAGCACAATTTCGATCCCGGCCGCATGCGCCCGGCGCAGCGCCTGAAGATCGCCATCGGAAATCTGAAATTGTGGATTGAGCAGCGTGCCATCAATGTCGGTCGCCAGCAGCCGTATGGAAGAGGAAAGCGTCACCACTGTTCATCGTACCATCCAGAGTCGAACGGCGTGGGTTGGAGATTTGGTCACGCGGCGGTGCCCCATCCTTCTTTCGCGTTCTGCAACATTTGGGGCCGTTTTTCTTTGGGGTTAGATTTCTAAGCATCATGCCTACGCTTCGAACCCTGCGAAGCGTGAGACAACCGAAGTTTGTCCAGTCCTCCACCCTCGCAGTTTTCCGGCGACCGTTACAAAAACCGAACAAGACCAAGGCTTTTGCCGCGTAGAATCCCGGCAGGAGTTTATTTGATGGCACGGAAGCCCTGGGGGGCTTGTCCATATAACAGCATTCAGGAGGGCATTGTCTATGCGGAGAATCATGCTGCTCGTTTCGGTGGGGCTCCTGGCAAGCATACTTGTTCCTTTCTGCGTTTTGCGCGCGCAAACCTCAACGAATAACTCCGGCCCGAGCGATCTGGAACGACCCATCTATAACTGCCAACAGCAGGTGGCCGCCTGGCAGCGCACCGAGATTATCGAGATTGTGTTTCTGGTGCTCACGCTTTCGCTAGGAGTTGTCATTGCCGCTTTGCAAAAGTTCAAGAATGATGCTGCCAAGAATGCCACCATTCTGCTCGGGGTTATTTCGGCCATATTAACCGGGGTGAATGGCACGGTGTTTCCTGCGGACGTGAAAACGTTGCGGCGCGCCGTGTTCGACGGCAGCGCCGTCATCGACCAACTTTGGGTCAAGGTCCATGCGGCCCAGGACCCGCAGACATCCGCTGAGGCCCGGAAAATTGCAACCGACGATTACGTGAAGACGCTCAATCAATTCCACGCCGTTGGCGACACTCTGACCGGCACTTCGCCCGCCACGGCAGCAGGCCTGATAACTTTTCCGCGCATGTTGCCGGTGGTATACGCCCAGTCGCAGAGTTCGCTTCCCGCCTGGGCCAGGCAACGACCTACGGATACGGACACGGCTTTGTACTTTGTCGGCAAAGCTTCCGACCCGTCTTTGGCGGTCGCCAAGCAGAACTCCGCTGACGCCGCTCTCTATAAGGCGGCCGTGGCGCTGATCCCCGCTGCCCCAAACGCTTCGCGCAACGCTCTTCTGGATCTGATCAAGTCGTCGGCCGTAACGCAAGATTCGGCTTTTGCCTACGACGGCAAGACCAGGAATTATGATTACTACACGCTCTTGCGCTTGGCGCCCGCGATGCAGGACATCGTCAAGACCTTGCCTCCGGCCAGCGTGCCTGCACTGGAAAAATTTCAGAGCAAGGGGTGGCAACCTTCGGACCTGACGGCCAACGCTTCGTCGGGACTGTTCGCGCTCGACCGTTCTGGCGCAGTATCAAAGCTGGATCCGGCGCAGGGATCTCCTGCGATTGAAAAACTCTTTCAAATCGGGCGCAGCGAGGCTGGCTACGCGGTTGCGGCGAGCGCTGATGCGGTTTTCGTAGTAACGGGTTCCCAACTCGGCTGCAAGGTGTACCGGTATTCACTGACCAAGAAGGCAGTCGCCAGCCGACTGCTAGCGACACGCGAGCGCTGCGTCGGCATCGCAACCGACGGAACGGCCCTCTACGTGACCATGCCGGAACGCAAGGAAATCAGGTATTGGGACAACTGGGAGGCGTCCGACCCTCGCAGTTGGTCGCTGGCCGGGCTCGGTTCACCGGGGTACATGGAGCTCGATAGTGCGGGGCACCGGCTCATTGTGGCCGACGATACGTCGGGCACGGCCTACGCCGTCTCCATCCCGGACGGGAGAGTTCAACTGTTATCAGGAAACCTCGGAGCGGTGCAGTCGATTGCAGGCTCCCGCTTTCACATGCTGTTCGCCTCAGGGAAGAAGGTGCTCTTTCTGGCTCGCTCCGATAATCAAGGAGAGAATCCTCCACATGGTTGGCCGTCCCTTCCCGGCGGCCACCTCGTGGGCGTCGCCGTGGATAGCTCTGACGAACTCTGGGTGGCCGACTACGACAATAAAGTAGTGGAAGGCCCCTTCCCGCTGATCTAGATCGGAGATCGGATCACGGGTGGATCGATAGGACCCAGTCCTAATCCGCCTGCATCGTTACTTCGAACACCGCGAAGCGTGGGGCAGCCGAAGTTTGGATGGGCCAGACCCCGAGTCGCCCTACACAACGAAAACCGCGTTGTGTGGGCCACCCGCCGTTCTTGTTTTGGCGCAGTTTCGGAAATCGGGGAATGTCCCGTCTATCCCCGCGTTTCCTCAGGTTTCTCCGATCAGAATTTTCGGCGGTTGGATTCCGGCCGGCCGCCGGAAATGGCATTCACGGAACTGGAGCACTGTTCGCCGAGAAGCCGCTTTTCGTATTCCTCGATGATTTCGTCGCGTAGCTTCGAATTGGAGTCTTTGAATTCGCGGTGAACGCGCTTTGCATCGTCTTGGAGGGGCTGCCTTGATTTCCGCTTCACAGCGGCGAATAGTATCACGAGGATGGGAACCGGGGGAAACCGGGGAGCAGGAAATCGCGGGTTGCCCATCCTTCGCGTTTTTTGCAAAGGGTGGGCATCCGGCAGACGGGACGTTTCGCGCCAACAGATAGAAAGGGCGGCGTTGGCGGCCGCCCTGAACTCAGCCTAGTCGTAATGACCAGGTTCGCACCTTACAGTCAAAGTTTCGCGCTCGCTTCTGCTCACGTCAACATGAATGCGACTCTCGACCACACTCTCAGTCTTGTTTCGGGGCGACTTCCTGATTCGGGAATCAGCCAGCCCTGACGTGGCGAATCCGCGTGCAACCTGCATTAGATTCCGCTTAGGCTTAGGTGTGGGCCTGTGGTGTAGAGGAAGCACAGCACCCCGTCAAGGTCGCAGGTGCGGGTTCGAATCCCGTCAGGTCCATTCCCTCGGGAGGTATTTCGGAGGAGTTCAACACGGAAACTGCGCAGACGGGGGCGCGGTTCTTATGACCCTAAAGTTTCTTGATCGCCGGCCCGGGACAGGCGATAATGAGTTGACCTTGACGGGGTGCAAGCAAACGCACCTGAGGCGGCCCGACTCTTCGGGCCGCTCTTCTTTTTTTGTGCCGAAGATTCCCTCACTAGTCGACTTCCCTTTCTCGACTCCACCTGCAAGAAAAAGCAGGCAAGAGTGCCCGCGCCACAGGATCCGGTCATTTTGGGCTCACACTTGACAACCGCCTCTCATGGACTATGATGGCCAGACTTTCCCCGGCCCCAGGGACGAACCTCGGTGGAACCGGCCTCGTACGGCGTAAGACCAATTCGAAAATCTACAAGGAGGATCCATGCCCACTGATAACAAGGAACTCTCTCGCCGAATTCTGGACGAAGTGTGGAACCAACAGAACCTGGACGCTGCCGACGAGATGATCGCAGCAAACTTCGTATCGCACGATCCGCAATCGCCGCAGGCAGTGCGCGGCATCGAAGGATATAAACAGTTCGTACGGCACTACCTCAACGCGTTTCCTGATTGTCACTTTACTATCGAAGACCACGTCGCCGAGGGACCAATGGTCGTCACGCGATGGACAGTCACCGGCACGCACAGAGGCGCACTGGGAAACATTCCAGCGACCGGGCGGCGCATGTCTGTCACCGGGATCAGCTGGAGTCGGATAGAAGACGGGAAGTTTGTGGAGAGTTGGACGAATTGGGACACGCTCGGAATGTTGCAGCAGCTGGGAGTCGCTGCGACTCCGGAGCAACGAGCGGCTTAGGCCGCGATAAAGCGGCCCTCAGGCGCTGAAGCGCGAGGCTTCATTCCCCAGCGTACGGCACGAGTAAACTCGCGCCCTTCCCAATTCTTGGCTGCACAAAAGTTTTGCCTGCACAAACAAAAATCCTCACCCAAGCAAAGCTTGGGTGAGGCACCCTAGTTTTCTCTGGTAACTGCCCTGAGATCCTTCGCGCCAAGAGCGCGCTCGGTATCGTCCCATATAAAACGTCTTCAATTATCGTTAATCTGCCCAGGCGAGATAGCCGGGAACAACCAGATTCGCGATCGGAACGATCATCAGAATACCCCACCAATTCGGTTTCTGGCGCGCCTCGGCGATGCCCATCCACACGATTACCGCCATGACGATATTCACCAGCGGGATCAGGAAAAGGATGAACCACCACATCGGTTTCTTTGCGATAGCAAGCATCAGAAACATGTTGGCGATGGGAATCCAGGCGAGCCATTCGTTCGGCGTGGCAGTCTTGCTGGCAATGGTCTGAAGCGCGAGGGCGACATAAACATAGCCGCACAGCCCCACGCCCATGATGAAAAGCAATATCGTGCCGCCCAGCAAGGCAGCAGCGGGATTGTGTGAGTCCTGCGCCAATGCCGTACCGGACCACATCAACGTCGTAACGAACCCCACAATGGCCCCAAACCCTGAGAACCGACACAAGCGTGCCCTCATTCGAATGTCCTCCTTGGGCGGAAAGATTCGTAACTGTACCGGCGCATTCGCCGGGTTGCGCGCAAGTATATGCCTGAGCAGGCGTGTGGACCAGTTCTATGTCAGACTCTCTGTGGCAGATGATCCCCAAAAAAAACCCCGCCCAAGCTGAGCTTGGGTCTTTGTTGGTGTAAACAAAAATCCCCACTTCTGGCAAAACCGGCCAGAAGTGGGGTACCCATCTGTTATTTTGTCCCAGCTAGAAGCTAAGAGCTATTAGCTAGAAGCTTCTTAATACATGTCGCCCATGCCGCCGCCGTGGCCGCCGCCCGGCATCGGAGCTTCCTTCTTTTCCGGAATCTCCGCGATCAGGGCTTCGGTGGTGAGCATCAGGCTGGCGATGGAGCCGGCATTCTGCAGCGCGGTGCGCACGACCTTGGTGGGATCGAGCACGCCGGCCTTGACCAGGTCCTCGTACTCGTTGGAGAAGGCGTTGAATCCGAAGTTGGTTTCCTTGGACTCGAGCACCTTGCCCAGGATCACTGCTCCTTCTTCGCCGGCGTTCTCAACGATCTGGCGCAGGGGCTCGGTGATGGCGCGCTTCACGATGTTGATGCCGATCTGCTCATCGCCTTCGGCCTTCAACTTGTCGAGCGAGCTGGCGCAACGGGCCAGAGCGACTCCGCCGCCGGGGACGATTCCCTCTTCCACGGCTGCGCGCGTCGCATGCATCGCGTCTTCCACGCGGGCTTTCTTTTCCTTCATTTCGGTTTCGGTTGCGGCACCGACTTTGATGACGGCTACGCCACCGACCAGCTTGGCCAACCGCTCCTGCAGCTTCTCGCGGTCGTAGTCGCTGGTGGTCTTGTCGATCTGGCTGCGAATTTCCTTCACCCGGCCTTCGATCTCAGCGTGCTTGCCCTTGCCTTCGACCACGGTCGTGTTGTCCTTGTCGATTGTGATCTTCTTGGCCTGGCCGAGATCGGAGATCTGCACGTTCTCGAGCTTGATGCCGAGATCTTCGGTGATGGCCTTGCCGCCGGTCAGGATCGCGATGTCCTGCAGCATCGCCTTGCGGCGATCGCCGAATCCAGGAGCCTTCACGGCCGCGACTTGCAGCGTGCCCCGCAGCTTGTTGACGACGAGGGTGGCAAGCGCTTCGCCTTCCACGTCTTCTGCGATGATCAGCAGCGGCTTGCCGGACTTCGCAATCTGCTCGAGCAGCGGGAGCAGGTCCTTCATCGAGCTGATCTTCTTTTCGTTGATCAGGATGTAGGCGTTCTCGATGGCAACTTCCATGCGCTCGGGATCGGTCACGAAGTAAGGCGAGAGATAGCCGCGGTCGAACTGCATGCCTTCCACGACTTCCAGCTGAGTCTCCAGAGTCTTGGATTCCTCAACCGTGATCACGCCGTCCTTGCCAACCTTCTTCATCGCCTCGGCAATGATCTTGCCGATGGTCTCGTCGTTGTTGGCCGAGATCGTACCAACTTGTGCGATCATCTCTCCCGATACGGGCTTGGAGAGCTTGTCGAGTTCGCCGTTGACGCGATTGCCTTCTTTGTCGAGTTTGCCGGCGATGGTGGTGACGGCCTTCTCGATGCCGCGCTTCAGGGCCATGGGATTGGCGCCGGCAGCGACGGTCTTGACGCCTTCGCGGAAGATGGCCTGGGCGAGAACGGTGGCGGTGGTGGTTCCGTCGCCGGCGACGTCGGACGTCTTGGAAGCGACTTCACGAACCATCTGCGCGCCCATGTTCTCGAGGCCGTCTTTCAGTTCGATTTCTTTGGCTACGGTGACGCCGTCTTTGGTGATGGTCGGCGAACCGAATTTCTTTTCGATGACTACGTTGCGGCCCTTGGGACCGAGTGTGACCTTCACGGCATCGGCCAGAAGGTTGACGCCGCGGAGGATCGCCTGACGGGATTCTTCTCCGTGAACGATGAGTTTTGCCATTGCTGTTGTCTCCTTAATGAGCTATGAGCTGTGAGCTATGAGCCTCTGGCTATTAGCTTTCAGCTAACTTTCTTATTTTTCCTTTTGCGAGATCCTTCGCTGCGCCTCGCTGCGCTCGCCCCCGGCTGAAGCCGGAGGTCTACCAGAGCGGCTGCTCAGGATGACGCCATCCGGTGGATCCGCTTACTTCTTGGAGCCGGCGAGTTCTTTCTTGGCCGGAGCTGCGGCGCCGGTGAGGATGCCGAGGACTTCGTCTTCTTTCATGATGATGAACTCTTCACCATCAATCTTGATTTCGGTGCCCGAGTATTTGCCGAACAGGATGCGGTCGCCTTCTTTGACGGCCAGAGGGAAGGTCTTGCCTTCGTCGTTGGTGCGGCCCTTGCCGGTGGAGATGACTTCGCCTTCCTGCGGCTTGTCTTTGGCCGAGTCGGGGATGATGATGCCGCCGCGCGTGGTTGCTGCTTCTTCCACACGGCGTACCAGGATGCGATCGTGGAGCGGTGCAAATTTCGCCATGGTTTCAAACTCCTTTCGAGTCGTTAAAAGGTTGCGTTGCTGGATTGAGATGTTTCGTAACCTTATGATTTAGTTGGGCTGGGAACCGCTGTTAGCAGTTGTGCCTAACGAGTGCTAATTGTAGTGAAGGGAGGGGGCCTGTGTCAAGGTGGGGCGGCGGAGTGCATTGTTGGAGTTTTTCTTTCGCCCCTCCGGGGCTTTCGCTTCTTGTGCTGTCCCACCCCACGGCTTGCGCCCCTTCGGCTTCGCTCAGGGCAAGCTGTGGGCTGCATTCTTTTGCCGCTTCGCGGCTGGACAACCGGGGCTGTCCCCACAAAAATCGGCTCATCGGTTACACTTTCGACGCGGATTCTTCCTGGCATGGTTCCGATTACAGCACTGCTGCATGTGCACAATGACGTCCTGCGAATTGGGCGTTGCCTGGAAACCTTGCATCCATGCGACCAGATCGTCGTTGTAGATCACGGCTCGGAGGACGGAACCCTGCGTGTGGCGCGGGAATACGGAGCCCGGATCGTTGCGGCAGGCGGGGAGGGCTTCGCCCTTGGCAATTTGCAGATCGTCCGCCCGAGGTGCGAGGAATGGATTCTTTGCCTGGATCCCAGCGAATCACTGACCGAAAACCTGGAGGCGAGTTTGTTCGAATGGAAGTCGGAAGCGGTTGCGGAGAGTGCTTCCGCCTATTCCGTTTTCCTGCGGGAAGAGACGGCTGAGGGGTGGGTGGACAATCCCGTAGCGCAGACGCGTTTGGTACCGGTGAACTGGAAGCAGTGGGAAGGGCGGTTTCCGAAGAACGAAGCCAGCGCAGCACAGGCGCTGGAGGGCGAGTTGTTGCGATTCGTATTGCCGTGAGCGAGTAGGTTCCCCTGTCTTGCAAAATCGGCGAGACATGGGGCACCCCGGTTCACATCATCATTTCAGCTGCGAGAGCATTCCACACGGCTCACAGGCGGTCGTGATTTCCATCACATTCCTCTTGGCGGGGTGCGCCTAAACTGCGTTGTTGTGGCAGTTAGGGCCTTGTAGCCCCTGGAGGAAGAAATGCGTGTAATGAAATTCATCAGTGTGACCGCGATTTTAGTGATGATTTCGGCCATGGCCGTGGCGCAGCAAGCTCCGGCGGAGAGTTCAGCTCAAGTTCGGCACGTTCCGATCACCAACGTCCCTTCGAACTCGGGCAAGGAGATGTACAACAGCTATTGCGCGGTATGTCATGGAACAGATGGCAAGGGCAATGGACCGGCAGCGTCGGCGATGAAGACTCCGCCAACGAATTTGACTGTCCTGGCAAAGAACGATGCTGGAAAGTATCCGGCAGCGCACGTGGCGGCAGTGATTCGTGGACAGGCCAACACACCCTCGCACGGCAGCCAGGATATGCCGGTCTGGGGGCCTCTATTTTCGAGCATCAGCCAAGGGCATGATGCGCAGGTCCAGCAACGGGTCGCTAATCTGGTGACGTATATAGAGGGGCTGCAGGCGAAGTAAGAACAGGCTCCCTGGGAGTTGAAGCGGGACGGCTCCGGAGCGCGATGGGCGCGCTCCGGCCGTCATTCCATTTGTGGAGTAAGACCCTTCGAACAATCTGCGGGACGTGACCTTCGTTTTTCCATCTTGCCATCTCTCCGTCTCAGCAAATATGACATCCGCCGGAATTGCCGAACCACGCTAGGACCTTTAACCACGAAGGACACGAAGTTACACGAAGGAAGCTGCCATTGGCCATGTGGCCAGTGACTTCGGTACCTTAGTCCTCGCCCGATCAGCGACTTATAATCCCATCAAGAGCTGGATCGTCCAGCGTTCTTCAGGAGAGGCTCGCACAGTCTTGGGGCTTGGCCTGAAAGGCATGAGAGATCGATTTGGATCCTGTGATCGCATCGGCGATTTTCTTGTTCGGGCTGCTTTTTGGCAGCTTTCTGAACGCGTGCATTTACCGGCTGCCGCTGGGCTTGTCGGTGGTGACGCCGCGTTCAGCGTGTCCCAATTGCAAGCAGGCGATCGCCTTCTATGACAATGTTCCGGTACTGAGCTGGCTGATTTTGCGGGGACGCTGCCGGCACTGCAAAACGCCGATTTCGCCGCGTTACTTGCTGATTGAATTGCTCACGGGAGTGCTATTCCTGGCTTGCTACTGGTATTTCGGATTGACGCTAGCGACATTGAAATACTGCACGCTATCTTTCCTGCTGCTCGGCCTGATTTTTACCGATGCTGAAACCAAGCTGCTGCCGGACAAGATGACGCTGCCAGGTTTGGCTTTGGGCGTGGGGTTCAGCCTGATCACGCCGGTGAACGATCTGGCGGCGCAGTTTCTGCCGGGGATGATCAACCTGCCGTTCAGCGACGACATCTCGGTCCGGCTGATTTCGCTGGTGGATTCGCTACTGGGCGCGGCGGTGGGAGCTTCGTTCATCTACGGAGCGGGCGCAATTTATCTGCGCTGGCGCGGCAGTGAAGGCATGGGATTTGGCGACGTCAAACTGATGGCGATGGTGGGGGCGTTCCTGGGTATAAAGCTGACGGTGTTCACCATTTTCACCGCGTCGCTGGCAGGATCTTTTTTTGGAGTGGGAACAGTTGTGGTGGTATGGGTGAAGCGGACGCATCGCTTCATGAAGCGGCTGGCAGCGCAGGCGGCACGGCGGCGCGCGTGGCAGTCGGCGCAGGTGGTGTATCGCAATTACCAGATGCCGTTTGGCGTGTTTCTAGGCAGCATGGCCATGGTGGCGTTCTTTTTCGGCGACCGGTTGCTGCACTGGTATGGGAGGCTGTGGTGAAAGTGCTGGCCAATCCGTTGCTTTTGCGAGCGGTCGTGGTGCTGGTGTGCGCGATATTCTCATTTCTGGTGGGCCTGCTTTTTGTGCGCTCGTTGCGCAAGAGCATTACCGAGGAACAGGATCTGGGAACAGACGCGGCGCCCTCACTGGAACAACTGCCGCTACACATTTACAACACGGTGATCCAGCAACTGAAGCAGCAGAAGCATGAGTTAGTGGTGCAGTCGCAGGCCGAACAGCAACGGGCGCGAACCAGTGAAAGCTTCAGCCACGCAGTTCTGGCAAACCTTTCGTCGGGCGTGCTGGTGTTTGGGGCGAACGGACTGGTGAAGAGCGCGAATCCGGCGGCGAAGGCGATTCTGGGCTACGCTTCGATGACGGGGATGAGCGCGGAGGATATTTTCCGCGACGCGATGGCGGGAGCGTGCGGGTGGAGTGAAGAGGCAGGAGAAATCGGTGGCATACCGTCGCTGGCATCCGACGAGATCCATGCGGTGTTGCGGGAAGGCATTAGCCGGCGGCAACTCGAGTGCGAGTACGAGACGCCGGCGGGCGAGAAGCGGTCGATCGCGATGACAGTTTCCGAGGTTCCGGCAGCGGATGGCGGCTTGTTGGGGGCCGCGTGCCTGATCAACGATGTCAGCGAACTGGAAGGGATCCGGCGACAACAGGAATTACAGGGCGAGATGTCGGCGGAAATGGCGCTGCAGCTGCGGACGTCGCTGGCGACGATTTCCGGTTACGCACAACAGCTGGCGCAAAATCGGGATCCCGGGCTGGCGCGGCAGATTGCGGAAGACATTGCGCACGAAGCAGCCCAGCTGGATCGAAGCATTGGCGGATTTCTGAGCAGAAAGCGCAGCGCAGCGTCCGCGGGCAGTTTGGCAGATTGAAAATTTGGCAGAGAAGGAACGGTTCGCAGATTCCTGCAACAGGAGAAGGTGGAAGCTATGAAACGCATGGCCAAGAGTGGAATGGGAATGGTGCTGCTACTGGGTCTGGCCGGAATGCCGGCCGGCGCGCAGAGCGCATCGAGCACGGGGCAATCCCTGGGCGATTATGCGCGACAGATCCGCAAAGAGCCCGACGCAAAAGCCAAACCAAAAGTTTTTGACAACGACAATCTGCCGAAAAACGACAAGCTGTCGATCGTAGGCACGCCGGCTGCGCCCCCGAGCGACAAGTCGGACGAAGCCAAGGCGGAGGAGTCCAGGCCGGAGGAGTCGGCGGCCGAAGAGACCAAGGCGGGAGCCGAGGCCAAGCCGGCAGCGGATAAGACGGCGGCCCAGGGCGCACCCAAAGCTCCGGAGGACGAAGCGGCGAAGCAGGCCGCGATCAAGCAGTGGTCCGACAAGCTGAGCGCGCAAACGCAACAGATCGATCTGCTGGGACGGGAACTTAACGTGGTGCAGCGCGAGTATCAGATCCGCGCCGCGGCCATGTATGCCGATGCGGGAAACCGTTTGCGCAACCAGGCCGATTGGGACAAGCAGGACGCCCAGTATAAACAGCAGATCGCGGACAAACAGAAAGCACTGGACGAAGCCAAGCAAAAGCTTACTGACATGGAGGACGAAGCCCACCGGGCGGGCATGCCGAACTCCGTGGTGGAGCAGTAAGGTTCAGCTAGTAGAAATTGGAGGCGCCGGATTTTCGTTCCGGCGCTTTTTTTCATTGCGGGTGCACATCGATCCTGGCTAGACGCACCCGGCCTGCCGTGCCGGGCTTTCACATACCGCCGCTACGCGGCTGGCAAAAATATCTCTTGCAGGCGAAACCTCGCGAAACATTCATCAGGCAGGTCTAGTTCGCTTGGCTGCCGACCTGGCTCCGCAGCGTTTGAATCTGCTTTACGTGATGCAATCCGTGCACCAGGTGGAACTTTCGCCACTGCGAAGTGGAGAATGGACCGAGGAAGGGATGGTCGAGAACCTTCACGCCCGAACCGAATTTCTCCTGACAGCGAGTGATGACCTCATCCATCTCAGCAATCTTGGCGGCAATCTCCGAAGCGACTTGTTGTGAGGGCAGGCCGCGGGGCTGCGCGTGGGCTGGGGCCTTGCGTCCGGAAGGCAGGTAGCCGAATTCGACCACGATCACGGCCTGGGCGCGGTTCTTCCAGGTCGGCTTAGCCGCCAGGGGCTGGCCTGCGGCGAGGACCCGGCCGAATCCTTTCGTCGTGCCGGTGTAAGTGAGATAGAGATGCTCGAGAATTTCGGCGGCACACCATTTCTGCGGAGGATGCCAGGCTGACTGCTCAGCCGATAGGCCGGCGATGGCGGAGGCGATGGCGGCTTGCAGAGTGGCGAGATGAGGGTCCACGAGGGTTACTAACCTTTCTCGGCCTTTCGGTTAGAATGTAGCCGCTGAATGAAACACTATCCAAAGTTATATCAGGAAGGACGCCATGAGAATGGTTATCCCCGCCCATCGAGAGCCCGCGGCTGAAAGAGTGGAGATGACGCGCACGTCTGATTCCCGCGACGGCCGACATCATTACGAAAAATTGCGCAGAGTGCGAAATTCGATTTTGCCTGCGGCAATCGCGGTGATGTTGCTGGCGCTGCTGAGCGGCTGCTCCTCCGAATCAAACAAGCCGGCGGAATCGGAAACACCGGAGAAGAAGGGACCAGACTTGATCACGGCGCGGTCGGCAATCCAGCGGATGTATATTGCGGCGCGCGGCTGGAACGTGGATGCGAAGCCCTACCGCCTGGAAGCGGTGGCGACCAGCGATGGGAACGGGCATGACGGAAAGTGGGCGGTGTGGCGTGCCAGCTTCGCTTCGCCGGGGCAGCGTTCGGAGAAGTCCTACACGTGGTCTGGCAGCGCGGCCGATGGGGCGCCATCACGCGGCATCAATCCGGGCACGGAAGACAGCTATAGCGCTTCGAACGCGTCGACGCAGGTGTTTGACATGGCGTTTCTGAAGATCGACTCGGACCAGGCGTTCGACACCGCACAGAAACATGGCGGCGACAAGCTGCTGGAGAAGGCGCCGGACACGCCGGTCATCTACGTCTGCGACTGGAACCACAACACCAACGAACTGGTGTGGCACGTCATTTACGGGGCAAGCCGCGAGGAAGCCAAGCTGACGGTGTCGGTGAATGCATCGACGGGGGAATTCATCCGCGTGGAGAAGTAGAGGGGGAGGCGAGCCACATTGCTGACGAAGAATGCGGCTTAGCGCTTCGCCTTTTCCGTGAGCTTGATGTGGTGGTCGATCTGGGAAAAGAAGTCGTGCAGGGCGCCGGCGAAGGCAATGGCTTTTTTCAGAACGGCGCGTTCGCCGTGGGCAACGATATCCTGTGGGGAATACTGGAGACGAACACGGTCCGTGGCACAGTGCGCGCTTAAAAGCTCGACGGTCGCAGCCGCGAGGTCGGCTTTGAGGCGGGGTACATTGATCTGCTTGCTGGTTCCAAACTGCATTTCATACTCCTTTGGTGATGCGGGGACACGACGCAGGCCGGTCCCGCGATCCGCATGGGGAGGACTGCCACCAGGTGCGAACGCGCGAGACCCAGCCTGCGAAAGTTACCGTCTTCGTGGTATGGATATAGTATACAGCGTTAACAATACACAGTACAAGTTACCAAATTATAGGCGTAAGAGAGGGAGGTACAGTGCCCCGGCATCCCGATCCTGAGCTGGAACAACGCATACTGGGCGCGGCCTCGCGGCTGTGGGCGCGAGGCGGGGAGAAATCACTCACCATGCGGGCGGTCGCGAAAGCGGCCGGGACGACCACGCCCACCGTGTACGAGCGCTACCGTGACCGTGAAGACATTCTGGGGGCCCTGCGGCTGAAGACGAGGAACGAACTGTTCTCTGCCCTGAGCCGCACGCGGACGCTGCGCGAGGCGGTGCAGCGGCAACTGGAATTCGCCCTGGAGAATAGCCACGCCTACGAGATGCTGTTCGACAATGTGGGGCGTCCACCTTCCCTTTACGAGCCGTGGCCCTCGTTCAACCTGATGCGGGAACGGCTGGCGCGGCAGATCGGAGGCACTCCGCGCGAGCACAACCGGCTCATCCTGGCGATGTGGTCGCTCATGCATGGAACCGCGATGCTGATCATCCGGGGAGGATTCGAAGGAGCGCTGCGCACGCAGGCGATGCATTCCTGCGTCGATACCGTGGACAACCTTGTCCAGACCGCGGCCGAGAAGAAAAAAGTTATCCACTCTGGGCCGAAGTGGCCGGCGACACTGGTTCTGGGCGAGGGCGAACAAAGCCGCGTGGATGGTGGACGCAAGCGGGAGAGATCAAAACGGGGCACGCGGAAGCTGCATCGTTGAACCCTTCGCAGCCCGCGAGTTGCGCGGGCAACACGGCCGGGAAACGGAATTACAAGCTGATCATCTGGTCGCGGATCAGCTTGAGAGCCCGATCTTCTTTCTCTTCTGGTCCCTGCTGACCGGGCGGAATTCCCGGCGACTTCGGCGGTGATCAAAAGCTTAACCGCAGAGTTCGCTGAGGATTCGCTGGGATCGCTGAGAAAAGCTGCGGGCTTGGGCAAACGGAACCACTAGTCAACATTGCCCCGCTTGGCGCACTCTGGCGATCATTTTGCCGGCTTGACGCTGGCGGATGGGCCTTTCAGCCGGTCGATGGCTTTCCGGGCGTCTTCGGCCTTCGAGCCATGCGGCAGGATTTTGAGATAGCTTTCGAATTCCACGAGCGCTTCGTCGGGGCGATCCATTTTTTCGAGGCAGATGGCTAAGCGATACGTGGCAATGGCGTCGTTGTCTTTGTAGAATAGGGCCTCGCGATAACGGTCCTCGGCACCGCGGTAATTTTTCCGCCTGAAATAAAAGTCCCCGACCTCGATATCCTTGGCAGCGCGGTGCGGATCCCAGGGATGAACTTCGCCAACGTTCCCAGTCGACCCCTCATCCTTTAAAACGTCAGAGCTGTGAGGATGACCCTTGGCATCGTCAGGCGGAGGGCTCAGATCGATCTGCGTGTCTTTGCTGGAACTCTCGCCGGGACCGTTATCGAGCGAATCGACGTTGACGCTGTCGGCGCGTGGCGGGGCGAGGTTGGGATTCGGCTGCGATTTCGCAGGAGGAGCGGCGGAATTCGGCGTTTGCGAACTCGATGGAGCGGGGGCGGAAGGATACGAATTCGAACTCTGTGCCCAGAGGCCAAGACTCCAGCCCAGAAGCATGAGGCAAAGCAAACTGCGCATACGCTTATTTTACCGTTATCCGTGCGCGGTGCGGAACGCTGCCAGGCAACGACGCGCGGTCTCCTGCTCAGAGTAACGGCTGCCCTCCTGTTCAACCAGATAAAATTCGACGCCTCCACCGTTTTCTGCAGCGTGGAAGATCGCTTTCCAATCGGCCTTCCCTTCCCCGAAGAGGGCCTTGTAGCCCACGGCGGGATCGGGAGACCAGTCTTTACAATGGATGGAGCGAATGCGCCCCGGGTTGGCTTGAATCCAGGCGACGGGATCGGCGCCGGCTTCCAGACAAGTGCCGACATCGAGCTGCAACAGGACGGACGGGTGCGTGTTCGCGGCAAGGATGTCCATGGGGCGCTTGCCGGCGATGGGTTTCCACTCGGCATCGTGGTTGTGATAGCCGACTTTGAGTCCGGAGGGCTGCAGCTTATCCGAAGCGGCGTTCAATTCATCGGCGAGAACTTTCCAGCCGTCGAGATCCTTCTTAGGATCGCTCCAGGCCAAAACCATGTACTTCGCGCCGAGTATATGGTTCAAGTCGCGTGCGCGGTCGATCTTGGCGGGGCCGAAGAAATCTTCGTTATTGTGCGTGGAGTAGCAGCGGACCCGAAGATCGTCGAGCAGTTTGCGCATGCTTCTGGCTTGCGCATCGGACCAATCGAGATAGGGCGCATAGAATTCGACGGCCTGATAGCCCATCTGCGCCACGGAGCGAACTGTTCCCTCCGGATCTTTCTTAAGGTCGTCGCGCACGGAATACAGTTCGAGGCCGACCGGAATGGAAGGGGAGGACGCGGCCCAGGCACTGCCACGAAAAGCCCAAGGCAACGCTGCTGACATGGCAAGGAAAGCACGCCGCGAAAAAGTGGAATATGACATGGCTGCCATATTACGCCTGAAGGCAAGAGGTGAGCAGTGAGCGATGCGGCAGGTGCGCCCCGCGCGGAGAGAGTATTATGCACATGAAATGCATAGAACGGAGTTGAGTAATGCCTGACACCATCGACTGGCCGCCGCCGCGGGTAGGGCGGCCTGGCCGTCGCCGCCTTTTCCTTCTCATCCTGGTGGCGCTGGCCGTCATCTTCTTCGGAGGCCGGGCCGCGTTGTCGTATTACGTGGACGTGTTGTGGTTCAAGTCGCTCGGGTATGGGGACGTTTTCTTCCGGACGCTAAGCCTGCAGTGGGAAGTCTTCGCCGTGTTTGCGGCGGCTACATTTCTCATTCTGTACGGATCGTTTCTGGCGTTGAAGCGCGCCCATCTTCCTGACTTGCCGGAAGGACACACGATTCTGATTGGCGGACAGCCGCTGAAACTGCCCGTGGAGCCGGTGCTACGCCTGATCGCGCTGGCCGTATCGCTGGCGATTGCCCTGGCTACGGGGGCGGCGATGAGCGCGCAGTGGCCGACACTCGCACTTTATTGGTACGTGCCACCTTCATCCGGGGGCGTTGTCGATCCAATCTTTGGCCGGCCGCTGAATTTTTTCCTGTTCACCTTGCCGGCGTGGCAGATCATCCTTGGCTGGCTGCTGACGCTGGCGGTGATGATTTGCGCTCTCGCCGCGTTCTTCGTTCTCATCACCGGAGGAGCGCGCGCGATTACCGGGCGGCTGAGCCGGCACGTGGCATTGCCCTGGCGCGGGCTCTCCATCTCGTTTGCATTTCTCTTACTTATCTTCGCGATGAACGCGTACATCAGCCGGTTCGAGCGCTTGCTGGAGGATCATACGATCTTCGGCGGCGTGACCTACACGGATGCGCACGTGATCCTGACCGGGATGCTGGTAGTCGCCGTCGCGCTGGTGGTTGGCTCAGGAATCGCATTGGCCAATGTGCGAGCGCAGCGCGGGCGCTGGCTGGTGGCATCGGTGGTTCCAGCCGCGGTGTGTTATGTGGCGATGCAGATAGTGGCGTGGTACGTCAGCAGCTTCATCGTCAAGCCGAACGAACTGGTGCGCGAGAAACCTTACATCGTCTTCAACACGGCGATGACGCGGCAGGCTTACGGATTGAATGCGGTCTCACAGCGGGAGTTCCCTGCCGAGACCACGGTCGAGGCGGCAGATGCCACGAATAATCAGGCGACGCTGCAGAACATACGGCTGTGGGACTGGCGCGCGCTGCAGGACACGCTACGGCAGATTCAGGAGATCCGGACGTACTACGATTTCCCCGATATCGATATCGATCGATATGACATTGACGGGACGACGCGCGAGGTGATGCTGGCAGCGCGCGAGTTAAACGTGGACAAGTTGCCGGAGAGCAGCCAGAACTGGATCAACGAGAAGCTGATCTACACCCACGGCTATGGGATCACGATGAATCCAGTCAATGGATTCACGCCGGAAGGCTTGCCCACTCTGATTCTGAGCAACATGCCGGTGCAGAGCACCGTGAGCAGCCTGAAGGTGACGCGTCCGGAAATTTATTTTGGGGAGCTGACCAATACCGACGTTTATGTGAAGACGCGGCAGCAGGAATTCAACTATCCGCAAGGCCAGACCAACAATCTGAATTCGTACGAGGGCACGGGTGGGATTGTGATTGACGGATTTCTGCGCCGCCTGATCATCGCGTTTGACCGCGACGATCTGGGGAAACTGCCCTTCAGCGACGATGTGAATGCGAACAGCCGGCTGCTGATGCGGCGCAACATCCGCGATCGGGTGGCGGCGCTGGCGCCGTTCCTTACCTTCGATCCCGATCCCTACATCGTGCTGGGAGAGGATGGTCGGCTGTCGTGGATCATGGACGGGTTCACGGTGTCGGACAGCTATCCTTACTCGACGCACTATCAGCTGGGCAATAGTTCCATCAATTACATGCGCAACAGCGTGAAGGCGGTGATCGACGCCTACAACGGCACGACGACGTTTTACGTGTTCGATGACAAAGATCCAATCATTGCGGCCTACCGCCGGATTTTTCCCAGCCTGTTCAAAGATGCGTCGCAGATGCCGGCTGGGCTGCGCAAGCATGTGCGTTATCCCGAGTTGCTGCTGAAGCTGCAGGCGGAGGTTTACGGGCTGTACCACATGACGGATGCCGAGGCGTTTTACAACCGCGAAGATTTGTGGACGGTGGCGAGCGAAGTCGGCATGAGCGACAGTGGGGAACAAAGAACGCAAGCGATGCAGCCGAATTTTGTGCTGATGAAATTGCCAGGGGAAAGCGGCGAGGAGTTCGTGGAAATTCTGCCCTTCACACCGGCGAGCCGGAACAATCTGATTGGATGGATTGCCGGACGCAGCGATGGCGAACATTATGGAACGTCGGTGGTGTACAACTTTCCGAAGACGAAGCTGGTGGATGGGCCCCTGCAGATCGAGGCGCGTATCGATCAGAACGCGCAGCTTTCCGGACAGCTGACGCTGTGGAATCAGCAAGGCTCGCACGTGAGGCGCGGGGCGCTGCTGGTGATTCCGACCGGGAAGGCGCTGTTGTATGCGGAGCCGATTTATCTGCAGGCGGAGCGCAGTCCGATGCCCGAGTTGCGGCTAGTTGTGCTGGCGCTGCAGGATCGGCTGGCGTACGGGCCTACGTTCGAGACTGCACTGGCGTCGCTGTTTGGCGGAGTGACTTCGTCGTTAACCGCGCCGGCGGGGGGCGCGGCGCCGGCGGCCGCGGAAGCGAAGAGTGGGGCGGCGGGGGTGGCGTCTCCGCCGGCAGAGGATCTCAACGCGCTCATCGGGGAGGCGGCCAAGGATCTGGCCGACTACCAGCGCTTGACGGCCGAGGGCAAGCTCGGTGAGGCGGGACAGAAGTTGGAAGAGTTGAAGGGCGTGCTGGACAGGCTGAACAGCCGGAAGAAGTAAGGGCGGCGGGGCCGGGGAAGAGTTCCGTGCCCTTGCAGGCGGTGGTTTCGCGGTAGGGATTCTTCGACTGCGCGTCCGTTCGCTTCGCGGACGGACGCTTTCGCTCAGAATGACGGATCAGGCTGGGCCGAAGCTGCTGAGGCTTAGGCGCTACGGAGCGTGTTGCGGTGAAGGCGCTGGCATGGCGCAGCGCCCGTGGTAGATCTTCTTTCGCCCCTTGCGGGGCTTCTTCTTTTGTCCCGTTTGCACCCACGGCTTGCGCCGTGGGCTGTATTCTTCCGCCGCTTTGCGGCTCGCGGGAAACATCCCGTCTGTCCTCGATTTACCTATGATTTCTTCGGCTCTGACGTGAATTCAAAAAAAAAGCAGGCCGCTCAGGGGGAGGCTTTGAGCGGCCTGGTTGGCGAAGTCCTCCGGGGAGGAGGGAAAACTTTGTTTACATCGAAGGGTTCTGGCCTGCAGCCGGCGCCGGCTGAGTGGTCTCGCCCACGGTGTTGGTCATCAGGCGAACATCCACGCGGCGGTTATCGGCGCGTCCCGCAGAAGTCTTGTTGGACTCGACGGGCTTGTCCTTGCCCAGACCGATGACGTAGATCTTGTGCGCGGGCACGTTGTACTTGGTCGCCAGGTACTGAATGACGGAGTTGGCACGGCGCTGGCTCAGATCATAGTTGTAGTCGGCCGGTCCAACGGAGTCGGTCCCGCCTTCGAGGGCGATGATGTATCCCTTGGTCGAGGAGATGCTGGTGGCGAGCTGATCAAGGGCGGCCTGCGCCTTCGAGGTCAGGTTGTCTTTGTTGAAGCCGAACTTCACCGAGGTCTCGGCGACAGCATGATAGTTGTCGAGGTTAGCGACGGTGTTGGTCAGGACGCTGACGCGGCCATTGGCGGCGTCGGCAGTCTGCTGCGCCTGGGTGGCATTCTGGCTGGCGGTTGCCGTCTTCTGCTCGACTTCGGCGGTCTTGGCGTTCACGGCTTGGATGCCGGCCTGAGCGCGGGCGTCGACATCCTTAATATCGCGGGTGTTCTTCGCGGTGAGGTCGTCGAGTTCATTGGTCTTGTTGATGAGGGGAGTGGTCTGCTGCTTGACATAATTCTTGCTGGCGCAACCTACGGTGGCGGCCATGCTGGCTGCCAGGAAAATCACTAACGAAGTGCGGTTCATAGGGTTCAGGCTCCTTAATTCCATCTTGATCTTGCGCGTCTGGGTTTGTCCCGCGCGCTGCATTTGTAAACTTGAGGCCCTGGGAATGACTAACCAGTGTTACTAGTCCCGTTCTGTACTTGTGCACGAGGAATGCCAGTTGTCGGAATTCCGCATAGCCGGAACAAGTATATACGTTTTCAGCAATTTGCGCGGCATTTGCCGCAGGTCGAATACCTCACCCGTCACTTTAGATGACGCAAAGGGATCATCCGTAAGGGAAATTTTATACGGTGGGGATTGATCAATCGTGCCTTGACGGATGATTTGCTCGGCAGACGAGTGCGAGGCCAAGATGGCCTCGCGACAGCCGGCAGGATGCCGGCGCTACAGGTGCGCCGCTACTACTTCCACACTTCCCTTTTCCTTCCAGATATCTGTGATCGGGGAGACGGCGCGGTCGTTGGCTGTCAGCGGTTCCCATCCAATAGAATGGTTCCATCCCTTCACAGGCGGACGTACGCGTCCCCGCTACATGTATGGACTTGCTCGCGAAAATCCGCACCATTCCCACCGAGCCCGGCGTGTATCTGTACAAGAATGCCGAGGGCGAGGTCATTTATGTCGGGAAAGCGAAGAACCTGCGCAGCCGCGTGGCCAGCTACTTCCACGAGGGCCGCTGGGAGGACGCGAAGACCGGGACGCTGGTGCGCGAGGCGGTGGATGTCGAATACATCGTGGTGGGCAATAACAAGGAAGCGCTGGCGCTGGAGAATAATCTGATCAAGCAGCGCAAGCCGCGGTTCAACATCCTGCTGCGCGATGACAAGACTTATCCTTATGTGAAGCTGACGCTGGGAGAGCGCTGGCCGCGCGTGTATGTTACGCGACGGTTGCGCAAGGACGGCAGCGCCTATTACGGGCCGTACTTCCCTGCCAATCTCGCGTACCGCATTGTGGATCTGATCCACCGGAATTTTCTGATTCCATCGTGCAAGGTGGATCTAACGAGATTTCATCCGCGGCCGTGCCTGCAGTATTACATCAAGCGGTGCCTGGGACCTTGCGTGCAGGATTTGACGACGCCGGAGTTTTATCAGGAGGCGGTGCACGACGTAAAAATGTTTCTGGAAGGGCGGCCGACGGATCTAGCGCGGTCACTGCGCAGCCGCATGGAGCAGGCCGCGGCGGAGCAGGAGTACGAGCGGGCGGCGCGGTATCGCGACCTGATTTCGACGGTGGAGCAGTTGCAGGAGCGGCAGCGCATTGCGGCTGCGGAGGGCGACGACGCGGATGTCTTCGGGTATCACTACGAGAGTGGCATGCTGGCGGTGAATCTGTTTCACATGCGTGGCGGAAAGATGGTGGACCGGCGGGAATTCTTCTGGGAGGATTTGCCGGAGTTCGGGGTTGCCGCGGAGTTCGAAACGTCCACGGAAGGTGCGGGGACAGCCGCCATCGGCTGTCCGGGCGAGCCAAGCTCGCCAGTGCACTTGGCCGGCAGCGCCGACCAGCTTGAAACAGAACTCAGCCGAGCTTCGCTCGGCACGGACGGGCGGGGGCGGCGCGTCCCCGCAGGATCCGCCCCCACAAGAACCGGAAACAACACAGCGCTCATTTCATCCCGGAGAGTTTTTTTCGGCCCTGCTGAAGCAGCTTTATATTGGGCAGCCTTATGTTCCGCGGAATTTGTATGTGCCGGTTGCCTTTGAAGATTGCGCGGAGCTTGAAGATCTACTCTCTGAGCAAAGCGCGGGCGAGGGCGCCCGCGCCACACGGGTGCATATTCTGGTGCCGGTGCGCGGGGAAAAACGATCACTCATCGACCTGGCCGGGAACAATGCAAAGCAATCGTATGATCAGCGTTTCCGTGTTTTGAAGCCGAATGCGCGGAAGATTCAGGAAGAGTTGCAGGAAGTGATGAGTCTGCCGGAGTTGCCGAAGCGCATCGAATGCTTCGACATCTCGCATATTCAGGGCGCGGAGACTGTGGCTTCGATGGTGGTCTGGGAAGACGGAAAGATGAAGAAATCGGACTACCGCAAGTTCATCATCCGCACGGTGGAGGGAGTCGACGATTTTGCCTCGATGCGGGAGGTGGTCACGCGGCGCTACCAGCGAGTACAGGAAGAAGAGAAGCCGATGCCCAGCCTGGTGCTGATCGACGGCGGCCTGGGACAGTTGCATGCCGCGGCCGAAGCGCTGGAAAAACTGGAAATCATCAACCAGCCGCTGGCGGCCATCGCCAAGCGCGAAGAGATTTTGTATGTGTACGGGCAGGAGAAGGATCCGATCGCGCTCGACCATCATTCGCCGGTGCTGCACTTGATCCAGATGATTCGCGACGAGGCGCACCGGTTCGCGGTGACGTTTCATCGCAAACGGCGGCAGATGCGCGACCGGGCGACGGAACTGCTGGAAGTTCCTGGCGTGGGTGCGAGTACTACCCGCAGACTGCTGGAACATTTTGGCAGCGTGCAGGCGGTGAAGCAGGCGGACGCGGCAGCTTTATCGGCGGTGGTGACGCGAGTACAGGCCGAGGCAATTCGGAATCACTTTCAGAAGTGAACGAGGCTGTAGGGATCCTTCGACTGCGTCGTCGTCCGTTTCACGGACGACGACTTCGCTCAGGATGACAGTGAGTCTGGAGATCATGGTAGGCAAGACAGAGAAACATATTGTCAGCGCGTCGGCGATTATCCCGGCGCGGCGCGAGCGCGTGTACTCGTTGCTGGCCAATTATCGAGATGGGCACCCGAGGATTCTTCCCAAGCAATTCAGCGGACTGGTGGTGGAGGAGGGCGGGATTGGCAGCGGCACGCTTATTCGGTTTCAGATGACAGTGTTGGGGAAGAAGCGGAATTTTCGCGCGGCCGTCACCGAACCGGAACCGGGGCGCGTGCTGGTCGAAACCTACCTCGATCCGGAAGGGACGATTACGACGTTCACCGTGGATCCGGGCACGGCACCCGCAGATTCAAACGTGACGATTTCTACGGAACTACCGGTGAGAAGCGGGATTCTGGGATCGATGGAGAAGATGTTTGCGACCCTGCTGCTGCGACCGATCTATAGGAAAGAACTGGAAAATCTGGCGCGGGTGGCGACGGGACCCTTCGGGTTCTGACCCTGAGCACGGGCAAGAAAAAGCTTTAACCGCAGAGGTCGCTGAGGATTCGCGGAGATCGCTGAGAAACCCAAGGTTGGCGGGCAAGTCGATTCACTTGCCTTCTTGATAGCTGGTCATATTTAAAGTGATCTTCTTCATGCGACCTTTCAGTTCGCTAGGATAGCCGTTTCTTGCTACATTGTTGTGTCGCCGCGAGTGCGGCTCACGCGCGCCGCATCGGAACGACAATCGAAGAACCTATGAAGCTTCGCCAGTGGATCATCGCGATCGTTCTGCTGCTGCTGATTGCGGCGGCCGTCGTGGGCTTGGTATGGACGCGGAGTGCCCAGATCCAGGAAGAGGAAGCATCGTCGGCGACCGGCAGCAAACAGCCGGGCCGGAAGCCCGTAGTGACGGCGCATGCGCTGGTCGACCAGCGCCCGTTGCAGACCGCAGAGCGCACGGCCACGATGGCCAGCACGCCGGAGGAACAGGCGCTGGCGCACCAGGCTGAAAAAGTTGGAGATCACGAAGTCGATCTCACTTTCTTTGACGCGCTGCGCACGGCGCAACAAAATCCTCCGCCACTCTCACCAGAGGCGAAGCAGATTGCCATCCACAAAGCCAAGGCGCAGCAGACGCTGAAAGACGACCAGGAAAGCATCGCTTTGCTGACGAAGCGGCTGGCTGCAGCACCCGAGTCGCAAAAAGATAATTTGCAGGATCAGATCGACGTCGCCAAGGCGCAGATGGATCTGGACCAGGACGAGTTCGACGATGCGAGCGAACAACTGGAGCAGGCCGGCGGCGATTTGCAATCGAAGATCAAGCGCCTGCAGGAGCAGCACGAAGCGGGCGATCACAACCCGCCGCAGGTGGGATCGGCGATCAATCCGCACGAGCAGGATTATCAAGCGCACACGCTGCTGAGCGTGTTTCGCGCGTGGCGGGCATTGCGCGAGAAAAAAGCCTTGCTGGAAAGCGCCCGCCAGGAGGCGATTGACAAGGCAGCGTATCTGACGAAGAGGCGCAATGACGTGGCGGCGCAGGTGGAGAAGGACAAAGAAAACCGCGAGGCCGCCAAGAGCCAGGCGCAAGGATTTTCGAAGGGCAGCACGGCCAAGAGCCGCGAGGAATCGAAGGCGGCGGCAGATGCCGCTCTGAGCGCGCTGCGGCAGTACACCATCGATCAAAAGAATCTCGCCGACCGAGGGCGCCGGCTGCAAGACGAGCAGGATCTTAACGAGATTTATGCGAACTGGATCGGACTGGTCGAGGCTCGCGAGCGCGCGGCGCTGCACAATCTGATCGAGAGCATTCTCTGGATTCTGCTGGTGTTGTTAGCCGTCTATGCCGCGGACCGGCTCATCGAGCATCTGTTTATCGGGATCAGCGCGGAGAACAAGCGGATCGACACGCTGCGTGCAGTGGCCAAGTTCGCAGCGCAGTTGGTGGGTTTGGTGGTGATCGTATTCATCGTGCTCGGTATGCCGACGCAGGTCACGACGGTGCTGGGCCTAGCCGGCGCAGGCCTGACCGTGGCCATGAAAGATTTCATCGTGGCCTTCTTCGGATGGTTCGTGCTGATGGGACGCAACGGGATCCGGGTAGGCGACTGGGTGGAGATCAACGGCGTGGGCGGCGAAGTCGTGGAGATCGGGTTGCTGAAAACGGTCATGCTCGAAACTGGCAACTGGACCGATTCGAGCCATCCCACGGGGCGGCGCGTATCATTTGTGAACAGCTTCGCCGTGGAAGGACATTATTTCAACTTCACAACCTCGGGCCAGTGGATGTGGGACCAACTGCAAGTGCTGATTCCTGCGGGCCAGGATCCGTATCCGATCGTCGCCGGGGTGCAGAAGATTGTGGAAGCCGAAACCGCGGCGAATGCCGGAAAAGCGGAAGCGGAGTGGCAGGAGGCAACGACGCGATACCGCGCCAAGGCGCTGTCGGCCGTGCCCGCTATCAATATCGTGCCGACAGCGGCGGGGGTTGAGATCCACGTACGCTACATCACGCGGGCGTACGAACGGCACGAGTCGCGGAAACGCCTGTATGAAGCTGTGGTGCAGTTGATGCATGGAAAGCATGAGATGGTGAAGGCGTAAGGTCTGGTCTGCGTTTCTGAATTGCTGCCGGTGATTCTGTTAGAGGTCCCCTTGCAAGACCAAAACAAAACGAGTGGAACAGGCACGCTCATCGTTACGGGAGCCAGTCGTGGGATTGGCGCGGCTGTGGCGAGACTGGCAAGTGGGCGAGGATGGGCGGTTGCGGTCAACTTTTGCAGTGGGAAGACGGAGGCGGAGAAGATCGCCGACGACATTCGGTTGAGCGGGGGACGGGCGCTGGCGATCCATGCCGACGTCGCGCACGAAGAGCAGATCGTACAGATGTTTGAGACGGCGGAACGGGAACTTGGACCGATCTGCGGCTTAGTGAACAATGCCGGCGTTACTGGTGGATTTGCCCGCGTGGAGGATGTGACGACCGCAGCGATCGAAAGGACCCTGGCGGTGAATGTCACCGGAGCGATGCTGTGCGCGCGGGAAGCGGTGCGGCGCATGTCGACACGGCGCGGAGGTCAGGGCGGAGCGATCGTGAACATTTCATCGCGCGCCGCGCACACCGGAGGCGCCGGCGAGTGGGTACACTACGCGGCGTCCAAGGGCGCGATTGACAGCTTCACGATTGGCCTAGCTCGGGAAGTGGCGACCGAAGGGATCCGCGTGAATGCGGTGGCGCCGGGACTGACCGACACGGAACTACACGCGGCCAACGGCGAACCGGGACGGCTGCAGCGACTGATGCCCAGCATCCCGATGCAAAGAGCGGGACTTTCGCAGGAAATCGCGGAAGGCGTGTTGTGGTTGTTGTCTCCGGCGGCGTCGTATGTGACGGGCGCGATTTTGGAGATTGGTGGGGGACGGTAGCTCGCAGTTCTCAGCTCTCAGCTTTCAGCTTTCAGTAAGTCTTTCCGCAAATAGCTTTTGATTTTCTCCGGCAGACGCGAGGCGTGCAGGATGTCGCGCAGTTGCGCTGGCGGGAGGCGACGGGCGAATTCCAGGGCCTTCGCCAGCGGAGTGTGCTGGTTTCGGAGCAGAGCGATGCGGATCTCCGGACGCACCGACCACTTTGCATGATGACACACGGCTCCAACCAAAGCCGGCGTCGCGCTGCTTCGCCGCAATCCCTTGACGACCGCTGATTCGGTGAGCCGGACATTGTCGAGCGCAGCCTGCCATACGGGAGTTTCCTTATCGAGCAGCAGCGCGCCCGCGACCAATTCCGAGGAGCGCCGGGCGAGAGAGATGCGTTCGCCGAGGGTAATGGAAGTCAGGCGGGAGAGCAGCAGTTCGTCGGCGACGCGACGCAGATCGGCAGCCGCCGTCGACAGCATGGCGAAGCGCATGAGTTCGAAGGTGTAAAGCTCGCGGATGAGGCGCAGCGAAATGCGGCGCGGCGTTCGGGGATGAGACGCCAGCGCGAGACGGACCTTGCGGGACCTCATGACCGCGGAGTTGCGGCTGATTTGCTCCACGGCTTCTGAGGTCAGGTCGCGTTCGGCCAACTCGGCCAGTGCTTGGTCTTCGGTGAGCGACGCGCTGGACTCCGGATTCTCAACCTCGGAAGAAGGCGCTCCGGCTGGCGATCCAGATTCTCGGGCGTCATCGATTTGAATTTCGTCTGGCATTCGATTGCGGGGACCGGGCGCGCGCCCGGCGGACAGCCCCTTCGACAAGCTCAGGGCAGCTAAGGCGCTGTCCCCACATAAATCTCAACCACGACTTGCGGCGGCTCTGCGCGCCATACGCAGCGCGCCTTCCACCGGATCGACCACCTGCGGATTGATCTCGGCACGAGGCTCGAGCCGGCGAAGTTCATTGTAAAAAATCTCGCGGACCCGCGGAGCATGACGAAAGACGCCTCCAGTCATGGCCACGGGAACAGCGGCGGTGTGGCCTTTTGCAAACAAACGTTCTATTACCGCAAACACGATTTCTGAGAGTTCTCTGCCGGCGTTAGCGAGAACCTGCGTCGCAACATCATCGTCGCTGGCGAATACGGCGGGAGAGAGCGCGGCGAAATCCGGAGGTGGAATGGAATTTGCGGCACGTGCCAGGTCGATGAGGGAACTGACTCCCCAGGCTTTGAAGAGAGCTTTGGCGAGCGGCGTTTCGGAACTGCCGTCGATGCGGTCGCTGGCGCGCAGGAGCGAGTTCACGGCAGAGCGTCCAATCCAGTGCGCGGAACCTTCGTCGCCGATGGCGAATCCCCAGCCTCCTGCGCGCGCCGTCTTTCCTTCGCTATTGCGGCCGTACGCGAAGGAACCGGTGCCGGCGTTGACGATGACGCCCGGGCCTGTGTCGAAGGCGGCTTCGAGGGCCGTCTGCATATCTCCGACGACGTCAATGGGGGCGGGGAGAATCTCGGCCAACGCCCGCCTCACCATCGCCGCGAATTCGGGATGCCCCGCGCCCGATCCGCCCACGCAGGTGCCGGCGATCTGTTGCGGCGTGATGCCAACAGCCGCACAGGCGCCCCTCGCACCTTGCTGCAACGATTCGCGAGCCCGGGATTCGCCAACCCGCACGATGTTGCTCGGACCCGACACGGCCGTGGCGAGAAGATGAAGGTCGTCTCCTACGGCGCAGGTCGTTTTGGTTCCTCCACCGTCAATGCCGAGATAGTAGGGCACGGGTTAGTTCTAACACAAAGGCAGTTGCCAGTTACCAGTTCGCAGTCGCCAGTTCTCAGTTACCAGTTCTTAGTTCTCAGTTCTCAGCTTCCAGGTCTCGATGTGCGGTTCCTCAGATTGTCCTGCCGCGTTCCTAGAGTCTCACTCGCAGGAACACGCAATAGCTCCGATAATAGGAGATTCGTATCCGCATAACGCATGGGCCTGAACAAAATTGATTTTTCGATCATTGCGCTGTACCTGGCTGGGATCACGCTGTTTGGCCTGCGCTTTCGCAAGAAGCAGCGAACGCTGCGTGATTATTTTCTGGCGGGACGCGAGATTCCGTGGTGGGCGATTGCGCTCTCGATTGTCGCGGCCGAGACCAGCACGCTGACCATCATCAGCATCCCCGGGCTGGCGTATGACACAAACTTCACCTTCCTGCAGGTTATCCTGGGATATGTGGTGGGGCGCGTGGTCATCAGCTTCGTGCTTCTACCGCACTACTTTCGGGGAGATCTGTATACCGCCTACGAATTGATCGAACGCCGTTTCGGACGCGGGCTGCGATCGCTGACAGCCGGATTATTCCTCCTCACACGGGCCGCCGCCGAAGGCGTGCGCGTCTATGCCGTATCGATTGTGGTATCCATCGCGCTGGGCACAGGACAGATTGCGTCCATTGCAATCATCACTGCATTGACGCTCATCTATACGTTTGAAGGCGGGCTGGCGGCCGTTATCTGGACCGACGTGGTGCAGACCGTCATTTATGTTGGCGGCACGCTGGTGGGGCTGGCGACGATTGTCCATCTGGTGCCTGGGGGATGGAGCGCGATTCACTCGGCGGCCGCGACTGCAGGCAAGCTGCAAGTGTTCGACTTCAGCCACAGCCTTTGGAAACCTTACACTTTCTGGTCGGGAGTGATCGGCGGGACATTTTTCACCACGGCCAGCCACGGCACCGATCAGCTGATCGTGCAGCGTTTGCTGGCGGCTCGCAGCAAGAAACAATCGGTGACGGCGCTGCTGTCGAGCGGAGTAGCGATTCTGTTCCAGTTCGCGCTGTTTCTGATGGTGGGTGTAATGCTTTGGGCGTACTACCGGGTGCCGTCCGCGGCGTTTGGCAGGCCTGACCGGATCTATCCGACGTTCATTGTGTCGCGCATGCCGCATGGAATCTCCGGCTTGCTGATCGCGGCGATCCTGGCCGCGGCCATGTCGAATCTGAGCGCGGCGCTGAATTCGCTTTCGTCGAGCGCCATCATGGATTTTTATGCGCAGTTGCGGCCGCAATCGGATGAGAAAACGAAGATGCGCCTTTCCCGGTTGGCGACCCTGGCCTGGGCGCTGGTGCTGTTCGCGCTGGCGGTGATCGCGTTGCATAAAGTGGGACGCGTGGTGGAGGTCGGACTGCAGATCGCGTCCGTTGCCTATGGCGCTTTGCTTGGAGCGTTTCTTCTCGGCACCCTGACACGGCGGGCCAATCAGTTGGGCGCGATGGTTGGGATGGTCTGCGGATTCGGAATCGAATTATATCTATGGCTTGGCACAGGGATTCCGTGGACCTGGTGGGTCATGATCGGGACCTCGGCGACCTTCGCCGTGGGATGGATCTGCAGCTTACTTTTCGCTTCCGGCTCCAAAGCCTTTTAACCGCTGAGATCGCTGAGAACGGCCCGCAGAGAACGCTGAGAAGAGCTAATCCCTGTGGCTGATGACGGTCTGTGGCGATTTCTGCGATTTGCTCAGCGATCTCTGCGGTCTTTCTCTGCGATTTCAGTGGTAGATGCTTTCCTCATCCAGCGTAAGGTCCCAAGGCACATCGCGATAGTTGTTCACCATCCGCTTAATCCCGTCTTTGAGCATAAGAACGTGAAAGTTGATGAGGAGTCCGACCTGGAGATCTAGGAGCCGGAGATAGGAAAGAAGCTGCGCTTGATCCACGGGATGAATCGCCTCTTTGCACTTGATCTCAACGACCACTTCGCGCTCGATTAGCAGATCTGCTCGAAATCCGCATTCGAGTTTGACCGTGTTGTACACAAGCGGGACCGCCTTCTGGCGCTGCACATGAAGTCCAACCTGCCTCGAGTTCATAGGCGAGGCAAGCTTCGTAGGCGGACTCCAGAAGTCCTGGGCCTAGTTTGCGATGAATTTTGATGGCCGCCTGGATGATTCGACCTGTAGTGCTTGCGTCCGACATTGCGCACCTCTGGACACACTCTAAGGCGTGCATTGGCGCAAGAGATTCCAGACGCGAAATAAATACCAGGACGTTCCCGAAACGAAACCGAACATCTTAACCGCTGAGGTCGCTGAGAACTGCCGCAGAGAACGCTGAGAAATGCCAAGCCTCGTTGCCGTGTTAGTCTCTGCGATCTCTGCGGTTTTTCTCGGCGATCTCGGCGGTCAAAAGGTTTTGAGAGGAGCGATAGGAAGTACGCTGTTGATTGGTTTCCTCCTGCGATTTTAGGCGGAACTGAGGTTGTTCGCCGTTCGTCTGCAACTTCTCGCCTTATACTTCCCTGTTTCTGCGGTCTTTCGTCCGCTGGCTTGGGCCTAGTCCCGGCGAGACGCCGATCTGGCACCCGTTTTGGGCTGGTTTCCCAAAAGGCACTTCTCCGGTTACCGAAGGACAAGGGCCGTGGACACGTTTACCCCCTGTCCTATCTCCCGTACTTTTAAATCTCCAGACCCGGGGCAGATTCGCAACCGGGCTCCAAACTTGGAGTGATAGTGCATGGCAACGGCTTACCGCGGGTTTCAGCTCGGATTACTGCCCGAACGCAAGCTCAACAAGCCGGCAATCGCGACGGCATATGGACTGGTCGCGCTGGTGCTGCTCATCGTAGTCAGCGTCGGGGTATTTATGCCGGAACGGCTGCAAATGCGCGAGTACCACGTGACCGAACTCATTCCTATGCCATCGCTTCGTCCTGAGCCGGAGCCGGTGAAGGTGGTCACCGAGGTAAGGCCGCATCTGCTGCCGGCAGTGAAGCTGCCGGTTTTTGAGCAGCCGAAACTGGTGATGCCAAGAGAAGTGCGGCGGGAAGCTCCGCAGCCGGTCGAGGCGCCGAAAGTGGTCGTCAATAATTTTGCGCCTCCGCAGCTGAAGCTTGCGGTGGGCGGCGCTCGTCCGCAACTGGTACATACCGGGGACTTCAACGAAGGCAGCTCTAAAGCCCCGACGGTGAATGCGGCGGTGGAAAAAGTTCAGACCGGAGGCTTTGGCGATCCCAATGGATTGAAGGGCACGGGAAAGCAAGGGGCGAAATTGTACGCGGCTCCTACCGGATCGTTTGATATGCCGGCGGGGCCGGGACAGGGCAACGGATCGGGCGGCGCGAAAGGAATCAAAGGCACCGTAGCCAGCGCCGACTTCGGCAACGGTATTGCGAACGGTGGCAAGGGCGATGGACGCAGCAACGGCAAAGGCGTCGCGACCGGCGGATTCGGATCGGAGCAAGTTGTCCATCAGGGGCCAAAGATCGCGCAGGCTGACAGCGGGCCCGCGACCACCCCGGTGGAAATCACCTACAAGCCCAATCCGCTGTACACGCAGGAAGCGCGCGATCTGAAGCTGGAAGGCGAAGTTCTGCTGGAAGTGAATTTTTCGGCGAATGGATCGCTCCATGTGAATCGCGTGGTGCGCGGTCTGGGACACGGTCTGGATGAGGCGGCGATCGCGGCCGCCAATAAGATCCGCTTCAAGCCGGCATTGCGCTTCGGCACCCCGGTGGATTCGACGGCGGTGGTACACGTTTCGTTCCAGATGGCGTACTAAGAGTTTGGCGAAGGAAGTCTGGCAGTTGGACAGTCAATAGAAAACGATAGGGGTCCGAAAGACCTGGAGAAAGAGTCATGCGCACTACGAATTGGATCGTCACAGCAGCGCTGCTGGCATCGTTCAGCGCGGCCGCACAGCAAGCGGCGGATTCGCAACCTTCGACGCAGCCACCCGCGGTGGATGTAACGCAGAGTGCACAAGCCACGTCCGCACCGGCTCCGGCAGCCACTGCGCCGGCGCAGCCATCCGCGGCGGACGCGCAGCAGGCGCCCGCAGCACGGCCGGCACCGGCGCCCGCTCCGACCACGATGGACCAAGTCGTGAACCTGTTCATCGAGCGCGAGCATGGTCTGATCAAGATGCTGCAGACGCGCACTCCGGTGGTGGAAACGTATCTACAGAATCTCACCGCCGATGCGCAACTCGGCCCGGTTCCCAGCGGCGATCACTATTTCCTCGGCCGCATGGACATGGGCGAGACCATCGATCGCAAGGATTATCTGAAAGAAGAAGAGAAAGGCATGCAGGCGCGGTTGCTGGGCGGCTTCCAGAAGCTCTACAAGGTGCAATACCAGCCGCTGGGCTTTTCGTGGATGGTGTATGCCGACCGCACCGACTTCGACCGCGAACACTATGACTTCCGCTACGCGCGCCGCGAATTCCTGGGCGATGTGCGCTGCTTGGTTTTTGACGTTACGCCAAAGAAAGGGTCCGGACGCGGACGCTTCTTGGGCCGCATTTGGGTGGAAGACCAGGGCTTCAACATCGTGCGCCTGAACGGGACGTATTATCCGGCGCCGCGCAATTCGTACTTCTTCCACATGGACAGCTGGCGCCTGAACCTGATTCCCGGCTACTGGGTACCTTCGTTTATTTACAGCGAAGAAGGCGACTTCAGCGCGGGCGTCAAGAACAAGATGGCTTTCAAAGCGCAGACCCGCATATGGGGATACGACCTGAAGAAGGGCAGCAAGGACGACGAGTTGACGCAAATCCGCGTGGATAGTGTCACCGACGAAAGCTCGGCGGCGCAAGACGCTACTCCGCTGCAAGCGGAACGCGCCTGGCAGCAGCAGGCAGAAGACAACGTCGTGGAGCGCCTGACGAACGCGGGCTTGCTGGCACCTGCGGGCGATGTCGACCGCATTCTGCAAACCGTCGTGAACAACCTGGAAGTCACCAACAACATCGATCTGCCGCGGCCGGTGCGCACGCGCGTGCTGCTGACCGCGCCTTTGGAAACCTTCAGCGTGGGCAATACGATCGTGATCAGCCGCGGACTGGTGGACGTGTTGCCGGACGAGGCCAGCCTGGCCGCAGTTCTGTCTCATGAACTGGCGCACATTGTGCTCGGCCACAATCTGGGTTCGAAGTACGCTTTCAACGACCGCATGCTGTTCTCCGATGAAGGCACGTATCAGAACCTCGGCTTCCGGCATATTCCGGAAGAAGAGCAGGCGGCCGACAAGAAGGCCATCGAATTCCTGAAGAATTCGCCGTACGCACAGAAACTCGACAGCGTGGGATTGTTCCTGAAGGCGCTGCAGGCACGGGCTCCGCAACTCAATGCGTTGTTGACGACTCACCTGGGCAACCCGCTGGCTGAGGGCGGAACCGTAACACGCCTATCGGCTCTGGAAGGCCAGGGTCCGGCGCTCGACAATACCAAGCTCGATCAGATCGCGGCTCTGCCTCTGGGCGGCCGCGTGAAGATCAATCCGTGGGACGACAAGGCCGAAATGGTGAAGACGGCTCCGGTCGCGATCACCTCGGCGCGGGACAAAATGCCGTTTGAAGTCACGCCTTTCTTCCCACGCCTGAACCGGTATGGTGCGAACGCCGCATCGGCGCCCACCACCGCCGCCAATAACTCGACCACGGGGAACTAGAAATTACACGACGTTAACGCTGTCATCCTGCGCGAAGATGCGTCTCCGCTCTTCGGGCAGGATGGCATTCCAAGTTGAACCAAAACAAGGCCGGGATCCGGAAACCCTTCCGGGATACCCGGCCTTTGTTTGCCTGGGCACTTGAGTCGGTGTAGCTAAGCAAGACCTCTTCCGCTGAGTGAAACGTTATGTCCTAATTCTCATCTTGTAATTCGAGGTCAGGCGTCAACCGGAGTGACTGGGCATATTACTCAACCGAACTTTTACATTCATGAATTGGGCGTGCGGTCGTGGCCCCAAACCAGCTTCAAAAATAGGTAACCTCAGCGAAAGATGTCGCATCCAAAACTCGTATATGTCAGCAGTGCAATTTGCTTCCAGTCTGACGCCACGCGATCTGGCCTCGGCGTGGTGGCGCGTGCTCAACGGTCATGTTCCGATGATGTCGATTGAGATTACGCGCGAGTGTCCCTTAGCTTGCCCGGGGTGTTACGCCTACGGAGACAATCATCTTGGCGGAGAAACCACGCTAAGGCAGTTGAGCGATCTGCGGGGCGATTCGCTGGTGGATGGTGTGCTCGATCTGGTGCGGCGTCACAAGCCATTGCACGTGTCGCTGGTCGGGGGCGAGCCGATGGTTCGTCATCGCGAACTGAGCCGCATTCTTCCGGCATTGAGCGAACTCGGCGTGTTCTCGATGGTGGTGACCAGCGGAGTGATTGCGATCCCGCAGGAGTGGATGCGAATTCCCCGCTCGCGCGTGGCGGTCTCAGTCGATGGACTCCCCGAACATCACGACGAGCGGCGCAAGCCGGCCACGTACGAACGCATCCTGAAGAACGTGGAAGGACTCTCGATCAATGTGCACTGGGTGATTACGCGACCCATGCTCTCGCGCCCTTCCTACCTGGAGGAGTATGTCGCGTTCTGGAATGCGCGCGAGGAAGTGGACCACATCTGGGTCAGCCTTTACAGTCCACAGGTTGGCGAGGAAAGCGCGGAGCGTCTGACGGCGGATGACCGCCAGAGGATTGCCGCGGAGTTGCCGCGATTACGCAAGGCTTATCCGAAGCTGCTGCTGCCGGAAGGGGTAGCACGAGCGTTTGTGAATCCACCGAAGAGCCCGGAGGATTGCCTGTTCTCCAAGATGTCGATGAATTATTCGGCAGACTTGCGGACGCATGTGGAGCCGTGTGTTTTCGGAGGCACTCCGGATTGCAGCCAGTGCGGATGCAGCATCAGCAGCGCGCTGCACTGGATTCGGGACGTCAGGATTGCGGGACCGTTGAAGGTTGGGCATATGGTGCGAAGCTCGCTGGCGGTGGGGTCGGCAGTGAGAAAGTTGCGCGGCGATGGAGGGGCGCCGGATCGGTGGCGGGGCATTCGTTTTGTGGGAGAGCAGGGTTCGCTGGTTCAAATTACTCGACAGGAAGAGGGCGAGGGCGTATGAGCTGCAGGCAAAGTGCAGAGGCCCTTCGCTTCGCTCAGGATGACAAACTGAAAATCTCGGTGCTGATCTGAGAACTGACATCCTTTTCCTTGGGATAGATGGCGTGGGCGAGACGCCCCCGCGACAGCCGGCGGGACGCCGGCGCTACACTTTGCCGGGCTACACTTTACCTTTGTTCTTGCCGGGGAGGCCGGCTGGATTTTCGTGAGTGCGCTCGCGGAAACTTCCCTTCAAGCCGGCGGCGAGTCCTACGGTCGATTCGCCAAAGCGGTCGCGGAGCTTGTCGGCGGCGGCCAGAGCATCTTTCCAACGCTGCTGGGAATTTCCTTCGAGAAGATCGATTTGCACGGGCTGCGAACCGAAGGAGGACGCCTGCACCCCGAGCAGCCGCACCTGTAATCCTTTCTTCCAGTTCTTCCGGAACAGCGCGCGGATCTGCTGGAAGATTTCCGTGTCGAGTTGAGTCGGGCTCGGAAGCGTGTGGGCGCGCGTGATGGTCGTGAAATCTTTATAGCGAAGTTTGAGCTGGACGGTGCGGGCGTGGAAGTTGGATTCGCGCAGGCGGCGACCGACCATTTCGGAGAGGCGCATCAGGGTGGATTCGAGTTGCGCCTGGTCGGAAGTATCTTCGTTGTAGGTGTGCTCGTGGCTGATCGATTTGGCGTCGACATCGGCGCCGATCTCGGCGTCGAACCATCCACCGGCATCTTCGCCGCGAGCTTTGCCCGCTAAGGCGAGTCCCCATTTTCCGAAGCGATCTTCAAGTTCCCCGTCCTCGAGTTTGGCGAGATCTCCGACTTTCTGGATGCCGAGCGCGTGCAGGTGAGTCTCCATCACTTTGCCAACGCCGGGAATTTCGCGGACATCGAGCGGGGCGAGGAACTTCGCCTCTTCCCCGGGAACAATCCAGAGGACACCGTTGGGCTTGGCCTGACCGGAGCAGACTTTGGCGATCAGGCGGGAGGTTCCGATTCCCACGGAGCAGTTCAGGCCGGTTTCCGCCTTCATGCGCTGGTGCAGATGGTGCGCGGCTTTGAGCGGAGGCCCGTGCAGGCGCTCGGTTCCGGTCATGTCGAGATAAGCTTCATCGATGGAAGCCATTTCAATTTGCGGCGAGAAGGTGCCGAGAACTTTGTAAACTTTTTCGGAGCACGCGCGGTAACGTTCGGGATGTCCGTCGACAAAGATAGCGTGCGGGCAGTGCTTGGCGGCGGTGCGGAGCGGCATGGCGGAATGGACTCCGAACTTGCGCGCTTCGTAAGAGGCGGCAGAAACCACGCCTCGCTCGTCGCGCTGTCCGCCAACGACCACCGCTTTGCCTTTCAGGCTGGGATCGTAGAGTTCTTCCACGGAGACGAAGAAGGCGTCCATATCGACGTGGAAGATGGTGCGGGGAAACGCGGGATTGGGGACGGCGGACATGCCTGGGGGAATTTTAGCAGCCGAGGCGGGCACGGGTTTGTTGGCTGCAATGCGGAGGACTCATAGTGGGATCCGCTGTTAGAATCCGCGTCATGAGCGGACGAGTTGCCCGGATTGCCTCTCGCATCATTTTCGTAGTTTGCGGGCTGGTTTCGCTTGTCACCGGCGTTCCTTACGTGATGTTGCGAGGCGCCGAGCTGCCGGTACAGAGCGAATGGGTCATATTTGCGGTGGCCCTGGGAGCGGTGGGCGTTTTCAGCGTGGCGGCCGGACTGCTGCCTCGTTCGTGGATCGCGATCGCATGCAGACGCGACCGGGACGATGAACGGCTGTTCTTAGCGCTCCTCAAGGGGCTTGGCGGCTTCGCGGCGATTTTCTATCTCGTGGCCGTGTTCGCGTACTTCGCGCCGCATCGCTGGGATCTCGATCCGCAAATCATGCTTTCGTTGTGTCCGCTGTATTTCGTGAAAATGACCTTCGATCCCTCGCTTGTGGCCGTCTTTTTCCTGCTTGCTCCCATGAACGCGGCGGTGTACGGAGCGCTCGGCCTCGCAGTCGACGTAGGGATCCTTCGACTGCGCCGGGCTTCACTCTCATGAAGCCCGGCTTCGCTCGGGATGACAAAGTTGCGGTTGGCGGCTATACGCCTAGGACTCTCTTATACGGCCACGACTTTTTCTGAGACTGGCTGGGCGCGCATCTGCTTGACGCGTTCGTAAACCTTGCCGTACTCGCGGGCGCTCGCGTTCCAGGAAAAGTCTTTGTTCATGCCGTTGCGCATGAGGGCTTGCCAGGAGGTCTGGTCGCGATAGGCGGTCAACGCCTGCTTGATGGTCAGCAGCAGCGATTCGCCGTTGTATTCAGTGAACTTGAAGCCGGTGCCTTTGCCGGTGCGCGCATCCCAGGGCTCGATGGTGTCGTCGAGGCCGCCGGTGGCGCGGACGATGGGGACAGTACCGTACTTGAGGCTGTAGATCTGGTTGAGGCCGCAGGGTTCGTAGCGCGAGGGCATGAGGAACATATCAGCGCCGGCTTCGATCTTATGGGCGATGGCGTTATCGTAGGCGACCTTGACGGCGATTTTGTTGGGGAATTGCTTGGCGAGGCGCTGGAACATTTCCTCATACGTTTTGTCGCCCGCGCCCAGGGCCACGATGATCATTTCTTCGCGGGCCAGACGGTCGGCGACCTGCGCGATGAGGTCGAAGCCCTTTTGGGCGGCGAAGCGGGAGACGATGCCGATGACGGGAAGTTTGGGATCGGCCTTGGGCATGCCGAAGGCGGCGAGCAGATCCTGCTTGTCTTTGGCTTTGCCGGAAAGATCCTGCGGAGAATATTTGGTGGTCGTGAACTTGTCGCTCTGCGGACTCCATTCGTCGTAATCGACGCCGTTCAGAATGCCGGTGACCGTGGCGGCGCGGTCGCGCAAGACGCCTTCGAGGCCGAATCCGTACTCCGCGGTTTGAATCTCCTGACTGTATTTCTTGCTGACCGTGGTGATGAAGTCGGAGTAGGTCAGAGCACCTTTCAAAAAATTGACTTGACCGAAGAATTCCATCTTCGACATAGTAAACAGATCCCACGGAAGCATGAGCAACGGCAGCGTGTCGGGAGGGAATAACCCTTGATAGCCGATGTTGTGGATGGTGAAGACGGTGCCGACGTCCTGGAATGCCGGGTCCTCGGCATAGATGGTGCGTAGAAGGACCGGAACCAGCGCAGACTGCCAGTCATGGCAGTGGAAAATCTGCGGCACGCCGAGAATCTTGGACGCTTCGAGAACGGCGCGTGAGAACAGGGCGAAGCGCTCGGCGTTATCGGGATAGTCGCCGGCGGGAGTACCATAGAGGGCCTCCCGATCGAAGTACTGGGGATATTCGACGAAATAGAAACGCACGCCATTCTGGCTGCCGCCGGAGACAACGGAGGCGAAACGATACTGATCGTCGAAAGGAACAGTGACGCTGCGGACCACAACGGCGGGATTGGTGAGCTTGGTCTGACGGTAGCGCGGCAGGTATACGGTGACTTGATGGCCTAGGGCGGCTAGAGCGCGAGGCAAAGCGCCCACCACGTCAGCGAGCCCGCCGGTTTTGGAAAACGGAACTCCCTCTGAAGCGACGAATGCGATATTCATGATTGCGGAACCTCCAGGGGCGGGCGAGTTTTTACGGCCCACGTTATGATGAATGGAACCAGGGGACCGGTCCGAAAGTTTAAGATGCGAGGGCCGACTTGAAAGTCTACTTCCCGAAAGGTTGAGGGTCAACGTGCCAAAGGTCGTATCTGCGCAACGTCCGCGAACGAAGCCCAAATTGGGACAGCATTTCCTGAACAGCGAAGACGCGGCCGCGCGCATTGTGGACGCTTTAGGCGATGTCACCCAGAGCACGGTGCTCGAAATCGGGCCGGGGAAAGGGATCCTCACGTCTGTTCTGGCCAGACGGGCGCGGCGGCTGATCGCGGTGGAGCTGGACCGGGTGCTAGCGGCTCAGTTGCGGCTGAAGTTTGGGATGGCGCGCAATGTTGAGGTGCTGGAGGCGGACATTCTGGCGATTGACTTCGATTCGCTGTTTGGACCGAAGCCGGGCTTGGGCCGTCCCGGGATCGAACTGAAGCCGGAGCCCGTCAAAGTTGTGGGGAATCTTCCCTACTACATCACATCCGACATCTTGCTGCGGCTATTCGAGTTTTCGAAATATTTCGAGAGCATCGTGATCATGGTGCAGAAAGAAGTTGCCGACCGGATTGCGGCCGAGCCGGGCGGGCGTGACTACGGAGTTCTGTCGGCGACGGCGCAACTGCATGCGCGCGTCGAGAAGCTGTTCACCTTGCCTCCGGGGGCATTCACGCCACCCCCGAAGGTGCAGTCTACCGTGCTGCGACTGACTATGGATCCGCAGCAGGAAAAGCTGGGCGTGGCGGGGGATGGGTTCATCGACTTTCTGAGGCTGTCGTTTGGCCAGAAGCGTAAAACCCTGTGGAACAATCTGAAGGGGCGGTACGAAGATGCCACACTGAAGCGGGCCCTCGCCGAGGCCAACGTAAAGCCCACGGCCCGGGCGGAGACGCTGAGTCTGGAAAAAAGTGCAGCGGTATTTCGCACCTTGCACAAAGTAAACGGCAAGTCTTAGCATGACCGCAGTTGGTCCCGTTTAGGGCGAAGGAGGGGCCATGGCGAGTACGGTGGTGCGTCATCCAGCGGTAGCGGGGAAATTTTATCCCGGCGGCGCTTACGACCTGCGTGCCGAAGCCAGCGCCTATCTCTCATCCCCGAAATCAACGAGCGGATCCCGGTTGCGGGCGATTGGCTGCATCGCACCGCATGCCGGGTATATGTACTCCGGCCACGTGGCGGGAGCCGTATTTGCCCGCATTGAGATTCCGCGCCGTTGTATTGTGATGTGCCCCAACCATACGGGGATGGGCCGCGCGCTCGCGATTATGGGCCAGGGAAGTTGGGAGACGCCGCTCGGCGAGGTTCCCATTGATACCGGGCTGGCCGAGTCGCTCAAGCAGCAGTTCCCTGCTCTGGAAGAAGATGCGGCGGCGCATCGCGCGGAACATGCCGCGGAAGTGGAGCTCCCGTTTCTACAGCTACGCCAGCCGGAGTTGACATTCGTTCCCATCGCCCTGGGGACGGGGAGGTTCGAGATTCTAGAACAGCTGGGACGAGCGCTGGCGCAGGTGATCGCGCGGCATAGCGAGCCGGTGCTGATGGTGGCCTCGAGCGACATGAATCACTACGAGGCGGATGCGGTGACCCGGGCAAAGGATCATCGGGCGATTGAGCGGATTCTGACCCTGGATGCACGCGGACTTTTCGACGTGGTCACGCAGCAGAACATCAGCATGTGCGGATTCGGTCCGGCGGTGGCGATGCTCACGGCCGCGCGGGAATTGGGCGCAAAATCGGCGGAACTGGTGAGATATGCGACCTCGGGAGATGTTTCGGGCGATCGAGACATGGTCGTAGGCTATGCGGGGGTGGTCGTGGTGTGACTTTTGATCACTCGCCGAAATGGTGCGGGGTAGTGGGTCACTTTGAACTTTAGATATCTCTCCCTCGATGGGTTCTCTCGAACAGGCGCTTTTGTTGCGATGAGGCCTCAAATCTTAAAACGCAGAGTGCGCTGGGAAAATCCGCAGAGTACTCGGAGCAGAGTACTCGGAGCAGAGTACTCGGAGAGGTGCCGGAAAGCCGCAACCTTTCTTCGGTGGGAGATCCCCCCCTCCACCTGAAAAGCGGCTCCGGTCGGGATGACGCCAATTCCGAACGGTTCAGGATTTTCAAACTAAGCCACCACCCGGCGCGGCTTCACTCTCGTGAAGCCCGGTGAATGGCTCAAAGGTCGAAATCAATTCTACTTGTGGGATCCGCCGCCAGTACCGCCGGAAGAGTGTCCGGCAGATGAGGATGAAACATGGCCCATTCCCATCGACGAGCCAGCCATGGAGCTGCGCGATTCACCAAGACCGCGCGATTCGCCATAGGCGTAGCCCCGGGCCGGAGAGCTCGCCGAAAACTGCGGCATGGGACGAACCTCGGCGAAACCATGCTTGGAAACTTCGTGGTTTAAGCCTTTGAGATTGTCCAGGGAACCACGCGGGATCCCCATGCCCGCCGAGCTGTTATTTAGGGTCATGCGAGATAACGCGAGGGGCGTAGCCAAAGAAGCGGCCCGACCCACCAGAACGGTCCTTCCAGTTCCACTCGCAGGAGCGACAAGCGGCGTCACGTGGGTCAGATTGGTCGAGGTGTAGCGCGGGATCGTTGCCCAGCTATTCCAACCGCCCGGCTGCCACATCCAGCCCATGCTCTGCAGAAACATCCAGTTGCCGTAGCGGTATGGCATCCATCCCCAAGGATAGGCCGAGGCGAACATGTAGCCGTAGCCCGGGTAGAAGCTCCAGGCGCCATCCATGAAGGGATCCCAACCAACACCGGTAAAGAACGGCTGCCACATCATGCCGTAGCCGGGGACGTTGCTGAAGGAGCCGTAATAGTTCAGGTCACTCATCCCGTATCCGTAGGGGGATTGCGCCTGGTTGTTCTTAGCATACTGATCGTGGTACCCGATGGCGTCTTTATCCCACGAGTCGAACGGGGATTCCGCAATTTTGTTGGCCAAGGTGCACTTGACGTCATCGTCTGCGTTAAACGTTGCGGTCTTCTTCTTTTCCACGACCAGCTTTCCCGAGGGGCTGTCTACGTCGACATCGCCTTTGAAGACGGCGAGGTTAGCGGAGGGCGGCATGGCGTCGACGCGGAAGTGCGCGGCGTGGTCGAGGGAGATCGATTCGCGAGAGAAATTGAGACTAAAGTCGTCCTTGCCGAGCCAATCGACGTAGGCCAGGCCTTCCACGAGTTGGACCTGGGAAATGCGTTTGCCGGAATCGCTAAGTCCAAGGCGGCTGAACTCGACGCTGGTATCGGGGGCCAGACGCATGGAACTGCCGTCCTCGAATTCAATTTCGGCGCGGCCACTCGAGGACGTGCGCAGTTGCGTGCCTTGGGTAATGGGGAGATTGGCGAAGGCATTCTCGAAACCGAGACCCGTGTTCTTGTTGATTTGAACCAGGCCATGAACGTCACTAAGGCGAACGATGCGCGCTTGCGATTCGGCGAAAGCGGGCAGGGCGACAAGGGCGCAAGCAAGGAGAGTGAGAGTCAGAGTGGACTTGTGTTCGGTAGGAGTGAGCATGGCGACCCCCTAGTGTGTGTGTCCCATTAGAGCATGTTTTCGTAAACGAGGTTTGTAAAAAGTTATGCCGTCTGGCGGCAACCGGCGCTCGAGTGGGGTTCCAAGGGGGATGAGGGGACAGGGTCGCTATTTTCCGGCGGTTGGGGAGGGAGCCATGTCGATGATTCGGAGAGCCCGGGCGCGGTCGATGTTCATGACGGTTTCGTCGTCGTAAATCTGCTGCAGGATTGGCTTTACGGTCTGCAATTCAACGATTTCGCCGCTGCGGGCTTGATCTTCCATGTGCTTGAGTTCGTCGTCGAGGGCCAGCTTCTGAAAGCGATGAAAATAGGCGAGGCGGTGGCCATACTCCATGGTGGCGCTGAGGCCTTGAAACAGCGTAGTGAGCTGCTGCACTGCCGGGAGGGGGGAAAAATTGTACTCGGCTGATAAATTGCGCTGGGCGTCGTGATACGAGAGTTTCTTGGATCCGGTAAAGGCGAGCTTTTTGTTGCCGGAATCGATTTTCCCAGAGAAATAGCGGGCTTGCTCAGCTAAGTCGAAGATACGGACGCGGGTTACGTCGGAAAACTCGAAGTCGGTCTGATAGGTCTCGCGGTCGTCAGAATCGTCGGAAATCTTTCCGACAGACTCGTATTGGCCGTGGCCATTATTTTCCACGCTGATGGAATAGTGCTCAGGGCTGGAGTTGGGAAAATCGAAGGTGAAGGTGACGGTAGCAGAGTCGGCGGCGAGGAGGGGAAGGCTCAGAAAACAGGCGAAAACCACGGCGGGAAAAACGGCGATCACAAGCTGAGCGATGGCGGCGGGAACACGCGCGGCCTTCGCGCTGGCACTTATCGGGCTCTGATTCATTGACGTAGGCTGCGCCTCAGCTAAAACTGCAAATAAAGATTATGCCAAAAATGAAGAGGCTGTTGGACGCTAGCGGGCGACGGCGCGTTGCCGGGCGAGGGTTCCGGCGGTATGCAGATGACAGATTGCGATGGCGAGGGCGTCGGAGGCGTCCATGGGCTCGGGAGGATGCGGTAGCGCGAGCAAGCGAGTCACCATGTGCTGCACCTGCTGCTTCTCGGCGCGGCCATAGCCGACCACCGATGACTTGATGGTGAGCGGCGAGTATTCGGCGACATCGAGTCCGGCTACCGCGGCGGCCAGCATCGCCACGCCCCGAACCTGCCCGAGTTTGAGGGCGGATTTCACATTGAGCGCGTAGAAGACATCTTCGATTGCGACTTCGTCGGGCTGATGCTCGGCGATGAGTTCGCCAAGTTGAGTAAAGATGCGGGAGAGGCGACGGGGCAACGGTTCGCGAGCAGAAAGCTTAATCGCGCCGCAAGTCAGGCAGCAAAGCTTTCCCGAGGAGTACATCTCGACGACGCCATAGCCGGTATATTCTCCACCGCAATCAATTCCCAAAACTCGCATGTGCATGCAGTGTATCGCGGACATTGAAAGCGACCAAGCTCTTGTGGGCGGGAGAACTGGAGTGGGAAACATGGCGGCGTCTCTGCATTACTGGCGGGGAAAGCCTTAACCGCAGAGTGCGCTGAGGAATGCGGCAGAGATCGCTGAGAAAAGTCGGGGCTAAGGTGATTGCCTCTCCTCATCTCTGATTTCGCTTATGCGTCAACAACATCGGATGCGCCTGGCAGCCGCGGCTTCCCTTTCGCGCAAGAAAGAGTCATAGGCATGCGGCGAGGACGATATCTGGTGTTGCTGCAGAAATCGGGAATAAGCGGCTTCGTCGAAAATCTCGCGAAGCATCAGCCATGCAATCCGGGCAGCCTGGGCCAGACGATTCATGCTCTCTCCTCGGTGAGACGCGTCATCACGAAGGGCGCTTCCCTCACCCGAGCAACTTCTCCGCCCCGGAGGATGGCAACCCATTGGCGCAGGGATTCGATCAGAACCAGCGCCACCATGACGACGAGAATGGCGGTGACTGCGGCGTCCAGCCGATTGTTCAGGATCAGCCGCCCTGTCGCGTTGGTAGACGGGCCGGAGGCGAGGACACGTGCCTGCGCCAGAAAACCGATTCGGGGATTGGAATCGAAAATCTTCTGCCAGGAAGCTGTGAAGGTGACAGCGACGAGCCAACCGAGGGGCACGAGAGTGACGACTGCATATCGGGCTCGATGCATTTTGACGATGATGGTTGTGGCTACGCAAAGAGCCACCGTGGCAAGCAACTGATTGGCGATGCCGAACAACGGCCAGAGCGAGTTGATTCCACCCAGCGGATCTTTCACTCCTTGCCACAGGAAATATCCCCAGGCGGCAACAATGAGGGCGCTGGTGGCTAGAGTCGAGGGATACCAACTGGTACGGCCCAGAGGCTTGTAGACGTGGCCCAGAGCGTCCTGGATCATGAAACGGGCTACCCGCGTTCCGGCATCGAGGATGGTGAGGATAAATAGGGCCTCGAACATGACCGCGAAATGATACCAGAGCGCCATCACGGTCGAGCCGCCCAGCGTCTGCGAGAAGATATGCGCCATGCCGACAGCGAAGGCGGGCGCGCCGCCGGTTCGATTGAAGAGCGTTTGCTCGCCAACCGCGTGCGCGAGAGTTTGCATTTCGGCAGCGGTTACAGGGAATCCCCAACTGGAAATGGTGGTGCTCGCGGCGGTCGCGGATTGTCCGACTAAACCCGCCGGACTATTAATTGCGAAGTAAACGCCGGGCTGGAGGACGCAGGCGGCAATGATCGCCATGACCGCGACCGCGGACTCGGCCATCATGGAGCCGTAGCCCACCATGCGAATTTCCGTCTCGCGGGCGATCAGCTTGGGTGTAGTTCCGCTGGAAATCAAGGAATGAAAGCCGCTGATGGCGCCGCAGGCAATAGTGATAAAGGCAAAGGGGAAGATTTTTCCCGCGAACACCGGACCGGAGCCATCTACAAAACGGGTTAGCGCCGGCATGTGCAGAGTGGGATGCAGGACTACGATACCGATTGCGAGCAGTCCGATGGTCCCAAGTTTTACGAAAGTGCTGAGGTAGTCGCGGGGGGCAAGCAGAATCCAGACGGGGACGGCGGACGCGGCAAAGGCATAGACGATGATGAGAATCGCCAGACTCTGAGCGCTGAGAGTGAATACGTGCGCTACGGCGGGAGTCTGCGATGCCCACTGGCCTCCCCAGATCGCGAGCAGAACGAGGATGAAGCCGGCGACGGAGGCCTCCAGAACTTTTCCCGGCCGGATGCGGCGCAGATAAATTCCCATGCCCACCGCGATCGGAATCGTCATGGCGATGGTGAAGGTTCCCCAGGGACTATCTTTGAGCGCATTGACGACGACTAAGGCAACCACGGCAAGAAGAATGATCAGAATGGCGATCACCGCGGCGTAAGCGATGATTCCGCCGATGACGCCGGTTTCTTCTTTGGCCATTTCGGTGAGAGATTTGCCGTCGCGGCGAACGGAAAATAACAGGATGACGAAATCCTGCACGCAGCCGGCAAAAACCGCTCCAGCTAAAACCCATAGCGTTCCGGGGAGATATCCGAACTGGGCGGCGAGGACGGGACCGACTAAGGGTCCGGGGCCTGCGATGGCGGCGAAATGGTGTCCGAAGACGACCCACTTGTTGGTGACGAGGAAATCGCGCCCATTTTCGAGGCGCTCGGCGGGCGTGGCGCGGCGGGCATCGAGGGCAAGAATCCTGGCAGCAATGAAGGCGCTATAGAAGCGATATCCGAGAGCGTAGCAGCAGGTCGCGGCTACGACCAACCAGAGGGCGTTGATCGGCTCACCGCGGTGAATGGCGACGGCGGCGACCGCCCCCGCGCCAGTAAGAGCAATGATCAGCCAGGTGAAAGTCGAGAGGACTTTATTCATGCCCGTCGAGCATTGTGGCGAATCTGAGGAACAAGCGCAACGTAAATATGAGTGCGCTGGAAAGGCGCAACCGGAACGATTTTGTGATCATGTCCATGTTTTAGCGCCAATAAGTTTAGTGTTACTCTATTTGTTCCGAGCGATTGTCACCCCCGCGGATTGGGCCATTTCGCCGTACCCCTGCACCCGGGTGCATTCCGAGGATGCCATCCTGGCCTTAATAAGGAGCACACGATGCGAATTGGGATATTAACGGGTGGAGGGGATTGTCCTGGACTGAACGCGGTGATTCGGGCAGTAGTACGCAAAGGAATCTTCCATTATCACGATGAAATCGTGGGCTTCATGGAGGGCTGGCGCGGGCTGATCGAAAACAGGAGCATCGAACTGGACCTGGACGCGGTGAGCGGCATTCTTCCCCGTGGAGGAACCATTCTACGCACGTCGCGGACGAATCCTTCGAAACGTCCGGATGGTTTCGATCGCTGCATGGACACGATTGCAGCACACAAGATCGATGCGCTGATCGCGATTGGGGGCGACGATACCTTGTCCGTGGCGGAAAAGCTATATGAGAAGGGCGTGAAGGTTGTTGGCGTGCCAAAAACCATCGACAACGATCTGGGTGGAACCGACTACACATTTGGATTCGACACGGCCTGCAACGTGGTCTGCGAGGCGATCGATCGCGTGCACACTACTGCCGAAGCGCACAACCGCGTGATGGTGGTGGAGGTGATGGGCCGCGATGCGGGGTGGATTGCGCTGTACAGCGGAATTGCGGGTGGGGCGGATGCGATTTTGATTCCGGAGCGGCCGTTCAATGTCGATAAGGTAGCGGAATCGATTCGGCAGCGCCACGAGCGCGGACGTTATTTCTCGATTGTTGTGGTAGCAGAAGGTGCCAAGTTTTCAACCGGCGCGGGTGCGCCGGTTGTGCAGGACATGGGGAAAGATGAATTTGGCCACGCTAAGCTGGGCGGGATTGCGAACCTTCTGGCCCGCGAAATCGAGCAGCGCACGGGCTTTGAAACCAGGGCAGTGGTGCTGGGGCACATTCAGCGCGGTGGTTCACCGAGCGCTTTCGACCGGGTACTGGCGACGCGGTATGGACTGGGCGCGGTCGACATGGTGCACCGCAGCGAGTTCGGCTGCATGGCAGCGCTCCGCGCCAACAAAATTGTGTCGATCCCGCTGAAAGAAGCGATCTCGCAGAACCGGGTGGTGGACGATGAGATGATCCAGATCGCCGCCGGCCTCTTCGAAGAGATCGGGGTCAAGGAAGCGGCCGGCAAGTAATCTCGATAAAATGGGCCTCCGCCGCATTATGCGCGCGGAGGCTTTATTGTGGTCGCTCAACTTTCAGGCAATGCGAACGGTATCCAACATGAAAGGCTGGTTGTGGGTTCTTGCGGGCATCCTGGCCAGCTCAGTCAGTTGGACCTATATGCACCGCATTCTGCTTCCCTGGGAGAATTTCGTGAACGTGCAGCAGGGGCAGGTGAAGGCGCAGTTGGGGGATTTGTATCCGCGCTGGGTGGGCACGCGCGAGTTGCTGCTGAATGGCCGCAATCCGTATGGACCCGAGGTCAGCCATGAGATTCAGATGGGCTTCTACGGGCGGCCGATCGAACAGAGTTATGACAAGCCTCGCTTTGAAATCATAGACGAGCAGCGGTTCGTTTACCCGTTGTACGTCGTGTTCTTGATGGCTCCGAGCGTGCACTGGGACTTTGCACAATTGCAGAGTCGGGCGCCCGTGTTCTTTGGAGCCGTCACCGTGATTAGCCTGTGCTTGTGGCTGAAAGTGCTGGAGTGGCGGCCGCCGTGGCTTATCGTTGCGGGACTGATGATGCTGGTGCTGAGCAGCCCGCAGATTGCGCAGGGACTGCGGCTGCGTCAATTGGGACTCTTCGTGGCGTTTCTGGTTGCTCTGGCTAGCGGGTGTGTGACTCGCCAGCAGTATGCGATGGCCGGCGTTCTGCTGGCAATTTCCACTATCAAGCCGCAGATGGTGGCGCTGGTGCTGCTCTGGTTCCTGCTCTGGAGCTTGGGCGACTGGAGAAAAAGATGGCCGCTGGCAGCGGGATTCGGCGCGTCTTTAGCTTTACTGGTGGGCGGCGCAGAATGGCTGTTGCCGAGCTGGCCACGTTTCTTTCTTGCAGGTTTGGCAGCGTATGCAAAGTATTTTCCGACGACTTCCCCGGTGCGGCTCATCCTTGGAAACTGGATAGGAGGCGCGCTCTCGGTACTGGCGCTGGCAGGGTTGGTTGCGTTTGCCTGGAGTGTTCGGAAGGTAGAAGCAGATTCGCGCGGGTTTGCCTATACACTGGCATTATTTTTTATCGCTACGACGCTGCTGATGCCGTTGTTGACGCCTTACAACCAGGTGTTTTTGCTGCTGCCCACCCTCATGCTGCTGCGCGATTGGAAAAAGCTGCCGCGCCTGGGATGCCTGGGATTAGCCGCGCTCCTGGAGTGGCCGTGGCTCGTACAGGCAATCTTGCTGATGCATCCGCCCCAGATAGATTCACAGAACCGACTTCCCTTGCTGCCTTCAGTGCTGGTGATTCTGTTTCCGTTCCTGGTGGCGTGGCTCGGGGTCACGCAGCGATCTCGGTGGTTGACGGCTCCAGATTAGTTGAGCTGAGAAAATCCAGCGCTGCTTCGATATGATGAGGCGGCCTTATGAAAACCGCCGGCGAAACCTGGCTCACTCCGAAGCGGCTGGCCGCGCACGGACTTCTCCTCGCCGTGGTGTTGTGGGGTTTGTATGTGTGGACCATCGCGACTCCCGGGCTGCGCGATCGCAATGGAAATCTGAAAGGAACCGATTTCCTGCACCTCTATACTCTGGGATCGCTGGCGGCGGAGCATCGCGGCGCGGATTTGTACGACACGAACGCGCAGGCTGGGCTGGCGGCTCAACGCGTGCCGGACGCGGCCGGTGTAAGGTATCTGCCGCTGTATCCCCCGCAGGTTTCGATTTTCTTCGCGCCACTGGCAGGTCTCCCTTACGGATGGGCGTTAAGTGTTTGGTGGATCTTCAGCGCTGCGGTCTATGGGGCCTGCTGTTACAGCGTGTGGCGAGCCTCCCCGAATCTGCGCGATCACGGCGGCGCCGTCGCTCTGCTCGCGGCGGCATCGCCGGCTTTTTTTAATTTGATCGCGTGGGGACAAACTTCCGCCGTGGCGCTGGCGTGTTTCACCTTGATGTACTTTTTGCTGCGCGACCGGCAGGAATTTATCGCGGGAGTCGCGCTGGGCTGCCTGATTTTCAAACCGCAACTCGGACTGGCTGCTGCCGTCGTGTTCGCAGCGATCGGTGCGTGGAGGATTTTGGCTGGTGCGGCGCTTTCGTCAGCAGCACAATTGTCGCTCGGAATGATTTATTACGGGATCGAGCCATTTCGCCGCTGGCTCGGCATGCTTTGGCACATCCGCGCGCTCTTGCCGTGGCTGGAACCGAAGCCGTATCAGACCCACTGCTTGCGGACTTTCTGGACGATGATTGTGCCCTGGCCGACGCTGTCGTTCGGTCTTTACGTTGCGAGTGCGGCGATCATTCTGGTTGCGACCGTCCGACTGTGGAATCGCGACCAGTCAGTACCGCTCGCACTGCGGTATTCTGCGCTGCTGTTGGCGACGGTGTTGGTGGGCCCGCACCTCACGGTGTACGATCTGGTGATTCTGGCTCCGGCAATTCTGGTTTTATCGGACTGGCTGGCCGGACAGCAGTCCACCAGCGAAGTTCGATATGCGGGCACTCTGCTTTACCTGGCATACGCTCTGCCTTTGCTGGGGATTGTCGCCCGCTATACTCACGTTCAGCTCTCCGTTTTGGCAATGGCGGCTCTGGTGTTCGTGATTGCCCGTCTGTCTTCGGACGCTATGCGGAACCCGGACACCCATATGGAATCGATAAGCGCGATAGCACCTTGCTAGAATTGAGGATTAACGCGGCCGGCCGAATAAGAACGAGAGCGCCACAGGAAAGCGCCGAGCCCAGGCGGACTCGTGGTGAGTAGCACCTTCGTCAATCTTCACCAGCAACCGCTTGTCTTCCAATCCGGCGCGGCGCAGGATCGCAGCCAGTTCGCGGACATCGTCAACCATGCTGCGGTCGCGATCAGCGCGGCCTGCTTCGGCAGTACCCATCGCCAGAAAAATCCGCTCCGGCCAGGTCTTGGCCGGGCGGCTCTGCTTGATGATTTGGCGGTTCGACGCCCACAGTGACGGGCTCTCCAACAACAGTTGGCCGAACATCCCGGGACGAACGATCGCGGTATAGAGCGCGATCAGCGCTCCTAAAGAAGATCCGCCGAGCCCGGTATTTTGCGGGCCAGTCGCTACGCGGTAATTGCGAGCCACAAACGGCATCACTTCCTTGATCAGGAAATCGGGATAACGACTGCCCTGCACCCGCATCATGACCGGTTGCAGGGAGCGATACGGCATGTATTCGCGGATGCGGTCTTTGCCGGCATTGTCGAGGCCGACGACGATGAGCGGAGGCACGACTCCTTCGCGGATGAGACGGTCGCTGGTCTCGTCGACCTGCCATTCGACGCCGTTGAAAGATGTTGCCGGCTCGAACAGATTCTGTCCGTCGTTCAGGTAGAAGACGGGATAACGGTGGCCGGCATTTTGCGGATCGTCGTATCTCGGGGGCAGCCAGACGCGGAGAAAACGCGTGTTATGGAAGACGCGGCTGCGGAATTCGTGCAGACGCAAATCGCCGGTCGCCGATCCGGCGCGGATGATGCCCGGAACTTGATCGGGGGCCTGATTTTCAGTTTTCTGGATTTCTTCCATCAGGAAAAGTTCACTCCCAGAATACAACGGCGGCAGAACTTATGCTTTGGAAGTTCCGAATTTTATGATCGCCGCAAACACGGTGACGAGGAAGATCAGAGCGAGCGAGATCAGGCACAGGATGCACCAGGTCATCAACTGACACGCTTCGATGTAGGTCAAATACAGGGCGAATGCCAAGCCCGCCAGTGATGCCGCGAAAAGGCGAACCGGGGTTTCGCCACGCGACCTCCAGAACGTCGAGAGCACCAACAATGCGGCATAGCCGGCGACGCCGATGCCGGCGACGGGGATGCCCGCGATCTCCGAATACTCGCTGCGGTTCACAATGTCGCAACTGAATTTCTGGCTGAAGTCGCAATAGGTGGTCGCGGATTTCGCGTAGTGCCGTTCGAGAGAAATCGCGGAATCGACGATGCCCGCAAGCGATAACACGGCGATCAGGGCGAACAAGATTCGACTGCGGGCCGAAGAGCCGCTCACGGCAGGCTACACCCGGTTTTCTGGCTGAGAGCCTGCAGAGAGAGAACGCCTTCGTGCGGCGGATCCATTCCGAACTGCCAACTGGGAAACAGAGTCACGCCTGCAACCTTGCACTCGGGAGCCAACTCTTTGGGTGATCCTTTGATGGCGCATTCGACATAAGGAACGTAGTGGAAGGATGCTCCGAACATGGCCTTCTGGTCGGCACAATGCGGACACCAGTAGAGTCCATACATCTTGGCCTGCTTGGCGGCGAGACATTGGGCGAAGGAATCGTATTTGTGGCTCCGATAGTATCGGCCTGCAAGATAGGCGGCAGCGAAAAGAACCAGCACACAGGCATAGACGAGCAGGTTATTTTTCTTCGGAGGCGTGTCCTTGCCCTGAGATCCTGACTTCTTCTGCTTCCCTTCCGGCATAGCTCACCTTATATCATGGCGATTCAGGCGACGACGTTCAACGCTCCCGGGAGCACATCGAGTTCTTCACAATGCAGGCTCAGCACCTCGCCGTCGACCATCACGTCCACCGGACCGTCCAATTTGAATTCAATGCGGTGGGCGGCTTTGCGTTCGGCCAGCGGATGCTTGATATGCGTGCCGTCGTATAGCCCGGGGAGGTTTCGGATCAGACCCAGCCTGCCGATCGGTCCCCAGCGAACGTACTCGATGAGACCGTCGTTGATGTCGGCATGAGGAGCGATCATCATGGTTCCACCGGTAAATTTGCTGTTGCTGAAGGTGAGGAACAGGCAGGGACGCGAATCGAAATTCTTTTCGTCGTCGACGCGCACCGGGAACGGACGGCGATTGAAACGGGCCAGCGTTAGGAAAATCGAAGCGATGTATCCCAGCTCTCCCCAGGCGCTGAAATGGCGAGCGCGTAGAGTGGCCACGTCGGCGGAAAAGCCCATGCTGAGTAGATTGATGTAATGAATGACGCCGCTGTGATGGCGCAGGCGCAGCACGTCGCACGGACGGCTGCGGCCTGCCAGGAGCGACTCCATGGCGTGCTCGATGCCTTCGTGGCTGAAGTCGCGCAGAAAAGAGTTTCCGGTTCCGAGCGGCAGGAAGGCTAGCGTTGGGCGCTCGCCACCGAGGGCCTGCGGGAATAATCCGTTGACGACCTCGTAGGCCGTACCGTCTCCACCGACAGCAATAAAGTTGCGGAGGCCGCGGCCGTAAGCCTGGCGGGCGATTTCTGTTGCTTGCCCCGCGGAGGAGGTTGAGGCGACCTCCACTTCGATTCCGCCAGCCCGCAAGCGCTCGAGAGCGGGGGCGAGGAGTTTACCCCGCTTACCGCCTCCAGCCGCCGGATTTACGATTGCGAGATAACGTTGCCCCAAGGTTTCGAATCACTTTCGAGCCGGTTGATTGGGCCCAATTCGATCGATTGGATGGGAACGATCACAATCCCAAAATTGCTTTCTGCTCTAAAGACTTGCCGATGTCCTCAGCCAATACCTGACGTTTGATCTTCATGGAAGCTGTCCGGGGTAAGTCTTTGTCCCAGATCAAATATCCAGAGACGCGCTTGAAGTCGGGCAGCCGGCGATTGCGAGTCGAGATGTCTTCGAGCAGCTTGCCGTCGAATTTCTGATTCTGCTCCAAGCGCAGTATAAGGACGAGCTCTTCGCGGCCCAGTTCTTTTTGCGGCCAGATATAGTTCGCGGCGAAGACGGCATATTCTTTCACGGGCAGGCCGTCGAATACGGTTTCGATGTCCTCGGGGTAAATGTTCTTGCCGCCCTCGGTAACAATCATGTTTTTCTTGCGACCCAACAGCTGCAGATGTCCGTGACCCTCGAAACGTCCTAAATCGCCGGTCAGGAGCCAGCCATCGACGATGGTCTCGAGCGTGAGCTCGGGATCGTCGAGATAATGCGACATGACGGTCTTGCTGCGTGCGGCGACTTCTCCCACGCCTTCCGCATCGGGATTCAGAATGCGCAGTTCGACTCCAGGAAGCGGCTTGCCCACAGTGTCCGCGCGAAAGGGCTTCAGATCGTTCAGAGTGAGAGCGGTGCCCGCTTCGGTGAGACCGTATCCGTTCACCACCGGAATGCCGAGGTCGTAGAAAAACTGCATCGTCGACGGCTCCATGAACGCGCCGCCCGTGATCAGGGCGAGCAATTCTCCGCCGAACCCGCGATGAATGTTGGAGAGCAGCATGCGGCTCAGCTTTACATTCGGCCGGCGGCGGGTGAGAAGCCGGTTGATCGAGATCATGGAGTTCAGCAGCGCATGCTTCCACGAGGGCAGTTCGTCGAACTTGGCACGCAAGCCTTTTTCCAGGTTCTTGAGGATCATCGGAACCAGCGAGACGTAGGTAATTTTGTAACGCACGAAGGCATCGCGCACAAATTCAGGACGCAGGGTGCGCAAGTGCACGACGCAGGCTCCGCACACGAAAGGCCCGATAAATCCAACCATGAAATCGATGGCGTGATTGGTGGGAAGAATACTCAAATAACGAACACCCGGCCAGAACGGATACCAGGCCGTGAGCGCCCTGCACTGTTCCACGTAATTCTCGTGAGTGAGCACGCATCCCTTCGGGCGGCCGCCGGTGCCGGAAGAATAGACGATGCAGGCTACGTCGTCCTTCTGGCGCATGACGAAATCGGGGAGACCTTTGCGTTTGAAGTCCTCCCAGCGGAAAGCCCCCGCGAGGTCCGTGCCCAGCGGGGCTTCGGTGACGAGAACGATCTTGGTGCCGATGGTGTGAAATTCTGAAGCCCGCATGATCGCGCTCCAGAGGTGGTACTCGACGATCAGCACCTTCGCCTGGGAGTGGTTGAGGAGTTGCAAATGCTCGGCGGCGGTGAGTTTGTAATCGAGAGGCACGAGCACGCCGCCGCAATAGAAAATGGCATATGCCGAAATCAGCCACTTCGACTGATTGGTCATGATGATGGCGGCGCGGTCGTTGGGATCGAAGTCTGCGTCTTCGAGGGCGCGAGCCAGTGGCAGGGCGATTTCTTTGAAATCGGAATAGGTCAGGCGCAGTTTTTCGCGATCGCGTTCGGCTTCAATCAGGCAGACTTCGCCCGAGAAGCGGTCGAGGGCATCGCGCAGGGCTGCACCCAGACAGGTGTATTTCGTGAGGTCGAGCATTAAAGAGTTATTTCACCATAGAGGCGCGAAGGCACGGAGAAAAGGTTAGTTATCAATTCACCACCCGGACCGTCTTGCGGTCCTACTCCCGTGGTCACAAGCGTGCCTGAATTTTCGAGGCAAGCGTGCGAAAGTCGGTGACGCCCTGAAGTTCGTAGTCCGGCAACTCGACCTGGAAATGATTTTCCAGCTTGGTGAGCAGGTCCAACGTCTGCAAGCTGTCGATCCCGAGGGTCTTGAAAAAATCGTCGTCGGGTGAGAGTTTTTCGCGCGCAACTTTAAAATGCGCGGCAGCGAGTGTCAGGATCTCGTCCAGAGTCTTCTCAGCGGTTGGCATAAGCAGCCATTCTAATTCAGTTCGATCAGGGCAAATAAGGCTGTGGGCCGCTACTCTCGACGAACTTCTTTAATCCTGCCTGTACTGCGGGACGCGAAAACAACTCGCAGAAGATATCAATTTCACGGCGCAATTCCTCATGCGGAATCGGCTTGATAAATTGTTTGGCGGCGGCTGACGTAGGCCGATCGAATTTTCCGATCTGCGTCGCCGTCGCGCGCGCGGCACGCAGAGCCTCACCTTCGGCAACGACTTGGCTGACGAGGCCGACCTGCTGCGCTTTGGTCGCATTGAAACTGCGGCCGGTGAGTAATAGATCGCGAACTACGGCGTTGCCGATATCCCGCTTCAGGCGCGGGATCCCACCGAATCCGGGAATCAGTCCCAAGCGCAGTTCGGGAAATGCGAAGCGGGCCGTTTTGTCGGCGATGATCAGATCGCAGACGAGTGCGAGTTCGAGTCCTCCGCCGAAGGTTACGCCATGGACCGCGGCGATCGTGGTTAGCGGAGATGCGTCGATCTGGTTGAGAGCACGATGAATGCGCTCTAGAAAGTCGCGGACACCATGCAGCGCCGCCGAACTTTCCAATTCCTGCGACCGCTCATACAGTTCGCGCAGGTCGGCGCCGGCACAGAAACCGGACTTTAACTCGCTATGAATGATGAGAGCGTGCGCAGTCTTCGCCAGGTGGTCCAGGGCGGAGATAAATTGCTCGAGTTCGGTCAGCGAGAGCGACCCCAATTCATTGCAAGGAGTGCGATGCAGCGCGAGTTCGATGACGCCGCTGCTCACTTGCCACGACAATGTCTGACCTTTGAATTGCTCCACGCTTGACGCGGCCCCTTCCGTCGCCAAATGCATTCCCTGCTATACCGCCTGCTTCACGCGGTACATATCTTCAATTTCGTTCTGCATACGCTTGGAAATCAGATCGCGCTTGAGCTTGCCGTTGGCTGTGAGCATTCCATTGTCAATGGAGAAAGGCTCGGAGCGCACGTAAAATGCGCGGACCTGTTTATAGTGCGGCAGTTGCGGGTTGATGACATCGAGAACGGCTTGCACCTGTTCGTTGCTGACCGAGCCCGTGACAATAGCTGAAAGATATCCTCGGCCATTACCGATGATCACCACTTGCTGAGCTGGGGGAAGATGCCGCTGGATTTCATCCTCGATGGTTTCCGGGGCAAGTTTGTGTCCGGAGCCTAGGATGATGAGGTTCTTGATGCGCCCCACGATCCGCCAGGTCCCAGAGGCATCGAGTTCGCCCTGATCGCCGGTATGAAACCATCCATCGAGGAGGACTTCGGCGGTTTGCTGCGGCCGGTTCCAGTAGCCGGGGAAAACGTTCGGGCCGCGCACGATGACTTCGTCGTCCTCGTCGAGTTTCATCTCGATGCCGGGGATCGCTGGTCCAACACGGCCGGGCACGGGATGGTCCGGATCGTCCATAGTGCAGATGCCGGTCGTTTCGGTGAGGCCGTAAACCTGTAATACGGGAATGCCCAGCATGCGGAAATAATCCTGCGTCTCGGGAGTGAGCGGGGCTGAACCGCAGATCAGCGCTTTCAGATTCTCGCCGAGCATTTTCTTGCGGATCTTGGGGAAGACCATGGAATTCCCCAGCCAGAGCCAGGGCGAGCTTCCCTTTCGCGCCCATGCGGCTTTCGCACGCAAGTAGACGGCCTGCGCGATGCCGCCTTGTTTTGCGATCTGATCGTCGACCCCGCGCCGCATGCGTTCCAGCAATTGCGGAACATTCAGGAAATAATGCGGCGCGACCGCGGGCATATCGTCGGGAATTTTCGTCAGATCGGTATTCAGCGTCACCAGGCTGCCGCGCAGCATGAACGTCAGCAAAGCGATCCACGATGCGCAGAAGCTGAACGGGAGGTAATGAAAGATGCGATCCTGGCCGGTCCGACCGCGCATCAACTGATCCAGGCGCACGGAAGTGCAGCCCAGCATGAAGCCGACATTGGCAGCGGTCAGCACTACACCTTTGGCCTCCCCGGAAGTGCCAGACGTGTAGATGATGGTGACCGGGTCTTCGTTGCGAACCTGCGGACGATCGAGCGCGATGCCTTCGACGCCAGCAAAGATTTCGTCGAAAAGAAAATTCGGCGGACCTTCGGGCCAAGCCTGCCCGATTCCGTCAAGCAGCGCGGCGTCACCGCAGCACACGACCGACGGCGTGCTGTCTTTCATCATCGCGACTAATTCTGCGAAAGCTTGTCGCGAGTACAGCGGAACCACGATCAGACCCTCGGCCATAGCGGCCAGATCCATGGCCACCCAGCGGATGCTGTTGGCGGCGAGAATGCCGCAACGATCACCCTTTCTCAATTTTTTCGAAGCGAGAAACGTCCGTGCCTTGCGGATCATCTCCAGCAGTTGGGCGCCAGTCGCGCCAGTGATCTGACCGTCGCGGATCTCCTGCAGCATCGGGATGTTTGCCGAGGTGTGGAGCTGCGAAAAGATTTCTCCAACAAAGGGCATAGGCTGGTTCAGTTCCTACGAAAAGCACAAATAAATATTACTTCTAGCTATAACTTGTGGCTAACTGACGCAGCGAGTCATTCATGGGCGGCAGATAATCTTCCCAGCTCCATTCACCCGTGCGGGTGGGGAAGTCGGGATAGCGCCGCTGCACTTCTTCTTCAAAGAACACGCCCATGCGCGCCATGACTTTCAGATTCTTCACCACCGTGCGGGCGATGCCGTCGGAGATGCGCTCGCCTTCGGTAGCCAGCGTCTCCAGAGCCTGCAACAATTTCTGCTCGAGATCCGTATCCTCGACCGTCATCAACAATTCCTGATGTCCGCGCTCGCGCATCAGATTACGAATGCGCTCGTCCATCGTGATCCCGGCGGACGGAACAAGCGCCGGCATGGAAGTGACGATGCCGTGGTAACGCGAAGAAGCCATCATGTGGCAGGCGCGCAGAATGCTGACCAGTTCGTACATGCTGTACTGGTCCGAGGTCAAAACTGGCACCCCGCCCAGCTTTTCGGAGATGCGATTGGCGGGACGAGCATCCAGACGCTCCGTCGCCACCAGAATGACAAACACATTTCGCCGCTTGCGGAATGCATCGACGGCGTTTGCGATAGAAGACAGATAATGCTGGTACGCACGATCCGCGACCGGTCCGGAGTTGTGGAAATAGACGGTTCGGTAGTGACTGTCTTTATAGGCCCCGGTGAGACTACGCACCGCGTATTTTGCCACGGAGGCTTTCACCGGCCACTCAAAGGGATTGATCGGGCATACTACAAGCACGGGTGTGCGGCCATCCCATCCCACTTGCCGCAACACACTCTGACCGTATTCCGCTGGCTTCGGTTCGAAGGTCCAGGCCGTGTCTGTTCCCAGTTCCGTTGGGACGCCCAACTCGCGCAGCACCGTGCGCGATTCCTCGTTGCGGGTGATGACCAGAGAATTCTTGCAATAGCGGGCGCACATCTTGGCCACGAGAGGATCCATGTGGCCGGCTTCCGCGCCGTATCCCACCGAAAGCTTGTTCTCGACTGCAGCGATGCCCAGCGACCCAATCATCATAGTCGTGAGCGCATTGGCAAATTTACTTTTGAACATCGAGCCTTCGCAGGCGACCACGCCATGATGTTTCGGAACTTCATCCGCCAGGAACGGTGGGAAGATATCGGGCAGGTGCACCTGCTTGGTTCCTGCGAAATATCCTTTGGAGAAGTCGAAATTCTGGCTCATGACGCTGAAGTCGACGCGCTCAGCGCCAAGGATGTGACGAATCTGGCGCAGCATCTCTTCGACGCGCACATCGGAGCCCATATTGCGCGTACCGTTGTATCCGGCGAACAGGAGTTTCAGCTTCTCGCCGGGCTGCCAGGGCCGATTGCCGCCCAGCATCCAGAGAGCTTTGGCGCGCTCAATGTTGCTGCTGACCCAGGCCTCCAGAATGAAATCCATCATGCGGCGGTACCTCCGCGCGCGGCTGGCCACGGCTGATAGGGATATTCGAAATTATTTTCACGGCTGAACTTCAGCAAGGGAAAGCTGTACTGCGAAAACGGAACCGGTCTGCGGCCTAGTTCGGACGTCACACGAGTGTTATCGAAGACCGTGTTCCAAACCAGATATGGCAGGAACACTTTCATCAGCGAGGCGCCGTATCCCATCGGCCCTTTGCGATTGGAAAGGAAATTGACCGATCCGGAAAACGGCTTTTCGGTAAAAGGTAGGAATACAGGCTTGCGCTTCTGCTGCGAGGCAGCCAAGGCATCGGTCAACTCGCGAAACGTCTGCGACGATGTGCCCGACGAAAGATGATACGTGTCGAAATTCGGCTGCTCTTTCTGATGAAGCGTGGCGATGGCGTCGGCGACGAAATCGACATTGACAATGTCGATCCGGTCGGTGGGGCGAAAGGGCAGGACCGGCAATCCCGCGAGGAACACGAATGCTTTCACCATGTCGAACTGAGTGGTCTCGGCATGACGGCTGTCGCCGAGCACAATGCTGGGGCGAAAGACGGTCTTGGGCGTGTCGGGCAGCAGCACGCGCGTCATGTGCTCGCAGAATTTCTTGGTGCGGGCGTAGGGGTCGTAATCGGAGCGGTCCCACTCGATGGAGAGGTCTTCGGTGACAACTTCGTTGCTGCGCTTGCCCGCCACGGCGACGGTGCTGACTTCGCTAAAGCGTCGCAGGCCATGGTAGTGCTCGGCGTGCCGCGCCAGGGTGAGGACTTCGAGCGTCCCGCGCAGGTTCACATTGAGGCAACTCTTTTCCGACTTGCGATTCAGAGAAGCGGCGCAGTGGATGACCGAATCCGTCGTATGCACCAGGCGGTCGTACTCGTCGCGGCTGAGGCCGAACCCGGGATAGGTCAGGTCGCCGCAGAAGATCCGTACTTTCGTCTGCAAATACTCGTAGAAGCGAGGGAACTCCAGATGCAATTGAAGCCCGCGCCAAAGGCGAAGTTGTGCTTCCTGAGGATCGCGCGCGCGGACCAGCAGGTTCAGCGAGGCGCCGTGGCCTTGGAGAAGATTAGCGGCGACTTGTGCGCCGATGTATCCGGTCGACCCGGTCAGGAATATCGCCACGTAGCTCCGTTGGTCCCGGTCTTTACGGCATCATGATTCTCGGGAGCGAGTTGGAAAGTTCGAGGAGGCCGCGCTTCGAGCGGACGGCCTTCGATCAGAGGATACGTCCAGCGCCGCAAAGCTGGAATGTGAATGTTGATCCAGTACTCCCACCAGTCGAGGGAGCGCGTGTCGTAACCAAACTGCTTGCGCTCTTCGGGCACAAGCGCGTAAGAGAGCTTCTCGATGTTCTCCGCGATGAAATCGTGCTCGTTAAGCAGGATGAAAGGCTCGAACAACTCGATCAACTTTTCCAGGCGCTCCAGATTCCGTTCGGCTTTGACCAGGGGCGCCTTTTTCAGAGGCAGAGGCGACATGATGCGCTGAATGGATTTCACAATCGCTTTTTGCGCCGGGGCTGACATGCGGTTGTAACGCGTCTTGGAAACCGGGATCGCATCGAACCGCAGCCGCAGCCACGATTCCAAGCCTTCCTGTGCGCGGTAATGCTTGCGGTGGGCGAGAGATGTCAGTTCGATCGAACGCCTCATATCGCAGGGATTCGTCACGGAAGTCGCAAGCTGATAGAGCGGATCATGACGGCGTTCCATGACTGCGGCGGCGACTAGTGTCATGCCGCTGCAAACCGCATCCACGGGAATAATGTCGAGACGCTTGCTTTCATTCGACGGCAACTGACGAAAATATGTGCCCAAAAGATAAGAGAGCGATGCCGAGGTGTTGATGCCCTCGTTCCAGCCGAGGAACGGTTTGGCGACGGAGGTCTCGACGATGGCGGGACGCACGACCGCGACCGGCAAGCCATCGCCATATTTTGCCATCAGCGATTCGGCCAGGCTCTTCGTGAGGGTGTAGGTATTGGGCCAGCCCAGTTCTTTCGCGCGGCGCGTACCCGCCTCGGTGAGGTAAGTCTTCAGCCAGCGAACGCGATTTTTGCGGATCTGGTTTTCCAGCGCGGCGCCGTGCAGATTTTTCGCCGCGTGTTCCTTTGCTTGCGCCTGCATGCGCAGGCCGGACGTGACCTCATCGCTTTCCGCCCGCACCTCGGCTTGCTTCACCAGTTCCTGCAGAGTGCGCCATTCCTGCTCGGCATCGAATTCAGCGAGTCCGCGGGGATTGTAGTTGGGAGTGATCTTCTCGCTGACGCGGCCGTCCTGCTCGCCGGCCACGTAACACGTGGAAAGGTGAAGCAGTCCGGCATGGTCGGAGGCGCGAACAAACTCGAGGATATTGACGGCGGCATCGGTGTTTGTGCTGAGTGCGTCACGCAGATCGGGATTGAAGTCGGTGAGCCCAGAGCTGTTGATGATCAGGTCGAGATTTTTTTGGAGGGTGCTGGCCGTCTCTGCGGTTAGACCCAAACCTGGCTGGGTCACATCGCCTTCTACCACTTCGATCTTCTCGCGCAGAAAATCGAGCAAGCGGTCGCCATAGCGGTCAAATAGCGGGTCAAAGACGGGGGAATCTTCCACCATCTTCTGGAAGCGCTGCTCCGCGGGATTGGACTTCTGGCGGCGGATCAGAAGATAAATTCGCTTCACGTCCGGCAAGTCCAGAAGAGTATTCGCGAGCCAGACCTTGCCGATGAATCCGGTCACTCCGATCAGCATGACCTGTTTCCCGGCAAAGGCGCGGCGAACGGAAAATCCTTGAGCCTGCCGGTGTCCGTCGAAATGGACGATGGGACGAATCGGGACGGGAGGCTGGCGCTCGGCGGGAATCACCGCCGCGCGCAAGGCTTCCAGAGAAATATCAAGATGGCGCGCGAGAGTCTTGGGAGCGCGGCGGCCGTCGGGCATATTTTCGCGGAAGGGAGCGAACGCGCCACGAGGACGGATTACGGGATCGAGCAATCGTCCGGTAGCGATGCCGTCGCGGAACTCCAGGCGGTTGGCGACGATATGCTTCACGCCGAGATGCTGCGCGAGCGGGCGCATGACCTGCTCCAAAGCCTGGCTTACCAGAACCACGTCAGCGCCGCTCTGGACGAGTTCCTGTACCTGCTGAACGCCCTTTTCTTTGAGGTGCGGCTGAAGTTTGTATTGAAAAAACTCCTCTCCCAGCAGATCCAAGCGATCGCGAGAGACGCCGCGCAGCACGGTGTGCAGAGCGCGAGTGGCGAATTTACGATTGGTGGAATAAAGAAACGGGCGCAGCAGGGCCATCAGGAAAATCAGGCCGCGCCGGCGAAAGCGCTCGGTAAAAGTCTGGGCATTCCAGGTAAAGAAGGCCACCGGCCTGACGACGGTGAGGTCGAGAAGGCTGCCTTCGACCCGCCAGTAGACAGTGGGGGCCGCGCTGGAATCGGAATGCGAATGATCCAAGATTAGGATGCTTCCTTAATAAGTCGGTCGTAGATAAGTCGGTGCTGGCTGCGAACGAAACTTCTATTGTAAACAATTGACGCGATGGAACGAAGCGGAACGCCTATATCTTCTGCTCCCCTGCCTGGGCCGAGTTCCCGGGCGGCGTCTGCAAAAAGCTTAACCGCAGGGACCGCTGAGGTTTCGCAGAGATCGCTGAGAACGCCTTGCCTGCCTTAGTTTGAAGGCTTCGGACTGCTTGCTTGACGGCCTACTACCAAGGCGACCATGCCGCTCAGGGCCACTGTGGCTGCGATCGCCAGCAATCCTCCCTTGAAGCCGCCGTTCTGCGACCTGAACAAGCCAATGATGTCGGGACCGAAATATCCGCCGAGGTTTGCCAGAGAGTTGATCATGGCAATGCCGGCCGCTGCGGAGAGTCCGGCCATGCTTGAGGTGGCCATCGCCCAGAATGGTCCGACCATGGACTCGGCACAGGCAAGCCCCACGCTGAGACCGGTTACGACCACAATGGTCGAAGAGCCGTAGGCTGCCAGTGCCAGCCCGGAAGCCGCGGCGAATGCGGGAATAGCCGTATGCCAACGCCGTTCTCCGACGCGGTCGGAGCGGCCGCCAACCATCACCATGGCGAGCACGGTCACCAGAAACGGCAGGATGGCGACGATGCCCGTCCGGAAATAGCTTAAGCCCGAGAAGGCGCGAATAACGCTGGGCAACCACAAGGTCACACCATACATGGTGGCTGAAACACCGAAATAGACCAGCGAGAGCAGCCAAATGCGCGGGCTGAAGACCACGGACCAGAGGGAGCCTTGGGGCACAGCGGATCCGGCCTGCCGCTCGATTTCCAGTTCCTGCAGCAGCCATGCTTTTTCGTCGCCGGCGAGCCAGTGAGCGTCTTGAGGCTTGTCGCAGAGCACCCAGAAAACCGTTCCACCCAACAAGATTGCGGGAACGCCCTCCATCAGGAACATCCATTGCCACCCGGCCAGTCCTTTGCCGTGGAGGTTGAGCAGAGCTCCTGAGATGGGGCTGCCAACGACTCCTGCGAGGGGATTTGCGGTCATGAACCACGCAACGGCACGAGCCCGAGCGCGGGATGGGAACCAGCGCTTCATGTAAAGGATGATGCCGGGAAAGAATCCAGCTTCGGCAGCGCCCAACAGGAAACGCGTGGAGTAGAAGCTGAACGGGCCGCGGATAAAAATCATCGAACAGGAGATCAGGCCCCAGGCGACCATCAAGGCGGAAATCCAGCGGCGGATGCCGACTTTCTCGACCACGAGATTGCTGGGCAACTGGAAAATAAAGTAACCCGCAAAGAAGATTCCGGCCGCGCGGCCATAGACGCGATCGCTCAAGCCCAGCTGTCCGCGCATTTGCAGCACAGCAAAGCTGACGTTGATGCGGTCAAGATAGGCGACAATATAAAGGAGAAAGAGAAACGGCATGAGCCGCCACATCAATCGGGAGACCACGGCGGACTCAAGGCGGCGGGAGTTTTCCAAGGGCAAGGTTCCAGTACGGCGGAAAAAAGGATTCAGATCTGGTTCGTCGGTCTGAGGATTTTACTCCAAAGCAAGCTTGTTCCGTATTTCCTGCACGATCTCGAGGGGCGTCCCAGCGATTCCAACCGTGACCGTGTTTTCTGGTTCCTCCAGATCGCTGAGTTGGCTGGCCAGAATCTGTTGGTTGGCAAAGTGTCCCCGGCGCGCCTGAAGACGGCTGGCAATCAGAGGGGCGCTTCCTTTGAGATACACAAAGCGGACATCCGGGCCGGCATCGAGTTCGGACCGGTAGGAGCGCTTCAGCGCGGAGCAGGCGAGGACCACATTGCGCCGCTGGGCGATCCACTGAAGGATCGCGGCGTGAAGGCTCCGTAGCCATGGGGTGCGGTCCGCATCAGTGAGCCCAATTCCCTTCCGGATCTTTTCCACATTCGCGGGCGAGTGAAAGTCGTCCGCATCGGCGAATTCCCAACCAAGCTGTTCGGCCAGCAGATGGCCTACGGTCGTCTTCCCTGAGCCGACGACTCCCATGACGATCACAATCATTGTTGCGTGGGATGATCCTGTTCGCGGTAGGAGTAGCTCTTCGTAACCCCGGTTCTGGAGTTGGTGAGAGTGTACGAGCCGTCGCTTTCGGCGGAAACCTTCAGGAAGGCGCCTTCGCAGTGTTCTTTCACGTTGGCAATGTGGTCTGGGTCGACGTTGTGAAGTTTGTCGGACTCCTCGGCGTAATGAAGTTGCCAGAGATCTTCCAGGCCGGGCGCATCGTGAACGATTTGCCAGGCGGCGGGACTGGATCCCTTGCGGGGACCGTTGTCGATGACCGCGACTTGTGGCTGCACGGCCCAGACCAGCGCCTTGGAGTTGGAGAGATCCATTCCGTGATGCGTAACGAGGAAAAGATCGACTCTGCCGATCAGATTATTGGGACAGGCGATTGCCAGCTCTTTTTTCTTCGTCAGATCGCCGAGATCCAGGAATCGGAAACGACCGTAGGTAATGAGAACACCGACGGAGCGCGCGTTTTCAGTGTCGTCGACGGGGGCAGAGGGCTCCGACGCGCAATAGGGATTCGCGAGGCCGGCTCCGGGCAGGGGCGTGTCGATGTGCTCTCCGGCGGCGGCGAGCACTCGAACCTGGATGCCCTTAATCGGCAAGCCCCATCCCGGCTTCACGACCATACGGGGATGACCCGCGATCGCTTTTTCATAGGCGGCATAATCGGTGCGGGTGACTTCGGAGTCTTCCAGGTTGGGCCCGTGGTCGACGAAGGTTCCGACCTTGATGCCTTCCACCAACTGGGGAACGCCGCCAACGTGGTCGCGATGGAAGTGCGTGATCAGGACGTAGTCGATTTGCTTGATCCCGGCCTGGTGGGCGGCTGCCACGATGCGATCGGCATCGCGGCCCTCATTGTCAGGCCAGCCCGCATCGATTAAGAGCGATTCTCCCGAAGGACTGACGATCAGAGTCGCCTGGCCACCTTCTACATCGACGAAATAAATTTGCAGCGGCTTGCTGCGGGGAGTCGCGGCTCCGCAAGGCAGAGCCACCATGAACACACCAAGACAAACAACAGCAATCAGAACTGGACGCATAGTTTGGCACCGATGAAGGAACTTGCGGAAGATTATGCCATGCGAAAGGAAACCACGTCAGAGATGTTTTTCCAAAAGGCGAAGTGGCAGAAAAACGCCTCTGTTCCTCTGTGATCCCTGTGGTGAAAGCTTTCTTCCGGTGTCAAATCGGGAAAAGACACTCACCACAGGGAGCACAGGGGAACACTGGGGAACCTAACACGGTCACATTCACCACAGAGGGCACGGAGGAACACCGGGGACCTAACACGGGCCGAAAACACTTTAAGGACAATTGGCAGGAGCCGGGCGACCGCCAAACCGGCCTTCGATCCATCCAATCTGGTCGCGCACGGAATCACCAATGACGTCCCCGGGGTCGGGATCGGGATATTGCTCCCACTGAATCCGATCGCCCTGTTTACACATGCGATGGATCATTTGAGCCGTTACGGTTGCGAGTTTCGATGCAGGCGCGACGCTGCTGATGACAAGAATTGGTCCGTAAGCCCGCATCTGGCCGGGATCGTTGCGATCGAAGTATTGGTAGACGAAGGCATTGCTCTCCCAGCCTGGCTTCACGACTTGATCGGGAGGCAACTCCGGAGCGGTTCTTGCTTCTGAGCAATCCTGCTCGATCTCATGGTAGAGGGCAAGCCCCTTGGGGGTAAGCATATCGGTTTCCTGGAACTGGGGATACACCGTCTTAAGCCCGTACGCCAAAGAGGTAAGCATGAGGCTGGAGGAACCGCGAGGGGAGTCTGCGTAAATTTCCCTTAGACTGGCTAGATCCGAGATCGCGATCGCACCAAGATAACCTGAGTCTCGAATCTCGTTCTCTTGGTCCGCGACCGCGACCACCGTTAAACCTCCCTCTGCCTTTCCCATGGCAACCCACCTAGCGCCCAACTGCGGAACGGCGGCGCGGGCGGCGGGAATCGAATTAATCAGGTCGGTGGCGTTGGAGGGACCATCCAGAAATGCATTCCGGAAGCGGGTTCCCAGCCCGGCGTAATCTGCAGCGACCACAGCGTACCCCAGATTCACATACATCGAGAGGAAGGGGCCGTACCCGATATTTCGCATCAGTGACGGGGCACAGGACCGCGCGATCCCCGTGGAACCGTGTGCCCACGCAATGACCGGCCATCCCCCGGCGGGTGGCTTTTTGTCGTACGGAAAGAGCACGACTCCGGATGCTGCCACATCTTTCCCGCTGGCGGAGCGCGAGTGGTACAGAATGCGAATCGCGGTTATCGAGTAGGGGATCTCGTATTGATCAAATTCTTGAGAGCGGATCAGGGCGCTCGGTTTGCCCTCGGGAAGCGGATCGGGAGTGTCATAGAACTTGGTGATGGGCAGGGTGCGTTGGACCTCGGAACGTCGCAGTGGGACAGGCTTCTGGCCCTGTGCGCCAACGATTTCACTCATGGCCACAATCATAGCCACAGCCACGATGACAAAGCAGATCTCGCCCCGAAGCATTGCCGGGAGAGCGAGTGATGTTTTGCGGTCGGACACAATAAGAAAAGCTCGATAGCAGCCGCGATCTTCCTTTCCTACTTCTTCGCGACGACCATGATCACGAGAACCACTGGGAGGTAGAGAACCGAAGCATGCAGGAGACGGCTGGCCCTGACGGTGGAACTCGATGCGACAAGTTTTCCCACGTAATAGAGAAGGAACGCTCCTGCCAGGCACATGGCGGACCAAGAGAGCAGGCCGCCGCGCCCGGCCAGCGGAAGCATGGTAGCGAGCACCAGAACCAGCGAGAATCCCAAGATTTCGGCGCGAGTAAAGCGCGCGTCACGATCGAATGCCGGGAGCATGCGGTAGCCGGCCCGACTGTAGTCGTCGCGATACATCAGCGCAATCGCCAGAAAATGAGGAAATTGCCAGAGAAAGAGGATGGCGAACAGGAACCAGGCTTGTCGGTTGATGGCGGCTGAGGCTCCCGCCCATCCGATCAACGTCGGCATTGCACCCGGGAAGGCTCCCAATAGCGTGCAGAGCGGCGTCTTGCGCTTAAGCGGGGTGTAAACAAGCAGGTAGGAAAGCAAGGTCGAAACCGCCAGCAGCGAAGACAATAGGTTGACTGCCAGCAGAAGATACACACCGCCGGAAATGCTCAGCCCGATGCCAAACACGAGCGCCTCGCGGCTCGAAAGCCGGCCCGATGGTAGGGGACGCGACGCGGTGCGACGCATCTTGCCATCCCACACCCGCTCCATCCATTGATTCAACGTTGCCGTGCCGCTGGCTACCAGCAAGGTACCCAGCAGAGTGTTGACCAAGCCCGCAATGCGCACCGGACCTCGAGAGGCCAGGTAATATCCTGCCGAGGTGGTCATCAGGATCAACAGGTTCACCTCAGGTTTGGTCAGGGTGTAGTAGTCCCGAAGCTTGGACTTGAGGTTCTGCAGAGTAACGGGATGAGGTAGCACGTGAGTGGTTGCCATTTTACCAGTCTTGCCGGGATTCATCACCGGGCTCTGTCTCCCTGACCTGATTGCGCTTGCGATACATGATAATGATGACCCCGATCGATCCAATCGTCGGAGGGGTGATAAGGATCAATATCCCACTTTTCAAAGCCTGAATCATGCGCGATCCGGAGGCTGCTGCTTGGGTGTAGCAAAGGGCGCAACTCTGTCCAAAAGCTGTCGTCGGCGCCAGCAGAACCATCAGTCCCGCGAGCGCGAAAGCAAATACCCAGATTGATCTCGAGAGCTTCATAGTTGCGCGGATCAGGAGCAAGTTGCGGCGTTCCAGTTTACTTTGCCCACGGTACGCCGTCCACCAGGCGGAAACTGTCTGTCCACCCATACTGCATCGCCAGCAGCACAAAGCCGGTGAAGATCACGAAAAACCATAAAAGCCCGCGATGATCCTTCAGGTGCATAAAGAACAAAAGCGCGAGCGAAGCCTCGACGATAGCGACGATCAGCATGCGAACAAACATCTGATAGCCGCTAATACTCTGATAAGCGATGACGAACTGTATCGCTGCGAGGGCCAAAATGCAAAGGTAGACGACGAGGTCCTTCCCCATTCCACTGCTCTTGTGATCTTCGGCGGTCGCCATAGTCGTTTGCTCCGTCTTTCAGTGGGCTAAATTCAGAAGATATACCATCGGTACGACGAACATCCAAACCAGATCCACGAAGTGCCAGTAGAGTCCGGTAATTTCGAGGTCGTCGGCGTTGTAGCGTCCTCCGCTGTAGCGGATGGCGACGGCGATGAGGGCGATGACGCCGCCGGTGACGTGCAACAGATGCAGGCCGGTGATGCTGAAGAACGCGGAACCAAACAGAGGCGTACCCCATGGATTGTGGAAAAGAGTTGTGCCTTCCCCAATCAGTCCCATCCATTCACGAATGTGCAGAGCGGCGAACAGAATTCCGGCCGCGGCAGTAAGCATGGTCCAGCGGAAAGCTCCGGCTTTGTCGCCTCGCTGAGCTGCCCTCACTCCAATCAGCATGGTCAAGCTACTAGTGAGCAGAATCAATGTCATCAGCGCGACATTGGTAATGCTGTGGAACGGTCTTGGCCAATCGGGAGTGCCGTTGCGAATAAATCCGTAGGCGACGAGACAGCCGGCAAAGGTAGCTGTGTCTGCGATGATGAACAACCACATCGCCATTTTCTTTGCGGGAACAGAAAACGCCGGCGCCGTCATTACGTCCGTCGCTTCGGATCGCGCCACTTGCGCCTGAATGGAATGCGCTTGAATTGAAAGATCAGCTTGGCTCACGTTGCCTCCCAACCCTAGAGTTTCATCCAAAGCAGTAAAAGCAGATACAGCCACAGAATGCCCATGAAATGCCAGTAGCGCGAAGTGGCGTCCAAAGTGCTCCGTCGCAGAGCGTTGTGGTTCAGTTTTGCGATGGCACGCACTAACCCTCCGAGCCCGCCGAATACGTGCAGAGCGTGCGCTACGGTGAGCACGTAGAAGAACGAATAGCTGACATTTGAGGCGAGCCCGAACCCCTGTGATTTCAACTGGACCCAGGCAAAGGTCTGGCCGGCAACAAAGAGCAGCCCCAGGAACAGGGTCACGTAAAGCCAGCGTGCCGGGCTCTCGGCGCTCGTTCGCAAGCCTCCCATGAAAGCAGCGATGCGCCGACGCGCCATTTCCAGAGTAAAGCTGCTGGCGATGATCACCAGACTGTTGAGGTAAAGGACCGGAGGAAGCGTGATATGCCGCCAATCCTGCGCTGCTCCCTGACGAACAATCAGCGCGCTGGTAAAGGCTGCAAAGGTCATAGTGATTGCAGCCAATCCCACCCAGATTCCGGTGCTGGCGGGAGGAGGAGAGGAGTTTTTAATCTTCCGCAGATCTCCGTCGGCCGGAACCAGATTTCTCCACCCTCCGTTGCCGGAATGGCTGACCAAGCGTTCGGCTTCGATATGCGGCGGTGGTTGAATTGTTGTCGCCATACTGCTGAATCTCCCGGGGTAAAAGCTCGGCATTGGGAAAATTACTTTTCCTCGTGCGGGTTCACAAATTGTTCTGGCGAGGTCTGCATCACAAATTCGGTGCTCGCTCCCTCGATGTTGTATTGATAGGGATCGTGATAAACGACCGGCATCTTGTCACCAAAGTTGTTGTGCGGCGGCGGCGTAGAGGTGCTCCATTCCAGCGAGGTACCTTCCCAGGGATTGTCCGATGCCGGCGCACCTTTGAAGCGGCTATAGATCAGGTTGTAGATGAAAATGAACTGGGCGAGCCCGGTGACGACCGCGGCCACCGTAATGAACTTGTGCAGGGGAATCAGCGGGATCAGGTAGTCGTCGGTAAACGCCTGATAGCGACGCACGTTGCCGGCGATTCCAAGATAGTGAAAGGGCATGAAGATGCAGTAGGCTCCCACGAAAGTCAGCCAGAAGTGGAGCTTGCCCAGCGTCTCGTTCATCATGTGCCCGGTCATCTTCCCGAACCAGAAGTAGGTACCGGAGAAAATGCCGAAGATGGCCGCCACCGCCATGACCAGATGGAAGTGGCCGACCACAAAATAGGTTGCATGCAGCATGATGTCGATGGAAGGCTGAGCCAGGAAAAAGCCGCTGACGCCTCCGCTGATGAACATGGAAATGAATCCCAGCGCGAACAGGGATGCGGCGTTGATTCGCAGCTTGGAACCGTACAGACTGCCCAGCCAGATCAGCACGACGATGGTGGATGGAATCGTGATCACCAGTGTGGGGAACGAGAACGCCAGCGACGAGAACGGGTTCATGCCGCTGACGAACATATGGTGGCCGTAGACCATGTAGCTGAGAACCGCTAGAGAGCCCATGGAATAAATGAGCACCCTGTGGCTCAGCATCGGCTTGCGCATATTGGTGATCAGGACGTGGGAAACGATGCCCATGCCCGGCACAATGGCGATGTAAACCTCGGGATGTCCGAAGAACCAGAACAAGTGCTGCCAGAGCAGAGTGGATCCGCCGGTATGGGGCAGCAGTTGGCCGTTGATCACCAAGTTTGACGCAACGAAGAAACTGGTTCCGGCGACATGATCGAGGATCAGCAGGATGCAGGCAGGCATGAGAACCGCGAATGCGGTCAGGCCCATCACCGACGTGATGAACCAGCCCCAGCAGCTCAGCGGGAGGCGCATCAGCGACATGCCCCGAGTCCGCATGTCGAGGGTGGTGGTGATAAAGTTCAACGAACCCAGCAACTGGCCCACGCAGAAAATGGCGATCGAGGCAGCCCAGAGAATTACGCCCAAACCCTGCCCCGGCCCCGACACAGAACCTACGGCGCTCAATGGCGCATACTGGGTCCATCCGCCGAGAGTCGGTCCCTCTCCGACGAAGAAGGACGAAACCAGGACGAGGAAGGCCACGAACGTGACCCAGAACGACATCATATTGAAATGGGGGAAGGGCATATCTTCCGCGCCCACCTGGATGGGGAGGAAGAAATTACCGAACGCCGCGAAGGGAGCGGTCGTAAGCACAAAGAAGACCATGATCGTTCCGTGCATGGTCATCAATTGCAAATAATATTCCGGCGTCATGACATTGCCGGGCGCGCCGGTACTGGAAAGAAAGTGCAGTCCAGGAATCGGGAAATTCGCCCATCCCAGGTGGATGCGCATGATCCAGGAGAGCACCATTCCCCAGACCACCGCGACCAAGGCCAGCGCGTAATACTGTTTGCCGATGACCTTGTGGTCGAGACTGAAGATGTACTTCCGGATAAAGCTTGTCGGAGCTCCGTGCTGCGCTGCGTGTGCCGACATGTCGTGCATTGCGCTCACCTCACAAGGAATCTTTGGTCTGTCCAGACGATGCGTGATACAGCTACTGCAATGCCGCCTGCTGTTTGATCCAGTTATCGAAGTCTTCCTGGCTCATTACTTCGAGATAGGCCTTCATGTTGTAATGCCCCAGGCCACAAAGCTGGGTACAGACAATTTCGTACTTGCCAATCTTCGTCGCGGTGAAATGAATCGACACATCGAGGCCGGGGACGAAGTCCTGCTGGACTCGTAGTTCAGGCACAAAGAACGAGTGCCCCAAATCTTTGGAATGCATGAGCAAGTGGATCTCCCGGTTCACGGGAATCGCCATCTCCGCCGTCACGATATCGTCCTTGGAATCCTGATCGTGGGTTTGATCCAGACCGAAGAAGTTGGCATTGGCTTCATTGATCTGGTCGGGATGAAGAGGGCCAAATTTTCCATCGGGGCCAGGGTAGCGGAAATAAAAGGCGAACTGCCCCGCCTGCACTTGAATGGGCATCGCATTGGCTGCGGGGGGAGTAAAATACACGCTCGCCCAAGCCTTGGCTCCGAAGATACCGAGCGCCAAAACCTCGGTACCGACCAGCAGGAAGGCAGCGACTACGAGTCCGGTGGCCCCCCCAGGGAAGTTGCGGACCTTCGCCCCCGGCGCAGGGTTCGAAAATTTCCAGATAAAGAAAGCCAGAAGCAATTGCGAGGCGAGAAAAGAAATGCCCGCTTCCGCCATCGTTTCCGAATATTGCTCGTCAATCAGCGGACCGTGAGTGGAGATGTCCTGCGGCAAATACCAGGTGTGCATCACGATGGGAATCGCCGAACCGATTGCGATCAGAATAATCGTCACCGCGAATATCTTCGCCATATCGCTCCACCTTTGGCTAAGTTAGCTGGAACTTGTACGAACCGCCGCAGCCCCATGACTGCGGCGATTCGGTGATGATCTGCAAAAAACGCGAGTACACCTACCCTACTTTGCCTTGAACGTAAAGTCGGCGGTGCCCGGCTTGCCTGCGGCGACCGTCACTTTTTGCGTCATGGTCTGATCGGGTTCGTGCCAGGCGGTTATGGTGTAATTTCCCGGCGGCACATTGTTGATGGTGTAGTTGCCATTTGCATCCGTAGTCGCGTACGGTCCCTTTACGACTACATGCCAGCCATGCATCCAGGGATGGATATTGCACTGGACCGGGATTACTTCGGCATTTTTCCAGCTCTTCTCAATCGGCGCGGCGCCCGGCGGCTGCGACTGGTTCCACGGGATGTTGCCCGTCATCGGATTGGGGAGTGGGTGAATGTTGTGGGTGGTCTGGTCGCTGGTCACAACCTTAAACATCTGGCCCGCATCGAGCGCCAGCACGTGGGGAGTGTACATACAGTTCTTTTGATCGAACACCGGCACCGCGGTGGTGGTCGAGGCACTGCCTGTCCAACCCTCGGATATGTACAGAACCACGTTCTCCAAGCCGCCGTTCGAACCCACCACGTAAGTTTCCAGGTGCGCGGGCGAGGCCGAATTAGCCTTCACGCAATAGGGATCCTTGGACATATCAATGCCCCTCATGTGCGGGGCTGTGCCATCAAGTTTCACGGTGCCGGTAATCTTGCCTTCCCCGGCGGCGTTGACCTTTCCTCCCAGAACGAGTGCACCACCGGAAATCAGAACAACAGCCAATAGTAGCGCCACAAAACTGCTTCGCTTCTTCATTGAGGCTCTCTCCTTACAAGACTGCAAAGTTGACTCCCCCTGCGATGCCATATCAGGTTCTACTGTTGTCCCGCAGGCGCATTTGGATTGACCGGCTTCAGGCCGAGTTGCTTTGCCATCTCCTTCTCTTTGCTGTGCTGAGACATGAAGGTTCGCAGATAGAACACCAAGTCCCAGGCCTCATCGGGTTTAATGTTGTCGGCAAACGACGGCATAGGAGTGCCGTCGAGACCGGTCATGAAAATTCTGTAGATATCACGATCCGTATCGCCGCACTTCGGCTTGGAGCCCTCGGTAAAGTTAAAGGGGGCGATGGGGCGGCCCTGATCGTCGGTAAGGGTTGCCGCCGACGGCCCATTGGCCATGCCTTGCACGCCGTGGCACTTCCAGCATTGCACCCGGGCAAATACGTCGCGCCCCGCCTTAATACGCTCTGGAGTAACCGCCGGCTCGGGAGGAATCTGGATGGGGGTCCCGGGCTTTTCACTCACAAAACGAGGAGAAAAGTGCTTGACCCATGCCACCAGGTCGGCCCGCTCCTGCTTGGTGAACGTGCTCCAGGGCGGCATATTGGACCGGTCGAAGCCGCGAGTAATGGCGTCAAACAAATCCTGGTCTGCGGGCAGGGTTCCGGTGGGAGTGGAACGACACTTGAAGACGCCCAATTGGAAGTCGCGTGGCTTTTGGTACATAGGGGTGTCGAACCAGGCAGCGTTTTCGCCGTTCCCGTCTCCAAGGTCGCCGTGGCAGCCAACGCAGTAGCGACGGTAGTCATCTTTGCCGTCCTTGGCGTGACCGGTAACGTTCCCGATATGGCTTTCCATGCCAATGCGCGACTGAATCTCCTCAGTCGACAGCTGGGCCCGAGAAAGCGTGGGGAGGGCCAGAGCCGCAGCCACGCCCATAATCAGCGTCCACATCTGCAATTTTGTTCGCATCATGCCCTCTCTAGAAATCGAAATCAAATCCGGTCAGGAATTCGCTGGTGTTGACGTTGGCCAGGGACGACGAGAGTGAAGGTCCGGTGCCGTCCTGGTGCAGCCAGTTGTACTCGTTGTGCCAGGCGAAACCGGCGCGGCTGGTCATGAACGGGTTGTAGCGGAACCCGAGCGTGTAGGTCGAGATATCGCCGTAATTGGAAGGCGCCTGGCCGGTAAGCCCCAAGGCATTGGTCCCGGTATATCCCGGCCCGTCCGATTGCCGTGACATGCGAAGCGTCTCGTAACGCGCGAGGAAGAGAAGTTGTGGACTGTAGACGTAGTGAGGTTCTACCAGAACGCCGTTCCAAGTCGGTGCCTGCGAACCTGCCAACAGCGTAGTCCCGGGCGTGTTATTCCCCGTGACGGTGCCACCGATCAGGTCGCCATAGCCTTGGCCGAACCACGCGTTGTCGTAGCCATGCTGGGTCACGACCGTTACATCGGCGTGCTCGCCGAAGTAGAACAATCCGACAAAGCCTTCGCGATGGAACCCCTTATTGCTGAGTCCAGTACCCGGTTGAGGCGCGCCGCCGGAAGTGAGGAAGTATGTGGGAGCCTGACCGACCATGGCGTACGCGCCGATGCGGTCAACTCCAAGCTTTCCGACATCGAAGGCTTGGCTCACGGTGAAGAAGCCCGTGTAAGCATTGCCGTAAGGCAAGCCCACGTTCCCGTCGACCGAACTGAGCAGTGCGGCAGAATAGCGCGTGCGATCGTTATAGGAGTGCCCCATCAACTCGGCGCCCAGCTGGTTATCACCCATCTGGCCGAAGATGTTGCCATCGCCGACCGGAATGAAGTGATAGAGCTGGTAGATTCCGCCGTTGCCGGTGAGCGTAAGAATTCGCTTTTCCGAGAGCAAGTTGTCGAGTTCGAACTTGCCCAACTTGATGTTCAGCCAAGTGCTGCCGAAAACATTGTCCAACCGCGCCATCACCGTCTCGAAATGGAAGGAAGCGGTGTTGTCGGAGGAAGGTAATACATAGAATGAGATGTTCTTTTCCAGCGTGCCACCGGTGTGGAAGTCGAGCCCGCTCAAGTCGAAACCGGAGGTCGTGACGCGCTGGACCGCCGAATTCGGATTCAGGGTACCTCCGGGATACGTGTCCACTTCCACCTTGCCCGTGCTTACGCGATGCCAGATCGGCGTGATGCGGAAGGTAACCGGCCAGTACCCGGGATTCTGCCAGATCGGCGAATCGCGATCATTCATTAACTGGTAGCCGTTGTCTTTGAACTTCTGGCCGAAGTAGTTCAGCATCGGCCAGGATTCGTGACAGGCGGAACAACGAAGGCCGTACTTTCGGGCGAAGGCGGGAAGCGCATTCGCATTTTGACTGCTGCTCAGGACCAGGAAGACTAAGACCAGAGCCCCAGCCAGGAAGTGAATTCCCCACGACAGTTTCCCACAAGGGCGAGACTGCATCCCCATATCCATGGCGCACTCCTCAGGAGGCAATTGTGTTTTTCACTGCATTCCCACAACAATGCAAAGGGAGAGAACCACTGCACAGCGATCGCACTTGGACCCCTCCAAGCGCGCGCTTCCCAAGAGCAGGCCCCTAAACCGATTTTCTGGCCAGAAGGTCCTACCACCGTACCGGAGGTGAATGCTACTATGCGAACGCAATTACTTGCAAGAGGGTTGGAAGAATTTTTTTTACATTCTTTTTACAAAGTAAATTGCACGCGAAATGGCTGTCGACCCTGAGATCAGCTTTTTCGCGGGAGTTGACAGGGCCGGGAGAGAGTTGAGACTCTTTTGCTGCCAGGGAGGCTTTTTGGTGGAGTCGAGAACTGTATTCTCGAAAGCTGACCGGTCGCCGGTGCGCGATCAATCGGAGTTCGTGTCGTCAGGCTTGTGGAAAACTGGTCTGGGACTTCTGCTGATGTTCGCGGCGATCCAACTACCCGCCCGCGACAAGGACAATCTGCAATACGGCGCCGGCCTGATCGTCAATGTGCCGTTTTCCGAGAGCGAGGTCACGCAGGTGGTGCAAGACGTGATCCAGGACGGAATCATCCGAGGAACCAAGGAGTACAACAAGGACCAATACGTCATGGGAGCCACCGCGGTCAGTACGACGCGGGTTTTTTCGGAAAAGGTAGAGAACGGCAAGGTGTTTTACAAAATTCGCCTAAGGGCGCTCGACCCGCGAAACTTCAAGGATAGCGGCGACTCGGGCACGCTAGCCGTTCGCTACATCGTGCAGCCCCAAGGCACCGACCACACGGTGCTTCGCATCGACGCGCGCTTTGTGGAAGATTTTCGCCGCGTCTCGCACGCCTCCAATGGTTCGGTAGAGAGCGCAGAATACAAAGACATTCATGATCGACTCGATTCCATCGAGCTGATGAAGAGCGAGACTGCTGAAGCGGAAAAGGAAAACCAAGCAGCGCGCGAAAAGATGGCTTTGTCAAGGAATGCGACGGCGGCTTCGACCCAGCCTCCCGCAGCTGCAACGACAGTGGCGGAGGTCACGCCCGCTCCCTCGGTCGCGACTCCCGCGCGTCCGGCGGCGTCATCGGCCGCAGAGTCGACTTCCAGTCCGACAGCTTCTTCCGCTTCGACGCTTTCAGCCGCGCCATCTGCGGACACGATATCGCCTTCGCCCAGTTCGCCACCTCCCAGCGCCAACGTTGACGATTCATCTCAAACCCTGGAAGAGCACGTAAAGGATCTTCGGCGTCAAGTGCAGCGACTGGTGAAGGCACCGGGCGCGCCGCTCAAATCCGCTCCGTTCCATACCGCAAGCACCTTGCAGTCGCTGGCGCCGGGAACGGAGGTTCTCATCGTCGTTTCGACGCCCTATTGGTACGGAGTGGAAACTCACGACGGCCAACACGGATGGATGCTGCGCGATGATCTGGGGCTATTGCCATGAAAGCAAGGTTGGGAATGGCTGGTTTGCTGAACGGAACAGCGCTGCTGGCGGTGGTGCTCGGCTCGGTTTTTGGGCAGGCACAAACCGCTTCCTCCGAGCGCGCCTTCCCGCAGTCCAAGGCAACCATCGAAAAAGCACTCAAGGCGATTCAGGGAAATCTGGCGGGCCGCCTGCCGACGCTGGATGGATTCGCCAAGCCTGGAGGGCAGCCACTAGAGCATTATCAGCGCGGCTATTATCAGTCCGCGGTCGAAGTGACTCCCACCCGCGCCGGCGGCTGCATCGTGCGCGTCACCTCCAAAGTGACGGCCTGGTATGCGGATCCTGCAGGTTCCCACTCCGGATACCAACTGCTCCCATCTAATGGCCGGCTTGAGGCCGACCTGCTCGATCAACTGAGCGATGAAGTGGCGAAGACCGCGCCAGAAACGGAAAGTCGGACGGCGGCGGCAGCCCCGGCAGCAGCACCGATTCCGGCGCCGGCTCCAGTTCCGCCTCGTTCTACAGTCGCAGTCACGGCTTCGGCTCCAGCGCCGGCTGCAACTTCGAAGCCCGTGGTCGAAGCAAAGAAAACCGCGGAGCCCGCGATCCCTGCGGCCAGCCCCGACATCCCCCGAACCTTCCCTACGACGCCCGGAACGAGCATCCCCGCGCCACCCTCCGCTGCGCCGACTCCGGACCAATTGCGCCTCGAGAAGGAGGACAGCGCCCTGCAGGCGGAAGCCACGAGTCTGGAAGAAGTGGTGAAAAACATGGCGCATCCCCGCAATCTGGTTGCGGTGAAAAAATCTGGTACGCCGGTGGTGGCGACTCCAAGCTTGACGGCGAAAGCGCAATTTCTAGCCAGCGCGCATGATGAGTTCGAACTACTGAATTTCAATGCGGACTGGGTGCATGTGCGGATTTCGGGACTTTCCCGCGGGTGGATTTGGCGCAATAGCGTTGAAATGCCTGACGGCATCGCAGACACGGATGTGCCGACGGCCTCTACCCAGGCGCCGGCCGCTGACCTGTTTCATGTGATTCGCGAAGAAACGGCGCCGTTTCCCGGAGATTGGGAGCCGCTGCGCAGCAAGACTGTGAAGATTATTTCCGTACAGAAGGTCGATGAAGCGGCCAAAGATAGCGGCCCTAAGGATCGCCTCGAGTACGCGAAATTCTTATTGGAAAAAAGCTACAAAGAAAGCGCGCAGAAGCATCAGGATCTGCAAGGTGTCGTCGTGATTTTTGATTCCGCCGACGGCGGCATGATTGCCGCCACCGCGGCTAGCCTTCAGCAGTGGGTCGCGGGCACGCTCTCGGACTCAGCTCTGTGGCACCAATGCTTCTTTGACCCGCCGGAGACGTTTAGTACCTCCGCACCTTCGGGAAGCCGGTAACTGTTCATCTGCGGCTCGAAGGCCGAGGTCGAGTACGATTCTTGCGGTAGCGTGGTCCCTCTTCCCTCCAGCCCAAAGGCACATTAATTTTCAGAACTGCCTTGCATACTCACGGCTCTTGTCTGATCTGCCGGGTGACTCATGGCATTGATTGGCCTGTACGCGACCGCGAAAACTATCAGTGCGAAAAGGAAAAGAGAAAATACGAACACACGAACCTTTTCTGAGGATTTCATAGCACACCATAAAAATTCTAGGTCGCCGCAACATCATTAGAATGTGCGCCTGATCACAAGCGGATGTGCGCCTTTCCATGCACCTAAGTGATCGCTGATCTCTCAGCGCAGGAGCTGTCGCATGGCTATGGGTCTCACCCTCGTCTCGTCGTAAAATGCTGCCAGGTCTGAAACTTGAAACTTAGCGAAGATCCTCACCGCAGGCTGAACGCTCTCACGAACGAATGGGTGCTGGTTTCGCCGCATCGCACCGCACGTCCCTGGCAGGGAGAATTGGAGCGCGTACAAACCGCACCCGAACCGGCTTACGATCCCAATTGCTATCTGTGTCCCGGGAATGCTCGGGCATGTGGAATTCGCAATCCGGGGTACCAGACGACATTTGTGTTCGAAAACGATTTTCCCGCGCTCAAGGCTCAAACGCCCCACGACCGAATCGATCTCGAAGGCAAGGGATTGCTGGTCGCCGAAGGCGAATCCGGGATTTGCCGCGTGATCTGCTTTTCTCCACGACACGATCTGGCGCTGGCCAGCATGTCGCCAGAAGCAATCGAGTTGGTGGTCCATACCTGGATGGCACAATTTCGGGAACTGGGCGGCATGGACTCGATCAACTACGTGCAGATTTTAGAGAACCGTGGGGCCATGATGGGTGCCAGCAATCCTCATCCCCATTGCCAGATTTGGGCGACCTCTTCAATTCCCGAGGTGCCGCGAAAGGAACTCGCGGCGCAGCAAGCTTATTTTGAGTCGCACGGCAAATGTCTTCTATGCGACTACGTAGCTTTAGAACAAGGACAGAAAGATCGAATTGTTTGTGAAAACGAAGGCTTCGTTGCCTTGGTACCTTTCTGGGCGGTGTGGCCGTTCGAACTTCTGGTATGCAGCCGGCGCCACATGGCCAGCATGAATGATTTCACCCCCGACGATGCGCGGTTATTGAGCCAGATGCTACAACAGGTAACGGGGACGTACGACAAAGTGTTTGCAGTTCCCTTTCCATATTCCATGGGCTTTCATACCTCTCCGACGGACCATCAGGATCATCCTGAATGGCATTTCCACGCGCATTTCTACCCGCCGCTGCTGCGCTCGGCGACGATTCGCAAATTCATGGTGGGATTCGAAATGCTGGGCACCCCGCAGCGCGACATCACGGCTGAGGTTGCAGCGGCCCGGCTGCGGGAACTCGCAGGGGCGAACCGGTGATAAGTTCCGAGGTGTATTCTTGACGGTCCGGTGGAAAAATATTTTTCGAGGCTTCTTATGAAAATCATGTCAGTAACGACGCAGGCGCTCGTGGCCGTGGTGTTTGCCGTCGCTTTCGTCGTACAGGCCGCGGGACAAGCAGCTTCCATTCCTGCCTCGCAACTGGTTAGCCCGGAAGACCTGGTAAAGACAATTCAGGCGGGGAAGCAAAGGCCGCTGATGATCCAGGTGGGCTCGCATGTTCTTTACCAGCAGGCGCACATCCCGGGATCGGAGTACATTGGGCCGGCATCGAGCGAAGAGGGGTTGCAGCAACTGCGCAAGCGCGTTGATCCTATGCCGCGAAAGAAATCCATCGTTCTCTACTGCGGTTGTTGCCCGTGGAATCATTGTCCCAACGTAAAGCCCGCCTTCGATGCCCTGCAAGCCATGGGCTTCACCAACGTAAAAGTTCTCTATATGGCCGACAATTTCGGGGCGAACTGGGTCGATAAAGGCTACCCAACCGCGAGAGGAGAGTAGTTTCTGCGTTCGACCATCCAGCGGATTGTGCTGGCGGTTCTCGCCGCCGCGATTCTCACCGGCATTTACGTTCGCTCCAGGCGGGCTCCCTCCGAGAAAACAGGAATCGCGAAAGAGCATCTTCTCGCGCCCGATTTCGTGCTTCCGCAATTGGATGGCACGCCGCTCCGACTCTCTGCCTATCGCGGGAAAGTCGTACTGCTCGATTTCTGGGCAACCTGGTGCGATCCGTGCCGCGAGGAAACTCCGCACTTTGTCGAACTGCAGCAAAAATATGCGGACCGCGGCCTGCAGGTCATCGGCGTCTCGATGGATGATAGTGTCGAGCCTGTTCGCGATTTTTATCAACAATTCCACATCGATTATCCCGTGGTGATGGGAGATGCCAAGACCGGCGAGGCTTACGGAGGAGTCTTGGGATTGCCAATCACATTTCTGCTGGATCGGGACGGGCGAATCGTCGCCAAGCACATGGGATCGACGAAGGCGGAAACCATCGACCTGGAAATCGCCGCTCTATTAACAAAACAGTAATGCCACAACGGCATTTTGATTCAACGACTTACGCAGCATATCCTTCCTCTATGGCCCGCGTCGTATTCCAATCACAGCCTCCTGTGATTCAAGTCGTCGTGCCTGCCTGTGCCCGCAAGATAGCCTCAGTTGTTCGCATCGGACGCCAGTATGCGAGAGACCGTCAAGCGGCTGTGGCCGGAGATTGCCTGGATCGAGAACCTCCAATTACGTGATCAAGTTACCGAAACGTGGGTCAAGGCGCTCGAGCGCAGTCCGCTGAAGCCGGAAGACCTGAACCAGATTCCCTTCACGCTGCTAGTGCCCAACTGCCCGATCACCTTTATGGAGCACAAGCGTTGTGTGGTGCACATCGCCCGCGACAGTGCTCGAGCGATGCAGGAGTTCATGGGACGAGCGTTGCCGATCGATCTGGATACGGTCATTGCAGGAGCAATCCTGGCCGATGTCGGCAAGTTGCTGGAGTACGAACTTGGCCCAGACGGAAAGAGCCGGCAGAGCGAACGCGGCGAAGCGTTGCGCCATCCATTTACCGGAGTCGCTCTCGCTCTGGAATGCGGCGTTCCGGACGCCGTCTGCCACATCATTGCCGCGCATGCCGCCGAGGGGGATCTGGTTAAGCGCTCGACGGAAGCTCTCATCGTGCATCACGCAGACTTTATGGCGTTTCTACCCTTCAAGAATCCGAAAAACATCAAGCTGAAACGGTAATCAAGGAATCATCATGCCCCCTGCCAATCCGACTCTTCCTCCCAAAGAAACCGTTACGGCCCGGATGTCGCGCTGGGCGGCCGATCTCGAGTACAGGCATCTTTCCGCCGAGGCGGTTTACCAGGCCAAACGATTCTTCCTCGATTCCATGGGCTGCGCGCTGGGCGGCTATCAGCAACATGACGTGAAGATGGCCCTTGAGGTTCTCGACGAAATTGCGGGTCCCGGCCGGGCGACCGTGATCGGCACCGGACGACGCGTTGACCCGGTCTCTGCATCGTTCGCTAACGCTCTGATGATCCGCTGCATGGATTACAACGATATCTATTGGAAGCAGGATCCGTCGCATCCTTCGGACATTTTTCCGGCCGCGATCGCAGGGTGCGAGCGCGCTCGAAGTGACGGAAAAGAACTGATCGTCGGCCTGGTGCTGGGCCATGAGTTCGAGATGCGTCTCTGCGAAGCCGCCTTCCCCGGAATTCGCGAGCGGGGGTGGCACCATGCCACGCTCACAGCGTTCGTTTCGCCCATCGTTGCCGGACGCGCGCTGCACCTGCCCTGGGAGAAGATTCAACATGCGATTGGTATCTCCGCCAGCCGCCATTGCACGCTAGGCGCAGTCACCGCGGGCAAGCTGACGATGATGAAAAATACGGTCGACCCCATGGCGACGCAAAGCGGCGTCCTGGCTGCGCTGCTGGCCGAGAAAGGCTATTCCGGACCGGAGCACGTCATCGACGGCAAAGAGGGACTAACCCACGTCTTCGGACCAGAGTGGAAACTCAATCTGCTGACCGACGGGCTGGGAGAATCGTGGCGCATTACGCAATGCGGCATGAAGGCTTTCCCCACCGAGGCGTTGACGCACACGCCCATCTCCGCCGTGCTCGACCTGGTCAAGAACAACGATCTGCATCCTGAGCAAGTGGAAAAAGTTCAGATCCGATCGCTGGCGCGGGCCGCCGACATTCTCTCCGATCCCAGCAAGTATGATCCGCACACTAAGGAGACGGCCGATCATTCCCTGCCCTATGTCATCGCGGCGGCACTGGTCGAACGGCAGGTCACTCCGGTGCAGTTCACCATGAAAAAGATTATGGATCCCAGGATTCGCGAACAACTGCAGAAGATTGAAGTGGTGGCCGATCCCGAGATCGAAAAAGTATTTCCAGCATTACAGAGGGTAATCGTGCAAATTAATACCAAGGATGGACGCTCTTATACCAAGCAACTCGACTTTCCTAAAGGTGATCCTCGCAATCCTTTGACCGATCAGGAGGTAGAAGAAAAATTTGGGGCTCTGGCTGATGGAGTGTTGTCGGGAGGCGCACAAAAACGAGTGAAAGACTCGGTATGGAATCTGGAGCGGGTGGGCTCGGTAAATGTATTGATGGCGTTAATGGAAGCAGACGTCCGGGAAACAAAATCTTCGCGACCGAAAGGCAAGACGCGCGCGCGAAACCGGACCGCGAAACGCAGCGCCGTCGTCGCCTAAACGATCATCCGCCACGCCGCACAGCCTGCTGGCGTGAAGGAGTTTTTATGTCGCAGACGATTGTCGAGAAAATCGCACAAGCTCACATGTCAGACGGCCCGCAGCGCCCGCTGCGTGCCGGCGACTTTGTTTCGATTCGTCCGTTGCACGTGCTGACGCATGACAACTCTTCCGCCGTGATGAGCAAGTTCAAGGCGATTGGCGCCAACAGTATCTACGATCCGAAGCAGCCGGTCTTTGCTATCGATCACGACATCCAAAACCACGAAGAAGCGAATCTGAAGAAATACCGCTCCATCGCTGCCTTCGCGGCAGAACACAGGATCGCTTTCTATTCGGCAGGATCAGGCATTGGCCATCAGATCATGATCGAGCGCGGGTATGTCGTGCCGGGATCGTTCGTGGTCGCCTCCGATTCGCATTCCAATATGTACGGCGCGTTGGGAGCCATCGGCACGCCCATTGTGCGGACCGATGCTGCCGCGGTGTGGGCGACGGGGGAATTCTGGTGGCAGATTCCGCGAACCATTCAGGTCGTGCTCGAAGGCAAGTTGCAGCCAGGCGTCAGTGGGAAGGACGTAATCATCGCGCTGTGCGGGCTGTACAACCATGACGAAGCGCTCAACGCCGGCATCGAGTTCGCGGGGCCGGGCGTGGCTAGCCTTTCGATCGACGCCCGGTTCTCGATTTCCAACATGAGTACAGAATGGGGACCGATTGTCGCCTGGTTCCCGGTGGACCAGGTCACAATTCAGTATTTGCGCCAGGTGCATTCCTGCCTGGAAGCTTCCGGCATTCGCCGGTTCAGCGAGAAAGATGTCGAAAGTTGGGCTACGAGGCCGCCCCAGCCCGATCCCAACGCCGATTACAGCGCGCGCATCGTGCTCGACCTGAGTCAAGTGACGCCTCATGTGTCCGGTCCGGACACCGTGCAGACCATGACATCTGTTTCCGCAATCGAAAAAAAGAAGGTCGCGATCCAGAAGGCGTACCTGCTTTCCTGCGTCAACTCGCGGCTTACCGATCTGAAAGATGCGGCTTCAGTTCTGCGCGGCAAGAAAGTGGCCTCGGGCGTGAAGTTTTATGTGGGAGCGGCCAGCGCGTGGGTGCAGCAGGAGGCGGAGCGGCGTGGAGTTTGGCAAACGCTTTTGAATGCGGGAGCGATTCCGTTGCCTCCCAGTTGTGGTCCATGCATCGGCCTGGGAACCGGTCTGCTGGAAAAAGGCGAGGTCGGAATCTCTGCGACCAATCGAAATTTCAAAGGCCGCATGGGTTCGCGCGATGCGCAATGCTATCTGGCGAGTCCGGAGATTGTGGCTGCGTCCGCCGTCGCCGGATACATCACTGGCTCGCGTTCCTTCGCCGATGTGCAACTCGCACGCACTTATCAGGAACTCCCGACTCCCAGCTACTGCCCGGAGCGCGTGGAGATTCTGCCGGGATTTCCCACGCGCCTGCAAGGGCGGCTCGTGTTCATGTGCTCCGAGAACATCAACACAGACGCGATTTACGACAAGGACTATACCTATCGCGACGATATGACGCCGGAGATGATGGCCAGGGTCATCATGGAGAACTACGATCCGCAGTTCGCCGCGCGCACTCGCGCCGGGGACGTCATCGTCGGCGGCTTCAATTTCGGCACGGGATCCAGCCGAGAGCAGGCCGTCACCTGCCTCAAGGCGAAAGGAATTCCGCTGGTGATTGCCGCCAGCTTTTCGCAGACCTATTTGCGCAACGCCTACAACAATGGATTCTTGTGCATTGAAGTTCCCGGCCTGGTCAAGCGGCTGCGCGAACAGTTTGGAAGCGAAATCGCAGGAAAGGAAAAGACGATCATTCCCGGAGAGACGATCAGCATTGATTTCGTCTCCAGCAGCTTGAACTGGCGGGAAGCGTCGTTCGCCTTTCCGCCGCTCGGACGTGTCCCGCAGTCGCTGGTCATCGCCGGCGGCGCGGAGAATGTGGTCGCTCAGAAACTGGGATTTTCAGACAAGCGCGAGCATCCAGACCTCGTCGCTTCAGGAGATTAAGCAATCATGGCAAAACATGTTGTCGTCACCATGCCGGGAGACGGGATTGGCAATCAGGTTCTTCCCGAGGCATTACGGCTACTGAAATCCGTTGAGTTCGATGCCGAATACATCCACGCTGACATTGGATGGGAATGCTGGCGTCGCGAAGGCAATGCGCTTCCCCAACGCACAAGCGATCTGCTCGCCAAGCACAAACTGGGATTGTTTGGCGCCATCACCTCCAAGCCGAAGAAGCAGGCCGAGGCGGAACTACGCCCGGAATTGCGCGGCAAGGGTTATTCCTACTTCAGTCCCATCGTAACGATGCGGCAGCGCTTCAACCTCGACACCTGCATTCGCCCCTGCATTTCGTTTCCGGGGAATCCGCTGAATTTCATTCGCAAGCGGGCCGATGGAGGCTTCGAGGAGCCGTGCGTGAACGTCGTGGTCTTCCGGCAAAATACCGAAGGACTCTATGCCGGGGTGGAATGGACGAATCCGCCAGAGCAGGTTCGCGCCGCGCTAGCGTCGCATCCGAAATTTAAACCCTTTCTCCCGGTGGCGGGAGCCGATCTTGCAATTTCGGTACGGATCGTAACTCGCCGCGCTGCTCACAAGATCTGCAAGGCGGCCTTCGATTGGGCAAAGAAATACGGCTACAAGTCGGTCACGATTTGCGAGAAGCCGAACGTGCTACGCGAGACCTCCGGCATGATGGAGGACGAAGCCAAAGCCGTCGCAAAGGAATATCCCGGCATCACGTTGTGGTCGACGAACATCGACGCGCAAACCATGTGGCTGACCAAGAATCCTGAAGAGTATGGGGTGGTGGTGGCGTCGAACCTTTTCGGAGACGTGATCTCCGACGCCTTCGCGGGGCTGATTGGCGGACTGGGCTTTGCCGCTTCCGGCAATATTGGGGACGAAGTCGCGGTCTTTGAGCCGACTCACGGCTCGGCGCCGAAGTATGCGGAACTCGATCCCCCCATTGTGAATCCGATTGCAATGTTCCTGTCGGCGGTCATGATGCTTGAGTACATCGGTGAAATCCAGAAGGCGCACCGCCTCCGGCAGGCAATCGCTGAAGTCGTGCAGGAGGGAAAAGTACGCACCTACGACATGATGCGCATTTCCGGCGGTCCGACGGCAATCAGCCGGGGCGCAGCCAGCACGATCGAAATGACTGATGCGGTGTTAGCGAAGCTGCAGAAACAGGATTCCACCTTCGCAGAATGCGAATTGGTGGAAGCGGGCGGCGGCATCTAGCAGAGTGATCTTATGACAGTGGCAACGGAAATCCGCATCGGGGAGGCGGGCCATTGCGGCCCCGAGATTCGCTCCGATCTTTATGTGCGTATCGAACCCCGTGACTCCGGCGGCTTACAGATTGAGCTGGAGTCGCGGGTGAATGCGTATTACGGCGACTCCATCCGCAAGCAGGCGGAGGAAGTGCTGGAAGCTCTCGGCGTGCGCGACGCTCAGATTTTGATTCGCGACGAGGGCGCACTGCCTTTTGTGATCGCTGCGCGCATTGAGGCTGCGGTCCGGCGGGCCGGGTTGGGCGAGGGCACGCGCGTTCTTCCGGATCGGATCGTCCCGCCGGGTCCGTCTGACCGGGATCGCATTCGCCGCTCCCGGCTCTACCTGCCCGGCAGCGAACCCAAGTACTTCATCAATGCCGCGCTGCATGGACCTGACGCCGTCATTCTCGATCTGGAAGACTCCGTTCATGCCGCGGAAAAAGATGCTGCGCGATTGCTGGTGCGCAATGCGCTGCGCGCCGTTGATTTCCTGCACTGCGAGCGCATGGTGCGCATCAACCAGCTTCCCCTCGGACTGGAAGATCTCGACGAGGTTGTCCCCGAGTCGCCGGATCTGGTGCTGATTCCCAAGGTTGAAAATCCTGACCAGGTGATTGCGGCAAACACGCGCATCGCCGAGATCAAAGCCGACTACGGCATCACGCGGCCGATCTGGCTGATGCCGATTCTGGAATCCGCGCTCGGAATCGAAAATGCTTTCGCCATCGCCAAGGTGAGCGATCACATCGTGGCCCTCACGATTGGGCTGGAAGATTACACGGCCGACCTGGGAGTCGTGAAAACCTCGACCGGCGCGGAATCTCTTTATGCCCGCCAACGGGTTGTGAATGCCGCGCATGCGGCTGGGGTGCAGGCGATCGATTCAGTCTTCGGCGATGTCGGAGACATGGAAGGCTTGCGGGTTTGGGGGCTCAACTCCCGAGGTCTCGGCTTTGAAGGCATGGGATGCGTCCATCCTACACAGGTTCCAGTCGTGCACGAGGCATTCGCTCCGGGCGCGACTGAAATCGAGCGGGCACAGAGAATTGTTGCCGCTTTTCACGGCGCGCAGCAGAAAGGCCTGGGAGTGGTGAGCCTCGGTTCCAAGATGATCGATCCGCCGGTCGTGCAACGCGCCCTGAAACTCGTAGCGCGGGCGCAGGCCATGGGATTGATCCACTGATGGCCGAATGAGTTGGAGTTTCTATGGCAGTGCTGGAAAAAACTGAACTGATCGCAAATGCAGCCGGGCGCGACGTGCCGGAGACGGTGAACGGGCGGCCGCAGGCTCCTTACATGGGAGTCGGAAAGTATCGTCCGACGGGGACTAAGGGTTCGCCTCCAGTCAGCAGCGCCTCTGACTATCCCTCTGACGGGGATAAGCGCGTTCCGGACCTCGAGACGGCGTTGCGCAAGTGCGGGTTGCGGGACGGAATGGTGATTTCTTCGCATCATCATTTGCGCGATGGCGACCGTGTCGCGTTGATGGCGCTGGAAACCGCGGCGCGCATGGGAGTTAAAGATCTGACGTGGTTTCCCAGCGCATCGTTCCCTTCCCAGAAGGGAGCGATCGAACTGATGCAAGCGGGCGTGATCGATCACATCGAAGGCAGCATGAACGGCCCGCTTGGCGATTACTGCACGCAAGGCAAAATGCGCGGCATGGGCGTTCTGCGCTCGCACGGAGGCCGCTGGCAGGCGATACAAGACGGCGAAGTTCACATTGATATTGCGGTGATTGCCGCGCCTACGGCCGATCCGTTCGGCAACTGCGATGGATCGCACGGGAAGTCTGCGTGCGGATCGCTGGGCTTCGCGCTGGCGGATTCGCTGTATGCCGATCGCGTCATCGTCGTGACCGACAATCTGGTTCCCTTCCCGTGCGTACCCTGGCAGATTCAAGGAAATTATGTGGATCACGTCGTTGCGGTAGATTCGATTGGCGATCCGTCGCGTATCGTGTCGGGCACCACGCAGATCACGCGGTCGCCCGATCGCCTACGCATCGCCGAATTTGTGGCGCACTTTTTGCGGGATGCTGGCATCATGCGCGACGGATTCTCATTTCAGGCGGGCGCGGGAGGAATCGCCCTTGCGTTTGTCGGCTATCTCAAGCAGATGATGAAGCAGGCCGGCGTCAAAGCGCGGTTTGTGCGCGGCGGGTCGACCAAATATCTGGTCGAATTACTGGAAGAAGGATTGACCGACTACATCCTTGACGGGCAGACTTTCGACCTCGACGGCATCCGTTCGATCGCCAATAATCCCCGGCACGTTGCCACTTCACCGTTCACTTCTTACAACTATCACGGCAAGGGAAACTTCGCCTCCATGGTGGACGCGGTGGTGCTCGGGGCCACCGAAGTCGATACTCACTTCAACGCCAACGTGGTCACCCACTCCGACGGACGGTTGCTTCATGGCATTGGCGGCTGGCAGAATTGCCTGGCTTCGCGATGCACGATCCTTGCCGTACCCTCGTTTCGCGACCGCATTCCGGTCATCGTCGACGAAGTGACCACGCTGTGCGGACCGGGCGAATTGATCGATGTGGTTGTGACCGAGCGCGGTATCGCCATCAATCCCAAGCGCCAGGACCTGCTTGACGCGACGCGGGGATCGACGTTGCCGATCCGATCACTCGAAGAAATCCAACGAGAAGTGGAACGGATCTGCGGCGGAAAACCTCGCCGTCCGAAACGTGGAGATCGCCCCGTGGCCGTCGTGAAGTGGGTCGACGGCACCGTGCTCGATACCGTCTGGCAAGTTAGCTGAAGGCAGATTTAGCGAGGGCGACCGCCGCGCCATTCTCAGCGCCCCCAGGCTGTCAAGGTTTCCTACGATCCTTCAGGGCTGGATTCCAATTTCAAAATTGAGAGTCGAAAGAGCCAGACGGTATTGATATTGAGCGTTTACATACCCGATTGCCGCGTCGGCCTGCTGTAA
>CAVRDS010000052.1:0-58261 GCA_963719865.1 uncultured Acidobacteriota bacterium | reverse complement strand
GTGAGTGCCATGACGTTCTCTCTTAGAAAGGAGGTGATCCAGCCGCAGGTTCTCCTACGGCTACCTTGTTACGACTTCACCCCAATCATGAGCTGTACCTTGGACGGCTGCCTCCTTGCGGTTAGCACACCAGCTTCTAGTACGGCCCACTTTCGTGATGTGACGGGCGGTGTGTACAAGGCCCGGGAACGTATTCACCGCGGCGTTCTGATCCGCGATTACTAGCGATTCCAGCTTCATGGAGTCGAGTTGCAGACTCCAATCCGAACTGAGGCCGGCTTTTTCCGATTAGCTCCCCCTCACGGGTTTGCGACGGTTTGTACCGACCATTGTAGCACGTGTGTAGCCCTGGACATAAAGGCCATGAGGACTTGACGTCATCCCCACCTTCCTCCTCGTTATCCGAGGCAGTTTCACTAGAGTGCCCGGCTTGACCCGATGGCAACTAGGGATAAGGGTTGCGCTCGTTGCGGGACTTAACCCAACATCTCACGACACGAGCTGACGACAGCCATGCAGCACCTCCGCAGCAGCCTTTTAAGGGGAAGGGATATTTCTACCCCGGTCCACTGCGCTTCGAGCCCAGGTAAGGTTCTTCGCGTTGCGTCGAATTGAACCACATGCTCCACCGCTTGTGCGGGCCCCCGTCAATTCCTTTGAGTTTCAGCCTTGCGACCGTACTCCCCAGGCGGATTGCTTATCGCGTTAGCTGCGGCACAGCAGGATTGGGTACCTGCTACACCAAGCAATCATCGTTTAGGGCTAGGACTACCAGGGTATCTAATCCTGTTTGCTCCCCTAGCTTTCGCGCCTCAGCGTCAGTTATGGTCCAGTGCGCCGCTTTCGCCACAGGTGTTCCTCCCGATATCTACGCATTTCACCGCTACACCGGGAATTCCACGCACCTCTCCCACACTCCAGCACCACAGTTTCGCCTGCAGGCCCCGAGTTAAGCCCGGGGATTTCACAAGTGACTTGTGGCACCGCCTACGCGCCCTTTACGCCCAATAATTCCGAACAACGCTCGCACCCTCTGTATTACCGCGGCTGCTGGCACAGAGTTAGCCGGTGCTTCTTCCACCAGTACCGTCATTATCGTCTTGGTCGAAAGGAGTTTACGCCCCAAGGGGCTTCATCCTCCACGCGGCGTTGCTGCGTCAGGGTTTCCCCCATTGCGCAAAATTCCCCACTGCTGCCTCCCGTAGGAGTCTGGACCGTGTTTCAGTTCCAGTGTGTCCGTGCGCCCTCTCAGGCCGGATACCGATCTTCGCCTTGGTGGGCCGTTACCCCGCCAACTAGCTAATCAGCCGCGACCCCCTCTTCCAGCGCCTTTCGGCTTTGATCTTTCGATGTTATGCGGTATTAGCCCCGGTTTCCCGGAGTTATTCCCCACTCGAAGGTAGGTTAGTCACGTGTTACTCACCCGGTCGCCACTTTACTCATGGATTGCTCCACTTTCTCGTTCGACTTGCATGTGTTAGGCACGCCGCCAGCGTTGATTCTGAGCCAGGATCAAACTCTCGTTTGAAACCTGTTCGCCCACCGACGGGTAGAAGGTGGGCTGCCATCTCCATCCGCTCGAAAGGGATGTGATGGCGACCACTTAGATCTTCCTTCCGGATTGCTCCGGCTCTCCGATCCAGTGGCCTATCTTGTGAGATCGTTTCAGACTTATGCCCGAATCCGTTCTCTCACGACTGGCACGTTCAACCGAGTTGTCAAAGACCGAATCGCATTCCGCCTGAGCGGAGCGAATTCAGTCCAGGCGAATGCTTTGTGTGGCGCGGGCACTCATGCCCGCGACGGCCCGAAAGCCGCAGTTCACAGTCCGCATTCGACTGTCCTCGAAACCTTACAAACATACGTTGCGCACAAGACCCTGTCAACGCAAGCGCTTCACAGAATTTCCACCTCTTTTCCACAATGGGAGAGTCGGAGGATCTTCAGTCGAGGCGGCGGACTGGGGAGCAGAAATCAGCCCCGGATTCAGGAACAACCGGGAAGGGCGCGACTTCAGTCGTGCCGATAAGGCCACAACTAAAACCGGGCTTTAGCCCCTGAGGGCGACTGATACGCTCGTTACAGCGCGCAACGGTATGGCCTTCCGCTATCTTGTTCTTAAAGAAGCCAAGCGCCCAATTTCGGCGCAGACGGCTTTTCAAGCCATGCGACGGCGGAAGACAGAAAATTGAGAAAAGATCTTACTTTTGGAGGTCCTTGCTTTGAAGGTACCCTTCAGAAACCTACTGGTTGTTTCCGAATCAAGTCCCGTGGCCGGGACGATTGAGGGATCTCGTCCCTCTACAACATTAGATGCCGGACGCGCACGAGAGTTGCAGAAAAGCGCCCAGCCAGCCACACAAATGCTCTCGGTAAATTGTTTATACCAGATGAATCCCGAAAAGCGCAAGAGGGAATTTGAAAAGCGCGTAAGTTTACTGGTTTGGTGCTGGCGAAAGTTCCAGGGACCGATTTAAATACCCTTCATTCCTTCATTTGCCGTTTGTATGCTCCCTTGATGGCGTTTTCAAGGTCTCTCGGTTCTACCAAAAAGCGGTCGAAGGCGCGGATGTTCTGCTCATTCAAGTGCAGTTGCCCCTCGCCAACATTGCCGCGGTGCTGTCCCTTGGAATAACTTGGATTGCCTTCTACTTCGCCGGATGACATCACCCAGTATTTGATGACATCCCTCCATGCCGCCATCCAGACAAAGACCTCGCAGCAAGAAGGCTTGATCTGTTGGAAGTTCATGTCAAACCGTTTTGTTGAGTCTGACGGCAGCGCTTTAATGTAGAGCGGTTCGTCTCTGTTGAACTCGACCGCGCGGGACGCCTTCACTTCAATTCTGATTTTTGGCGGCAGGAAAAAGTCGTACTGTCCCTTGTAATCCGGGTCCAGCCTTTTGTGCGGCGGCAATAGCGCGGGTACCAACTCTTTCAAGTGAGCATGTGCCCAAACTTCACCGAATCCTCTTGGGGCGCTGATCTCGAAGAGATGCAGATACAGATTGCGGTAGACATAACCGTCTCTCAGTTCGAGATACTCATCGAGCGTTAGCTTATCCCCTGCGAGCAGATGGGCAATGATGAACTCGTATTCATTAAATGGATAAACAGAACTGAGATCAGCGAGGGCCGCCTTGAGTTCTTCCGGCTTATCTAATCGAAGCATTAAAGCATCGATTTGTTCTTTTAACTTTTCCACGCCTTACGCGCTCGCAAAGAGGTCTGTCTGAGCCGACTCCCGATCCTCTACTTCTAGCCATCTGGACAACTCGGGGTCTCGGGCGATCTCGCTCTGGAATGGATTCCCATTTTGCCATCCAAGCTTTCCGGTGACCCGGTAGCGCTCCAATCGCCTGATACAAATCTCCGAGAAAACGGGATCAACGTCCATAGTAAAACACCGCCTCCCAAGGAGTTCGGCAGCAATTAGGGTCGCACCTGAGTGGGAAAACCAATCGATAACGACATCACCTGATTTTGAACTCGCACGCAGGATCCGCTCACAGCTCTTAAGGGGCTTTTGTGCATAGCAGCCGTTTACGTTTTCGTCCATGCGGTAAAAAACCTGCTGAACGTCAACCCAAACATTGCCCGCCCTGATGTTTTCCGACTTGCTTCGCTCAATATTCTCGGTCAGCTTGCCGCCCACATCTTTGTAATACCCTCGGAGAATCTTAGGAATGTCCGTGTATTCGGCCTGCACATCGAAATCTGGAGTCCCCCTAGTGTAATAAAGAAGTTCCTGTCGAACCGCCATCCAGTTCTTGGAAGTACCATACCCCCGCTGGTTCCGCATGGTAATGAAGCTTCGCGGTTTGAAATCCGTTTCGCGCATCATGAGCATGAAGTCCGGCAGTGGCTGGAAGCCATCAGTCTGGTCAGCCCCTAGCCAGACATACAGCGAGGCGTTGGGCAGCAGCGCTTCGTAGGAGCCCCTTATCCATCTCTCGCACCACTTCACGTAGTCCGCAACGTCGCGCGCCTCGAAGGCAACGAGGTTATATGGTGGGTCATGCACTGCGAGGGTGGCGCGATTCCCGTTCATCAATACCGCTGTGTGCGAGGAGTCCGCAGCATCCATGCAGCCGACGCGGTGTCTGCTTAACGGGTCCTCCCACACTTCACCTTTGGAAAGTCGACAGTACTTGAGTAATCCGGCACGCAGCTCGGCGTGTTGATCGAGCCTGGGAATTGGGTGGTTTTTCATCGATCACCACTAATATCAGAAAATCATTCGATTCTCTATAGACAGAAGAGGGCAGCGTTCCAAATTGGAACTGTGGAGCGGCCGGGGATGAAGTCGGTCTCTCCCCCGGGGCACACCGTTCGAGAGGTGGGATTTTAAGGAATTGCGGCGATAGAAAGTGGTGCAATGGAAGGCACCTGATCAACTCGATGGAGGCACCCCGACAGGAGCCGCTTTGCGGAGGATCTCCCAGTACCCGAAGCTCCGCGGCGAAGATGCAACCCGAGATCCCTCCCCGCTGGCGAGCTTCGGGACGACCCCTTCGACTGCGAGCGCGTACCCGCAGCAATTCCCAAAACGGGAAAACCACCACTCCGGACAGAGCGATTTCGCTCTGCCGACATTTCGGCAATGCCACTCAACCCCATTGCCATCAGCGATATACGGGGGCTCTTAATTTCTCTTGAAGAAATTGAATGTTCGCCACAAGAAATCCCCCAACTCGCCACAACGTTCCTGCAGGAACATCTTTAGTAAACACCCCGCCGCCCTAGCGACGCTTGCGGCGCTTCGCAGGACGCGGCGGGGCTTCCTCGAACACGGCAAAGTTGATCTTCTTCTCGACTGGATCGATGCGGTCCACCAGCACGCGCAGGCGATCGCCGATGCGGTAGATCTTGCGGGAGTGCTGTCCGATGATCTCGCGCGTGTTCTCGTGGAAGGTATAGCGGTCGTCGATGAGTGTGTTGAGCGGGACGAGGCCCTCGACGAACAGGTCGGTGAGTTCGACGAAGAATCCGAATTTGGTGACGCTGGTGATGAGGCCATCGAAGTCTTCTCCGACGCGGTCCTGCATGAACTTTACTTTCTTCCACTCCATGAGCTCGCGTTCGGCGTCGTCGGCGCGGCGTTCGGATTGGCTTGACTCTTCGGCGATGGCGTGCAGCTCTTCGAGCGGGATCGGTCCCGTGAGCGGCGCGTGGGATTCGCGATGCGCGGCGTGATCGCGGCGCTTCGACCACGGGGACGGCGCGTCCTCGGCGTCCGGCGTTCGAGTCTCGGCTGGAACATCCCCACTTCTCCCAACACCAGGGAGAAATGGGGCACCCGGTTTGGTGGCGACTCCACGCAGAACTTCTTTCAGAATTCTGTGCACGATCAGATCTGGGTAGCGGCGGATCGGGCTGGTGAAGTGGGTGTAGGTTGGTGCGGCCAGAGCGAAGTGTCCTACATTTTCTTCCGAGTAACGCGCTTGCTTCAGCGAGCGCAGCATCAGGTAGCTGAGGATTCTTTCTTCCGGCTTACCCGCAATTTTTTCGGTGAGCTTCTGGTACATGCGCGGCGTGATGTGGACTTCTTTAGGGATCTCGATGTCGCGGGTGCGCTTGCCCGTGCCGTAGTTGGAGCGGCGGTCGGCTTTCATCTGCACGCGATGGATGGGCAGCGCGCCCACGCCGAGCGAGTATCCGAACGTCGCGGCGATGGTTTCGAAATCGTAGACGCGCTTGGCGTCGGGCTTCTCGTGGATGCGGTAGAGGCTGGCGATGCGGTGCGACTCAAGATGGTGCGCGACGGTTTCGTTGGCCGAGAGCATGAACTCTTCGATGAGGCGGTGCGCGATGTTGCGCTCGGAGCGCGTGATGGACTTCATCAGGCCGAACTCGTCGAATTCGATGACGGGCTCGGGAAGATCGAAGTCGATCGATCCGCGGCGCTCGCGCTTACGGTGGAGAATCTGCTGCAGGTCGCGCATAAGCTCGAACGTCGCGACCAGCGGGGCGTAGCGCTTGCGGAGAACTTCGTCGCCTTCGAGGACAGCGTTGACGGCGGTGTAGGTCATCCGTTCAGCGGAGCGGATCACGCCTTCGCACAAATCGTAGCCGACGATCTCGCCGCGGTGGTCGATCTCCATGATGCAGGAGAGGACCAGGCGGTCGACCTGCGGGCGGAGGCTGCAGATGTCGGTCGAGAGTTCGAGCGGCAGCATGGGCACGGCGCGATCGGGGAAGTAGACGCTGGTGCCGCGCAGACGGGCTTCCTGATCGAGAGCGCTCGCGGGCGTGACGTATTGGGCGACGTCGGCGATGTGAACCTGGAGTTCGAAATTGTTGTTGGGAAGCATGCGGACCAGGACGGCGTCGTCGAAGTCGCGAGCCGTTTCTCCGTCGATTGTGACGATGGGGAGAGCGCGGAAGTCGCGGCGGCGGTGGAGTTCGCGTGCAGGGATGGTGGCCGGAACGTTTTGCGCTTCTTCGAGCGTGGCTGCGGGGAAATGGTGCGGGAGATGGAATTTGCGAATCATGATTTCGACGTCGACGCCGAAGTCGTCTTCGCGGCCCAGGATTTCGGTGATGCGTCCGCGGGGGCTCTGCGTGGCGGACGGCCAGTCGGTGAGTTCTACGTCGACGACTACGCCTTCCAGGTCGTCCCAGTCGGCGTGGCTGGCAGCTTCTTCGCCCAGCACGCGATCTACTGACTTCTTTCTTGGCGCTCTGTGCGCTCCTTGCGGTTCAGACTTTTCAAAACCTTTTACCGCAGAGTTCGCTGAGGAAGGGCGCGCTGAGATCGCGGAGGATTCTGGGCGCTCCATGCCTTCTGGGATTACGATTTCTTGCGTGATTTTTGCGTCGATGGGAGTGACGTAGTTTCTGCGGCTGCCGTAATGGAAGATACCGACTACGGTCGGGTGCGCGCGGAATACGGGGCGGACGATGCGGCCTTCGGCGCGGCCATCCGGACGAACGTTCGTTATATCCACCAGAACCAGGTCGCCGTGCATGGCGTTGCCGATCTGGTGCGGCGGGATGAAGGTGTCGCCGGCGAGTTTGGATTTGAGCTGGCCCAGCGATTTGGCGTCAGGGATGACGAAGCCGAAGCCGTCGCGGTGCATGGTGAGGCGTCCGGCGACGAGGTTCTTGTCGACGGCGGCCTGCGGGAGCGCGTAGCGGTCGGAGTCCAACGGTATCAGCGCACCGCGTTTGACCAACTTTTGCAAATGGTCGGTGAGTGCGCGGCGTTCGTCGCCGTGCAGGCCGAGTTCGCGGACTAACTGCTTGTATCCCGCCTGGCGCTTGGATTGGCGGGCAATGTGTTGCAGGATGGCGGCGTCGGAGAGCATGGAGCTTTGAGCGATGAGCAGTGAGCAGTGAGGCTTCAGCTTTCAGCTGTCAGCTATCAGCATAACTCGTCGAGGGCTTCGACGTATGGGTTCCGGTTCCGCTGCGTCCGGCAGTTCGGCGCCGGGAGATCCCTCCCTCCGCCTGAAAGGCGGCTCCGGTCGGGATGACGCCTTGTTCTTGGAGGCTACTGGCCGCCCGTTGGCTGGATGCTGCTAAGATGCTGCGAAACTTCTATCGAACCAAAGGAACGCATGAACTTCACACGGCGTGAGATGTTGAAGGGAATTTCTAGCGCGGCGGCGATTGCTCTGGCTGCGGAGTCTGCTTCGTTTGCGTCGGAGCCCAAGTCGTTAAAGTCTTCTTCCGATCTTCCCTGGCCACGAACACAAGGCAGTCCGGTGATCGAGAGCTTGCGGCCGGTCATCGAGAATTCGCGCGACGTGAAGACTCACTATGACAAAGTGCGGGAGGTGGCGGGATGGATGGCCTACGAAGAATTGCCGTTCCCGAATTTGGCGGTGCCCTTCGGCATGGAGAAGACGCCCGATATTGCTATGGATTTCATCATGGTGGGCACGACGATCGACACGGCGTTCACAGACTTCAAAACTCACGTTAAGTTTCAGATGGACTATGCCGGCGAACATCATTCGGATTCAGACGCGTTGTTTGTCTGCATGAAGCGGGCGATGGACAATGGAATTCCGCTGCTGGATGGGAAGTATCTGGCGAAGATGACGCGCGCCGACATGGAGAAGATTTTCGCCGGGAACATCGAGATACCGATGTTCGACGAGAAGCTGGAACTGTTTCATCAAGCGGGCGCGATCCTGGCCAGCAAGTATGACGGGCGGTTTTACAACTTCATGCGGTCGTGCTCTCCGAAGCTCTACGACAACGGGAACGGCCTGGTGGAGCGGCTGGCGAAGGAGTTTCCGCGCTTCAACGATGTCAGCCAATATGACGGGCATGAGGTGAAGTTCTACAAGCTGACGCAGCTCGGCTACTGGCAAATTTATTCCGGCCTGCATGGGACGGGCGCTTTCAAGCTTCAGGATGCGCAGAAGATGACTGCGTTTGCGGACTACATTGTGCCGGTGGGGCTGCGGTTGATGGGAATGACGAGCTATTCGCCGGAACTAGAGAAGACGATCGACACGTATCAGATGATTCCGCGGGACAGCCGGCAGGAGATCGAGATCCGGGCACATTGTTTGTACGCGACGGCGCTGCTGGCGGACGAGATCAACAAGATTCGTCCGCCGGATCAGCAGATTATCATTCCGCAGATCGATGCGCGTCTATGGACGCATTTTCATACCACATCGTGGCCGCATCATTTGACGAAGACGATTATGTATTGAGGGTATTAGTCGGCAGTCGGTAGTCGGTGGTCAGTGTAGCGACGCCAGCGGTCTAGTATCCACGGACCGCTAATTGATCCTGACCATTCGCTCATCTATCACCATTTCTCTCATGCGGCCGTGCAGAGACGCTGTCGTCTTGCTCTTTCGGGTAAGACGCCAGCTGAACGTATCGCTACCGAGTCTTGTCTCGAATTCAAGGCTCTGCTCGCGAGGCACCCCGTTTAGAATTGGTTCTTCAATCTCACTGGCGTCCGGATTAGCAAGCACGACCAATCCACTGATCTTTCCTTGAGTCACTGAAATGATCACTGTGATCGCATGCTTTCCTGTCAGTTTGTTCGCCTTGACGGTTTGCCATGTGCCGGCGAATTGCGACTGTCCGAACGCGCCCTCGGATGGAAACGTGACCAGCAAGAGCATGAAGACGAGAAGCGGTCCCCTTCGCATGGCTTTCTAGAAAATTAAACACCGACATTCCGCCCGCGTCTACCACGTGTCGCCGCCGGCTTTCGGTGGCCATGCCTTCAGGGCGCGGCGGAGCGTTGCGATCTGGCCGGTGTGATAGCTGTTGTGGGCGATGATTTGGCATAGGACCGCTTCCAGCGTGCCGGCCACTTTTTTATCGCCCTCGTGAATGGTTTCGATTTGACGATCGAGTTCTTCGCGGGGAGATTTCGCTCGGCTCGCGAATTCGGAAAGAAGCCAAGCGAGGTCGCGTTTCAGGCGGTCCAAGTCTTGGGCCACGCCGGGAGGCGGGAAACTTTCGGCGTTGTGTTCGGGATAATTTGGCTTTTCACCGCGGATGCGGCGGAGTTCGTAGGACATCCAGTAATTCATGTGGAAGACGAGATCGGCGATAGAGTGAGGGAAGCCGTCGATGTGGCGCTGCGCAACGTCGGGGCCAATGTCTTCGACACACGCGAGGGGATCGGCGTGGGCTCCTTTGCCGCGAAGGAGTTCGGTGAGGGGTTGGGATATTTGGGTCACAGTGCCGTCACTACGGGACTGGTTTTTCATTTGGTATCTTACCCGGGCACTTAACGTGCCGGGCTATCTCATGGCGCCGCTTCGTGGCTGGTTTTTTGCCGACTCCCTGCTGGTTCTTTCGGAGCGAAATTCTCTCATTTTCAGTTTGGAGGCATGTATTCTTTCGCCCCTTCGGGGCTTTGTCCGAATCTCACGGTTCACCCACGGCTTGCGCCGTGGGCTGCATTCTTGCGCCGCTCCGCGGCTGACAAGTCCTTCAACTGCGTCTGGCGATTCGCTTCGCTCTTCGCCAGACTCAGCTCAGGATGACAATGTGCGCTAGCGGGCGGCGAAGTATTTTTCTTCGAGGATGCGGCGGTGGTGGAGTTCGTGGCCGGCCATGGTGTAGGCGATGGCGCGGACACTCACTTCATTTTTATTGGCGATGCCGCGGCGCAGCCAGGCCTGCTCGTCGAGGTTGCGTAGCAGGGTGATGGAGGCGCGGCGGACGGCAATATAGTCTTCGATGATTTCGGCCAGCGGACGCTGGGCGAAGGGGCCGTTGCGGACATAGTCGTCCTGCTCGAAGCCTTCGATGGGCGTGCGATCTCCGCGGGAGATGCGAAGAGCGCGATAGGCGAAGATGCGCTCGGTGTCGCAGACGTGCCCGAGGACCTCTTTCGCCGACCATTTGCCGGGAGCATAGCGGAAGTCACCGTCGGCTTCGTCGCGTCCGGAGAGCAAGAGCAACATCTGGCGACGTTGCGATTCGAGTGTCGCGAGGATGTCGTTGCCGGAGACCAGCGAGATGTAGCGGTCGTAGTAGGGCGCGTACTCGCCGGGTTCGGGACGAGTGATGGCTGGGGCTGCGGGAATGATGACGTCTGACATGGTTCGCTCCATCGTTGAATAAGATTGCGGAGTTTGATCCGGATTTGTTCGGCCGCGGAAATGCGCGGATGGCACGGTTATTCTTTCGCCCCTCCGGAGCTGAGATCCTTTTTCGTTATTTCACCCACGGCTTGCGCCGTGGGCTGCATTCTGTTGCCGCTTCGCGGCTGGCTCTTGGCTGTCGTCTTAGACTGCCTGACAGCGAATTCGTTTTCGATTTATGTTCGATACTGAGGATAACGCCTGGGGTGGAGGAAAGGTACGGTGCCTACAAATATTTCCGGCAATCCTTACATGAAAACAGGTAGAAAAGTTGGGCGCGACAGGCGAGGAGGAATTGCGCCGGAACTAATTTGGGACGAGTAGCAATTTAGGAACTCCCGTTGAAAATAAAGGGTTTTCCACAGCGCTCAAAGTGAGACTCGGGAGTACAATTTGCATTGGTCACGAAAGTGCGGCCAGAAAGCCTTAATCCCAACAAGGAAAGGAACCTGTACCCCATGTGGAAGCCGACAAATCAGCCTCAGACCCCTGCCCGTCCTGCCGAGCCGGAACGCCCGACCACATCGGCGCCAAGCACGCCGGCGATGGCGGCGAGTGAGCCCGCAGCGGCTCCGCGGCCCGTTACGACGACTACTGCGGACCAGGCCACCATCGGCAAGTCGCTCGTGATCAAGGGCGAGGTGACCGGCTCCGAATCCTTATATATAGATGGCCGGGTGGAGGGCTCGATCAACCTTTCCGGCAACCGCGTGACGGTGGGCCGGAATGGCGTGGTCTCGGCCAACATCAACGCGAGAGAGATTGTGGTACTGGGCAAGGTGCGTGGAAACCTGACGGCGAGCGACCGGGTGGATATTCGCAGCGACGGCTCGCTGACCGGCGACGTGATCGCGGCGCGCATTTCCATCGAAGACGGCGCGTTCTTCAAGGGCGGCATCGACATCCGCAAGGGCGGACAGCCGCAGCAACAGCAGAAGCCGAACGGGGAAGAGAAAGTTGTCCCGGCGAGTGAACCGGCCGCGGTCGGCGCGCGAGCTTAGTCCTTCAGCACGAGATTTAGCCAATTCCTACAAGCGGGCGCTTCCGGGGCGCCCGTTTTGCTTTCTGCCGACGCTCCTAATCTTTTTATCCTGTGAGGGGTGCTTCTTGGAGTGACCCCGAAAATCGGCGCTCAGGATGACGCCCCCCAGATTCAAACCGCACTACTATCCGGGAATACGACTGACGAGGCGGGTGCATCAAGGGACGTTGCGACACATTTTGAGTCAAGACGAGGGCGCGGATTTTCTTATCACCGATTTTCTTATGATCCGCAGTGATTTTTCCGTGCGGGTGTTTGCCCGATTTGATGGCCGGATCGATTCACCAAGCCCGTACAATAGCCTCTACCCTCCGGAATGTGACATCATCCAAGGGACGGCGAAACGAGTCGCGGACTCGAGAGAGGCTTAGCAAAAGTTGGACGGATACGAGGTAGCAGGGGACATGGAACAAGGGGTGCGGGTGAGCGAGGTCAGTAGCGTGCTGACGCGAGAGGAAATTTCGAACCTGGCGGCCGAGGGTGGCCAATCGGCGGAGACGCTGATGAACGTGGTGGCGCTGATCGCCAAGCGATTTCGCACGGATGTTTGCTCGGCATATTTGCTGGAGCCGGACCGCGCCAACCTGGTGCTGGCGGCGACGGTAGGTCTGCGGCGGGAATGCATTGGCAGCCTGCGCATGGAGGTGCACGAGGGGCTGACGGGACTGGTCGCCGAGCAGGTGCAACCGGTAGCGGTGAGCCAGGTGAAGAACCATCCGCGATTTAAGTATTTCCAGGACTCGGGCGAAGACGCGTATCAATCGTTTCTGGGCGTGCCCTTGATCGACCGCGGAATCTTGCAGGGTGTACTGGTGGTGCAGACGATCGAGGCCCGTGTGTTCAGCGCAGAGGAGATCCGCATGCTGGCTGAAGCGGCGACGCAGGTTGCGCCGGTGGTGAGCGAGGCGCGCACGCTCGACCGCTTCATTGCTCCGCTGCAGGAGCGGCTGTGGGCGCTGGCGCGCAACCTATGGTGGAGCTGGGATCATAACTCCTCCAGCCTGTTTCTGGATCTGGATCCGGGGCGCTGGAGCGATCTCAATCACAATCCGATTGCGCTGCTCAACGAGATCCCGCTGGCGAAGCTGGAAACGCGAGCAGCGGAGTTGATGCTGCACAGCCGCGTGAACTATGCGTATCGCCGCATGCTGGAATACCTGGAGGCGGATCGGACATGGGGCACGCGACACGCGGGCGTGTTGCGGCCGCATCCGGTGGCATATTTCTCGGCCGAGTTCGGGATTCATGAATCGTTGCCGGTGTACTCCGGCGGGCTGGGAGTGCTGGCGGGCGATCATATCAAGAGCGCATCAGATCTGGACATTCCGCTGGTCGGCATCGGGCTGTTTTATGGGCAGGGATATTTCCGGCAGCGGCTCGACGGGAATGGATGGCAGCGCGAAGAATATCTGGAAACCGACGTCAACCAGTTGCCCATGGAAGTAGCAATTGGCAAGGACGGGCGGCCGGTGGTGGTGGAGATTGAGACGCGCAGCGGCCGTATCCAAGCCAAAGTCTGGCGGGTGAAGGTGGGCCGGCGCGATCTGCTGCTGCTCGATTCCGATGTGGAAGGCAACGCTCCGGAAGATCGCGAGCTGACCTCGCGGCTTTATGGCGGCGATCTTCGCATCCGCATTCGGCAGGAATTGCTGTTAGGCGTCGGCGGACTGCGCGCGCTGAGAGCTCTGGGAATTTCTCCGGGCGTGCTGCACCTGAACGAAGGGCACAGCGCGTTCGCGGTGCTGGAAGCGATTCGCATGCGGATGGAAGATGAGGGCATCGCCTTCGACGCCGCGGTGCCGAGAGTCTCGCGCGAAGTGGTATTCACGACGCACACTCCGGTGCCGGCAGGGCACGACCGGTTCGAAGCGAAGCTGGTGGAAGAACACATCGGTCCGCTGCGCGAATCAGTCGGCCTGTCGCAGGAAAGTTTGCTGGGATTGGGGCGGGAGAATCCGTCGAATTCCGACGAATTGTTTTGCATGACGGTGCTGGCGCTGCGGCTTTCGCGGCGGGCCAATGCCGTGTCCGCGCTGCACGGGGAAGTTTCGCGCGCCATGTGGACCGGCCTGTTCCGGGGCAAGCCGGAAGATGAAGTTCCCATCGGACACATCACCAATGGCGTGCATGTTCCGTCGTGGCTGGCTCCGCAGATGTTTCGGTTGTACGACCGGCATCTGGGGACGGAATGGCTGCAGAGCGGCAGCGACGCCAAGACCTGGCAGGGCATTGAAAATGTAGACGACGGCGAACTTTGGGAGACGCACCTCAACCTGAAATCGCAGCTCATCGAGTTTGTGCGACGCAGGGCGATCGAGCAGGCGGAGCGGCGCGGGGAAGATCCGGAAATTTTGCAACGGCTGGGACGCGTGCTCAGTCCCGACGCGCTCACGATCGGTTTCGCGCGGCGCTTTGCGACGTACAAGCGGGCGAACCTGATCCTGACGGATATCGAACGGCTGGCATCGATGGTGAATGATCCGAATCGTCCGGTGCAGTTCGTATTTGCGGGCAAGGCGCATCCGCTGGATGAACCGGGCAAGCGCGTTCTGCAGCAAATCGCCCAACTGATGCGCGATCCCATGTTCCGCGACAAGTTCGTCTTCGTGGAAGATTACGACATCAACGTGGGACGCCACTTTGTGCAGGGCGTGGATGTGTGGCTGAATAATCCGCGGCGTCCTCAGGAAGCGTCGGGGACGAGCGGGCAGAAAGTGGTGCTGAACGGCGGCTTGAATCTTTCGGTTCTCGACGGCTGGTGGGCGGAGGCCTATGACGGGATCAACGGCTTCGCCATCGGCGCGGGGAAAACGCATTCGAACATGAGCGTGCACGACACCCGCGATGGCGAAGATCTGATGCGCGTGCTGCGCGAAGAAGTGATCCCGCTGTATTACCAGCGCGATCGGGACGGCCTGCCGCGAGGCTGGATCAAGCGCATGAAGCGGACCATCCGCACGATGGGCTGGCGCTTCAACGCCGACCGCATGGTGATGGACTACACCTCGAAGTGCTACGTCCCGGCCGCAGGCGGGACCTCGAGCGACATGCGGGCGAACGCGTAGGGACGGTACGAGATTTGCTCCTTTCCGAAGAGGTGGACATTCCGGGGTGTCAGTCCTCGAGCCTTCGGGCCGACTGTGCGCAGCAAGTCTGGGCCAGCTCCCTCAGGGTTTCCGGTCAACCCGGGCAAAATCTGAACTGCTTTATTGACTGGACGGGCGGCGTTTCTTGGGCGAGGGCTTCTCCGGGATGGTGTCGTCAACGATGACTCGTTTCGGAGATCGGCCAGCCGAGGACACTAGCTGTGCATTTTTGCTCTCCATCGAAGCCGCAGTCTGCTGAATATAGGTAGACAATTCTTCCCTGAGCCGATTCATGTCGGAAACGTCGTTGCTCAAAGCTGTCAGCCCAGTTTTACCTTCGCGTGAGCCGGCCGGGAGCAGCGAATCCAGAGACTCGCAGACCACTGTCAAGTCTTTATACAACTTAAAGGTCGTGGAGATGCTTCCACCAGAGGCCTGGGCATCGTGAATCAAATTGGGCACGGCAAATTGGAGATTGCGGCGCAGCGCTGCTGTCATCTCGGCCTTCTGGACTTTTTCTCCCCGCCAGAATGTGACCCGGTGGAGTATCCCGCCCTGTTGCTGCAGGTCCGTGAGGTCCTGGCTTGTTGCCGGGGACGCGCGCATCAACTCAGCCAAGATTGTATTTAGGTCGCGTGCCACTGGAGAGGGTGAAGGCGAGACTGCGGCCGGGCTTGATTGTGCGAACAAGCCGATGCTGAAAACAAGGACGAAAAACATGACAAGAAGACCCCAATACGCCCGGCCAGTGGTGGTTGTCATAACGCAAACTCCTTCGTCCAACCGCCCAAGCATAGACTGATTCCACGACAGACAGGCCATTACCGACGTCTAATTGCCCAAATGTCAACGGGTATGTCCGAATGGCCGGATCGATTACTGGTCTTACGGTGCGGATGAGGTGGACTACCACGGCGACAGCGGCATAGTGGGACCGGCGGGTGGCCCTGCCTTTGATGTCGCAGAGAGCAAAATCAAACTGGGTGCCCCGTCCTTCGCGTACTTGCATTTTGCGAAGGGCGGGTACGATGCTGCCGACAGCGAGAGATTTTGGCAGAATCCTTACGCGACATGGTGCCGGAACGAAATCTCTCCCCACCCCACGTTCACTTTCACAGGACCAGTTTCATCGAGAAGATAGTGGCGATAACTACTCCAGTGCCATTGTTCCGGCGATTCCACCAGTCCGCGTTTCACGGGATTGCGATGCATGTAGCGCAACTTCTCGACCCGCTTCTTCGCGCTCCATACGTTGAAATCATAGAATCGCTCCTGCCAAAAGGCCCGCCGCTGTTGCTCGCGGAACAGTTCGCGCTGGCGCGGATCGCGTCGCTTCCGCTTGGGCAATAACGCGTGCGCGGTGCGCTGCTTAAGCACTTGCATGACCGTTGAAGGAGTGCCGACCTCCGGTTCCGTGATCAGAAGGTGAACATGCTCGGGCATTACGACGTAGCCGACCACGACAAAACGGTATCGCTGGCGGGTCTGTTCGAGCACGGAGAGGAAGCGATCGCGCGCCTGTGGCGAGTCCAGCAAGGGCCGGCGTTGATAGCACGAATTGGTGATAAAGTGCAGGTGATCAGCGCCGTAAGTGCGATGCAAGCCGCTGGGCATTACAACCCCATGGTATCGGCAGCATCGTACCCGCCCTCGCAAAAAGCGCGAGGACGGGGCACCCACAGTTTCATAATGGGAATCGGAAAAACAGAGTTGGAAGGGCGGGCCACCCGCCGTTCCGGTGACGGTCTCGGCGATTTGCAGCTTCAATTCCGAGTCTTCGTAGTAGTACCCGCTAACTACGCCGAGGAACCGGAACTTGTCATCTAGCTCTGGACCGCTGGGCCGGATTCCATACGTGCTGATGAACACAGGCGAACCGCTGTTCCCGCCGAAGATGTGGACCTCTCCGAGATAGATCGTCCCGGGCTTCCTCAGCGTAGTGGTCAACGGCATGTCCGGGATCATGGAAAGTACACCCTCTCTGACCAGGGGCTGAAGCTTCGTGGATCCTTCCAGCTGGACGAAGTATCCAGACAGAATTATCTTCGCGCCCTCACCAATATTTTCTGCCTGGAAGTCGGACCTAGCAAAGAAGAGGTCCATCGGTATCACGATTGGCTTAATGTCCGGAGGGAGCGCGACCGAAGTGACCGCTAAGTCGACGGAACCATCACCTGGGAAAAACCATTGCGCATTTCCGTGTTCGCTCAAGGTGAGGATAGGTGTCTGCCCGTTCGAACCGTTGGTCAGCTGAAGGCTGGCTGACTGAACCTCCATGGGTTTCAGGTCGTCGTCCAGGCATTCTGCGACATGGCGATTTGTCACAAGATAGTCGAAGTTTTGGTCTGCATTCAGCCGGGGATCGTGGTACGCCACGATGAAGCCAGTACCCGCGTAGGTGTCTACTTTTCCATCCTTGCCCTTGCATAGCATCCGGATCTCCGAGACTGCCTTGCGGATCTGAGATCCGAACGGTGGGAATGTTTGCTCCGGCGGCGTCCAAGTCAGAATGCGAGCCGCCTGTTTGGGCGGAGCACTTTGCTGGGTACTCGGCGCATTTCACTGAGGAGACGGACTGTTTTGGGCTAGGCTTAGGGTTGATGCCAGGATAAGAACAAACAACACCACGAGCGGAGAGTGGTGCATTTTGGATGTCCTCCAATCCTTGGATTCATTATAAGAACGGAGGCCGCACCGGACCTTGCGATATTTGTTCGCCGCCGTAGGCCTGATGCCGCAGAGATCGAGAACAAGGGGAAATCGGCGACAGAAATCGGGAACAGACGGCGCAGTCCACCCCGATCCACCGCCAATCGTCTTTTTCCACAGCCTCAGCCCAAAAATCCCCCGCCTTTGTGACGAACGACCTTTACTCACAATCGACAGCGCGCCCAGACTGGAACCGTGCAAACAAACTCTCCCGGCAAATCGATCCCCAGCACGGAGCTAGCCTCATCCCTGCGCCCGAAAAACCCAGCTAACTCCTTATTCCAGGATATTTTGCCTGCAAGTCCTTATTCTGCAAGATTTTGCGGGGAACATCAGCAGTCGATTGCACCTAACTCCAATGAATCGAGGATTTTAGCGATTCACTATGAAAAAAATAAAATAGCCAAGGCTGCCAGCCCCGCCGCGAAACCCTCAGCCCCACGCCTCGCTCTGCTCGGCGGGACGGACCCTTCGGCGCTGCTCAGGGCAAGCTGCGTCCGTCCCTACACGAGCATTTCCTCGGCGAGAGAAAAGCCCCGCCTTGTGAGCGGGGCTGCGATGTGCAACGGGTGCCGAGCTTCGCTCGGCCGACAGCCGATGGCGGCTGTCCCCACATGGTTCTTGCTGAATGGATCGTTTCTTGCTGAAAGCTGACGGCTGATCGCTGACAGTGCTCTCAGCGATGTTTGATGAACTCGCCGCTTTGCAGTTCGGCCATGGCCTGGCGTAGCTGCTCTTGCGTGTTCATCACGATCGGGCCGTACCATGCGACTGGCTCCTCGATCGGCTTGCCTGAGACGAGCAGGAAGCGGATGCCCTCATCGCCGGCCTGGACGGTGATTTCGTCGCCGCGGTCGAAGAGCACGAGCGAGTGATTGCCGGCGTCGTAAACGGGCGACGCGGCGGGCTTGTCGACCCGCTCGGTCAGAACCGCGCGCGGATTCGAGGAGTCGCGGAACGTGCCGGAGCCGGCGAACACGTAGGCAAACGCGTTGCGCGTGGTCTCGACTTTGAGGCGCTTGCGCTGGCCCGGAGCCACCGAGACATCGAGATAATTGGGATCGGCGGCCACACCTTCCACCGGTCCCTTCTTGCCCCAGAACTCGCCGCAGATGACGCGCACGCGGGTGCCGTCGTCGTCGGTGACCTCGGGAATCGCGCTCGACGGAATGTCCTGGTAGCGCGGGTCGGTCATCTTCAGCGACGCGGGCAGGTTCGCCCAGAGCTGAAAGCCGTGCATGCGGCCGTGGGAGTCGCCCTTGGGCATCTCCTGGTGCATAATGCCGCTGCCGGCGGTCATCCATTGCACGTCGCCGGCGGTCATTTTGCCCTTGTTGCCGAGGCTATCGCCATGCTCGACGGAACCGGCCAGCACATAGGTGATGGTCTCGATGCCGCGATGCGGATGCCAGGGAAATCCCTTGAGGTAATCCTCAGGATGATCGTTGCGGAAATCATCCAGCAGCAAAAAGGGATCGAATTCTTTGGTCTTGCCGAAACCGAAGGCGCGCTGCAGTTTCACGCCGGCGCCTTCGATCGTCGGCGTGGTTTGAATAATCTGTTGTACGGGGCGGAGCGACATAGTCTCTTCCTTCCTGATGGCGGCGCAACTTTGTTTCGAGGATTGCCGCCGCGATGGTTATGCCTTGATGAACTCGACATCGAGCGTGATCGTGACCTCTTCGCCAACCAGGATGCCGCCGGTCTCGAGCGAGGCGTTCCACGTCAAGCCAAAATCTTTGCGATTAATTTTTGTGGTCGCCGACAGACCCATACGGGTGTTGCCCCAGGGATCTTTTGCCGGAGCCGTGGGTCCTTCCACGGTGAATACTACGGGACGGGTGACGCCATGCAAGGTCAAATCGCCGGCCACAGACAACTCGCCATCGCCGACGCGACTGACGCGGGTTGACTTGAACGACAGCGTGGGAAATTTCTCCGCGTCGAAAAAGTCGGCACTCTTGAGATGCGCATCACGCTGGGGCTCGCGCGTGTTGATAGAAGCGGCGTCGATTATGGCTTCGACGTGAGATTCGGTTAACGACTTTTCGTTCAGAGTCAGAGCGCCTTGGACGGCGGTGAACTGTCCCTTCACGTTGGAGATCATCATGTGTTTCACCTTGAACTCGGCAACCGTATGGACGGGGTCGATGTTCCAGGTCGTAGTGGTGGTTGCGGCTGCGGTTTGGGGAGTAGCGAGTGAGGTCATTGGGGGTTTCCTTTCCTGTTCTCTTGGATTAGATGCGTTAAACCGATATTCGTTGCAACGACTATATAGACCAAAAAATCAAGTAACCTGGGTGCGCGAAACGCTCAGCAACTGCGCCAGGGCTCGCAGGCGCTCGCGCCCGAGGTGGCCTAACTGTTTGCGGTGGGACGCCAGCACGGGCTCGTCCAGGCGTCCGAGGAGTTTCAGGCCCTGGGGAGTGATGCGGGCCATCACGGTTCGCCGGTCTTTGTTTTCACGGCAGCGCGAGATCAGTTCGCGCTTTTCCAGCCGGTCGAGCAGGCGCGTGACATCCGGATCCCGGGTAATCATCCGGTTGGCGATTTCGCCACAAGGGAGTCCGCCGGGAGCGCCGCGCAGGATGCGGAGGACGTTGTACTGTGTGGGGGAGAGGTCTTCGGTCTTGAGAATCCGAACCAGTCCCCGGGACAACAGGTCGGTGGTGCGCAGCAGTTCGAGAAAGGTCGCTTCTTCGGGACAGTCGCGGCGGGCGCTTTTGCCGGGTTCGAGGATTTTTGTCATCCGAATGTACATTAGTCGTTGTGACGACTATTGTCAAGACGTATATTTCGAGCTCGGTGAGTGTCCTGCTCGGAACGTTGCCGTGCGCCGCGAAGCTGGACTGCGTGGTGAGTCTCAGATGCGAGTGAAGTCCGAAATCGCGTAACATGATCATCTGCACACTTTTGTTGGCTGATCTTGGGAGAAAGGTGTATCGATGCGTCGAAGAATCGAGTTCTGGCTGGAGGACATGTATGCCAAACGGACGGAGGGTCTCTGTTGCACATGAAGACCTCTGCCGACCTGCATTTCAAAACATATTTCCTTATCTTTTTGATGGTAATTTTTGGCCCACTGGGTAATGTGTTTCTGGGCAAGGGGATGAAACAGATGGGCGCGTCGAGCGCGGGGCCAGCCCTGGGGGCGATTGGCTTGGTTTCTCACGTGCTCACTTCGGGCACGATTTGGCTCGGGATTGGCTCTCTGCTGACTTTTTTTGTGGCTTACATGCTGGTGCTTTCATGGGCGGATTATAGTTACGTTCAACCAGCATCCGCTGCGGCGTACGGCATGGTCGCCTTGCTGGCTCACTTCATCCTGCGCGAAGTGGTCACCCCTATGCGTTGGATGGGGGTAATACTCATCTGCTGCGGCGTCCTGGTGGTGGGACACACTCCTCCGCGCACAACGGATCGAGGGTAAATGGTAGCCCTGGTCCTCTATCTGCTAATCATTGGAGCCGGTACCGGCGGCGAGTTATGCGTGGCGCGCGCCATGAAAGCGGTGGGTGAGGTAAAGGACTTTCGCCCGTCTGCTTTGCTGGGCTTGATCCCGCGCGTGCTGCGGGTTCCGTGGATGTGGGCCGGCGTGGCGCTGATGGCAACGGCATTCTTCTCCTTACTCGCGGTGTTATCGAAAGAAAACGTCAGTCTGGTGGTTCCGGTCACCGCCCTCAGCTACGGAGCTGGCGCGCTGGGAGGGAGACTTTTTCTCGGCGAGCAGGTCACTCCAAGGCGGTGGGCCGGGGTGCTTCTGGTTTGCGCCGGAGTCACACTGGTGATCGTGGGACGGAGTTGAGGAACCGCAACTCGCTTCTCGGGACAAAGTACAGCGTTCTACGGAAAGATCAAATAAACTGCAACGGCTAACAATGGCTTTACATCGGAGTTGGATCTGATTTCCCTTTTATGGCTGGCAGATTTCGCCGTTCCAGAAGTCAAGAAGTTCCAACCTCCGCGGGCCGGTTTGCTAGAATTCGAAAGCTGATTCGGGAAGAGTAATAGAGGGTCACGCGCTTGTGCGGCATAGTTGGTTTCACTCACAAAAGTTGGCTGCCTGAGTCTGGCCGCATTGAGCGCGCCACCGCCGCGTTGATTCATCGCGGGCCGGATCAGCAAGGAACGTTCCAGTCGAGCCTTTGCTCTCTGGGCGCTACGCGTCTCAAGATTATCGACCTCGCTTCCGGCGACCAACCCATCCTCTCTGACGATAAGGATGTCGCCATCGTGTTCAATGGCGAAATCTACAATCACCAGGAGTTGCGCCTCGAACTGGAGCAACTCGGGCATACTTTTCATTCTCACTGCGACACGGAAACCGTTCTGCGAGCTTTTCTGGAGTGGGATACGGATTGTTTCGCACGCCTGCGAGGCATGTTCGCCATCGCGTTGTGGACGAAATCGACGAAGCGCCTGGTGCTCGCCCGAGACCGCCTGGGGATTAAGCCGCTGTATTTGGCGCGGCGCGAAGACGAGTTATTCTTCGGCTCTGAACTGAAGGCGATTCTGATCCATCCTGAAATTGATCGGCGTATCAGTATGGAAGGCCTCGATTGCTATCTGTCGTTGAACTACGTTCCCTGCCCCTGGACGCTGGTCGAGGGCGTGGAAAAACTTCCTCCGGGGTACTGGCTGGAGTGGCGGGACGGTGAAGTCTTCTCCGAATCCTACTGGCAACTGCCATTCGGGGTTCGTCGCGATTGGACTCTGGAGTCTGCCCGTGAGGAATTGGACAGTCTGCTGCGACAATCGGTACGCGAGCACTTGATCTCTGACGTTCCGCTCGGCATGTGGCTGAGCGGAGGTATCGATTCTTCCACCATTCTGCACTATGCCGCTGAAGGCGGCGCGCCTCTGAAGACTTTCTCGATCTCATTTCAAGGACGAAGCTTCGACGAAACGACCTACATCCGTGAGGTCGCACAGCGATATCAGACCGAGCACGAAGAGTTGGACCTGAATCCGGAGACAAACCTGCGGGAGGTGATCGAGGAGTTCGCGTATTACTCGGATGAACCTTCGGCGGACGCGGGGGCGCTGCCGGTCTGGTTCCTTTCCAAGCTGAGCAAGAGCAGAGTAACGGTCAGTCTGAGTGGCGAGGGAGCGGACGAACTGTTTGGCGGCTACCTGACGCATCGCGCGAACCGCGTGGCGGCTCTGGCGCGGCGATTCCCTCGAACAGCTATCCAACTCGCCCTTTACGGACTGCGCGCCTGGCCGGTTTCAGACGAGAAGATCAGTTTCGAATATCAGCTGAAGAGATTTCTCGAAGGCTGCCAGATGGCTCCCGAACGCGCGCATGTGTACTGGAATGGGACTTTCAGCGACGCGCAGAAAGCAGCCTTGCTGAGCACGGAACTTCCAACCGCCCTGAATGATGTTTTAGCCGAACTGGCCACCCGATCTTCACGCCCTGACGATCTGGCGCGATTCTTGTGGTTCGATCAGAAGTATTACCTTCCTGACGACATTCTGAACAAATCCGATCGCATGAGCATGGCACATTCGCTGGAAGTGCGACCGCCGTTTCTTGATCATCGCATTGTCGAATTCGCGGCCTCGTTGCCGGCCTCGTTGAAGATTCGTGGTTCGGAGCAAAAGGTTATTCTGAAGGAATTGATGCGAGGCAAGCTTCCCGCTTCCGTTCTTCGACGGAAGAAAATAGGATTCGACATTCCGACGCACGATTGGCTACGCGGACCGCTGCGATCGTTGATGACGGATGTTTTGCTGGACGGTGCTTCCAATCATGCTGGTTTATTCCGGCGGGACGTCATCGAGACGTATATGCGCCAACACCTGGAGAGACAAATCAATGTCGGATATCACTTATGGGGCCTGATGGTGCTGTTTCTGTGGATGAAAAGATGGAACATTCAAGTGGCGGCGCCTCGCGAAACGAACCTTTCGATACCGGAAAAAACCGGTACCTATACTTAGGGGTTCTGCTGGTCGCCGGGGCCGTCTACTTGGGCTGCATTATCTCGCCTCCATCGCTGATGGACGACGTGGATGCGGTGCAAGCCCAGATTTCGCGAAATATGCTGACCTCGGGCGATTGGGTGACGGCGCGGCTGGATGGCGTCGTGTACCTGGAGAAGGCTCCTTTTGTGTACTGGGCCATGGCAGCGAGCTACGTGATTTTCGGTGCGCACGACTGGGCGGCGCGCATTCCCATTGCGTTGTCGGCCATGGGGCTGTGCTGGTTAACGGCGGCCTTCGGAATGTGGGCGTTTGGCAGGCGAGCCGGATTCTACGCCGGTCTGTGCATGTCCACATGCATTGGATTGTTCTTGTTCACGCGAGTGCTGATTCCTGATGTCATGCTGACATTCACGGTCGCTCTCGCGACGTGGGCCATTCTCCGCGCATTGGACGAAGCCGAGCCGCATCCCCGGATTTGGGCGTTCCTGCTAGCCGCGAGCCTGGGGTTGGGTCTGCTGCTAAAAAGCCTGATCGGAGTTCTGTTTCCGCTGGCGGCCGGCGTGATCTACCTTTTTATTACTCATCAGCTCTTTTCTGCCCGCACATGGCGCCGCTTGCGGCCGTTCAGCGGAGCGCTGATTATTCTGCTCATCGCTGCGCCCTGGCACATTCTCGCAACCTTGCGGAATCCACCTTATTTTGCGTTCACACTGCATAGCGGACCCGGGCAATATCATGGGTTTTTGTGGTTTTTTTTCATCAATGAGCAATTACTGCGCTTCCTGAATTTACGCTACCCTCGGGACTACAATACCGTTCCTCGCCTTTACTTCTGGGGGCTCCATTTGGTTTGGTTATTTCCCTGGAGTGTTTATTTTCCTGCCATCGCAAAGCTGTCTTTTAAGCCGGTCGATCGCGCGGGGCGTACGCGGCTTATGGCGCTTTGTCTGGCGGGATTTATCCTGATCTTCTTCACTTTCTCAACGACCCAGGAATATTATTCGATGCCCTGCTATCCCGCGCTTGCACTCCTTTTAGGATCAGCCATGGCGGCCGGAGGAGTTTGGATCAAGCGCGGCACTCGTGTCCTCGCGCTGGTGGCAGCGTGTGCCGGGATCACGACATTCACTTTATTTTTTCTCACCCGCCACATGCCCGCGCCAGGAGATATTTCGCAGGCGCTCAGCCAGCATCCGGGTGCTTATAAGTTGTCGTTGGGGCACATGCAGGATCTCACTCTGGCATCCTTCGCCTATCTGCGCTTGCCTCTGCTGCTGGCGGCTGTGGCTTTCTGTGTGGGCGCTTTGGCAATCTGGAAATTTGCCGGCCAGCGTGCATTTCTGGCAGCCGCGCTGATGATGATTCTGTTTTTTCATGCGGCTCGACTTGCGATGGCGGTCTTCGATCCCTTTATGTCTTCGCGGCCGCTGGCTGAGGCAATTCTGAAATCGCCGCCGGGAACGTTGATCATCGATCACCACTATTACTTTTTCTCTTCCGTCTTTTTCTATACCAACCACACCGCACTGCTGCGGAACGGCCGATTCTTTAATCTGGAGTATGGAGCTTACGCTCCCGGCGCGCCGGATGTATTTATCGACGATACGCAATTCAAGGATCTCTGGCTCAAGCGCGAGCGTTCCTACATCGTTGCGAAGGATGGGGTGGTTCCTCAACTGGAATCGCTGGTGGGCGCCGAGAATCTGAATGTGGTATTGGCCAGTGGCGGGAAAGTACGTCCTCACGAATCATCCCATCGCCGCTTCCGAAGGGACAGTCACGAGGGCGCTGAGCGCAGGCTAAGACAATTTGCAAGGTTTCCGAAGCAGGCTGAGTTGTGTGATCATTTTCAGGAAAGGCTAAGGAGAGTATGAGAATTGCAGTGTTGGGAGGGGATGGCTACTGCGGTTGGGCAACCGCGTTATACCTGTCGATGAAGGGACATTAGGTTGCGATCATCGACAACTTTGCGCGACGGCAATGGGACCACGAGCTGGGGGTGCAGACGCTGACGCCCATCCGGCCGCTTTCGGATCGCCTGCGGGTTTGGCAGGAGACTCACCGGAAACACGATCGAGCTCGTTCGTCGGTGACGTGACCGACTACGATTTTCTCTCCTCGGTCGATCAAGAATTTCGAACCGGAAGCGGTGGTCCACTTCGCCGAACAGCGCGCCGCTCCCTATTCCATGATTGACCGCAAACACGCGGTTTTCACTCAGGTGAACAACGTCGTGGGGACGCTCAATCTGCTATTCGCGCTGCGCGAGTTTCAGCCCGATTGTCACCTCATCAAGCTCGGCACCATGGGCGAATACGGCACGCCCAATATCGATATTGAAGAGGGCTACATCACCATCGAGCACAACGGACGAAAAGACACAGTGCCGTATCCCAAGCAGCCGGGCTCGTTTTACCACCTTTCAAAAGTGCATGACAGTCACAACATCATGTTCGCCTGCAAGATCTGGGGACTGCGCGCGACGGACCTCAACCAGGGCGTCGTGTACGGAACCATGACCGAACGAAGTAGGCCTGGATGAAGCGCTCATCAATCGCTTTGACTATGATGAGGTTTTCGGCACCGTCCTCAATCGTTTCTGCGTTCAGGCTGCGATCGGACACCCGCTCACTGTATACGGCAAGGGAGGCCAAACCCGCGGGTTCCTGGATATTCGCGACACGGTGCGCTGCGTCGAGATCGCGTGTTTGAATCCGGCGGCTCAAGGCGAGTGCCGGGTCTTCAACCAGTTCACGGAACAATTTTCAGTTCTGGATCTGGCACGAATGGTCCAAAGCGCGGGAGAAAAACTGGGCCTGACGGTTGACAGTCGATCACCTGTCCGATCCGCGAGTGGAGGCGGAAGAGCATTATTACAATGCAAAACACTCCAAACTGATTGAGCTCGGCCTGGAGCCGCATTTGCTTTCCGACTCTCTGTTGGATTCGCTGATGAATGTGGCAATGAAACATCGCGATCGCGTCGATACGGCGGTGATGCTGCCGCGAGTTAACTGGCGACGGCCCTCGAACCAGCGCCAGACGCAAACTGATCCCGAACCAGTGCTTGAGATCGTGGGAGGATCGGCGGGAAGAAACGGCGGAAATGACGGTTCGGGGCAGCGACCTCGTGCCAGAGTAAAAACAAAAGCGAGAAGCTAAAGGGCGGCGCCGGGGTTAGACGGTGCTGGATCGCGAGGCGCAGCGGGTACGAGTTTGCCATCGAGGATGTAATACTCGACGATTCCGCCAGCGAATACTGTTGCGTGAAAAACTGGTCAGCCAAATGCAAAAAGCCAGCGCGTCCCAGACGCGGGATCAGGGCTAGCTTCTTCCCAAGCGCTTTTTGCTTGAGACCCCAATGCCAACCATGCACGTCATTGCAAATCGCATCGCGAGATAGGCGCCGAGATACCCAAGCGCAACTCCGAGGGTAGGGCCGGGTCGCAATCGCCACCAGGCACCAAGGCAATCCCAAAGTGAAAATGAGGCCGAAGTGTCCCCACGGCCGCAAGTGGCGCATGACCACGATCCAGCGCAGCCGCTTGTGAAACAGATCGCGCAGGGAGCCGTAATCCGCTACCGTCAAAATCGTGTAGGGAAGAAGCTCAACTTCGTAGCCTTGCTCGGCGATCAGCCGGCCCACCAGCAGATCATCTGCCGGACGATTCTTGATCGCATCGTAACCACCGAACCCAGCCAGCCGCTCGCGAGTCGTGGCGATGGTTGGCCCCAGGGCAAACTTCACTCCATCGAGCTGCCGCGCGACCATGATGCCCACGTAGAAGTCGGAAAACATGCCGGTCGACTGCAGGGTGTCCGTGAAGTTTTTGTCTTCCGCCGCTATATAAAAACAGGTCACGGCTCCCACCTTGGAGTCGGCCAGAGGAGCCACCACTTTGCGCAAGTAGTCGGGCGTTACTCGCACATCGCTGTCGCTGATCACCACAACTTCGTGCTGCGCTTCGCTGACCAGGCGCGCCAACTTAATCACTTTGTCATTCGATCCCGTTCCGCCCGAGCCGAATAAGACCCGAATAGAACGTTCCGGAAAATCGTGTGCCAGCTTCTCCAGGATGGGGACCGCGGGATCATCCTCTTCACCCACGCAGAAAACGATTTCGTAGTCGGGATAGTCTTGCTTGCAGAAGCTGGCGAAGTTTTCGTAGGCACCGGGATCAAGCCCGCGAATCGGCTTCAAAATACTTACCGGCGGCACATAGCCATGATCGGCTGCGCCCCGAGGTGCAGAGCGGCGAAAAAATCTCCATACACTAAACAGCGCAATCCAGTAATAAATGAAAGGGATGGCGGCGATGGCCAGGACTCCGTAGCGAACCGGCAAAATCATTGGCTGCCTCGCGCGCATGAGACGAGCAGAGCCCGCGGGGCTGATAATGCCGCTGTCTGGCCGCCAAGAACTTTGGCTGCAACAGCGTGTCTGGCGATCATTGAGGCTGTTCTTGAATTCAAAAATCTCAAATGCTTGCTCGTACGAATGATTTTTGCTTTGGTGAGCATAGCAAAAAGGCACACCATGCTGCTCTGGAACCAGTACCGGCTCCGACATTATTGGCTGATTGTCGAGGTGGCCCGCTCCAGGCTGGTAGTCACGTACTGTAGATAGCGAAAATTAAAAGATTGGCGGAGAGGGAGGGATTCGATTTCCGCCATTTCTAGCAAGTTGTGGTGATTCCTACACATACAGATAATACCCTGTGTTCATGAGGGTTTCAAGCACATTCTCGACTTAGGGTCGGTTGTCTGCGACGACCTCTAACCTGGATTATTCACGAAGTCTCTAGCCAAAAAAGAAAGGATGCTCTAAAAGGAATGATGAACACTGGGTTTGCGCACCCAGCATTCCCTTTCGGAGCATCCATCGCTTGATACAAAGTGTTTTACCACAACTGAACTTCTCCTTCTACCGTCATCAACCCGTTCGCGCCGATTTTTGCGGCGGGCAGATCACCAGCGACGCCGGCCTGCTGCCGTTGCGCGCCTTCGACGAGCGCCATCATCTGACCCGCGATCTGGCTGCACTGCTCAGCGATCCGCGGGCAGACGAGCGCGTCCGCCACGATTCGCTCGAACTGTTTCGACAACGCATCTACCAAATCGTGGCCGGCTACGAAGACGCTAACGATGCCGATCGTCTGCGCCACGATCCTATGCTGCAGATCGTCGCCGATCAGAGACTCGGCCACCCGCTGGGCTCTCAGCCCACCCTCAGTCGCTGGGAGAACGCGCCTTGCGCCCGCGACTTGGTGCACCTCAATGACGCTTTGGTCGAGCAGTTCGTCCATCTCTGCGGCGACCAAGTGCGCCAGCGCGGTGAGATTCTGCTCGACCTCGATTCCACCGACGACCCCACCCACGGCCAGCAACAGCTCAGCTTCTTCAACGGCGCTTACAACCAGCATATGTATCACCCCATGCTCATCTTCGAGCGCCACAGCGGCTGCCTGCTGGCGGCGCGCCTGCGTCCGGGAAATGCCTCCAGTCATGCCCGCATCGTGCCCATGCTGGTGCGTCTGGTGCCGCGACTCGAAGCCGCCTTCCCCGGCGTAAAAATCAAACTGCGCGGCGACGCCGGTTTCGCCTTGCCCCTGCTGTATCAGTTCTGCGAGTTCTTTGCGATCGAGTACGCCCTCGGCATCCCCGCCAACTGCGTTTTCAAACAACGTGCCGAACCTCGGCAGAAGCAACTGCAACGGCGCTATCGCCGTACCCAGCTACCGCAGCGCAGCTTCTCCAGCTTCCGTCATCGGGCCCGCTCCTGGCCGCGCCAGCGCCGCATCTGCTACAAAGCCGAACACACCGCAACCGGCACCAACCTGCGCTTCGTGATTACCAACCGCGCCGGACCTGCCTCCGAAGTCTTCGCTTTTTACAACGATCGCGGCGAGTGTGAGAACCGCATCGAAGAATTCAAAAATGGTTTCCGCGCCGACCGCCTGAGCTGCCATCGCTTCCTGGCCAACGCCTTCCGCCTGCTGCTCTACGGCTTCGCCTACAATCTGGTCAATCTGTTTCGCCTGCATCTGCCCCAGCCTTGGCGCTCGGCGCAGATCGAAACTCTGCGCGCCCAACTCTTCAAAATCGGTGCTCGCGTCCGCCACACCGCCCGCTGCGTCCGCTTCCATCTCGCCAGCGGCTGGCCCTTTCAGAACCTGTTCCGCTCCGCCGCCCTCGCCGTCAACAGCAGTTGATCCCTTTCCTTGCTTCCCAACTCAACTCCCAGTCGCTGGTTCCTGCGGAGCCGTGTTTAAAATCCTCTCTCTCAGCTCGCGACCCCGAACCCTCCCTCACCCTGCTCATGACCTGGATGACTCTGCCCTTCATCAACGCCCGATCGCACATCCTCGCAACAAAATCTCAGTCTTGATGAATTAAGCAGGCTAACGACCTGCATTGCCCATCAAAGCGATATCACTAATATCACCTGCAAGCCTGCAAGTGGTGTCCAGATTCTGTCATTGCTTCCGGCTAGCCAATACTCGAGAGTCGCGCTTGATGGTCCGCGAAAACTGAGTTGCTGCACCACGCTGTTACGTCAAGGGTGTTAGAAAACCTGTCAAGGATCGCTCTCGTGAAAGCCCGTAAAGATCAGACCTTTCGATTTTCAGTCAGGGCGTTCGAAATGGGTAGTTAACTAATGCGCGCTTCAGCGGAGCGTGGCCGACTCCGCTTGGTCATGACTCGACCACCATGTCGAATTCTGGCCGTGCAGCATCCACAACCGGAGTAACAGTCTCCCAGGTCGCCGTACAGCATATTGCGCCCGTGACCTGCGTTCGATTTCTTGCCTGGCCAGAGGCTCGCCCTATGAGTGAGCGAGCCCGTTCTACCTAGAAGGTGATTTTCACGGCCAGCTGCATTTGCCGCGGCCCGACCGGCGTCATGCTGGTTATTTGTCCGAAGCTGCCACTCCCGACAATAAGGGTGCCGTTGGGAGTAGACACGCTAAACAGAGGATGATTGAATGCGTTCTGGGCTTCGAGGCGCAACTCCATCCTCACTCCTTCGTGCACGGGTGACAGCAGGAACTGCTTGATTACGGACAAGTCACTGGTAAACGAGAGCGGCGTACGAACGTCCGCGGTAGCGCGCGGCTCGTTGCCGAGAGTGTATGGAGCCGGGGTTTGGAGGACATCCGGATTGGAGAAGAAGTTGTCCACCCAATCGGGCCCATAATTTCGTCTCAGCCTGCCCGTGATGTTGGGCCGCTGGTTGCCATACGTGGGAATCGGTTTTCCACCGCCGGACAGTGTGATCGTCACTGGACGTCCATCGGAGATCTGCCAGATACCGGTGGTAGTCCAGCCGCCAATAACAGCATCCAAAGCTCGCGGCATGCCGCCCAGGAATGCCTTGCCCCGACCGAACGGCAATTGGTAGCTATAGCTGAATTTCAGCACGGAGGGAATATCGAACGTCGAAAGGCTGCGTTCCTGGTACGGCTTGTTGGGATCCTGCAGGCTGGTGAAACTTCCAGTCCAGGTCACGTTGTCGTCGGCAACTGAGGAGTCGTCGATCGATTTCGACCACGTGTAGTTCATCAGGAACTCCAAGCCGTTGCTGAAGTGCTTCTCGGCAGTAAGCTGCAGGGCATGATAGGTGGAGTTGGCAATCATCTGAACATCGGTGAGCACGGCGCCTCCGCCGTTGGTAACCACGTCGTATTGAGGATAGGGAACCTCCAACTGGACCCCTTGGACCTGCGGATTCGAGAGTGTGCTGTTCGGATTCGTAATGACCGCGGAGAACGGATTATTCACATAGCTGGCGAGGCAGGGTATGGAGGGGGTGGCGCACGGGTTATTTGGGTTGGGCGCGGTTGCAGGCAAACCCTCCACCCACGGTCCGAGGGTGTCCAAATGGTTTGCACCGCTGAAAGGAAGATAGGTTCCTTTCTTTCCGATATAGCTCGCACTCACCACGATACTGGACGGCAGCTGCCGCTCGACTCCGAAACTCCAGCTTTGTTCCTGCGGCGTGCGGTTGTAGGCGGCGGTGCGGACCGTGCCGTTTGCTCCGAAACCGACGTCGTTCAACAGGCCGAGAGAATTTCCTGCGGGCTGAATCAATCCATGAGGGAACGGATTGTTCAGGTGCAGGTACGGGGTTGCGCCATCGCTGTTATAGGTTGTAACCACGTTGGTGTACTCGTCGAAACCGGCGCTGCCGTACGGCACAACTCCACTGGCGCCGGAGCGGGACTGGCCGTAGTAAATGCCGTAGCCTGCGCGCACGACCATTTTCTGCGCAAACTGGTAGGCGAAGCCAAAACGGGGTTGGATGTCGCTCCAATCCGTGATGTAGTTCGTGCGTTGACTCGGGGTGGCAAAGACCTCGCCGCCGAGCAATGCGCGCGTAACAGGCTTGCCGGTAAGTGGATCGGTATATGAGATGTTGCCCCCGTTCAGCGGATTGACTGCAGTCGGGTCAAACCAGTCCTGATGGTTGAACCGGTCGGTGCGGGGCAAGGAGATGTCATAACGCAAGCCGAGGTTCAAGGTCAGCTTTTGGGTTAGCTTCCAATTGTCCTGGGCAAACCAGGCGTACTGGTAGTTTTCGGTTGCCGGTTGGAACTGGATTTCATAATACGAGCCGCAGCCGTTACCGGCACAGTTTTGCGTGAACTGACCTGCCAGAAAGCTGGCCATAGCGTCGCCCCCGCTCGTATTGTTGGCGTTGGCGGTATCAGCGCAGCTCGTGGAGATGCCAGACTGCGAGCACAATGATGTTCCAGTGTTGTCGAAGGTAAAGAAGCCCAGGGGGGCGTTGGTCTGAATGTAATTCTGCTGGTGCAGGCGGCCCTCGAAGCCGAACTTCAATTCGTGAGGACCATGGATCTTGCTCACTGCCACCGAAAGCTGACCTGTGTCCTGGCCCTGCTTGTAGTTGCCGTACGGATCATTCCCCGCATTGGGGTAGCCTGCGGAAAGATAATCGCCGAAGAACAAGGCCGGGACTCCGTTGAAACCATTCGACTGCAGATAGGAAGGGAAACCCAGCGTGCCGAGCGGGTTGTGATTCAGGCTGGAGTTGTAGGCCAGAATCCTTTCCCCGCCGCGCGTGAATCCGAACGTTGTCGTCAGGAGCAAGGTAGAACTTAAGTTGTGGGTATCGCTCAGCGTGAAAACCTTCGCCCAACCGCGATTGGGGCCGCTGCCGCAAGGATCGATCAATGTCTTGAAGCAGTCGAAGGGTGAGCTGTGGTTCCAATTCTCGGAGTAGCGTCCACTCAACAGGTTTTTGTCGCTGAAGCGGTGATCGATCTTCAGGTCTAATTGGTCGACAGAGCCGGGGGTTGCCCCTGAGGCAATCCAGTTGGCATAAATGCCTTGCGATGGATTATTGGCGGTGGGGAACAGATTCAGCACATTCTGCGCCACGGGATCGATCAGATTGCCCTTGACACCCGGAGGCGGCTGGAGATTGGCAGGCAGGTTAGGAGAGCCCGGACTGACATATGCGGCGATGTTGTTAAATGGGATGAAAGCGGAGCGCACAGGGCCGCCGTCAGCAGAGTTATAAACACCCGAATATGGATCCCAGAGCTGCCCGTCCGTGACGCTGCACATTCCCGTCGAGTCGAAAGTTCCCTGCGCCGCGCCGCACACCTCGCCGAAATCGCCGGCGCGTTCGGCGGCGCTAGGCACACCCGCAGTATAGGTATTCATGTTGCTGTAGCGCTGACCCTCATAGTCGAAAAAGAAGAAGGTCTTGTTCTTTAAAATGGGTCCCCCAATGGTGCCGCCGAAGTCATGGCGGTGGACCGGCGGAATGGGAATACCCGCACGATCGTTGAACCAGTTGTTGGCGTCGGTGATGGTGTTGCGGATGAAGTCGTAGACGCCGCCATGGAAGCTGTTCGTGCCCGAGCGCGTGACCATGTTGACGATCGAGGCGCCAGAAAAGCCGTACTCGGCACTGAAGTTGGACTGCTGCACTTTGAATTCTTCTACCGCTTCCGGTGAGGGAACGTAGGTGGCGTTGGTAATTCCGCCGTTAGGCTCGAAATTGGTGACGGTAGCGCCATCCATCAGAATGTCAGCGCTCGCCTGGCGGCTTCCGTTGGAAACAAAATTCGTGCCCGTGCAGTTGGTGCCACACTGGTCATCGGCGGAGGTAATGCCCGGCACTAAAGAGGTCAGGTCCATTACATAGCGGTCGATCAGGGGCAGATCGTTAATGAGCCGGCGATCAACCACCTGCCCGGTTACGGCATCTTCGGTAGCGATGGTCGTCGTCTGGGCCTTGACCTCGACAGTTTCCGCCCCAGTGGCAACTTTCAGCGTCAGGTTGGCCGTCGGATTCTCGCTGACGTTCAATTTGATGTGTGTGCGTACCTCTTTCTCAAACCCTTTCATCTCTGCCGTCACGGAATACATCCCGGGCGGAATCGAAACGAACAAGTAGCGCCCACTGCTTTCCGAGGTGGTCGTAAACTGATATCCCTTCTGCTCGTCCGTAAGGGTGACTTTTGCCCCTTGGATTACGGCTCCTGACGAGTCAGTGAGGAGGCCGCTCACCGTGCCGGAGTAGCCCTGGCCCAGAAGCACAGCAGGCAGCATCAGAGCGATAGCGATAACGGAGAGCAGCGTCAGGAATGAGCCTCGCTGGCAGCTGCTAGGAATCGAGCTGGATTGTTCACGCATGACGACCTCCTTGATAACCGCTGGTTTCCCGTCCAGAGACGGAAGAGGACGTGCGAAAAGCCGGGAAAGGCCTTTATTAAAACGGTTCATTATGCCCCCGAAACAGGCGTGACCGTCAAGTAAGTTTTTCAACCGTGCGATATTGAGGAGATGCGCCTCTCACAGGCTGAAAGTGCCGGGCGGTCGGCCGACTGGACAAGGCTCACCTGTGCCCTAGCTCCAGATTCGCCTGCTTTTAGGCTCAGTGCGGAACAAATCGAAAATCGCGAATGATTGCGGACTGATTCCTTGAAGGCGGCCCCTTGAAACACCAGAGATTGATGCCTACTGGGGCGGCTGTTTGCGGAATGTTGGTCGTGTTCGAGGAATAGGTTTCGGTCTTGATGACATCGGCAACAGATCCCATTGGCTGAACGCCATTCATTAGCGTGAACACGATGCGATCAGATCTCCACTCCATCCTTGCCGTAGTAAGGTTTCCACCGCTGACTTGGAAGTTGTCTTCCCAGCTGGAAACGCCGTTCGGCTTGCGGTTTCCCGTGGATGGATAAACTGTAAAGTCGGCATCACAGCTGTGACAAGTCTTGTTCCACTGGGAAAATTCAATATCAATTTCGTTCTCTGCGTCGACGCCAATGTGGTGAGTGGGCCCATAGGTGAAGAGTCCGAGCACCGTTGTCTGATCCATGTTGTAGACGTCACCCTGGATAACCCACTGATACGTCCCAAATCCCATATTGTCGGTCGTAAACAACTCCGCGGCAGTCCATCTTCCCTCGCGCGTGGCGATCTGGAGATGTAGATATCCGTCCGGGTTGAAATCGACATTGGCCGGATTCCCGGGAGCGACGCCTGCCATACCGCCGCTAGGTCTCTGACCGCATAATCTGGTTTCTTCTGTAACCGAACTTCAAGCGTGCCTTTTTGCGGGTAAAGCGCCAGTCGATGGTGACCCGATTCCGATTCATTCTCCGACCCCAGGCCCTGGCTTCCCGCTGCAGATCGCCCAGCGATGGGATTCTGCGCCGTCCCAGGCACTGCCGGGAGAACAGGCTGATTTCGATTTCCGCCTGATTCAGCCAGCTTCCGTGCTTCGGTGTGTAGTGTACCCGGAACCGGTCCCACAGCCAGCCTCCCGCCTTCTCGCCGTACCGCTCCACCACGGCCTTACGGGTGTGCGAACTCAGATTGTCCATGACCAGATGAATGGTGTCGGCCGCCGGATAATGTTCCGCGATCTCCAGCAGATAATCGGCAAACTCGGGCGAGGAACGGTCCGGAGTCACGCGCGGATAATGCCGTCCCGCCTTGGGCTCCACTCCGCAAAATGCGTTGGCCGTGCCGCGGCGTTCGTACTCGCAGTCGCGCCGCAGAACTTGTCCCGGATGCATGGGTCGGCAGGGGCGGAGATCGGCATGCAGGACCACCGGCTTCTCATCGATACACACCACCGGTTCCCGCTCCGAGAGCGGCTTCTCATATAAGGCCAGCACGTCTTCCATGCACCGCAGATACTCCGCGTCCAGTTCCGCCACGCACCACATTTTTTTCCCGCCACGGCTTCAGGTCATGACTCTGGAGCAGGATGCGGATCGTTTCCCGGCCCACCCGCCGCGTCAACCTCCGCTTCACCGCTTCCTGAGCGATGAGTCGCACACTCCACCGCGCCGTGCCTTGCGGCGGCGGGCTGCACACCATCGCGATGATGCGCTGACTCTGGCCCGCGTCCAGCACTCGTTGCTGGCCCGGACGCGGCTTTTCGTACAGGGCCGACTCCAGTCCTTCCTCCTCGTAGCGCCGGGCAATGGCCCGCACCGTCTTGGAGGCTACACCCACATGGCGGGCTACCTGCCCGGCCGTCTGCCCCTGGCCGAGTTCCCGCAGGATCACAGCCCGCCGCAGCACCCGCGCCGATTTCCACCCCTTGTTCAACATGGCGGCGATCTGTTTACGATCCTTCTTGGTTAGCTGGACATGCACCCGATGATAGGCTCGCATGCCTGCACTATGCCGCTCTTTTGCTCCTTCCACGAGTATCTACAGATATACATCTCCATACGGTCATAGACCTAGTGACTTTCCAGCTATGTCCAGCCCATCTGATCGTCTGGGCCTGGACGCACTGAGACGCAGTGAGCAGAATGCTGCAGATCGTCATTCGAGTGAGTAGTGTGTTCGCCATCATTCTTTGTTCTTGCATTTCGCCTGTGCGGTGATTTCAACAGCCACAGGCGATAGCGCTCAGTGACTCCAATGAGTGTAACCGGGATTTATCGCCAGTTTCCTTTCACCATTCATTGTTGGGCTCCTCGAACCGTGCAGGGGTGCGCTAGAATTCAGTCGTGGATAGGAATGGGAACACTCGTCTGGGATGTCTTGCCACTGCTCTCCTCCTCTTGTTGGGGAACAACCTCTTGTTGGGGAACAACCTCAACGCGCAAAGTAGAGAAGGGCCGCCAGCCGAAGCTCGAATCGTAGGAACAGTGCTCGATCAGCGAGGTCGGCCACTCAAGAACATTTCTGTGCATTCGGTTATGGAACGGACGGGGATGGTGTTCGTGCCGACAGCGGACAGCGACGAAGCCGGTCATTTCATGATTGAAAATTTGGAACCCGGGACCTATGACGTTTTCGGTGAAAGCGATGCTGCTGCCTACCCAAATACTGCGTTACGGTTCTACATCAACGAGAATCCGGTCAAAGTGACGCTTGGAGATTTCGGCACAGCAACCGTCGTTCTAGTTCTAGGTCCGAGGGCTGGCGTGCTTCGAGGAAGGGTTCTCGACAAGACAACGGGCACGACCATCACGTCGCAGCACGCGCTACACTTCATCGTCAGGAAAGTTTCCAATCGAGAAGATTCCATCGAGTTCGTAGGCTCCACCAGATTTCGCTGGCTGTTGCCGCCAGCGACCGACGTGACTTTGGAGGTGGTTGCCGACGGCTACAAGCCTTGGATTTATGCCGATCCATCGAATCCTTCAGTACCCTTGTCCTTTCGGCTCGAATCTGGTGAAGAGAGAACACTGAACGTAGAGCTTGAGCCAAGCACCCAGCGCAGAGATCATCCTGAGTAGAACGACACTCCGTTTTCCAAGAGGTCGACCTTTCCAAAGCCGTAGCTGTTGAAACCAGGCCATGTCACAAGCGTGCGCTTTTCGTTCCCCTTTTCCGGGGATTTTGAGTGATATCGGGATTTATCGACAGTTACGGCCCGCAGTGACTGTCGGTGATAGCGTTGCTACGGTCTACTTCACCCCAACAATCCTGGAGTTGACTTTGAATTCGTGATAATTGCGGAAATCGATGGTGTTGTGGCTGCACGCTGGGCTGCCCCGCCCACAGCCCAAGCTCTCGGCGTGGACCGGAAGCAGAACCGAGTTCCCGGCAATCGTTACGTAGGAATAATCCACCGCGGATTCGACCGTATCCATCGGGAAATCCGACGGCATGTTGATGGCCTGCATCTCAATGCGCAAGACGCGCGCGGTTGCCGGATCCACCCAGACGGAGCCTTTGTAAGCCGGACGCAGAGTCTGAGATTCCGCTTGCACCCTCCAGTGCGAATTTTCACTCCGCACTCGAAAGTCGTAAGCCTTGGCATATTGACCCGCAATGGGAGACACACCGCCGGGCTGGAACTGCGCGTCCGTGTAAGGAGAAAAAAGATCGAGCAGTGTGGAGGCAAATTCTCCCACGGACCAGGAGCCATTTAGTTGCTCGATGCCCTTATCCGTGGGGTGCTGATCGAGCTTGACGTTGCGATAACTTTCTTGTCCGTTGTTGTACGTGACTTCAGCCGAAACCAGGTCCAGGAGCCTTTTGTCTTCGCCCTGCTGGGCATACCGCGCCATGTACTCCTGGCAAACAAAATTGGGAAGCTTTTGTGAAAACTGAAGCGCCGCGTATCTCGTCCTTTCGATCAAGGGTGCGTCGGGACTCGGCGCACGCAAGCGTACGGAGTCCGCAGGGGCCGAAGCGTCCTGCGGCGGTTCGGGACAGGGAGGCAGATCCGGCTGCGAGCCTCGTTTCAAGATAGGAGGAGCGTTGGAGCAAGGAGGCGCGCCCTGCCCTTGCGATTGCGATTGGGTTGCGGGCGGCTGCGCGGACGATCCACTTTGCGCAATCAGGGGAATCGAAGCAATCAGAAAGAGGGAAAAGAGCGCGCCGAGACAAGCGAATCTCCGACCCGAGTAAAAACTTCGATGATCATTCCTTGGATTGGGCCCAGGGTTCAGGATTCCCATTTTGCCTTCCCATCCGACATAGAGCATACACCCCTGTGTTGGATAAAGTGCGGGCGGGGGTTATCTAATCCATGAATCGCAGAGAGTTTCTGCATTACACGGCCATAACGGCCCGCGCTGGTCGGTATGCCGAGAGTCTCGGGACAGGCCCAGGTTCAAGAAATTGCCTTTACCTTCGATGATCCAACGACCGAAGGTGGCGGTAATCTAACGTGGCGTGAAGTAAACGCGCGCATTCTGGCTGCAGGCCATTACACTCAAGTGCCCAGTGCGAGGCCATGATGAGTGTAATGGGGATGTTTCAACAGTTGAGCGAGTCAGGAAATTGGCTCTAGAATAAGAGCTACGGCAACTTTCAAGGAGCCTTCGAATGAGAGCCTTACCGTACTGGGCGCTTGGCGCCGTACTCCTAGGAACGGCTTTTGGTCAGGTTGACTCAGCAACACTGCATGTTCGGTACGGCGAACCCACGCAAGAGGTTTTCACCGTGCGTCCGGGCTACCACATGACGGTCCTGTATGGTTCAGAGCATCAGGCTTGCAGGCTGGCCATCAGTTCAGGTCAGTCTGACAATTTCGAAAGCAGTAAAGAAACGAATCAAGTGCTGGACGAGATCGTAGAGGAATTAGTACCTGAATCCACCCGTGGACCAGTGAAAGACGATCTGACCAGCCTCATGGGGTTTGGCGGTCAACGCGTAACCACGTATGATTCTCTCACGATCAGTCGCACGGTATTGACCAGCCAAGCGTCAGGTGTTCTGAGCACCGTTGTCACTTTCAAGGGTAAGAGCTGCAACGGTGTCATACAGCCCAAACAGCGTGCCTCTCCATGACCCTTAGTAGGTCAACTGACGAAATCAGGCCATTTCACGCTTTGAGCTGCAAAGTGGGATTTTGAGCGTAATCAGGATTTTTCGCCAACTACCGTTTTGTGCCGGGGTCGTCCGATTTGGAGGGCGCTGTCCAATCAAGCGGTTTTGGCCAGTATCCCGCGTTCTTATTGGCGTACTCTTCATCAATGCTGCTCAAGCCAAAATGACAAATCAGCATTACGGCAATTGAAGCGACAAACAGGAGTACCTGCGTTCCGGTACGCAAGGGGCACAGCCAAAAGACCACTGCGGACAGCCCTGCCAAATACTTGATAGCAGTCACCACGAATCGCTTCATCGGGCCAATAGAAGGCGCGTTGGCATCGTCGCTTGATGGGATCAGGGAAGAAGGCACTCTAAGCGCAGCCCCACACTTGGCGCAAAAGATTCGTCCAGCATCAGCGGGAGTGCCGCATTGGCGGCAGATCGTTCCGGCGGTGTTTTGATCTGTGCCGTCCATCCACGAATATCATACCGTCAGCTTAGACCGTCGTTAGCGGTCATTTTGCCCATTGAGGGGATTTTGAGCGTAATCGGGATTTTTCGCCACTTGTCGGGGCAGCCCAAACACCCAAGCGTATACTGGCTCACCATGAATCAAAAGTACAGAGCCGCAGCTTTCCTTGGAAGTGTGTTGCTGTTGATGGCTCCATACCTCGGATTCGTGTTGTATTACTCCCAGCGGTTTCCCGCAGATCGTTGGCCTTCATGGTTTACCGATACCATCGCGGTCTGGTTCATCACGAATTTCCTGCTCCTGATGTTACTGGCCAAGAGAATATTCAGGGGACAGGTTGTGGAACCGCAGAGGGCACGTCGCGCCTCCACGATTGCACAAATTGTTGTTTCGTACCTTCTGATCGTGTGGAGTTTGCTTTTTCTTTATGGCGTGAGAGAAACGATAAGAGGAGATGTGCCCCTCGGTCGTGCGATTCCGGCGGGTGCGTTTCTGTTGTTCTTCATTGGATTGTTTGGGTGGAGTCTATATCGTGCGAGACGCGGAAAGGCCTGAAGCGCCGTAGTTGATGTAAGCAGGCCATAACGCTCAAGTTATGAGCGTAATCGGGATTTAACGTCAACTGTCCTTGACTAGCTTCGCATCCGCACATAGCATCTCGGACGTAGAGTAGGACAGACTCCTCATTTGTCGGAGGACCATATGCGTCGAGAACGAGTGCTCAAAGTCGTGCTAGTCGTGGTGGGTCTGGTCTTTGTAGCTGGCGTCTATCCGTTGGTTACGTCTGTTCGAGACGGTTGGCATGCGAACAAAGAGGACTCGTTACCGATGGGCATCAGCCTCTATGTCACACAGGGGGTGTTCTTGCTGTTGGCATCTCGTGATCCGCTGGCGAATCGCGGCGTAATTACTTTTGCGGCGTGGTTGAATTTTGCTCATGCCGCCGTCATGACGGTCATGTCAATCCACCTGCCGAACGAACGCCAAGATCTACTTGTCGCCTCAGCCGTGTTCGCTGCCATCGGTGCAGCGCTGATTGCGCTACTCCCAGCAAAACAATCTTTGAAAGAGCGACTATCGACCGCGTAGGCTCCCGGTTCAACCGAGTCATTAGCCCTTGTGCGGAATTTTGAGTGCAATCGGGATTTTTCGCCAATATTTCGGACGAGCGCATAGAATACACGCACCATCACGACGCCTTGCGGGATAGTTGATTGAGATACCTGCTGACAACTCAACTGCTGCTTCTCTCGGCAATGGCATTCGCTGGCGACCGACCTGCCTCATGCAGACTTGAGGATAAGAGCGTGGTCAGCCGTTCTTCTTCCGGGGTCGCTCAGGTCAGCAACTTGGGAGATATCCAGATTACTTGCAGCGTCCTGGGGCGGCCTTACTCGTGGGGCGAGCCCCGGAGTCCTCTCAAGATAACAACTGTCGCCTACCAAGTTCTCCCGGATGGCAGCAAGAAGTTAGTACCTTCAGAAACGAACCAATCGGGTGGCAGCTACGCCGCAGAAGTTGAATCGGTTTACTTCCACTTTCATATTCCGCTTGAGCCTGCGGAACGCGATGCAGAGGCTAATCGGTTGCTTGCTAAGGTAGAGAAGTCGATGCCATCTGAGCAAGTCCCAGAAAAGGCTCATCAGCGGCACCTGGAACGGATTCGTGAGTTCATTGGCCAACATCGGGTGGGTCATTTTCAAGTGGAGTGCCGCATCTTGAACGGAGATCGCGTGATGGGTGTCGCTGTCGTTGAACTGGAAGTTTTATTCAAGGGCCGCGTCTCTGACCTTGGACTACAGGCAGTCCCTCCAGCGTAGCTGACGAAAACAGGCCATAGCGCTCAGAATCCTCCTTCACCCGGATCCCGTGCCAATGCTTGCATCGCACCGACGGTCTGTGCCGTAGTTCCAATCCTGCGGCATGGGAGGCCGTCGTCATGGGCAAACGCAGAATCAAAGCCGAATTATCGTCGCCGAGTACTCCGCCTGCCAGACCTGGATCATTGTAAAGCGGCAGTTCTCAATAGCCTCGGCTCGCCGGCCTCGCGCCGTGTGTACGAGTACGCCATCGACCAGTTCATCGCCTGGTACTGCTCCGAGCCGAGGCTAGCCTTGAACCGCATCGTCGTCGTGCGCTATCGGTTGTACCTGGAATCGCGGCATCTGGCCGCCAACACCATCAACCAGCAGCTTGCAGCCGTGCGTCGTCTGGCTCACGAAGCCGCCGACTCTGGCCTGCTGAGTCCCGAGTTGGCGGCGGGGATTAGCCGAGTGAAGGGCGTCAAGCAGCTTGGGTTTCGTTCCGGCAACTGGTTGAGCACCGAGCAGAGTTCGGAAGTGCTCAAACATGCTTATGGCGATAGCATGCGAGCGAAACGCGACTACGCGATGTTGGCCATGCTGTTCGGTTGCGGCTTTCGCAGATCGGAACTGGTCGGTCTGGAGTTGGACGACATCCAGATGCGCCAAGGACACTGGGCCGTTGTTGATCTGATTGGTAAAGGCGGCCACATTCGCACGGTGCCCATTCCAAACTGGGTGAAAGTCGCTCTCGATCAATGGACACGAGCCGCTGGAGTTTGTGAGGGCAAAATCTTCCGACCAGTCGCCAGACGGGGAAAGGTGTGGGGCAGCGGCCTCTCGCAGAACGTTGTCTGGTACGTGGTCAGAACCTGCTGCCAGAGAGCTGGCCTGGAGCACATTGCGCCGCACGACCTGCGGCGGACCTGCGCGAAGCTGTGCCACGATCGCGGCGGTGAGCTGGAGCAGATTCAGTTCTTGCTCGGGCATGCTTCCGTGCAGACCACGGAACGGTATCTCGGCTGCAAACAGAATCTCGGGCATCCAGTGAACGACCTTTTCGACCTCAGAACGGATGGGCAGCAGCCGGCGAAATATTTGGAACTTGTCCTGGACGGGGGCAGCGAACATGTAGAAAAGGCATTCGGGCAAGGCATAGAATGCGGCCACGGAGGATCGGAACATGACCAGCCCGTCTGCGACGCCCGACCGCTCTCCTTACCAGAACGAACCGATTTGGTCGAGGTCAGAAAAGACTATCGCCCGCAAAGCCTTCGACGCTGCTCTGAAGCGGGAGCTTCGAGGTGATGCAGGAAACCAAAAAGATGGCCAGCCAGATCAACGAACCGGATGATCTATGGGGCTTGGAACGTTACCTGACCGAATGCCGTAAAGACATCGACCGCAAATACAACACTCGTGGTTCGCGACTTAAAGGTGTGTTGGGGAGACTCCTGTATGAAAATCGGCTCGGCGAGGAAGATCTGCGCGGATTGCGGGAAGAGAAGATTAAATCAATCCGTTCCTTCGCCCAGTTTCTCAGAGACGGCGCAGCCTGAACTGCATTCTGAGCGCTAAGGCCTGGTTACAACAGTTACCTTCCAATCGGTCGCTGCCATTGCGAATATAAGTTCGATGCGCCAGAGTCTCCATTTCATCAGCTGGTTTCTGGCTTCCTCAGCGGCGGTTATCGTTTTTATCGATATGCCATATGTCTTGCTCGAGCACTGGCACATGCTTCCGCGGCAACTGGATTCCCCGCTTATCTTTCTAACATTCCCTATTGTGATCGCATGGATGTATGGGGGATTTGCAATACTCGTGTGTGTCGTAATTTGCGAGAGTTTCGTCGTTGATCTGAAGACCGCCTCCCGGAGAACCAAATTGGCAGCAGGAGCGAGAATCGGCCTTTGTTTGATGGCATTTCTATGCATAACTATTGGCAATGAGATGAATCTTCATTGACGGAGTCCAAAAGCGGCACGAGTCGCACGCTTGTGATAAGGCCTGGTCTCAACATTTGAGGTAACATCGCGGCGTGGACTTTACAGTTTGGCGACAAAACGTGATCAACGCCGCGAAAAGGGCAGCAGACCGCACATATCAGGAGCGGGTGTGGTTCGGTCATGGGCCGGAGCGCGATTCACCGGATGAGTTGCTCTGCACGTTCCTTGATGATTTGGTTTTTGAGAAATTCTTAGTTCATCCGAGGTTGTCGCAAAGTGAGCGCACAGCGGCCTCGCATCTTTACAAAACGGTAGAGGCCTATGCGGACTGCACTCCTAAAACGCTAAAGCCCTCCGATGTAATCGACGATCCCCGTTTTGAGAGCGTCAGAACGGCTGCCGCAGAGTTCTTGAAAAGCGCACGGGCTGACCAACCGTCGTGACTGTTGATAAATCCCGTGGGTGTTGAAAAACTCGATCTCTCCAAACTGGTTGAAAAATCTTTGCGCTAGGAAGCCCTAGAAACGACTTTCTGGATTTTCGCGGACATTTTCTATCCCCTAAATTTTGCCTGTTTTGGCGAAAATGGAGTTTTTCAACACCCACTCCCCATTTCACTCATCATAGCCTTGCGCCGCGCACTTGAGTGAAATGGCCCTTATCACTCATTGCTCGCCGAGCGAAGGAATTCCGAGGGGGTGACCATTCTCCATTGGCGGGTACCGGGGAGGGGCGGGAGAGCGTATTGCTGCGCTGACCAGCGAGAGTCGTCGGCAAAGTAGAAGGTTTCGAAGGTGAGCGAAGCCTTGTGGATGACCTTGCCAGCGAACTTAGCCTGGGTGGCATCGCCGCAGGCGGTGAAGGTCAGGCGGACATCGGCTCCGGGGGCGAGGCTGAACTCTTTCTGGAGGTTGTAGCCGGGGGGCAAATGGTATCCGTCAGGGGCGAGCCAGACGATTTTGGGCACCCGGCCCTGCCCTGACCAACAGGCTCCGAAGGGGTGGGTGGAACTGCCATCGCCCGATTCGGGGAAGACAAGGCCGATACCGCCGCTGACGATGGCTTTCGGCGAGATGTTGCGCAGTATGATGGTCACAGTGCGGAGCCAGGAGCCCTGAACGTGGACGGGTCGGTCGAGGCGGATGGACTTGCCGTCGATGGCCACCTCGCGGACCGCGACCGGCCAAGTAGCGCTGCGGCTGGCGTCGCCGAGGGAGAAGGTGATGTCCGCAGCCGGCGCCTCGGGCTGTTGCGCACATGCCGGAATCGCGAGAAACAAGGCTGCCGAGGCGAGCTGCCAGCGACCAGAGAAGTGTCGAAGCATGAATCTCCTCCAGACCGAATTGTACGGCATCGGTTGGTATATCAGCTTGGTTGGCGAAACATCTCGATTGCACTCAAAATCCTTCGGGCCGTGGGTCAAAACGTGCAATCGCCTGATACAGTTACCTCAATCCTTGAGTTTGAGAATGTGGTATCCGCTGACCTGCTCCCCGTTTTCCGAACAAGTCCGAGTATGATTTCGGACGAAGGAAAGGGGAAGGAGTATGTCGAAGAGCAGGCACACCGAAGCGCAGATAATCGGGGCGCTGAAGCAGTTGGAGGCGGGGCGCAAGGCGGAAGACGTGGCGCGGGAAGTGGGCGTGTCGAAGCACACGATCTACGCCTGGAAGGCGAAGTACGGTGGTATGGATGTGAGCCAGGCGCAGGAAGCCAAGCAGCTGCGCGACGAAAACACGCGGCTGCGGAAGCTGGTGGCGGATCTGAGTCTGGACAAGGATGCGCTGCAGTGGGTGATTGAAAAAAATGGGTGGAGCTCGCGGTCCTGAAGGCGACTGTCGAGCAGGTGCAAGAGAAGTATGCCTTCAGTGAGCGGCGGGCGTGCCGGGTGATGAGGATGGCGGTGGCGACGTACCGCTATCGGTCGCGGCGCACGGATGAACCGCTGCGGACGAAGCTGATGGAGTTGGCGCGGGAGAAGCCGCGCTTCGGGTATCGGCGGCTGCAGGTGTTGCTGGGTCGCTCGGGAGAGCATGTGAACCACAAGCGAGTGCATCGCGTATATCGCGAGGCCGGACTGATGATTCGGCGGAAGAAACGGAAACATTGTGTGCGCGAGGGAAAACCGCTGCTGGCGCGGACAGCGGCGAACCAGGAGTGGGCGCTGGATTTTGTGCACGATGCGGTGGCGTGCGGGCGGACGATCCGGGTGCTGAGCGTGGTGGATGCCTACACCAGGGAATGCCTGGCGTTGGAAGTGGATACGAGTTTTGCCAGTCGGAGAGTCACGCGAGTGTTGGATGCGATCGTCGCCCAACGCGGGCAACCGTTGGCCATCCGCTGCGACAACGGGCCGGAGCTGACGAGCCGGCATTTTCTGGCGTGGTGCGTGGAACGGAAGATCGAGTAGGTGCACATTCAGCCGGGGAAGCCGACGCAGAACGCGCGGGTGGAAAGCTTTCACGGACGGCTGCGAGATGAGTGTTCGACGGTGAGCTGGTTTCAAAACTTGTTCGACGCGCGGCGGAAAATCGGGGCGTGGCGGATCGAGTACAACGAAGAGCGGCCACACAGCAGCCTGGGCTACCGCACTCCGAAAGAATTTGCGGCGCAGGCAGCAGGCTTCTACACAGCTGAGCGAGAGGCAAGGGACTCAAACGCCGTCCCTTGCCCCTCGCGCTCCCCCATCCCGGCTCAAACCGGACAGGGAGCAGCAGCAGAAAGTTGTCGTATTCTTACGTGAACGAAAGCAGGGGGCTTGCCACTCGGAAGCAGTATGAGTCGTTCCCAATCGAATGCGGCAAAGATTCCCGAACTACTGACTGAGCCTTCGATCGAAGTTCCGTCGAAGCTGCGAATTGTGGATGCCATACTGGATGTAGGCGCAACGTATCAGCGTTGAACTACGCGAGTCGTTGAGTCCCTCATGTTACTCCTGGACCGGGCGAAGTCGCGTTTTTCAACTTCCCCACGCGTGCCGTTGTAGGTGGACGGGAAACAGCGAACGATGTCCGTAACAGAGGGCTGAAAATCAGGCACATCACGGAAATTTACAAAGTAACAATTTCTAAAAATACCACCCCACGCCTGTCGCTTTTGAGGGGACTTCGAAGAAGGGCTGCACGCCAGGAAATCTTAGAAATCTGAATCGAAGAGGCCAGCGTCTGGATCCGGCCGTTTGGCTGAGCCGCGTCTCCCCAGCGGACGACACTGCACGGGGCGTCCCCAAGTCCGGCCTGTGCTAGAGGTAGTCGCGACACCCTATTTGGTACCCTTCCTGCCCCCGACTGTCGTGGGACTTCGGGCAAGCCTTTATAAAGTAGAATGCCGCCCCCCTAACCGCTGTCGCCTCCAACCACGACCACCCAACCGGCCGTCTTAGCGGAGCATCCGCCCGGCGCCCTTCACGACGCGACTTGTACCTACGAGATCCCTTTCCGATCCCTCTCTGATCCCTTTTCCCCAGGGACACGGATCTCCCCTGATCTGAGTACTCTTTGTGAGTCAATGAGTTACGCACGGAGACTATTGCACGAAAACGGACGCTTCGGCGTCAGGGGTGGCCAAGCGGACTTGGCCAAACAGGCCCCCTGGGACTCCCCGGGCGCACCCCTGTCCTTGCTCAGTGACCCCCTATCAGATTGCAAATAAGCGACTTACAGTTGAGTGAATCAGAGACTGACATGAACCCAAGATCTGCCGGTCGCGTTACAAGGTACACGATTCGCAACTTTCGCTTTTATTTCGGGGCGAATGTACGACGTAGACAGGTCGACCACATTCAAGCCATTGATAACACGACAGATAGTACATAGGTTGTCATTTCGTTATTTTGACAACCGCTTGGTTGCCGGCAGAACGGTCGCTGGCTTCCGATCACATGTCGCGTGATCGGTCTCGGGCCCTCCAGCGTAGCCAAACACACACGAGGCTTGCGGAGTACATTTATGTCCTCTTCATTAATACTGGCCGTTCGTTCTCAGTGTGCCGTCGGGGTCGTAGGCGCCAAGCATTGTTTCCGGGAGTTTTGATTGTCGCCCAAGCGTGAACTGGGACAGCGCAAATCATATGGATGGCAATGTCGTTCTTTACTGCGCTTTGGCCCGAAATATTCGGAGGGAAGGGTTGCCGACTACACCCCCCGGAATCCTCGCTTCCGCTGTGTACGAAGGATGATCGTGAGAACCACGGTTGCCCCATATAGGAATGACCTGTTCTCGGCCGGAACGGCCACCGGGAAAACTAGCATCAGACCGTTGTGGGCTCGGCTTGATTGCGGCGGCGTGTCCACAGGAAATAAACAGGGATTCCGGTCGCGATCAAGAGCAGTCCGGCGACCGACGGAAGCGGCCGCGTTTTCAGCATATTCACCAAAAACCAGCAGGTGATCGCCACGAACAGTGCGGGTGTTACTGGGTATCCCCACATCCGATAGGGACGTGCTAGGCCGGGCTGCTTATAGCGCAATACGATCACGCCCGCGACCATCAGACCATACGAGAGCCAGATCGCGAACATTGCGTAATCGAGGAGAGTTTCGTAGGAACCGCTGACGACGAGCACAGCCGCCCAGATGCCCTGAGCCAGGATCGCAAACCCGGGCGTTTGATACCGTGGATGCACTTCGGCGAACCTCCGAAAGAAGAGGCCATCGTGCGCTTGGGCAAAATAAATTCGCGGACTGGTAAGAAAGCAGCCATTCAGTGTCCCGATGATCGATATGAGTATGATCAGCGAAACTAGGCTGCCTCCACGGGAGCCAAACACGCGCTTGGCCACGGTCGCACCGACGTGATCGCTCGCGGCGATTTCGGCGATCGGGAGCACGCGCAAATAGGCCACATTCGCTAGCAAGTAAATGGCGATGCACGCGACTGACCCCAGGGCGAGCGCAAAAAACACATTCCGACGCGGGTTGCGGATCTCGCCGGCTACGAAGCTCAGCTGCACCCAGCCGTCATAGGCCAGCAGAGATGCGATCAGGGCGACGCCGAAGCTGCTGACTGAGAATCCGCCGGCAACTCCCTCCGGAGGCGACGCCGCTTTGCCGCCCCACAGGAGGGCGCTGCCGATGATGACGAGCAGGCCGGCGACCTTGGCCAGCGTGAAGGTCTTCTGAACGATTGCCCCGGCGGTGACGCCGCGATAATTGATTCCAGTGAACAGCGCGATCGCGCAGATTCCGAGTAACTTCGACACCGGCGCGGACAGCGGAACGAAATAGGAGACGTACAACGCCATCGTCACCGCCAGCCAGGCCACCTGAGCGGTCCGCGCAACCAGGAACATGGACCAGCCGCAAAGAAATCCGACCAGAGGGCCGTAGGCTTCGCGGAGGAAGACGTATTGTCCGCCGGTGGATGGAAGCGCGGTGCCAAGCTCGGCGCAAGCGAGCGCGCCGAAGAACGAGATCACGCCGGCAAACACCCATACCGCCAGGATCGCGGCTGCGGATTTCAGCTCCTGGGCGATCAGATTTGGCACCAGAAAAATCCCGCCACCAATGACCATGCCAATCACGATCGAAAGCGCGTCGATCAAGCCGAGCTTACGCGGAAGGTCCGCGGCCACAGTAGTGGCGATTTCCATTTTTGCTTTCCGGTAGCCGACACTATACACCGAGGGCTCCAAGCAGGCGTGCAGCCTCGACTTGGGGTGTGCGTGTTGTTCCGGCCCACTCCGGATCGTGCCTGGATCACGAGCAACTCTCACCTTACCGATTAGAGAAGGGTTGCCGACCATTCCTGGAGTCTGTTAGAAGTGAACCCAATCCCTTTGCCGGTGACACGACCTATGCTGATCGCGAGACGAATCACGTTCCTGTGTATTGCCTTGTCGCTGAGCCTGACGTTAGCAGCCCAGCAGAAGCCTTCTCCACTTTCGCCCTACGTGAAGGAAGATGCTCCTGTGCTGGTGGTAGAGCACGTACGCCTGATCGACGGCACCGGCTCCGCGCCGCAGGAAGACATGCGCATTGACATCGCCGGCGGCAAGATCACTGCCGTACAAGCCGCCAATACGCGCCGCCCTTATCCGGCCAACGCCAAGGTGCTGGACATGACGGGAAAGACCCTGATCCCCGGCCTGGTCGGCATGCACGAACATCTCTTCTATCCCACGCCTCAGCAGCCCGAGGGTGGCGTGGCGTTCTATGGCGAGGCGCCGGACAGCGCTCCGCGTCTCTACCTGGCCGGCGGCGTGACCACGGCGCGGACTGCGGGCAGCCTGGAGCCGTACACCGACCTGGAACTGAAGCGAGAGATCGACGCAGGGTTGCTGCCCGGACCCAAGCTCGACGTGACCGGCCCCTACCTCGAGGGCAAAGGCACCTTCGCGATCCAGATGCATACGCTTGCGGATGCGGACGACGCTGCGCGCATGGTGGATTATTGGGCCGCCGAGGGCGTGACCTCGTTCAAGGCATACAACTACCTCACGGCGGATGAACTGAAGGCGGCCATCGACCACGCTCACGCCCACGGGCTCAAGATCACCGGACATCTTTGCTCGATCGGATTCAGGCAGGCGGCCGCGTTGGGCATCGACAACCTGGAACATGGCCTGTCGGTGGATACCGAGTTCTTCCCGGGGAGGAAGCCGGACGAGTGTCCCGGTCTTCTCGCGAATTTGACATATATCGAGAAAAGCGTGGATGTGGCCGGGCCTGAGGTGCGGGAGACGATCCGTGATCTGGTAGCGCACCATGTGGCCATCACGTCGACGCTGGCGGTGTTTGAGACTCTCGGCTCGAATCGCCCGCCCATGGAGCGAGAGAGTTCGGCTCTCAAGACGCTCTCGCAGCCAGCCGCGAAGGCGTATCTGGAAGGCCGCTTGCATGTGGCCGAGCACGACATGGGCGGGCCGATGCTGGGAAAAGAGATGAGATTTGAGCGGGAGTTTGTGGCCGCGGGCGGGCTGCTGATTGCGGGCTGCGATCCTAGCGGCTACGGCGGCGTGGTGCCGGGCTTCGGCGACCAGCGCAACATTGAATTGCTGGTCGAGGCCGGCTTCTCACCGGTCGAGGCGATCCGCATTGCCACACTGAATGGGGCAATCTACATGGGCAGGGACGCGAGCATCGGATCGATTGCACCGGGCAAGGCCGCCGATCTGGTGGTGTTGGGCGGCAACCCGGCGGAGAGGATTGAAAACATGGAGAAGGTTGAGCTGGTCTTCAAAGATGGCGTGGGTTTCGATTCTGCGAAGCTGATTCAATCCGTCACCGAGCTGGTGGGCTTGCGGTGAGCATGCCGACCTGAAGCCCTGAATCCGTCAATTGTCACGCCTGAAATCATCGAAAATGTCGGCGTGCTCAGGTTCAGGACGATTAAAGGGCTACGCCTACCTCACCGGTAACGTAAGGCTAGCGACAATCAGGGAATTGAGGAGCATCGGTCTACCCTGTGGCGTCAGCGGGGGTTGACCTGTGTTACTTCGGACACCTGCCTTGGATTAGAAATCGTTTCAACACGATGACCTGCCCTTTAGAATCCAGCTGTACGCTCGTGCCTTGACGATGCTTCGCAATCTCGCCTTTCTTTTCGCGGTGTTCGCGCTTTTGGGGTCTGCTGCTGAACCTCGAGAACAATCCAAGCAGGCACGCGCGCGTCACATTGGGCGCGTTGATGACAGCTGGGCAGAAAAAACTCTAAAGAACCTTTCACTCGAAGAGAAGGTCGGCCAGCTCTTCATGATCCGCATGCGGGTGGAACTCCTGCATGAAACGAGTCCCAGCTACTTCGAGCTCCGTAATAACATTCGTAAATATCACATCGGCTCACTGGCCATGTCAGCGCCGCCGCAAGGTCGGGCCCGCGATAGTCGCCGTCGCCAAGAGGTCGTTACCCTGCTCAACCACGTGCAAGAGGAGTCGAAGTTGCCACTCCTGGTCGCTGGGGATTTTGAGCGGGGTGTTTTGCCGGCACATCTTTTCGGAACGACTGTGTTCCCGCACGCGATGGCTTTTGGCGCTGCCGGGAACCTGGCTTACGCCGAAGAGTTCGGTCGCATCACCGCACAGGAAAGCCGGGCTCTCGGCGTGCACTGGAACCTGTTTCCCGTCGCCGACGTAAATTCCAACCCGGCCAATCCAATCATCGGGACTCGTGCTTTCGGCTCGAATCCGGAGCAAGTGGGCGAGCTGGTGGCGGCCTACATCCGCGGCGCGCGGGCGAACGGAATGCTGACGACGGCAAAGCACTTCCCGGGCCATGGAAATACCGCCACTGACTCGCACGTGGCAGTCCCCGTGGTGAACGACAATTTGGACCACCTTCATGCAGTCGATCTGCCTCCGTTCCAAAAGGCGATCGAAGCGGGAGTCGATGCCGTGATGACTGCGCACGTGCGAGTGCTTGCGCTTGATCCCGACCCCGGACGCGTGGCGACAACCTCGCCCGCTATCATCACCGGTCTGCTAAAGAACCAACTCGGTTTCAAGGGCATTGTGGTGACAGATGCCTTGGATATGGCCGGCCTGGTTGGTCTGTATGCAAAGAATCCCGGACGCGTGGCCGTGGATGCGTTCAAGGCGGGAAGCGATGTGCTCACGGAGCCCTACAATCTAGATGCATGCTACCGGGCAATGCTGGACGCTGTCCGCTCGGGCGAGATCGGACAAGATCGGCTGGACGCATCCGTCCTCAAAATCCTGCGAGCCAAGGCCTCGCTAGGTCTCGAGAAAAATCGCTTGGTGGATGTAGCAGCGATCCCCAGGCTGGTGGGCAGTCCGGAGAGTATTGCGGCCGGTCAACGTATCTCCGATGCTGCCATCACTTTGGTGCGTGACAACGGCAAGGTGCTTCCGCTGAGAGACGGGCGATCCGACAAGAGACTGCGTGTCGTGTCTCAGGCCAAAGCTAAGCCTGGCCTGCTTGTGATTATTCTTTGCGACAACCGGCGTGCAGAGGACGGTCGCGTCCTGGAGCGTCAGATCCGGAAGCGGGCGCCAGATGCGAGGATCGTCTACGTAGATCCTCGCGTCGCCGCGGCCAGATCGGATGAAGTCTTGAATGCAGCAGACCGTGCGCAGCAGGTAGTGGTTGCCGTGTACGTCGTCCCTTCGGCAGCGCGAACCAGGACGGTAGCCCGCGGCCAGAAGAATTCTGCTTCTCTGCCGGACTCCGCAGCCAGGTTATTGTCCATGATTCTAGCCCGCGCGACCCGGAAAACTGCGGTTCTCGCCATGGGAACTCCGTACCTGACGGAGGATTTCCCCACAATCCAGAACTACATCTGCGCATTCTCCAATGCGACGGTCTCGGAGATAAGCGCGGCGAGAGCACTTTTCGGGGAAATTCCGATCCCAGGCCATTTGCCGGTCAACATTTCCAACGCCTCAGCCCCGGAAGCGAGAGTTGGGCACCCGACAGAAGTCGCAAACCTAGTATCGCCCAATTAGATTTCAAACCAACAACACTAGGTAGATAGCGTAACGTAATCGGCGTAGGGCAGCGACGCGCGCCTCTAACTGGATCCCTTTCCATCACCCAAAGCCGAAAGTCTCAGCAACAGGTCGATGCGGCGTAACTCGAGGAAGTCCTTCAGGGCGATTCCAGGGACAAGTCGCATGCACATGAAACATGCTGCTCCCGAATAAAGTTAGCGCTGTATCGGAAGCGAACGGCACGACAGTTTCGGTTAGCCTCGACCTCGGGAGAGGGCAGAGCATCAACAGCACCCGTTTGCCATCGTCAGGCGTTCTTGATTTCTGTTTTTCTCTGCTCCAGGTAGGCGTCGATCGCACGCCTTACCAATTCTGCGACCGGCGCCCCTGTGACCTTGGAGAGTGTCTGCAATTTGGCCAACTGTCCCGACCTCACGAACAGCGCTGTCCGAAGCATCTTGTCCTTCATGACCCAATCGTAATCTGTAGGCATATACATGTCAATAAGATGGACCATAGATTGCTATAGATGACTATCGTGCCATAGATATGCCTATAGTTACATTATACACTGAGGCATATGGAATATCTCAATCGCGACGAACTGGTCAGACTCTTCAAGGTCGCCCGCTTTCGCCACCAGCAAGTTCACCGATCAGTAGATGACCCGCGTTGCGCTGCTCGTAAATGCCCGGTTCAGTCATGGTCGCACCAAGATTGGACAGACCTCCCAGCACGCATTCCCCGAGCCGGTCCCCGACCATCTGGGGCACGCCGCCGTTCTGGATCGGCAGCAGGGTGCCACCTGGTTCGAGCAGCCCAGACAACTTTGACGCCACCTCGATGGCGTCGTGAGCCTTGGTAGCCAGAACGATCAGATCAAACCTGCTGCCGGTAAGATACTCGTCTAAGGGGCGACCTCGACGGTCTCGATCGACACTGCGCCTCCCACACCAGTCACCCGTAGCCCGGATGCCTTCAGCCTCGCTGCCGATTCGGCGTTCCGGGTCGCCAGCCAAACGGGCGAGGCCGCCCGCAGTCGGGCAGCAATCAGTCCGCCCAGTGCTCCAATACCCACGATTAGGGTTCTCATGCGCCCTCCTGCAACCTTGCTCTCATTCGCGAGGTACGATCCCGGACTACACCTCCACGACTTCACACTCTGTCGTGCTTGATTACGTTCCTCTGCCCAGCTTTTAGAAAAGCCGTGACAATAGGATGAGGCTTTTCGGACAAGGTGTGAATGGCGCGCGGTGCAGACGATGACAAATAATTTTCTGAGAGTGCCGACGCAGAGATCAGCCGAAGGCTTTGTGAAACTGCTCCCTGCACCTGGCGACTGGCCGCCGTTAGTGATGGAACCGCATTGAGCCGGTCTCTACCAGTTCAATGCGGTCAATTTTTTGGCCGAACTTTCTGGAGGGGCCGAAAACTAACTCTGAACTTGGTCGGAAAAGGCGACAGATCGGAGGTACGCAATTCCCCTTCCCTCGGGCGGACGGCGCAGAAATCACCATCCGCTTTTCCTTCTGCAGCGGTCCGGAGCAATCACCAGGCATAAGCTCGCCTTGTTCTCTGGAGCGCTGTTGGCTGTCAGCTGTGACTATCGAATCGTCCAGACAACGAATAAGATCTTCCACTGCCCATCAATTTTGCACAACTGCCAGACTTCGAGGCCTGAATGGTGAACCTTGTGGCTTGGTTCAGACAGATGCTTTTGACGCGGCTTGGACGGACGAAGGCGCCCGGCAGCCGTTCCACCCTCACTCTTACTTCTTGGCGGTAGGCGGCAACACACCGATCAAGCGCAGATACATTGCGGCTTCGGAGTAGTGGTCGGCCCAAGTACCGGCTAGGATCAGGCTGGCCCAGGCACGCGAACCCTGGCGTCCGGGGAAGATTTCCGCGGTCTCGGCCAGTTTTGAGTCGTCCATTTTCGTCAGCGCGTCGGAGCAGAAATCAAACGAGGCCCTGAGCGCGGCCACCAGCTTGTCTTTCGAGTCCGTGTCTTTTACTTCCTCGTCCTTGGGAGCCGGGACGGCGCCGGCTTTGCTGCACAGGAGGTAATTGGTTTCGGCCATGTGGACGACGAGGTGGCCGAACGTCATCTGGTCGGCAGTGGGTTTGTAGTTGAACTTGTCGGCAGGCATGGCTTCGACGGCTGCAACGGTGTTTTTCTGCCGGCCGGGCAGGATGTCCCTTAGCAGCCCGTGGCAGAAGTGATTTGCTCACCCCGCAACGGACAGCAGCAAAATTGTGACTTGCACCGGGTACTCAGGCGTCCTCAGGTTCGGAAGGGCGATCCTTTCTTCGGCTTGCGCCAGCAGTGCCATCCACAGCCGCAAAGAAGCCAGCATCGCCTCGGCCGAGTAACCCTGCCAGCCGCGCGGTGTGCCTTTCCCCAATAACTGCCGCATCACCAGCGAGAGATTCAGCGCACCCACATGAATCAGCACCCGCTTGCGAACATTTTCCCGTCCCCGGAGGTACACGCGCCGCATCCCGCCAGTCTCATAGGCGTGTGCGAAGCTGCGTTCCAGCAACTCTCCGCGACGGCGGAGCAATTGTTTTCCGTGCTCGCCGTGAATGCGCCGCCGATTGCTGTACACCGCCTGCTGCGCTTCCGGCTTGTCTTGCCATCGCCGTCGTCCCCGATCCGGTTCCGAGATATACGTTCGTACTTCCGCTTCCCCGAGCGCCACCAGCGTGTCGTTGCTGTGATACCCCTTGTCCGCCACCGCTTCCACCGGCCCTTCCGCCTGCACGCGCTCACCGACTTCTTCGTTGTTGGTCGCACACGCGACCTCCGCGAGATGTTCGCCCGCTTGCGGCAATGTCTCCAAAATCGTTTCCGTGTCGCCAGCGTCGCCCGTAGCCACCGTCACCGCCACCACCGCTCCCGTCTCCAGATCCACCGCATGCTCAGCCTTGTAAGCAAGGTGCGTGCGCCCATCTTTCATCTTGGTGATTCCCGCCTCCGGATCGTGCGGATTCACCCAATCGTCGTTCGATCCCTTCTTCGCCCGCTTGCGGTCCAGCTTCGCCAACTGCTCCCTGGTCGGCGTCGCGATTCCCGACTCCTCGGCCAGCCGCCGCAGAAACTCCTCGTAACCTTCGCCCGTGTCGCGCCGCACAATCGAGCGCATGGCCGCGTTCGCCTCCAGCGTCGTGGCGTCGACACCAATCGTCTTGCCCTTCAACAATCCTTTCTCCGCCAGCAACTCTAGCACCCAGCCGAACACTGCCTCATGCGTCTCCACGTCGATCAACCGCCGCGTCCGCGAAATCGTCGAATGATCCGGCGGTTGCTCGCTCAACTCCAACTCCAGAAACCGCCGCAGCGCCAGCGAATCCGCCGCCCGCCACGCAATCCCACGCTCCCCGTCGATGCCTTCGAAATAGCCGATCAGCAGCAAGCGAAAGTACCGCCCCGGCGTCAACGACGGCCGACCCATCGTCTCCGCATAGAATCGCGCACACTCGCCTTCGACGAACTCGTCGAACCCCCGCTCGGCCAACAACTGGTTCAGACGCTCATAAAACGGATGCCCCGCAGTTCGTGGCAACTCCGTGTGCGCCACCCAGAACTCAGTCTGCTCTCGCCGCTCCTTGATTCTTTTCCCCATTGCCATGACCGCAGTGTACGAACCAACGCTGTGGATTCGTTCAACTTTCTTCCACCCGCGCATCCAGACTTTCACCACGGACTGTTAGGGCGGTGCTGACCGGGTTCTTCATCTGTGCAGGCGTTGTTTGTGCAGCCGCCCACGCGGCCAGTAACAGCACGGCGGGAATTACGAGAGTTCTGTTCATTTTTATTCTCATTTTTCGGTGAATTGTTGCGCAGAGCGTGATAGCCCGAGGAGTGGGGCTGCGCCATAGGCGTTCCACAGCGGCGTGCCTCTAGCACTCAGAATTCGTTTCACTAATCGACCTCGTGTAGAGTAGCTCGTTCGACTCCTGAAGGCGCCACGGAGCATGGATCTTGCGGTTTGGCCGAACTCGGCATGAGTGGTTGAGATAACGCGGTAACCGTCCCGGCGATCGCATCCTGAATCAGCACTCCGTTACGTTCCAAAGTTGCCCCGGTGGCGCGATCAAGTTCTACTCGGGCTTTCTCGTAGGTTGTTCGGGCGGTAACCCAATCCAGCTCGGCTACCGAAAGGTCGCGCTGTGCTGTCATGGTCTGGTAACTTGAGCCTGCTCCCAGGTCCTGCTCTTTCTGTGTGATCTCGAATGTGCGCTCGGCCAGATCTCTGCCCTTGAGGGCTGATTCCACCCTGGCACGCGATTGTTCCAGGGCATACTGCGCATTCCGCACTTCGATCCGAATTTGCTTTTTCAACTGCTCACGGCGCAGTTCGGCTTGGCGGTATTCGAGCTCGGAGCGGTACTGGTCGGCCTTGGCCACACGATTTCGAATTGGAATGTTGAGATTGAGTCCGATGTAATAGTCCGGAGAAGAATTATTGAATGCGTTCCCCAGCGCGCCGGCGAAATTCGTGGGGACGGTCGATGTGTTAGGGGCTCCAGCTAAAACGGGATTGTAAGCCGGATTCAGAGGCCCGGCCAATCCCGATCCGCCGTAGAATCCCACCAATGAGAGCGAGGGCAACAACGCGTTCGTCACGGCTTTGCGGCTGATCTGGCGGTTCGCTAGATCGATGTCAGACTCTGCGAGTTCGGTGCGATCCTGCAGCGCCTGCGCGATAAGGTCCTGAACCGCTGGACTTGCCGCTGGCTGTGTCGATTCCAGACGGTCCGTGGGAACCACCGGCACAGCTTCCAGCACAGGATCGTCAAGCCTCCTGGTCAGAGCGTTCTTAATCAGCAATTCCTGCAATTGCAGCGTGGTTCGTGCGACGGTCAAATCCTGATCGCGCTTTGAGACTTCGGCTTCGGCGCGCATCACATCCATCTCGGGAATGCTGTCCAGCTGAAGCTGTTTCTTTGCAGTATCCAGCGACTGCTGCGCGAATGCCAATGATTGTTCGCTTACTTGTGTCTGTTCATAGGCATTGACCAAGTCCCAATAAATGTTCTCGATCTGCGTGACCGTGACGATCACTTGATCTTTGAAGGCGATGTCAGAAATCCGTTTGTTGTTATTTGCGATCCGGAGATAGCGAAGATTGGGGCCGAAGCCAAATCCTGCAAGCAATTGCTGCTGGAATGAAAACTGGTACATCGAAGTAAGGGTGGGAGACAGATTGTAGAAAGGGCTGTTGTTGGTTTGGCTGTTGTTGTTGAACTGTACTGAAAAGCTGGTGCCAGTCGCAAAAGCCTGCGAATAACTGACATTGGCTTGTCCGGTATTGAGCTGTAGCGAAGGCACGCCGTAAATCTGCAGACTGGCCTGAGGACTGGTTTGATGCTCGGCGCCAACCGATGCGGTAATCGCGGGATCGAACGATGCCACGGCAGTTCCTACACCCAAGGTTGATTGCACCAATCCTGACGCGCCCGCGCCCGCGCCACCTGCGCCGCCGGTAGTACCGCCGGCGCCTCCACCAGGAGCTCCCGTGCCGAAGCCGCCTAC
>CAVRDS010000051.1:0-209172 GCA_963719865.1 uncultured Acidobacteriota bacterium | reverse complement strand
CCTCGGGAATTGCCGCACCTGGCCGTACGGAGTGCGCCGGTAAGGACCGTTTACCGTCCCTCCTCGATCCACCCGGGTATCAGCTCCGGGTCCGCCCCGGCATCCCGCCGTTACCCCCCTGGCGGCCACGCCAGCGCTCTTCCATTCGCTCCATCATCCGGGCCCGCCAGGCCTGCCCGGACCGGTGCTTGGTGCCCGTCGCCGTCTTGGTCCCCGCCCTGGACCGCGCGGGCCGGACCTGGCCACGTACCGCCGCCAGCTGACCACCGCCCACACCAGGGACACCAGCACGATCACCACGCCAGCCGCGTCCAGATAGACACGGTGGATGACCGCCCCGGCCGCAAACAGGCCAACGCCAATCATGACCCCGGGCAGGGCCTGCAGGCAGCTTGCGCTCATAGCGCACCCGCGGATCGCTGGCGCGCATGAGGCGCCCGAACTTCGGATCATCCCTGCAGAGCGCCCGCTCGATCTCCTGCAGCTGGCGCTGCTCATGTTCTGGGAGCCGCACTGCAAGAGAAAATCTTGCGCCGAGCACGTGTTCGGCGAGGACACCTCATATACCCATTTCGTTTTCTGAGGGGTTAGAGGCGAAGGTCCTGGGCGGCCAGTAGGAAGGTCACGTCCCACGGAGAATTCCTCGAGGATCCCGGCTATCCCGGCCAGCAGGTCACCCCGCCAGCAGAAGGCGGAATCCGGGCCACGCCGCGGATCGCCGGCCGCGGTAAGCGGGCGCCAGCGGGGCGGAGCGATGACATCATCAGCCGCAGCAGGGAACCGTGCCGGATGGCCGCTTTATGAATGAGTGGAACCGCTGGCACCAATACGAAGGGCACCGATATGAGCGAACCGAGTTTGTGGTCACCAAGGCGTACTTCCAGACGCACGTTCGCGGAGGCCCGTATCTCTATGCCAGCGGAACGGTCGAAGGCAACAAAGAGTGGATGAGCCTGAGGCCCTATCTAAAATTCGCACCGAGCAGCCAGGAAGAACTCGACACCCAGGTTGGCGTGGGAACCGTGATTCCGGTCTATTTCTTTCGTGATATGAAAGGACGCGCACGCGTACAGGTTCTCAGCGACCCTCCGCCCGCCGAAGCCAGCCGGCGCGCTGCGATGAGCACACTACATTCTTCTCTGATTGGACTGGCAGCGACGGCGGGCATGATTTTCCTGCTAGTCCTTCTGCGCCGCTCCTGCTATGTCGATACGCCTTCGTTTCAGCAAGCCAGCACTGGCCCAGGGAGCCTGAGCTAGCCGCACGCCGTGGAAACTATCTGAGGTCGTCCTCCATCGTTTTACGAATCGTCCCCATCCATGGAATGCCGAGCGCGCCTTTGTGCACGTCAACGATGACCGGACCATTTGCCTGAAACTCCGCATATTTTTTAGGTGATACGCTTGCTCTTTCCGTTGCGCGATCTGGCCGCCACGACGAGAACTCGACGTAATAAGAGGTGCTTCTGCCACGGGTGATGTATCTCCGCGTTACGACCTGGCGATGTTGCTCGACGGGGGAATGATCGAGCGCACCATTTAGAAACAGAACTGTGGGAACAAATACGCAGGCCAACGCCAACCAGGTAGTAGCGGGAAAAAACGATCGGACGTCTTCCCCCCGCTTCATTTTCCTCCACGCGATGTTAGTCAAGGTGTAGCTAACCAAGCAGCTAACTAGGCACGGGACCGCACCCACCCACCAGATCAGTGTGTCATCAAGGGGCCGGTAGGTGATCAGGACGGCGGCGAGCGCGACAACGCCCGCTAGAGGTCCAAGAAATAGAGCCCAATGGACCTTGATGGAAACCTGGCCAGAAGCCGGCGAATCAGTGCTCAGTGCACCGCCTCGATCAGGATTTATTTCGTCCATGCCTTCCCTCATCTCACGTCAAATGCCAGAGCCGCTTTACAACCACCCTTTGGTCCGCGCAATCCTTGCGGCTTCGACGCGGTTGCCTGCTCCCAGTTTACTGATGGCCTCGGAGAGATAATTGCGCACGGTGCCATCGGAGAGGCCGAGCTCGCTGGCGATGTCGCCGCTGGCCATGCCTTCTCCCGCTAGGCGCAGAACCTGGCGCTCGCGGTCGGTGAGCGGATCCATTTCTGCCCAGGCTTCGGTGGCGAGTTCGGGATGGATAACGCGCAATCCCTGATGCACGCGGCGGACAGCGTCGGCGAGTTCCTCGGCGCGCATGTCTTTTAGCAAATATCCGGAGGCTCCAGATTCCAGCGCGCGGCGCAGATATCCGGCACGAGCGAAGGTGGTGACGATGACGACGCGCGTTCCGGTCTTGCGTCGCTTCAACTCGGCGGCGACGTCGAGGCCGCTCATGTGCGGCATTTCGATGTCGGTGATGAAAACGTCGGGCTTGTGCGCGAGCACCGCGTCGAGCGCTTCTTTGCCGTTGCGCGCCTGGGCGATGACGGCGATGTCGCCCTCGATTTCAAGCAAGGCCGCGAGCGCGCCGAGCACCATGCCCTGATCCTCAGCCAGAACCACGCGGATCATTTTGCGGCTACTCCTGGAACTGTCCTTCGAGCCTTCTCGGGAGGAGGGATTCACGCGTCGCGGCCTTCCGCTTTGCCGAGTGCGTCTTTCAGAGGCAGAGTGATGATGAGCATGGTGCCGGACTGGCTGGAACGTTCGAGCGTCCCGCCCAGCATTTCGACGCGTTCGCGCATGCCGCGCAGCCCATTGCCCTCGGCGCTGGAGATGCCAACTCCATCGTCATGAATTTCCAGCCGGCACGAACCGTTCTGCTGCTCGAGGCGCATGCGGCAGATTTGAGCCTTGGAGTGGCGGACGACATTGGTGACCGCTTCCCGGACGGCGAGGGCGAGAACGCTCTCTTGCATGGCGGGAATCTTCACGGTAGTGGCGGCATCGCACTGCACGGTGAGGCCGGCGGTTTCGAGTGTGGACTTGGCTTGTGCCAATTCAGCGGCCAGGCCTTGAGCGCGATATCCGCGGATCGCGTCGCGCACATCGGACAGGGCCTGCCGCGAGATTTGTTCGACTTCGCGAATTTCTTTTCCCGCGCGATCAGGATCGCGATCCATCAACTTGCCGGCCAGTTCCGATTTCAGTGTGATGACGGAGAGAGTGTGTCCCAGCACGTCATGCAGGTCGCGGGCAATGCGCTCGCGCTCGGCGACCTTGGCCAGGTGCTCGATTTCCTCGTTCGCCTTGCGCAGCTTGCAGTTCATGCGGTTGCGCTCGGCGAAAAACACGTTGCCGGCGCCGATGAATGCGGGAAACACCGCCGCCCAAAAGATCGCCCAGCCGCCCAAGTGCAGTAGGAAGGCTTCGATACCGCCAATCGCCGCGATGGCAACGAGCCCGGCGATTGCCCGTCCCTGCGTGTCGACGAGAAAAGGAACCATGGCCGCCGCAAAGATAAAGAAGGTGCACGCCCCCGAGTTGAAGGGAAAAAATAAAATTCCCAACAGCAGCATCCCGCCCACGTGCACCAGCGGCCGAGGCCTCTCCAACAAGAAGATTCCCCAGTAGAGGAGCAGAAAAATTGCGGCTCCGAGGATGTCGAACAGCCATTGTTTCCCGCTGACGTGATCGGCGACTGGTTGGACAAAGAAGAAGCCCAGATAGAGGACCCACACCAGAGGACCCCATCCATGATCTCGGTCGTGGAACACCGAGCGCAGAGGGCGCAGTTTCAGCAGGGCACCGCTGACTGAAGAATCGTCGTCGAACTGTCGCCCGCCCAGGAACGGCATTGCTATATTTTCAACCCTCTCGTCAATTCCGGCCAGTGCGCAAGCTGGGGCCGACTCTATACCAGATGAGCATCGCTGCGGGAATGAGGGGAATAAGCCATTTCATTCCGCCGAAAAAGGCGACGATGCCGAAGAGGATGAGAACGATAGCCCAGAGAGCGGATGATTTCGAATTGCGGTGCATTTTAAAACTCCGGTACTTCCCGGCGGCCTCAGGGGCTAAAGCCGGTAATATGTGGGCCTGCTGGCGGGCTGAAGCCGTGCCCTTCCCAAATCCTCCTCGCCGCTCACGTGGAACTTTCCAGCGATTGGTGAAAGTGCCTAGCCATACATTTTTTCCTGATCGCGCTGGAACCCGATGCGCGCGACGCCCAGGCAGATCATGGTGAACGCAATCAGGACTTCCCAATGCGTGGCAGTCGATTCTTGGCTGCCCGCGCCCACAACCCCCAAGGCCAACTGCGACAAGTGATACGGCGGGAGCACCAGCGCGATCTGCCGCACCACCTTGGGCAAGAACATGAACGGCACCCACAGACCGCTGCAGAATGACATTGGCAGATAAATCAGGTTGATCATGGGAGGTGCTGAATTCGGGCCAGCGAAGTAGCCGACGGCCAGTCCCATCGCGGAGAACGGAAGGGAACCTGCCACCAAGGTTCCAAGTAGCCGAGCGAATTCAGACCAAGGCATTCGGACTCCGCCGATGGCGACTCCGAGGGCGAACAACACGAGCACAATGATGGAGCTGAATACCATGCTGGTGATGACCTTGGCCACGAAGTAGGCGAAGGGCGGCATGGGACTGGCGCGCTTTACTTGCAGCCATCCCAAGCCGCGGTCGGAAGAGAGTCCGGCCGCCGTCCCGAATAACGAAGCGCCCATCACTCCAAAGGTGCCGTAGGTTGCGATGAGGTACGTAGGCACGCGCATGCCTCCGATGGACTCCTTCGCGTTGAGCACCAATCCGAACAAGACATAGAACATGATGGGAAAACTGAGCACGGAAGCGGTATACATGCGCAGGCGGAGGTTCTTGAGAAATTCGTATTTCGCTTCCTTCAGGTAAATGGTCGCGGTGTGAGCCGGGGAGCGCTCGATCTGCACGTTGTCGAATGCCACGGTGGCGGTGCTCATGGTGTGTCTCCTTCAAAAATTCAGTTCAGGCGATTCGCGTTGGCCGAAGCATCCTGAGTCGAACTATCCTGAGTCGAAGCATCCTGCGTCAAAGCGAGGAAAGCTTCTTCCAGGCCGGCGGTGGTGATTTCGAGGCCAGACAAAGTGGCATCGCGAGCCAGCAATTCGCGGACGACAGGCTCTGCCTCGCCAGTGTGCAGTTCAACAGCCTCGCGGTCCTGCTGCGCAAGGGTGACGCCGGGAATTTGGCGGAGCGATGCGAGATTCAATCGAGTGATGCAGCGGATCCGCTTGCCTGAAGTCTGGGCCTTGATCTGGGCGGGAGTGCCTTCGGCAATGATCTCGCCTTGGTTGATGACAGCGACGCGATCGGCGAGGGCATCGGCTTCCGGCAAATAATGAGTCGTGAGCAGAATGGTCTTGCCGCGGCTGACCAGTTTTCGGATCTGGTCCCACAACAAGCGGCGGGCTTCGACATCGAGGCCGACGGTAGGTTCATCAAGGAAGAGGATGTCGGGATCGCCGCAGATGGAGAGAGCGAAAAGCACGCGCTGCTTCTGGCCTCCGGAAAGCTCGGCATATTTGCGGTCGCGGAGCTTTTCCAGCCCGGCGGCGGCTAGGACTTCCGCCAGCGGCATGGGGTTGCGGTAATAAGACGAGAACAGATCGATATGCTCGTGGACGCGCAAAGTTTCGGGAACGCGTCCAACCTGCAACATGGCGCCTGTGCGCATGCGGTTTTCGGGATTGGTGGGATCTCCACCAAAGACGCGTACTTTGCCGGAATTGGGTTGGAGAAGTCCCAACAGAAGTTTGACCGCCGTGGTTTTGCCGGCGCCGTTGGGGCCAAGCAGAGCCAGGACCTCTCCGGCACGCACGCGGAAGTTGACGCCGCGCAGGGCTCGGACGTCTCCATAGTTTTTGTTGACGCCTTCCAGGTGCGCGACGATGAAATCGTTGGTATCGCGTTCCGTGCTGTGGACTGGTTCCGCAGTTGCGATCATGTTCGTGACTCCCCGCGATCCTCGCGCCTGATTCTTAAGCGCCGGTATTCGCATGATCGAATAGGACGTGCCGCCGCGCCAGTGCCATCCATCACGCGGCGGGGGTGACAAATGTCATTCGTCCCAGGAAAGGGAAGTTTGTGAATGAGCCACAAGAGTCCGGGAGCAGTTGGAACTGGGGAATCGGGGGGAGCCCGGAGATTCCGGCCTGAGATCACCAAGTGCGCACGGTAGCGCGTTACGAAATACGAACAAAGGTACAAGATCGATAACAGCTAATGTGACAAAGCAGTTAGTTCAACCAAGAGGATGCTATGCGGTTATTCGCACATTTGGCGAGGCTCGACGTGTGTTCGGAATTTGTAACAAAGTAGACGGAAGCTTATTCTGGGTAGGAAAAGAAGAACACAAGCGACTTCAGCTTTGGTATGATTTCCGACACTTCTTCAGGAGGATCGGTGCTGCCCGCAGGAAAAAGTCTTCGCACGCTGCGTGAAAAACTTGGCCTTACTATGCGCGACGTAGAGAACTCGAGTGCGCGTCTTGCGGAGCGATATCGTAACGAAGAATTTTCCATTCCGCCAAGTCGGCTATCGGATATAGAAACCAAGGGAATTCTTCCGAACATTTATCGTCTTTACACGTTGTCGGTGATCTACCGCCGGGATCTTCGCGAGCTGATGTCGTGGTACGGAGTCGATATGAATAACATGGCGGCCGATCTGGGTCTGGTGGCGCCGCCCAAATCGCATCTGTCGAATGCGCTGGCGGGATTGGCGTCGGTGCAGGTACCGGTGCGCATGGATCCCGGCTTCGACGAGAAGCGCACCACCAACCTCGGACGAATGGTGGAGCAATGGGGATTGGTGCCGTTCGCCTATCTGGCGCAGTTTGCGAACAGCGATTTCACGTACGGCTACGTAGGTACCCAGGATTTCACTATGTATCCGATTCTGCCTCCTGGCAGTTTCATACAAGTGGATGAGTCGCGCAACCGGGTCGTCGAAGGATCGTGGCGTTCGGAATACGAACGTCCGATTTATTTTGTGGAAACCCGGGAGGGACACACTTGCTGCTGGTGCAGCACGCGCCGGGACGAGATCATTCTGCAGCCGCATCCTTTATCGCCGGTACCGGTGCGAATATTGCGTCATCCGCAGGAAGCGGAAGTGCTCGGTCAAGTGGTGGGGGTGGCTATGAAATTGACCGAGTGGCACGCTCTCGATTCCGCTCCAAACTCGAAAGGGCCAACAGCACTGAATTAAGGTGGCTGGAAGCCGGAGTATTCTGGCGGCCATCGGGCAGCAAGTCTGCGAATTGACTGCGCATCGCGTCCACATAGATCTGCGCAGGAAGACCACTGCCCTTCCTCGATTGATCCAAATCTTCCAACAGTGACGGCAGAGGTGTGCGCAGGACTCCGGTGACGACCTCGGAGTGGGCAGCCTTCAGAGCGCGCTGCGACGACTCCTGGCCGTAGACAGATTCCATTCCCCAATGCTCGTAGCGGCCATGCTCGCGGCGCAGCGAGGCCAGGTAAGCCAACTTTGCAAGCAGCCCGGATAACGCGGCCAGCGTGCTTTCCCTCACGTCCTGTAGCGCTGATTTGAGAGTCATACCGTTACGAATTCCGGACAACCCCAAGGATTGAGAACGATGCGCGATGACGTCGCGGCGATGACATTATCACGCGTCCAACTCGCAGTCCAAAGGAGAAAAAACCGTGAAACATATGCTATTCGCGATCGCCGTTGCAGTCCTATTCTTCAACAGCTTTGTGGTTCCAACCACCGCCCGTGCCGATGTCGGCGGCGGAGCCGGTGGCAATTGTGGCAGCACCATCTGCAAGCCGTAAGTTACGCTCTGTAGGTTACGCTACCTGACTCATTGTGCAGGCAAAATGCCCTGCCTGCACAATGAATTCTCTTTTCTTACGAAAACCGAACAAGGGCGGACGATTATTGCGGCCTGCGGTGAAGGGCGGTATAGTCCTCATTATTACCGCCATGCTGCAGGCGCACTCATTTCTGTGGAATTATCTCTGGGTTGCTCCCAACCTTTATCTTTTTGCGCTGGGCGTGCTGTTGTGGAAGCGCGGGCTTGGGCGGCAGGTCCCCTGCTTTGTGGCATTCGCATTGCTGATTCCCACCCTGGATCTTGTGCGTTTCGTTCTCGACATCGCACCCCGGGTATCCCCGGAGGCCTTTTGGATTTTCATCTGGGGAGCTCTCATCGTAGAGAGTCTTTTGAAGTTCTTTGTAATCGGAGAAGCCTTCTCGCGAGTCCTCCATTTGTACCCTTCGCTCGCCCGGCTGGGCAAGATTCTGATCAGCGGATTCGGTGCAGCGCTGCTGCTGCTGGCTGCCCTGGCGGCCGCGTTATCGCGAGATACCAGCCAAATTCGCATCATTTCAGGATTTCATGTGATGGAACAGACGGTGTACATCGTTCAGTTTGGGCTGACAGTTTTTGCATTTGTGTTCGTAGAGCATTTCAGGCTGACGTGGGATCGATTGTCATTCGGGGTCCTGCAGGGGTTCGGTCTTGCGTCGTGCGTATTCCTGACTACCTGGGCCATTTTGGCCAATACCAATCTGTCTGCCCATGGGAGGACGTTGCTCGATTTCGTCAACTTTGCTACCTATCACTTCTACGTGCTGCTCTGGTTCTACTACCTGCTGGTGCCGGGCAGAGTGGCTCCGAGAGTGGCGGGGGTCGTGCCGGAGCACAATCTCGAGCTCTGGAATCGTGAACTGGAGAGGTTGTTACAACAATGACATTAGCAATTGTTCTTGTTATCGCCGCGGCGCTGGGGCTGATCTTTCTGGTTCGCGTCACGGTCTTGGGAGCTCAGCAGAGGTCTGGAACTGGCCAGGGCCAGCAGCTGGAGCCCATTGATCTTGAAGCGTTTCGAAACCTGGTCGACCCGGCCGAGACGGAATATCTGCGCCGTCGGATGCCCGCATCCGAGTTCCGTACGGTTCAGCGGGCGCGGTTGCGGGCCACGGCAGCTTATGTTCGGGCTGCGGGACGGAATGCTGTGGTGCTGGTGCGAATTGGGCAGAGTGCTTTGGCAGGATATGATGCTCAAACCGCCCAGGCCGCCCGCGAGCTAGTTGGCAATGCCGTGCTGCTGCGGCGCAACGCCACTTTTGCACTTTTCAGAATCTACGTTGTGTTGGCATGGCCGAATGCGGGGTTGGCGGCAGATCCTATTCTTCACGACTACGAGCGGCTGAATGGCTCTGCCATGTTGCTCGGTCGGCTGCAGAATCCCGCAGCGACCCGTCGCATTTCCGCCATCTCATAAGCCCACGCAAGAAGATCCCTGATCCGATCACAGACAGCCGGCGGTTGTGGAGCCCGGACTGCGCCTGGAGCTAATCGATACAGAACTCACCGGGTTTACTGGGGAACGACCCCATCGCGATTCCTCACTTGTTTTCGGGGATGGTTCTGATATAAAACCAGCGGGAATCGAAGGGGCGTTTCAAACCGTCGAGTGAAAGTATCGGCAATCTGCTACGGGACCCGGTCCCGCCGTCAGCTCGCGTCCGCGAGCGCAAAGGAGATCACTATGTTCCGCGCGTCAACAGTAGTGTCTTTGTCGCTGCTTGTCTTGCTGCTTTCCACGGTTGCCTTTGCCCAAGGAGGCGTCGCTACCGGCGACCTGCATGTCACGGTGAAAGATCCCAAGGGGAACGTAGTCACTAATGCCACCGTAACCGTTCAGGAGGTTGCGAAAGGCCTGGAGCGAACGGCGACCAACGACGGACAGGGCGGCTATAGCGCGCGGCTTCTGCCGCCGGGAAATTATACGGTGTCAGTCATCACCCCGGGCTTCACCAAAGTCGAGAGCACGGGCGTAGCGATTACAGTGGGTGGACTAGTGGAACTGCCCGTGGCGCTGTCCGTCGCCGGCGGAAAAGAAGTAGTGGAAGTCAGTTCGCAAGCGGAGCTGGTGGAGACCTCACGCAGCTCGACGACGGACACGATCGGGGAGCGGCGCATCGACAATCTTCCGATCAACGGCCGCAATTACATCAACTTCACGCTGACCGATTCGCAGGTCGTGCGCGACAATGCGCCCAATACCGGAGCCGCGCCCACTTCGGGGCTGAACATGAGCGGCCAGCGCGCGCGCTCGAACCTGGTGAACGTGGACGGCGCCGATGCCACGGATAATTCCGTCAACGGCGTTCGCTCAACCGTATCGCAGGAGGATGTGCAGGAATTCCAGATCATCACCAACAGCTACGCGGCGGAGTACGGGCGCGCGGCGGGAGGCGTGGTCAACATCATCACGCGCTCGGGATCGAACGAATTTCACGGAGACATTTTCGGATTTCTGCGCAACCGCAACTTCCAGGCGGTGAATCCGTTTAGCACAGTGCCAAACCCGGCGTATACGCGAGTGCAGGCAGGCACGGCATTCGGTGGACCCATTAAGAAAGACAAGAGTTATTACTTCTTTTCGTACGAGGTTACGCGGCGGCACGAGACCGGATTCTCCAGCATCGGACAGGGGAATTACGGATTGATTCCGTTTGATGCCTCGGCATTCTTCGGTGCGCCTGCCGGAAGTGTGAACCTGCAACTCACTCCTGACCAGATTTCCTTCCTCGCCAATCCCGCTGTGCAGGCGACGGTTGCGACCAATCCTTCCTATGCTGGCGAAGTCGGACAGTATCTTGGCTTCGTAGGACTATCGTCAGGGATGGCGGTAAACGGCGAATGGCCGCTCGGGTTAACGGGCGGGGTTCCCGGCATAGCCGGATTTCCGACGACCTGCACCGCTCCGCCTTGCTTTGTTCCGGCCTCGTACCAGACGATTGGATCGCAAGCGGGCAATTTTCCGGTGTTCGAAGGAACGAGTCTTTATTCGTTCCGCATCGACCAAAATGTGGGCGCGAATCATCGTCTGACGTTTCGGGCGAACGTCAGCCCCAGCACGGTCACCGGCATCGAGGTGAGCGGCCAGGACCAGCCGGTGGGACAGAATGCTTATTCGCGCACTTCGCAGCAGACCTATCGCGACGTCGCTGGAGTATTCCAGGACACTTGGACGATCGGCAACAACAGGGTAAATGAATTCCGCTTCCAGTACGCGCGGCGCGGACTTTCGTATTTTTACAACACGCAAATCCCGGGCGGATCGGACCCGGCGGTCAACATTCCGGGGTACGCCTACTTCGGTCGAGAGCCCTACTCTTACATTCAGCGAACGGAACAGCGCTACCAATTCACCGACAACTTCTCCTGGACGATCGGCCGTCACAATACGAAATTCGGAGTCGACGTCAACTACCTGCCGCTAACCGCAACCTTCACCGTGAACTATGGGGGCGTCTACGACTTCGGATCTATTTCGGCCAACACCCTGGGATTTGTGAACCCGGCGCCAGGACTGCTTCCCAACTTCTCCGCGCTTTCCCCCGTCCAGGCTTACGGCGCGGGCCTCCCGCAAGACTTCATACAGGGCATCGGCAGTCCCAGCGACTCGTTCCACAACCTTCCTATCGGCGCATTCTGGCAAGACTCCTGGCGGGTGAATTCAAAAGTCACGCTGAATTATGGCGTGCGTTACGACGTCGAAATTCCGCCAAGCTTTACGCCTCCCAGCGCGCTCGCACTTGCTGGATACAATTACTTGGGTTTGCAAAAAGGGATTCAGACCGATACCAACAATATTCAGCCGCGAATCGGTGTGGCGTGGGATCCGAAGGGTGATGGCAAGACCGTGGTGCGTGGATCCTATGGAATGTTCTATGACCATCCACTGCTCGGCCTCTACTTCCTGGGCGATGCCTCCGATGGTTCGACGAGCGGGCAGTTGGCATTTGCTGGAGGCACCCCGTGCAGCGCGACTTCAACCCCTTATAGTCCGGGGAATCTCAATGGTGCCAGCATCTTCACAGGCACGCTCTCAAATGCAAACTGTATGCCGGTCAGCCAACTGAATTACGAACCGAACCAGCAGCAATTCCAGTCGTTCTTTCCGGTGGGCCAGTCCAGCAATTCGCTGTTCCTGCAGCAACAGTATTTAACGAACGCTCCGGCGCCGTTTGGTCCGGCGGCATTTCCTTTGGCCTTCCAGCCATTCGGGTATCCGCAGGGGAAGAATTTCGTTTACGCGTACTCGCAGCAGGCAAACATCTCGGTGGAACGAGACCTGGGCAATGGATTTGCCCTCAGCCTGGCTTATAACTTCAACGGCGGCCGCCATCTGAATCGGCCCATCAATGCCAACACCATTCGCGGAGACTTGCTGGTGGCCAATTGGCAGAACGCGTACACCGATCCAACCTCGAATGCCGCAGCCGGCCCGCTGGAAGTGGGAACCGGCAGCGCGCCATGTGGGGTGAATCCGAGCGGGGTGCCGTGGGTTTCCGCAGCCATGACCAACTTCTTCCGACCCGGAGGACTGAATCCGGCCATCTCTAATTTCATAGGCGCCGTCGGAGGCGGTAGTTGCCTGACCGCGGTCCTTCCGGGACTTATGCAGTACTTCCAGGCAGCGGGCTACAGCACTGCCGGCTTCAACGGCAACTGCAATCCCGCGACTTTCGCAGGATGCGTTCCGTTTGGCGATATGGACGCGAACTATTCCAACGGCAGCTCGATCTATCACGGGTTCAGCGCCAATCTACGCAAGCGATTCGGCAATCACTACGAATTCCTGGCTTCGTACACCTTTTCGCATGCGATCGACGATTCGACGGACCTTGAGTCGCCACTGACACCGCAGGACAGCTACTACCCCGGCGTTGACCGTTCCACGTCGTTGTTTGACCAGCGCCAGCGCTTCGTATTCAGCGGCGTTTATCAGACCGGGGAATTGTCGGGCAAGAGTTTTGCACGAAAAGTTTTCAGCAACTGGACATTCGCTCCGATCCTCGAAATCGGTTCCGGACGACCGTTTAATATCATCACTTCGAGCGACGATAACTTTCAACTGTCGTCGTTTACCGGACGCCCGAACGTCGTGCCTTCCGGAACGCCCAATAACGCTTGCGGCTACCAGACGGTCACATCGAAGTTCTCGCCGACGGGTGCTTTCCAGGAGCCGTGCTATCAGCAATTCACACCGACTTCATCGGATCCGACGACGTTCGCACACGTGTCGCTGCTTGCTTTGGATGGCAACCTGGGGAGAAATGCGGGAGTCACGCCGTGGGTAGCCTTCGGGGACATGCGGATTTCGAAGCGCATCAACTTCACCGAGCGGATCAGCACCGATCTGATCGTTGACATGTTCAACATCGCCAACAAAATGAATGTGTCGGCGGTGAGTCCGCTGTTTACGAATGCGGGCCAGCCTACGGCGGCTTATGATCCCCGGCAATTCCAGTTCGCGATGAAGGTAAACTGGTAGGTTGCGGGGTTGCGGTGTGATTTCGGGACGCTCGCTTTCGCTTGCGGGGCGGACCCTTCGACTCCGCTCAGGGCAGGCTGCGTCCGCCCCTACATTGCTTTGTATGTTCCTTATTCTTGGCGCTTGCCTGGAGTCCTTTTTCAATGTCTGAAAATCAAAATCCAACCGCGCGGACGCGCGTGGTTCGCGAAGCTATGCGCGCCGCTTACGATCGGGAGACCGTCTACGGGATTCTCGATGAAGGATTTCTGTGCCACGTCGGCTTCGTGCAAAACGGGCAGCCGTTCGTGATTCCGACTTCCTACGGACGCAAGGACGCGAACCTGTACATTCACGGCTCGGCTGCCAGCCGCATGTTGCGGCAGATGAAAGAAGGCTTGCCGGTCTGCATAACGGTGACCCTGCTGGACGGACTGGTGCTGGCGCGGTCCATCTTCAATCACTCGATGAATTACCGGTCAGTGGTGATCCTGGGAACGGCCACGCTGGTGGACGATCCGGAGGAAAAGTTGGAGGCGTTGCGCCTGCTGTCCGAACACATTCTGCCCGGGCGCTGGGAGGATTCACGCCAGCCGAACGAACGGGAACTTAAGCAGACGTCGGTGTTGCGCGTGCCGATCGAAGAATTCTCTGCAAAAGTTCGCACCGGGCAGCCGGTGGACGACGAAGAAGATTATTCCTTTCCGACGTGGGCGGGAGTCGTGCCACTGGAAATGAAGGCTGGAGCGCCGATCAACGATGAGAGATTGAATGCCGCGCGCGAAGTGCCGGTTTACGTCCGCAATTACAGTCGCAGCCGCACAGGAGGGCAATGAAGCTCATGGCTGAAGAGTGTGCGTGCGCACGGGTGCCGTCCCACCGGGCTCGATAACGCTATTCGCGTGCGCGGCGGAAACGGTCCCGCGACAGCCGCCGGGACGGCGGCGCTACGATCCCGCCGTTCATTTTTTGGGGGCTAAGAATTTTTCGGAGTTCAGAAGCGGGCGGCCGAGGGATGCGTTGTAGCTGGTCCAGGGACTATCTAGGGCCGCTTCGCGCTCGAAGTGAGCGCGCATGGCTTCCATTTTGGAGTCGAGATCGTCGAGGTAATGGAGCATCAGCGCTTCGGGAAACATGGGAAGCTTGGGCGATCCAAAGTCGTATTGACCGTGGTGGCTGATGATCATGTGCTCGATCAAAATCTTGAGTTCATCCGGAAAACCGGGCGAGGCCGCGAGTTTGGCCTGCAGCATTTCCAACTCGATAATCATGTGTCCTAGGAGCTGGCCTTTGGTTGAGTACGAGAACGAACGGTTGTAGGTGAGCTCGTGAATCTTTCCGATGTCGTGAAGGAACGCGCCGGTGAGAAGAAGATCGCGATTGATCTGCGGATAATTTTTGCAAATCAGATCACACGACCGGAACAGAGAAACGACGTGATCAAGCAGGCCGCCGATGTAGGCATGATGAAGCGTTTTGGCGGCAGGAGCGTTGCGGTAAGCGGCGGCGATTTCAGGATCGGCCATGAAAGCCTGAACCAGAGCCTTGAGATGCTGGTTCTGAAAAGTTTCGACAAATCCAGTTAGAGTCCGCCAGAGCTCATCAATATCTTTGGTAGTTTTGGGAAGGTAGTCGGAGAAATCAATTTCGGATTCGCCCAGCTTGCGGAGCTTGTGAACGGTGAGCTGAAAGCGTTGCTTGTATTTGTTGACGAGGCCCTTAATTTTAAGGAAATCATCTTGCTCGAAGGTGTCGAGGACTTCTTCAACGTTGTCCCACATTTTGGCTTCGAGCTGTCCGCTGCGATCTCCAAGAGTGAGCGCGAGGTAAGGCTCGCCGGTTTTCTTGGGCTTGATCTGTTTGGCGACCACGACGAAGCTGGAAGTGACGATCTTGTTTTCCTGCTGAACGCAATCGCTGATGTAGAAGTCCTTCATGGGCAGTTTGAGTATAAAGCAATCAGCGTCGGTCGAAGATTTCGTAATCCGCCGCAGCAATCGAAAGGCAATCGCCACCAAGGACACGAAGTTACACGAAGGAACCCGGTTCGCAATGACTTCCTTCGTGTAACTTCGTGTCCTTCGTGGTAATCGGGTTCCTAGAGAACGCCAAGCTTCTTGTGCTTCTTCTTGCCCAGCCTCTTGGCGTCGGCTTCTTTGGCCGCGGCAGTTTCCACCGGCTTGGTTTCGTTGGGACTGGCACCGGTGTCGTCGTAGCCCGCTTTGACGTCGATGTAGGCGTCCTCGCGCAGCTTGGTGAGGTAGGTGCGGAGAGCGGGCTGAAGCTTTTCGTAATAGAGCGCGTCCTGAATTTTGGGAAGGACTTCTTTCATGGGAGGAATGCCGGCCTGCTGATGATCGATCACCTTCAGGATCACATAGCCCTGCTTGGTGCGGATGACATCCGTGACATCGCCGGATTTCATGGCGAACGTTTTGTCTTCTAATTCTTTGGCGAGCTGTCCGCGCTTAAAGATGCCAAGTGCGCCGCCATCCGCGGCGGACGGGCCGTCAGAATATTTCTTGGCAACGTCGTCGAAGTTGGCGCCGTCATGAATCTGCTTAAGCAGATCGTTGGCTTTGGCCTGGGCGGCTTTCAAGGCGGCATCCTCCGCGGCCTGATGCGCGGCGTCATCGGCCGGAGCCTGCGCGGCGGCAGTGGAAGCGGCTGCCTTGGGGTCGGCCCCGGGCATTTTCGGCGCGACCAGAATCTCGCTCAGGCGAATGAATTCCGGCTGCGCCATCTCGCTTTTGTGCTCGTCGTAAAACTTCTCTTCTTCCTCCTTGGAGATGGAGAGATGGCCGCCTACTTCTTCGCCGATGACTTTGCGGGTGATGATCTGGTTGCGCTGCGTCTGTTTAAAGTCTTCCCATGAGATGCCCTGCTTCTCGGCTTCTTTTTCGAGAGCCTCCATTGAATCCAGCTTCATGTCCTTGCGCATCTGATCGAGTTGCTTAATCAGGTCCGTGTCGCCGCTGATGCCGAGGTCTTTGGCTTTGTCGAGAAGCAGCTGCTGGTCGATGAGGTCGCGCAGCACATCTTTTTCGCGATCAGCGTACGCTATGTCGGGATTGCCGGGATTCTGCTGCTTGACCTCGTCGCGGAGCTGGTCTTTGCTGCGGGCGAACTCGGAACGAGTGATGATCTGGTTGTTGACGCGGCAGATGATCTCTTCCACGACCTGCGCGGAGGCGACGACGGGCAGGCACGCTAAAGCAACGAGGACCGGGAGAAGTTTCTTCATAGGATATTAGTGGGCCGCCACGCTTCCTGGGCTTGCGGGCAAACGATAGGCACAGGCCGATGAAATATTCTACTCCTTTGCGGCGGATCGCGGGTGCTGAGGTATCGCACGGCACTGCGGAGGCCTCATGCGTTACGGATCAGGGCCAGCGCGGTGCGGTCATCACATAACGGCAGCTCGCCGCCGAAATCGTTGACGGAATTCAGGATCGTTGGGCAGAGGGCCCGGGCGGTGGTGATGGTGGCATCCTGCAGAAGATGTTTGACCCGCGCCAGACCGAACTCGTCAGAAGAGCCGTCGCCGGGGCCCTCGCAGGTGATGAGGCCGCGGGAAACCAGCAGCAGGGCAGCTCCCTTTTCCAATCCGACGATCCGGGCATCGGCTGTGGCATGGGAAAAAAGTCCCAGCGGAAGGCCGGTCGAATCGAGTTCCGAGATGCCGGTGCTGTCGCGCAGGAGTGCAGGCGTGTGTCCGGCATTGGTGTAGCAGACCGTCCCGAATACTTCGTGATAGCAGGCGATGAAGGCCGGGCAGGAGCGGACACCAGTGGAGGCTTCAATCAGACCGCGGTTGAGGCGAAGGTTCAACTCAGTCATGGCGTCGGACTCGTTGATGTCGGGCTTGGAGAAGAGTTCAATGCCAGAGTTGCGGAAAATCTCCTGCGTGGCAGTGAGAATGTTGCGGTTGTCCTCGCGGCGTCCGGCGACGTCGAGCAGGCCGATGAGAACACGTTGGGGGCTGACGCGGATGGAATCGTAGAAATCTCCGGCAATGCGCTTGCCGACAAATACGGCGGCGATGTCGGCGCCGGCAATCGCGGGAAAAATCGTGGGAGCGGGCTCAACGATAGCAGTTGGCTCGGGCTTGCCGGAATGGAACAGAGAACGCATTCGCGGAAAATGCTCAGGCGAAGCTAGCACAGGAACCGGGCGAGCACAAAAGAAAAGGATACCGAGGACTAGAGCCAGTCTCACAAATGGTTTTCAAAGCAAGCTGTCCCTCAGGGGCTAAGCCGGCTATCTTACTGGCCGTTAGCGGCACAGCTGAAGCCGTGCCCTTCCCAACCTATTTATGAGACAGGCCCTAGTCCCCGTATTTGTCGGCGAGGTATCGACCCAAATCTGATTCGAATTGGCCGTAATCGGAATGAATGGTCGAGCGCAGCGCGGCTTCGGCGGAACTGCCCTGGCTCAAGCGCTCGAGAATGCGCTGCACATCGCTCATGCCATAAGAATCATTGATGTAAGACACGGCAGCCAGACTTTCCGCGTAGGCGATCGAGGCCTTGACGCCGGAGAAGCGTGTGAAGCCGCCCTCCAGCATATTCAGCGGAATGTCTTGTTGTGCTTTGAAGAGCTGGGCGAGTGGGCGACCTTCGCTGCCAAGATTTCTGGGCTCTAGAAACTGGGCGATGCCCTCATTCAACCAGGTCGGGCAGCGCCCGCTGGCCAGACTCGCGATGAAGGAGTGAGCCAGTTCGTGCTTGAGAACGCGGGCCAGATCGGGTGTGACGGAAGTGAGACCGCTGACGGGAATACGAAGTTTGCCGTCGTTGAGGGCTCCGGCCCAGGCAGGAGCATTGGTGACGTCAAAGAACGCGGTATTGGTATAGAGCGTGACCAAGATGTTATCGCGGGGAGGCGTACCGAGATCGCGGGCGAGGTCGTCGTAGTCGGATTCGAGCGCGGCCAGGATTTGCCGGCGAAGCGCGTCCGAGGTTTGCTCGCCTTCATAATGCAGGACGAAGTGGCTGGTCTCGTTCTGGGTGAAGTCGGATTCGGCGGATTGTTCGCGTTGAGCCTTGGCAAGAAGTTGTTGCACGGCGGGATCAGGACGCAGTCCCAGAGAACGTTTCCAACTGGCGATGGCATCCTTTGTCCGATCGGAGGCGAACTGAGCGTAGCCGAGCATGGCATAGGCATCCGGAGAATCGGGAGCGGAGCGGGCGGCATGCTGGGCATACGGCAGCGCTTGCGCGGCGTTGCCGGTTCGGAGCAGAAGGGCGGCGTAATAAGTAAGGATCGTGGAGCTGTCTGGCTGAAAGCGGAGCGCGTTTTCGAAGTATCGGCGCGATTGGGCCACATTGCCGTGTTCGAATTCAAATTTGCCGGCGATGAAGTCGGCGGTCGCGGTCAGTTCGGGATTGCCTTTGGCTTCGAGGCTCGCGAGTGCGTCGAGATCGATTTTTCCTTCTTTAATGATTTTGCCGACGAGATCGCCTTCACTGGCGAGACTGTCCGGCGGAGTGAAGCTGGGCAGGTCGGGAAGCTTGGCATCGCCGCCAGCGTGAACCGGGACGCCTCCGGCTTCCACATGATCCACGGCAGACTTGGGGATGGCGTAAGAATCTTCGCCGATTTCGTATTCGTAACGGTTGCCGTTTTCGCGGACGTGATCGGCTAGAATCGTGCGGCCGTTCTTCAGGTGGATCGTGTCGGCGCACGCCGGCGGAGCAAGCGCCAGACAAAAGTCGAGAAAGATGACACGCAGCCGCATTCAGGCGCATTCTAGCAACGGAGGGCGGATCAACCCACGTGACGAAGGTACTATCGTCGAGACGAGTTCTCGGGCTGGTATTGTCGCTGGCAGGTTATCTGTTCCTGGGGATCTCCCTTTCTGCTCAGAACCCGCCGCAAAAACCGGCGGAGGCCCTCTATCTGCAATTGGGGGAAGTGGGGCTTGATCCGACGCGGGTCTATCAGGTTCGCGACGCGTCGTTGGACCGTTCTTCCATTCAGCTTTCGTTCGAGGACGGAACGATTGCTTTCACCGAGGACGTGATGGGCAGGATCACGGGAGCATTTTTCGTGGGAGACGGGGAAATTCTGCTGGTGCCACCGACTGAAGTAGAGCGGCAATCGATGAGCCTGTTCACAGGGATGGCAATCCTGGAAGAGCGATTTGCGACTGCCTACTTGCGCTTCAACGATGATGTCGCCAACGAACTGCGTCCGGATTTGCGAGCGACCAGCGAAGACAAGCAGGAATTCGTGGACCGCTGGGGAACGAGGGCAAAGAATCTGGCAAATCAAGATGCGATGCGGCTGCTGATGACGTTCAGCCAAATGCTGCCGGAAGCGGGCGGTGCTGCCCCTGAGGCCGCGCGCGCTCCGAATGCGACGGATCGGTTTCTGCATGCGCGGCTGCAAGGCGAGAAGCTTGGCGTCTTCGATGTTTTGTTCGACTCGGCTGCGGGAGAGCAGATTCTGGCGGGGCAGTCGAAAGGCGCGGAGAACGGCGAAACCTATTACGACGTCTGGACATCGTTTTCGCCCATTCAGGGCAGGCCGCACGCGAGCCAACATGCTACGCGGCAGCCGCAAAGCGAAGAAGTCCAGGAAGGCCGGGTTGCGGTTCGCCACTTTACGATCACGACCGACGTGCTGCCTCCCAAGCAGATTCATGCGCGGGCTCGCGTGGAATGCGAGGTGCAACAGGGTGGAGCTCGGACGTTGTTGTTCGAATTGTCACGATTCCTGCAGGTGGAGAGTGTCACGCTCGATGGGCGAGCGGTCGAGTTTATTCACAATCCGGCGGTGGAAGGGACGCAACTCTCCCGTCGCGGCAACGACACGGTGGCGGTCGTGCTGCCGGAGGCGGCTCGAACCGGACAGAAGTTCACTCTGGATTTTGTCTACGGAGGGGAAGTGCTGGCCGATGCGGGCACGGGATTGTTGTACGTGGGAGAGCGCGGAACATGGTATCCAAATCGCGGGTTGGAAATGGCGAACTTCGACCTGACGTTCACCTATCCCGCAGGATGGACGCTGGTCGCGACCGGCAAGCCCCAGCCAGCTTCGCCCGAACTGGCTGTGAACACGAATGATCTGCAGACTTCCCGCTGGGTTTCGGAGCGGCCGATTCCAGTCGCGGGATTCAATTTAGGCAAGTACAAGGAGGTAACGGTACTAGCGGGTGCCGTGAAAGTGGAAACCTATGCGACGCGCGGAGTCGAGCGAGACTTCCCTACCGCACCCGTTCAGATAGTCGAGGCGCCGCCCTCCGATCCTTCGGCGAGGAGACCGGAGGTGATTGTGCCGTCGCGACCGTCGCCGGCGCAAAACGAGGTTGCAGTGGCGGAGGCTGCGGCGAATGCCATCCAGTATTTTGCCGGGCGATTCGGACCATTCCCCTACAGCCAGCTGTCGCTGGCGCAGATCCCGGGACGGGAAAGCCAGGGTTGGCCCGGTCTCATCTTTCTTTCGTCCTATGTATTTCTCACCGAGGAGCAGCGCCAGCAGCTTCATTACACGCCCGATCGCATTTTGGTGCAGGAATCCATTCCCGCCCACGAGACCGCACACCAGTGGTGGGGCGATCTGATTATGTGGAAAAGCTATCGCGATCAGTGGTTCTCGGAGGGACTGGCAAACTATTGCGCGCTGATGATGTTGCAGGACAAAAACCCTGCGGGATTTCGCCAGGTCATGGATGCGTACCGGAGCGGCCTGATCGAGAAGAATAAAGACGGAGTGGCTCCGCGCGAAGCGGGGCCAGTGACGCTGGGGACGCGGCTGTTGTCGTCGAAATTTCCGCAGGGATATGAGGCGATCAGCTATGGGCGGGGAACGTGGCTGTTCCATATGCTGCGGATGATGATGAAAGATGCCGCGGCGCAGGCGGGACCTCGCAACGGCGCCGGCCCGGTTGGAACGGACGAACCATTCCTTAGATCGCTGAAGGAAGTAAGAGAGCGCTATGAAGGGAAAGCGATCAGCACCCGCGAACTGCTGGCTGTCTTCGCCGAAAATTTACCGCCATCCTTGCGCTACGAGGGGAAGAGTTCTCTGGATTGGTTTCTGGACGGCTGGGTTAATGGGACATCTCTACCGAAGCTCGGGTTGAAAGCGGTGAAATTCATTCCCAAGGGCGCGGGCCTGACGGTCAGTGGAACGATTCTGCAAAAAGAAGCGCCGCAAGATCTGGTGACCTCAGTTCCGGTTTACGCAGTGGCCATAGGGCGCCAGCCCATCCTGTTGGGGCGTGCCTTTGCCGATGGCGAGGAATCTTCGTTCCGGCTGTCGGCTCCGGCCGGAACCCACAAGATCGTGCTGGACCCGTATGGAACGATTCTAAGCAGCCCGAAATAAGAAAGTTCCGAATTGGCTTTGCCCTCCCGGTCGATTCCCAAAATGATTCACGAAAACGCGCACGCAGGGACGTGCTCGATTCCTCCTGCTCGTAAAGCGTTCGTTTTCACGCACTGTGGCGCCGGGCCTGGGAACTTGAGTGTGGTGATCGATCTGCTCATACGAGGGTTGCAGGAGTGAGCCATGAATGACTTCTTACCTATCGAGAAGCCGCATATTGAGAAAGTGGTGGCCTCGGAAGATCGAGTCGAGACGATTCTCCTGGTGGAAGACGAAGCCTTTGTAAGGAATGTGACGCAGGAGATTCTGCAGGCTGCGGGATATCGGGTCTTAACCGCCGGCGATGGTGTGGGGGCGCAGCGGCTGTATGACGAATTCGGCTCCGAAGTCGATCTGCTGCTGACCGACATGACCTTGCCCGGGGGAAACGGAGGCGAGTTGGCGGCGCGGATGCGGCGGCAGAATCCGGAGCTCAGAGTTCTGTTCGCTACCGGATATCCGGATCAAATCGCCGTTATTAAGGATGCTTGCGAAGAATATCTGTTGAAGCCGTTTTGCAGCGAAGTCTTATTGAGGAAAGTTGCCGAGTTGATGAACGTGCCCAGGGCACAGGCAGGGCACGAGCAAGGGTTCATGCGCGCTTGCGTTGGCGCGTAGCTTGGAGAATTTGTGCAGGGATATCGGCGAGCGGTACCACGCGACTCAGAATGCCCAACTCGGCGCAGGCGTGCGGCATGCCATAGACGGCGCAGGTGGCTTCGTCCTGACCGATGGTCAAACCTCCACGGCGATAGATATCGCTCATTCCTTCCGCGCCATCCGAACCCATTCCAGTCATGATGACGCCCAGGGCGTGGTCACGGTAGATCTCCGCGACAGATTTCATGAGCACGTCAACGGATGGGATGTGCAAAGCGGCGTGGGGATCGGCGTCGAGAGAGATCATGATTTGCGCGTCGGAAGTCCGTCGCTGCACGCGCATGTGGAGTCCGGCAGGGGCGATGTAGGCTACACCACATCTCAGGAGTTCGTGATCCTTGGCTTCTTGCACGGAGATAGCGCAAAGTTGACTGAGCCGCCGCGCGAAGGAAGCCGTAAAGCCAACCGGCATGTGCTGCACGATCAGGATGGGCACCGGCAGATCTCGAGGAAGAAGCGGCAGAATTTTCTCCAGAGCCTTGGGGCCGCCGGTGGAAGTTCCGAGAGCGACGATGGCCGAAGTGGAGAAGACACGGGGCCGTTCCTCAGGCGTGGCTGCGCGCGGAGGTTTCTTAGCGCAGCGGCTGCCAAGATGCGATCGGCGAGCCAATGCGGCGGCCCGGATCTTGGCGACCAGGTCGGAACGAATGTGATCGATTTCCAGCGAACTGGCCGACAACTGTTTGGGAACGTAATCAAAAGCGCCTGCGCCGAGCGCGCTGAAAGTGGTCTCCGCATCTTTCTCAGTAATCGAACTGACCATAATGACGGGGCGCGGAAAGCGGTGCATGATGCGACGCAGGGTTGCTATTCCGTCCAGGCAGGGCATGTCGATATCCAGAGTGACGACGTCGGGGTCGAGCATGGGTATTTTTTCCAGAGCCTCTAATCCGCTTCCGGCGGTGCCGATAACCTCGAGGCCGGACTCGCAAGCGATCATGCGGGAGAGCGTGGTGCGCATAAAGGCGCTGTCATCGACGACCAGGACTCGAATCGCGTCATGCAACGGCTGATTCATTTGCGGTAGATGGCGCGGACGAGGACATGCACCTCATCCATGTAGGAGTCGAGTTCGAAGGTGAGCCGGGCCCAATCGAAATTTTTCAATGCTTCGCATTGTTGGGCCAGCACGGCAAAGCCCGGCTGTTCGAAGAGACTGACCTGGCGATTCTCGATGAAGCCGTGATTCAAGCCGCTCATGCGGCACAGCAGGTCGCTGAGTTGTACGACTGCAATGAGGCCGGCATGCTCGCCGGACACCTGCTGGTTGTGGTGCTGGGAGACGACTTCCCGCAGGTCGGGCGCCAGTTCCCAGCGGTCCGCCAGAAGGCGGCCGCTCTCACAGTGAGTAAATCCCAGGACTGAGTTCTCCGCTTCGTGCAGCGGTATGGCTTGGGCGCGCGCCAGTTCGAATGCGGCGCGAAATTCTTTGGGCAAGGTCCAGAGGTTGACGATGATTCCGAGATCGTGGAGAAGTCCGGCCAGATAGGCTTTACCGGGATCGGGATAAGAAATCTTACGGGCGAAGTGACGGCAGACCAGAGCACATCCCAGAGAGTGTTCCCAGAAGACGACCGGATCGAAGCCAGCGCCGTCTTTGGGAGTCAGGTTGAGAACGCCGCAGGACATCGCGATGTCGCTGACGCGCTGAAAACCAAGGCCGACGACGGCCGCTTTGAGCGAGTCAATCTTCTGCCATCGTCCGAACAGGGGACTATTCGCCATCTGCAGACATTGCGCGGCCAGCGACTTGTCTTGCGCGATCATGTCGGTGACTTTCTGAACATCGAGCTGCTCCATCGGCTGCTCCAGATAGCGGAGCAGGGGAGCGAGCACGGCCGGAATGGTCGGAATCTGCTGCAATCCTTGAATCCTTGAGAGCAATGCGGTTTTGGTGGCTTGGGCGGTCATGATCCCTGCTTTCCCGACGGCGACCGTTCCCCTTTCATGTAGGCCGTGGCTCCGGGCAGGTGAACCAGGCGGAAGTCGTCGGTCACGCCATAGAGCGATTCGGAATGGCCCAGAAAGAGATATCCGTGCGGAAGAAGATTGTTATAGAAGTGCTGAATGACGCGCCGCTTCGAGGTGAGATCGAAATAGATGAGAACGTTGCAGCAGAAGATGACGTCCATGCTCTTCATGAAGGTCATGCGCGAATCGTCAGACAGGTTGAGCCGGCTGAAGGTGATGTTCTTGCGCACGCACTCCTCGACCTGTAACTGTTCTGCCGCAGGCCGGAAATATTTCTGGCGGTAATACGCGGTCAGGTTTCGCGTGCTGTAAGCGCCATAGATGGCAGTTTTCGCGTGCGCCAGCGAGCGTTCGTTGAGATCGGTGGCGAGGATTTCGATGGTCCAGTCTTTGAGGCGGCGCTGCGCTTCTTCCAGCAGCAACATGCTGAGCGTGTAAGGTTCCTCCCCGGTCGAACATCCGGCGCTCCATATGCGGAGCCGGCGTAGCGGCAGCTTCGCTTTGGCTTCGAGCACCTTGGGGATGACGATCTGGCGCAGGGCGTCGAGCTGCGGCTGGTTTCGGAAGAAGCAGGTTTCCCCAATCGTAATCTCGTTTAGCAACGCCACCAGTTCCGTCTGGCGCTCAGGCTTGACGGTCAGACATTCGAAATATTCGTGGAGAGTCTGAGTCTTGCGCTCTTTCATGCGGCGTGAGCAGCGGTCGAACAGCAGACGCAGTTTCGTGTCGGGATGAAAGATGCCGGCGACGTGATACACGAGGTCGCGAATCCGGATCAGCTCCGGATCCGGCGGTCCATCGGGCGGCAACGGGGATGGCGCGTGCGCCGCGATCATGCGGAAACCCTTTGCAGGATGATGAATCGAGCGATTGGCATAAGAATGAGCCGTTGTCCAACTCATCTTTCATCGGCGAAGACGGGCTCGACTTTAGGATCGAGGGGACAACCGCTCGCAGTCCGAAGGGAGAAAGCGGGGCGCAGAAATGATGCTGATTGCCCCCGGGCGGGTTTTAAGGGCTACGGTCTGATTTCGACAGTTGTCCGCTACAATGACGCCTTGCGAGGAATTGCGGGTGGCGCAAAACCTGTTTTCGGCAGTCCGATTTCGACAGTCTGTGTCAGAAACGGCTCTGCCGGAGCAAGGATAGACGTTATACAATTCCCGCGCAGTTTCGGACCTAATGCAGTGCATGGCGTATCCACATCGACGGTATGCCGGAGGAAACATGCGACGTGTAGTGGTTTGGATTTTCTTACTCACTGTTGTTAGTTTGTTGGCAGTTGCCAAAGATCAGCCCTTCCAAGTCGTTTCCTGGCCCGATTCCGGACAGACTGTTCTTCGTTTTACCTTTTCGAAGTTCAAGGACGTAGGAGGTGGAATGGGGAAGGAACGCACGTACATCAGTGACGTAGAGGCTCTCAACCTTTCAGACAAGACCATCAGTGGTGCAAGTTTTTCGTTCTATGTGTTTGACAAAGGCAAGGCAAGAATCGGCGAGGGCTACATCAATCTTACGAACATCTCTGCTGGCGAAACGGTCAAGTTTCAAGTAACGGTTGCCGCATCCGGTTCCCCGAACTCCGTAGCGGTACTGACATCAACCAGTACGCCGCGCACGGTATCGATTACGGTAAACTCCATTCCACAAGGGGCAGTTCTAACGGTGGATGGTAAAGCAGCGGGGACCACACCCAAACTTGTAGACGTCGGAATCGGAAAACATATGCTTGGGTTTGAGAAGGAGGGATTCAATCCAGGGAAATTCCCGCTCGAAATCACTTCCCACGATGCTTCCGGAGGAAGCGTAAGTTATGAACTCGGCAGTGCCGCACACGACACAATCGAGTTAAGGGATGGGTCGGTTCTGACGGGAGATTTGGTTTCCGTTAGCGGCATGCAAGTGGAAGCACGAATTGGAGGGAATGCACAAACTTTCGACCGCAACCAAGTAAAACGTATTCTGCTGACTGAGCGCGCCCCAGCCTCGAACTGAAGACTTTGCAGACTTTGACGTAAAGTCTCCATTACACTCATCAACTTTCAGAGAGTGGCATGAACCTTACGGTTCAAGGTATCGCGGGAGACGGCTTCGCGGTGGAGGAGTCGGCTACAACATCTCTGCGAACGATGTGTTCGCTGAGAATGACGATATCGACGCGGCGATTCTGTGCCCGGCCCTGCGCAGTGTCGTTGCTGGCGATGGGATGGTACTCGGCGTATCCGGCCGCGGCGAGGCGGTCTGGAGAAAACCGGTAACGCACGATCAGCAAGCGCACCAGTTCGGTCGAGCGCGCGGTCGAAAGTTCCCAGTTCGACGCGACTTGAGCGGTGTGAATCGGAATATTGTCAGTGTGACCTTCGATGCGCAGGCGGCAGGTGCGCATGGCCAGAATGGATGCAATGCGATCGAGGGCTGGCATGGCCGAAGGCCGCCAGGCCGCCGATCCGCTGTCGAAGAAGCCGAACTCCCGCAAGCTGATCACCAGGCCTTCGGTCTCGCGATGGAGGGCGACGGCATGGCTGGCGATTTCCTGGCGCAAAGCCTGCTGCAGTTCTGCTTGCAGCGTGGTCAAATTGGCCTCTTCCGAGGCAGCGGTCAGAGAATCCTCCGGAGGAGAAGATACGCGGCCGAGTTCGGTGTTGTGGCGGGCATTCTCGATCACCTGTACTGTGCTGAAGGGCATGGGTTCGTGGCTGTCCAGAGGAATCTGGGTGGTGGAGGCGGGAAAAACGCCTAACTCCTGAAAGGCCACTTGAATGGCCAGAGCCAGTTTGCCGACCTTGCGCTGGTCCACTTGCGCCGAAGCATAGAGCACGACAAAAAACGCAAATAACAAGGTAATGAAATCGGCGTAAGAGACCAGCCACCGATCATGGCTCACGTGGGTGCGGGGACGCTTGCGGCGAACCATCAGCTGGGCTCTCCGGAATTTGTCTTGTCGGACGCTTCAGATTGCTCTGCATCCACCAGAAAACCCAGCAGCTTGGTTTCCAGCATGTGGGGATTCATGCCTTCGAGAATCGAAGCCACACCTTCGAGAGTCATTTCGCGCGCAATCTGCTCCTCGCGAATGCGGATTTTCATCTTTCCAGAAATCGGCAGATACAGAAGATTCGCCGAACCCACTCCATAGATGGTGGCGACAAATGCCACGGCGATGCCGCGACCGACTTCGTCGATCTTGTCGAGGTGTTGCATGACCTGTATGAGTCCGAGGACGGCTCCGATAATGCCGATCGTCGGGGCGAAGCCGCCGGCCGCTTCAAACACCTGCGGCACTTGTTCTTCGTACTCCGCCTGGTTGTTCAGTTCCAGCTCCATAATCTTGCGGAGTTCGTCGGGCTCGGTGCCGTCGACGGCGAGCATTAAAGATTTTTTGAGGAATGGATCCTGGATCTCGGGCAATTCGGCATCGAGGGAGACGATGCCTTGGCGGCGGGCTTTCTGCGCGTACTTCACCAGGCGGCGAATGGTGGCCTGGGGACGGTGCTCGCGGTTGAAGAAGACCGATCCCAGCCGCCGGAAAGCGCTGGTAACGACCGGCATTGGAAACTGCAGCATGACCGCGCCGAGCGTGCCGCCAAAGACGATCATCGCCGCGGTCGGCTGGACAATCTGGCGAAGATTTCCGCCCTCCAGCAGCAGGCCGGCAACGAGTCCGCCGAGAGCCAGCACGATTCCGCTGAGACTGGACTTATCCACGCTCACCTCTCCGGCTCATGGCTGCCGGTTGCGGGAGTTCGGGCGATCAAGGCGTGCGCGGAAGAAGCGTCCCAAGCTAGCGACAGCCCCTGCAGCACCGAGCGGCGGAATTGAGCGATCCGGTCCAGCACTTCGCCTGGCTTTTCGAGCACGACAATCTTTTCTCCGGTAATCAGAGTGACCAGTGTGTCCGGCGCTTGTTCGACGAACTTGATCAAGTCCGAGTTCACAATGAGCGGCTTGTTATTCAAACGGGTGAGCTGAATCATGCTCGCAACCTTCCCAGACTTGCCGGATAGAGAGCACACGCTTCTCTGAGGAAGGTATCGGCAGAGGGGAAATCCAGTTTACGGAGTGAAGACAAACGATCGTTACCGCAGTGTTACGAGGGTTCGAGCAAGAAGGGAACCACTGGCTAAAGCGGAACCGATTGGCGCCGATGAACAGGAAAGAAATCGAGCTCTCTGGAGCGATAGGTAACAAGAACTCCGGCAATTGCTGGGGAGGCTGCTCCAGAGAGCCCAAAATTTGATTAAGAGGAGCCAATCTAATGTCTATCAGCATTCTGAATAACCCGGCCTCCCTGGCCGCGCAAGATCAGCTGAATATTACAAACACCAACCTCCAGACAGCGCTCTATCAGCTGTCTTCTGGATCGCGGATCAACACCGGAGCCGACGACGCCGCCGGTCTGGCCGTGGCGAATGGCATCATGGCCAATGTCACCGCCCTAACCCAATCGGCTCAGAATGCGAGTGACGGCGTGGGCAAACTGCAAGTCGCCGATGGTGCGCTGGCGCAGGTCACCACGTTGCTCAACCGCGCCGTCACGCTGGCTACCGAGTCGGCCAACGGCACGCTGTCTGACGCTGAGCGCCAGCCGCTGCAGGCTGAATTTGCCTCGATCGCGGCGGAAATCGACCGTATTGGCGCCACCACGAATTTCAACGGCGAGCAGGTGTTCCAAAATGTTAACGCCAACACCGTAATAGGTAGCGCCACGGGCGTAAGCGCGAGCACGTCTCTCGGCGGTTCGCCGCTGACGTCGATCGCAGGCACCGCTGGATTGAGTGCCGCAAGCAACGCTTTGACCGCGGCCCACGGCGGCACGTGGACCAGCACCGCTACGACTCTGCAGCAAACCACGTCGTTAGCTGGCGAAACCATCAACATCAACGTGACGACCCCCGGAACCGGAACCGCTGCGTCCTACACCTACATCGCAGGTACAACCGGAGCGGCCACGGTTGCAGGCTTGATGGGTTACATCAATGCCCAGAGCGGTCTGACTGCTACCGGAGCGGCCGGGGCCGGGTCTGCCATGGTGGTCTCGGCCAACGGCGCAGCCGTAACTTTGTCGGAGACCGGCGGAGCCGCCATCGGCGCCGGAACGCAAAACGCCGCGCAGACGGCGTCGACGTTCACCGTTGGGACCAGCAACCCCTATACCTACAGCACCTACGGGGTTGGCTCGGGTGCCACGCTCGGCGCACTGGTGGGCGCCATCAACGCCGACAGCAGGTACAGCGCCTCGATCAGCGCTGGCGGCAACCTGACCATCGGTTACGGCACCGTGGCCGAACCTGCTGGAACGGGGACTGCTCCGGCAATCGCTGAGGGCACAACTGGAACCTGGGCATTCGGGACCGCAGGTGCTTTCACCGCGGGCGGCGCAACCAAGACCTTCACCATTCAGCCCTTTGGTGCGGCGACCGCGACCACGTTCTACGATCAAGGCAACATGACGGTAGGTACTCTGATGTCGGACCTGCAGTCCATGGGCCTATCGGCCACGCTCGACGGTAACGGCAGCCTGGTCGTCGCCGATCCGAATAATCCCAACAATGCTCCTACCATCACGACGCCAGCAGGAGCCACGGCCGCGTTTGGTACCTTCGCTGCTGGTTCCTCGCAGGCCAGCGTGGCCTCGGCGACCGACATCTACTTGACCGATGACAGCGCCAATGCCGCCAACACCATTGCTGTCACCATCGGAAGCCTGTCTTCCAGCAGCATGAACGGGGCCAGCATTGCCAGCGACAACCTGTCGACGCAAGCCTCGGCAGAATCCGCGCTGACGGATATTTCGTCAGCGATCAACGACGTTGCGGGCTTACGCGGCGACTTGGGCGCCAGTGTCAACCGGCTGCAGAGCGCCAGCAACGTCATCAGCAACAACATCCAGAACCTGACCTCAGCGGAGAACAACATTATGGCTGCCGACATTCCGACCACGGTGGCCAATATGTCCAAGTACTCCATCCTGGAACAGACCGGCGTCGCCGCGCTGTCTCAGGCCAACCAGATGTCGCAGCTCGTACTGAAACTGATCCAGTAAGCATGTCTTCGAAGGAGGGTGGCCCCGTCCACCCTCCTTCCTTTTCACTAGCAATCATGGGTTCATCCCGGTATGAACATCGGCCCGACACAAATCGTTCCGGTGGCAACGGAAGGCTCGACCGCGAGGGAGAACGCCCAGCCCGCGCGAACCACGCCCAGTTCGGGAAAAAGCCCAACGGTGGAAAGCGACGACACACAAAATAAAGTGTCCTTAGCTTCGATTCCAGAAGAGGTTGTCGAAGTGCACTCCGAGACCTCGATGGGACTGCCGCTCCCGGTCTACCAGTTCGTCGATCCGAAATCAGGGTCAGTCATTTTGCAGATCCCCAGCGATCAGATGCTGAAGCTGGTGCAGGACATTCGGCAACGGTTGCAGCAAATGGAAGTCAAGCAGTCCGGCGGAGCGAAGTAAGGGCGGAGGGAAGAATATGGGCATCAGCTTTAATGCCGCATCTTTGCTGAGCGGAAATGGCATCGACGTTAATTCGCTGGTGGCCGAAGTCCAGGCGCAAGAGGGCGGTCAAGTCACTACCTGGCAGCAGGAGCAAACTAGCCTGCAACTTGCAGACCGCAGTGGATGCCCTCACGGATCCACTCGGGGCTTTGACCTCGGTTGCCGCCAACTCGTCGCTGCCGGCAGTCCTGACGGCGACTGCGGACGGCACCGCCGCGTCGGGGAACCACACCATCGTAGTGTCTAACTTGGCCAGTGCCGGGACCGTGTATACGAGCGCGGTGGCAGGCGGAGCCAGTGCGTCCTTTTTGCCGACTGGCGCTACTGGCGGAGATCTGCAGCTGCAGATTGGCGGCTCCGGTGGCACCACGGAAGATATTCCCATCACCGCGGGCAGCAACGATACGGTGAGCACCCTGGCCACCTATATCAACCAGCAAAGCACCGCAAACAACTGGGGGGTTACGGCCTCGGTGCTCACGGATGCGACCGGAGCGCGGCTGGCGATCACCAGTTCGGCCACCGGAACAACGGGAGCGCTGGCGATCACCAGCAACACAACCACCGGAACCAGCGGAACCAACCCGTCCACAAACCTTAGCTTTACCTCCGTAGGTGGCACTGATGCGGCTCTTACCATCGACGGGATCGGGTTCAGCAGCACCAGCAACACAGTAAGCGGAGCCATCCCGGGCGTTACTTTGAATCTGGTCAGCGCCGAACCCAGCGTGCCTTTGCAACTTTCCGTAGGGCCGGACACGGATACGGCGAACACCGCGATCAATGCCTTCGTGGTGGCCTACAACACGCTCGTCACCGCCATCAACGCGCAATACACGGTCAACGCTGCCACCAACACCGAAGGCCCGCTGGGTTCCGACAGCTCGCTGCGCTCTCTGCAGTCCAGCATGATGACCGATATCAACTTCTCCTTTCCCGACAGCAGCGTCCCGGGAACGGCGGGCTTTGCCAACCTCTCTTCTCTCGGCATCACGATGAATGACGACGGCACGTTGACCGTGGACAATACCACGCTGAACAACGCGATGACCTCGAATCCGTCCGCATTCTTGAGCTTCTTTCAGACCAGCAAACAGACCGGGTTTGCCAACAACTTCAGCAGCGACCTGACCAATCTGACCGACCCGACCGATGGCGTCTTGAACCTGGACCTGGCGCAGAACAGCACCCAGCAAACCGATCTCACGACTCAAATCACCAATTTTCAAGCTCAAATGGCGACGCAGAAGCAGCAGTTGATCACGGAGTTCAGCCAAGTCAACGCAGCTATCGAAGACTATCCCTACGTGGTGGCAGAACTCAATGCCGCGTTAGGAAACCCTTATACGCAAACTTCCTCCAACACCACCCCGACCGCCGGTTCGTCCACGGCCGGTTCCTCCAGTTCCACAGGCTAACCCATGATGGATCCTCAGAATGCGTATCGAGAAAGCGCGGCGCGCGGCGCTACCGCTGTGGGACAGGTAGTCCTGCTGTACGAGCAGGTAGTGAAAGATCTACGGCTCGCCGTGCGAGCCATCGAGTCGAACCAGATTGAAGACCGCACCCACGCCATCAATCATGCCCTGCTGGTGGTCAGCCATCTCCAGGGCAGTTTGAACTTTGAGGCCGGCGGCGATGTGGCGCCCAATCTGGAGCGCTTCTACAACATGTTGCGGCGGAAGCTGGTGGAAGCTCAGTTCCAGACATCGCAAGAAATCTTGAACGAACAGATTGCACTTCTGCTGGATTTGCGCGATGCCTGGATCAAGGTGGACCGGTCCACGGCGGCGCCGCGGGCGACTTCGACAGAAACTGCGCCCGCAGTGCCTGACGATGCGCCGCGTGCAGCCGGTGAATGGAACGCCTGATGCTCGATCTCACGGAAGACCAATTCACCGAAAATCTCCGCCAGACCAACCGGCGTCTGCGCTTTTGTCTCGAGGGCCTGGTGCAGGATCAGGCAAATCCCACGTCGCCAACTCCCCAGCTCATTTCCGAACTTTTGTCGGAACTGCTGCGCAGTGGCGCCTGGCTACGGTGTGGGCTGCCCGCGTCGCAGGGTCCTCAGCTAAGGGCCGAACTGGCCGAGTATCGACGGAACCTGGAGCGCTTGCGGGATCGGATGCCGGCCATCCACAGCCATCTGCTCGCCGAAAGAGCTCGCCTGGAAGCCGAGCGAACCCGCATCGAGTCCGCGGTGGAATGGGCGCAAGGCTCGCGCCAGACTCTCTGAATCCGCTTTCGCGTTGGCCTCGCTGCAACTTTCTTATTTCAGATAATCCTATTTCAGATAATCAAAGAGGTCAGACTGGCCGATGCGTCCCATGGCGTCGAGCGTGGCCTCGCGCGCAGTTTGCGTCGTAGTCAGATCGCTGAGCACGGCTGCCATGTCGGCGCCTCCCAGGCTGTTCTGCTGCGCTGCCAGTTGGGTGGTCTCCGAGGTCAGATACGTTTGCTGCGAATTAAGCTGGTTCTCCGCGTTGCCGTAGAAAACTCGAGCCGTGTCAATGTAGTTGTATGAGTTGCTGACTTCAGTGACTGCCGCACCGATGCCGGCACTGTTGCCGCTTTGCAGGTTGGTGACCAGGTCTTGAATCGATTGAAACATGTCGGTGCCGGAGCCGGAAAACAGCTGCGAACCGGGCAGGTTGGCCTGCAGCGTAAAGTGATTGCCCAGCGTGACCAGGTTGGTGTTCGAGTTTCCCTTGTAGGACACACCCGATGAGGAATTGGCATCGAGGACATAGGGAGTGGTTTGGGTCGCAGTTCCGGCGAACACGTAGTTGCCTTGATACGAAAGATTTGCCAGATTGACCAATTGCGACTGAATGCCCGTCACTTCATTCGCGATCGCGGCGCGGTCGGCGTCGCTCAGGGTCCCGTTCGCGCCTTCCACGCCCAGGCTAATGGCGCGCTGCAGAGCCGTGACGACGGAGCTCAGAGTGGAATCGGCGCTCTGCATCTCCCCTTGCACGCTTCCCACACTGCGCAGAAACTGGTCGGCCTGCGAGGTCTGGTCGGCGTTCTGGACCAAGCCGGCAGCTGCCTCCGGGTTGTCGGAGGGCAAGTTCACACTCTGCCCCGAAGCGATTTGCTGCTCGTCGGTATTGAGCTGCTGCTGGTTCTGATTCAAGGCAGCGAGCAAATCGGGCAAGGGATTGGGATTCACGCGCATACTAGGCTACCCCGTTAACGTTCCCATCTGGATGACGTCGTACATCATGTTGTTGATGGCGGTGATGACTTGCGCCGAGGCAGCGTAGGCGTTCTGGTACTGAACCATGTTGGCTGCCTCCTCGTCGAGCGAAACTCCCGAAACCGCGCCCCGCTGATCGTTCAGCTGCTGCAGCGCCAGGCTGGAAGCGCTTTGTTCCGCGGTGGCGTTGGCCACGTCGTTGCCGACATCAGAGACGATGCCGGAATAATAGTCTGTGGGACTTTGGCCGCTGATGATGGACTGGCTGCTCAGGGCGTACAGAGCCTCGGCATTGCCATTGCTCCCCGCGGTGCCGTCGGAACTGGCCGCGATCAGCGAGGGATCGGTGATCGCCACCGAGAGGCTGGCCGCGGCGCCGGTCGCGGGCGAAGGATTAAACAAGTAGATCGGGGTTTGCGGCTGGCCGTCTGCAGTGAGATTCCCGGTCGGATTGCCAGCCAGATCGTAGCCGCTGGTTTGAACTTTGTTTACGGCAGTAGCCAGGCCTGAGGCCAGCGTGTCGAGCTGGTTCTGAAGGCTCGGAATCTGCTGGTCGCGGGCCTCCAGCACTCCGCCCAATTGGCCGCTGACGATGGTGGAAGTGATGTCATTGCCCTGCGAGTAGACCTGTTGCGTGCCCGAGGCATCCGGCTGGGTGGAAAGCTGAAAACTTTGCTCTCCGGAAACCAGGGGTGTCCCGTTGGCGGTAGTCAGAGTAAGCGTGTTGTCGGTGGGGATCACGGAGACATCGGCCAGGGAAGACAGCTGGTCGATCAGCTGGGTACGCTGGTCCACAAAACTTCCCGCATCTTCGCCGACGTTCTCGAGGTTCGAGATCTGGCCATTCAGCTCGGCAATCTGCCCGGTGAGCTGATTAATCTGACCGACGGCCTGCTGCACGCTCTGGTCCAGGTTGGTGCGCTGGCCGCTGAGTTGACTGGCCGCCGTGTTGAAAGCGGTGGCCAGGTTGCTCGCCGCGGTCAGCACATCCTGCCGCAGGGACAGGTCGGTGGGGCTGGTGGAAAGCTGGTTCACGCTGTCAAAGAAATTGGAGATCGCCGTGCCGATGTCCGCCGTCGAGCTGCTGAAGTTGGTTTGAGTCTGGGAGAGCGCGGAAACCTGGGCGCTCAGTTGTCCCTGCGACTGGGTTTCCTGCTGAATCTGGGATTCGAGAATTGGATCGCGGATGCTCTCGATCGTCTGCACCGTGACGCCGGTACCCAGCGTCAGAGGATCTTCCACCACCGGGTCGCTCGATACCAGCACCGGATCCTCCCGCGAATAGCCAGGAGTGTTGGCATTGGCGACGTTGTTCGTGGTGGTTTCGAGCGCAGCCTGTTCGGCGCTGAGGCCGCTCAAAGCGCTGGCCAGACTGGCATTCAGGCTCGACATGGAATTTGCTATGCCTCCTTGGCCGGCTTCCGGCCCCGCTCCATCAGAAAATCAGGCTTGCACGCCGGAGGGCTATACAAAGATTGCAGTCCCGCCATGCGGTGGCGGAGAATCCGCAAGCCCTGCTGCCGGCGTGCCAGCAGGGCAATCTGCACCCGTCCCAGGTGAAGGATCCGTAGCTGGGCCGCCCGCACTTCACGCCCGGCTGGTCCGGAAGCGGGAGCCGGACGCAAAACGGTGGAAAGCTTGCGCTCGAAAAGCGCCTGCTCGCCGGTCAGCTCTTCCAGTCGCGCCAGATCGCCGGAAAGGAGCGCGTTCTGGCTGGCGAGAAGATTGCTTTCCAGATCCTCTAAAAGCGCCAGGCCGGAATCTGCCGCATCCCGCGGCTCCGGATGTGCCAAGTGGTTGGGCGCGCGCTGGCTTGGAGTGGTATCGCTCATAAATTCACGCTAGGCTGTCGAGCTCATGTGCTGGCCCGTCCTCAAGGTCCGAGGCCTCATCGGTGTCCGGTTCGCTCGGCGGACGGCGGCGAGATTTTCCGTCGGAATCTCGCGGAGGAGCGTGCCCATTCACCGCAGGGACCGAGGAAGCGGGGGGCAGGATTCCGAAGGCCAGATCGGTCGATAGATCACCGTTTGCCATGTTTCCTCGACGCTCGGTTACTGTTACCCCTGAGCGGCCGGGGCCACCATCATGTGCGTGACGAGTGCCCCGGCAATTTTCTGCGGGTCGGACTGGTATTGCCCGCTCTGAACGGCAAGCCGCAATGCCTGCACGCGCTGTTCGCGGACTTCGGGAAGCTGCGACGCCTGCGCGGCCAGCGCCTCGACCTGCACATGGGCCCCGGAAAGCTGTGCCTGGTCTTCTGCCGCTCCCGTTTTAGCCGCGGAAGCGCTGTCGGCGGCTGGAGGGTTCTGCGCCCGAATGCGGTCCGATTCCGATGCGGCCTGCGGCCCGTAATTGAGATCGATTCTCATGGTTGCTACCTCGTCTTGAATTTCCCTTGCAATTCAAGTATCGACCGCGCATTAAAAAACTTTAATTCCGCCCGCATCCGGATTCACGCTGGAATCCTTTACCGCCTTCATCTCCTTTTATCGACGGAACTTGCGAAAGCTTTAGAGGCGATCCAGGGTACGTTCCCACGCGCGGATAACCGCCCTACCCCTTACCTTCGTGCTCCGGCAAGTGCCGGACAATCAGCGCGGCGATGCCGAAGCCTCCGCGGGCGGCGATGGTTTGGGCCAAGGCCTGGGTTCCCATGTAGTTGTAGTTGTCGGCGCCCGGCAGCGTGTCCTCGCCGGGGAGTGTGGCGAAAGTCTTCTCCATCGACTCCAGCAGGGACCCAATCAGGCTGGCCTCGAAGTCACGGGCGGCGTGGGCTCCGCGGAGCGATGGGGACGGAGTGGCTAGGGTCGGAGAAACCGTGGCGAGGGTCGCAGAAACGGATTGCATCAGATCACCTCCAATTCAGCTTCGAGCGCGCCGGCGGCTTTGATGGCTTGCAGAATGGAAATCACGTCGCGCGCGGTCGCCCCGATGGCCTGCAGGCGCGTGACCAACTGTTCGACACTGGCTCCTTCACTCAACTCGACATTGCGGGCTGGAGCGTCGCCGGCCTTGATCTTGGTTTCGGGCACAACTTCGGTCTGGCCCGTGGCCAGTGCGTTGGGCTGGGAGACGGCATACGAGGTGGTGACTTCGATCGAGAAGTTGCCATGCAGAATCGACACCGCACCGAGGTGGACATCTTTGCCCAGCACCACCGTGCCGGTACGCTCGTTGACCACGACCTTGGCGCGTCGGCGGACTTCGATCTCGAGATTCTCAATGCGCGCCAGCAGTGCCGGGACTGCGGCCGAGTTCTCGGCCGAAAGCTTGATTTCAATGCGGCGGCTGTCGATGACCGTGGCCATCGGTGCCGACCATTCATGGTTGATGACCGAGGCCACCTCTTCGGCGGTGGAGAAGCTGGCATCGCTCAGCAACAACGACAGGTGATCGAGCCCGGTGAGACTGAGCGAGCTGTCGCGCTCGACCAGCGCTCCCCCGGGAACGCGCGCCACCGTAGGATGGTTGACTTGCCGGGAATTGGTGGCCGATCCGACCGTGTACCCTCCCACGACCAGCGGCCCTTGGGCCGCCGCAAAGACCTGGCCGTCGGCGGCATAGAGCGGCGTCAGCAACAGCAGTCCGCCCTCCAGGCTGCGCGCGTCTCCAATGGAGGAAACCATCACATCGAGGTGGATTCCCGGCCGGGAGAAGGGCGGCAGACTGGCCGTAACAAACACCGCCGCTACGTTTTTGACCTGCACCGTCGACTGCAGCACCGCGGCGGGAATCTGCACCCCCATGCGGGCCAGAATGCTGGCCAGCGTCTGTATGGTGAAGTAGGTTTGCTGCTTGTCGCCCGTGCCTTTTAAGCCCACGACCAGACCGTATCCGATCAGGGAGTTTTCGCGCACGCCTTCGACCGTGGCTACGTCCCGGATCAGCACCTTGTGGGTATCGTCGGCGCAGGCAAAGCCCGCGGCCAGAAGGGCAGCGAGCGCGATGCGGAACAGAAGACGCCAGACTCGGTTCATGATCGCTCCTAAAATCCCACCAGCCGCAGAATCCACTTCATCACCGGGTTGGGAGGCCGCGTGCCTTCGCTGATGATGCCTTTGCCTTTCACCTCGACTTCCAGATCGCCGACGCTGTTGGATGCAACTGTATTGGTCGCGTCCAGGTCGCCGGGCCGCACCAACCCCCGCAGAATGACCGTTTCATGCTGGTTGTTCATGGTGATCTGGCGCTCGGCTTCGACCACCAGGGTTCCGCTCCCAAGCACCGCCGCTACCCTCCCGGTGAGAACTGTGCTCAACGAAGTTTGCGAGGTGGCTTGCGCCTTGCCCGTCAGCGCTTGCGTGGAGTTGGGCGAGAACAGGTTGGCCACGCCCGTGGTCTTCAGCTGTCCCGGCAAAGCGGTGATGCCGGAACTGGCCGAGAAGGCGCGGTTGCTGGACACGTTGCCGGTGCTCGTGGCCGACAGGTTCTGCGCCACGCTGATCGTGACCAGGTCTCCCACGCGCGAAGCCTTGTAGTCGGCCACCATATCCGCCAGCCGTCCGGAATCGTTCCACAGACTTCCCGGGGTACTGGGAGCGGCTTCGGGATTCTTGGCCGAGATGCGGCGAACGTAGTCGGCCAGCCCGTCGTGCGCCGCCGCCGGGGGTTTTTTCTGCTGCGCCTCGAGCTGGCAGGGGGCGACAGACAGAAGGACGGCGCATGCCAGGATGATCCAGAGCTTGCGGTTCAACATAGGGAGGAACCTATCCTTTTCTTCTGCCGCGGTCATGACGCTGCCCGCAACCGCCCGGCCCCGGTGACAATAGCGCGAACCACGCGGCCGCTGCGCGCGATCCGGGCCCGCACCATGTCTCCTTCATTGCCTGCGTCGAGCGAGACGCTGGGCACGACCACGCGAATACCCTGGGCATCCCATAAAAGGATGGCCGTCTGGCCGCAGCGAATCAGCGTCTGCGAGCTTTGGTTACGGGATGCGTCATCGGTTCGCGGCTCAATCGCTTTACCCGGGCTGACATTTTGCTCGGCGAGCGGACGGCCGGGAAAAATCGTTGTCGTCAATGCGGGGCTTGCGACCCGGATCAGAAAAGGCACGCAATCTTCCGGACGCTGGCAGCGCGCGCGGATCTCCCAGCTGGCGAGCGCCGGATCCCAGTAGCTGCGAGTCATCTCGACGCGCGTTCCTCGAAGAATGCGTTGCGCGGCGCCACACTCGATTTCCCGCCGGGCAGCATTTCCGTCATTGGTTGGATTCAGGCGCACACCATCCGGCGGGAGAGAGCCGGGGTTCGGGAACATGCTGTCTTCGATCTCCGCGCAGGAAGCACGCTTGCCCGCGCGGCGCACGCGGATTCGTTCTGGAACCTCGATCGCGGTTGCTGCATTCAAAGCGCCGGGCACGCGTTCGAGCAGGGCGCGGACTTCGCTGCCTTCGAGCACGCGCACACTTCCCGCCAGCGGAGCCGCTCCCAGGCGTACCTGCGCGGCCGCCGTGAGGAGTTGCGGACACGTGCCCGGACCAAGCAAGTCAGACAGGAAGAACCCGGCTTTGCCGACTTCAACATCCGGCAGAACACTGGCGGCACAAGCCGCCTGGCTCCAGGCGGGAAGCGCCATCGATGCCAGTGCCAGCGCCAGGAAGCAGCTTCCGATACGCAGAGTTTTTATGACTCTTTTGGCCAGCTCGAGGCGATGCATGATTAACGTCCCAGGGTATTGATGTCCTGCAGCATCTGGTCGGCGGCGTTGACCACGCGCGAATTGGCTTCGTAAGAGCGCTGCGCGACGATCATATTTACGAATTCATCCACGACGCTGACGTTCGACTGTTCAAGCATGCCCTGCACGATCGAACCCAAGCCCTCGCTGCCGCCCGGGGTTCCGACGATCGGGTCGCCGGAGGCGGTGGTGGCGAGAAAAAGATTGCTTCCGGTGCTGTTGAGTCCTCCGGGATTGTCGAACAACACCAGTTGCAGAGAGCCCACTTGCTGCGCCGCCGTCTGTCCCGCCTGGGTCACGGTGACCGTGCCGTCCTGGGCAACGGTGACTGAGGTCGCACCCTGAGGAATCGTGATGCTCGGTTGAAGAGGATCTCCATCCTGCGTCACCAGGTTGCCCGAAGCATCGAGATGGAAGCTGCCAGCGCGGGTGTAAGCCGTTTGACCGTCCGGCAAAAGTACCTGAAAGAAGCCCTGGCCCTGAATCGCCAAATCCAAGGGGCTTCCGGTTTGCGTGAAGTCGCCCTCGGTCTGGATCACTTCCGACGCCGCCGAGCGAGTGCCCAAGCCGACCTGCAGCCCCGCCACGACGGTGGTCTGCTGCGAGGCTGCGGCGCCGGGCATAATCAGGTTTTGATAGATCAGATCCTCGAATTGCAGGCGCCGGCTGCGAAAGCCCGACGTGCTGGAGTTCGCCAGATTGTTGGCAATGTTGTCCAGGTTCAGTTCCTGCGCCACCATTCCGCTGGCTGCGGTGTAGAGAGCACGTATCATAATGAGCCTCCGCTCAGACGCGCGGCAGATCCTGCGCGGCGGTTTGATTGAGTTGACTGTCAAACAGGGTGATGGCGCGCTGCATCATCTCGGCATTGCGCTGAATAGTGATCAGTTCGACGACGCCCTCGACCGGGCTGACGTTCGAGCCTTCGAGCATGCCCTGGCGGATCGAGGAAGAGGCTGCGGGCAAGGCGGAACCGTCGGGCGCGGCGTACATTGCATTGCCCGCGGCGCTCAGGCTGGTGTTCGGGGAGAATTCGGCGATGCGCAGCGTGTCCACGATGGCTCCGTCGACCGATACGGTTCCATCGCCGCTGACCGCCACCGCGCCGTTGGGAAGGTTGATCGCGCCCTGCTCGCCGAGTACCGCATCTCCATCCGCGGTCACCAGCTGTCCGGTGGGAGTGCGATGAAAGCTGCCGTTGCGGGTGTAAAGCATGCCCTGCGCCGACTTCACGACGAAGAATCCCTTGCCCGCAACCGCCAGGTCGAGCGGGTTGCCGGTTGCCGTGAGGCTTCCAGGGGCGAGATCGATGCGGCTGCCGCCCAATACCCCAAAGTCATTGACCGCGGCGTTGACCGGGTTCCACATCACGTTTTGGCCGCCCGCCAGCAGCGAATGAAACGTGGCTTGCTGTCCGCGATATCCCGAGGTGTCGAGATTGGCCAGATTATTGGCGACTAATTCAAGAGCCTGCGTTTGAGCGGCGAGTCCGGCGCACGCTGCGTAATAACCGCTGTCCATATTCGAATACCCGCATGCGGTTCAGCACGTGGTATTCCACCGGTCATGAGAGTTGCGAAATCCTGAAAGCAGCGCAAGCTGGCCAGGGAGTAAAGACGTTACGAGCGAGACGGCGGGGTTGGAGAATTCTCAGGAGAAAGGCAAAGAAGAAGATCTTGCCGGGTGCTCAAGCGAGCTCCCGGCAAAATCTTCCGGCCTGTGCGGGAATCAGGCCAAAACGAACCGGCGCGATTCAGCTGTGCACTTCCAGAGAAAGCACGACCGGCTCCCCCTCAAAGATAAAACAGGCGTGAATATTTTCGTTCACCATGGAGTGAACGTTATAGTCGCCGCCGGTAATGACTGTCGGCACAGAAAGCATGCAGCCATCGCCCAGCCCGCTGATCTTGTTTTTGAAATTTCCCGCCACCATGTTGCAGATTTCTCCCACCGCATCCCACATTTCCGGGCCCGCAGTTTCCGGATCGACGCCCAGCATGCGCGACGCCATCCGCGCGGCGGATTTTGCGCTGCAGCGCACGCTTAGGATCCCGCACAACTGCCCCGCCAATCCGATCATCGCGGTGATATCGAGTCCGTCTTCTGCCGGCGGTTCGGCCGCGAGCTCGAGCGGGCAGGCCAGCATAAGTTCAAAGACTTCCTGCATGGAGAGTTGCAGCGTAGGAAGCCAGCATTCGCGTCCCGCAGAGGAAGTACCCGGCACGTTTGTGGGATTCATAAATTCCCCGCCAGCACTGGGAGTACGTGCTCTTTGACCTGATCGGGTGTAAAAGGTTTGCGGATGTAGCCGCGCGCGCCCGCCGAAAGCGCCTCGACGACGTGGCCTTCGCTGCCTTCGGTCGTAATCATCACCACCGGAACCCCTTTTGCGTTCTCCACGGTGGACAGTTGCTTCACAAATTCCAGTCCATCCATAACCGGCATGTTGATGTCGCAGAGAATCAGGTCGACTTTGTTGTTCTCGACCGCCGCCAGCGCCTCGGCGCCATTGCTGGCTTCGAGGACTTGGGCGATGCTGAGTCCCGCCTGACGCAAAGAACGTTCCACAATCTTCCGCATGACGGAAGAATCGTCCACAATGAGTGCGCGTATGTTGTCCATATCCCGCAGATCCTCACGGCAGCGAGCCGATCTTGGTTGCCGACTACGCCGCCACAGGTCATATCGGCAAGGCTCAGTTCAACTTTAGATTTAGGGGTGAGCGAGGAACGGGCGCAGCGCAGGAATTCAGTGCACGGTTTGTGGCGAACGCAACAGCAGGTCCAAGGGCGCGCGGGCGGGGTGCAGCAGGCGGACCCACACGTAAGGGCCGCAGTTTGCTAAACGAATTTCCGACGCTGACAGACGGGCGCAGTAGCTGCGAATGATCCGCGGAAGGTCGGTATCTTCGGCGAGCTGTTCGAACAAAACTTCGCTGTCTTCGCGGCGATGGGAGATGGTCTGGAGCCGGGCCCGAACCAGGCTGGGAACGGCCAGACAGGCTTCCGTGTGGCATCCGATCATTTGCTCGATGGCGTAGAGCACGCCGTAGTCGATCCCTTCGCCAAAAGCGACGTGCAGGTTCTTTGTGGCCTCGATATAGTCCACCGGGATCATGGCAAAACTTTCCAGCAGGGCCACCGGAATCTGCGGAAAGGTTTTGTTGCGCGCCGCCGGAGAGTTGGCCCGCAGAACCGGGCAGGACCATTGCCGGGCCAAAGCGGCGGTTACCTGATGCTCGCTGACGAAGCCGAGCTGTTGCAGCCAATCGCCGATTCTGCCGTGGCTGGCGCTGCGCTGCGCCTCGAGTGCGGTGCGCAGCTGTTCGACCGTGATCTGCTGCCGCGACAGCAACAGCAGGCCGAGTGGAACCCGGTGCGCGGTCACCACATCTTGCGGAACGGAACAAACCCGGAGCAGCGCTTGGCTGAGAGCAGCTTCCAGGCAGCGCTCCAGGCAGTAGCGGGATCCTTCCAATACGGCCGATCGAACGCCGGAGAAGCGGCGCCACAGGCTGCGCGTGTGCAGGCAGTCTCGCTGTCCGCAGCGCGGCGCCAGCCTGCGCCAAAATCCGCGCCCAGGAAGATTCCACCGCTCGAATTGGATGCTGGCAGTTCCCATAAACAAGCTCACGAAGACAAGCTCATGAAAGACAAACTCACGGAACGCCGGCCGGACCAACTTCGGTGACGCGCAATCCGTAAGTCCCGTCGATCACCACGATCTCTCCGCGCGCCACCACCCGGCCGTCCAGCAGCATGTCGACCGGCTCCGGCACCTGGCGATCGAGGTTGATGACGGCCCCGGCATTGAGATCGAGAATCTCCCGCAGCAACAGGCGCCGGCTGCCAAAGCGCAAAGTGACGGCCAGCTCAACATCCATCAGCAAGTCGAGATTGACGGCGCCGTTCGCGGGAACGGGGGAAACAGAAGGAGTCGACGCGGGCGTGGGACTCGGCGGAAGGGGCGCGGCTGCGCTCGGAGCCGCGGCGGGCACGGGTTCGGGTCTTTCGGCGCGCAGCGCAGCCATCAGCGCCGCGCTGAGCAGGATCTCAATCCAGAGCGGGGAGGAATCCTCTCCCAGGCGAAGCCAGGCGGTCGAGGCGGCGGCCCAGGACGGCGCGGCCGGAGAAGCTTCGAGCCGAATCTGCACCTCTCCCCAGACCGATCCGATCGAGGTTGCGACCACCCCGCCGACTTGGCGAAACAGTTCCACGGCCGCTTCGCGATGCTCCGCAGTCATTTCCGCAGCGGGCGCGGCCGGCTCGCTCATGAAGAGCTGGGCCAGACGAGCGACGGAAGGTGGCGAGATCCGTACGCTCATCTCGCCCCGCAAGGCTCCAGCACAGGCGGCGACGATCCACAGATCCGTGGCTGCGTTTGCCGGCGCATCCGCGGGAGCTTCCGGCGAAACACTGGCGGCGAAAGGCGATCCGGTAATCTCGCCGAGGACTTGCCCAAGCGCTATTGCCCAGGCTTCGGTATAGGATTCGGGTTCGGGATGAGTGGTGGCGGCAGGCTCGCTCATTTTGAGTTCTCCTTTAAGTTCTCGTTTCCTCGAGAAACATCGTCGGGGGCGCGGCGGACCGGGCCCAGAATTTTTGCTGCCCGCGCCGCTTCGCTGCGCACCGGCAAAGCGCGAAACATCTCGACGCCGGCGATCAGCAGGGATGCGGGCGCGGCGGCCGGACGCGAAAACGCGAGCACCTGGCCGGGAGCCAGTTGCGCCATGGCCCCGACGGACACGTTGACGCCCTGCGCCCCCAGCTCCAGATCGAAAAGACAATCCAATAAACGCCGCATGAGCCGCTGGCGGGCATCGCGATCGACCCGCGGCCGGCGATGACTCCAGTCCGCCGAAATCTTCCGCAGCAAGGCGTTCGAGACGGTGGCCGGCACAGCCAGATTTAATCCTCCGCGCACCTCGGGCATGGTCGCCTCGAAACTGAGGGATAAGATCTTTTCTTCGGGGGCCATCAGCCGTTGCGCCTGGCCGGCTTCGAGCCGTTCTTCAAAGCCCACTTCGAGGGACAGAGCCTGCCAGGCAATGCCCAGTTCGCGGCACACAATGCGAGCCACACTGTCGAGAATCTGCTCTTCGATTTCGGTGATCTCGCGGGTCGAAGCCATGCCTTTGCCTTCGCCGCCCAAGAGCAGGTCGATGATGGGGAAGGCCACCTTCAGATCGAGTTGCAGGGCGGCGTTCAGTCCAGTGGAACCCAGGCGGCACGAGGACAGATACGTGGTCTCCGGAATCCTCTGCAGGAACTCACGGAATGTCAGGTGTTCGGCGGAGACCAGCGTGGCCGCGAACACAACCCGGAGGTAAGCCCCCAGGGAGTGGGTCAGATTGCGGGCGAAGCTTTCATGCAGCAACATGATGGCCTGCAGTTGCTCGCGCCCAATCTGCCCGGCCCGGCGTACGTCCCAAGGCTCGACGTGCGACGGAGTTGGCGCCGCGGTTTCCGCCCGGCTGCCGCCGCCTCGGGCTAACCGCACCATGGCATCGATTTCTTCCTGGTTCAGAACTTTTTCCATGACCGGCTTCCTTAATCGCTCACTGCCGAACCGCTCACTCCGGCCGAGGCGGCGTGAGCACGTATATCTTTGACGGCCAGGATTTCTTCCAGCCGCGAACGCAGCCGAACCACGGCCAGCGAATGAATCTGGGAAACGCGAGACTCGCCAATGCCCAGCACGGCGCCGACTTCTTTCATGGTGAGTTCTTCGAAGTAGTACAGGGAGAGCACCTGCTGCTCCTTTTCCGACATCTCGGCGATGACGCGAGCCAAAAGATCTTTCATCTCCGAGCGCAGGCAGCGGAAGAACGGCGTATCTTCCGGCGCGCTGGGCAGGTAGTCGCACAGGTCCTCTTCTTTGCCATCCCACGGCGATTCCACTCGCAAGCTGCCCACTTCGAGGCTATCAATTTCGCCGAGCAGGTGCTGGAATTCGGTCAGCGCCATTCCCAGTTCGGCCGCCATTTCGTTTTCCGTGGGCGAGCGGTTCAGCTCCAGGCTGAGCTTGCGATGCGCTTCCTCCACCTTGCGTGATTTCCGCCGCAACTCCCGCGGTCCCCAGTCCATTTCCCGCAGGCTGTCGAGAATCGCGCCGCGAATGCGGAACTTGGCGTAGGAGCCGAACTGCACGTGTTTGGTGCTGTCGAACTTGTTGAGCGCGTCGATCAGGCCGATGACGCCGGCGTGCACCAGATCTTCGAGCGGCACGTGGCGGGGCAGGCGCTCGTGAATGCGGCGCGCCAGATAGCGGACCTGGGGCAGCTGTTCGAGCAGGATGCGGTCGCGGTCTTCTTTGTCCTGCCACACGGTGTAGGCTTGCGCGGTATTTTTGCTCATGGCTTCTCACTTCCCGTAAACATCACAATCGGTATTCCCGCCGGCCGGATTCCGGAAGATGGCTTCATCGCAACACTCCAATCGACTGCACCTCGACTACGGGCGGCACTTCCATGGGAGAGAGCACGACGACTTTCGGCAGAAACGGCTCCAGCAGGCGTTTCAGGTGATAGCGGGCCGGCGTGGCACACAGCAGAACCGGGCTGGCCACGGCGATCTGCTCTCCAGCAAGCTGGCGCATGCCGTCCAGAATGCGGCGGGCAAAGGGCGGCTGCAGTCCCATCGTTCCCGCCGGCGGCGCCGCAGCCGTGAAGGCGCGTCCTAACTCTTCTTCGAGGGCATGGTCGAGCGTCACCACGCGCAGACCGCCGCCGTCTGATAGCAGAGGCCGCACCAGCGCGCGGCCCAGCGCCTGCCGCACCGACTCGACCAGGATCACCGGATTCTTGCTGGCGGGCGCGACATCCAGCAGCGCCTCGAGAATGGCGGGCAGATCGCGGACGGAGACCTGTTCGCGCAGAAGCTGTTGCAGCACCTTCTGCACTTCTCCGAGGCTCAGAATCTTCGGCACCAGCTCTTCGACCAGCTTGGGATGGCTTTCGGCCAGACGGTCGAGCAGGCGCTTCACTTCCTGGCGGCTCAGCAACTCGTGGGCATGCTGTTTGACCACCTCGGCAAGGTGCGTGGCCAGGACGGATGTCTGGTCGACGACCGCGTAGCCGGAGGCCAGCGCCTCGTTCTGCAGCGCGGCCGGAATCCAGACGGCGGCGACGCCAAATGCGGGCTCCTTGGTGGGAGTGCCGGCGAGCGGGCGGGGCGAGCCTTCCGAACTGATTGCCATCAGGTGATCCTGAAACATCTCCCAGCGAGCGACTTCGACGCCGCGCAAGGCGATGACATACTGGCGCGGCTTGAGGCGGACGTTGTCGGTGATGTGCACGGGCGGGACAATGAAGTCGAGCTGCTGCGCCAGGTTCTGCCGCAGCGCTTTCACCCGGGCCAGCAGCTGGCCTCCCTGATTCTGGTCAACCAGAGGCACCAGGCCGTAGCCGACTTCGAGGCTGAGTTCATCGAGCTTCAGCAACTCTTCGACAGAATCCTTGGCCGCCTTCTTTTCGAGGGACGGCACAGCGGCAGCGGCTGCTGCGGCCGCCGACTGCTTCGGGGCGCGCCACGCCAGAAAGGCGGTGCCGGCAGCGAGCAGGAGGAAAGAGAATTTAGGAAGTCCGGGGATCGCCGCCAGGGTCAGCATCACGCCGGAGGCAATCATCAGCGGACGGCGCGAGAACAGTTGCCGGGCCACATCGGCCGACATGGTTGCGTCGGACGAAGCCCGGGTCACGACCATGCCTCCGGCCATCGACACCAGCAGCGACGGAATCATGGTGACCAGGCCGTCCCCGACCGTGAGCACGGTGTAGGTTTTCAGGGCTTCGCGAAAGGGGATATCGAGCTGGAAGACGCCGATGAGGAATCCGGCAATGATGTTGATGGCCGTGATCAGGATGGTGGCGATGGCGTCGCGCTGGTTGAAGCGGGCAGCGCCGTCCATGGCTCCATAAAATTCGGCGTCGTGGGCAATCTGCTCGCGCCGCGCCCGCGCCTGCCCTTCGTTGATGAGGCCGGCATTGAGGTCGGCGTCGATCGCCATCTGCTTGCCGGGCATGGCATCGAGGGTGAAGCGGGCCGTGACTTCCGCGGTGCGCACCGCGCCATGCGCCACCACGATGTACTGAATGGCGATCAGGGCGATGAAGATCACGAATCCAACCACATAGTTGCCGCCCACCACAAACGAGCCGAAGGCTTCGATGACCTTTCCCGCGGCCGATGCGCCTTCATTGCCGTGCAACAAAATGCGGCGGCTGGAGGCCAGATTCAGCGACAGGCGAAACAGGGTCAACAACAGAAGCAGGCTGGGAAAGACGGAGAACTGCGACGGGCGCAGGATCTGAATGGCGGACAACAGCACCAGCACGGCCGCGGTAATGCTGACTGCCAGCAGAATGTCGAGCAGCAGGCTGGGCAGCGGCACCAGCATGACGAAGATCAGGGCCACGGCCGCCACCGGCATGATCCACTCGGCGGCGGAGCTGGCTTTGCCTTTCGTCGAAGCCGCGGCAGACGTGGAGTTGGCATTGGCCACGGGTTAGTTCCTCGCTCCGACTCCGGCCGCGGCCTGCGCTGCCCGGGTCTGCGCCCGCCAGATGGCGGCAAGAATTTCTGCGACCACGGCGTATAGCTTGGGAGGAATGGCCTGGCCGACTTCGACCGCGCGGTAGAGCGCGTGCGCCAGCGGCGGATTCTCCACCAGCGGAATCCCGTGCCAGAGCGCGATTTCGCGGATCTGCGCCGCCAGCAGGTTGCGTCCCTTGGCCACGACGACTGGCGCCTCCATCTGCATGTTGAATTCGAGCGCGATGGCGAACTCGGTGGGATTGGTGATGACCACCGCGGCGCGTTCCACATCTTTCAGCATGCGGCGGCGCCGCGCCTGGCGTTGCAGGCGCCGAATGCGCATCTTGACTGCGGGATTGCCCTCGGTCTCCTTGAACTCGTCGCGCAGATCCTGGCGGCTCATCTTCAATTCGTTCTCATGCCGCCAGCGCTCCAGAAAATAGTCGGCAGCCGACCACGCCAGCAGAACCAGGGATGCTTTCCAGGCCAGTTCAAACATGTGGGCCGCGACAAACCTCACCAGGCCCGCTCCGCTGCCGTGCAAGAGCGACGGAAGAACTATCCAGTCCCGAGACAGGAGAGTGACTGCCAGGTAAACGATGGCTGCGGTCGGCAAAAGCGATTTCAGCAAGCGGCTGAGCGCGTTCATCGAAAACAGCTGTTCGAGGCGCGATGCCGGATTCAGGCGATTGAGCTTGGGAGCGAGCGCCGCGGGAGCGAACAGCAGCCCTCCCTGAGCGATCCCGCTGACGGTCGCAGCCAGCCAGCTCAGGCTGACGGCCAGCGCCACTCCTCGAAACAGGGCCAGATCATTGCGCCAGACGGGAAGCAGTTGCTCGGGACGGGTCGCGGCGCGAGTTCAACTCATGCCGCAAAAGGGTACGCCATCCGGCGGCAAACGAGGGCAACTGCCACGCCAGCAGCATCACCGCAGCTATGGCTCCAACTCCGGCGACCAGGTCGCGGCTGCGCGCGACCTGTCCCTGCTCGCGAGCCTTCTGCCGCCGCCGCGGGGTTGCTTTCTCGGTCTTGTTCTGGTCGGCCATAGTTTCTGCCTTACCGGGTCAAATGCAGCAAGTGCTCTCCTAAAGCGATGGACGCGGCGAAGCGCTGGGAAAAGCTGTTAGGCCAATAGGCCACGACCCCGATCAGCACGGCCAATCCCAGCAGGTTTTTCACTGCCAGGCCAATGAAGAGAACCGGAAGCTGTGGCGAGGCTTTCCCTAAAAATCCCAAACCCACGTCGGCCACCAGCGTGGCCACCAGGGCGGGCGCGGCAATCTGCACGCCGGCAAGAAAGATGCCTCCGGCGGCCCGCAACAATCCTCCGGCCGCGGCATAGGAATTGAGGGCCGCTCCGGCGGGCAGGTAGGCGAAGCTGCTGCTGATGGCGCGCAGCAGCCAGTGGTGCACATTGAGCTGAAGAAAAATCAGCAGCGCGGCCAGGCGATGGAACTCAGCCAGCACCGGCGTATCCGCCTGGGTCTGCGGATCGAACAAAGTGGCCAGCGAGTAGCCCATCTGCACTCCCAGCACTTGCCCGGCCAGCATGGGAGCTTCCATCATGAAGTTCGCCGCCAGGCCGAGCACCATCCCGATCAGCACTTCAGTGAGCGCGATTCCCATCCATTGCCAGGAATGAAGATCCAGCTGCAGGGGGCCACGCAACGGATACAGTACGGCGGTGATCAGCACGGTCAGCGCGGCCTTCAGGGGTGCGGGGATGGCGTCGCTGCCGAAAAACGGGCAGAACACCATCAGCCCGGAAACCCGCGCGCCCACAAACACCGCGGCCGCCAGCAACTGCTCTAAGTGCATACTCTCCATCCCAACTCTCGCGAATCTGGTTGCCCCATTTCTGACCCTTCAACGCAAAAATGGACGGAAATCGGAAAACAGCTGCAGGGTAAAAGCCGAAATATGCTGTGCCATCCAGGGCAGCAGCAGAAACGTCGCCGCGGCCACGGCAAACAGACGCGGGACCGTCGACACGGTCGTATCCTGCAGAGAAGTCAGCACCTGCACCACATTGATCAGCAGGCTCACCAGCGTGGCTACCACCAGCAGCGGTCCTCCCATCCACAATGCGGTCTCAATGCTGTGGCGCATGATGGTTACTACTTGTTCCGAACCCATAGCTCATCTCCTCAGGTAAAACTCTTCATCAACGATCCGACCAGCAGGTTCCAGCCATCGACCATGACGAACAGCATGATTTTCAGCGGCGTCGAAATCACCACCGGCGGCAACTGCAGCATGCCAATGGAGGTGGTGACGGCGGCGACCACCAGATCGATGACGAGAAAAGGAAGAAACAACGCCGCCCCGATCTGAAACCCGGTTTTCAATTCCGAAAGAATGTAGGCTGGCACCACCACGCGCATGGGGACATCGTCGGGGCGCGCCGGGCGCGGCGCCTGGGCGAGCTCGAGAAACAGCGCCAGATCTTTTTCGCGCGCGAACTTCAGCATGAAATGGCGCAGGGGCGGCGCACCCTGATCGAGGGCCGCCCAGGCATCGATCTGTCCATGCTCGAACGGGATCACCGCCTGCTGGTAGATCGCAGCTCCCACCGGCTCCATCAGGAAGTAAGTCAGTACCAGCGAAAGGCCAATCAGGGTCTGATTGCTGGGAGCGGTCTGGGTGCCCAGAGCCTGCCGCAGGAAATGAAACACGATGAGCAGCCGCGTAAAGGGAGTCAGGGCTACGACCAGGGCGGGCAACAGCGTCAACAGCGTCAGCAGCACAACAATGTTCCACGGCACCGAACCATTGGCTCCGGCCGGCCCAGTCCAGGCGAGTCCGCTCGAGTGCCGGGGGCGGACCACGTCGGCCCAGGCCGCGGTGGCATGCGATAGCGAGAGCAAGAGAGCGATCAGGGACAGGGAGCGGTTTCGTGCGCTTCGGCTCAAGGCCTCTCCTCGGGCGCGATTTCCGCGTCGGCGCCGGGAACGGCGGGGCGATCTTCTATGCGACGATCTTCCGGCGGACGATTTTCCAGCCGCGCCAGCAGCACCAGCGAGGCCGAAGTTCCTCCCACCAGAAAGCGCGACTGGTCGAATTCGAGTACCGCGACAAAACGCCGTTCGCCCAGCGGCAAGCTCTCGCACAAACGCAGACGGCGCGCCGGCCGCCGGCCGATGCGCCGTACGCGCTGCCACAGAGCGCGGGCGGCGTTCCAAAGTTCGACGGGCAAAAGCTGCGCAGATGCAGGCAACTCGCCGCTGGCCGCGAACCCTGTTCCGGCCTTCATGCCAGCTCCGTCAGGCGCAGGGTCATACGATTGGCGCCGCCTTCCAACTCGCCCCACCCGATCAGGATTCCGTTGACGCGCAGGGGTAGGTCGTGGGCGAGGTTCCAATGGGTTGCGACGACCGAGCCGATCCGCAGCGCGAGGAAATCGGCAACCCGGAAGGCGGGAAAGGGGACTTCGACGGTCAACTGGCAAGGCAGCACCAGGAAGGGCTGCCACACCGCCTCGGGATCTGCCGCTTCCGGCATGCTGACCGGTTTTGGGGAAATTGCCGTTGCCGCTGCTGCGGACATGAATGTTCGTCTCCTGCTAGCGCTGAATCAGAAATTCGGTGAAGTAGACCTCTTCGACGCCGAGAGAGGGCACGCGATCCTGCAGCGCATGCAAGACCTGTTGCTTCAACTCCGTTTTGCCGCCCGGCTTCAGCAGGTCGCTGACCTTGGCTTCGCCCAGCACACCCAGAATCGTGTCGCGTACCTGGGAGATCGGAACGGTTTCTTCCGCCCGCTTCGCATCCTGATTCAGCGCGAGGTCGATGCCGACGCGGAGATACGATCTCTGCTCGCTGTCGGCGAGGTTGAGCACAAAAGTTTCCAGATGCAGAATGGAATGCACGGGGTCTGCTCCGTTGGCTTGCGCCGGCTCGCTGGCGTGATTCATCCAGAACCACAGTCCGGCTCCAGCCAATACGAACAAAGAAAGCACCAGGGCAGCTGAGCGAGAGCGGCGCGGGCGCGCACTCGATTTGTGCTCTTCTTCCGGCATGCTTAGGGGGGAAGCAATCCGGATTCCGCCGCGGCGCACGAAAGTGAGGGGGAAGGTTGTATCGCCGCTGCCCGGCCAGATGCTTCTGCCACCGGGATTTAACGCATGGAAAACGAAGGCGCCGTGTTCCTATCGGCGCATCGACGAGTTCGCATTAGATCTATATTCTCAAGAGAACCTAATGAGAAGCCTCTGTGCTGAGCGGCCCCGCCTTCGAAACGGAGCCGCTACAAGCGGACGATCGCTGCTACTGTTTCAACGCGATGGTGTCTTGCGTGATTTGGTCGAAGGTCGTTACCGCCTTGGCGTCGGCCTCGAAGCCGCGCTGGGCAACGATGAGATTGGCGAACTCGGTGGCGATGTCGACATTCGACAACTCCAGCGAGCCGCCCGAGAGTGTTCCCAGTCCACCTGCCCCCGGGATACCGACCACGGCCTGCCCGGAAGCCAGGGTGGGCGTGAAGTCCGTATCGCCCTGGAGCTGGAGTCCGTTGTTATTGGAGAAGCTAGCCAGGGCAATCTGTCCCAGCGCCTGCACCTTGCCATTGCTGAACGAACCGGTGATGGTGCCATCGGAGCCGATGGAGAAACTCGCCAGCGAACCGCTGCTGGTGCCATCCTGATGGAGCGATGTGGTGCTGTCGGCGGCAGCCACCTGGGTAAGCACCGGGGTAGTACCATTGAGCACGTTCCAACTAAACGTCATGTCGGAGGCGCCGTCGGCGAGTCCCGTGATCGGAATGCCAGTGATGTCGGATAGAGCTCCGGTCACCGTCCCCCCGGTGGTTGCTGTGTCCCCGGTCAACACTCCGTTCCCGTCGAAGGTCAGTGTACCGGTGGCCAGAACTCCGGTGGCTCCGGCTGCGCTGAGATCTGTGGCTGGGATGCTGAGACTGTAATCCCAGGTGTTGGCCCCGGTATTAGTGAACGTCGCAGTCAAGTTGTGGATGGCTCCGAGTGAGTCGTAAATCTGGATCGGCGTCGAATAGGGCGTGTCGGTGGGGAGGGAGCTGGCGTTCAGATTGACCGTGAGCTGGACATTGGCGGTCTGTGTGGGAGGGCTGATGGTGCCGCCACCGAGCTGCAGGGGCGCGAGCCCGGCGCCTGTATTGACCACTCCATTCGCCGCGGGATAGCCGAGAACCTGCTGTCCGCTCGACGTCACCAGGTAGTTGTTGAGCTCCGAAAAATCGCCGGCTCGCGAGTAACTGACGACACCGTCGGAGCCCTGCACGGCGAAGAATCCGGAGCCTTGAATGGCTACATCGGTGGGCACGCCGGTGGCGCTGACGCTGCCTTGGGTGAACAGCGATGGCATAGACCCGACTTCGGTGCCCGCGCCCACCTGGATGGGATCGCCGGAACCGGTGGTTCCGAGATTCTGATAGAACAAGTCGCTGAACAGCACCGTGGTGTCTTTATAGCCGGTGGTGTTCTGGTTGGAGAGATTGTTGGCAATGGCCGACAGCGCGGTGGATTCAGCGGTCAGCCCGGAAAGTGGAATGGAGAAATTTGGCATTAGAAGACTCCTTGGATCTGATGATTGAGAATGGATGCTGCGGGAGCAGTGAAATTCGGGATCGCCGCCTGGGCCGCGGAAACTGCGGATGAAAGCATGGCAGCGGGAACGGGAACTGCAGTTGCATTGGGAACGGCAGTCTGTCCGGTGGCGGGAGAGATGGCGCCGGTTGAGCTTCCCGATCCTGATCCGGCCGGTGCTCGTGGGCACGAGCCCCTGCAGAGTCTGCTCGATCTGCGTAACTTCGCTGAGCTCGCTGAACTGGGCCAGCTGGCCGACGAATTGTGTCGGGTCCATGGGATCGAGCGGATCCTGATTTTGCAGCTGCGCTACCAGCAACTGCAGGAACATGTTGTTCAATCCCTGCGAAGTAGGAAGCCCGCTGCTGCCGGTCGAAGTGGTTCCGGTAGTCGGTGTGTCTTGGGGCTGAACCGGATTGATGGTGTTCATACAATCTCCTTTACGCGAGAATGCTGAAGCCAACACGGGGTTGGCTGACTGCGGGTTCGGGAGCGTGAGCCGGCTCAGCGCTCGAAGACTCCTCGGAGGAAGCAGCTGTGGACTGAGGGTTCGGAGCAAATGAGCGGGGCTGCGAGTTGCCTCCAGAAAAAGAAGAGGAATTGTTGTCGAACGCAAATCCCTGCTGGTGAAAGCTCACCTGCGTCACACGCAGATCCTGCTGCTGCAACGTGCTGGCGATGCCAGGCAGTTCAGGAGTGAGCAGTGAGCGCAGGTCGCCTTTTTCGCTGCCAATCTGCACCCCGACGTCATTGGCATGGACGGTGGTGCGAACTTCCACGCTGCCAAACTCCGTGGTGTTCAAGCCAATGCGCATCTCTGTCTGACCCGCCTTGTTCGCCATCTGCGCCATTTGCAGCGGGCTGGCCCCGGCAGTTGGGGCAGCGTCTGCGGTTGCCGGAAGACTGGAATGGGGAGCATTGTCTGACGGGCCTGCGGAAGTTTGAGCATTCGACTTCGGTCCGGCGTCCGGCAAGGAAGATGGTTGGGGAATGCTCGCCTGCGCGGAGGGGGCGGCAATCGTGAATGCGGGTGAAGGAGCCGCAGGCAGAGAGTCCGGCACTGCTACCGCTAGGTTGGGAGAATCTTTGTGTTGCTGCGAATCCGAGGAGTCGCCTCCAGAGTCATTCTTCGACGACGAATCCGAGCTGGAAGCCGGATTCTGGGTGTCTGCAGTGTGCGCCGATGCATTGCCAGCCGGCTGGGGAGCGGCATTGTTGTTGATCGAAACTGCGGAAGTGTTTTGCGCGCTTGAACCGATTTTTAGACTTGCCCCGGCAGATGGGCCGGCGGGAACGCCGCTGGAAATTTCGTGGACCGCGACCGTCGACCTTTGTGTGGAAGAAAATTGCCCCGGTCCTTGCAGGGTTACCTGAGATGAGCCGTCCGCCACCGTTCCTGCGGGGCTCGCCGATGGAGCGGCGGGCAACGCGGATGATTTCACTGGCTCTTGATCCGGCGGGGTTCGGGGCGGCATCGCCGATCGCGGTTGCACTTTCTGGGTTAGGGGCTCGGTTTGCCCAGGTTGAACCGACGGCGCAACAGCAGTTGGGCTCACCGTCTTCGGCGCGACTGCTTGCGCAGAGGCTATTTCCACAGCCGCAGGAGAAACTTGAGCCTGAGAAGAAACTTGCGCGGCGGGAGTCTGGCTGGGGCTCGATTGATCAATGCCATCTTCGTTAGTCTGAGCAGCGGGCGCATTGGGGATGAAGGTGTGAATTTCCGACGCAGTTGGAGCCGTAGGAATCTGTACCGGCGTCTCTGCGCTCCACGGCGAAAATTCGCGGTCGGCGGAAGTAATCTGCTGGGGCGCCTGGTCGTGAGTTGCGCTTGTCTGAATGTCGTCGACAACGGGGACTTGCGATCCAATCCCATTCGGAGGCACAGCAAGCGAAGCAGAAGACGCGGAAGATGGAGGCGCTTGAGTTTCCGCCGGCAATGAAGGAACTGGCGGATTCTGTGCCGAGGTCAATGTGCCCGATGGCTGGTTGACGGTAGGTGTCGGGACGGAGATGGGAAAGAATGCCGGAAGAAATGCGGGAAGAGATACGGGAAGAGATACGGGAAGAGATACGGGAAGATTTGATATCGGAGGGTAGGTAACCGGCGTGATCGAATTACCCTGCGGCAACCGTGCCGATGCCGTTGTCCCTGTCGAAGAGATCGTTGTGGTCGGGCTCGGCCCATTGGAACCGCTGTTTGCCGGGTTCGTAGAGTCGACCAAAGGCAGGCTCTGCACGGGTTGCGTCGGTGAACTGGGCAATGTGTTTAACGGGAGGGCGAGCGGGATGGGCGGGAGCGGAACGAGAACGGCTAAAGCCGGATTCAATCCCGCTGGAGGCGTGTTCTTCGCCGAGCCCTTCGCGGCAGGAGTATTTGCAGGAGTGATCGTATTCCCAGTCTGCGCGGACGGGTCGGAGGGCATCGTCGGCGACGGCGCGGCGCTTTGAGTTTCAAGCGACAGCGAGAGTTGAGCGGCGCAAATGTCGGCAAAACTGATCCCGGAACGAGCGGTGGGGTTCGCCGAGCTCACAAATGCTGTTGGATCAGCAGCGCCAGCGAGCGGGATGACGGAATCGACAGTAGAAGTCACGGTGTTCTCGTGAAAGCTCACGGCGAAGCATGCATCTCAAGCTCCAATCGAAAAATGCCGAGGGATCGTGGCAGGTGAGAAGGGAAAGAACTGCAAAATCAAGGAGACACGAATTCTTGCCGATAGAAAATGCTTCAGGGATCAGGTGCCGACGCTGGGCAAAGGCTGCCCACGCGGCGGCACGTTTTCGCCACTGCTTTGCGCTCCACACTTGCTTTTGTTTTGGAATTGACCCAGGCCAGGCTTAGCTACCGCGCGAGATAATCGGTCAGTTGCTGCCTTCGCCCACTTTCAGCACCGCCAGGAAGGCTTCCTGGGGGATATCGACGCGGCCGATGCGCTTCATGCGCTTTTTACCTTCCTTCTGTTTTTCGAGCAGCTTGCGCTTACGGGAAATGTCACCGCCGTAACACTTCGCCAGCACGTTCTTGCGCATGGCGTGTACGGTCTCGCGGGCAATGATTTTGGCGCCGATCGAGGCTTGAATCGGGACTTCGAACATCTGGCGGGGAATGAGTTCGCGCATCTTCGAGACCAGAGCTTTGCCGCGCTCGTAGGCGAAGTCGCGATGCACGATGATCGAGAGAGCGTCGACGGGTTCTCCAGCGACGAGTATGTCGAGCTTGACCATGGGCGATTCCCAATATCCGGCGAGATGGTAATCGAGAGAAGCGTATCCGCGCGAGACCGATTTCAGGCGGTCGTAGAAGTCGAGGACGATTTCGTTCAACGGCAATTCGTAGTGCAGCATGACGCGCGACGAGCTGACGTATTCGAAGGTCTTCTGCTTGCCGCGCTTTTCTTCGACCAGCGCAAGAATTCCGCCGACGTATTCTTCGTTGGTCAGGATGGTGGCCAGGATGACCGGCTCTTCGATCTTGTCGATTTCGCTGGGATCGAGCCAGCGCGAAGGATTATCGATTTCGACCATCTCGCCATCGGTCTTCGTGATCTTGTAGCGCACGCCGGGAGCGGTGGTGATCAGGTCGAGATTGAATTCGCGCTCGAGGCGCTCCTGAATAATTTCCATGTGGAGCAGGCCAAGGAATCCGCAGCGGAAGCCGAAGCCGAGAGCGACCGAACTTTCAGGCTCGAAGAAAAATGAGGAGTCGTTCAGACGAAGTTTTTCCAGAGCCTCGCGCAGCACCGTATGCTCGTGGGCATCGACGGTGTAGAGGCCGGCGAAAACCATGGGCTTGATTTCTTCGAAGCCCGGCAGGGGCTCTATGGCGGGATTGGCGTCGTCGGTGATGGTGTCGCCGATCTTCGTGTCGGCGACGTTCTTGATGTTGGCGATCAGAAACCCGACTTCTCCGGCGACGAGCTGGTCGATCTCCACCGGCTTGGGTGTGAGCACGCCGAGAGTCTCCGCGTCGAAGGTGGTTCCATTCCACATGAGACGAATTCTTTGACCCTTGCGCAGGGTTCCTTGAAAGACGCGAGTGAGCACGACGACGCCGCGGTAGGCGTCGAACCACGAGTCGAAAACCAAGGCCTGGAGCCGGTTGTCCGGCGATCCCTTAGGCGGAGGGACACGCTTAACGATCGCTTCCAGCACGTCGGGCACGCCTTGTCCGGTCTTGGCGCTGATAAGGACAGCGTCGGTGGCATCGAGGCCGACGGCGCCTTCGATCATCTCTTTGGTGCGCGGAATGTCGGCACTCTGCAGATCAATCTTGTTGATGACCGGGATGATTTCGAGGCCGTGGTTGATCGCGAGATAGGAATTGGCCAGGGTTTGGGCCTCGACACCCTGCGAGGCGTCGACCACCAGTAAAGCTCCTTCGCACGAGGCCAGCGACCGCGAGACTTCATAAGAGAAATCCACGTGGCCGGGCGTGTCGATCAGGTTGAGTTGGTAAGTCTGGCCGTCTTGCGCGGTGTACACCATGCGGACCGCGTGTGCCTTGATGGTGATGCCGCGCTCGCGTTCCAGGTCCATGGAGTCGAGCACCTGGGCCTGCATTTCGCGCGCAGTGAGCGATCCAGTCAGCTCCAGCAGGCGGTCGGCCAGCGTGGATTTGCCGTGGTCGATGTGCGCGATAATCGCGAAGTTGCGGATGTGTTGGGAATCCATGATGGGGGCGGTAAGTATTGATTTTAACAGGTTGGGGTTGATGGGGATCGTGGGCGACTCGGCATGAACGAGCGCAGAGACAGCTAGCCGCTTCGACGTCTGCACGTAACTTGATTCAGCAACGCGGCAATATCATACTGATTTTGTCGCGGGGTGCTGTGTTGAACCGAATATTGAAAGGCCTCGAACTTCGAGGCCTTTCGCTCTTGGGCAACAATCTTGCGATCCTTTCCCTCCTGATTTACCCTCATCTCCCGAGTCAGATCATGATTGCTACAAATCTAGCGCTGACGTCGATCGTGGGAGCGGCACTCGGACTGCTGATTTGGGAGCATCCTCCCGCGGCCTGGACCGTAATGCAAGACGTTGGGATCTGCCTGCTTGCCGGTGGTTTTATCTTGTGGACGACAGCGCGTTTTCAACTGGGGAAATCACTCGCCGTGACTGCGCAAGCGAAACAACTCGTCACTCGCGGGCTTTATTCCAGGATTCGCAATCCCATCTACGTCTTCGGTTCGTGCGTGATTGCCGGGGTGATTCTCACACTGGGGCGACCGGCGTGGCTCCTGGTCTTTCTTGCGATCATCCCGCTGCAAATCTGGCGTTCGCGCAAAGAGTCGTCAGTACTGGAAGCAAAGTTTGGAGATGAGTACCGCAAGTATCGCGCGGGGACGTGGTTCTGAAGTTGAGTTGTAACCTTCCCGATTTCTGCTTTACTACGGTCTCGGTCTATCGAAACCCAGCGTGAGCTTTGAGGCTTCGTCAGGAGGAATCATGCGAAAGATTCTCGCGATTGTTCTGTGGGGTGGTTCACTGGCATCGGCCCAAACTCCTTCGCCCGCGGTGCAAGCGTTCGTGAAGGTCAATGCGCCCGTCGTCGCTCTCACCCACGTGCGCGTAATCGATGGCACGGGTGCGGCGGCGCGCGAGGATCAGACCGTTGTTCTGAACAAAGGGAAAATCGAATCGGTGGGCGATGCTTCCGTCGCCAGCATTTCCAAAGATGCGCAGGTGCTCGACCTGCACGGATACACCGTGATTCCTGGACTGGTGGGCATGCACGATCACATGTTTTATCCCGTAGGGAACGGCGCTTTCGGCGAAATGGCGTACAGCTTTCCCCGCCTATACCTCGCCGGCGGCGTGACCACGATCCGCACCACCGGTTCGCTTGAACCCTATACCGATCTCGAACTCAAGAAGCAGATCGAATCCGGTCAAATGCCGGGGCCCAAGATCCACGTCACCGGACCCTATCTGGAAGGCGCCGGATCGTGGGCGTTGCAGATGCACCAACTCACTGGACCCGAAGACGCGACGAAGACTGTGAATTTCTGGCTCGATGAGGGCGTCGACGATTTCAAGGCTTACATGTTCATCACCCACGACGAACTGGCCGCCGCGATCACCGCAGCCCACAAGCGCGGCGTCAAAGTCACGGGGCATCTGTGTACGATCGGCTTCCGCGAAGCCGCCGCGCTGGGCATTGATGACCTTGAGCACGGATTGTTCGTCGATTCGGAATTCCTCCCCGGCAAAAAGCCGGGAGAATGCAAGTCGGAAGAGGATCCGGTCTTGATGTCGAAGCTGGACATAAACTCGGGACCGGTTCACGACATGATCCTCGATTTGATTGCGCGTCATGTGGCCGTCACTTCCACTCTGCCCGTTTTTGAAATGGGCAGCTTTGCGGGGCGCCCGGCGCTTCAGCCACGGCTGATGGACGCACTCTCTCCCGATGCCCGCGTCTTGTTCCTGGAACGGCGGGTTCGGTCCAGCGACACGGCGGCGATCCGCCGACGCTATGGTACTGACACTTCCCCCTGGCCCGCTGCTTTTAATAAAGAAATGGAATTCGAATACGCGTTCTCCAAAGCCGGAGGCTTGCTGCTCGCGGGCCTCGACCCCACCGGCATGGGTGGCGTGATTGCCGGCTTCGGCGACCAGCGCGAAGTGGAGTTGCTCGTGGAAGCGGGCTTCACCCCCTTGGAGGCGATTCACATCGCAACTTTCAATGGAGCTCAATATCTGGGAGAACTCGACCGCATCGGCACGATCGCTGCCGGCAAGCAGGCGGACTTGGTGGTGATCAAAGGTGATCCGTCGAAGAAGATTGACGACATCGAGAATGTGGAAACGGTGTTCAAGGACGGAGTCGGCTATGATTCCGCGAAGCTGATTGAATCGGTGCGCGGGGTGGTGGGAATCCGGTAGGCAGGGCTGCTTTGGAGATCTGATCCGGACTTCGCACGGTAAGATAGCTTCATGTTCGGCGGTCCCTTTACCAGCATTGAACACGTGCAACTTGCCATGCCGATCGGAGAAGAAGAAACGGCACGACGCTTCTACTGCACGATCCTCGGCATGACTGAGATCCCCAAGCCGGAAGAATTGGCACGGCGCGGCGGTTGTTGGTTTGAGAGCGGAGTGGTGCAAATCCACCTGGGGGTCGAAACGGATTTCCGTCCTGCCAGGAAAGCACATCCAGCCTTGCGATGCCGCGACTATGAGGGGCTGCGGTCCCGGCTAGGTGCTGCGGGTGTGGAAGTCAAAGATGACGACCTTATTCCCGGAGTTTTGCGTTGCCACATCTCAGACCCGTTTGGAAACCGGATTGAGTTGATCGCGTCGTGAGAGCGTTCCACATCCTCTAGAATCGGATTTCGCATGCTCGTTCTAGCCTCTGCCTCGCCGCGCCGTCAGGAGCTTCTGCGCAACGCGGGTATTTCGTTTGCCGTGCAGCCGGCGGATATCGATGAGACGCCGCTGCCGGGCGAGACACCGCGTGAGTGCGCAGAGCGACTGGCGCGGGAAAAGGCGCTGGCGGTCTGGCGCACTCGGCCCCAGGACGTGGTGCTGGGGGCGGACACGATTGTCGTGGTCCATGAGGCGATCCTCGGGAAGCCGGTCGATGGTGAAGATGCTGTGCGCATGTTGCGGTTACTGTCGGGGCGCGTGCACTGTGTGATTACGGGCGTGTGCGTGGTGGAGGCAGTTGCCGGCAGCCAGTTCCCAGTTGCCAGTGAAAACCGTGCAGAACATTCTGTGGAGGCGTCACGGAGCTTCGAGGTTCTGAGAACCGAGAACGGAGAACTGAGAACTGCGTCTGAAACTACGCTTGTGACGATGAACGAATTGTCCGACGATGAAATTCGCGATTACCTCGCGAGCGGCGAACCCATGGACAAGGCTGGCGCGTATGCCATTCAGGGCCGAGCTTCACGATGGATTCCACGGATCGAGGGCGATTACAGCAATGTGGTGGGATTGCCGGTGGCGTTGGTGTATCGCATGCTGTCCCAGTTGCAGGAGGGTTAAGACTTCTTTGGTTCTTCTTTCTGGGTTTCTTTCTTGTCGGCCTCAGGTTCTTTCATAGCGGATTTGAAATTGCGGATGCCTTCGCCCAGACCCTTGCCGACGGCGGCAAACTTGCTCGTTCCGAATACCAGCAGCGCGATCGCGATAATCAACAGCAAATGCAAAGGCTGAAAAAGACCCTCACCCATAAGTCCTCCATCGGGACGGTCTCCGCAAGTGCTGCATAAGCCAGCCGAAGGCCCCTACAAAAATTCTAGGCCACTGCTGCCGGAGAGTCAAAGCAGGTCGCATTGCAAAGCGATTCGATGGAAGCTGCCCTTGACGCAAGGAAAATCATGCAGTAACCAACAGTTATGGCTCGGATCGTCATTCTGGGTTGTGCTGGCGCTGGAAAGACAAAACTGGCGCGGCAGCTTGCCGAACGCATGCATGCGCCCTTCATTTGCCTGGATGCACTCTGGCAGTCCCATTGCGGAGGTAAAGACATTTCTACTTTCAGAGCCTTGATGGAGCAGGCGCACGCAGGCGATCAATGGATCAGTGATGGCAACTTTGCACAGGCGACCTTCGATATCCGGTTGCCCCGAGCCACGCTCGTGATTTGGCTTGAATGCTCAAAACCGTTGTGCGCCTGGCGCTGTGTCAAGCGTGTCTTTGTACGCGGCGGGGATCACAAAATAAACGCACTCCTCAAAGTGTTGGCGTTCATCTGGAAATTCGACCGGATCAACCGGCCCCGCATCGAGGCGCTTCGACTTTCTCACGGACCTGGCGTGGCAGTCCGCAGGCTGACCGGCAGCCGCGAGATTGCAGCCTTTCTGTCGTCCTATGGCGATGGTGCTAACTTGAATTGATATTTCCCGCCACCTTCCCGCGCTTACCAAGATCTGGGCCTGGAGTCTATTCTGGAAGGGGTTCATGCCGCCAAGGTGGAGCTAATTTATGTTGGACATTCGCGCCATCATTCTCGCGCTGTATTTTCTTTCGAACGTCGCACCCTGCGTCTCGCAAAACCCCGCGCAGGCTATGCCAGAACATCAGCGCAAGACCAGCGAACCGTACACCGGGGATCTTTCCATCTTCGATTCGCCCGGACGAGGCGAGCGGCTGCAGATCAGCCGCGTCATGGACATTCTCGGGATCGCACCCGGAAAGTCTGTGGCCGATATTGGAGCTGGCTCAGGATGGTTTACGGTTCGCGCGGCGAAGCGAGTCGGCGGAACGGGGCTGGTGTACGCGGTCGATATTAATCCCGAGGCGATTCACTACATCGCGAAGCGCGGGGAAAAAGAAAAGCTGCAAAACATCAAGACGATTCTGAGCCAGCCGAACGATCCGCTGCTGCCGCCCGATTCTGTGGATGCCGTTTTGCTTCTGAAGACTTATCACGAGGTGGCGCGACCGGTGGAGTTGTTGCGAAACCTGCGAGCTGCGTTGCGCCCCGGAGCAAAAGTCGGAGTGATTGATCGCAATGGAAATGGTGAAGACCACGGCGTGGGCAGCGACGTGGTGATTCGCGAGGCGCAAAAGGCTGGGTACCGCCTGAGCGGCCAATACGATTTCGTGAAGGCCGACAAGATGGATTACTTCCTGGTCTTCACGGCAGGAAAGTGATTTCTTCGACCACGGACCAGGTTGTGCGGCTCATATCGGCGAAGGCGGGCAGATCGGCGTCCGAGGCTGCGCCCTGCGGGCTGGCCCAGGCGGCTTCCATGGTTTCCCAGTTATCGAAATAGAGTTCGACGATGGCGTCCCATCCGGGAGACTTGCGCTTGGAATCCTGCACGACGTGATTTTGTTTGTAGCGCTTCAGCCCGGGAAGGTTCTTCGCGAGCGGAGCGTGGACTTGTTCGAGATGGCGGCGGAATTGTCCCGCGGTGAGATCGGGACGGCGGTAGAGAACGACCATGAATTTGAGCATGGGATTTTTTGCTCTGGGCTGCAAAATCTTCGACCACAAAGGGCACGAAGGAAATCCTTTGTGTTACTTCGTGTCCTTTGTGGTTGTATCTTTTCGCCGGCAGTGCCTAAGCAGACTCGATCATTCCGGCGAGCAGCAGCGCGCGCCGCGGTAATTCCGAGATGACAATATGCTCGTGGACGGCGTGAGCGCCTTCGCCGACTCCGCCCAGGCCGTCGAGCGTAGGAATGCCCATGCCGGCGGTGAAATTTCCGTCGGAACCGCCGCCGACCGCGGCTTCTTCCAGCTTCCAATCGATCTGTTTCGCAACGGCCTGCGCCCTCTTGTAAAGCGCGGCGACTCCCGCAGTGCGTTCCATCGGCAGGCGATTGATGCCGCCCTCGACGCTGAGCTTGCAACGTTTATCGAATGGTTTGAGGCCGCGTATCTTGCGATCGAGATGCTTAGCCTGGCTTGCGCTCTTGATGCGGACGTCAATCTCGACTACGGCCTCGGCGGCGACCACGTTGGTGCGCGTTCCTCCGCGGATCACTCCCGGGTTAACCGAGATGCCTTGCTTCAAATCATTCAACTTTGAAATGGACGTGATCTGACGCGCTAACTCGACGATGGCGCTGTGTCCTTTGCCGGGGTCGAGGCCGGCGTGAGCGGCAACCCCTTCTACCGTCAACGTGTATTCGCCGACGCCTTTGCGCGCGGTCTTCACCGCACCACGCAGCCCGGCGGCAGGTTCGAGGACCAGGACTGCGGTGGATTTTCTGGCCAAAGCCTCCGTAATCTTGCGGGAAGAGTTGCTGCCGACTTCTTCATCGGAAACGAGAAACACAGTTACCGGCCGGGGCAGGCTTCCATGCCACGCTTTAAGCGCCTCAATCGTATAAAACATCAGTGCGATGCCCGACTTCATGTCGAGCACGCCGGGGCCGTGCAAACGGCCATTCGTGATATGGCACGGCATTTTCGCCAGCGTGCCGAGCGGGTACACCGTATCGAAATGGCCGAGCAGGAGAACCGGCTTCACGCCCTCACGCCCGGGAAAATCAATCTGTATGTTGTCCGCATAATCTTCGGCACGGTGCACCGTGGCGTGTCCGCCCAGCGCCTCGAATTTGCGTGCCAGGATCGCTCCCATGCGGTCGCCGGCAAGTTTGTTGTCGCTGGGAGATTCGACTTCGACGAATTCGCGGATGGTCTCGAGGAGCGCTTCGCTGCGGGATTCGAAGTAACGCAGGCGATCCGCCCACGAGGTATCGGATTGGTTCTTTAATTGACGAGATGTTTTATGGGTTGGCATTTTTAGGTTTCTTGACTTGCGCAAATCGCTGCTTCCCGGGCAGAAAAGCTCGCGAGAAATCGCGCGCCCGAAAGCTTTGGGCACGAGCCGTACAGTATAATCTTCAAGCCGTTTTGAGACGAACCATGAATGAGAGCAGCCCTGTTCCGGAACCTTCGCCCGACGAGGCGAAGACCGGCCTCGACATCCATCAGATTCTGCAGATTCTGCCGCACCGGTACCCGTTCCTGCTGATTGACCGCGTCCTCGAACTGAAGCGCAAGGAGAGGATCGTCGCCATCAAGAACGTAACCATCAACGAGCCTTTCTTCAACGGGCACTTTCCCGGGCTGCCGATCATGCCGGGCGTGCTGATTGTGGAGGCGATTGCGCAGGCCGGCGGAGCCCTGCTGCTAACGGAAGTTGCGGATCGCAACGACAAAGTCATGGTTTTCACCGGCATTGAGCGCGCGAAATTTCGCCGGCCCGTCGGCCCCGGAGATCAGCTGCGGCTGGAAGTGGAATTGAAAGGCTGGCGCGAAGTGCCGGGCATGACCGCCGCGAAGATGCAGGGATATGCTTTCGTGGCGGGCAAAAAAGTTGCCGAGGCAATCGTGTCCTGCCAGTTGATCGATAGTTCCCGCGGGCGGGCGTCGAATGGCAACGATGTTGAGAGTTGATCGAACGACACTGCGTCTGACCGCCGAGGGATACAAAGATCCACAGAGTAGAATCTTCTCGGACCGCCGATTCCTTCAACATCATTCATGACAGCTCCGACGAACGTACATCCCACCGCGATCGTTGATCCCCGCGCGAAGATTCCCGCTTCGTGCACGGTGGGGCCGTATTGCGTGATTGGGGCCGACGTCGAACTGGGCGACAATTGCGGGCTTCTATCGCATGTCTCGATTGAGGGGCCGACGAAAATCGGCGCGGACAATTCTTTTTTCCCGTATTGCGCCATCGGCATGGCGCCGCAGGATATCACTTACAAAGGCGAACCCACGCGGCTCGAAATTGGCGAGCACAACGAAATTCGCGAGTACGTCACCATCAATCGCGGGACCGTCAAAGGCGGCGGCGTAACCCGAGTGGGCAGCTATCTGCTCATCATGGCTTACACGCATATCGGGCATGACTGCGTGATCGGAGATCATGCCATGCTCGTAAATGGCGCGACCCTGGCCGGACACGTGACCGTCGAAGAATGGGCCGTGGTGGGCGCGCTGTGCCCGGTGCACCAGTTCGTGCGCATCGGAGCGCATTCCTATATCGGCGGAGGCACGACGATTACGCAGGATGTTCTGCCGTTTTCGATGACCTCGGCCGCGCGCGAGACCCACGCGTACGGGATGAATAAAGTCGGGCTGCAACGGCGCGGATTCTCCAGCGAGCGGATTGCGAAGATCCATCACGCTTACAAGATCTTGCTGGCGTCGAAGATGAACACATCGCAGGCGTTGGAGCGATTGAAGTCGGAGCCGGATCGCAGCGAGGATGTGGAGATGCTGATCCGGTTTATTGAGGCGTCGGAGCGGGGAATTATTAAATAAGCAGCGAGCGAGCCCGCACGGCTTCTGATGGCGCGTCGATGAGTGTAATGGCGATGTTTCGACAACTGACCAAAGCCGCAGCACGCTGGCGTTTACTGCGTCCGGTGCTTTTGAAGGATGCAGACGATTGCGGCTGCCGGAATAGCTCCAGCCAAAAACCACGGAACTATGAATACTAGCGCCCAAGCATGATATTCAGAGGGATCAGCTCCTAGCCAGACCGGAGACCAATACAGGCAGAACGCGACGGTGAGGGGTACGATCACGACCCATAGTTTGCGCAAGGCTGGAAACATCCATGCTAAGAGCCAAACGACTGTTCCCGAAACGACGGCTACGACAAGTGCGCCGGACCAGATGGATAGTGAATCGACAAGTTCCTTCATTCGCTGCATTGATGTCCAACGTACCCTTTACACGAAGATGGTTCCAGTTACGGATGGTCAACTGACGAAAACAGGCCTTATCACAACTTTGCGCCTTTTGTTCGCCAGACTGGCGAAAGGAAAGTGCAAACTTGTGATAACTTTTCTAACACCTACCCTCCACTAAACAGGTACAATCCCGCGGTGCGGAGGTGGGATATGGCAAGTCGTCGCAAATTCCTTGAAAAATCCACGCAATTCGCTGCAGCGCTCGCCGCTGGTGCGGCGACTATTTCACCCACGCAAGTCCATGCTCAGCAGCCGTCAGCAGCGACGAAAAAGCTACATATTCTCATGAGAAGTTCCTGGGGAACAGATGATCCCACACGGGCGTCGTTTGTCTTTTCCCACGGGCTTTTGCTGTCCGACGCCGGTCATGATGTGCAGATCTTCCTGACCGCCGAAGCGACTTACTTGATGCGCAAAGTAACCGTGGATTCGGTGAAACCCGTCGGCTGGCCGCCGCTGACCGAGACCATGGCGAAAATTGTCGCCAAGCGGATTCCCGTCTTTGCTTGAGGAGCCTGTTCCCGGGCCCGTGGGGTCACGGAAACAGACTTGACCAACTGGGGAGCCAAATGGGGCGGCCCTGCGGATTACGTCTCATTAGTTGAATGGGCCGACCGCATCATCAGCGAGTGATCACCGGCGTTCAGACTAGAAACTAATTTCCTGTCGACGACATTCCCTTCTTATCAAGGAGCCGCTCCATCTCGTCCATGACGCGCTTCATCTTTTTGACGGTCAACTCCAGCGGTTCGTCGCTGGTCATGTCGACGCCGGCGTCCTTGAGCAGATCGATCGGATATTTCGATTTGCCCGCCGAAAGAAAGTTCAGATAGCGTTCGGTGACGCCGGGTTCGCCCGCGAGCACTTTCTCCGACAAGGCCGACGACGCGGTGAACGACGTCGCGTACTGGAAGACGTAATACGAATTGTAGAAGTGGGGAATCATCGCCCATTCATTGTCGATGTAGTCATCGACAATACACACGCCCTCGTCATGGCCGTAGTATTTCTTGACGATCTCGCTGTAGAGGCGCGAAAGAACGTCGCCGGTGAGAGGCTGGCCACCCTCGGCCATCTCGTGCATGCGCAGTTCGAATTCCGCGAATTGCGTCTGACGAAAGACAGTTCCCTTGAAGCTCTCGAGATAATTGCCCAGCAGCGACAGCCGGGTCGTGTCGTCTTTGATCTGCTTGAGCATGTAATCCATCAGAAGCGCTTCGTTGAAAGTGGAAGCAACTTCGGCCACGAAGATGGTGTAGGACGACAAAGGATACGCCTGCGTCTTATTCGAGAAGTAGCTGTGCATGGTGTGGCCGAGTTCGTGGGCCAGCGTGCTCATGTCGTCGTACTTGCCGTTGTAGTTCATCAGCATGTACGGATGAACGTCGTAGGCCGCGCCATTGGAATACGCGCCGGATCGCTTGCCTTCGGTGGGAAACATATCGATCCAGCGCTCGCTGAAGGAACGGGTCGTGACGGCGGCATATTCGGCGCCCAGCGGAGCGAGCGCGGCGAGAATGTTGCGCTCGGCCGCGTCCACGGAATAGCGAGTGTCGACCGAAGGAACGAGCGGCGCGTAGAGATCGTAGTAATGGAGTTCGGGAAGTTCCATGATGCGCTTGCGGAGCTTCAGGTAACGATGAAACGTGCCGAGGTTGCGGCCGACTCCTTCAATGAGCTTGGAATACACCGACACCGGAATGTTGGGCTGGTCAAGCGAAGCTTCGAGCGACGTCTGGTAGTTACGCGAACGCGCGTAGAAGACGGACGTCTGCACGTTGGAATTCATCAACGAGCCGAAGGTGGCGCGATATTTCGCGAGCGTGGTGAAGAAGGCTTCCATGACTTGCTGGCGGTCTTCGCGGACAGGCGAGGCGCGGTGCAGCGCGAGCGCAGCTTTATCGAGCTTCACGCTTTTGCCGTCGCTGAGCGTGATAGAGGGATAGGGAAAATCCGCGTCGGCAAAGACGCCGAAGACGCTGGAGGGCCCGCTCGCCATAACGGACGCGGCGGCGAGAAGTTTTTCTTCCTCGTTGCTGAGCGTATGGGCGCGGCGGCGCGCGATGTCTTCGAGATATAAGCGGAACATGCGCAGGCGAGGCTCTTGGGCGAGAAATCGCTCGATGGTCGCGTTGTCCATCTTGAGGATTTCGGGTTCGATGAACGCAGATTCGGTTCCCAGCGCGGATCCCAGCTGGATCATCTCCTGCTCCATGCCCTGGTAAGTACTGACCCGCGTGTCTTGGTCGGAACACATGCTCGCATATACGAACAGGCGCGTGAGTTCCTTGTCGAGATCGCTCTGCAGTTCCAGAGCGCCGGCCAGTTGGGATGGAGACGAAGCCAGCTTGGCCTGGAAGTTGCGCAGCTGTGACAACTCGCCAGCAAGTTTTTCCTTCGCCGCCCGCCAGGCCTCATCGGACGCATAGATAGGAGCGAGGTCCCACTTGTGCTCGTCGGGAATCTTGCTGCGATCGCGCTCCTGGGCTTGCGGCGGCAGAGTCGTGGTAGCGAACTGGGCAAGGCTGGCTGGGCGGCGGATGCTGGCGCGATCGAAGTGCATGAACGGTGCTCCTTGAGGATCGACGAATTCCGAGATGACCAAACTGGGCCTGGACTCGGCGTCTGTAATAGATTCTAAGTGCTAGACTGACTCGGCGCCGCTCTGGTTGCTGGAAATATGCCTGTGCAGAACGAAAAACTTGGGCTCATCGCGGGGAACGGCAAGTTTCCCTTTCTCGTGCTGGAGGCGGCGCGGGCGCAAGGGTATGAGGTCGTGGTGGCCGCGATCAAGGAAGAAGCATTTCCGGAGATCGAGTTGAAAGGTGCTGCGGTTCACTGGCTTTCTCTGGGCGAACTCTCGAAGCTGATCGAAACTTTTCAGAGTGCAGGCGTGCGGCGTGCGGTGATGGCGGGGCAAGTCAAGCATAAGCAGATTTTCTCGAGCATCCGGCCCGACTGGCGGCTGGCCAAGCTGCTGCTTTCGCTCACGACGCGCAACACGGATTCGCTGCTGGGCGCGGTGGCAAAGGTATTGGGCGACGAGGGCATCATGCTGGAGAATTCGACCTGGCTTCTGGAACCGCTGCTGGTGAAAGCCGGCGTGCTGACCGAGCGCGCTCCCACCGAGCAGGAGCGCAAGAATATTGAATACGGGCGAACCGTCGCGCAGCAATTAGCGCAGCATGATATTGGACAGACCGTGGTCATCGCGGAATCGGCGTGCGTGGCCGTGGAGGCGATGGAAGGAACCGACGCCACAATCGAGCGCGCGGGCCAAATCATGCGGTCCTTGCACGAGGACGCTTCCACGCTCAGCCGTGCGCTGACAGTAGTTAAAATCTCAAAGCCCAATCAGGATATGCGGTTTGACGTGCCCGTTATCGGGGTCAGAACGATTGAGGTGATGCAGGCTGCGGGAGCCAGCTGTCTTGCGGTCGATGCGGGAAAGTGTCTGCTGCTGGATGGGCAGAGTGTGATCGATGCAGCGAACGTCGCCGGAGTTACGATCATGGCAGAATAAATCGTGGCAGAATAAATAAGCCATGAAGAAAAACGATAATCCCTCCGAAGCTGTCCTCATCGCGGATCAACTTCGCCGCGCCTTTTATGGCGAGGCCTGGCACGGACCCGCCGTCATCGAACTGCTGGCCGACGTCGATGCCGCCACCGCTGCCGCCAAGCCGCTGGCAAATGCCCACAGCATATGGGAGCTCGTGTTGCACATCGCGGCGTGGGACAACGCAGCCATGGTTCGGCTCGCCGGAGAAAAATGTCAGCCCACCGGTCTCGATAATTTCCCTCCCGTACTGAAAGCTACGGAAGCGGCCTGGCGCAAGGCCGTTGCTGAGACGAAACGCACGCACGATAGGCTCGTAAAGACCGTGGCCGGCCTGTCGGATTCCCGCCTGCGCGATCGCGTGCCCGGCAAGCGCTACGACTTCTATCACATGCTTCACGGCATCGCGCAGCACGAGCTCTATCATGCCGGGCAGATCGCAATTCTGAAGAAGGCACTGGTTCGCTGATTCCTGGTCGGCCAAACTCGGCCACCCGGTATCGGCGAGGCCGCAATCACAGACCCTCTGCCGCATTTGCGTTTACAATCTCTGTTTCCGGCAACCGGCCAGCGAGAGGGGATCTTCTGCCATCAAGGAATCCGATTTCCGTCGCGGTGGTGGGCGTAGGCGTTTTCGGACGTAATCACGCCCGAGTTTATAAGGAACTCGAGTTGCAAGGCGAGCCGGTTCGGCTGTTGGGAGTGGTCGATCCGGATACCGGCCGCGCCGATGCCGTGGCGCGCGAGTTCGAATGTAAGGCATTCGGCTCGGTGCACCAATTGTTGACCACGCACAGCGAAGTGCAGGCCGCGACGGTTGCGGCTCCCACGGTGCACCACCTGGCAGTCGCTCGGGAATTGATGGCCGCCGGGGTCGATGTGCTGATTGAGAAGCCGCTCGCAGCAACCCTCGCCGAAGCTGACGAACTGGTCGCTGCCGCAGCCAAGCACAAGCGCATTGGGCAAGTCGGCCATCTGGAGCGCTTTAACCCTGCCGTGCGGGCCACGCTGCCCATCCTGACGCGGCCGATGTTCTTTGAAGTGCACCGGCTCAGCGTGTTCACTCCGCGTTCGCTGGATGTCGATGTCGTGCTTGATTTGATGATCCACGATCTGGACATCGTGCTGGCATTTGCCAAATCGCCAGTGAAGGAAGTGCGGGCGGTCGGGCTGCCCATTCTTTCGGGCAAGGTCGACATTGCCAACGTACGGATCGAGTTCGAATCGGGCTGCATTGCGAACTTTACGGCCAGCCGCGTCTCAACGGAGCGCGTGCGCAAGCTACGCTTCTTCCAGCCGCGGCAATACGTTTCACTCGATTACGGGCGACAGGAAGTCCTTGTATTCACGGTGGGAGCTGACGGAGCGTCGCCCGGAGCGCCTTCGGTGAATCCTCAAATCGGCGTGAGCAAGCCGCCGGTGGCGTCAGAAGAACCGCTGCACGCCGAGTTGAAATCCTTTCTTCATGCGGTCCGGGAGCGATCCGCGCCAGTGGTGCCGCTGGAAGATGGCCGAAACGCTCTGGCGCTGGCCCTCGAAATTGTGGCGGGCATTCGCGAACACGGCAAGAAAGTGGGGCTGGCGGGGATCGCCAAAGGCTGACCAGCCTCAAACTCCGGATCGGCACCGTACGTCGCTACGGCCCCGCGTTTACATATGTTTACAGACCGAAGTCGCGCGTCGATTGTGGGGAGCGGAAACGCGCGAAAGATGCGAAAATAGGAGCAAGTTGGATTTTCAAGCACGGCGCGCCGATTGCATGTACTCCACGAATGCCCGAATGCAACGCCGCGAGTGTATTGCGTGTCTAACGACAGGCGGACAAAGCTAAAACAGCAGCATGCCGATCACCCATATTCCATTTCATGATCCGGTAGTGCCGCCGCCTCCTCCGAAGCCGCAGCCTGAGCAACTCGGCCTTTACGACAGCCAGGACTGGGAAAACGCTTATCGCGATCTGGATGCGCGTGTACCGCATCTGCTCATCCAGCTGCAGGACGACCTCACACGGTCGCGCCGCCGGGAAGCGGCGTGGATTTCGATTATCGTCCACCTGCTGCTGTTCATGCTTCTGATCTATTTGCCCTGGATCGAAAAAAACATCTGGCACCATGCCGTGGTGATCCCGGTCAGCCCGATGCAGGATAAGAATGTGACGTTCCTGCCGCTTCCGCCGGACCTGCAGAAAGTGCCCCACAAGCCGAACACGACCATTGAGTCGGATAAAGACCGGATTGCGACGTCACGGCATCCGGAACTGGATCCGAAAGAGTTGCGGAAAATTCTGGCAACGCCGCCTCCCGGCGCTCCAGGCATGAACGCCCCACGGGCCGCCGCGCCGCAAGCCATGCCGCAGAGTAGGGCGCCGGTGCAACAGCAGCCCCAGCAACCGGCGCAGCGTCCGCAATTTGACACCAATCAAACCGCGCAGCTGCAGATGCCGGCTCATCCGGAGAACAGTTTCAGCAAGTATGCAGGCGGGATGAGCGCGGGCTCAGCAATTCAGCAGGCGACGCAGGATGCCGCAGCTCGTAGGGCGCAGGGCGCCGGGGCCGGCGTGGGCGGCGATGGCGGCGACTTTGGGCTGGGCACTGGAGCGCACGGCCGGCAGCTTGGCGCGCTCGATATTCTCAGCGACACGCAGGGCGTCGATTTCGGTCCCTACCTGCAGCGCATTTTGCAGGATGTACGGGAGAACTGGTATCACCTGATTCCGGAATCGGCGGAGATGAAGAAAGGGAAACTGGCCATCGAATTTGCCATCACGAAAGATGGCAAAGTGGCCGACATGCGACTCGTCGCCACCTCGGGCGACGTCGCCCTCGACCGTCCTGCCTGGGGCAGCATCACGGCTTCCAATCCTTTTCCGCCGCTGCCCAGCGATTTCACCGGACCTTATTTGGCGCTGCGCTTCCGGTTTTATTACAACCCCGACAAAACCGATCTGGAATAAGCTCGCCGCAATGAGCGATTCGATTTCGGCGGCATCGCAATGCGCGCCGTTCTGTTCGGCGATGCGGCGAAAACTCAAAGCTCAGTAAGTCTTTCGACCGTGCGGCGTACCTGCTACATTGCTAGCAAGTGCTGCCCTCCGAGGAATACGCGCATCGTCGAGGTGCCCGCGAGGCGCGGGCTTCCCAACTTCAAACGATCCATATTCGGCTGGGGAATGTCCGACTTTTGCTGGCTGTTCTTGCGGTAGTTTTGGCGTGGGCTTCACTGCGAGCGCATTCCCTTTCGGCTTGGTGGATTGCTATTCCGGTCGCAGCTTTCGCGGGCATCGCGTTCTGGCACTCGCGAGTTTTGCGGTCGTTGGAATTGGCCCAACGCGCGGTTGCGTTTTATGAACGGGGACTGGCGCGCGTGGAAGATCGGTGGGCCGGCACGGGAGAAACCGGCCAGCGGTTCAACGATCGTCATCACGTGTACGCCGCCGATCTGGATTTGTTCGGCAGCGGGAGTTTGTTTCAGCTGCTATCGACCGCGCGGACACGAATGGGAGAAGAGACGCTGGCGCGCTGGCTGCTCTCTCCATCAGCAGGCGACCAGATTCGCGAGCGCCATGCAGCGATCGACGAGCTGCGCGGTGACCTCGATCTTCGCGAAGATCTGGCTGTGCTCGGGCAAGATGCGGGCGTGGGTGTGAATCCCGATGCTCTGGTGAAATGGGCCGAATCTGAGAACCTGATGAAATCAGCATGGTTGGCCTGGTTTGCGCCACTCCTCGCCGGGCTAGCTGTGTTGGGCGCGATCACGTGGGCAGCCTGGGGCATCGCAACGCCGCTGGTGTTCGTGGTTGTCGTCGAGGCGGTGCTTACATACAGGTTAAAAGTTCCATTGGAAGCCGTGCTGCACGGGACGGAGCACGCGTTTCACGATCTGGACCTTCTCTCCGGTGTTCTGGAGCGTGTGGAGTCGCATGCCTTTCACACCCCTCAGATACAAATACTGCAACGAGAGCTGGTGTCGGGCGGCATCACGGCGTTCCAGGCGATCGCGCGGCTGAGGACCCTGATAGATCTGATCAACTCGCGGCATAACATCTTTGTGCGAATCATCGATGCTCCATTGATGTACTCGGTGCAGGTGGCATTCGGGGCGGAACGCTGGCGTCGGGCGCACGGCAGCGCAGTGGGCAAGTGGATCAGAGTCGTGGGGGAAATGGAGGCGCTACTCTCTCTTGCGAGCTACAGCTTCGAGCACCCTGCCGATCCGTTTCCCGAATTCCTGGAAGGTACGGCGGCGCTCGATGGAGAGGAGTTGGGGCATCCGCTGTTGCCCTCGACAAATTGTGTTCGCAATAGCGTGAACATCAGCGGGGAGACGCATGTTTTATTGGTGAGCGGCTCGAATATGTCGGGCAAAAGCACGCTTCTGCGGGCGATCGGGATTAACGTGGTACTGGCGATGGCGGGCGCGCCAGTGCGAGCCCGGCGGCTGCGGCTTACGCCGTTGCGGGTTGGCGCCAGCATTCGCATCAATGATTCTCTGCAGGAAGGCAGCTCGCGCTTTTACGCCGAGATCACACGGCTGCGGCAGATTTTCGATTTCGCGGGAGGGCATCCAGCGTTGCTGTTCCTGCTCGATGAGCTGTTGCAGGGCACAAACTCGAAAGATCGCCGAATTGGTGGCGAGGGTATTGTGCGCGCCCTCGTGCAACGCGGCGCCCTCGGGCTGGTGACCACCCACGATCTCGCCCTTACCGATATTGGCGCGACCTTGGACGGCCATCTGCATAATGTCCATTTCCAGGATGATCTGGCGGACGGCAAGATGACGTTCGATTACAAGCTGCGAAACGGCGTGGTCACGAAAAGTAATGGACTGGAATTGATGCGGTCGATCGGGCTGGATGTGTAAGTTTTGTAATTAGCAGTGCGGCGGGCGCTCGTTCCTCAAGAGCGAAGGCTCGGTCTTTAATATGGCGACCGAATATGACCATTGAGCAGCACGACGGAAGTCGCGCCAAATGGAATGGCCTCAAGCCTTTCTCAGATGAATTGATCCGTCGCCGGTGCGGATCATGAGCAGATTGCCGCCGCCGTTGAGCTTGCCTTGAATTTCGTTCTGGCGAATCTTTCCTGAAGTCGTTACGGGCATGTCGAGATCGATATGTCCATCGCTGGTATGCAGGTCGACGTCGGCCGCGAAGTCGGCGGGAACTTCGAGAGAGACGCTGCCGTCGCCGGTTTCAAGGTGCCACCCGGTGTTCAGCAGAGATCCGGCAAGCGCGCGAACTTCCACACTGCCGTCCCCGGTCTTGAGTTCGAGTTCGTCAAAACGACCGCTGGCCCTGATGTGTCCGTCACCCGTGGAGGCGTGCAGCTTGCCGTCCACATTGTCGAGATTCTCGGAGCCATCCCCGGTGTGCAGGTCCATCGCGCCTTTGAGGCCGGCAATGTCGATCTTGCCGTCGCCGGTGCGCAGGTTCACGTTGCCTTCGCGCGGCATCTGGATGATGATGTCGACGCGGTTGGAGCCGAAGTCGATGCTGAACACGTGATGCGGATAGTGCACGTCAATTTGAACCGAATTGTCTGTCTGATGTTCCTCGACGCGGATCCCGCCTTCGCCGATTTTGTAGCGCGTAGTGATCACTTTGGCTTCGATGCTGTTCTGCTCCCACGTAGTAACGCGGATGTTTGCGTCGGAAGTCTCGATCTGGAGATCGGGCTTGCCCGTGAGCTGATAGGTTTTCGACCATTCGTCAGCACGGGCCGGCAGCACGGCAACCAGGCTGAGTGCAAGGATTGCGAGCGGAGCGCGCTTCAGAGTGGGATATTTCATAAAAGCCTCCGGCGGAACACACACCTCCACCGCCTCTTAGACGTAGTTACGCAGAATCGGTGAGTCTGGTTCCAAATTAGTTTGTGGACGACTTGGATTCGAGGTATGCCATGCGGATCAGGGTACGCTCGGAGAACGGCAAATACAGCAGCGCCGCACTGACGGCGAAGGCCGCGCCCAAGCCGATTTGCTGCATCAGCAGAAATGGAGCCACGGCCCAGAGCTGATCGAGCGCCAGAACGAAGGGGAAGATCTGACGAAATTTTTCTCCGAGGCGCTGGTAATCGAAGCCCACCGCCGAGAGCAGATAGCAGCGCAGAGGTATGCCAACTCCCGCCGTGACCATGACGGTCGCGACTAGAGTCGTTGCCGCCCAGGGCGGTAAGAACGAATCCGCAATGCCTTGAACCGCACGCAAACGGAAAAGCGCGACCAGATAAAAGATGAGATACATCAGTTGAGTCAAAGCAAAAAGCCCTCGGCTAATGCTGCGGCGAGGAATTGGTACTTCCAGTTCGGGATGGATCGCAACCGCGGGCTCAGGAGCCTGACGAGATGGACTGGCGGCTGCGCCCGCGGCGGAAGCGATTTCCGCAGCCGACTCGATCGCTGCATTCTTCGGCTCGCTTTGCACCGGGGCGATAAAACGATATCCGCGGCGAGCCAGAGTTTCCACGTAACGCGGGCTGGAGGCGGAATCTCCCAGCGCCTCCCGCACTTTGTTGATGGCCGTATTGAGGCTGTGATCGAAGTCGACGAAAGTGTCGGAGGGCCACAGTTTCTGCTGCAGCTCTTCGCGCGTGACGACTTCCCCCGAACGTTCCAGAAGCAGCGTCAGTACCTGGAAGGGCTGGCCCTGCAAACGAAGCTTCACACCGTTTTTACGCAGTTCTCCGGCGCTCAGATCGAGCTCGAAAACTCCGAAACGAACGACTCGGCGGTTGCTTTGCGGAACGGCCATGAACGCCGTAGTGTAGCACTGGGAACGGGGAGCTTTTTTGCCTGATTCATCCACGCGATCAGTATGTTCGCCAACCACGGGTTGCCGTTCGGCGCAGTCCCGGCGCTACAATAGCCGCGTGTCCTCCCCAGATCAGCAGGATCATCCCGAGCAGAAGCACCACCGGCACGCCGTATACGCGTCGGAGACCACGGGGCTGCTGCTAATCGCATTTCTTCTCTTGATGCTCACCCTCATCCGCTACTGGCACGAGATTCATTGGAGCCTGCGCTGAACGTGCAGCGGGAGAACGGCCAGATCGCGCCCGCAGAGCCGCTGCTGGTGGTGATCCTCGGCCCGACCGGCAGCGGGAAGACGGCGCTCTCTCTCAAGCTGGCAGAAGCGTTTCACGGAGAGATCGTCAACTGCGACTCGGTTGCGATGTACCGCGAGTTCGACATTGGCACCGCGAAGCCGACCGTGGAAGAGCGCGCCCGCGCTCCTCACCATCTTTTTGATTGTGTCGATCCCGCGCGCGACGTAACCGCCGGCGAATATGCGCGGCAAGGGCGCGAAGTGCTTGCGGACATCAACTCGCGCCATCATCTGCCAATCGTGGTGGGAGGCACGGGACTTTACCTGCGCGCTCTGCTCGAAGGACTTTTCCCCGGACCGCAGCGTTCGGAGGAGTTACGAGAACGTCTGCGCCAGCTGGCCGCGAGTCGCGGCTCCAGTCATTTACACCGCATTCTGCAAAGGCTCGACCGCGCCGCTGCCGGCAAAATCCATCCCAACGACGTGCCCAAGCTGATCCGGGCAATCGAAGTGTGCCTCGCGTCGCGGCAGAAAATGTCGGAGTTGTGGCAGGAAGGCCGCGACCCGCTGCGCGGATTCCGTATTTTGCGGCTGGGCCTTGATCCCGATCGCGCCGCGCTTTATGACCGCATCAACGAACGCGCCCGCATCATGTTTGAAACCGGCCTGATCGAAGAAACCCGCAAGCTGCTGGAAAAATACGGAGCCGACGCGCGTCCGATGGCGTCGCTCGGCTACAAACAGGCTGCGCAACTGGTTCGCGGAGGGTTGACGCGCGAGCAGGCTCTCGAAGCCGCCCAGCAGGCGCATCGCAATTACGCCAAGCGCCAGATGACCTGGTTCCGCCGCGAACCAGAAGTGACATGGCTCACCGGATTCGGCGACGAACCGCAGATCCAGGAGAAAGCCATGGCGCTGGTCAGCGATTCGTTAGCGCAGATTCGCGCGAAAGATTCCTGATGCTTGACATGCTTGTTGTGGCAGAGCAACTCCGAATTCCCGCATCCCACTCGTACCTTCTGCTATCGTTTTGCTGCTATGCCGAAGAGTCTCGCAGTCATCCTTCTTGTCATTACGCTGGCCTTGCCTGCTTTCCCCAAAGAAAAGTATTCGCGTCCGAGACCCATCCGGCACACCTCTGCCGGCGACAAGTGGGCCGAGAAAACGCTGCACAAGATGACGCTGGAGGAAAAAGTCGGCCAGGTTTTCATGATCTGGTGCCGCGCCAGCTTCCTCAATGTCGAAAGCCCGGAGTATCTGCAATTGCGCGAGTCGATGCAGAAATATCACGTGGGAGGCTTCGCCATGACCGTCCACGTAGACGGTCCGTTTCTTTTGCGCAGCGAACCTTACGAAGCCGCGGAGTTGCTCAATCGCCTGCAACGCGATTCCAAGCTGCCCTTGCTGTTCGCGGCTGACTTTGAACGCGGCGTGGCGACGCGGCTGATGGGGACGACAAACTTCCCGCACGCGATGGCCTTCGGGGCCGACGGCAAATTGGAAGACGCAGAAATGTTCGGCCGCATCACAGCCCAGGAAGCGCGCGCCCTCGGCGTGCACTGGAATTTTTTTCCCGATGCCGACGTGAATTCCAATCCCGCGAATCCCATCATCAACACGCGATCATTCGGAGAAGATCCAAAGCAGGTGGGGGATCTGGTGACCGCTTACATTCGGGGCGCGCATGAAGGCGGGATGTTAGCTACGGTGAAGCACTTTCCCGGCCACGGCGACACGGCCACCGATTCGCATCTGGGAGTGGCGAGCGTGAATGTAGACCGCGCTCATCTGGATTCGATCGAGCTTCCACCATTTCGCCAGGCCATCGCCGCAGGCGTCGACGCGGTCATGGTGGCGCACGTGACCGTCCCCGCACTTGATCCCGATCCGAATCACGTAGCCACAATTTCGCCACTGGTAGTTTCCGATCTGCTCGAAAATCAGCTCGGATTTAAAGGGCTGGTCGTGACCGATGCGCTCGATATGGCGGGATTGACGCACCTGTTTGCCAACGATATTGGCCGGGCCGCGGTCGAGGCCTTCAAAGCGGGGAACGACGTGTTGCTGATCCCGGCCGATCTTGGAGCTTCCTATCAGGCCATGATCAAGGCAGTATCTTCCGGCGAGATACCCCAGCGGCGCCTCGATCACTCCGTGCTTAAGATTCTGAAAATAAAGGCGTCTCTCGGTCTGAATGACGCTCGCACGGTCGATCTTAGTGCGATCGCAAATTCCGTAGGCAAGCCGGAAGATCTGGCTTTTGGCCAGCAAGTTGCCGATGCGGCGATTACTGTGGTCCGCGACAACGGCAAGGTGCTTCCTCTGAAAGCTAAGGGAACCACCAAGGCCGCTCTTCCGTATATGTCAAGAGAAGAGACAGGCAACCAGGTGGTGGCCGTGCTTTTTTCAGACGACGTGCGCAGCGATTCCGGGCGCGCTTTCGGACGCGAGTTCCGTTCGCGCATTCCGGATGCGCGCGTGATTTATGTAGATCCGCGGATTGCCGCCGGCATGAGCGACGAAGTGCTGAAGGCGGTGAACGACGCGCAAACGGTTGTAGCGGCGGTGTATGTAATCCCGACGGCCGGAAAGATTGGCAACTCCATGGTCATGACCGATGCGACAGGCACGCTGCTGCAGCGGATTCTCGACCGCGCCGCTCAAAAAACGGTGGTGATCGCCATGGGGAATCCATATCTCGCGAGCGATTTTCCCAATACCGAGAATTACGTTTGTACATTTTCGAATGCGACAGTGTCGGAAGTGGCCGCGATCAAGGCGTTGTTTGGAGAGATCCAGATTCGCGGCCATCTGCCGGTTACGATTCCCAATGTCGCACAGCGCGGTGCCGGGCTCGAACGTCCGGCGCAGGTTGCCAAAGGAGGATCCGGTCATGCGCAAAACTAGATTTGGTTTGCTCCTTCCATTTTTCCTCGTGCTTTCCACTTGCGCGATACTTCTTCTCTCCGCCTGCAGCGTGAATGTGAAAAAAGAACAGAACGGCGAAGACAAGCAGGTGGACATCCAAACTCCGGTGGGCGGCATTCATGTCAGCAAAGGAGCGAACCCAGAAGACGTCGGCGTCGCCATTTATCCCGGAGCCCGCTTGAAACAGCAGGACTCCAACGGCGACGACAAAAGCGCCAACGTGAATATTTCCGGCTTCGGCTACGGATTGAAAGTCGTAGCGCTCGAATATGAGTCGAGTGATTCGCCGTCGAAGGTGGTTGATTACTACAAAGATCAGCTCAAGAAATACGGCAAGGTGCTGGTCTGCCACACCAGCCACATGGACGTGGACGCCGACATCAAAGATCAGGAACACGGCTCCCATGAACTGACCTGTGAAGGAAAGAGTGGAGTTACTGTGGAACTGAAAGTCGGCACCAAAGAAAACCAGCACATCGTTGCGGTCGAGCCGGCGGGCACGGGATCGAGTTTTTCGTTGGTGTATCTGCGAACGCACGGCAAGGACGCGGATATATAGAGCGCCGGCGGTTTAGCAGGCGGCGGAAAAATGCGGATCCTGGCCGGTATTTGAAAGGGCGCGGCTTTCAGCCGCGCCGCAAGTCCGGCAAAATCAGTGGCGCCTTTAGGCGCTGGGAGATTTTCAACTCACGAAATGAGTTTTTCCGCAGCCTGTTAGAGGAGGGAGCTTATGTTTCGGCATTTCACACTCACCTTGGCCCTCATCGTTTTGACCACACCCGCCTGGACGCAGCAATCCGAAAGCGGGGACAAATCATTCGACGTTCGCAGCTCTATTGGAGATCTGCATGTCGGCAAGGATGCCGATGCCAAGAAGGCGGGAATTCCGCTCTATCCCGGCGCCCAGCCGAAACTGGAGCAAGACAACGAACCCCTCAACTTCGGCGTGTTGACCGAGGCGTTCGGGTTGAAGCTGATCGTTGCGAAATACGAAACCGCCGATGCTCCGGCAAAAGTAATCGCGTTCTACCGCAGCAAGCTGAAGAAATATGGCAAAGTGCTCGAATGTCATTCAGAGCATCACGATGCAGGTGTCGAGGTCCACGATGGCGACAAGGATTCGAGCGATAGCCAGGAACTCAAGTGCGACGAGAGCTCCGGGCCAGTCACCGAACTGAAAGTCGGCACTGAGGACAATCAACGCATCGTGGCAGTAGAAGCCGGTGATGCGAGCAAGGGATCGAACTTCGCCATCGTTTATATGCATTCCCGCGGAAAGCGCGGAGACATCTAACGCCAAAACAGGCGCGGCGCGCCTTGCTTCTACCCTGATCAGTGCGGTAACTTCAACTCAGCCCCTCTGTGTCTGCGTTCTGCCTTCGACGATGGAGCAACCCTGCTACAAGTGCGGTCAGGTGCTGGATGAAGGACGGCCATTCTGTCCGCATTGCGGTGCTCCGCAGATCCGCGTCCTGGTCGCTGAACCGGCAACGGCCGGAGGATTCGGCCAGCTCGCAGAGAGTTCAGCACCCGCGCCGGCCCTGCCCGCCACGGAAACGGTCCCGGTGCTGGCGGTTTCCGGACCTTGGTCTCAAGCGCTGAAACCCTGCGCCCTGGCTGCCATCGTTACCACCTTGCTGATGTTTTTAGGACTGAATCCTCTGATGGCGATGTTTAGCGCCGGGTTTCTGGCCGTAGTCTTTTATCGGCAGGCGAGATCGGGCGTTGCGATCGGTGCCGGAAGCGGCGGAAAACTGGGCGCGTTGGGCGGTTTTTTCTGTTTCGCCCTCCTGGCGTTGCTGGTTGCGTTTGCCGCGATGGTTCCTGATTTGCGCACCAAGTTCCGCGAGGGAATTATCGATAACGCACAAAAGTGGGCCGCGGCCCATGGCGGCGATGCGCAGGTGCAAGCCGCTCTCGAGCAGATGAAAACTCCTGAAGGTTTTGTAATGATGCTGATTTTTGGCGGCATCTTGCTGTTGGTCTCCTCGGTCATACTGGGCGCGCTGGGCGGCGCCTTGGGCGGCAGCATTTTCGGCCGCCGCGATCGTTCTTAGCTCTTCGCTCGCCGCAAAACGCCGCAAATCGGACCTTGCAGCCTCCGCGCGTGCCGCGTATGATGCACCGTTTACCTTTTTCCGATGAACAAGCCTGCACGCGGTTCGCTGCTCGGGATCGAGCATCTCGACACGAAGGAAATCCTGGGCCTGCTGAAACTCGCCCGCCGCATGAATCCGCAGAAAGCCCGCCCGCTGCTGCGCGGCAAGCGCATCGTCCTTCTGTTTTACGAAGCTTCCACGCGGACGCGCTCTTCCTTTGAATTTGCAGCAAAATCGCTGGGTGCCATGACCACATTGGTGCAGTCGTCGGGCTCAAGCATCGAGAAGGGCGAATCCGTGCTCGATACCGGCTACACGTTGCGCGCCGTCGGCGCCGATTGCATTGTCATGCGGCATCCCTGTGCCGGTGCTCCGCACTTGATGGCTTCGCATCTCGACATCCCCGTCATCAATGCCGGCGACGGGATGCATGAACATCCTTCGCAAGCTCTGCTCGACGCGCTCACCATTCTCAAGCACAAGAAATCGTTCAAGGGATTGCAGGCCACGATCATCGGTGACATTTTTCACAGCCGCGTGGCCCGCAGCGCCTGCCATCTGCTGACCCGCTTTGGAGTCAAACTCACGCTCTGCGGTCCTCCGGAGTTTGTGCCCGACGTGGCAGCCACGCTGGCGCCCGGCCTGCGAGTGACCCGCCACATCGAGGACGCATTACGCGGAACCGACGTTGTCATGCTGCTGCGCGTGCAGAAGGAGCGACTGGAGGGCAAAAAGATTCGCCTGCAGGATTACATTGCGCGCTATCAGATGACGACAACTCGGCTGAAGCAGGCCAAGCGCGATGCCATTGTCATGCATCCGGGCCCGATCATCCGCGGCCTTGAATTGACCGCCGAGGTTGCCGACGGGCCGCAGTCGGTCATCGTAGATGAAGTGCACAATGGTGTACCCACGCGCATGGCAATCCTGGCGCGAGCGTTGGGGAAAGCGAAATGAGCCACGGATTTGCACGGATCAACACGGATAAGGCAGATCGCCTGACGCCCCTAAGATGCTTGGGACAGGACGCTGAGTGCTGAATGACTGCTAAGAACCAACGCGACAACGGGAGCCTGCTGATCAAAGGTGGCCACGTCATCGATCCTGCAGCGAAGATTAACGCCCCGATGGACGTTCTTTTACGCGAAGGGCGTATCGCTGAAGTTGCGCCACCAGGAAAAATCCGCGGCGGTGCCGACGAGAAATTCGATGCCCGGGGCCTGATCGTAGCGCCGGGCTTCATCGATTTGCACGCACATCTGCGGGAACCGGGGCAGAGCTACAAAGAGACTGTGGCCAGCGGAACGACTGCTGCTGCCGCCGGCGGTTTCACGTCGGTGTGCACGATGCCAAACACCGCGCCCGTGGTCGACACGGCGGAATGGGTGAGCTGGCTGCGACATCCGGAGCGCGGTGCAGTGGTGAACGTGTTCCCGATCGCCGCCGCGACCCGCGGCAGCCGAGGCGGAACGCTCACCGATTTCGCCGCTCTGCAGCGCGCCGGAGCAGTCGCTGTCACCGACGATGGCAAACCGATTCTCGACGACGACGTCATGCGCATGGCTTTGCGCCTGGGCGCCGAGTTGAACTTTCCCGTGGTGCAGCACGCCGAGGACACGAGGCAGACGGAAAATTGCTCGATGCATGCCGGGCCCACGAGTTTCAGGCTTGGCCTGCGTGCGGCCGGTGCCTCGGCCGAGGCTGCCATTGTCGAGCGCGACGTCACCCTCGCCCAGCAGATTCGCGAATCGCGGCTGCATGTGGCGCATCTCTCCACGTCGGACGCGCTCAAGGCAGTCCGGCGCGGCAAGCGTGCCAAGGCCCGCGTGACCTGCGAAGTCACTCCGCATCATTTCACCCTGATTGACGAGAATGTTGGCGAATACGATACGAACTGCAAGATGAATCCGCCGCTTCGGTCCGCAACCGACCGCGAAGCGATTCTGGTAGCGCTGGCCGACGGCACGGTCGACGCCATAGCCACCGACCACGCGCCCCACGCCGCGCACGAAAAGCAGGTGGAATTCGAGCGCGCATCTTTCGGCATTACAGGATTGGAAACGGCGTTGGCGCTGGCGATTACGAACCTTCATCGGGAGCAGAAGATTCCTTTGACTCGCCTCGTCGAACTTTTCACGGCAGGGCCGGCCCGGGTCTTCGATCTCCACGGCCGCGGATCACTGGCACACGGCAGCCATGCCGACGTGACCATTTTCGATCCGAAGAAGCGCTGGACCTTCGAAGCAGCGAAGTCGCATTCGCTATCGCACAACACTCCGTTTGACGGCTGGAAGTTTACTGGGAAGGTCGTGGCGACGATCGTAGGCGGGAAGTTCGCATATCGCGCCGATTGAACGCGCTTTCCTCAGGTCTCCAGCTCCGCCGGGCTTCTCCTCCGTTCCCCGGTTGGGAGAAGAAGCCCGCGATCGACTTCAGCTTTATTTCGCTTGCGGCGGAGGCACCACCTCCTGCACCCTCGGATTCTGCCGCACTCGGCTGAACTCCGGATCCTTATAAACATTCGCCAGATTGCGATACCCGTCTTCCTTTGCCCTTTTCAAGCAGACCAGGCAATCTTCCACATCTCCGCGCTCCGCGTACAGCTTCGCCAGTAAAAAAGAGTACTGCGCGCGTTCCTCAGGACTCGAGATTCGGGCTGTAACACCCACCCTGGAGTTCTCCAGCAGCGCGTTCGGGTCAAGCTCCATGGCGCGATTGTATTCGGCGATCGCCCGCTCCATTTTCTTCTGGCTGAACCACGCCGCTCCCAGGTTGACGTGATACGTGGCATCGGTTTCATCGAGGGCGACCGCCCTCTTGAAATACTTCGCCGCCGAGCCATAGCTCTTTCTCATGTAGTCCACTGCTCCGATATTGTTGACCGCCTCGGCGTACTTCGAGTTATGCTTCACCGCCCTCTCGAAATCCACCCGCGCGACGCTCAGGCTATCCTTTTTCAATTCCGACATGCCCAGCTTGTTGTAGAGCACCGCATTCTTACGGTCTCTGCGCAGGGCGGTCTGGAAATACTGGATCGCCAAGTCGTAATCCTTCTGCGCGCGCGCCAGGTCACCTGCCTTTTCCAGTTCGGCCACCGACATCGCGTTCATATTGACCCTGCCCTGCTCGGGGACCGACTCTGCGACCGCATAGCCGCAGAGTGGCAGCACTAACGCCAGCATCATGAACTTCAGTGTGATCGTTCGCATAACCAACCCCTTTCTCCGGAGTCGCCTCTGATCCGGCTGGACTGCTCCCCGCCCTTCCGGATTTGCTCTCCGCGTCTGGTTCCGTTATGCCGCGAATCGCTCTGCTCCACAACGCTATGCCCGCTACCAATTCGTGAGATTCCGGGGGTTACACGAGCCGTAGATCATGTTTCTCAACCCGAAGTCGTTTAACGGAAGGGCCTCAGCCGCTTGCCGCCGCGAGCACAAAACAAGGGGGTTACAGCGGGGTTAACGTAACCGTTGCGGGCAACCAAACGCCCGCCGCAAGCGTATAACCATAGTAGAGGCGTGCAGTGCAGACGGCACAGGAGGGTTCACGTGCCTTCGCCGGTGCTACAGTCGGTCGCGTGGGAAGCAGAGCGGTCGGAACTACAGTCCGTCTTGCGATCCAATCTATTTGCGCGATCTCCGACCCTGACCCATCTGCTTTCCTATCTTTGCGAAAAGAAATTCGCCGGCGAAACCGATCATATTAAGGAATATTCCGTCGCGCTCGACGTCTTTGACCGCGCTGACACTTTCGATCAGGATAGCGACTCCATCGTCCGCGTACAGGCCAACCGCCTGCGCAAGCGTCTCAGCGAATACTACGCTTCCGAGGGGGCCAATCATTCCCTACGCATCACGATCCCGGTAGGCCAATACATTCCATCTTTTGAAACCGTGCCGCCAACCGGTGTTCCTGCGGCGCCGTACGCCCGTGCTCCAGACCTCACGCCAGCGGCCGCATCGCGGACCAGCGCGAAATACCCGTGGGTGCTCGGCGGCCTTGTAATGCTGGTGGTTGTGGGGCTGGCAATCTTTTTTACTTATCAAAGATCGAAACCACAGCCCAACGTCTCTCCTTCTTACGCTCCGCAAACCCCCGCGGAACCGCCGGTCGGACTGCCGGTGGGTGAAGAAGTCCACATCCTCGCCGGCGCGACCCACAAGTATGTGGACCACGCCGGCAAGCTCTGGTCTCCGGACTCCTATTTCTCGGGCGGATCTTCGGTGCGGAGTGCTGTCCAACATATCTGGCGCACGCAGGATCCGGCCATCTATCGCAACAGCCGTCAGGGCGATTTCGCATATGACATCCCGCTCAAGCCCGGGGTTTACGAACTGCATTTGCACTTCGCGGAAACTTTTTACGGCCCGGAAAACCCGGCGGGCGGTGGTGAAGGCAGCCGTCTTATCGACCTTCTGGCCAATGGCCAGCCGCTGCTGCATGATTTCGACGTAATCGCCGATTCCGGCGGCGACCGGACCGCTAATGTCAAGGTCTTCCCCGACATCTCTCCCGCCGCCGATGGTCAGTTGCATCTGAAGTTTTCCTCGGCGGGCGGAGGAAGTGCCATGGTTTCCGCCATTGAGATTCTGCCCGGTGTGCGTGGCCACTTGCGGCCGGTGCGCATCGTCGCACGCGACGCACCGTATTACTCCAACGACAGCCGATGGTGGAGTCCCGACACGTACTTCAAGGGCGGCCAGCTCAGCTCGAGCCAGCAGCCGGCAAATGACACTGACGATCCGGAATTCTACGAAACCGAGCGGTGGGGACATTTTTCGTATGCGATTCCGGTTGCTCCGGGCCGGTATACGGTCACGCTGCATTTCATCGAGCGCCGTAACGGACTGGGGAACTCCGATCCGGCGCAGCCCAGCGCTCTGGCGACCCTCGGCAATAATCGAGGCCACGTATTCAACGTTTTCTGTAACGGGAAAACGGTTCTTGCGAATCTGAATATTTTTCAGGAAGCGGGAGAGAACCATCCGCTGGTAAAAAAGATTTTAGGACTCGCGCCAAACGCACAAGGCAAGTTGCTGCTGGAGTTCGTTCCCGTCACCCGCTACGCCACGGTGACGGCGATTGAGGTAGTGCCGGAATGACGTGAGGCTCGTGTGGGGACAGGCACTCATGTGGGGACTGGCACTCTTGCCCGTCCGCCGAGCGCAGCTCGGCTGGTCGTCGTCAGGTCTGCAAGATCCCCATGCGTTTGCCGACGCTCTTCAGCACGCTCAGCGCCTGATCCAGTTCTTCTTTCGTGTGCGTTGCCGTCATGATGGTGCGGATTCGCGCTTTTCCTTCTGGCACGGTCGGGAACGCGATACCCGTCCCCAGCACGCCTTCTTTGAACAATTCGCGGGAGAAGTCCATGGTGAGCTTGCCGTCGCCGATGATGATGGGCGTGATCGGAGTTTCGCTGGCGGGAGTCGCGCGCCCGCCGATGTCGAATCCCAGCAGGCCGAGTTCCTTTTTCCAGAAGCGCGTGTTCTCCCAGAGTTTTTCCATTCGCTCCGGCTCTTGCTCGAGAACGTCGAAGGCGGCGATGCAGGTGGCCGCCACCGACGGCGGATGCGAGGTTGAAAACAAGAATGGGCGCGCGCGGTGATACAGAAAGTCAATCAGATCGCGCGTGCCGCAGACGTATCCGCCCAGCGCGCCGATCGCTTTTGACAGCGTGCCGACCTGGATGTCCACGCGCCCGTGCATCTTGAAATGATCGATAGTTCCGCGCCCGTTGCGGCCGAGAACGCCGGAGGCATGCGCGTCGTCGACCATCATGATGGCGCCATATTTTTCGGCGAGGTCACAGAGCGCGGGCAGCGGCCCGATGTCGCCATCCATGGAGAAGACGCCGTCGGTGATCAGCAGCTTTTTGCCCGGCTCGTTCTTGATGCTGGCTAGCTGTTCTTCCGCGTGCGCCATGTCTTTGTGGCGGAAGACGAGAATCTTCGCCTTCGAAAGGCGCGCGCCGTCGATGATCGAGGCGTGGTTCAGCGCATCGGAAATGATGAAATCATCTTTGCCCAGCACCGCCGACACCGTGCCCGCGTTGGCCGCGAATCCAGATTGGAAGACCACGCACGCTTCCACATTTTTGAAGCGCGCAATCTTCTCTTCGAGCTCCATGTGGATCTTCATGGTCCCGGCGATAGTGCGCACCGCGCCCGATCCGACGCCGAACTTGCGCGTGGCCTCAAGCGCCGCCTCGCGCAGCTTGGGATGCGTGGTCAATCCCAGATAATTGTTCGACGCGAGGTTGATGACTTTCTTGCCGTCAAATGTGCAGACAGGCGCCTGCTCGTCGTCCAGCACGCGCAGCTTGAAATGAGTGCCCTTGGCCTTGAGTTCGTTGAGTTGGTCCGTCAGATAGGAGAGCGGGTTGGTGCGGGTTGCGGTGGTCATGGACACCTCAACTTCTTTGCCACGGATTTACGCGGATTCACACGGATTAAGAGCCAAATCTTGAGTTTAATACGATTGTCCGGAAAGAGCTTATCCGTTCTGATCCGTGTAAATCCGTGGCCAAGCCTTCGCGGGCAGGAGTGCCCGAGCCACACTACCGCACCCCGTTCGGATATACCAGAATCTTGCTGGCCTCCCCGGTCTTCAGCCGCTCCATGGCGCTGCCGAAATCTTTCATGGAGATGCGGTCGGTGATCACGGGATGCAGGTTGAGCTTGCCGCTCTTGAGCAGCGCAGTCATCTGATACCAGGTCTGATACATGCGGCGTCCGTTGATGCCCTGAATCGTGATGCCTTTGAAAATGATGTCTTCGGAAAAATTCAGCGAGATCGGCTTCGAGGTCAGGCCGAGTAGAGAAATTCTGCCGCCGCGGCGCACGCTGTCGAACGCGGTGCGAATCGAGTCGGGATGGCCCGCCATTTCGAGCACGACATCCACGCCAAGTCCGCCGGTCTTTTCCATGACAATGTCATGCACATCTTCTTTTGCCGGATTGAGCACATAGTCGGCCTGCATCTCGCGGGCAATGCGGGCGCGGTGTTCGTTGACTTCGATCGCGAAAACCGAGGTCGCTCCCACCGCTTTGGCCACGGCAATCGAAAATAATCCGATCGGACCGCAGCCGGTGATGGCCACGCTCTTCGCGGCAATCTCCCCGGCTAAAACCGTGTGCACCGCATTTCCCAAGGGATCGAGGATCGAGGCGTAATCCGGCGGAATGGCGGGATCGAGCTTCCAGATATTCGATTCCGGAATCACAACATACTCGGCGAAGGCTCCATTGGCATCGACGCCGATGATTTTTACGTTCTGGCAGATGTGAGCTTCGCCGGTGCGGCATTGCAGGCACTTGCCGCAGGCCACGTGCATCTCGGCGGAAACGAAATCGCCTTCCTTGACGCTGGTCACTTCGTCACCGAAGGCGACTACTTCTCCACAAAATTCATGCCCGGGAATCAGCGGCGGCTTGATCCGGTTCTGGGCCCAGCGGTCCCAGTTATAAATGTGCAGATCGGTGCCGCAGATGGAGGCGACCTTCACCTTGACCAGCACGTCGGTGCGTCCGAAGCCGGGGATCTTGACTTCGCGAACATCCGCGCCCGGCGCCGCTTCGGGCTTGACCACCGCCAGCATTGTTCTCTCACTTGCAGACCCAGCCATGATTGCCACCCTATGAATTAGATGCTAAAGCCGCGGCAAACACAAAACGTATGATTCTAGCACCGCGGCCGCGGATGATCTGTGAGGGCTGATTCCTCATCGAGGGTCATCCCGAAAGCCGGCGCTTTTCAGCCGGCTGAGGGATCTCCATCCCACTGATTTCGTGGATGGGAGATCCCTCCTCCGCCTGAAAAGCGGCTCCGATCGGGATGACGCCCACTCTGAAATGTTCTGGGTCTTAGCTGGCCGGCTTGTACGTTTTCGGCGGGGCCGTCTTGTACTCCTCTGACTTGCCGCGCGGGATGCTCAGCGTCTTCCACTCACTCGACCGCAGATGCTTGGCCAGGAACACAATCTGGCCGATGTGCTGGGCGTAGTGCGCGATCTGGCGGTTGATGGCCTGCAGCACCGTGTGAGGCTCGCCGCGGATCGTCACCGTCCGCATCACATCTTCAGGCTGAAGCGGCTCGATGGCCGCGAAGACGCAGGCCCAGCCTTCCTCCCAACATTCCATGATGTCGGCTCGGGTCGTCGCCGAAGTGATTTCGAATTCGCGATCGCGAAAGCGGTCTGGCTTCTCGCCATCCGAGTTTAAGAAATCGGTGAAGCGGGAATGCATGTTGCCCGCCAGATGCTTGACGAGAACCGCGACCGAGTTCGCCTCCGGATCGAGCGCAATGAAAAACTGTTCGTCCTTCAGTTGGGACATCGCCCCTTCGCCCATGCGTTTATGTCCGCGCAATTGCCGGCGCGCTTCTTCCAGGTAGTGAGCCGCTGCATTCGTCATGACTCGTATCCGCTCAATCCTTTCACCAAATTTGTGGCTTCCGTAAGGCTGCAGCCGTAGAGCCTTCTGGCCGCGTAAATGGCCGCCATGGTCTGGCCGCGCTGATTTAATTCCCGGAGTTTCTTTTGCTGCTCTGCGGCGGGCAAGTTCTGCAGAGCGGAAAAATCTTCCGAGAGCTTCACTTCGGGAGCGATTTCCACGCGTGGCCGCAGCGCATCGAACAGCACTGCGACGCGCGGAACCACTTGCCAGCGAACGCGCAAGAAGGGAGCACTCTGGATCTGCACCGGATAGTCGAGGTAGAGAGACGAGCTGGTGCCATACCAGCGTTTTTCCATGGCCGCCGGCCGACCCCTTTCAGTTCCGATCGCGTCGGCAAGCGCTGCGAAATCCGTGGCAAGTTCCAACTCCACCCAGTGCTGGAACTCGGTTGTGGACCGGCCGTTCATATCCCGCGTCGTCACATGCTCGCGCACCAGGCGCGCCGAGTGAATCTCCGAGTAAGGAAGAAAAACGACTGTGGGATCGTCGGCGCTGAGATGGTCGTTCAGGTACGAACGAAAGTGAATGAACAGGCCTTCGTCGCCCACGCGCACCAGCCAGTTCGAAGGATGGAAGCGGCCGGTCACGAACCGGTGCATCACCAGCAGCACAAGCAAAATAACGCCGCTGACCCAATACGCAGTTTTGGGATGCGGCCAGGTGTGGAGAATGAACCACACACAGAAGCCAAGGCATGCCAGCACCGTCAACACGGCATGGACCCGCGACGCGCGAAAAAGCAGGTCGCGCTCGGTATGAGGAACTTCGGCGGCGCGCATCAGTTGCATCGTCCCTCCTGTGCTCTGCAATTCTGCTCGACCCAACCATTCCAATACAAGCAACTCAGCGAGTTCCCCAACCCCCGCCTCCGGGAGTTTCAATCCGGATGCGCTCGCCCGGGCGGAGCCTCGCGCTAAACTTGCCGGGCATGGGCTGAACTGAGCCGTCAGAGCGCAGGATCGATGCCTTGCCTGCAGCTCCGTCGTTGCCTCCCGCCAATCCCCACGGACCGCGCGAGCGCCGGTCGGCCAGCAGCGTGACATCGCAATCGGTAAGCACTTCGATCTCACGGACCACGCCGTCGCCGCCGCGAAAAGCGCCTGGCCCTCCGCTCTCCGGCCGCAAGGAATATGTCCGCACGCGCAGGGGATAGGCATACTCCAGCGCCTCCGCTGGAGTGTTCAGCGAATTCGTCATGTGGGTGTGCACGCCGGAAACACCCGCTTTTCCGGGACGCGCTCCCATCCCGCCCGCGATTGTCTCGTAATACGTGAAGGGCTCGCCGGTGCGGGGATCAATTCCGCCGATGGTCAAATTATTCATTGTGCCCGAGGCCGCCGCCGGAATGCGATCGGGAATCGCCTGGGCCAACGCCCGCAGCAGAACGTCGACGATGCGCTGCGAAGTCTCCACATTCCCGCCCGCGACCGCGGCGGGAGGACGCGCATTCACAATCGTCCCTTCGGGCGCGATCACCTCGATCGGCCGCATCAGTCCCGCGGTTGCAGGAATATCCTCTGCCAGCAGGCATCGAAAGACGTAGAAACACGCCGAATAAGTAATGGCCGCCACGGCGTTCACACTGCCTTCCACCTGCGGATCGCTGCCGGTGAAATCGACAAGGACGACGGGGCACGGACCTGCCTCGGAAGACGATCGGCGGTTGCGTGAGGCGTTCTGGATCTTGATCGCGACCGCCATCTTCACTGGCCTCTCGCTGATTCCGTCTCCGTCCAGAAAATCTTCGGCGCGGTATTCGCCTTCAGGCACCTGCTGCAGAAAGGCCCGCATCAGCTCTTCGGAATAATCCAGAAGCTCCGCGGCGGCGCGCTTTGCATGCTCCACGCCATAACGCGAACAAACTTCGCGCAGCCTTTCGGAGCCGGTGTGGCAGGCGGCGATCTGAGCGCCCAGGTCGCCACGCCGCTCCTCCGGAGTGCGCACGTTGTTCAGCAGCATCGCCAGCACATCGCGATTCATTACTCCGCCGGACATCAGTTTCACCGGCGGGATGCGCACGCCTTCCTGATAGATCTCGCGGCACAGGCCCATCGACCCGGGATAGGCTCCGCCCACGTCGGCATGATGCGCGCGGGACGCGACATAGAAATCAGGGGAACTTTGTCCCGAGCGCTTCGGCCGGCGCGACTGGACTCGACGTGACTGAACCCGACGTGACTGAAAAAAGACAGGAGCCACCAGCGTGATGTCGGGTAGGTGCGTTCCACCGCGAAACGGATCGTTCAGCATGACCATATCGCCGGCCGCCATGGGGCCCGCGTCAATCGCGGCCCGCACCGACATCGGCATGGAGCCGAGATGCACGGGCATGTGATCGCCCATCGCGATGACGTGTCCCGCGCCATCGAACACGGCGCAGGAGTAATCGCGCCGCTCCTTGATGTTCGGAGAAAATGCGGTGCGCCGCAGCGCCGCTCCCATCTCCTCGGCGATCGAGTGATACAGGTTTTTGAAAATCTCCAGTTCGACCGGATCGCGCTGCATGAGGGGATAGTACCAGTCGTTCGGCGATGGTCGTTAGTCTTCAGGCCGACGAACGGTTATCAGTGGCTAGTGATCAGTGGCCAGTTTCAAGACCGTCGAGTTTACCGACCACTGCTCAGTGACCACCGGCCACCGACCACCGGCGACCGACCACCGACCACCGACCACTCTGTCTCATCGTGTTTGCCAGCTTAAGAAATTGCGCGAAAACTGCAGAATTCTATTGACACTTCGTTAACCCTACCGCAATATCTTGAGTTATAGAGCTCATCCATACTACGAGTTGGGTTTGCTCTTCGAGTTAAGGGCCCAAAGTTGTCCACCCCTTTGCAAGGGAAAATCGCTCACGGAGGCACCTTCAATGGCAACGAAGAAGAAGGCAAAAAAGAAAAAGAAACACTAACCATCGGCGAGAATATCTCGCATGCACAATGATTTTTCACTGGCCTCTTAAGGGAAGCACCTCTTAAGAGGCTTTTCCGTTGGGCGCGGCTAAGTCCGAATCGAAATTGCTTTCGCACCTCTCGCCGCTTGCCTGGCGTAATTTGGCCGGCGCCACCGATCAGCGGCGGTGAAATTTTGTTATTCCTCACCGCACCTGTGTCACAATAGGCCAATAGCGCGGCATTTGCCGGTGCGAACACGATGGCCGCAAGAAAGAAAAACGGGACGAAGCATAAGGTGGATGAAATCCTCATCCCCGACAAGCTGTACTTCCGCATCGGAGAAGTCGCGATCCTTTGTCATCTCCCGGCTTACGTGCTGCGATTCTGGGAGTCGGAATTCCCGCAACTGAAGCCGATCAAGAGCAGCACGGGACAGCGCATGTATCGCAAGCGCGATGTGGAAAGCGTGCTGCGGATCAAGCAGTTGCTCTACGAGCAGGGATTCACAATCTCAGGCGCGCGCCAGCAATTGCGCGCGGAAAGCAAGACCGACAAAACGCAGTCTGCGATCCCGTTCCCTTCACATTCTGCTCACGAGCTTCAGCACATCCGCCAGGGCTTGCGGGAAATTCTGGATCTGCTGTCGGCGCGCCGCACGGGATGAGCGCGCAGACAATGTGCGACTTCTGAGAAAATATCTGGATCGATTCACTAGGCTTCGACCCAATTGCTGCGTTCTAGGATCGTCGGCGGTTCGTAGGTCTTGCCGCGAGCTAAACGTCGCTCTTCCCGCCGCGTGGTCCACAACAGCACGGGGCCCAGCACCGCAGGAAGCATCCGCGACACGATTCCGGATTCCTGCTTGAATTCCTGGCGCAGCGCGCGGATTTGCTCGCTCACTCGGCTATCCACTTTTCTGAATTGCCGCTCCATCGCCCACAATGCAGAGCTATAGACTCCGCTCAGTCGTCCCATCTCGCGGGCGAAGCGTTCCCGGATGCGGGCATCCGGCGAGTCTTTGTAGCGCTTCCAGCCCGCCATCAGAGTGCGCGAGATGCGGTAGAGGCTGGGCCCGTTGATTTCGAAATCGCGCCAGAAGGCCCAGTCGAGATAACGCTTGGAGTCTTCGCGAGAAATCGCTGCGTGCTTGAAATTGAATTTGAACTGGCCGTGAACGTCGGCAAAATCCACGTCGCCGAGCATCCGTCCCTCTTCGGACATCTGCTGAAAGAGCGGCGTTCCCGGGACCGGCGTGTAGAGCATGAACTGATGGAAATCGGTGTCGTGCGAGACGGCATGCTCGATTTCGGAAACGATGTTATCCGGCGTGTGGTGCTCGAGTCCGATGATGGTCGAGCCCTGCACGCGGATGCCGTGCTCTCGAAGTTCGCGCGTGAGTTGCCGCGTGTCCGAGCCCTGCAATTTGCTGTAGCCAGCCTGTGGAGATTCCAGCCCCATCCAAAGCCAGTTGACGCCTAACTCCACCAGTTCCTGCATGGTGTATTTGCGGATCGCATTGGCCGAGGCGAAGACGGACATCGTCCAGCTCTTGCCGCCTTGCTTCATGAGTTCGAGCAGCCGCATGGCGCGCTCGCGATGCAGCAGGAAGTTTTCGTCCATCACAAAGAATGAATTTACTTTCAGCTCATTCTCCATCTGGCTCATTACTGCGTACAGTTCGTCGCCGGTCTCGAAGAAGTTGATGAACTTTCCTTTGCCACCAAAAAACGCAGAGGTCGTGCAGAAATTGCAACCCATAGGACAGCCGACAGAAGGGATAATCGTGGCCGCGGTCGCGCCCTTGCGTTCGGGCAGGCGAATGCCCATGATGCGCGTCCGCATTCCGGAAACGATGGCGGGATGGTGGATCGGCGCGCTGTCATCCTCACCGAGATAGCGTCGCATCCAGGCCACACCTTCGCCGCGGACGATATGGTCGGCGTCGATCATGTTTTCGACGCCGGGGATCGCGGCCACGTGGCCGCCCACCACAATCTTCGACCCGGGAGAAAGCTTGCGAATCATGCGGCACATCTCTCGCACTTTGCGGACGTTGACGATGATCGATGAGATGCCGACGACGTCGTACTGGTGCGCCTTGAGTTCGCGCGCAAAATCTTTTCGCGTAGGAAAGTCCAGCACCGTGCAGGGCGCGGAGATGTTCGCCTGGATCATCATGATGCCCCAGGAACGATGAAACATGCGCAGCGAAAAACTGCCCTGCGCCCGCGTGACCTGATTGTGGTAGAGCTCCATCGGGTTGATGGAGCGGCTGCCGAACTCGTCATCCTGCGCATACGGTCCGAAGACCGAGCTCAGCAGAACGCGGGCCTGCGTGCCTTTGGGATGTATTTCGGGATTGCTAAAATTAGCGCGAGTGCTGGTCGCGGGAAGAGCGCTGACATCGGTTTCCACTTTCTCTCATCATCCATTTCCCCCCACATGCCGTTACTGCAATCGTAGTCGCAGACGCCGCGGCTGAAACATCCGCAGAAAGAAAACACAAAAAGATTACAAAAGCGGGACACTGACCCAACGTAACTAAAAAGCCGGTGGTGCATGTCAACTTGAACGTTGCTTGCCATGTAGCCTAGAATCGCTGCGCGATGGCATCCGAGCCGTTAGAAGTCGAGCGTCTGGATCGGGGAGTGTTGAGCTTCCGCGGTCCGCTTACCATGGAGAATGTTTCGCCATTCTTGAATGCGGTGCGGCGCGAGAATGCTCCCACTATGATTCTGGATTTGTCGGGCGTGCCCTATCTGGATTCTTCCGGACTGGGATCGCTGGTCAGCGCCAGCACTTCATGCACAAAGGCCGGACGGCGCATGGCTCTTACCGGCGTGAACAAACGCGTATTGAAAGTATTTGAGATTACGAAAGTCGAGCAGGTCTTCCTGATGTTTCCGACTCTGTCGGACGCGATTGAAGCATTCACCAACGCCGGTTCGGCTTAGGTGTGGCGACAGAGTTCAAGACGCAAGCTAGGCGACGCGGCCACCGCTCTGTTTCTTGTTCCCCGCGTTTACGGCATCCAGACGGATGCGCGTGACTCTGGCAGTTTCCTGCACCAGGTCGCTGGTGATCTTTCCGTTGTCCCCCGCCATCACCGAGCCCGCAGCCAGCGCGAAACGCAGTGCGTCCGCTTGGTCTTCAAAGTAGAGAACGACTTGTCCCGACATAATTACTTCTCCCTGAACTGACATCCCCCCATCTCGCGACGATGGAGTTTGAAAATCAAAAGATGGAAAGATCTAAAGATCGATTCGAACAAAGCGCATGGACGAACGGTGGCTTTCCGATGATTCTCCGTGGGTTTAGCGTCGCGTCAAAGTGATTCTCTTGATTCCCGGGAAATCGGTAGGACATTTCTGCAACAAAACGGCAGCTAGGTTCGCTGAACAGCCCTATGCCTTCCTGATTTGAAACCCCCGCCCATTGCTGGAATTACATACCTTCGTGTGCGCCGACTTTCGACCCAATTGAGTCCTTTCTAACTAGACTGAGGCTGTTCGATTAAGGACGGTTCACGATTATGCGAATTCTTATAGCGGAAGATGACGAAGCATTAGCCAGATTTGTTCGTCAGGGCCTGGAAGGCGAGCAGTACCAAGTGGATGTTTTTATCGACGGGGAACAGGCGCGGGCGGCAGCCATCGATTCGGAATACGATCTCGTCATTTTAGATCTGAACCTGCCCAAGCTCGACGGAGTCGCGATTCTGCGCCAGCTGCGGTCGAAGAAGCCGAGCCTGCCCGTGCTTATTCTCACCCAGCGAGCGCGCGTAGAAGACCGAGTGCAGTGCCTGGACGGCGGCGCCGACGACTACCTGCCCAAGCCATTTTCGTTCAGCGAATTGTCGGCGCGCATTCGCGCGTTGCTGCGGCGGAGCCATCTCCCATCCGAGTCGGTGCTCACGGTTGCCGACTTGAAGCTCGATCGCGTGCAGCATCTGGTCGAACGGGCGGGCCGCCGGATCGACCTCACCGCCAAAGAATTCTCCCTGCTCGAATACCTGATGCGCAACGTGGGCCGCAGCGTGACCCGCTCCATGATCCTCGAGCATGTGTGGAATCTGACCTTCGACACGACGACGAATCTGGTGGATGTGTATATCAATTATGTCCGCAGAAAAATTGATGATGGCCACGCGGCCAAGTTGATCCACACGGTGCGGGGCGTCGGCTACGAGTTGAGAGCGGCCGCCGCGGAGATTTCGGTTTCCGAGGTGCAGGCATGAGCAGCGCCGGGACCCGGCTTGCTCTTCCCAACGAACCTCTCCAGCCAACAGCTCTCGCTCATCTATTGCACGCGCTGAATCAGCCGCTTACAGGATTGCAGTGCTCGCTGGAACTGGCCGCCGCGGCCCCAAGGTCCACCGAGCAGTACGTTCGCACCCTGCGGGAAGGACTCGCGCTCACTTCCCGCATGCGGATCCTGGTCGAAGCACTCCGCGAACTGACCGGCGCACACTCTGCGCAGCCGGAAGAAACCGTTTCCGACTTACATCTGGCTGCGTTGCTGGTCGAATGTATCGGCGAACTGCGCCCTGTCGCCGAGGCGAGGGGCGTGCAGTTTCAAGTCGCAATTGCCACGCTTCTTCTCATTCGAGCGGGCCGAAATTGCCTTGCGACCATTCTGTTGCGCACGCTCGGATCTGTCGCGAGCCTTTGCCGGGAAGCCAGCGACGTGCAGATCGAGGCTGCCGCGGACGGTGAACACGCCTCCGTGAGAATCTCGTGGATACCGGGCCCTGCGCCGGAGTTTTCTCCCTTTTCTCGACCGGAACTCGGCTTGATGGTCGCCCAGGCGGCATGGGAATCCTCAGGCGGACATTGGGCGGACGTCTGGCATGAAAACCGGCATGCCTGCGTCCTGCAATTCCCCCCGTTGTTGTGCCTGCCTAGTTGTAAGAAGCAGATCGGAGATGCGAAATGAGCGCCATGACGACGATGACAATGCCGATGCCGGTGTTCCCAAGTTCCGGGGCAGCCCTGATTGCGAGCCCCAACTCCGCGCTGCGCCAAGAAGTGCTTCATCGCTTGAACGGACGCTGTCGTCCCGTACAGCAGGCCCTCGGCGGCGCCGATGCCCTGGCCAAGCTCGAGAAAGGAGGCTGGCAGATACTGTTTCTCGATCGCCGCCTTCCCGATCTCGATGCTGAAGAACTGATGGCCATCATCGGCCGGCGCTTTCCCGGCATCCAGGTGGTGTTACTCGATTCCGAACTGGACCATCCTTCCGAGGAGCCGGCGCGCCCGGGAACCATGTCCTCGGAACGCATCTCTCCCGCCTTGTCGCAATGTTGCTGTGAACTGCCGAATGCCGCGAGCGTGGCCGTGCGCAACCCGTTGCCGGGCATGATCGGAACCAGCGAGGCGATCGAGCGCGTCTACCACATGGTGCGGCTGGTCGCGGCGCGCTCGACTACAGTGTTGATTGCGGGCGCGACGGGAACCGGCAAGGAACTCGTGGCTCGTGCCCTGCACGGGCTCAGCCCGCGCGCCGCCAAGCCTTTCGTCGTGGTGAACTGCGCCGCCATTCCGGAGACGCTGCTTGAGTCCGAGCTCTTCGGTTACACGCGCGGGGCGTTCACCGGCGCGGTGCAGTCGCAGTTGGGGCGCATTCCCGCGGCGCACGGTGGAACTTTGTTTTTAGATGAAGTCAGCGAACTGCCTCTGGGTATGCAGGCCAAGCTGCTGCGCTTTCTTGAGCAGAAAGAAATTCAGCGCCTCGGCAGCTGCGAAATTACCCGTGTCGATGTGCGGGTGCTGGCCGCCAGTAATGCGGACCTGGCGTCCCGGGCCGCTCGCGGAGAGTTTCGCCAGGATCTCTTCTATCGTCTCTCGGCGTTTCCCATCGAGTTGCCGGCGCTGGCCGAGCGTCGAATCGATATCGTCCCCTTGGCGGAGCACTTTCTGGCATGCATGGCGGCGGCACTGGAGATGAGGGCGCCGACCTTAAGCGCCGAAGCTATCCGCATTCTGGAGAATCATCCCTGGAGAGGCAATGTCCGTGAACTGCAGCATGTGATGGAACGTGCGTCGATCCTGGTCGAGAGCGGACCAACGATCGAAGCGGAACATTTGTATTTCGCCTACGCGAGTGACCAGCGCACGAGCTTCCCCGTCCATCCCTGAGGAGAATCTAAGCCCAATGCAGTTCGGTTGGAATGTGCCGTGCAAGTCTTGCCTATGAGTATGACGTCTTTGCCCATGCCGGCGAGCTGCCTCGAGCAGCAGGCAGTTGCTTCTTCTCCGCCGCCAAGATTTCCTATCGGCAATGCCGCGGGCGAAGATGAGCAGTTTCTGTTGCGCGCCTTCCGATCGTTCTCTGAGGCAGCGGGTTCTCTGGAACGGTCGTATGCCCGGCTGCGCGAGGAAGTCGAAAGATTGCGTCTTGCGCTGGAAATCAGCGATCGCGACTTGGCCCGCAGCCTCGAGGAAAACCGCGACATGCGGGAGCATCTGGATCGAATTCTCGAAGGCTTGCCCTGCGGAGTGCTGGTCGTCTCCGCCGCAGGAAACATCACCCGAGCCAATCCGGAGGCGACGCGGCTGCTTCAGGTAAGTTCTGCCCGCGTCGCCGGTGTTTCGAAAGTTTTGGCGCTGCCCGCCGCGGTGCAGGTGCTGCTGGAGCGCGCGCGCCAGGATGACCGGGAACAGGAATTGAGGATCGCGGAGACCGATGGCTCGCTCCATTGGCTGGCAGCGCGCTACGCGCCGATTGCCGGCGGCGATTCGGTTTTTATCCTGCGTGACATCGACGAGCGCAAGCGTCTGGAGCAGACCGAAGCCCGCCTCGGCCGGGAGCAGGCGCTGGCTGAAGTCTCCGCGGTGCTGGCGCACGAAATCCGCAACCCGCTCGGCAGCCTCGAACTGTTCGCCGGCCTGCTCGCTGAATCCGAACTCGACGCGGAATCCCGTCAATGGGTCGAGCACATGCAGGCCGGGCTGCGCACGCTGGCGGCCACGGTCAATAACGTTTTGCACTTCCATAGCCTGCCCGAGCCGGAACGCGTTCCCGTCGATCTGGGCGAGTTGCTGGAATGGGCGCGAAACTTTTTTCTGCCGCTGGCGGGGCAGTCCCAGGTCGTGCTGAGCCTGCAGAATAATGTTTCTGGCGTGCTGCTGGCGGCCGACCGGCATCGTCTCGAACAAGTCCTGCTCAACCTTGTGCTCAACAGCGTGCGCGCCATGCCGGCCGGAGGCTGGATCGAACTGAGCGGGAAGCTGCTCGCGGACGGCCAGTCGGTCGCGCTCTCCGTGGCTGACAACGGTCCGGGCATCTCCGCGGAAAATCTGGCCAGGGTGTTCGAGCCCGGCTTCAGCACGCGCGCAGGCAGTCCGGGACTGGGGCTCGCCGTGTGCCGCAAGATCGTCGAGCAACATCGTGGGACTATCCGCACCGCGAGCGATCCCGGACGGGGCGCGAAGTTCACGCTCATTTTTCCGCTTGCTGCTCAGCTCCTAGAAGGGATTGCCTGATGAATCGGGTACTGGTGGTCGATGATGATCCGGGCATGCGCTCGGCGCTCGAAGCGCGCTTTCTGCGCCGGGGATGGCGGGTCGAAACCGCCTGCCACGCCGGCGAGGCTCTCGAAAAATTCCGCCGTGGCATGCATCCGCTGATTGTCACCGACATCCGCATGCCGGGCGAAGACGGATTGTTTGTGATGCGCTCGGCGCGCGCCCTGGCTCCCCATACCGCGGTGATCCTGCTGACCGCCTACGCCAGTGTCCCCGACGCAGTGGCCGCGATGAAAGACGGCGCCTGCGACTACCTGGTCAAGCCGGTGGGGTTCGAGCAACTCGAGGCAGCGGCGGAAAGAATCCTGGCGCGGGCTGCGTCCCAGGCCGGAGCCCTGAAGGAACTTGGCGGCCACGCCCCTGCGTGGCTCCGCGCGCTCGAGCGGGCGCGGCAGGCGGCCGCCAGTGACGCCGATATTCTGATCGAAGCCGAAAGCGGCACGGGCAAAGAGCTCGTCGCGCGGATGATTCATAGGCTGAGCCCGCGCCGCGACCGTCCGTTCATTGCGGTGAACTGCGCGGCTTTCCCGGAAACGCTGCTCGAAAGCGAATTGTTTGGGCATGCCAAAGGCGCGTTCACGGGCGCGGCCAATGCCAAGCCGGGCAAATTCGAACTGGCCGACGGCGGTACGCTGTTGCTTGACGAAGTCGGCGAAATGCCTCTCGCCTTGCAGCCCAAACTGCTGCGAGCGCTGCAGGAGCGCGAATTCGATCGCCTGGGCGATACCCGCCCCATTCATGTAGACCTGCGCGTCGTTGCCACTACCAATTGCGCTCTGGTTCAGATGGTGCGCGAGGGCCGGTTCCGTGCCGACCTGTTCTACCGGCTGAACGTGATTCCGCTGAACCTGCCTCCGCTGCGCGATCGCCCCGGCGATGTTTCGGAGCTGGCCGAATTTTTTGTGCGGCTCTACGCCCCGGCCGGGAAGGCAGTGCACATGACCCCGGAGTTCGTGGCCTTGCTCGAAGCTCATTCCTGGCCGGGCAATGTGCGCGAGCTGGCCAACTGCGTGCGCCGCGTGGTTGCCCTTTCCGCAGGCACGGAAATTGGCCCCGGCGCACTCGAGGGAGCGGAGTGGGCCAGCGCCGCCCCGAGTGCTTCTCCGGAGTTTTCGTGCCTGCGTCCAGGAGTTTCTCTGGGAGAGATGGAACGGAAGCTCGTCGAAATCACGCTGGCCGCTACCGGAGGCAACCGGTCGCGCGCGGCGGAGTTGCTGGGGGTCAGCCTGCGCACCGTTCGCAACAAGGTTCGCAGTTACGGCCTGCCCAGTTGGAGCAGCTATGTCCATGAATGATCGAGGCATGATCGAAACTTCCGTGAGCGAGGCTCTGGGCCGCTTTCTCGATGTCGACGTGGCCCGCTATAAGCTGGTCGCCGCGAATCTCGCCAATATCGATACTCCGGGCTATCGCACGCGCGACCTGGATTTCCGGGCGGAGCTGGAACGCGCATCCCAGGAATCGTTTGCCGGAGAGAACGGCGAGTTGAGCACCGCCGCATTTACTCCGGTAGCGCGCCAGGTCCGCGGCCTGGTCGAGCGTCCCGACGGCAATAATGTGAGCGTCGAGCGGGAAAGCCTGCTGCTGGCCGAGGCCCAGATGAAATTCAACCTTGGTGTGCAGCTTTTGAAAGACCAGTTCCACACGATTTCGCTGGCCATCAATTCCGGAGGAGGTACATCATCATGAACCTGTTTGGCATGCTCGAAGTCAGTGGCTCGGCGCTGGCGGCGGAACGCTGGCGCGCCGAAGTGGTCTCGGCCAACATGGCCAATGCCGAAACCACCCGCACTCCCGGCGGAGGCGCCTACCGGCGTCAGCTCGTCGTCTTTCGCGCCCGGCCCACGCCTCGCTTTTCCCTGATGCTGACAGGCCTGCACCCCGGAATGCAGGGTGCTCTCGACGGAGGCGTACGGGTCGATCGCGTGGTGGCCGACGCTTCGCCGTTGCCCCGCCGCTACGAACCGGGACATCCCGATGCCGATACTTCTGGATATGTCACCTATCCCAACGTGAATCCGGTGATGGAGATGACCGACCTGCTCAGCGCAGTGCGCGCTTACCAGCTCAACGCGTCCGCGGTGCAGGCGGCCAAAAATATGATTCAGCAGTCGTTGCAGATTTTAAGCTGACGCGCATCCGGGCCGGAGGCCCATCATGAACGCCGCCATTTCTTCGTTACGCATTCTTCCCGCTGAAACCGATCCGTCCGCGCTGAACTCTTCGTCCACATCCGAGCCGGGATTTCGCGACGTCCTGCACAGCGCCATCGACGACATCCAGCAGCTGGAAGGGCAAGCGCAGGCGAAAGTGGCTGGAGTGCTCGAGGGCAACGGCGCCGATGTGCACAGCGCGCTCATCGCCGTGGAGAAGGCGGACCTGAGTTTCCAGCTCATGATGCAGGTGCGCAACAAAATTGTCTCCGCCTATGAGGAGATTTCGCGTATGCAGTTCTGAACTTTATCGCGCGCGCCAGCCATTGCGGCGCGCCTGATCCACCATGGCCGACACCCCGCAACCCGCCAACGATGTTCTCCAGCGCCTGCAGCAGTTTTTTCAGGGACTGACTGTCAATCAGCGCCTTCTGCTGGCAGGTGGGGCAATCGTGGTGGGCGCGGTGATCTGGGTTTTTGTGGTTCTGCTCGGCCAGCCCAAGTACGTGGTTTTATATTCCGGGCTGCGATCCGAAGAAGCGCAAAACCTGGCCAGCCGCCTCGCTGCCAAGAACATCCCGCATCAGATTTCAGCGGACGGCGGCAGCCTGCTGGTGCCGGACGACAAGCTCGATGCCAGTCGCCTCGAGACCGCAGCTGCCGGCCTGCCGCGCAGTGCGCGCCTGGGTTTTGAGCTGTTCGATACTCCCAACTGGGCGGGCTCCGATTTCACCGAAAAAGTGAACTACCAGCGCGCCCTGGAAGGAGAACTGGAACGCACCCTGGCCACCTTGAGCGAAGTGGAGGCCGTGCGAGTTCATCTGGTAATGCCGCAGGAGTCGCTGTTCACCGAGCAGCAGCACGACGCGAAAGCCGCCGTCATTCTCAAAACCCGCAATGGACATCTTTCCGAGCAAGCTGCGCAGGCGATTCCGCAATTGGTGGCCAGCGCTGTCGACCGTCTGCGCCCGGAAAATGTTACGGTCGTCGACGCCGACAGCAACACGCCTCTACTGCACAGCCGCGATGGCGCCAATGGCCGCGCCTACGGCCTCGATGAAGAGCTCGCGAAAACTCTGGTGCAGACGCTCGAGCCGGTCGTCGGGGCGGACCATGTTCGGGCCAGCGTGCACGTGGAATACGATCTGGGCAGCAGCGAGGATACGCAGGAGACTTACGATCCCAAGACCACAGCGACGCTGACCCAGGAGCATTCCGAGGAGAACGCCACCGGAGCCGCGCCCGCCGGAGTGCCCGGAACGGCCAGCAATGTGCCTTCTGCGACGCCTCCGCCAACGCCCGCAGTGGGAGCGGAACAATCCAGTTCGCGGTCCGATGCCACGACGTACGCGGTGAGCAAGACTCTTCACCATAGCGTGGAGCCTCCGGGGCGGGTGCGCCGCATCGCAGCCGCGGTGCTGGTCGACGATGTCATCGAAACCACTCAACAAGCGGGCAAGTCGACCACCACCCGGCGCAAGCGGACCACCGACGAAATGAAGCAGATCGAACAGCTGGCCCAGGCTGCCATTGGAGTCGATCCACAACGCGGAGACGTTCTCGCGGTCGAGAACTTGTCGTTCCAGCAGGCTCCGGCGGAAACCATTTCCCCACCAACTAAGACGGAACATTGGCGGCGGCTGGTTGAGCCGTGGACGTGGGCCCTGCGCTATGCCGGGCTGGCAGCACTGTTCCTGGTCGTCTACTGGATGATCTTGCGTCCCGTGAAGAAGCAGGCGCTGGCGGCGTTTCGCGAACTGCCGGGCAGGGTGGCAGGGCGGCTAACGCCGCAGGTAGCCGGTGCCGGCGGCGTGCAGCTCGCTCCGGGTGCCGCGACGCTTGAATCCGGCGGCAACCGGGCAAATCAGCTCAAACGCATGCTCAGCGAAAAAGTAAAAGCCGAGCCCGAGTCCGCCAGCCGTCTGGTGCAGGGCTGGGTGCAGCAGGAGGGCAAGCAATGATCGCATCCGCGCAAGCCCCATCCGGCCCGCGCAAGGCGGCAATCCTGCTGGTAATCCTCGGCGAAGATACCGCCAGCCAGATCTATCGCCGTCTTCCTCCCGCCGAGGTCGAGCTGATTACTCGCGAGATTGCCAGCTTGAGCTCGTTCGACTCCGAAACTGCGCTCGCCGTCCTCGAAGAATTCGAACGCCTGGTCACGGCCGGAGACTACCTTGCCCAGGGCGGAACGGACTACGCCAACAAGCTGCTGATCAAGGCCTTCGGCGAGGAGGGCGCCAAAGAATTGCTTCGCCAGGTCTCTCATACCGCGGAGATGAGCGCGGGCAAGCTGGATTCTCTTCGTAAGGCAGATCCCCAGCAACTGGCGAAGTTCATTGAAGGCGAGCATCCGCAGACCATCGCCTTGATCCTCGCTCACCTCGAAGCCAAGCAGGCCTCTAGCCTGCTGATGCGTCTGCCCGAGGAGCTGCGCGCCGAAGCCATCAAGCGCCTGGCGCAGTTGCGGCAGTTCTCGCCGGAAATGGCGGAGCGCGTTTCCCTGGTGCTGCATAAGCGTCTGGAAGCTCTCGGCGAGCAGAGCCGCCGGGCCTATGCCGGATTGCGCGGTGTTGCCGACGTAATGAACCGTCTCGAAATCACTACGGCAAAAACCATCCTGGAAGGCATCGAGAAAGAAGATCCCAAGCTGGCCTTATCGATTCGCAACCTGATGTTCACCTTCGAAGATTTAATGACCGTGCCCGAAGCCGGCATCCGTGAATTGCTCGGCCAGATGGAAAAGAAAACTCTGGCCACCGCCCTGCGGGGCGCCTCCGAGGAACTGAAGAATTACATTTTCAAGTCCATGTCTTCGCGCGCGGTAGAGATGTTGAAGGAAGACATGGAAGTCCTCGGTCCGGTGAAGTCCAAGGACATCCACAAGGCCCAGCTGGAAGCGGTTGGCGTAGCGCGGAAGCTGGAGGCCGAAGGCAAAATCTCGCTGACACCGGAGGGCGATGATGAGTACGTCGCCTAGGCGAGCCCCAGCGGCCGCGATCGAAGAGGAGAATCCGCAGCTCACGCCTTTTCCCTACGATGCCGTGCCCGCGCCCAGCGGCGCAGCGCTTTTCGGGATGACCGGGGGAGTTCATGCAGCGGGTGGCGACGCTGCCGCGGCGGCCGATCGCGAAGCCCAGGCATTGGCTCGCGGACGACAAGCTGGCCAGCAAGAGTCGCGGCAGGCCTTCGAACTGCAGTTGGCCAAAGAAAAATCCAATATCGCTGCCGCCTTAGCCCAGTTTGCCCGCGATCGCTCCACCTACTTCGAGAAGGTTGAGCCGGAAGTGGTGCAACTCGCTATGAGCATCGCGCGCAAGATTCTGCACCGCGAGGCGCAGGTCGATCCCATGCTGCTGGCTGGGATCGTGCGCGTGGCGCTCGAACAAATCGACGGCGCGACTGGTGTCCGGCTGCGCGTGCATCCGCAAAAGAGCGCGGACTGGCGGCAATTTCTTACCACCCAGCTTCAGCCCGCGAGTCTTCCCGAAATCGTCGAAGATCCTTCCCAGCCCGTGGACCAATGCACGGTTGAGACCGCGATGGGCTCAACCGCCATCGGACTCGAGATTCAACTGAAGGAAATCGAGCAGGGCTTCGCCGATCTGCTGGCAGCCCGCCCCGGGACGCCATCATGAGCGCATCGCTCGCCCCCTATCTCGCGCGCCTGGAATCCTGCACCGCTCTACGCTGGCAGGGACGCGTCACCCAGCTCGCCGGCCCCCTGGTCGAGTCGGATGGACCGTTCTGCTCCGTGGGCGAGATTTGCCATCTCTACGATGCCGACGGCAAGACTCTGCCGGGAGAGATTGTCGGATTCCGCGGGTCCACCGTCCTGTCGATGCCGCTTGACGTTCCCCGCGGGATTCGTCGCGGCGACCGCGTCGTGACCTGGGGTGAGCGTCCCGCCCTGCGGGTGAGTGAAGGCATGTTAGGGCGAGTCATTGACGGCCAGGGACAGCCGCTGGATTCGCTCCCTGCCTATCGGACGCGGGATTACCGGCCGCTCGATGCTCCGGCTCCGCTGCCGCTCGAGCGCCTATCGATCCGGGAGCCGATCAGCTGCGGCATCCGCGCCGTGGATGCTTTTCTCACCTGCGGCCGGGGCCAGCGCATCGGCATTTTCGGCGGCAGCGGCGTCGGCAAAAGCACGCTCATCGGCATGATGGCACGCAACACCGAAGCGGATATCAATGTTCTCGGTCTGGTGGGGGAGCGCGGGCGCGAGGTCCGCGACTTTCTCGAAAATTCCCTGGGAGCCGAAGGCCGGAGGCGGTCGGTGGTCGTCGTTTCCACCTCCGACCAATCGCCTTTGCTGCGGATTCGTGCCGCGCTGGCGGCAACAACCGTGGCCGAGTACTTCTGCCGGCAAGGTAAGAATGTTCTGTTGATCGTGGACTCGCTCACCCGGCTGGCGATGGCGCAACGCGAAATCGGTCTGGCAGCGGGCGAACCGCCGACCGCCAAAGGTTACACACCGTCGTGCTTCGCCATGCTGGCCCGGCTCATTGAACGCGCGGGAAAATTCGGCTCCGGCAGCATCACCGCTTTTTACACCGTGCTGATGGAAGGAGACGACGAGCAGGATCCTCTGGTCGATGGAGCGCGAGCCCTGCTCGACGGCCACATCATGCTCGATCGCAAGCTGGCCGTGCGCAGCCATTACCCGCCCATCGCCATCCTGGATAGCGTCAGCCGTCTGATGCCCGCGGTATCGACTGCTCCGCATCTGCAAAAAGCTCACGAGCTGCGCCGCCTCCTAGCGGCTTATACCGCCTCCGAAGACCTCATCCGCATCGGCGCGTATCAGAAAGGAAGCGATCCGACGCTCGACAAAGCGCTCGCCATGATTCCCGACCTGAACCGCTTCCTCATGCAAAAACCCGGAGACAGTGTTTCCTTTTCCGACAGCATCACGAAACTCCTGGCCCTGCCGAGCTGACGAATATGCCATTCCGCTTCCCGCTGCAAGCGCTGCTTCACTTCCGTCAAAGCCTGGAGCATCAGCAGGAATTACGGTTGCGAGCCGCCAACCAGCAGGTCGCCCGGGTCCGTCACGCGCTGGAACAACTCGACGGCCGCATCCGCCAAACTCAAGCTCTCGCTTCGCAGTATTTGGCTAGAGGCACGACCGGCGCGGAACTCTGTTTTCTCCAGACTACGGAAGGTCTGCTGCATGCCCAGCGGCAGGAAGTGGAACACGAACTCGTGCGCTGCCAGCATGTGCGCGACCAGCAAGAGCGCGTCTTCCGCCAGGCCCACCGGGAGCGGGAGACGTTTGAAAGCCTCCGTGACGAGCAGTTCCGCGACTACGAGCGCGAGCAAGCCCGGCGCGAGCAGCGGCGCCTTGATGACCTCTTCCTGATGCGGAAAACGTACCGGGAGGGAGCCCAAAATGTGCAAATCTCAAAATCGCAAAAATCCTGAACCCAGGTAACCAATGCGTATGTTAATGACGCATGAATTGCATAACTGGTTACTATTCATGGTGTTAAACGGTGGAGCAAGGCGTCGGCGAATCCGACCGATCGGTCTTTGCTGGAAGGTATTCTGAACAGCGATTTCAATTCCACAAGCTTTTCCACAGGAAAGATCAATGTTTTTCGGGTTTATGCAAGCCTAAGTTCCTACAGTACTTATTGCTATCGCGTAGGGGAATTCCTGTATACGCCTGTCTTATTCCTCTGAAGCGACACCGCCCTCCGCGAGAGACTCGAATCTGGTGCAGTGTTTCAGGAACGCCATTTTTACCCGGCCAATGGGACCATTGCGCTGCTTGGCAATAATGATCTCCGCGCGTCCCTGCAGTTCCGGATCATCCTGCTTATAAACTTCCTCGCGGAAGATAAACATAACTAGATCGGCATCCTGTTCGATCGATCCCGATTCGCGCAGGTCGGCCAGTTGGGGACGATGATCTCCGCCACGGCTCTCAGGCGCGCGGCTCAACTGCGACAGCGCGATCACCGGGACGCTCAGTTCTTTCGCCAGCGCCTTCAGCCCGCGTGAAATGGACGAAACTTCCTGGGTGCGATTCTCAAAGCGCTTGCCTCCGCCGGACATCAACTGCAGATAATCCACGACGATCAGGTCCAGCCGGCCCTGCGCCTGTTTCAGCCGCCGCGCCTTGGCTCGCATCTCGCTCAGCGAAATTCCGGGAGTATCGTCGATAAAAATCGGGGCCTGCGTCAGTTGTTCCACCGCGCGCGTGATCTTCTTGTAATCATCTCCAAACAGCGTGCCTGTTCGAAACCTGTGAGCATCGACCCTCGCCTGAGAACAGAGCAGCCGCTGAACCAGCGCCTCGCGCGACATTTCCAGCGAGAACACGCCTACCACCTGCTGATCCTCGATCGAGGCATTCTCGGCGATATTCATCACCAATGCCGTTTTGCCCATCGATGGCCGGGCCGCGATGATCACCAGATCCGAACGCTGCAGTCCGCTCGTCATTTCATCGAGATCGGTGTAGTGCGTCGCCAAGCCGGTAATTCGTTGCCCGCGTTGCAGCAGGGCATCGACGGATCCGAACGATTCCCGTACGATCTCCTGCACGCCCATAAAGCCGCGCCCGATGCGCTTGTCCGAAAGCTGAAAAATCGCGGCCTCGGTGTCGCTGAGCACATCTTCGGCCGAGTCCGACTGATCACTGGCCCGGGCAATGGCCGTGCTCGCGGCTGAAATTACTCCGCGCAGCAGCGCCTTGTCGCGCACGATCTTGACGTAATGCTCAATGCTCGGCCGCTCCGGCACTCCCTCCACCAGGCTCGAAACGTAAGCCACGTCGCCAATCGGCTGCAGATCCTTGTGCCGGTCGAGTTCTTCGATCAGCGTGATCATGTCGATCGGGCGGGAAGATTCCGCCAGATCGACCATCCGCGAATAAATCCGCCGGTGCGAGTCGAGCGAGAAATCCTCGATCCGCAGATGTTCGGCGGCCTGGTTATAGGCAAAGTTATCCAGCAGAATCGCGCCCAGAATCGAGCGTTCCGCCTCGACATTGGCAGGAAGTGTGCTGATCGTGTAGTCGGAAGTGGCCAAGATTCTTGCTCTCAGAAAAAATTTCGTAGCGGCGGTATGAACATTAACTCCGAGCCGCTTGTGAATGCGAAGTGCGCGCTCTGGAAAACTCAGCCCGAATCAAAAATAGTTTGGTATGAAAAATGGTTTGCGATGAATTCAGTGTAGGCGAACAAAATACGAATAGCAAGGGTGGCGAAAAGTCTCGGAGCTGCAAAACTAGAATGCGGTCCCGGCCAGCCACCGGGACCGCATCGTTCGTGGGTTCCTGCTCTCGCTGTTTGTCACCGCGGAGCGGCGCAATGACCGCTTCAACCATGCAGCCCTCCGAAGAGTACTGCTTGAGTCGAAGCCAGTTGCCGATTTGCAATCTCGCGATCACGAATCTGCAACTGCTGCGGGACGCCAGCGGCCCTGCCTGCCCGAGAAGCAGGTGGGGGAAGGAGGCCGCAACGCCCGGGCTGCCAGTCGCGTTTATGCGCGTTTCTGGAAGTTTCCCCTCAGCAATTCGCTTTCGAGAATTACCGGCTGCCACTGGCTCTGCCGCAATCATCCGGCAAGATCAGGAACGATCACGTTTCGCTGCATTCACTGTTATCCAGTTTGGTGCGCCGGGCAACAGAAAATTCCGCCGCCTTTGTGCAGAACCTGTGGACGATGAAACTTCCCTGTGGAAGGCGGAGGAAAACTAAGAACGAATTTTGGACGCGAATTCACTCGTCCCAGCCGTTTCAATTACTTACACAGTGTGAAAGCATCTCCGCAGGAATGCACGACCCACAGGTCGGTGGCGCGAATGGCATCGGGCTACAACGCAAAGTTGTCAGTGGCTAGTGGTCAGCGGCCGGTAGAATCACGGACTGATCGCCGATTACAGTCACTGGTCACTGATCACTGGCCACCGACTTCCGACCACTGACCAATCCGATCGGAAATCGAGCCTGCTCCGCCCGTACACCGCCTTCCGTAATCTCTCGCCAGCTCTTACCTGTGTGCGATAGTCAGGGTGGCCAAGTGGCCAGCAACTGGCGAAGGCCACAAATTTCAAGACCAACCGCATCTAGCGGCGTACCAGGGCACGCCGCGCGGGAACCCAAGGAAGGTCGCAATGCTTCAATCGTCGGAGAACTCATTCAACCAGAAGTCGGGATTGCCGGCTTCCAACCTCAACTCCTACAACCAGGTGAAAACTGTTACCGCTCCCGTCGATCAAGCGACCATCGGCCGCACTTTGGTCATCAAGGGTGAAATCAGCGGCTCCGAAGCGCTCTACATCGATGGCCGCATCGAAGGCAAGATCATCATGCCCGAGAGCCGCGTCACCATCGGCCGCAACGGCAAAGTGGACGCCAGCATCCAGGCCCGCGAAGTCGTGATCATGGGCAAGGTGACCGGCAACATCGAGTGCAGCGACCGCGTCGATATTCGCGCCGAAGGTTCGGTCAGCGGCGATATCTCGACCTCGCGCATCAGCGTGGAAGATGGCGCTGCGTTAAAGGGCGGAATTCAGGTTCGCAGCGAAGGCAAGCCGGCAAAACAAGAACAGAAGCAAGAGCAGCCCAAAGCGATGGCCGCCACCGCCAGCGCGTAATTGAATACTGTAGGGTAGAAAAAGGGGCACGCGCGCCGCGCGCCCCTTTTTATTTTCACGCAAGCCCTTCAGGTTTCAGGTACTTATTCTTCTTTGTACGTACATAATTGTACGTAATACACCGCATCCGCTTCGCACCCGTCGAAAACTCGCCTGCGTTGACTCGCAGAATACCCTTTGCGGAGCCGGAAACCGCCTTGGCTGCGATGATCTCCGGCGGGGGCAAGGTAAGCGTCACGCGGAGAAAAATAGCGCGTCCTGTGGTCTCGCAGCGCGCTCTACGACTTTTCAACCACTTGCACGGAGATTCAATGACTTGCAGAAGATCTCGCGTGACTCACGCCTTACGGTGATTGCGAGATCCCTCGCCCCCGCTCGAAAAACCGCGGGGCACCGGGTTGACCCCACGCTTCAAATTGCACCACTACCCCAACTGGCCGCGAAGCGGCTACTTCTTCTCCGCCGGCTTGAAATCCAACGACGCCGAATTCATGCAATAGCGCAAGCCGGTGGGCGCCGGACCATCCTCAAACACATGTCCCAGATGCGCATCGCATTTGGCGCAGCGAACTTCGGTCCGCACCATGCCGTATTGCGTATCGCGGTGTTCGATCACGCCGCCGTCCTCGGTCGGCTTGTAGAAACTCGGCCAGCCCGTCCCCGAATTAAACTTCGTCTGCGAATCGAACAGCGGAGCTCCGCAGCACACGCAGTTGTACGTCCCCGCATCTTTCGTGTTCCAGTACTTGCCGGTAAAGGCGCACTCCGTGCCGGCTTCGCGAGCCACGTGATACTGCTCCGGCGTCAGCTGCTGCTTCCAGTCGGCCTCGGTCTTAGTGATCTTTTCTGCTGTCTTTTCAGCCATGAATTACTCCATCTTGAAACACTCTTTAAATTCTGTTCATTGGATGTTTGACCGGACAAAAAAGTGACAAGTCGACCCTACCCGCTATTTAACGACATCCTCTCCCACCTTTCGATACTTCCCCCGAAAGAACAGCAGCGGGTCGCCCTCTCGCACCACCACGTCTTCGACTTCCGCGATAAAGATCGTATGATCTCCGGCCTCTTGCGCCGAGTGCAGTCGGCATTCGAGATAGGCGAGCGATCCGTGCAGCATTGGAGTGCCATGCATTGTGCGCTCAAAGCGGGCGCCCGCCTCGGCCTCGGCGTTCTGGTGCGTGCGCTCAGGACGCGCGTAGTACTCCGAAATCGCCCGCTGATTTTCGCACAGCACGTTGACCCCGAAGCGCTTCTTGGCGTGCAAATGAGCGTGAGTCCGCGTGCTGTGATCCACGCATACCAGCACCAGCATGGGATCGAGCGAGACCGAGGCAAACGCGTTGGCGGTCATCCCGTGGACTTCGCCGTCGAGATCCATGGTAATGATCGTGACCCCGGTGGCGAAGCCTCCCATCGCCTTGCGAAAGTCTGCTGAGTTCAAGCTCATGTGTGAAGACGTTGCTTGCAGCGAAACCACGCTTGTACCGTAGGCCGCGCCGCAACCGCCTACATTACCACGCCGCCCCGTTGTATGATTCGAGGCAACGTGTCTGTTCGATCCATCATGCCGGGCGCTCCGGAATACCGCGCTGGATGCTCGTCGTCCCTGGCGAACTTGCGCGCAGGTGTGCCCATCTCACGCGAAGCCGCTCTCGAACTGATTCGCTGTGATGACGAGACGTTACCCGAACTGCTGGCCGCCGCCCGCGCGGCGAAAGAACGATTCAAGCCCGGCGTGATCACCTACTCGCGCAAGGTTTTTCTGCCGCTGACGAATCTCTGCCGCGATTATTGCGGATACTGCACCTTCCGCCGCGATCCCGGCGATCCCGGCGCCCACACCATGACTCCGGACGAAGTGCTCGCGGTGGCCCGCGCCGGAGAAAAACTGGGCTGCACCGAAGCCCTCTTCAGCCTGGGTGATAAGCCCGAACTGCTTTTTCCGGAGATGCGGGAAACACTGCGGCATCTCGGATACAAATCTACGTTGCACTATCTGGAGGCGATGTGCGACCTAGTGTTGCGCGAGACCACGCTTCTGCCGCATCCGAACCCCGGTCTGCTCAGCGCGGAGTGGATTGCGCGTCTAGCCGCGGTTTCTCCCAGCATGGGCCTGATGCTCGAGACCACCAACGCTGCTCTGCTGGCTCCCGGCGCGGCCCACGATAACGCTCCCGACAAGTTGCCGGCCAAGCGCCTGCGTACCATCGAAGATGCCGGCAAACAGAACGTGCCCTTCACGACCGGCCTGCTGATCGGGATCGGCGAGTCTCCCGAAGATCGCGTCGACACGCTGCTCGCCATCCGCGACCTGCACGAACGTTACGGACACATCCAGGAAGTGATCGTGCAAAATTTCCGCGTCAAGCCTGCCATTCCGATGGCGCACTGGCCCGAGCCCTCACACGGCCAGATGTTGCGCACGGTGGCAGTAGCTCGCTTGTTACTCCCCGGAATGAATATTCAGGCCCCACCCAATCTCTCAGCGCCTTACTATGATGATTTGATGGATGCAGGCATCAGCGATTGGGGAGGCATTTCGCCATTGACTCCTGATTTCATTAATCCGGAGAGGCCCTGGCCGCATCTCGAGCAGCTTCGCCTCCGCACCGAAGCCAAGGGATTCGCGTTGCGCCAGCGCTTGCCAGTCTATCCGGAATTTGTCCACAGCGTCGCCGCGAAGCCGGGATTGCTCGCGGAAAGATTGCGCGCCTCGTCGGCAGACGACGGGCTGGCGCGGAGGGCCGCATGATTTGCGTTTTGAGTGGCGGCACCGGAGGCGCGAAATTTGTAGATGGACTGCGCCAGGTCATGCCCGCCGAAGAGATCACCATCGTCGTAAACACCGGCGACGATCTGCTGTGGTGGGGACTCTACGTTTCGCCGGACATCGATTCCATCACGTATGTGCTTTCCGGCATGCTGAGCCGCGAGCGCGGCTGGGGCGTGAAAGGCGATACGTTCCTATGCCTGCAAGCCATGGGGCAGCTCGGCGAGCCTACATGGTTTCACACCGGCGACCGCGACCTGGCCATGCATATCCTTCGCTCGCGATTGCTCGCCGAGGGCAGAACGCTTTCGGAGGCGACGAAAGTCATTTCCGACAAACTCGGAGTGCGTGCACGCGTTCTGCCCATGAGCGATTCGCGGGTGGAAACCCGCGTCGACACGCCGGTCGGCGAGTTGAGTTTTGAAGAATATTTCGTGCAGCGCTGGTATCAGGATCCGGTGAAGTCGGTGCGATTCGTGGGAGTCTCCGACGCGGAACCCGCGCCGGGCGTCGTCGATGCCATTGTTTCGGCAGACGCAGTCATCATTGCTCCGAGTAATCCGGTCACCAGCATTGGTCCAATTCTGGCTGTGCCCGGCATCCACGAGGCGTTGCTCAAGGCCCGCGGGAAAATTGCGGCCATCAGTCCGATTGTCGGCAACGCTCCGGTTGCCGGACCGGCGGGTATTCTGATGCAGGCGCAGGGACTGCCCTGCTCGATTGCGGGTGTGGCGCAGGCCTATGCCGATTTTCTCGACGTACTCATCTGCGACGCTCGCGACGCCCGCTCCGCCGATGCTCTCCGCAAGAGCGGATTGCGGGTGCAATGTACGCAGACCATCATGCGCAGCGCCGACGACAAAGCCGCGCTGGCACGCGAGGTTCTCTCGTTCGTATCTTCCGCCCTGCTCAAAGATCAGCCCTCCGCTGGAAGCTCAGTGGGAAACCTGGAACCCCAGCCGTGATCCTTGTTCCGGTCAAGAATACGGCCGCGGCAAAACAGCGGCTGGCCTCCGTGCTCGATCAAGCTTCGCGTTCGCAGCTGGCGCAAGCCATGCTGCACGACGTGCTTGCCGCAGTGCTTAGTTGGAGCAATCGGCCGGCGGTCGGAATCGTCACCAGCGATCCCTATGCGACGCGGCTTGCCGAAGAATATAAATTTGAGGTCATCGCGGATCCCGACAATCCTGGAGAAACCGGCGCGATCGAGATGGCTACTCGCGTTTGCGTGGAACGCGGCGAAGACAGCGCGCTCGTGATTCCGGCAGACATACCTCTCATTCAGGCGTGGGAACTTGAGGAAATTTTCAAGCACGCTCCCGAGTGCGGAACTGTGCTGGCGCCCGCCGATGATGGGCGCGGCACGAATGCAGTTTTGCGCCGCCCTGCAGATTTATTCCCGCTGCGGTTCGGGAATGACAGCTTCAAGCCGCACCACGCTGCCGCGCAGGCAACAGGCAAACCCTGTATCGTGCTTCACCTACCGGGGGTTGCCGTCGATGTGGACAATCCTGCCGATCTGGAACAACTGATTTCGCTCCCGGGGGAAAGCCGCGCGCAGAAACTGGCGCGGGGATGGCATCTCAAACAACGGCTGTTCGTCGAATCTTCAGACGCGCGATGAATCAGAATGCCACGATCGGCGAAATCGACGCGCGGTAAGCAGAAGAGTGAAATCCGGGAGATCCGCCTGATTCCCATTCCGGTCGCGAGCGAAATTATTCCCGGCGACTCCATCGCAGACCATTTGATCAAGTCGATGCGCGGGCTGCGAATTCGCTTCGAGCCGGGCGACATCCTCGTCGTCAAACACAAAATCGTTTCTAAGTCTGAGGGACAGTTGGTGGATCTCACCACGATCGAACCCTCAGCCGAGTCGCTTGCCTGGGCGAAGCGGTATGATCTCGACGCCCGCGTCATCGAACTGGCGCTGCGGGAGAGTCGAGCCGTCATCCGACGCAAGAACGGTGTACTCATCACGGAGACGCGGCACGGCTTTCTCTGCGCGAACAGCGGGATCGACGTCTCAAACGTTGACGGTGGACAGCATGCATTGCTCTTGCCAGAAGATCCCGACCGCTCCGCCGCGAATCTTCGCCACGCTGTGAAGAGAAGCACCGGCGTCTCGATTCCTGTCATCATCACCGACAGCTTCGGCCGTCCCTGGCGCGAAGGCTTGACGGACTTTGCGATCGGTATTGCCGGGATGAAACCGTTGCGCGATGATCGCGGCCGCCGCGACTCCCACGGTTACAAACTGAAGGCCAGCGTAGAAGCCGTTGCCGACGAACTGGCCTGCGCCGCCGGGTTGGTCTGCGGCAAATTGAATCGAGCGCCGGCCTGCATCGTACGCGGGTTTCACTATCAGTCAGGGCCCGGCGGGATTCAGGATCTGCTGCGTTCGCCGGAGAACGACCTATTCCGGTGAAACTTCCGCTACACTGTAGAAACGTTGCTTGCATCTATTCGCTGGTGGCAGCCAAGTGATCGCAAGCTGTCTGCACGGAGAGAACCATGGCCCGCGAATTGTCTGTTTCGGAATTGGAAGGTTTCCCCTCTCTCGATTGGTCTGACATTTCCTCTCGACTCACTTCGGCCGTGCGCGCGTCTCTGGAAAAAGTTCTTGCATCTCTAGACGGCGCCGCGCTCACGCTCGACGAGTCCTATGCGCTGGCGAACTGCGAGGGTGATGACCTGCTCGGGCTGCTGGTTGCCGCCAATACTCTTCGTGCTGAACTTGCGGGCAACATCGTCACCTATGTAGTGAATCGCAATATGAATTTCACGAACGTTTGCTTCGTGGGATGCAAGTTCTGTGCCTTCAGCCGCGGCCCACGCGAGTCTGACGCCTACTTTCACAGTCTCGACGACATGGCGCGAAAGGCGGTCGAGGCCTGGGAACTCGGCGCGACCGAAGTATGCATTCAAGGCGGACTGCCCCGCGACCTTCCCAAGTTTTATTACCGCGATATCTTGCGCGCGGTGAAAGCCGCCGTGCCCCGGATGCACATCCATGCTTTTTCGCCGATGGAAATTGTGTATGGCGTGGAACTCACAGGAATGCCGCTCGCCGACTATCTCTCGATGCTGCGGGATAACGGCCTGGGAACATTGCCCGGCACGGCCGCGGAAATTCTCGACGACGAGATCCGCCACATTCTTTCGGCCAACAAACTCTCGACCGCGCAATGGATTGAAGTGATCCGCGCAGCCCATCGATGCGGCATTCGCACGACTTCGACGCTTATGTACGGGCATGCGGAGACGCCCGCGCACTGGGTCCGTCAGATGCGTCTCTTGCGGGAGATTCAGTCTGAGACCGGAGGCTTCACCGAGTTCGTCCCACTCGGATTCGTGCACCAGAACACGCTGCTGTTTCAGCAAGGCTTGTCGCGACCGGGGCCGACGCTCGCGGAACATCTCAAAGTTCATGCCTTGGCGCGGGTTCTGCTGGCCGGCTCCATCAACAATATTCAGGTTTCGTGGGTGAAGCTGAATCGCCGCCTCTCGCAGCTTTGTCTGCGCGCCGGCGCCAATGATTACGGCGGAACACTGATGGAAGAAAATATTTCTCGCGAGGCGGGCGCGACGGCGGGGCAGTATACCAGTCCGGAGGATTTCCAGGCGCTCATTCTCGAAGCGGGCCGCATTCCCGCGGAACGCAACACCACGTATTCTAGAATTCAGATCAAGCTTCCACTCGACGAACTCACGGCGGAACAATCGCTCGAGGCCGAATTCGCATGAGCGCGAATCCCGCACCTGCGGCGCATCCGATCGCCATCATCGGAGGCACTGGCCCCGCCGGCATGGGGCTTGCTTTACGCTGGGTCCGAGCAGGAGAGACCGTAATCATCGGTTCGCGCGAGGAACGACGCGCCCACCAGGCCGCGGCGTCGATCCAACGCAGAGTCGGAGACGAGGCCATGATCAGCGGCATGGAAAACAGTGCCGCCTGCGCTGCTGCCGATATCCTGATGTTGACGGTTCCGTTCGAGGGCCAGGCGTCCCTGCTCAAGCGGCTGAAGCCAGCGATGACGGCGGGCAGCATTCTGATCGACGCCACCGTTCCTTTGGCGGCGGGCGTGGGCGGACGAGCTTCGCGCACGCTTGGGGTCTGGCAAGGGTCCGCCGCCCAGCAGGCCGCGGAATTAGTTCCAGCAGAGGTCAGTGTTGTAGCGGCTTTCCACAACCTGTCGGCAGATTTGCTCGGGGGCGACAACCCGCTCGATTGTGACGTCGTCGTCTGCAGCGACGATCCCGATGCCGCGCAACTCACGCGCGAACTCGCGGCCAAGATTCCCGGCGTCCGCCCGATCGATGGCGGAAAGCTGGAAAATGCGCGCATCATCGAGCAGATCACTGCTTTGCTGGTCGGCTTGAACATTCGCCACAAGGGCCACAGCGGCATTCGTATCACCGGATTACCGCCTTCCGCTTACCGCTAAGCTGAAACCTCGAAGGAGCCTTCGGTTTTGAGCCAGAACCAGAACATTGACGCGGCCTGGCAATATCACAGCGGCACCAAGCACTCTTATCTCGGGCTGCGTATGCACCCGCACACGCTCGATTGGGAAAACAAGCCGCTGCTGTTCAAGATCTATCCCACGCTTGAGGTGACGCGGTTGCCGCGGGATTTTCGGGACAGTGAGATGGCGGCGTTGTCTGCGATTGCGGCTCCGCAACTTGACACGCCAGCGCAAGCCATTCCTGATCTCGAAACTCTGGCGCAGATCTTATTTTTCTCGGCGGGCGTCACGCGCAGCAAGAAACACGAACAGGGAGAAACATTTTTCCGCGCGGCCGCCTGCACCGGCGCGCTTTACGAAATCGAACTCTACATTGTTTGTGCAGATCTCCCCGCAAAAGATCTTCCGGGCGGGAATTCCCCGGCATTGCCGGCGGGCGTTTATCACTTCGGTGCCGCGGAATTCGGGCTCCGCCTGCTTCGCCGGGGAGACTTTCGCCAAAAACTCGTAGAAGCGACGGGCGGAGATTCCTCGGTCGCGCATGCGCCCGTCACAGTGATCTGTACCGGAACCTACTGGCGGAATGCTTGGAAATACCGCTCGCGCACGTACCGGCATTTCGGTTGGGACAATGGCACGATTCTCGCCAATATGCTGGCGATCTCGGCGGCATCCAAACTTCCGGCCAAAATCATCACCAGCTTCGTCGACTCGCAAGTGAACGCTTTGCTGGATGTGGATCCGACTCGGGAGGTTGCGTTTTCGATGGTTGCGATTGGACATCAGGAATCAATGCCGCCGAGCGCGCCGGAAATTTCTCCTCTCAGTCTCCCCATCGTTGCTTATTCGAAAGAGGAGATCGACTATCCGGCGATGCGAAAAATGCATGAGGCCTCTTCGCTGGATTCTTCGGCCGAAGTGGCGGCCTGGCGCAGCAAAACCCCATCCGCTCAGCTACCCGCGGCAAAGGGAACCATGACGCCCTTACAATTTCCCGACAATTCAAAAATTCCCAAAGACACGATCGAGCAGGTGATCTCGCGGCGCGGCTCGACGCGACAGTTTGCCCGTGATCCCGTCACGTTGCCGCAACTTTCGCTGATGCTGGAACGTGCGACGCAGGGCATCCCGGCCGACTTTCTCGATTCTTCCGGAAGCCACCTGAACGACATCTATCTGATCGTCAACAGCGTCGTCGGTTTGAGCGCGGGAGCTTATGTGTATCACCGCGAAAGCAAAAGTCTTGAACTGCTCAAGCCGGGCGACTTCCGCGACAAGGCCGGATATCTGGGACTGGAGCAGCAGATTCCTGCCGACGCGGCGGTCGACGTGTTCTTCCTCGCCGACTTGAAAACAATCCTCGAACGCTATGGAAACCGCGGTTATCGGGCAGTGCAGCTCGAAGCCGGAATTTTGGGCGGGAGGCTTTATCTGGCGGCCTACGCACAGCGCCTGGGTGCCAGCGGCCTCACTTTTTACGATGACGATGTCGTGAGTTTTTTCTCGCCTCACGCTCGCGGCAAGAGCGCCATCTTTCTGGTGGCCCTCGGGCGCAGCGCGATTCGGAAGTGATCTAGTCCTCGACCACCGGCGCGGACATCTCTTCCGCGGGTTCGCCGCCGGCCATGGCTTGTGCAAGAATCAGCTTGCGAGCTTCTCCACGGATTTTCGGCAATTGCACTCCGAACCACCACGCGCCAGCGACCGACGCCAGGCCGCCGATCGTAACCGTCAGGGGTGCGCCCAGACGGTCCGAGAGAGCTCCGCCGAGCAAAGCTCCTACGGGAGCCATGCCCATGAACATCATCGAATACACAGCCATCACCCGCCCCCGAAGCGCGTCGGGCACCATGACCTGGATCAAAGTGTTCGAAGATGCCATCTGCAACATGATGAAGTATCCCACCGGCAGAAGCAGGAGGACCGAAACCCAGAACGATTTGGACAGCGCAAACAGCATGAGGCTCACGCCGAAACCGGCGCAGCACACCGTGACCCACGTTCCCAACCCTTTGACTCCGGAACGGATGGCAAGCGTCAAAGCCCCGAGCAGAGCTCCCACACCCGTGGCGCCCATTAAGATGCCGAGCCGCACCGCGCCCAAATCGTGCGATCCGATCAGCGAGGCGAATTCCTGTCCGCCTTTATGTAGAATCCGGTCGGCAAAGATTGGCATGAGCACGACGTAGGGCATGCCCGTTACGCTGACTACACCCAGCAGCATCAATAACGCGCGGATCGGGGCGGTGCGATTTACAAACTGAAATCCTTCGACGATGTGGTCCCACGGAGACGTCATCGCCGACACCCGAGCCGGCGCGTGCACATTCATCATGAGCAGTCCGATGATGACGGCGATGTAACTAGCGCCGTTCGCAAAGAAGCACCAGCCCTCGCCCAGCCTTGCCACCAGAATGCCCGCGACCGCCGGTCCAACCACGCGAGCTCCGTTGAACATGGACGAGTTCAGAGCAATGGCATTCATCAGGTCATCTTTTCCGACCATGTCCACCAGGAACGATTGCCGCCCGGGGATATCGAAAGCGTTGACGACGCCCAGCAGAGCCGCGAGCACGAACACATGCCAGACCTGCACGCGGTGCAGCAAGGTGAGCGCCGCGAGAACAAAGGCCAGCAGCATGGACGCGGTCTGGGTCGCAATGATCACGTGCCTGCGATTGGTGCGATCGGCGACAATCCCCCCCAATGGGGCGAATAAGAACACGGGAATCTGGCTGGCGAATCCCACCGCGCCCAGCTGCAGGCCCGAACCGGTCAAGCGATAGACGAGCCACGACTGCGCCACCGTCTGCATCCAGGTGCCGATCAGAGAGATGAGCTGTCCGCCAAAAAAGAGCTGGAAATTACGATGTCGCAGGGCGCGTCCCGCGGCCTGCCAACGCAGCTTGCGACCGGCGGTTGGTTCGCCGGAGCGCGTGTTTTCTGGAATGGAGTCTTTCGATTCGGCCACGTTTGATTCTTTAGATGACCTACCGCTACGTTGCGCGCCACAACTATCACGCTCTCAAATTCAGCATGACACGGAACGAGGTTGAATTTTCCACAGCCAGCCCTCGATTCGGCCCAAAAGGCAGCTTCCTGCCTCGCTTCCAAATGCAAGCAAATGATAAGCTTGGAAATAGTTGGTCTGTAAGTAAGTTACGACTTCTCCAGCGGCCGATTCTGAGCTACAGTAACCTCCTCGCGTTTTTTCGGCGATGCGGCCAAGGACAAACTTATGACCACCCCTCCGGTTCAAGTGGAACGCCGCGTTGGACAGCGATTTCCGTACGTGCTCGCAATTTCTTTTCGCCAGGCGGCGAACTCCGTTGAGGGCATGGCATTCACCCAGGATCTTAGCTCGCGCGGCGTATTTTTCTTTACCGCTGCGCCTCTCACCGAAGGCAGCGAAATCGAACTCACACTGCGCATGCCCTCCGAGATTACGCTGGGCGAGAGTATGTCAGTCCGCTGCCGCGGCCGTATTTTGAGAATCGCCCGGCCCGCCGCCGGCTCAGGCAAGGCATTGCCGGATGGGGATCGAGCCGAAACCAAGATTGGAGTTGCGGTTCGCTTTGAAGGCTACGAATACCTGACCGAGCCGGCCGAATCTGCTAACACTTTCCCGCGGGTTGCGAGCCTTCACCCTCAGCGCGAAGAGGACCGGGCTCCCGCATCCACCCGGGGATGAGATTTTCCGCTCAGAGTATCCCGCAGCGACTCATGGGCAGTCATTTCCGCTCGTGGTTCATTTCATGATCAGTGTCGACTGGCTGGCGACGCAGACCCAGTTTCCTTGATGGAAAACCCAGGTGTCGGTGAAGCGGCCACGGCGCAGGTAGGGCTTGCCGTTTTGTTCCCCTTTTTCGCGATAGATTCCGGTCACCACAGCGCTATCGCCATACACATGTGCCGTCATCGACTCGTTCACGATCTGCTCCGGGTGCAGTGATGGCGCTTTAATGCTGGCCATGAATTGCGCCTTGTCCATCATGGAACCGTCGTAGTCGACATAAACGAGAGTGGCATCGAGCAGAGAATCGAGAGCGTTGACGTCTTTGTGTTCTTCCGCCTGGTTCCAGGCGTTTTCGAGAGCCAGAATTCTGGTCTGGGCTGCGTCAAGCTGATCGGGCACGGATGCTGCCGGCGCCACTGTAATTGGCAGCAGCAGAAACAGAGAAAGCAATATCCTCATAGCGCTGCTATTCCTTCCGGACAATGTAGTGAGGAAGGCGTCGCGCGACAAGTATCTGCTTCTATGCGCGAGGTCGAGATTCTTTGTGGACAGCAGAGAATCTGTCGATCTGCGATGATAACAATGACGGCGGAAAATGCGGTCTCATTCTTCTCGGGGAGAGAATCCCAATGGCGCGCATCAATCTTATCCAAATAGAAGCCGCAAGTGCGGAAGTGAAAGAAATCTACGAGAAAGCCCTGCGCGGCAAACCCGGCAATGCGCAGAAAGCGTTGGCGCACTGTCCGGAAATGCTGAAGGCTTTTCTGAGCTTCTATGCCAGCGTCGGCCGTTCGCTCGACCGCAAACTTTATGAGCTCATCTACATTCGCGTTTCCCTCATCAATGGATGCCATTACTGCACGCAACATCACCTCGCGTCCTCGAAACGAGTCGGCCTGACCTCAGAAGATTGGGCCTCGCTGAAAGCTGGCGACTATTCACGCTATGGCGAAAAAGAGAAAGCGGTTCTGACCTATGTCGAGAAGTTAACCCGCAGCCCGCACGAGATCTCTGACGCGGATTTCGCGAACTTGAAGAAGCATTTCTCAGATCCCGAGATCGTCGACATCCACCTGCTGACCGGCCTCGCTAATCTGACCAATCGCTTTACCGATCCACTGGGTCTGGAAGTGGAATTCGCGGAAGAAAAAATCTAGGAGCAAAGGCCTCAACCACCAAGGACACTAAGTTACACGAAGGAAAACGACAAAGGGTTTTCCTTCGTGTGACTTAGTGTCCTTGGTGGTTATTCGTTTGAACTCGCTGCCTAAAGAATCTGCCGCGCATCCCCGACGCGCTTGGTGACGCGCTCCCGGTCGAGATATTCGAGGAGAGGAATAGCATACTTGCGGCTCACGCCCGTCATTTCCTTGAAAGTTGCGACGTCAATCTTCGGAGATTTGGCCTTCTGTGCCGACATCTGGCGCCGCAACTCCTCCAGCGCGCTGCGGTGAAACACGAGTTCATCGGAAATCTTGATCAGCACTTTGTCCCGCAGCAAGAGCGTGACAATTTTCTGCGCCCGCGTTTTGTCCACCTTCAGCCCGGAGATCACTTCGTAAAGTGCCGGAACTTTCAATCCTGCCGACGCGAAGGCGTCTTCGATTTTCTTTTTCGACTCCGCCTCCTCGTCTTTCATCACAACGCCGCGCCCGGGTAGTCGCACCACATCGCCGGAAACTTCTATCTTTTTTTCGCGCGTCAATAAATCGAGCACCGCGGCGAAGACTTCCGGGCTCAGGGTGAATTTTTCCCGCAGCGTTTCCTTGCCCATCCCCGGCACCAAGGGATTCTTCTCGTGAAAAGACGCGAGCGCCTGCGGTACCAGCGTTTGCAGAGCCCCGATCGTGTCGCAATGGAAGAAGAGGCCTCCGAATTTCAGTACCTGGCCTTCAGCCAGTTGCCCTGCCAGACGTGATTCAATCACTTCTCTTCGCCAGCCGGTTTCGGAAACCGCTTGCGCCATTGTCAGCCCCTGATACCGGCGTCTCGCGACCCGGAGCGCCAGCATTTCCGCGGCGTTCCCGGAAGCGGCGTGGCGGAGCAGCGCGTCCACAGTGGTTTGCTTGAAGCGCGGGATCGGAGTCGCGTCCAGCACTACGCCGCCCCCGATCGTTACGACTGGAGAGAACTGGCGGATGATAAATCGGTCCCCCGGCAGCAACAGGGCCGGCTCCGGCAGCCGGATCCGCACAAACGCCTCCGAGCCCGGCGCGGCATGCGATCCCTTTGGATTGAGGTTGAGCGATCGCTGGAAAACGACTTCTCCGATAGCCTCCATGGCATGGGCGTGGAAATGAACCTGGGCGCGATCTTTCAGTGCGCGCGGCGCCGACGATAGAAGCCGCAGATGCACATCCACATTCTGCGTGGCTGCGAACGTTTCCGGCGGAGCCAGCGTCATACCGCGTGCCAGGTCTTCCATGCTCGCTCCGGCCAGATTCAGCGCGGTGCGTTGTCCGGCGATTGCGGCGTCGGCGCTCTGCCCGTGGACTTGGACTCCCCGCACCCGCACTCGGCGACCCGAGGGAAAGACCTCCAGTTCGTCCTCGCGGCGAATTGTCCCTGAAATCAGCGTTCCGGTTACGACCGTGCCGAATCCTTTCATCGTGAACACGCGATCGATGGGCAAGCGCGCCAGAGCCTGAGGATCCCTCGCCTCGACTTGCTCCGCTGCGGCGATGATCGTCCGCTTCAGATCGTCCAGTCCCGCGCCAGTCAAGGAACTCACGGCCACGATTGGAGCCTTAGGCGTCTCCAGAAAAGTCCCGCGCAGGAACTCTTCCACTTCCAGCCGGACGACGTCGAGCATCTCGGCGTCGACCGCGTCCGACTTGGTCAGCACCGTGATGCCGCGCTTCACTCCCAGCAATTGCAGAATGTCGAAATGCTCGCGGGTCTGCGGCTTGATCGACTCGTCGGCCGCAATCACCAGCAGCACCAGGTCGATGCCTCCCGCACCCGCCAGCATATTGCGCACGAAGCGCTCGTGCCCGGGAACGTCGACGAATCCCAAGCTCAAGGTCTCGCCATCTGGGGTGGGAAGATTCATGTGGGCGAAACCCAGATCGATGGTGATGCCGCGCCGCTTTTCTTCTTCCAGCCGGTCGGCGTCGATACCCGTGAGCGCCTTGACGAGCGCGGTTTTCCCGTGATCGATGTGCCCGGCCGTGCCCACAATGATCGATTTCATGCCTAGAGAATCCTAGCAGGAGGACGGAAGAAATGGCCCGAGCGGCGCTTAAAACGGCCTATCGCCGCTGTGCCCCAAAATGCGACAATAGTAACTCTTCCATGGCCACCTCTTTGACTTCAGCTTTTTCCCCGGAGACTATCCGCCAGCACGGCCTCACGCCCGATGAGTACGAGAAGATCAAGCACCTTCTCGGGGACCGCGAACCTACCCTGACCGAACTGGGCATCTTCAGCGTGATGTGGAGCGAGCATTGCTCCTATAAATCCTCACGCGCGCATTTGAAGCGGCTGCCCACGCGCAGCAAACGCGTGCTACAGGGACCGGGCGAGAATGCCGGTATCATCGACATCGGCGATGGCTGGGCGTGCGCCTTCAAGATTGAATCGCACAACCACCCTTCGTTCATAGAGCCTTTTCAGGGAGCGACCACCGGGGTCGGCGGAATCCTGCGCGACATTTTTACCATGGGGGCCCGGCCAGTTGCGGTCATGGATTCGCTGCGCTTTGGACCGATCACAAGCCATGTGGAGACAGCCGCCTCGGCTGTCCTGCCAGGGCGAAGCCCGGCAGCGGAGCTTCGCTCCGCCGAACAGCCGAGGACGGCTATTCCCACAAAAGCAACTGCCAGACAAGCAGATCCCACTCAAGCCGAGGTCCATCGCAATCATTCCATCCTCGAAGGCGTAGTCAGCGGGGTTGCTTCCTACGGCAATTGTTTTGGCGTGCCCAACCTTGGTGGCGAGACCAAGTTTGAGCCGTGCTACTCAGGAAATCCTCTGGTGAACGCATTCGCCCTGGGCCTGGTCCGAAAGAACGAGATTTTCTACGCGCGCGCTGCGGGCGAAGGCAACCCGGTCATTTACGTCGGCGCTAAGACTGGCCGCGATGGCATCCACGGTGCGACCATGGCCAGCGAGGAATTCAGCGAGGCCTCGGAGGCGAAACGTCCCAACGTTCAGGTTGGCGATCCCTTCCTGGAAAAGCTTCTGCTCGAGGCTTGTCTGGAAGCCATGCAGACCGGCGCAATCGTGGGCATCCAGGACATGGGCGCCGCCGGGCTGACCTGCTCGACCTGCGAGATGGGCGGACGCGGCGGAGTCGGCATCGAGATTGAACTCGATCGCGTACCGCAGCGCGAAACCGGCATGACCCCGTACGAAATCATGCTCAGCGAGTCGCAAGAACGCATGCTGCTCGTCGCCGAGAAAGGACGCGAACAGGAAGTTTTCCGCGTCTTCGAAAAGTGGGGACTCGACGCCGTTGAGGTGGGCAAGGTCACAAGCGACAACAAACTGCGTGTGCTTGAACATGGCAAAGTCGTTGCCGAAATTCCGAATCCGGCTCTCACGGACGAAGCTCCGCTGTACGAGCGGCCGCTGTCGCGGTGGGAACCGCCCGTCCCGCGCGACAAGCCGGACCACATTAACCTCGGTCACGGGTCCGATTTCACGCCAGCCCTGAAGCAGCTTCTCGCCAGCCCGAACATCTGCGGCAAGCGTTGGGTATGGCAGCAGTATGACCACATGGTGCAGACCAACACGGTCGAGGCGCCGGGCGCGGGCGATGCAGGGGTCATCCGCATCAAGGGTTCGAATCGCGGACTGTCGATGGCGTTGGATGGAAATGGGTGCTGGTGTTATCTCGATCCGCGGCTGGGAGCGATGCATGCTGTCGCAGAGGCGGCGCGCAAAGTCGCTTGTTCAGGCGCGACGCCGGTGGCCGCCACCAATTGCCTCAACTTCGGAAATCCTGAAAAGCCGCACATCATGTGGCAGTTTTCGCAGACCATCGATGGCATTACGAAAGCTTGTGAAGAACTGGAAATCCCCATCACCGGCGGCAACGTCAGCTTCTATAACGAAACTCTAGGAGAAGGCATTTATCCCACTCCGGTGCTGGGTGTCGTGGGGATCTTCGAAGACGTGCACAAAGCTGCAAAGATGCATTTTGCCGCTGCCGGACGCACGATCGTGCTATTGCGCGCTGGAGAAGCCGCAGATATTACCGATGCGGAGAGCGAGTTTGGGTCCTCTGAATACGCCAAGGAAATTCTGGGGACGTTGTGGGGATATCCTCCCGAGCTTGATTTGCAGAAGGAAGCCGAGTTGCAAGAGGCGGTGGTGGAGATGATCCACCAGCAATTGCTGGATTCCGCGCATGACTGTGCCGACGGCGGCATCGCCGTGGCTCTCGCGGAAAAAGCGTTTGCCAAAGGTGTGGGAGCTCGGGTCAACCTGGCGTCTGGCGGGCTCTTTGCGGAGTTCGTGCTTTTTGGAGAGGATGCCAGCCGGATCGTGATCTCTTGCGACCCGGCGAGTGTTGCCCGAATCAAAGAAGTGGCGGGCAAACACCACGTTACTACGGACGTAATCGGGGAAACGACGCCGGAAACGCTCGAGATTTCCCTCGACGGCGCCATCGTTCTTTCGAGTGCAGTATCGGATCTGAACGCCGCCTACGAATCCGCTCTGCAGTCGGCGCTGCGCACGGATCCAGAACTGGTGAGCGCAGATTGATTGGAACTGTTCGAGTCTTGAGTCGAAAACTAAGGGGCCCATGCTGATTTCCGACAAATTTCACGACGAGTGTGGAGTGGTTGCGATCTTCGCGCATCCGGAGGCGGAGAAGCTTGCTTATCTCGGCCTGCATGCATTGCAGCATCGGGGGCAGGAGTCGGCGGGCATCGTCACCTCCGACGGGCTTACGTCGCGAGCGCATAAGGCCATGGGCTCGGTCGCCGACATCTTCACCGAAGATGTTCTCTCTAAGCTGCGGGGCTCGATCGCGATCGGCCACACCCGCTATTCCACTGCCGGAGATTCAGCGCTGCTCAATGCGCAGCCGATTCTGGTGCAGTCGAATAAGGGAGCGATCGCGGTTGCGCACAATGGAAATCTGATCAACGCGACTCCTGTGCGCGCACGGCTCGAGAGCCAGGGCTCGATCTTTCAGACCAACAGCGATACAGAAGTCATTGTTCACCTGATTGCGCTTTCCAAAGAACACACCCTGCCGGAAGCAATGTCCGACGCCCTGCGCCGGGTCGACGGCGCATTTTCTCTGGTCATGATGAGCAATGATCGAATCTTTGCCGTGCGCGATCCGCGCGGGTTCCGGCCGCTGGCCATGGGACGCATTCCGGCTTTGGAGGGACAGAAGCGCGACACCATCGTATTCGCCTCTGAGACCTGCGCCTTCGATCTGATCGGCGCCGAGTACGTTCGCGACGTCAAACCCGGAGAGCTCATAGTGGTTGGGCCGGAGGGGATGAGTTCACGCTTCTATTCGACGGCCGCGCCGCAATCCAGCTGCATCTTCGAGCACGTTTACTTTTCGCGCCCTGATAGCATCGTGTTTGGCCGAGCGGTGCAGACCAGCCGCGAAGAACTCGGGCGGCAGTTGGCGCGGGAAGCAGGTGTGGACGCCGATTTGGTCGTTCCTGTGCCCGATTCCGGCGTTACCGCTGCTGTAGGCTACGCGGCGGAAAGCGGCCTTCCGTTTCGCTTCGCCCTGATCCGCAATCATTACGTCGGACGCACCTTTATCGAGCCCAGCCAGAGTGTGCGAGACTTCGGCGTCAAGCTGAAGTTAAATCCCGTGCGCTCGCTGTTGGAAGGCAGACGCGTGGTTCTGATCGACGATTCGATTGTGCGCGGCACCACCAGCCGGAAGATTGTGCGCATGATCCGCAACGCCGGCGCGACGGAAGTGCATATGCGCATTTCGTGCCCGCCGACGATTTCTCCCTGCTATTACGGGGTGGACACTCCTTCGAAAAAACAGCTCATCGCCGCCAATAAGTCGGTGGACGAGATTCGCGATTATATCGGAGCCGATTCGCTCGCCTATCTTTCCTTGGAGGGGTTGAAGAAAGCCTGCGGCGAAGGGCCGCAGATCTCCTACTGCTCCGCCTGCTACACGGGTAAGTATCCGACGGACATAGTTGATGTGGAAGAAATCCTGCCGGCCACGGCGCGGCGTTAGAACGGCCACAATTCGGCGCTAAATAAATTGGGGCAGCCTTCACGGCTGCCCCCTTTTGCCAGTTCGAACCAGCTATTTCAGAGGATAGGCGAGCACGTCCGGGTTTCCCCGCGTCATCTGTGTTTCGAAGCCTCCAATGAATCCACCACTCCAATTCATGAAGTCACTCGTCATCTGGTCATAGTCCCCCATATAAACAGGATTGACGAAAACGTCATTACCGTGGGTTGGGGCAAACCCGCTGAGCCCGATGTCATTGTCAGAGAACGAGGCTCCCGAGTTACTGGACTGACCACAGTGGCGCCGGATCGCAAAATTCTCCCAATCCGCTCGCCTGTCATACCAGCAAATGCCTACGTAACCGCGTTTGTCCACCGCAATCCCCGACTGAAAGTGATCATGTCCGACTCCTAAACGCGGTTGCGTATCGCTGTTCACTTTGCGGGGAGCAGATCCCCAGGTCTTTCCTCCGTCGATGGAAACCCGCAAGAAAACGTCGTTGAAGGCGTAGAAACCTTGCGTCGCAATAGGATCCAAAATCTCCTTGTCGCGTCCATCTCCCCAAGTGATGTAGAGGGTTCCATCGGTGGAAGTTCCGGAATGATCGATGGCCATTGACATGTCCAGAATATCCCGGAACTCGCCTTGCAAATAATAGGAATCCCCCCCGGGTTGGACAGAGTTATCGACGATGACCGGCCTGGAAAGAACGCCATTCGCATAACTCGAGATCTCAATGCTGCGCGGACCGAGCGGGAAGTTCTCTCCCAGGTTCATCCACGAGAGATACATCGTGCCTTTCGAACTTACGGCCATCTGCGATCCTTGCACCCCTGCTGACCCACAGACTGTGATTGCCACTTTGGGATGGGACCATGTCACGCCGCTATCCGTCGACTCGACGAATTCAATGGCAGTTCTCGTGGGATAGTTCGTGCCGCAGGAGTTGGTCTCCGTGTAATCGAAGTCCGTGTAGGAAATGAAAATATGGTGGTGATCTGAAGGATCGATCGTGGACCAGGGCTTGTCGAGAAGATGAAAATTGCCGTCCTTGGAAATGGCAGCGACCGGATCGCCCCAACTCGTTCCGCTGTCGGTCGACGTGCTAATGGCGACGGCGGCCCGGGGATTTCCGCTGGGCGTGTCGTAGGTGAAGATTTGCGTGTAATGAAACGTATTAGGGTTGGCACAGGTGACCACCGGATCGCCACCAAGAAAATTGTATTTGTTGGGACCCGGGTTGATCGGCCCGATATCGTTAAACGTGTCGCCCCCATCGATTGAGTAGGACGCGCCACTGAAACTTTCTCCACCGCTGCCGGTGAAGAAGAAAGGTGTTTCGAAGACGCTGCCCGAATCGTTGTACCCAATCACAACGCTCTCTCCGCATCGAGCCGCGGAAGTCTCGCTCTGAGTAAATCCTGCGAAGGAAGAATACGCCAGGTCCGTTGCGGGGTCTGAAACGCGGACTATCTCCGACGTCTCCGGCACTCCGCTGGCGTTCTTGGCGCGAGCGATAAACGAGGGGTCGGTCAGGCGCATCCCGTAAACTCGCCAAACGTCCGCCAAGTTCGAGATATTGGCGTAGCCGTCGAGCATTTGTTGATGGGCGAGCGGCAGCTTGTTGATGGTAGCTTTCATCTGCTGCAGGATCTGATTCGTTGCGGTGACTTTTTCGACCGAGAGTTGCGCCGATGCCAGGGAGCAGGCCAACAGTCCGATACCAGCGGCTCCGGCCGCGAATCGCAGCGACATTCGTGACTTCATCAGCATTCTCCTGATTGGGTGGTGACCAGGTTGTGGAGGGAACGAATTGAATTTCGGTGAATACAAGGGCCTAATACTAATTGGGATAGTAGTAGGCCATCGCCCATTGCATGCCGTCAAGCTGAAACGTGTGCAGGCATCAAAAGTGCAAAGAATCGACAATGTTTGCAGAACGGCCGCAGTCCAGACCGGAGCTTTCGAGCGCAAGCAGGAGCGATTGTGCGCTCCTCGCCCCACCCGGACGAATGCGTCCGGGGCTACATGATTCAGTTTTTGGGATTTTCCAGCCTAGGCCGTTGGCTTCCGCGCGCGGATGATGCGCGGTATCGACTGGAGATCATCGGTGACCTGGATGCCCTCCCAACCCTCGAGCAGATTCCGGACGCGGTTAACAATCGTGCCGCTGATTTCCAGCACAATCCATCCTCCGGACCGCAGCGCCACTTGTCCTTGAGGGATCAGGTGGGCGATCACTTCTGTTCCCGTGGCCCCGGCAAATACCGCCGATCGCGGCTCAAACTTGCGAACCTCCAGTTGAACCTGATCTTCCTCAGATTCGCCAACGTAGGGTGGATTGGAAACGATCAGGTCGAAGGGGGGATTTAAGTTGCCCAGCAAATCTGCCTGGTGGAAGTGGATGCGCCGTTCGAGTTGATGGCGGGCGGCGTTGGCGCGGGCGATTTCCAAAGCGGCGGCGGAAATGTCTGTTGCATGAATCTCAGCATCGGGCAACTCCTTCGCCAGGGCCAGCGCGATCGCGCCCGATCCGGTTCCAACATCGACGATCCGGATCGGGGAAACGCCTGGTGGGATTCCGGTGTCTGATGCTTCTTCCCTGTGAGAAAAGATCAGATCTTTGGGCGCCAGCAGTTCGAGCACGGCTTCCACCAGGTGCTCGGTTTCCGGACGGGGAATCAGGACCGCCGGCGTCACGATCAGATCCATTCCCCAGAATTCCTGATGTCCGGTGATGTATTGCGCGGGCACGCCTCGCGAGCGTTCGGCTAACACCGACTGGTAATGGGATTCTTCTTGTGCGGTGAGAGCGCGCTCGGGATGTGCGAACAGGTACGCGCGATCGCAGTTCAGCACGAACCGGAGAAGCAGTTCCGCATTCATCCGCGGAGACGGGACACGCTCGGCGGTGAGACGTTCTACACCAGCAGCCAGGGCTTGCTTGAGTTGCACGGAACTATTTCAACACGGCGGCGAAAGAAACGGGAGGAAACCGAATGCGCACACTGCCTGGGCATAGGGGCGCTCGCTTTGCTCGCGGGGCGGACGAAGGCGTCCGCCCCTACATTTAAGGAACTAAACCACGGCGGCAGTTTCTTGCTTCAGCTTCTCCGCCTGGTAATGCGTGATCAAAGCATCGATCAACGGCTGGATCTTGCCATCCATGACCGCATCCAGTTGGTGGATGGTGAAGCCGATGCGATGATCGGTTAGCCGGTTCTGCGGGAAGTTGTAGGTGCGGATCTTCTCGCTGCGGTCGCCGGAGCCGACCATCGCCTTGCGCTCTTTGGCGAGGGCTTGCTGCTGCTTCTCCATTTCGATTTCATAGAGACGCGAGCGCAGGACGCGCATACCTTTTTCCCGATTCTTGATTTGCGATTTTTCATCCTGGCAACTCACGACCGTGTTGGTCGGAATATGCGTAATCCGAACCGCGGAGTAAGTCGTGTTCACCGACTGGCCGCCGGGGCCGGAGGAGCAAAACGTATCGATGCGCAAGTCCTTGGCTTCGATTTTGACGTCGACATCTTCCGCCTCGGGCAGCACGGCAACGGTGACCGCGGAAGTATGCACGCGCCCTTGCTGCTCGGTGGCCGGAACGCGCTGCACGCGGTGCACGCCGCTCTCATATTTCAACTGCGAGAAAACCCGGTTGCCTTCGATAATGGCGATCACTTCTTTCAGGCCGCCCGCGGATGATTCCGAACTGGACAGCACCTCTACCTTCCAGTGCTGCGTTTCCGCATAACGCGTGTACATGCGGAAGATTTCCGCGGCAAACAGAGTGGCTTCGTCTCCTCCAGTGCCCGCGCGGATTTCCAGAATGATGTTCTTCTCGTCGTTGGGATCTTTGGGCAGCAACAGCACCTTGAGTTCTTCTTCGACGCTGGTGACGCGGCTCTGCAACTTGTCGAGTTCTTCCTGCGCGTAGGCGCGCATCTCCGCATCTTTCTCTTCGGCCAGAACCGCTTTGCTCTCGGCGATGCCTTTGGTCAGGTCCTTATATTCGCGATACTTCTCCACGATCGGGGCAATTTCGCTATGAGCCTTGGCGGTCTTCTGGAATTTCGCCGAGTCGTTGACGATCTCCGGCGACGCCAGAGTGTTGGTCAGGTCTTCGTAGCGGGCTTCGATTTGGTCCAGGCGTTCAAACATAGTCGTTGGTCGTTGGCCACTGGCCGTTGGTCGTGCACTTCATTGAACTTTTTCACGGATCGAATTGATAAGGCTATTGAGTCCTCGCCCTATCGCGTCCGAGGAAGTTATCAGGCGGGTGCCTTCTTCACCCGATATATATTCTAATGCCTGTGCGATCATAACTTGCGTTTGCACCTCTAACAGTGACCCTCTAGCATGCAAAAGGAAATGGGCAAACTCGCGATCTGAACGATGTCCCTTACCTTCTGCAATGTTACTGGGGACGGATACAACGGCCCTCCGTAATTGCTGACTCAGGCCATAGAGTTCATGTTTCGGAAACCGATCTGTTGCACGATAGACCTCAACGGTAAATCTCATCGCCTCCTGCCATACCCGCAGGTCCTTGAAAGATGATGACATGTTGGGCCTCCAACGATCACTCTAGAATCTGGAGCGGAGGAAGCCAACGACTAACGACCATCGACTAATGACGGAGTTTCAAGGTGGGAACCCCTAGGCAATCACCAACTCGCCACCGCGCGCTTTCTCGAGTGACATGGCGTGCTCCAGGGCGACAATGGCGCACTGCGCTTCGTCGTCCGATGGAGGCTTGGTCGTGATCCGCTGCAGCCACAAGCCGGGGGCAGTCATCAGGGCAAACAGGGATCCGCGATGCTTGGCCGCGAAACGGATAATCTCATACGAAACGCCAGCAATGAGGGGCAGCAGAGCGATTCTCGAAGCGAAGCGCGCCCAGAATGTGGTGTACGGGATCAGCATGTAAAAGCCGATCGAGATCAGCATCACCGTCATCAGGAAACTGGTTCCGCAGCGCGGATGGAAAGTCGAATACTTCTGCACTGTCGCGGTGTTCAGCGGGTCGCCATTTTCAAAAGCAAAAACCGTCTTGTGCTCCGCGCCGTGATACTCGTAAACCCGGCGAATATCTTTCCAGAGCGAAACGCCCCAGATGAACAGCAGGAACAGAACGAGGCGAATTCCACCATCGATCAAGTTGAAAATAATGCGGCCGCCCAGCGCTGGATCGAGCTTCTTCAGTTCCGTTGCTGCGAGCAAGGGCAAGTATTTGTAGGTAAAGATGAAAAATCCCAGGGAGATCACAACGTTCACCGCGGCCAGCCATCCGCTGATTGCTGCGGCTTTCTCACGGTCGGGGGACTTGGAAGGTTCCGCCGCGCCGGGCGCTGGCGGGACGGCCGAGGCGGCCGTCGCCACATGGTTCGTCGCCACATGGGCCGTGACTGTTCCTTCTGGCTTGTCCTTGCCTTCCTCCATGATGTCTTCGATCGCGACGTTGGCGGAAAAGCGCAGTGCCCGGTAGCCTAAATTCATCGCGTAGCCAAGAGTCATGACGCCGCGCACGATGGGCCACCCCATCCATTTATGCTTTTCCGACGGGCGCTCCAGCGGTTCGCTCATGGTGACCACTTCGCCCGACGGTTTACGGCAGGCGATCGCCCAGGCGTGCGGAGAGCGCATCATAACGCCCTCAAGCACGGCTTGCCCGCCAACTAGCGTCTCTTCGCCGCTCTCAAGAGCGGGCAGAAGCTGGATGGCGGCCAGAAATCGCAGATAGTTTCGGACAAGACGCACGGGTATTAGATGCTCCTGACGGGGGCACGACACACCACTTAGGGTATCACAGGCCGGGGCGCTGGGTCCTACTTTCCTGATCTGCTAAGTTCATTGTAAAACAAGGTTTACGCGAAAATCGAGGATCCGTCATCCATTTGAATCGACTCGTTCCTGCAGCCAGTCCTAAGGATTCCATGCGCCGATTTGCGACCACCTGCGAAGCCATTGCCGGCACGACGAAGAAACTGCAGAAGACGGCTCTGGTCGCGGACTATCTGAAGTCCTGCTCCATCGACGAGGCCGCCGTGGCAGCGGTGTTCCTCTGCGGACGGCCGTTCCCCGCGTGGGAGGAGACGACGCTACAGGTTGGCGGCCGTTCGTTGTGGCAGATTGTGGCGCAGCTGGCAAATCGAGACCAAGCCGACCTGACCGCTTCTTACCGGCAGCATGGAGACCTGGGCGCCGTCGCGGCCGATCTTCTTCCTGAGCGCTCGGGCGAAGACTTGGGAGTATTGGACGTGGAACGGGGCTTTCGCCAGATCGCAGCAGCCCGTGGTCCGGCGGCCAAGGGCGCACTCGTTAAGCAACTGCTCTCCCGCGTTTCGCCGCTTGAGGCCAAATACATCATCAAGATCATGACTGGCGATCTGCGGATTGGGTTGAAGGAGAGCCTGGTCGAAGAGGCCATCGCCAAAGCGTACGGAGCCACGCTCGCCGAGGTTCAGCGCGCCAACATGCTGCTGGGGGATATTGGCGCCACTTTGCGTTTCGCGGCCGAGGGCAAGCTGGCTGAAGCGCGCATGCGACTGTTTCATCCCCTCGGGTTCATGCTGGCGAGTCCGGTCGAGTCTGCGGAAGAAGGCCTCAGTTACTTCGCTGAAGCGGCTGTCGAGGACAAGTACGACGGCATTCGGGCGCAGGCTCACGTTTCCGGAGGCGAGGTAAAGATTTTTTCGCGTACGCGGGATGAGATTACCGAATCGTTTCCGGAATTGCCGTCCGCCCTGGCAGGGTTGCCTACCGACGCCATCCTCGATGGGGAGATTGTGGCGTGGGAATATCCGGTCAAACTGGAGGATGCCCGAAACATGGTCGATGAGCCAGTCTCGGAAGCCGGGGAGACTCGGGCCAGGAGTCTGGGATCGGCGCGTCCCTTCAGCGTGCTGCAGCAGCGGCTGGGACGGAAGAAAGTTAGCGACAAGATGCTGCGCGAGGTGCCGGTCGCCTTTCTGGTGTTCGACATTTTGTTCGCTCATGGGCGGCTGCTGATTGATCTGCCGCTGCACGAGCGGGCTCAGATTCTCGACGCGTTACTCGCGGCCCCGCGAAAAAACACTCACCACAGGGGACACAGGGGATCACAGGGGTCGCTGGTCTTCGATCCTGAGATCGATCGAGAACCTGTTTCCGCAGCGAGCGTGATTCGTGCGCCTATGTTTCGTGCCGCGTCTACCGACGAGTTGGAGGAACTATTTGTTGCGGCGCGGGCACGGGGCAACGAAGGCTTGATGATCAAGGACCTCGAATCGCCTTACACGCCGGGAAAGCGTGGCAAGTCGTGGCTGAAAATGAAGCGCGAACTGGCCACGCTCGACGTCGTCGTCACCGCGGCTGAGTACGGCCACGGCAAGCGCATCGGCGTGCTCAGCGACTACACCTTTGCGGTGTGGGATGGCGACCGGCTGGTGAATATCGGCAAAGCCTATTCGGGATTGACCGACGCCGAGATCGCTGAGATGACGCAATGGTTTCTTGAGCACACGATCGAAGACCAGGGATTCCGCCGCGTGGTCGAGCCGAAGATCGTGCTGGAAGTGGCCTTCAACAACATGATGGAGTCCGACCGGCACGAGAGCGGATACGCGCTGCGCTTCCCGAGGATTGTGCGCCTGCGTCCAGACAAGCTGGCCGAAGAGGCGGATACGATCGAAAGAGCACGGGAAATTTTCGACCAACAACAATAAGCCTAGGCGATGACTGAATGGTTAGTGGCTGTGATGGTGATGTTCGTGTTCTTCCGCGCTTTCCACCACCGGAATCACGCAGCCATGCGCCGTTTCGCAGATCACGTGCTCGAACTGGATCGTGGTGTGGTCGATGCGGAATCCGCGCAGCAGGCGATCTTTCACGTCGCGCAAAATACGCTCGCTCACCGAAGGAGGAATGTCCGCGATCGAGATATGGCAGGAGAGCGCGTGCGTTTCGCTGCCGATGCTCCATACGTGCAGGTCATGCACGTCATTCACACCTTCGACGGAGCGAATCTCCGACTCGATCTTCTCCAGCTTCATACCGCGGGGAATGCCTTCAAGCAGAATGTTCAGCGTCTCGCGGCAAATGCCGAAACCTGACCACAGGATGAGCACGCCGATCCCGACCGATAGAACCGAATCGATCCAGTAATTCCCGGTCGCCAGGATCGCCCAGCCTCCGGCGATGACGGCCGCGGTCGAAAGCGTGTCCCCAACTTCATGCAGCAGCGCGCTGCGGATGTTGACGTCGCCGCCCGAGCGGTAGAGCAGAAAAGCGATGGCTCCGTTCATCGCCACTCCGGCTCCGGCGACCCACATCATCACGCTGGCCTGTACGTGTTCGGGATGCTGGAGTCGCCGGAAAGCCTCATAGAAGATGAAGAACGAAACTACGACCAGAGAACTGGAGTTGACCAGCGCCGCCAGCACTCCGGCGCGGTGATAGCCGTAGGTTTTCGTGGAACTGGCGGGGCGCGACTGGAAATAGACCGCAACCAGCGACAGCAGCAGCGCCAGGAAGTCCGAAAGATTGTGCCCGGCCTCCGACAACAACGCCAGCGAATGGGCGCGAATGCCGGCCACCACTAGTAGCACAATGTAGGCCAGAGTGACGCCCAGCGAGATCTTTAGAACTCGCGTGGGACCGCCCGTGCCGTGGACATGAACGTGCATCTCTACCATCAGTTTACGGTCCCTGAGTGCGGGCTTCAAGCGCACCTAAGACTCTGGCCTGTCTCGCTCCGACACCAGCGGGATTTATTTATCGGCACGACCCGACGTGCGCCGCAGATCGACAGACTGGATTTTCATTTGCTCGATATGCTGCGCCGCCGAACCAAACCCGAATTTATGGACGATATCGTTAAGGATTTTCTCATCGAGAGCAACGAGAATCTCGACCGGCTGGATCGCGAACTGGTCAAACTCGAGTCTGATCCCTCCTCGAAGGAATTGCTGGCCAGCATTTTTCGAACGATTCACACCATCAAAGGCAGCTGTGGTTTTCTGGGATTCGCGCGGCTGGAAAAATTGGCGCATGCCGGGGAGAGCGTGCTGTCTCGCCTGCGCGACGGGAAGCTCACGCTGAGCGAGGAGTTAACCAGCGCCCTGCTCGCGACCGTCGATGCCATTCGCCAGATGCTGGCTGCTATTCAGGCATCCGGCCAGGATGGCGAGGAAGATTATGCATCTCTAATCGCCGGTTTAGCCCGCTTACAAAGCGAAGCCGAGCCACCGCAGGACATTCCAGCGCCGGTGGCCGCTTCCGCGAAAGCCACTCCCACGCCGGATGGGGCTCCCACTATTCTCGAAGCGGAGTTGGCTGACCCATCGAAGATGGGTGGCTTACTTCTGGAGCGTGGCCACGTGCGGCGGGAGGACCTCGCTCTGGCCCTGGAAAAACAGGAGGCCGGAAGAAAGCGAATCGGAGAAATTCTCATCGAGCACGGTGCGGCTAAGCAGGAAGATGTTATGGCCGCTCAGCAGATCCTCGAGTCGCGCGATCCCGAGGCCGCGGTTGAAACCATCCGCGTGGGCGTCAATCTGCTCGACCGTCTCATGAACCTGGTGGGCGAACTGGTGCTGGCGCGCAACCAGTTGCTGCAGTTTTCCAACAACACGCAGGATGCGGGGTTTCAGGCCGTTTCCCAGCGCATGAATCTGATCGCGACCGAACTGCAGGAAGAGGTCATGAAGACCCGCATGCAGCCGATCGGCAATGTCTGGAACAAATTCCCGCGCACCGTTCGCGATTTAGCGATCAACTGCGGTAAAGACGTGCGGCTCGACATGGAGGGGCAGGACACCGAACTCGACCGCACCATCATCGAGGCGATCAAAGATCCTCTTACGCACCTGGTCCGCAACTGCATCGACCATGGCATTGAGTCTGGAGAAGCGCGCAAACAGGCCGGCAAAACCGTAACCGGAATCGTAAAGCTGCGGGCCTTTCATGAAGGCGGCCAAGTCAATATCGAAATCAGCGACGACGGCGCGGGGCTCAATGGGGAACGCATCCGGCAGAAGGCGGTGGGGCGCGGCCTGGTTTCCACCCAACAGGTCGGACGCATGTCCGACCGGGATGTCTTCAACCTGATCTTCCTGCCCGGATTTTCCACGGCAGAAAAAGTCACCAACGTTTCCGGGCGCGGCGTGGGCATGGACGTGGTGAAGACTAATGTCGAAAAAATCGGGGGCACCGTCGATGTGCAGTCCTCGGCGGGCAAAGGAACCACGGTAAAAATCAAAATTCCTCTCACTCTGGCGATTATCCCGGCGCTGATGATCACCTCCGGCGGCGAACGCTTTGCCATCCCGCAAGTCAGCCTGCTCGAACTGGTGCGCATGGAGTCGGGCGAATCCGGCAAGGGAATCGAGATGGTCCAGGGAGCCCCGGTGTACCGCCTGCGCGGCCGCCTGCTGCCGCTGGTGTACCTGAACCGAGAATTGCAATTGACTCGAGCGAGCGCTGACCAGAAGCAGGATTGCGCCGCCAACATTGTGGTGGTGCAGGCTGACGGCCAGGAATTCGGCCTGGTGGTGGATGAGATTACGGATACCGAAGAGATCGTGGTGAAGCCTTTGGGCAAGCAGCTGAAGGAAATCACCGCCTATTCCGGCGCCACCATTATGGGGGACGGCCGGGTTGCCTTGATCCTCGACATTCTGGGCCTGGCGCAGCGGGCGCACGTCATCTCCGCCCGCGAATCCGCTCTCGCCGACAAGGAGCAGCAGAAGAATGCGGGCAAGGAAGAAGCTGCGCGCGATCATCAGACGCTACTGGTAGTGCAGTGCGGCGAGCACGGGCGAATGGCGATTCCGCTGTCGCTGGTGGCGCGGCTGGAAGAGTTTCCCTCGTCCGCCATCGAAATGGCGGGTCCGCAGGAAGTGATGCAGTATCGCGGCCAGATCATGCCGCTGATACGACTATCGAAGGTGATTGCCGGAGCAGCTCGGGAAGCGGGTGCAGCCGGCGCCGAGGCCCGACTACAGGTGGTCGTGTACTCCGAGGCGGGGCACAGCGTGGGCCTGGTAGTCGACCGCATCGTCGACATTGTGGATGAAAAGCTGGTGGTGCAGACTCCCGCGCAGCGCCGCGGCGTCCTGGGCTCGTCCGTCGTGCAGAAGCGTGTCACCGACCTGCTGGATGTGCCCAGCGTCGTGCGCGAAATGATTCCCGGGTTTGCCGAGTCGCCCGTTTCCAACTAGGAGGCAGGTTCATGTCATCGCAGCAATTTTGCACGTTCTTGCTTGACGGCCACCTGTTCGGGACGCCTGTTCCCAAAGTGCAGGAAGTGATTCAGCACCAGGAAATGACGCGCGTGCCGCTGGCTCCGGCAGTCGTCAGCGGCATGATCAATCTGCGGGGGCAGATCGTGTCGGCGATTGATTTGCGCCGCCGATTAGGTTTGCAGGACCGTCCCGCGGGCCAGTTGCCGATGAACGTCGTCGTGCGCACCAATGAAGGCGCCGTCAGCCTGCTGGTGGATGAGATCGGCGATGTCATCGAGGTCGACGAAGACACCCTGGAGAGTCCTCCCGAAACCTTGCAAGGCTTCGCCCGCGAGGTGGTGCGAGGAGTGTACAAGCTGCCCGGGCGCCTGCTTCTGGTCCTTGACACGGAACGGGCGGTCGACGGAGCCGATTCGGCCGTACGCCAAGCCGCCGGGTGATTCAGCGGAAAAAGAATTCGGTCGTGGAAATCGATCAACCATTACAGAAGAACGCGGCTCGGGCCGCATCAAGGAGCGACGACATGCCAGCTACAACAGCAAGAGGATCCAAACTTAGCAAGACCACATCGACGAGTCGCCGCCATGGCGGCGGAGCGCAAAACCAAGCCAACCGTGCACCAAGATTCATCGATATCGATAAAGATGTGATATTCGATTTGATCCCCGGGATGGTAGTCGTTATGGATACAGACCACACCATTTTGGAGCTGAATGGGCCTGCGGCTCAGGCTGCAGGGAAGCCCAAGGAAGAATGCATAGGCGGGAAGTTTTGGGATTTATTCGACAGCCCAGGCTGTCGAGCTGGAACCTGTGCGGCATCCGAGGCAGTGAAGACCGGCAAGTTATGTGAGGGTGAAAGTCTGCCACGCATCCAAGGCAAGGAAGTGCCTGTGCTGGTTACTGCCAATCCGCGCTTCGACCAAGCGGGGCGGGTCATCGGTGTCGTCGAGCTCATCTTTCCAGCTTCGGCCGAGGTTGGGCTGGCTCGCGGCATTGATGCAGTAGCCAGTGCTGCGAAACAGGGACAACTCGATGCACGGGTGGATGAAAGCAGATTCCAAGGCCGTCATCTCGAACGAGCGAAAACCGTCAATGCGATGTTGGATGCGCTCATCGGGCCGCTGCGAGAAGCGATTGACGTTTCCCGAAGAATGGCCGTCAACGACTATACCAAACGGGTGGAGGGAAACTATGCAGGAATCTTCGCTGAGATGGCGGCGGGCATCAATGGGGTTCAGGACCGAGTCCATCACGTGATCAGCACCCTCCGAAAAGTTTCGCGGGGAAATCTCGAGGATCTGCCCGAATACAAGCAGATCGGGCACAGGTCCGAAGAGGATGAACTTGTTCCGTCGTTGATCGAGATGATGGACAGTCTCGGAAAGCTGGTGAGCGATACCGAGATGCTGTCAAAGGCGGCGGTGGAAGGCAAACTGGCCACGCGCGCCGACGCCAGCAAGCACCAGGGCGAGTACCGCAAGGTCGTCGAAGGCGTCAACAGCACGCTGGACGCAGTGATTGGCCCATTGAACGTGGCCGCAAAATACGTCGACGATATTTCGAATGGCCTGCCTCGAGGCGAGTGAAGTGTTGCAAGCCATGGCCGCCAACGACTACACGCGCCGCGTCGCCAATTCGGACAAGCGGGTGAAGATCACCGCCGTGTACAACGGCGACTTTAACACCATCAAGAACAATCTGAACGCGTGTATCGAAGGGCTGGCGGAGGTGGGCGAGGCGACCAACAAAACGGCCGACACGCTGCAGGCCAGCATGAAATCGATCGCGCAAAATGCGCAGGCGCTGTCGAGTTCTTCACAGCAACTGGCCGCCACCAGCCAGCAGATGAGCAGCAACGCCGAGGAAACCTCGGCCCAGGCCAACACCGTCGCAACCGCAACTCAGCAGGTGACCACGAACCTGAACAGCGTGGCCACGGGCGCGGAGGAGATGACGTCCACCGTGCAAAGCATCTCCAGCAATGCCGGGGACGCGGCGAGGGTCGCTGGCGAAGCGGTAAAGACCGCGAACGGCGCCAACGCTACCGTCGCCAAGCTCGGCGAGTCCAGCGCGGAGATCGGGCAGGTGATCAAGGTCATCACCTCGATTGCGCAGCAGACCAATCTTCTCGCCCTCAACGCCACCATCGAGGCCGCGCGCGCGGGAGAAGCCGGCAAAGGTTTCGCCGTTGTGGCTAATGAAGTCAAAGAGCTGGCTAAGCAAACCGCGAAGGCCACCGAAGATATCAGCCAGAAAATCACCGCCATTCAGGACGATACTAAGCGGGCCGTGGAAGCCATCGGCAGCATCACGACCATCATCAACCAGATCAACGATATTTCCGGGACGATTGCTACCGCCGTCGAAGAGCAGAGTGCGACCACCAACGAAATGTCGCGCAACGTCCAGGAGGCGGCCAAAGGCTCCGGAGAAATTTCGCAGAACATCCAGGGCGTGGCTACCGCGGCCGAGAGCACGACTCGCGGAGCGCAGGATACGCTGAAAGCGGCGCAGCAACTGACCGAGATGGCGACGCAACTGCGCAGGCTGGTCGACCAGTTCAAACTCAGCGACCAAGAAGAAACCGTCGCTCCCGCAAAGCAGACGTTCAAAGCCACCGCGGCCCGCGCCTCGGCGTAAACAGAACCCCAAGGGGACCTGGAGGGCAGATGTCCTACGGTTCCGCTCGCGGCATGAAAGCAGGAATGATTGTTGCAAGGCAAGAAAAAGCGCGTGTTGCTGGTGGATGACGCAGTCGTGATTCGCAAAGCCCTTTCGACGGCGATTGGCCAGGATCCCTCTCTCGAGGTCGCCGCCACAGCAGTCAATGGCCGCATCGGGCTGGCAAAATTCCTGGCTTCGAAACCGGACATCGTCCTGCTTGACATCGAGATGCCCGAGATGGACGGCCTCGAGACGGTTCGCGAATTGCGCAAAATCGACCGCCGCGTTCCGATCATCATGTTCAGCAGCCTGACCGAAAAGGGCGCTGCCGTCACCTTGGAAGCCCTGGCGCTCGGTGCCACCGATTACGTCGCCAAGCCCAGTAACATCGATGGCGCGACTACGTTCGAAGCGATCACCCGCGAGCTCATTCCCAAAATTCGCGCTCTTTGTCATTTGCCGGGAGAACATGGCGGCGGCGTCACTCGGGAGCCGCGGCCTACTGTTTCTCCGCGCCTGTTTCCGCCGCTGCCCCGATTACTGTCGCCGGTGCAAATTGTGGTCATTGGAGTTTCAACCGGCGGACCAGACGCTCTGGCCAAAGTACTGCCGTCGTTGCCGGCACAATTTCCCGTTCCGCTACTGATCGCGCAACACATGCCCGCGATTTTCACGGCGATGCTGGCCACGCGTCTCGCGTCCAAATCCGCGCTGCCCGTGCGGGAGTGCTCATCCGGGGAAGCGTTGCAGCCCGGATGCGCCATTATCGCTCCCGGGGATTTCCACATGATCTTGCAGGAATGCGACGGAGCGCCTCGCCTCGTGACTCATCAGGGTCCAAGGGAAAACTTCTGTCGACCCTCCGTAGATGTGCTGTTTCGTTCCGTGGCGGCCATTTACGGCGGGCGCACGTTGGCCGTCATTCTCACCGGTATGGGGCAAGACGGTCTGAAGGGATGCGAGATGCTGCGATCGCGAGGAGCTCGCATTTATGTGCAGGACGAAGCCAGCAGCGTGGTTTGGGGCATGCCAGGTTTCGTGGCCAAGGCGGGTCTGGCCGACAAGGTCCTGCCACTGGATCGCATCGCGGAGGAGATTACCCGTGCGACCACCATGCAGGTCGCAGCTCGCGTCTGATCCCGATTTCGTTCGCGGAATCTGAGATCAGCTCTTGGCCAGACTGTCGAGGTAGCGTTTGTTGTAGAACGTAGTGGCTTTCTGCACGAACTCGAGAATCTTGAACATCCGTTCCCGGGTTTCCCGATTCATTTCTTTGAACTGCACCGCGACGCCGGAGCCGGGATCGAGCCTCATAACGACGCCCTCGACCGATAAGCCGGGATCGTCCATCGAGAAACCCAGCTTGAGTTGACTACCCGGCGACAGGATGGTGCTGGTCTCGACAAAGCAACCGCCCATGCTGATGTCGGTGAGGTTTGCGAAAAGTGGAACACCTGCAGCTTCGGTCTGCATTTCGATGGTCACGCGGCATTTCATGCGCGGATGGGAGCGCCGGTCCTTGTAAGCCAGCTGCTTCTGCTTCTCCAAATACATTCGCCGGTCGGCTTCCGCCAGAAGTTGCTCGGCATCTTTGCCGTCCGCGGGATAGACTGCACGTCCCACGCTCAGCGAGAGAATCTCTTCGCCGCAAACTTCACTTCCCGCGTGCCGGGCCAGGGCTCGCATCTGCTCTGCTTTTTTCCCGGCGGTATCGGCTGCCAGGCCGGGCGCGATCACGACAAATTCGTCACCACCCATGCGCGCCACATAGTCGTACTCGCGGCAGCTGTCTTTTAAGGCCTGCGCGAAAAGCCGCAGCACCCGGTTGCCTTCCAGATGGCCGAAGCGATCGTTGATCTGCTTGAAACCATCCATGTCGGAGACCATTACGGTTAGGGACGAATCATCGCGCTTGCAGCGCGCCAGTTCGCGATCGAGTTGCAGAAATAGCGACCGGGCATTGGGCAGCCCAGTGAGATAGTCGGTGATGGCCGAGTTTTCCGCCTGCGCATACTTGAGAGCATTCTCGATGGCCAGCGCCATCTTGCCGCTGACCGCAAGAAGAATTCGCAGGTGATCGGTGGTGAACGCATCGCGTTCGCCGCGATACAGCGCCAACACGCCGATTATTCCGGCCACGCCCTCCAGGGGCACCGCCAGGGCCGAGCGCAGCGTGCTGAACTTCGAGGGATCATTCAAGTATCCGGGTTCTACCGAAGGGTTGCCGTTAATGATCGGCTTGCGGTTATGCGCCACCCAACCAGAGAGCCCTTGCCCAAGTGGGATACGCAGCGAAGAAAACAGTCGGTAGTTGTCTCCGTTTACATATTCCGGAATCAGTTCATCCTCGCGCTTGATGTAGATCGCGATGGCATCGTAAGGCACCATGGGTTTGAGCTTCACCGAGAAAACCGACAGAGTTTCGCCTAAGCTCAACGAAGCCCCAAGATCCTGGCTCAACTCGAACAATGCCTGTGCTTCCTGTCGGGCTGCCGCAATGGACGAGAGGAACGTCGTCTCCCGGCCGGCGTAGTCCTGGGCGACGGCATTCTCGAATCCGGCAGCCGGTTCCAGCCCGCGCTCGATTTTGATGGCGGTCGACAGCGGCGCATTGGGATCTTCCGCCGACTTGGCCAGGGCGAGGTGTTCCAGATGTTCGTAGCGTTTCTGAAGAACGTCGACCACCTTGGGATCGAACGATTTTCCCGACTCGGCGGCCAGCTTCTGAATCACGTCGCGCATGGGCAGCGCGCGGCGGTATTGCCGGTCCGAAGCCAGCGCGTCTAGATAATCCACCGCCGACAGGATGCGCGCCCCGAGGGGAATTTCCGCGCCCTTCAATCCCAGCGGGTAGCCTGATCCGTCCCACTTTTCATGGTGGGCCCGCACGATGGGCACGACGGGATAGGGAAAACGCACGCGCTCCAAAATCTCGGCGCCCACCAGCGTATGGATCTTCATTTTCTCGAACTCTTCCGGGGTCAGGCGACCCGGCTTCGAGATGATGTGCTCGGGTACGGCCAGTTTGCCAATGTCATGCAACAGCGCCGCGGCATGCAGCGCCTCAAGTTCAGGCCCGGCGACTCCGAGTTCTTTGGCGACTTCGAGGGCATAGACACGCACTCGCTGCAAATGCTCGTGAGTCGTATGATCCTTGGCTTCAATGGCCAGTGCCAGCGCCTCGATCGTCCGCAGGTGGAGGTTCGCCATCTCCTCGACGTGGCGCTTCTCGTCTTCCAGTTTGCCCAGATAGAGCCGGTAAGACCGATAGATGAGATACACCGCGGGCAGCACCAGAAGCGAGGTTTCCCAATTAAATCTTTCGTTCAACCACGCGATTCCCCCGGCGATGCCGGCTCCCACCAGGTAATAAGGGAATGACCAGAAATAGCTGTCCACCAGAATGCGGCTGACAGGCCGGCGCTCGATCAAAGAGATTGCGGCGGCGATCGACCCCGCGTTCGCGATGAAGTAAACCGTTGCCGACAATCCCAGCAGGACTGGACGACTATCGATCACGAGGTTTGTCAGCCTATGGTGAAATGCAATATAAGCCAGCGCCGTCGAGATCGAACTCGCGCAGACGTTAAACGCCACCTGCAGCGCTTTCGCGCGATAGGGGTAGAGGCATTGCGCCAGCATCGAGATGGCGCCCAGGATCAGAGTCTCGGTAAAACTCAGTTCCAGAATTCCGATCAGGACGAACAGGAAGTTTACCGACAGCGTGCCTGTGATTCCCGGCAGATTCACTTTCAGCCGCGACGCCAGAATCGCAATGCACAGGTAACAAATGAATTCGGCGATATTTCGGCTGCTCTGGTGGATCCCGCCGTAGACGAGCGTACCCAACCCGGCAACCACTACCAAAGCAATGAACAACTTCGCGGGTACGGACAAAAACCTCCACGAGCGGGAACGCTCGGGCAGGCCCATCGAAATGCTGGTTGCTCCTATCATGCGAGTAGACACACGAGTGGGGACACACCTTCCCACGCACCCATGAATACCAGCTAACAGATGTAGAAACAACAAGTTAGGAGATTTTCGAGAAACTTACGTAACTTGCCTGAATGCCGGAAGAGTGTGTGGCAAGGCATCCCGGAGAGGGATTCGCAAGTTGCTCATTTTAGAGATTGTTAGGGGCAGATTCCGAACTGGGCAGGGCTTGCTCCAAGACGCACGCACAAGCTTGACTTCATAGTGGCTAGGGACTACTCTCCCCTCGTCCCCGAAAACCCAACTTTTTTGTCGGCCCCCGGCGCGCTCTCCAAGCGCGAACGCATTCACTTTAAAAAATAAATAAGGAGGGTCACCCACCATGAAAACCTTCAACTGGTTATGCGCGGCAGCATTGGCGATTGCAGCACTTGGTTCGGCAAGGGCTCAGGAGCAGCCGTCGGGCACGATGTCGCCGCCCAAAATACTCACGATCACGAGAGAGTTTGTGAAGCCGGGCAAAGCCGGAAGCATGCATGACAAAACCGAAACCGCCTTCGTCCAGGCGATGGCCCATTCCAAATGGCCGACGCACTATCTTGGAATGAACTCTCTTTCGGGCAAGCCCCGGTCGCTGTTCTTCACCGGCTATGAGTCGTTTGAAGCCTGGGAAAAGGACGCGGCTGCTACGCAGAAAGACGCTACGCTCTCGGCGGGACTTGAGCGGGCTGGCGTTGCCGATGGCGAATTGCTGGATTCCATGGATGCTGGCGTCTTCGCGTACAGCACAGAATACAGCCTGAATCAGAAGGCCGAGCATGCGACTGCGGCCACGCGCTATTTTGAAGTAGGGGTTTATCGCGTGAAGCCCGGTCATCACAAAGAATGGGATGACGCTGTGAAGATGGTACTGGAGGCGTACCAGAAGGCTCTTCCAGACGCTCATTGGGCGTGCTATCAGAGTGTGTATGGGGCGCCTGAGGGCACGTATCTCTTTATTGTGGCGCGCAAGTCTGCCACGGAAATCGATGCCGATTTCGCTCACAATAAGGACTTCATGGCAGCCATGGGAGAAGAAGGCATGAAGAAACTGGAGGAACTCTCGGCCGCATCCCTTGAATCCAGCGAAAACAATCTGTTCGCGCTTAATCCCAATATGAGCTATGTGCCGCCAGAGTGGATCAAAGCCGATGATTTTTGGAAACCCAAAGCCGGTAATTCGCTAGCCGCGGCTCCGAAGAAGCCAGCAGAGAAACCGGCGGAAAAGACCGGCGCAGGGCAATAACGAGATTTCGCTCCGTGGCAAGAAACGCAGGGCACTCCGGGATAAACTCCGGGGTGTCCTTTCTTTTTGTACCGGCACATCCCGCAAACAACGGGCCTGCCTACTGATTCCTTCGCTCGAGTTTAAACCGAATAAGACACATCGGCTCCCGCGGTGTCCTGATCGTCGGGCGTCGTATTGACTGCGGACGCGGTCTTTCCGCGGCGCATGGCTACGATTCCGGTGCGAACCATCTCGAGGACGCCATAGGGACGCAGCACTTCCAGCAATCCGTCAATCTTGTCTTCGGTGCCGGTGATCTCGATGGTCAGCGATTCCGGTGCAACGTCCACCACTCGCGCCCGAAACACGCTGGCTAATTCCAGAACGTGCGAACGCGCCTCATGGGTTGCAGCCACCTTGATCATGGCCAGATCGCGCACGATCGAAGGCTGGTTGGTGATGTTCTCCACCAGCAGCACGTTGACCAGTTTGTAGAGGTTGGCCTCAATGCGGCGAGCCTGATCGCGATCAGCATCCACGGTGATGGTCATCCGCGAGACCTCGGGCTTTTCCGTCCGTCCCACGGTGAGTGAATCGATATTGAAGGCGCGGCGGCGAAATAGCGACGCCACTCGCGTCAGCACGCCCGGCTTGTTTTCGACATGCACCACATAGGTATTCAACATGTTGTTCTCTATTCGTCCGCCGCGGTCTCGACGATCTTGCTCGGCCGCCGGATCATTTCATGCAGCGACGCTCCCGCCGCCACCATCGGGTACACCGTATCTTCCTGCTCCACGCGGAAGTTGATCAGCACCGGGCCATCGTGCTCGCGCGCCGCGCGCACCGAGGGCACGACCTGCGACCGCTCGGTTACGGTCATGCTGCGGATGCCGTAGGCTTCGCCAAGCTTTGCGAAATCAGGATTGAGCAACGGGGTCGCCGCGTAGTTGCGCTCGTAAAAAAATTCCTGCCACTGCCGCACCATCCCCAGAAAGCCGTTGTTGATGATCGCAATATTGACCTTGAGTTTTTCCTGCACGATGGTGGCGAGCTCACACAGCGTCATTTGAAAGCCGCCGTCGCCGACGACCACCCAAACCTCAGACTCGGGCCGTGCAACCTTTGCCCCGATGGCCGCCGGCAAAGCGAATCCCATGGTTCCCAAGCCGCCGGAGGTAATCAGGCTGCGCGGCTTCTCGTGCTTGTAATATTGCGCCTCCCACATCTGGTGCTGGCCCACGTCGGTGACGACGATGGTGTCTCCATTGCGCGTCTCCCGCCACAAGTCATTGATCACGTGCGCCGCGTAAAGATGGCCGCTGTCGGGCAAGTTCTGAATGTCGCGCACCGCCGAATCACCCTTCAGCTTGTCGATGCAATCCAGCCACTCGCTGCGGTCAATCGTTTCCACCCGTGGCAAGAGCTCGTGCAGCACCTCGGCAAGATCGCCCACCAGAGGCACATCCACTTTTACGTTCTTATTAATCTCCGCCGGATCGATCTCGATGTGGATCTTCTTCGCGTTCGGCGCGTAGGTTTTGAGATTGCCCGTCACCCGGTCATCGAAGCGCATCCCGAACGCCAGCAGTAGGTCCGCTTCCTGAATCGTATGGTTCACCCAGGCCTCGCCGTGCATGCCCATCATGCCCAGATTCAGCGGGTGCGCTGCCGGAAACGCTCCAATTCCTAAAAGCGTGAGAGCGACCGGAATGCCGGCGCGTTCGGCGAAGTCGCGTACTTCGCGCATCGCCCCGGAAATGATGATGCCGTGCCCCGCCAAAATCACCGGCCGCTTCGAATTGTGAATCAGCTCCAGCGCTTGCTCATATTCCTTCGCATCCGGCGACAGATCGGGACGATATCCCGGCAGATGCGGCTTGGCCGCATCCCAATCGAAATCACACGTTGTCTGCTGCGCATCCTTGGTGATGTCGACCAGCACCGGCCCCGGGCGCCCGGAACGAGCCACATAGAAAGCTTCCCGAACCGTGCGCGCCACTTCGTTGGCATGCGTTACCAGATAATTGTGCTTGGTGATCGGCAAGGTCACGCCCGTGATGTCGGTTTCCTGAAAGGCGTCTGATCCAATCAACTTGCTTCCGACCTGTCCGGTGATGCAGACGATCGGCGAGGAATCGAGCATGGCCGTTGCGATCCCGGTCACCATATTGGTCGCGCCCGGACCCGACGTTGCCACAGCAACGCCCACCTGCCCGCAGGCCCGCGCGTAACCGTCCGCCATGTGCGTGGCTCCCTGCTCATGCCGCACCAGCACATGATGAATCTTGCTGTGCTTCAAGGCGTCGTACGCAGGCAGAATCGCTCCGCCGGGATAGCCGAATACATGCTTCACGCCTTCGCGCTCGATGCATTCCCACAAGATGCGCGCGCCGGTCATTCCTTTATCGGGTGTGTTGTCCTTCATACGTCCTTCCTGCCGCTCCCAAAAAGCAAAACCCACCGAGCCAGCTCTTCTGGCGGGGCGGGATTGGGGAGCCTTTAAGATTTCCAGTTTCTCAGCTCACTGCTTCCCTCCACACCGCCAAAGGTACGAGAAATCGTACCCTGAAGACGACGACACGAATTCGGTGTAGATAGCTGTTCTGCATAGCCGTTTCCAGCGTGCACCGATGGTATCGAAGGCCGCCATTTGCCGCAAGTGGTAATCTCGGCAAGAAGCCGGGGACGGCATGATCCCGCACGCTTACACTTGAAACTTTTTTTCTTCCAGGTCGCGCGCGGCCTGCGCCACATTCTCCGGCTTCCCTAAATCGCGCCAATAATATTTATCCGTGCGGAACGCTGAAATTTTCTCTCCCTGCCCGGCCAATCGCAAATAGGAATCGATGATGGAAAACGCTCCGTGTTCCGTCATCATCGGGAGGAGCCGCGGCGAAATGACGTGCACGCCCGAAAACGCGAGCGGCGTGATTTCCTTTGCGGGTCGCACGAAATCTGCCGGCTGTTGACCCGACTGGCGCCCGCAAAGCTGAAGGTCAGGATCGAACAGCAGATGCCGCGACGTCTCGCGCTCCTGCACCGCTAATGTCGCCAAAGCTTGCTTCTCGGAATGCGCCCGCACCATCCGATCCAGATCGATCGTGCTGATCACATCAACATTGTGCAGAATGAACGGCTCCGTGTTTCCATTCTCCAGGAAAAACCATGCTGCCTTCTTTAACCCGCCGCCCGTGTCGAGCAGGATCTCTTCGCGTGAGATCTCGACCCGCATTCCGAAATTGTTGTTTCTCTGCAGATAATCAACCACCATGTCGGCGAAGTGATGCACGTTGACGATCACTTCGCGAATCCCGAATGATGCGAGCCGCCGCAGCGTAATCTCCAGCAGAGTGTGTCCCGCAACTTCCACCAGCGCTTTAGGCCGATCGTTGGTGAGCGGGCCCAGCCGCGTGCCCAGGCCAGCGGCCAGAATCATCGCCCTCATGTCGCGGCCTTCTGCGCTTGCGCCTCTGCGGTCATCCTTTCCAACTCCCGATGCTGTACCACTACTTCAATCCCGGCCCTGCTGCGCAATCGCTTGGCAACCTGCTCCGCCAGATAGACGGACCGATGCTGCCCGCCCGTGCATCCGAAAGAAACCATCAAGTTTTTAAACCCGCGCTGTTGATAATTGCTCACGCTGGCGTCTACCAGCGCCATCACGCTGGCTAGAAACTGGTGCACGCTGTCCTGTTGATTCAGGTAATCGATCACCGGAGCGTCCCTGCCGGTGAGAGCTTTAAATTGTTCTTCGCGCCCGGGATTGGGCAGACTGCGGCCGTCGAAAACGAACCCGCCGCCATTCCCGCTCTCGTCTTTGGGCAGCCCGCGATGAAAGGAAAAACTGAAAATCTTCACGACCAGACTGTCCGCATCCGACGCCAGGCTTTGCAATTTCTCCGAAGCCAGCATGCTGTGAAACGCTTCCATCAGAGTGGGCAGCTCGATCGGCAGCCTCACGTTATGCAGAAGCCAGCGCAAATTTTTCAGCGCGTAAGGCACGCTCTGCAAAAAATGAACTTTGCGCTCGTAAAATCCACGGAACCCGTATGCGCCCAGCGCCTGCATAATGCGGATGTAAACGTAGGCATAGTAGTGCTGCATGAACGCTTCGGGCTTTAGATCAATGAAGCCACGCAGCGTGTTCAGATAGTGATCGAGCAGTTGCTGGCGGAGTTCCGGCGGCAAATCCGCTTTCGCGTCGTACAGAAGCGAAGCCACGTCGTACTGCAGGGCTCCCTTGCGCCCGCCCTGATAATCCAGAAAATAGGGCTGTGAGTCGCTCAGCATGATGTTCCGCGACTGGAAATCACGATATAAAAAATAATCGCGGCCCGCGCTCAATAAAAACTTGGTCAGACGCTTGAAATCGTCTTCCAGCGCCTGTTCGCTGAAGGGAATGCCCGCCAGCCGCAAGAAATAATACTTGAAGTAATTCAGGTCCCACGCGATGGATTGCCGGTCAAAACTGCCTCGCGGATAGCAGACCTTGTAATTCAGATCGCGTCCAGCCTCAATCTGAAACCTCGGCAAGATCGCGATCACCCTGCGGTAGGCTTCCACCACTTGCGGGGCAATGTTCTCGCCGTGGCGATGCTGCGAGAGCAATTCAAACAGCGACGTGCTTCCCAAATCCTGCTCGAGGTACGCTCCCTGGTCTAAATCAACGCCGTAGATTTCCGGTACCGGCAGGCCATGTTTGGCGAAATGCCGCGAGAATTCGAGGAAAGCGACATTTTCTTCGCGCACGCCGTAGAGGATTCCGATCGCGCTGATCCCTTTGCCGGTCAGGCGAATGATCTTGCGCCCGGAACCGCCGAGTTCTCCCTGCACGGCCTGCACCTGCTCGACCGGCACGTGAAAATGCTGCTCGAAGAGTTTCTTGAGGACGTCCATGAAGGGATGCCTGACGATTCATCACCAAGATATCATCGAAGCTCGGCCGCGGCTCAGGAGAGCATCTGCAAGCGAAACAATCGTCGCGCAGCTCCTAAGCAGACACATCCACGACTCCCTCAACCGATTGTGGGTGATGCGTGGACACTAATGGTCGCTGGGGAAACAACCTCGCGAACAATCTGGTGGCGGCGGTAGGACTCGAACCTACGACCTACGGATTATGAGACCGTCGCTCTAACCACCTGAGCTACACCGCCACGTGCTGCAAATCAAGAAGGGTGGGCGAAAGGAAAATGCAGGCTGGCGTGGGGCCAGCTCTTTCGCGGCCTGGAAGCAACGATCCCGCGTTACGTCCAATTTTTTATTCTAAGAGCGCCCGCAAAATTGGTCAAACAGTGAATTCTGAAAATCGCTATACTCGGCACGTTCCGTTTCGGCGCCGAATGCTGGATCCGTCATGAGAGTGATCGCCGTCATCCCCGCTCGTTTGGCTTCTACCCGGCTGCCGCGCAAGATGCTGCGGGAGATTACGGGCAAGCCCCTGATCGGCGTGGTCTACGAGGCCGTGCATCGCTCTTCGCTTCTCGACGATGTGATGATCGCGACTGATTCCGAGGAGATCATGTCCGCATGCCGTCAACACGGCTGGCAAGCCCGCATGACTTCATCCACGCACTCCAGCGGTACCGAGCGGGTCCACGAGATCTCCACTCAGGCGCCGGCCGACGTCTACATCAACGTCCAGGGCGATGAGCCCATGGTCCGCGCGGAGCAGATTGCCTCTCTCATTCAAGTGATGGAGAATCCCGCAACCCAGGTCGGCACGTTGAAGACGCCCGCCGCGGCCGAGGACATCTCAAACCCGAACACGGTGAAAGTTGTGACCGATCTCAACGGGCGCGCTCTTTATTTCTCCCGCGCTACCATTCCGTTTGATCGCAATCGAACCCATCCCCGCTACTTTAAGCACCTGGGACTCTATGCCTATCGCAAGCCAGCGCTGGATCAGTTCGTAAAACTGCCGGAGTCTTCATTGGAAAAGAGCGAGCGGCTCGAGCAGCTGCGGTTCCTGGAAAATGGGATTCCCATCTTCGTTGGCGAAACTCCCTACGACAGCGTCGGAGTGGATACAGAAGAAGACCTGCGGCGAGTCCTCGAAATCCTGAAAAGCGCGGCGAGGTAGCGCCGGCTGTCGCGAGAGCATCTTGCTCTCGCACGTCGAGAGGCACAATTCTCGCAGTCATTCGAGGGACCTGCAGCAGATCAGGCCTGCGCGTGCGGCTGAGCGTTCTGGCGTCCCCATTCCTCCGCCGCGGCCAGCCTGCGGGAAATCGAAGGATGCGAGTGAAAGAACCATTCCACCCATTTGGAGGGAGTCCGTTCCGCCAGATTCTGCTCCGCCAGTTTATTCATCGACGAGACGAACGGCTCCACGCTGGCAATCGATTCGAACGCGTACCGGTCCGCTTGGCGCTCGTTAAATCGGGAATACGCGTTCATCGCGGGCATCAGCAGAAACGAGAGCACGACCGAAACCAGGGCCAGCAGAGGCAAGTTGGCGAAGTCGGACAACTGCTCGAACATGTGCTGGTCGACTGCATAGTGCAAGGTGAAATCCGCCGCCCAGAATCCCACGAATGTAATCGCCGCCTGCACCAGAATGCTTTTCAGAATATGGCGGTGCACGTGATGTCCCAGTTCGTGCGCTAGCACCGCTTCGATTTCTTCCGGCGAATAATTATCCAGCAAGGTATCCGCCAGGATGATGCGACGAGTGCTCCCCAGTCCGGTGAGCGCGGCATTCGCCTTCTTGCTTTTTTCGGAAAGCTTCCAGCGATACACGCCGCGCACCCGTGTTCCGGCATGTTCGCTCAGAACCACGAGTCGCCGCCGCAGATCTTCATTCTCCAGCGGCTCAAATTTATAAAAGATCGGAAACAGCACGACCGGCGCCAGTTGCGCCAGCAGAATGAATAATCCCATGAACAGCGCCCACGCCAGCATCCACCAGTGCTGCGGCCATTGCCGGATCGTGAAGTAAAGCAATTCCACCACAATGCTGCCGAGCACCAGCCCGACAAGAAATCCTTTCACTTCATCCCAGGCCCACGAGCCAAACCTCTGATTGGAAAGTTTGAATCTGCGCTCCAGCCGGAAGCCATAGTAGTCGAGGCCGAAGCCAAGGGCCTTGTTGATTCCCAGCAGGAGCACGAGATAGATGAAGAGCGAGAACGAATAACTCTGAAAGCCCCAACGGTAGGCCAGATCGCGCAGCCCATCCGACCATCGCGTCACCAGCAAAACTACCAGGAAGACGAACCCCAACACAAAATCGGCGATGCCGAGCCAGCGCCGGATTCGGTTATAGCGCCGGACCTCGGGCGAGTCGGCCTGCGCCTCACCCTGTTGCGGATTTAAGACCTCAGCCATCGTTCCTAGAAGTATCGCACCAAACATGCGGGGATAGCTGCTTCGGCTCTTCGATCCAAGGAGAGCTGCGATCGCACTCTGATGCCTACCCGCCGTTCCTCACAAACTTCTCGCCGGTTTCAAGAAGTTCGCTCACCAGTTCCAGCGATGAAGCTTCGGTATACAGCCGCAGCATCCGCTCCGTTCCTGACGCGCGAAACAGCGCCCACGCCTCCGCCCCATTTCCATTCGTCGGCGCGTCCAGAAAAAACTTCACGCCATCCCGATACTCCTTCTTGAGTATCTTGTAACGGCCAAGCGTCTGCGTGCTCTCCGCTCGCGCCCGTTCAATCGCGCTCTGCTTCATTTCGTCTAAAATGTGCAGATCGCTCCGTCCGTAATAATGCGGCCCAAATTCCTGCTGCAGATCGGCTACCAGCCGGCCCAGCGGTTTGCCCTCTTCGGCCATGACATTCGCCAGAAGCAGGCAGTTTAATACGCCGTCGCGTTCGGGAAGGAAACGCGAATACCCGATGCCACCCGATTCCTCGCCTCCCATCAGAATCTCCCGCTCCATCATCAGATCGGCAACGTACTTGAATCCAATCGAAGTTTCGTGCAGCGTGCGCCCGTACTTCGCCGCGATCCGATCGATCATGCGCGTCGTGTTGAACGCGCGCACTACGTCGCCAGGCCACTTCTTGCGTTCCAGCAGCCAGCGCAGGATCACACAGAAAATCTTATGCGAATCCACGAAGCTGCCGTCTTCCGCCACAGCTCCAATCCGGTCCGCGTCGCCATCGGTGGCCAGTCCGGCATCGCACTTCTCCCGCACCACCGTTTCCTGCAGCATCGCCGTGTGCGGCTGAATAGGTTCGGGATTGATTCCGGGGAACAACGGATTCAGTTCCTGCCGAATCGCCACATACTGAACCCCGTGCGCATCGAAAATCGCCGGCAGGACGCCGCGTCCCGACCCGTACATCGCGTCCACGGCAAATTTGAATTTCGTCTTCGCGATCAGATCCATGTCGGCGAACGCGCACACCGCGGCAACGTAATCTTTTTTGAGATCGACCTTGTCGACGGCGGCCTTCTTTCCCTTCGGCGCCGCGCCCGAGGCGAGTTCTTCCTCGATCTTTTTCATGATGGCCGGCGTGGCCGATCCGCCAAAATTGCCTTTGAACTTCACCCCATTCCAATTCCACGGATTGTGACTCGATGTCACCATCACTCCGCCCGCCGCCCCGTGTTGCTTCACCGCATACGACACCGCGGGAGTCGGAGTGTAGTCATTCGCCAGGTTCACGGGAATTCCGGCGGCCGCCAGGACCTCGGCCACGCTCTCCGCGGCCTGAGGCGATAGGAAGCGTGCATCGTAGCCCACGATCACTCCGCGCCGCGCGTTTTCGTACTTGAGCACATACGACGCAATCGCGCCAGCTACCCGCCGCACATTGTCAAAGGTAAAGTCGTCGGCGATAAGTCCGCGCCAGCCGTCGGTTCCGAATTTGATCTCTTGCGTCATAAGGAAGCAGTTTCGAGTTTCCAGTTTCGAGTTTCAAAAGAATTTCAGCCGTCTAGTTGTACTCCTCTCGAAACTCGAAACTTGACACTTGACACTTGAAACTACGTCAGCTTGTGCATCTTCTTATCATCAAGATATTTCACGACCTTGCCCACATCCTGCGCGTGCTGCCGAGTCGTGATCAGCAAAGCGTCCGGAGTTTCCACCACCACGAGATCGCTGACGCCCACCGCGGCAACAAATTTCCCCGGAGCGTGAATATAGTTTCCGCGCGCGTTGAGCAGAAATGTTTCGGAGGCTGAAATCAGATTGCCTTCCGGCGGATTGCTTCTAGCTGTGTGATGTTCATGCAGCGCGGTCCAGGAGCCAAGGTCGTTCCATCCGAAGTCGGCGGGCAGGCAGAAGATGTTTCCTTCCTGCTCGCCCTTCGCCGAGCGCGGTTCCATGACGGCATAATCCACGCTGATGTTTTCACACTTGGGATAAACGTTCCGAAACGTGCCGGCGAACTTGCTCGTCCCGTAAGTCGCGGCAAGTTCCTCCAGCCAGGCTGCTGTCTTCGGAAGATGCTCGTGCAGCGCATCAACCAAGGTTTGCGCGCTCCACAAAAACATCCCGCTATTCCAGAAATAATTTCCCGCAGACACGAATTCAGCGGCTGTCTCGGCGTTCGGCTTTTCGGTGAAGCGCCGCACATGCAGCGCGTCCCCCTGATATAACCCGCCAGCCTCGATGTATCCGTAGCCGGTCTCGGCGCGGGTGGGCCGGATGCCGAGCACCACAATGTTCGGGCCACTGGCTGCGAGTTCGATCCCACGCTCCAACGTTTCGCGATATCGTTTCTCGTCCGCGATCACGTGGTCGGAAGGGAACATCCCAATGACTGCGCTCGGATTTTCACGTAGCAACAGGAATGCTGCCAAACCGATTGCCGGAGCAGTATTTCGTCCGACAGGTTCGGCCAGAATCTGCTTCTGCGAAATCCCAGGAAGCTGCTTCGCAACGGCTGGCCGCAGGTCTTCGTTGGTGATAATCCAAAATTTGTTTGCCGGAGCCAGCGGCAGCAGGCGTGCGACGGTCTGCTGAATCATCGTCTGCTTCCCGTCGAGGGCCAGCAACTGCTTCGCGCGTCGCTTCCGGCTCAGCGGCCAGAAGCGCGTGCCTCGCCCACCGGCGAGAATCACGGGATAGAAATTGGATTTCTTAGCCATCGTCAAAGCAATGCAGAATGGACTTTCCTACATTCTCGTTTCCGGCTCCGCCAGCGGCTTTCCCGGAACATACGCCCGCAAAAACTCCACCGCCCACTGCGGACGCACGCCCACTTTTTCAATGCTGGCGGGAACTACCACCGCGTCGCCCTTCGCCAGCGTAACCGGATCCATTCCCGCCGCCGCAATCACTCCGCAGCCCTCGACAGCCACCAGAATCTGCACAGAGTTTTTCCCGGACTCATCTCGGGTCGCGAGTTCCAGCGGTTCTTTCGCCTCAAACATCTCCACTACGAAATACGGCGCGGCAATCAATGCGGCACGCCGATTCTTCCCGATCTGTTCTGGCGCCGGCCGCACCACTTTCCCCGACTTCACCTTCTCCTTCACCGCCGCCATGCCATCCTTCAAGTGCAACTCCCGCAGCCGGCCGTAGTCATACAGACGATAAGTCGTGTCGGACTGTTGCTGCGTTTCTACGATCACCGACCCCGGCCCCAGTGTATGCACCGTGCCGCCCGCAACATAGATCATGTCGCCTGTATACACATTGATCCAGTTCAATACCTCTTCCGCGCGGTTCTCGTGAATGGATTTTTCTAACTCAGCCGCCGTCACTCCCGGTTTCAGCCCCAACCCGATCTGCGAACCCGGCTTGGCGTCGGCCACGTACCAGCATTCGGTCTTGCCCCATGGCTGGCCCACGCGCACCGCCTGCGCGTCGTCGGGATGCACCTGCACCGAAAGTTTTTCGTGCGGGAAAAGAAACTTAAGCAGCAACGGAAACCGCCGCGGATCGCGCGCCGCCTCACCCACCAACTGGCACTGGTACTGTTCGCTCAACTGCCCCAGCGTCTTCCCGGCAAGCGGCCCGTTCGCGACCTTGCAATCGTCGCCGCTCAACCACGCTTCGCCGATCTTCTCCGCGAACCGGTGATTGGGATAAATCGGCGATAGATCCTCGGTCCCCCAGGGCCGCGGATCGAATGCCGGAACCATCAACAATGGATAGAGATCATTCATGCCCACTCGCACCCACAAAAAAGACCGCCCGCAGAACGGAACGGCCTTTGCCGAACCTCAGTTTTTCTTCTGAGCCCCTCGCACCTCTGGCAAACTACAGCGCCGCGAAAAACTTGCGCATGCGCTCCAGCCCGCGGTCCAGTTCTGCCTTGGAAGTCGCGTACGAAACGCGGATGTGTTCGTTCGTACCGAACCCTTCGCCGGGAACTGTGGCCACATGCGCCTCGCGCAACAATCGGCCAGCCACATCAGATGCGGATTTCAGCCCTCCGCGGCCAAGAAAAGATGAAATATTCGGATACGCGTAGAACGCTCCCTCCGGCATGGTGCAGGCCACACCGGGAATCGCCCTAAGGCCCTTCACCACATGATCGCGTAGTTGAATGTACTCGCGCCGCATCTGCTCCACGCACTCCTGCGGCCCTTTCAGCGCGGCCACGGCCGCCTTCTGCACGATCGAAGTTGGATTGGAGGTCGACTGGCTCTGCAGCTTCGCCATGGCGCTCGTCACTGCCGCCGGAGCCATCGCATAACCGAGGCGCCATCCCGTCATCGCATAGGTTTTTGATAGCGATCCCAGAATGACCATGCGCTCTTTGTATTCCCGCAGCGCTCCCACCGAAAAACTCTTCCCGCCGTAGTTCAGATAGACATAGCACTCGTCCGACAACACCCAGATGCCGCGTTCGTGGGCCAGGCGAATCACTTCGGTCATATCCTCGGCGCTCATCACCGCGCCGGAAGGATTCGACGGCGAATTCAAAATGATCACCTTGGTGCGCGGCGTGATCAATTCCGCGACCATCTTCGCGGTCACCCGGAATCCCTGCGCCTCGTCAGCCTCGAGCATCACGCAATTTCCGCCCGCGTACCGCACAATGTCTTTGAACGAAACCCAGTAGGGAACCGGCAGAATGACTTCGTCGCCGTGATCCACCAGAACCTGAATCGCGTTGAACAGCGCATGCTTTCCGCCCACCGATGCAATCACTTCCTCTCGCCGATAGTCGGAATCGAAGTCAACGTTGTGCCGATGCGCGATCGCATCGCGCAGTTCGGCCGTTCCGGCCACGGCGGTGTACTTCGTGAAATTTCCCTGGATCGCCACAATGGCCGCATCCTTGATGTGCTGCGGCGTCGAAAAATGCGGCTCGCCGGCTCCGAAATCGACCACATCGATTCCCTGCGAACGCAGCTTGTCGGCCTCCGCCACCACTGCCATGGTGGCCGAGGGCTCAATGCGGTTGATTCGTTCCGTAAGTTTCAATGCTTCCGTAGTTGCCGTGGTCATGCCTTCTTCTTCCTTCTCTTAGGGACTTCAATCAAATTTACATCCGCGAGCTTGTACGCCGGATCCAGCTTCTCGCGCAACTTCTGCTCCACCACTTCCGGCACCAGTCCTTTCACCGGACCACCCACCTGCGCCACTTCCCGCACCAGCCGCGAACTTACATAGGAATATTTGTCCGCCGGCATCATGAACACGGTTTCCAGCGTAGGCTCGATTTTCCGGTTCATCAGCGCCATCTGCAATTCATATTCGTAGTCGCTGATGGCGCGAATCCCGCGCAATATGCACATCGCGTCCATCGATTTCGCGTACTCCACCATCAAGCCGTCAAACGTGTCGATCCGCACGTTGTGGAGATCGGCTGTCAGTTCCTTCAGCATCTCCAGCCGTTCGGATACGCTGAACATCGGAGTCTTTTCCGAATTCCGCAGAATCGCCACCACCAGCTCTTCAAAAATCTTGGCTCCCCGCTGAATCAGATCGAGATGCCCGTTCGTCGGCGGATCAAACGACCCCGGGTAGATGGCTCTGCCCTTGTTCACGCGTCCTCAGTTAAACCTTATGTTTGGTGTTGGCGAGCAGCAACGGTGCAGCAGGTAAGATTCTATGCGGGCGGGACTGACAATGGCAATTGGGAGAACGAAGCGTCGCCTCGGCGGCTGGAGTCGGGAGCCTAATGTGGGGACAGCCGCCCTCGGCTGTCCGTCGAGCGAAGCTCGACACTCCAGCTCTAAAGAGAGATCAAACTCTAAGGAGGAATCGAATGGAAGAGGAAATCAGGGAGAACCGGGCGCGGCTCCGTGAGAGTGGACCACGCCCGGATGGCAACCGAAAACTTAGCGTCTGGCCGCCACAATTGGAGCTTTTGGCGTTTCCGTTGCGGTCGGCATCGTGGTGACGCGCCCGGTCGCACCGTTCGTGGGCGCGGCCGCTGCCGCCGGTGCTGCCGCGATCAGTCCCAGCGCTTTCCGCACCTCGGTATCCAGCTTGGCCATCACGTCTTTATTGTCTTTCAGGAACTGCCGGGCATTCTCGCGGCCTTGCCCAATGCGTTCGCCCTTGTAGCTGTACCACGATCCGGACTTCTCCAGGATGTTATGGGTCGCCGCCAGATCGAGCAGATCGCCCTCGCGTGAAATTCCTTCCCCGTAAAGAATGTCGAACTCCGCCTCGCGGAATGGCGCCGCGACTTTATTCTTCACCACCTTCACCTTCGTCCGCGAACCCGTAACTACATCGCCTTCCTTGATGGCCGCAATCCGTCGAATGTCAACGCGCACCGACGAATAAAATTTCAGCGCCCGCCCACCGGTGGTGGTTTCCGGATTCCCGAACATCACGCCAATCTTCTCGCGGATCTGGTTGATGAAAATCAGGCAAGTCCGCGACTTTGAAACCGTCCCGGTCAGCTTGCGCAGCGCCTGCGACATCAGCCGCGCCTGCAGGCCCATGTGGCTGTCGCCCATTTCGCCGTCGAGTTCGGCCTTGGGCACCAGCGCCGCGACCGAGTCCACTACCAGCACGTCAATGGCATTCGAGCGCACCAGCGCCTCGGTAATCTCCAGCGCCTGCTCGCCGTAGTCAGGCTGCGAAACCAGCAGGTTGTCCACATCCACGCCCAGCTTCTTGGCATATCCGGGATCGAGCGCATGTTCGGCATCGACGAACGCGGCCATCCCTCCGGTCTTCTGCGCTTCGGCAATCACCTGCAGCGTAATGGTCGTCTTGCCCGACGATTCCGGGCCGAACACTTCCACCACGCGCCCGCGCGGGAATCCGCCCACGCCCAGCGCCGCGTCGAACGAGATCGACCCCGTCGGGATCACCGCGATCGGGACGATCGCCTCCTTCGACCCCAGCCGCATGATCGATCCCTTGCCGAATTGTTTTTCAATCTGGGATACCGCCAGGTCAATCGCCTTGCCCCGTTCGTCCGCCATGGAGTGGCTCCTTATTAAGAGTGCCGATCTGAATGAAATCTAATATGGCCGGATTATACATGCGAGTCGAAGCGAAGAAAAGGCGAATCTACATAATTAACCTGTGGAAGGTTCCGAAATGGTCCATGTGGCGCGGGCACTCTTGCCCGCGAAATCTAACCAGGAAGGGGAACCAGGTGCCCGGCAATCCACTCACGAAGCAAGGCAAAGCGAAATTTGCCGTCCGCGATCGTCTTGATCATGAAATCAGATCCAGCCTTGCTGGAAACCTCCAAGTCGAATCCATTCATCAGCAAAAATGTGTGAGCGGCGGCAAATCCCACCCTCTCGTTGACGTCTACAAAGGGATGATTGTTGACCAGCGACTCCAGCAAGGCGGCCGCCTCTTCGCTCAGGTCATTGTAATACCCGGTTTGCGGACGGAAAACAGCGGCTTCCAAAGCTCCCTGATTGAGCAGTCCGTGCTCGCCGCCGTATTCCTCAATCTGGTGATGGTGAATGGCGACGACTTCGGCCACGGTCAGATAGACGCGCTCGCCGCTCACTTGGCCAGCTTTTTGTAAAGCTCGCGGTACTTTTCGTTGGAACGCCGGTAGGCGGCCATCACCTCCGGCCTCACCATCCGCTGCGAAGGGACCACGTTGTGCAGGTAATGCTCCAGGGCCCGCTCCAGCACAAACCGCTGCGACTGCCCGTTCTCCTTGGCAACGGAGACGAGTTCCTCGTAAAGCTTGGCGTCGATTTCGGGGGCGATTTTGACGGATCGTGGCATGGGGGTCTCTTGGTCAGATTTTAGGCTGCTGGAACTAGCGGGATCAAGATAAATCTAGAGATTGCTACAGAACAATCTCCGCCGCTACCGGCCGATCAGTATTGCGCCGCAACCGTGCTTCTTCTCATGAGCGTCCAGCGCTGTGAAGATATTCAAACGCTTCGCTGAGTCGGGGTCGGACTTTTCGTAGGCTGCCTTCAGTTGTTCGCGAATCTCACATGCAGTAGCGGGGATTACTTTCAGACTACGCCTGTTGATCTTCTCGCCCGTCCTATGGCCTTTGCTCATCGCAGGATTGTCCCCAAAGACATTGTCAATCCGTATTCTGACGGCTGTCGCCACTACCTCTGCAGCAAATCCACCGGCGCGGTCACATCGTGCACCCGGAAATACTTCGCCAGCGCCGGATACTTCCTCGCCACAGCCTCATACATCGCATACGCCACGTTGCGATACGAAACATGCCCCGCCGGCGTAGTTCGCAACTCGGAAATGTAAACCGCCTCGGCGAAATCCATCTTGAACAGCGCCCGCTTGCGAAATGCGAGCGGGATCGCATACTGCGAATTCTCTTCGGCCTCCGGAGTGCCGCGACCAGCCAGCTTCTCCACTGCCGTCTGCACCCGCCGCATCGCCGCCTCAAACCGCCCGCGCACACCTGCATCTTCCATGTCGAGCAGTATTTCGTAGCCATGCTGCGTGGTGAATCCCTGCATCACCTGTATGCACCGCCGGTGCCGGTGCATGTCGCGGAAGCCGCCCGTATCCATCAGAATGTCGAAGCGGAACTGCTGTCCCGCGCGGAAGCCGCGCAGCATTTCGTCGTGCCGGCCGCGATGCCTCAGGCCCAGATCGATGATTTCGCGCCGCTGCCGCTCTCCCGCCACCTGCACCGCCTGCCGGATCTGCCGGTACGAATGATGACAATGCTCGTACAGCAGCGTCGTCGCGATCTCCACTTCCAGCGGCTCTTCATCCAGCAAATCCACAATCGCCTTCGACGGCGCCAGCGGCTCGGAAGCCATTAACTCGCGCGCCGCCTGCCGCAACTCCCGCCGCGTCTCCATCTCATACGGATTCGGATCGGCATACTTCACCAGCGTAGGCGCCACGCGCACTTCACGCAGCAATTCCGACTCGGCCCGCGCGCCCAACTCCGGACTCACCGCCCGAATCTGCGCCACCAGATCCTGCAGCGACTCCGCATTCACGTTGTAAGCCGCCCCGGTCGCCGCCTTCTTCAGCGACTCACCCAGCGCGCGCACCTCTTTATGCGTATGCGACAGCAGATGCGCCACCTGGTTTTCCAGAGTCCGCGCATTCACGATCTCGCCCAGCGAAGTGTTCGTGGCCAGCGGCAGCAGGTAGCGCGTGATGTCGAACGCCCGCGCCTTCAGCGTGCGCTCGTAAGCCTCCTGCTTCATGTCGGCAGGCTTGGGAGTGATGTTGATCAGGTGTTGCGCCATGTGCGCCGAAAGCGCTTCGTACTCGGCGAACAGGAAGTCCAGCGTCTCGCGATACAGCTTGCGCGCCTCGTCGTCAGCCCCAAAATCCGGCGTGTAATATCCGCTCTTTTTAAAATCCTGATAGCGCGTCGAACGCTCCTGCCCGTCCCAGCGCTGCTCATCCACCAGTTCAATCGCCGCCAGAATCGATAGCCGCTCGATGGCCAGCGCCAGATGCGCCAGGTCCGCAATCGACCGGTGCCCGTACTGAAAATAAAAAGTGTTAAGAAACTTCTCCGCCTTCTGCGCGCTGATCTCGCGCAGAGACTCCTTCATCGACAGCGCCGACCGCGAATACTTCGCCATCGCGTACGCCTGAATCTCCGGCTCGACGCCGAAGACGGCGAAGACTTCGGTCGAAGGCTCAGCCGCGGCCTCTGCGGGGATGTCCGGGACAGTCTGATCCGTTCCTGTCGCTCGCAGCGGCGAACGATGGCCCACATTCTTATCGGCAGATTGTTTGTTGGAGGGGTCGGGCATGATCAGCACATTCGTCGAATTCTGTGACATGGGAGTGATGGCATGGTACAAGTCGCGCTTGTGAATTCGCAATCACCAATTCGTGCCGCAGATTGCGGAGCCGGATTTTCGTTCGTGTACCTTAGTGTCCTTTGTGGTCCAAGGGTTTTGGGTTCGATTCATAACCACAGAAAAATGAAGTTTAGATGGCAGCCCCGGTATAATTCGGCGTTCTAACGAATTCCTTCAACCCCGGGAGATTCGAATGTCCCTTTCAGGACGCGTAGCCCTGATCACCGGCGCTTCGCAAGGCATTGGACGCACCTGCGCCCTCCGCCTCGCCAAAGAAGGCGCGACGGTCGCCGCCGCCGCGCGCAATCAGGAAAAGCTGAACGAACTGGTCACGGAAATCACCGCCGCAGGCGGCAAGGCCGCCGCCTTCGTGCTCGATGTCGCCGACGAAGAGCAAGTGAAGTCCACGGTTAAGGCCGTCATCGCCCAGTTCGGCAAGATCGATATCCTGGTCAATAATGCCGGCATCACCCGCGACCAACTCGTCATGCGCATGAAGCGCGCCGACTGGGATGCCGTCCTTCAAACCAACCTGACCTCTGCCTATCTCTGCATCCAGCAGGTCATCCCTTCCATGCTGAAGCAGCGCGCCGGGCGCATCATCAACATCACCAGCGTCTTCGGCCAGATGGGCCAGGCCGGACAGGCCAACTACTCCGCTTCTAAAGCCGGACTCATCGGCCTTGCGATGGCCATCGCCCGCGAAGTCGGTTCGCGCAACATTACCTGCAACGCCGTCGCTCCCGGCTTCATCGAAACACCGATGACCGCGGTCCTGAGCGATGAGTTCAAGCAGAACGCGGTCAAGCAGATTCCCCTGGGACGCGTGGGAACTCCCGAAGATGTGGCGAGCGCCGTTGCTTTCCTTGCCTCGGATGACGCGTCTTACATCACAGGCCACGTGCTCAGCGTGAACGGCGGCATGTTGATGGGATAAGCACTCAACCCAGAGGACGCGGAGGGCGCAGAGAAATGAGAGCGGTATCCAGACCGGACCCTGAATTTCAAAATTCCTCCGCGTCCTCTGCGACCTCTGCGTGGAAGGGTTTTGTACTCGTTCAAGTCGAATCCCCGGCACAAGTCGTCCAGGCCCGCGAACTTTTCCTCGAATACGCGCAGTCCCTGGGCTTCAGCCTCTGTTTCCAGAATTTCGACAAGGAACTCGCCAGCCTGCCCGGAGACTACGCGCCTCCGGAAGGCCGGCTGCTCCTGGCGGAATACCAGGACCAACTCGCCGGGTGCGTTGCCCTCCACAAGCTGGAAGACGACATCTGCGAGATGAAGCGGCTCTACCTTCGCCCGCAATTCCGCGGCAAAGGACTCGGCCGCGTGCTCGCCGACCGCATCATCGCCGAAGCCCGCCAGATCGGCTACCACCGCATGCGCCTCGACACCGTCGAACCGGTCATGAAAGATGCCGTTGCCATGTATCGCAGAATCGGCTTCCGCGAAATCGCCCCCTACTGCGCGAATCCTATCGCCGGCGCCCTCTACATGGAACTCCGGTTGTAATGAGCCCCGCATTTCGGACCAAATGTCCGCTCTAGTCGAAAGGATTAGCCAGTTCTGCCGGCGAATTAAGAAAAACAATTCTCCAGCCTCGCGCCGCGCCGCCGTGTTTTTCCGTTCTTGATTACTTGTACACTGTGCAAGTAACGCCCGCCACACTCGAAAAACCCTGGTCCGGCCATGTACTTCCTGCATGGCACGAACGTCCTAAGGAGTAGCCCAAATTTCCCCTTGCCAGAAGTTGCCGATCTGGTTACCATGACCCATTCTGAAATGCTCCCTACCATGAACATTGGCGAGACCATCCGCAACTACCGGCTGCAAAAAGGTATGTCTCAGGGCGACATCGAGAAGCGTACTGGCCTGCTGCGCTGCTATCTCTCGCGCGTGGAAAACGGCCACACGATTCCGTCCCTTGATACGCTTTCAAAGATTGCCGGCGCCATGGAACTCCCGCTATCTCAGTTTTTTTCCGAGCCCGGACACAATAACGGCTCCAAGGGACTGCCCCAGCTCTCCGACGACGAGGTCCGCTTCCTCAGCCAGATCCGCCGCTACTCCACCAGCCTCAACGACAGCGACCGCAAACTTGTCCTCGCCATGGTCAAGAAAATGGCGTCGAATTCCAGTAAGTGAGCAGTGAGCTATGAGCGTTGAGCCTCGAGCAACCACAAAAAGCCTTCTAGCGCAGATGACTCGGCGCACGTTTTCGCCGACGGGAAATCTTTCGAGAGCGACCCGAGAGCCCAGATTCTGATCGACGCCGGGCCTGCTCGCCGCTCATAGCTCATAGCTCATAGCTCTTCCCCCTTACTTTCGTACCATTCCCCTCCGTGACCCATAGGCACCTCGCTCTTCGGGAATTCGCCACCTACACTGGCCTTGGAGAAACCTGTGACCACCGACGAGGAACTTAACGTACTCGACTCGCAACTGCGCCGCCTGAAGATCGAGTACGAGATCTTCTTCAGCAATCCGCAAAAGCGGCCTCCCACCGATGTCGAGTGGAAGGTGCTGGCCATGTTGCGGAAGTTTTCCGACGGCGGTGGGCGCATGAATTTTTCCCAGCGCTATCGCTACAACGAAATGGCCCAGCGCTACGCTATTTACAGCGACCTGTGGCGCAAGAAGTCGCGCATCCGCGAGGAAGGCTACCGGCGCCCACAGGACGCGCTGCTTTCTGTCCAGGGAGTTCGCGTCGCCGAAGACGAACACAAGTCGCAGCACCATCCCGTTTACGGCGTGAGCCATGGGGCGGCGGCGGTCGCTGCCGCCGGCTCTTCCTCTCAGCCTTTTACACTTCACAGCGTCGACCAGACGGAACGCGAGCAGGTCGAGCGCCTCTACAACACCCTGGTCGCCGCCAAGAAGAAAGCAGGAGAGAGCGTCAGCGGCGGTATCGACTCCTTCACCGCCTTCGTCCAGAAAAAAACCGAACAGATTCGCAAACAATACCACTGCGAAAATGTCGAATACTCGGTCGAGATCACCAACGGCCACGTCAAGCTCAAAGCCAAAGCAAAAACCTAGGATCTCTTACCCGCCCGCCTTGCGGTCCGGTGGTTCCTTAGTGAACCTTCGTGTCCTTAGTGGTGAACGCTTTTGGGGTTTGCGCGATCCCCTCGATCTGCTGATAGAATTTCCGGTCACGATTCAATAAGCAACTTCATTGCGCCACAGCTCTGCGTGGATTTCGAAAAGCCCAAATTTCCATACATAAATCCGTGATAATCCGCGTAAATCCGTGGCAAAGAAGTTAAGGTGCCTGCATGTCAGCCAATCCTAAAATCCACCGCGCCATCCTCTCCGTTACCGACAAGACCGGACTCGTCGCGTTCGCCCGCAAGCTCTCTGCCCTCGGCATCGAAATCATCTCCACCGGAGGCACCGCCAAGCTGCTACGCGACTCCGGCGTCGCCGTGAAAGATATCTCCGACCTCACCGGCTTCCCCGAGATGCTCGACGGACGCGTCAAGACGCTTCATCCCAAGGTGCACGGCGGCATCCTTCACCGCCGTGAAGATCCCAAACACGTTGCAGCCGTGAAAGAGCACGGCATCCAGCCCATCGACATGGTGGTCGTGAATCTCTACGCCTTCGAGAAAACCGCGGCCAAGCCCGGAGTCGCCTTCGAAGAGCTGATCGAAAACATCGACATCGGCGGACCGTCGATGATCCGCTCGGCCGCCAAGAATTTTCACGATGTTGCCATCGTCACTTCGCCCGCCGATTACGACGCCATCGCCGCCGAACTGGAGCGCGACGGCGGCCGGCTCTCTCGCGAAACGAAATGGCACTTGGCCCAAAAAGCCTTTGCCACGACGGCCGCTTACGACTCCGCGATTGCAAGCACGCTGGAGCGCATCAGCCCCGACAAATCCGAATTGCAACAAGAAGCGGCCGCATTTCCGGTCAATCTTCGTTTCTCCTTCCACAAAACTCTCGACCTGCGCTACGGCGAAAACCCGCACCAGAAAGCCGCCATGTATTCCGACGGCTCCGGCCAAGGCGTCGCCAACGCCCGCCAGCTCCAGGGCAAGGAACTTTCCTACAACAACATCGTCGATCTGCAGGCCGCCTGGGATCTCGCGCAGGAATTTACGGAGCCAGTCTGCGCCATCATCAAGCACACCAATCCCTGCGGCACCGCGACGGGCAAGACTCTCGCCGAAGCTTACAGGCGCGCTCTGGAATGTGACCCGGTTTCCGCCTTCGGAGGCGTGATCGGCGTCAATCGCCCCATCGACGCCGAAGCCGCCGAGGAGATGCACAAGCTTTTTCTGGAAGTCATCGCCGCGCCGTCGTTCGACGAAGCCGCCAAAGCCAAATTCACGTCCAAGAAGAATCTCCGCCTGGTCGAAGTGGTGCCCGCAAATCAAAAATGGATCCTGAAAAATGTCTCCGGAGGCCTGCTGGTGCAAGACGGCGACACCCGCGCCTTGCAAGATTCCGACCTGAAAGTCGTCACCAAGCGCCCGCCCACTCCTGAAGAAACCCGTGCCCTGCTCTTCGCGTGGAAAGTCTGCAAGCATGTGAAGTCCAACGCCATCGTCTACGCGCGTGATGAACAAACCGTCGGTGTCGGCGCCGGACAGATGTCCCGCGTCGATGCTGCCAAGATCGGCGCCATGAAAGCTCAACTCCCGCTGAAAGGGACAGTCGCCGCCTCCGACGCCTTTTTCCCGTTTCCCGACGGGGTCGAAGAGATTGCCAAAGCTGGGGCCACGGCCATCATTCAGCCCGGAGGCTCGCAGCGCGATTCCGAAGTCATCGCCGCCGCCGATCGTCTTGGCCTCGCCATGCTCTTCACCGGAGTCCGCCACTTCCGCCACTGAGAAGAAATTGTTGAATGATGATTCTTGATTGTTGAATAAAGGCAGAAACGCCGGTCGTAGCGCCGGCTGTCGCGAGGGGCATCACGGCCTCACACCCGCGCCTGGACGGGAAAGTCCAATTTGGCGGCCGCAGATTCCAAGGTTTTCATTCAACAATCAACAATCAACAATCAAAAATCAGCAATCCCTTTACGATCCTTGACACCACTCCTCCCACCAGTCCCTGTCCTTCCGTCCTCGCCCGGCCCCAGTTTTTTCCCAACTCTCCGCTCCTCGCGGTAGAATAAAAGCACCTTTCCCCCGACGGCTTTGCATCCAAATAAGCTGAGGTTCCGGAAACGCGCCACAAGCGCAGTCAGGTCCAGATGAATAGAATTCTTCGCCTTTGTTTGATGACCCTGGTGGCTACAGCCGCCATGGGTCAAACGAGTATGGCTCAAACCAGCACGGGTCAAAACAGCCCGTCCTCCTCCGATTCCAGCCAGCCCGATGCCAAGCCCGCCCAGTCCTCGCCCCGCAAGGTCGACAAGGCTGCCGCGTACTATCACTACACGCTGGCTCACATGTACGAGGAGATGGTTACCGCTTACGGCCGCAGCGACCTGGCGGTGAAAGCCGGCGAAGAATACCGCCTCGCCATCGAGGCCGATCCATCCTCTGAATTCCTGACCGCCGCTCTCGCCGAACTCTACGTGAAGACCGGACGCATTGCCGACGCCGTCCGCGAAGCGCAAGACATCATCAAGCGCGATCCCAAAAACCTTGAAGCCCACAAGCTTCTTGGACGCATTTATCTCCGCTCCCTCGGCGATATGCCCGGAGGTTCCGGATCCGACAATATTCTGAAACTGGCTATCGACCAGTACGAAACGATCGTCAAGCTCGATCCCGACAGCGTCGACGACCATCTGCTGCTCGGCCGACTGTATCGTCTGAGCAACGACATGCAGAAGGCGGAAGCTGAACTCAAGACCGCCATCAAGCTCGACCCCAGCTCCGAAGAAGCCGTCACCACGCTGGCCATGCTGTATACGGATCAAGGCGATACCAGCCACGCTTTGAAAGTGCTCAGCTCGATTCCCGACTCCGCCCGCTCCGCCAAGCTCTACTCCGCGCTGGGCGCGGCCTACGAGCAGCGCAAAGATTACAAAGACGCCATCGATGCCTATAAACACGCCATCGTGCTCGATCGCGACAATCTCGACGCAATTCGCGGGCTCGCCGAAAATCTCTTGAACGACGGCCAGCTCGACGCCGCTCTCGAGCAATACAAAGTGATCGCCGATTCCAATCCGGAAGATGCGCAGACCTACGTTCGCATCGCCGAGATTTATCGCCGCCAGGGCAAGTACGATCAGGCGCTGGAAAATCTGAAGCGTGCCGACACTCTCGTGCCCGATACGATGGACGTTCCTTACAGCATGGCTGCGGTATACCAGGCGCAGGGCCGTTATGACGAAGCCATCAAACTGCTTCAGGATCTGCTGAAGAAAACGGATAAGAGTGACATCGGCACAAGCCAGGCGGACCGTAATAATCGCGCCATTTTCATCGAGCGGCTCGGCATGATCTACCGCGAGCAGGAAAACTACCCCGCCGCGGTCGATACCTTCCGCAAAATGCTGACTCTCGGCGATGAGAACGCCCGCAGCGGTTATCAGGAGATCATCGACACTTATCGCGAAGCCAAGCAGTGGCCGCAAGCCACCGCCGTCGCCAAAGAAGCGGTTCAGAAGATGCCCGACGACCGCGATCTCCGCATGGTCCTCGATGCGCAACTCGCCGACACCGGACAAGTCGACCAGTCTGTCGCCGACATTCGCTCCATGCTCAAAGGCGGACCCGAAGATCGTGACGTCTACGTTCGCCTCGCCATTATCTATACCCGCGCCAAACGCTGGAGCGATGCCGAAGAAGCTCTCAGCAAGGCGGAACAGCTCTCTACCAAAACTGACGACAAGGCTTACGTCTACTTCCTTCGCGGCGATCTCTTCCAGCGCCAGAAGATGTTCGACCAGGCGGAAGATCAGTTCCGGAAAGTTCTGGCCATGACTCCGCCCAGCGATCCTCAGGCCGCCGCTACCCTCAACTATCTCGGTTACATGAATGCCGACCGCGGCGTGAAGCTCGACGAGTCGCTCAACTTCATCAAGCAGGCTCTCGCGTTTGAGCCCAACAATCCCGCGTATCTTGATTCGCTGGGCTGGGTGTACTTCAAGTTAGGCAAGTATGATCTCGCGGAAGATAACCTGAACAAGGCCTCGGCTCATATGGGATCCGATCCGACCGTGCAGGAACATCTCGGCGATCTCTACCAGAAAACCGGTCGCCTCAAACTGGCCGCCGCTCACTGGGATCGCGCCGTTCAGGAATGGAATAAAACCGTTCCGGCCGAGCAGGATAGCGACGCCTTCGCCAAAGTCCAGCAAAAGCTGGACGCCGCAAAAGTGCGGCTGGCCAAAGAAGAATCGACGAAACAGTAGCGAGTTGCGAGTAACGAGTACCGAGTAGACCCTTACTCGGTACTCGCAACTCAGTACTCGGTACTCTGTTAGACTTTCCCTCATGCTCGCCGCCTACGCGGTGCACGTCGAACACTCCCGCGGACGCCGCTTTCCTGAGCCTCACCACCCCTACCGCAACGATTTCCAACGTGACCGAGACCGTATCATCCACGCCCGCGCCTTTCGCCGCCTCGAAGCCAAGACCCAAGTCTTCACCCGCCGCTACAGCGACCACTTCCGCAATCGCCTCACTCACACCCTCGAGGTCTCCCAAATTTCCCGCACCATCGCCGGAGCTCTCAACCTCAACACCGACCTCGCCGAAGCTCTGGCGTTAGTTCACGACCTCGGCCACCCTCCCTTCGGCCACAGCGGAGAAAAAGCTCTCGACGCTGCCATGCGCGAGCACGGACTTTCCTTCGACCACAATCTCCACGCTCTGCGCATCGTCGAAGATTTCGAACAGCGCTATGCCGCCTTCCCCGGCCTCAATCTGACTTTCGAAGTCCGCGAAGGCATCATCAAGCATTCCCACGACTACAGCGCCGGCGAACATCCGGAACTCGCCGAGTATCTTCTTGACCGGCGTCCTCCGCTCGAAGCCCAGTTGATCGATCTCACCGACGAGATCGCCTACAACACCGCCGACCTCGACGACGGATACGAAGCTCACCTGCTCTCGCTCGATCAGATCCGCGAAGGCATACCGGCGTTCGACCGTTTCTTCCGCGAAGTCGAGCAGATCTATCCCAACGCTCCCGACAAGTTGAAATTCAACGAAGCTCTCAAGCAGATCCTCAACCGTTTTGTGGACGACTTGATCAAGACCACGCAGAAGCGCGTGAACGAATCCGGAATTCGCACTCTCGATGATGTCCGCGATCATCCCCAGCGCCTCGCGGCCTTCAGCCCAGAAGTCGAGGCCGAGCGCAAGCAAAGCAAAGATTTCCTCTACGAAAATCTCTACTTCAGCCCCTCGTTAGCGGATGAAAAAGACGACGCCGAGCGCGTCGTGTCGGAACTATTCGCTTTCTGGATGGACCACGCCGAATCCCTCCCGCACAACTACCAGGAAAAGTCGAAAGCAGAATCCCTGCCGCGCGTAATCTGCGACTACATCGCCGGCATGACCGACCACTTCATCTTCGAGCAATACGAAAAGCACTGCGGAATTCGTTGAGTGAGGGTCATGTGGGGACAGCGAGTCAGGTTCATGTGGGGAGTAAGTGAAGTTTATGTGGGGACAGCCGCCCTCGGCTGTCCGCGGGGCGGAGCCCGGCTACCGACCGCCTAGTAGACCTGTCATCCTGAGCGAAGTTGCCGCCCGCAAAGCGGACGGCAACGCAGTCGAAGGATCCCTACCACCCATTCGTATGATCGCGCCGATTCAGAGAGCCCTAACGACGCGGACCTGCGACGACAGTGGGGTTTAAAACAGCTATGACGTATATCTCACCCCACTAAATGCGGGGCTACGGAATCTGAAAGACTTGAGCCTCCGGATATAGGAGAACTGTCTTTCCTGTCCGACTTAATCGGAGACCACTTTTCAGAAGCGCTCGGTGAGGCGGGACGGGCAGTGGTGGCGATGTGAATTCTAGCGAAGAGGTGTCGCCCTTCCAGATGGTGAACCGCACATTGACATTGATGCCCCACGTTGTAGCGTCCAGCCAGTCGTGTTCGGTCCTTACTTCCCCCGTATTCGCTAGAAGTCTGCCATTCGCGGATGAGACGGAGCTGTGGATGTCTTCGTGCGGAAGGTATAGCGTCTTGCTTCGCTTCCACCCACGAATGGTAAATGCCTCTAGGCCCAAATGGCAGTCGAACGCTGAGCCCTTGCAGAAGCTTGATTCGACCAAGTAGAGGTGCTCCGCTGAGAACGCCAAAGACACGGGGTTCCTCGCGGTCAGCATTTGCAGGTGTTGCCACGGATTCGTGCTGAAAACATGTACCGTGTCACGGAACCGGGTGCAGAGGAACGGAGCAGCAACTGCGAATAGCGCTCCGTCCGGTTTCCACGAAATCGAACTCACACCGTGCGGCGACTGCCACTGGAACAGCATTCGTCCGGTGTCCAAATCGTAAGCAAACAACACACCAGAGGTTTCGTGGTTCGCGGCGATAATCACTAAGTGTCCAATTGGCGAAGTTTCCACGGCGAAGATGCGGAACCCATCCTCCAGCGGAGGCTCGATCAAACGAATTGATTTCAGAGTTGCCGTCTCAAGCACATGTAGTCTGGTCGGGTCGGAGGCGACAAGGAGCAGACCATCAGCGCTGAAGCGAACAGCGTTCGGGGTTGGCTTGATGTTTATGTAAGTTGCCAATTGAGTGCTGGAAATCTTGGCGTGTTGCCGATAATCCCACACTTCAAGGGACTCTACGATCTGCTCGCGGGCCTTTTGGGGAGCGCTGGGGGATTCCAAGGTAATTGCGAGGAGTCGATCATCGGGAGAGATATCGGCGTCAGTCGTGGTTAGGCCAAGGTCCCAATGGTTTGACTCAGAGCTTTGTCCGAACGCCCCTACCGCGTCATGTACAGCATCGCCTGGTTTGGTGGCAGGTGAGGCTTCCTGCGCAGTGGCGGCCAACTGAGTGACCACTATAACTGAAACGAGCGCGATGCCAATTCTGAGATGTGGCGTCTTCATGAATGCAGCATCGGCCCTTCCCTCGATGGCAGTCAATGCATGCTAGATAAGCTCAGTATCAACGGACAACCAGTGGCGAATGAGTGATTTACCGCAGCAAATAAACAGCACCTCGTGGAGGCTTTCAGGCAGCGTAACGGGTCCGTTGATGATCAATCCCGCCATAGCGCTCATGAGCCTGTGTTTCGTGCATATGAATCCACTCGTCCCGCTCTCACTTTACCGTCCCGCCACCCCGGCCACCACATCAAACAAAATCCTCGGCCCGCGCCGCACTTCCTCCACCCGGATCCGCTCATCATTCCCGTGCTCAGTATTCCCCTCTTCATCGGTCGCCGTGTACGGATTAAATCCGTACGCCACGATCCCCAGCGGCCGGTACCGCTGATTCTCCGTATACCCGCTGGTGATGTGCGGCACCACCGGCGTTCCCGGAAAATATTTTCCCGACACCTCGCGGATGGCCGCATACAGCGCGTTGTCCGTCCCCGAATAATTCGCCACGCGAAACTCCGCATTCAGCGGTTCGACCGTCACATTCGGATCGTTCACCACTCCCCGCACTGCCTCCAGCACGGCCTTCGGATCTCCTCCCGGCAGAATTCGCACATCCAAGTTCGCCCAGGCCTCGGCGGGAATCACATTCGTCTGCCCCGATCCTCCCATCATGGTGAGCGAGATGGTGTCGCGCAGCAGGAAGTTCAGCGACTGGTCCCGCTCCACCTGCTCCTGAAATTTCTTGTCCTCGATCGCCTTCTTCACATTGCGGTAGTAAACCGCTTCTTCCGCCGGTTCATAAGGAGCCATGTCCCGCAAAAACTCATCCACCACCGGCAACACGCGCAATGGAGTCCGATAGGCAATGATGCGGTTCAGCGCCCGCACCAGCCGGTTGGGCGCCGAGTCCGGATTCGGCCGCGAGGCATGTCCCGGCGTCCCGTGTGCCACCACGTGCAGCCAGTACGTGGTCTTCTCGCCCACATCGACGCCAACGTACTTCACCTTCCCGCCTTCGAGTAAGTTCTCGCCGCCCTCGTTGATCAGAAACTCGGCATTCTCCAGCAGGTCATGCCGCTCATTGATGAACCAGTCCGTGCCCGTTCCATCCGCCTCTTCGTCCGACACCGCCAGAAAAATCACGTCGCGATCCAGCGCGATCTTCTCCCGCTTCAGCATCACCATCACCACCAGTTGCGCCAGTCCTTCATCCTTCATGTCCTGCGCGCCCCGCCCCCATAGGTATCCATCTTTGATCTCGCCGCTGAACGGAGGCACCCGCCAGTGCGACGCATCGCTGGTCACCACATCCATATGGTTCAGCAAAATGATGGGCCGTTTCGCCGGGTGCCCCATTTCTCCCTGGTTTTGGGAGAAGTGGGGATTCTTTTCGTCCGCCGTTGCCGGCAACCGCGCCCACAAGTCCCCGCGCCCGGGCGTGTACTCGAACGTGCGATTCTCAATCCCCTCCTGATCGAGGATCTTCTTGTAAAACGCGACTGCCTTCATCTCGTTGCCCGGAGGATTCGTCGTATCGATCCGCAAATATTCCTGCATCCAGGTGACGGCAAGCTCGGAATACTGGTGCATGTGATCGGCGGGAATCCGCGACGAGGGCAACCCAGACTCCTCCGCCGCAGTTCGCACTGACAAAGTCAGAGAGCACAATGTCAGCATAGTAACCAGCAGTAACTTGCCGCTCAGTTCAGCTCGATTACTCCGAATCCGACATTTCGATCCCAAGATTCCCCCTCGATGCATATTTTTGCGATGTTTCGCAGATCTGGATAAGTCCATCGTTTTTCCGCTCGAAACACACCACCGCCGTCCTCAATTTTCCACGCAGTTTTTATATCAGGTTTCCCAAAATTACCCTGCAAATGCGCCCATCCCTATCTTTCCGCTAAACAGAAGGCTACAATCTTTATAGTAATCAATCATTTAGCCCTTCAACCTTGGAGCCACATTTGGCATCCCACATGTAATAGACAATAGCGGCGTCGCGTATCGGCGCCGAGAGTTTAAAGGCCAAACGCAGCGTCAGCGCAGGCCGGCTCAGCGATTCCGCTGGCTTTCTTTACCGTTTCAGGGGACGCAATCAAATTCAAAGCACGCCCAGGCGTGCTGGAGTGGAGCCCAAAACGCTCCGCCAAACTTGGAGGAAGTCATATATGAACCACCGTCTTGTCATTGCTCTGCCTCTTGCCGCGCTGCTCGCTTTGCCGGCGGTTGCGCAGTCTACCTCGTCTTCCCAGGATCAAAGCCAGCCCGCTGCCGCGCAGACTCAATCGGCGGACACCGGCAACGCGACCGGCAAAGCTCCGCTCGCTGCCCCGTCTCGTGAAGGTTTCTGGGGACGCGTCAACCCCTTTGCCCGCAAAAGATATGTACAGCGCCAGACCGAGCCCATCCGCGATCGCGTCAATGAGCTCGATGAACTGACCGCAAACAATGGCAAAGCGATCAAAGACACCGATCAGCGTGCCCAGGCTGGCATCAAGCTCGCCTCTGACAAGGCCAACGAAGCCGACCAGCATGCCATCGATGCCGGCAACAAGGCCACGCAGGCACAGGCGTCCGCGCAGCAGGTTACCACCCGCGTTCAAACCGTCGAGACCGTGGTCAGCAACATCGACCAGTACAAGGCCTCGAACCAGACCGAAATCCGCTTCCGCCCCGGCCAGACCATGCTTAGCAAGAATGCCAAGGATGCTCTGGACCAGATGGCCGACGGCGTCAAGGGACAGCGCGGCTACATCATCGAAGTGCAAGGCTTCTCGTCTGGCAAGGGACAGGCCGCGATCACCGTTTCTCAGAAGATGGCCGAATCCGTTGTGCGCTACCTCGTCCTGAACCACGAAATCCCGGTCTACCGCATCTACCTCGTCGGAATGGGCAATGCCCCGCTTCCCTCGAGCGATGAGACCGCAAAGACGAAGCGCATCTCTGGTGGCCGCGTCGAGATCAGCCTGCTGAAGAACGATCTCGAACAGCTCTCCAACAACAGCGCCGCGCCCATGAGCACCGACACACAACAGCAACCGAAGTAAGCAAGGCCTACGGTTCATTGCATGTGAACCACGGTCGTTTCGCAGAAAGCCTCTCGTCCCCGCGGGAGGCTTTTTGCATGGCGGTAAAGTAGCGCCGGCGCGCAAAATGCCGAAAAAATCAGAACCACGAAGGACACGACGTCACACGAAGGAACCCTCGACAATGAATTCCTTCGTGATCCTTAGTGCCCTTCGTGGTGAATGGTTTTCCTTCTAGCGCCAAATTTTCCACAGCCGTCCCCGGCCACATTGTGACGAACAACCTTTACCGACGATCCAGAAAGCGCTCACACTGGCACCGTGAGCGAATATTCCCCAACAAGTCTCGCAGCGGAGGTGGACACTCCTCGCCTGCTAGATTCCGCTAACTCCTTATTCCGGAAGATTTTACCTGCAACCCCTTTAGATCTAAGATTTTGCCGCCAGAAATGTCTCAGTTTCCACGTAAGGGCAATAATTGACTTGGCTAACCCAATCAATTAAGTTGTTGGTGCCGTGACAGGGCTTGGGGCTGGGATTGGGTCATGAATGACCCGGACGGGATATCGGCTCGCCTCGATCCACGTCCCATCGTTCTTGGTTTGCCTCAAAAGCAGTTCGTATCGGCCTTCGGGAAGAAGAGGCATGATGTCAAAATTGCCGATTTGCCGGTGGATGTGATCCTTAGGCTGAAACGCAAATTTAGCGACATTAGTGAAAAAGACCTTACCTGACTCCGAAGTCAACTCTATTGAGCACTCGAAGTCCTGTTCAATCTTGTCTTCCGGTTCGCGCTCCCACTGCATAAAGAGAGACCACCTGTAAGGAAGGCCAGTGTTGGGAGGAATCTTCTTAATGGCTTCCGGATCAGCCACTGCGAAGTGAATCTCGCTGAGAATTATGATCAGCGAGACACTTTGATTATCCCCGAACAAAATTTTTTCGCACGGCAAGAACGTGAGGAGACGAGGCATATTATCCGGCCACCACCGCGAGTTCCCTGGAACGCATCACGGACGCTACCGGAATACGAATGGAATACTCTCGCTGTCCACGCTGAGGGTTCGGCACGTTGTAGGACAGCCCTGAGGCGTCCAAGAAGTCCCAAGCATTCCAATTACGTTGACGAATGAAATATGGAAATTCAGTATTAAACCACTGACCACCGCGCTGCAACCATATATTCCGTATTTGTAAAAAACTGTGGTTAACATCATCGTAACCAAACTGAGTCCCACAGCAAGGACAGATGTAGTGATCTTCTGGAGGGAACTCCATGCCAGTGAATCCGCAAACCGGACATGTGTAGGTGGTCATCGTTAGTAGCGCAAACATTCCTGCTGAAAGTAAGCCAAGTTTGATGGCAAGCCGTGCCACACTACGCTAGGCTTCATGTATGTTCTGATGAATCCATCAGAGGAAAAGATTGCAAATTCCTCTGTCGCGGAATCATACCTCACGGTGTCCCCTCGGTGTCGAGTGCATTCATGGAGTCCCACATAAGACGGTTTCGTAAGGAAGTCTAACGCTTTGAACTCGTATTCAGGACAGTCCTTTGCTCCGACCTCTACGCGGTGCCTTAGACAGTGATCTTGATATTCTGCGAGAGTACGAAACAGCACGGCGAAAAATGATACATTGATCCCATGCCTAAGGCGAAATCGAAAATGACGCCGTTTGAGTCTGCATTACGACACGTTCTTACAGTCTCCAAGCAGGAACTCCTGAGACGCGAGAAAGAATACCAGGCAGAACGAGCGAACAGGCCGAAACCCGGCCCTAACAGCCCGTGGCAGAAGTGATTTGCTCACCCCGCAACGGACAGCAGCAAAATTGTGACTTGCACCGGGTACTCAGGCGTCCTCAGGTTCGGAAGGGCGATCCTTTCTTCGGCTTGCGCCAGCAGTGCCATCCACAGCCGCAAAGAAGCCAGCATCGCCTCGGCCGAGTAACCCTGCCAGCCGCGCGGTGTGCCTTTCCCCAATAACTGCCGCATCACCAGCGAGAGATTCAGCGCACCCACATGAATCAGCACCCGCTTGCGAACATTTTCCCGTCCCCGGAGGTACACGCGCCGCATCCCGCCAGTCTCATAGGCGTGTGCGAAGCTGCGTTCCAGCAACTCTCCGCGACGGCGGAGCAATTGTTTTCCGTGCTCGCCGTGAATGCGCCGCCGATTGCTGTACACCGCCTGCTGCGCTTCCGGCTTGTCTTGCCATCGCCGTCGTCCCCGATCCGGTTCCGAGATATACGTTCGTACTTCCGCTTCCCCGAGCGCCACCAGCGTGTCGTTGCTGTGATACCCCTTGTCCGCCACCGCTTCCACCGGCCCTTCCGCCTGCACGCGCTCACCGACTTCTTCGTTGTTGGTCGCACACGCGACCTCCGCGAGATGTTCGCCCGCTTGCGGCAATGTCTCCAAAATCGTTTCCGTGTCGCCAGCGTCGCCCGTAGCCACCGTCACCGCCACCACCGCTCCCGTCTCCAGATCCACCGCATGCTCAGCCTTGTAAGCAAGGTGCGTGCGCCCATCTTTCATCTTGGTGATTCCCGCCTCCGGATCGTGCGGATTCACCCAATCGTCGTTCGATCCCTTCTTCGCCCGCTTGCGGTCCAGCTTCGCCAACTGCTCCCTGGTCGGCGTCGCGATTCCCGACTCCTCGGCCAGCCGCCGCAGAAACTCCTCGTAACCTTCGCCCGTGTCGCGCCGCACAATCGAGCGCATGGCCGCGTTCGCCTCCAGCGTCGTGGCGTCGACACCAATCGTCTTGCCCTTCAACAATCCTTTCTCCGCCAGCAACTCTAGCACCCAGCCGAACACTGCCTCATGCGTCTCCACGTCGATCAACCGCCGCGTCCGCGAAATCGTCGAATGATCCGGCGGTTGCTCGCTCAACTCCAACTCCAGAAACCGCCGCAGCGCCAGCGAATCCGCCGCCCGCCACGCAATCCCACGCTCCCCGTCGATGCCTTCGAAATAGCCGATCAGCAGCAAGCGAAAGTACCGCCCCGGCGTCAACGACGGCCGACCCATCGTCTCCGCATAGAATCGCGCACACTCGCCTTCGACGAACTCGTCGAACCCCCGCTCGGCCAACAACTGGTTCAGACGCTCATAAAACGGATGCCCCGCAGTTCGTGGCAACTCCGTGTGCGCCACCCAGAACTCAGTCTGCTCTCGCCGCTCCTTGATTCTTTTCCCCATTGCCATGACCGCAGTGTACGAACCAACGCTGTGGATTCGTTCAACTTTCTTCCACCCGCGCATCCAGACTTTCACCACGGACTGCTAAGCCGAAACGCTCTTTCGCTTCGGGCCGCGCTTCCGATAGCTGCGATTAGAAACACGTCGCATCATCCTTGCCAGTTAACTCTGAAAACGTCAGGCGCTTCCCTGCCACTTGAGACAATGCCAGCAAGAAACGGTCGGAGTCTTGCAGGGGGTTGTCCTTTGTGGCGCGATTATTGAACCTGAAAACCTGCTCATCTACATACCGCTCAAGGTGGAACGGCTCTACCGCAACGTAAGTTCCTTTCAGATTCCGTTTCAGCAATGACCAGAAATTTTCCAGACCGTTCGTGTGGACTTGCCCGCGCACGTATTCCTCAGCATGGTTCACGACTTCATGCACGTATTTTTGTTTCAAGCCGTCATAGGCCACAGCATCGTCGGAATAAATCTTGGAGCCGTACTTCACATTGTTGAGAACTTCGGCTTGCAACGTTTCGCGCTTCCAGTTTGGGACTACTTTGGCGCGTACTTTGCGCTCGTCGCGATCTAGCATTCCTTGCACGATTGTTTTCGATCCGCCAGCATGCCCACCGATATTCGAGAGACGCTGACGGCGTTCTTTATGCATATTGATAAATTTTCCGCCGACGAAAGTCTCATCAACTTCGACGCCACCGGAATCCTTGCCTCCGATTTTGTACGCGAACGATTCTGTCTTGAGAGCGAGTCTCAACCGATGAAGCATGAACCATGCGGTCTTCTGGGAGACTGCCAGATCGCGGGAGATTTCATAGCTGGAGATTCCGTTCTTGCAAGCGACCAGCATCCAAAGAGCGGGGAGCCATTTCTGCAAAGAGATTGGCGAATCCTCGAAGATGCTCCCAACCTTGACGGAGAACTGGCGACGGCAGTCGCGGCACTTCCAGCGCTTCTGAGTCTTGAGGTAGTAGGGTTTCCGACCGAGCTCGCCACCGGGAGTCCAGCAGTCAGGGCATTGTGCCCCCTGAGGCCAACGCATCGCGGCAACGGCATCAATGCATACCTGTTCGTCGCTAAAGTATTGAATCGCCTGCTGTAATGTCTGTGGCGTCTCCATGAATAGATAATAGCAAATTGGCGTGGGTTAGTCAAGTATATTCTTGCCCACGTAAGTCCAATGAATCCAAGATTTTACGGATTCGATCCAAAAAAAACAAAAGACCAGACGCCCGACGCCGCGCCGAGGCTGAGCCTGCACCAGAAGACACAAGCCCCGCGATGGCCCCGAGTGCGCTTTATGGTTTATCTTTCTCGACGATGAAAACTATTGATCGCGCGCGCCTGAAGTCGCTGATGCAACGCGAACAGAAGAAGTTTGTGGACGAGCGTCCGAAATCGAAGGCGCTCTTTGAACGAGCCAGCAAGTCGCTGCTGGCGGGCGTGCCCATGAACTGGATGGTGAAGTGGGCAGGAGCGTTTCCTCCGTTCGTGCGTGAGGCGCAGGGTGCGCACTTTTTCGACGTCGACGGTCACCGCTACATCGATTTCTGCCTCGGCGATACAGGTGCGATGACGGGACATTCTCCTTTTGCCACTGTGAAAGCGGCGGAGGAGCAGATGCGGCGCGGCATCACGCTCATGCTTCCGGGAGAGGACGCGATTATTGTCGCCGAGGAACTGCAGAGCCGCTTCCATCTTCCGTTCTGGCAGTTCGCTCTCACGGCAACCGACGCGAACCGCTTTTCGATCCGGCTGGCGCGGCAGATCACCGGGCGTCCGAAGATTCTGGTTTTCAATTGGTGCTATCACGGCACAGTGGACGAGACGTTTATCACGCTAGGCGCCGATGGCAAGCCTGGTCCGCGGCCGGGAAATGTTGGGCCTCCGGTCGATCCGGCGGTCACGACGAAAGTTGTGGAGTTCAACGACGTGGACGCTCTGGAGGCGGCGCTGCATTCGGACGATGTTGCCTGCGTGCTCGCCGAACCGGCCATGACCAACGTCGGCATCGTGCATCCCGAAGCTGGATATCACAAGGCGCTCCGAGAGCTGACCAGAGAGCACGGCACGCTGCTGATCATCGACGAGACGCACACCATTTGTGCCGGGCCGGGCGGATATACGCGGGCGGAGAATCTGGATCCGGACGTGATTGTGTTCGGCAAGGCAATCGGTGCGGGCATTCCGGGTGCGGCGTACGGATTCTCGCAAGCGGTCGCCGATCGCATCCTGGCGAAACAGGAACTGGAGAATTGCGATGTCGGCGGCATAGGAGGAACGCTCGCAGGCAACGCTCTGTCGCTCGCCGCGATGCGCGCCACACTGACCAAGGTCCTCACCAAAGAAGCCTTTGACCGGATGATCCCGATGGCCAAGCGCTGGACGCAAGGCGTCGCCAAAGCGATCTCCGATTCCGGCTTGCCTTGGCATGTCACGCAACTGGGATGCCGCGCCGAATATATGTTCGGACCGGAGCCCAAGACCGGCCAGCAGGCGCACGACGCGATGGACTTCGAACTGGAGCGCTTCATGCATCTTTACGCGATGAATCGCGGTATTCTGCTGACGCCGTTTCACAATATGGCGCTGATGTGTCCGCAGACGGAAGCGGAAGACGTCGACCGGCACACGAAAGTGTTTCGCGAAGCAGTGAAGGAACTGGCGGGGTGAAAGAGGCGCGGCACATACGAAGCTGTTACGAAACTCAGTGTCGAGCACACGGTGGGACAAACCAGGTTTCAGCCGCGTAGCGGCGGGATGTGAAAGCCCGGCTTCTGTTGTTGCCGTAGAGATCCTTCGACTGCGCGCGCTCATTCGAGCGCGCTTCGCTCAGATGTAATGAAGACAAAAGGCGTGCCTCCAAGGGTAGAGTACGTGCTCGAAGCACAAGCCCTGAAGGAGGCACGAGATGATCCACGTTGGCGTAGATCTTCACCAGAGATTCTGTTACATGACGGCGCTGGACGCAAGAGGCAAAATGATGCAGGCGGGGCCGGTGACGAATGAGAAGCTGGCGCTGCGGCGGTATTTTCGGCAGTTTCGCGGCAAGGAAGTGCAGGTGGCGGTGGAGGCGTGCGGCTTCTGGCCGGCGTTTCGGGAGGTGGTGGAACCGGAAGTGCAGCGGTTGGTGCTGGTGCATCCGCAGCGGGTGAAGGCGATTGCGTCGGCGAAGTTGAAGAACGACCGGGTGGATTCGGCGACGCTGGCGCATTTGCTGCGTTGCGATCTGCTGCCGGAGTCGTGGAAGGCGGACCGGGAGACGCAGGCGCGGCGGCAGCAGGTGCGGTTGCGGGCCACGCTGGTGCGGCAGCGCACGCGACTGAAGAACCAGGTGCATGCGGTGCTGCATCAGCAGGGGCTGCATTCTCCGGTGACGGATTTATTTGGCAAGCGGGGACGGCAGTGGTTGGCGGGGCTGAAGCTGCCGGCGGCGGCGCGGGAATCGGTGAACGTGTGTCTGCGGTTGTTGGATGGCTACAGCGAAGAAATTCAAAAGCAAAACCTCCAAATAAGTGAAAAAGCAAACCACGACGAGCAGGCGCAGTGGCTGATGACGATTCCCGGGATTGGCGAATGTTCGGCGATGATGCTGCTGGCCGAGATCGGAGACCTGGGACGATTTCACGACAAGGAAGCGCTGTGCAGTTACGCCGGGCTGGTGCCGCGGGTACGAGAGTCGGCGGGCAAAGCGGCGCGCGCCGGGATCACGCGGCAGGGCTCACCGTGGATGCGCTGGATCATGGTGGAAGCGGCGCAGGTGGCCACGCGTTGTTCTCCGGCGGCGAAGCGTTACTATGATCGGTTGTTGCGCAAGAAACATAAACACGTGGCCCGGGTGGCGCTGGCGCGAAAGTTGCTGATTGCCGTCTATGCTCTGTTGCACGACGGCGTGGTGTTTGAAGAAGAAAAGTTTGCGGCGGTCTAAGGGGAATCCGTCAGCTCGAAGTCATCCTTGCTCTTCGAGAGCGACGCTCAGATGGAGCGGCGGAGTCCGGACATACCTTATGCGCCTCGAGCGCGAATAGAAGCCTGTCCGCATCGCCGCAAAAATACCTATGGACAGGTATGCCCGTTTTCATAGAAGGATGACAAAGCCTTCAAGATGACCACCGCGCTTCTGATAGTCTGTTTTCCTGCGCATGAGACGCTCCAGATTTTGGCTTTCGCTGGCTTGGTGTGTGCCGCTGATGTTCACGGCGTGCGCCACCATCGGGCCGCCGAGGCCTCCATCGCTCGATCTGCCTAAGCCTCCATCGGACCTGCGCGCCTCTCGAAAAGGCGAAAAGGTGAGTCTAACCTGGACGATTCCCACCAGCACAACCGACCGGCTGACGATTCACAGCGTAGGCCCAACACAAATCTGTCGAGGCCGGGGCGAGCTAAAAGCTTGCGGGACGCCGGCCGGCGAAGCCCCGGCGCAGACCGGGCCGGCAGCTACGACTTCTGCGAAGGCCACTTCTGCGAAATCCATGAAATCCGCGAACAAAGTGACCGCAACTTACACCGACACACTTCCGGCGCAGATGCAGAGCGACGCGCCCGATGCGGTGATCACGTACGCGGTGGAAGTGCTGAATCATGACCGTCGCGGCGCCGGACTTTCGAATCAGGTTCGGATTCCGCTGGTTCGCACGTTGCCGCCGCCGTCAGATTTTCAAGCCGTAGTCAGCCGCGAGGGCGTTGTGCTGACTTGGGCTGGTGTGCCGTCCGCAGCGAGCAATGAGGCGGACATCTACTACTCATACCGCGTATACCGCACGCAAGAACGCGGCGCGAAGGCGACGCTCGTGGGTGATGTGCCGGTGAGCGGTGACAATCATTTCTCGCTGACCGATTCCGAGATCGAGTGGCAGAAAACGTACAACTACCGCGCCGACACGGTGACGAAGGTCCGCGAAGCCAACAAACCTGAGGTGCTGATCGAAGGCGACGACACGCCCGAGGTCAAGGTTTTCGCGAACGATGTATTTCCTCCGGCCGTGCCTTCAGGCGCGCAGGCCGTGTTCTCCGGGCCAGGGCAAAAGCCGTTCATCGATCTGGTGTGGGCGCCGGTGAGCGATGCGGATCTTGCCGGATACAACATCTATCGCCACCAGGAAGGAACGCCACCGGTCAAGTTGAATGCCGAACCGGTCAAGACGCCGGCTTACCGCGATGCCAGCGTCGCACCGGGGAACCGGTATTTTTATTCCGTGTCCGCGGTGGATGTTCGCGGCAACGAGAGCGCGGTCTCAGAAGAAGCAAGCGAAACTGTTCCGCAGTAGACGCTTTTCATGTGGAGCGGGCTCTCCTGCCCGCTAGCTCTCGCCGCCGCAGGCAGAGCGGGCAGGAGTGCCCGCTCCACATATGCTCACGCGGCGCGGCCCAAAAGATTTCGCGGGATTCTGTGACTCGTGTTTAGATAGATAGCCATGAAATATTGCCGATTTCAATTCAACGGTGAAGCGCAGTACGGGCTGGTGGAGTCCGTGGGCGGACGCGATTGCATCGTGCGCATCCTGCTCACGCCTCCCGAGGAAGCAGACGGAGACATGGAAGGCCTGCGCACGCGGCGGATCGAGGCGATCGCGCTGGAGGAAGCGGCATTGCTACCTCCGGTGCGCCCGTCGAAAATTGTCTGCGTGGGGCGCAACTATCGCGAGCATGCGGCGGAGCTCGGGCATGACGTGCCGAAAGAGCCGTTGATTTTTTTCAAGCCGACTTCGGCTTTGCTCTCGCCGGGAGGAACGGTCCGTCGTCCGAAAATTTCCGAGCGAGTCGATTATGAGGGCGAACTTGGCGTGGTGATCGGCAAGACTTGTTACCAGCCGCCGGCGGACGCGGACATTCGGCAATTCATTCTTGGCTACACTTGCGTGAACGACGTGACGGCGCGCGATCTGCAGAATAAAGACGGTCAATGGACGCGAGCCAAGGGCTTCGACACGTTCTGTCCGGCAGGCCCGGTGGTGACGGATGAGATCGATCCCTGGTCTGGGGTCGCTGTGGAAACGCGCGTCAATCGCCAGGTGCGGCAGCAGGGCAACACGCGGGATTTCATCTTCTCGCTGGAAGCGGTGATCCGGCACATTGCGCAGGCGATGACGTTGTTTCCCGGAGATCTGATTCCGAGCGGAACGCCGGCGGGCGTGGGACCGGTAGTGGCCGGGGATGTGATGGAAGTGAGCGTCGAGGGCGTGGGGACGCTGAAGAATTCGGTCATAAACGAGTAATGCAGACGGCCTTATTGCAGCCGGAAGCGTTCTTTCATCAGCCTTTGCAGGCGGGGCTTGTAGAGCAGATCGAAAGCCAATCCTTTGTCGGGGAACATGGCGAGGGCGGCGCGCTTGGCTCCGGCGGCTAGTTCTGAGGCTTCTTCCACGGTGAGGTTGGGGTCCTGGCTGATGACTGACATCACCATGCTGATCATCAACTGCAGGCGGCGGATCTTGCGGGCCTCCTCTTCGCGTTCGCGGCAGGCCTCCTGCTCCGCTAACGGAAATTGCGATCCCTTCGCAGCCTGCTGAGGTAAATTCATGGAGTCCCCTTTGTGTGTCTATCGGCCAACCCACTCACAGTTTGGATGACGCTGGGCATTCCCGCGTTGCGCGCCTCGGTTAGGGCATTCTCTCGCAGACACGGCAGAAAGCAACTACCCGGAGGTGCCGGGTGAGGTTCATCCCGTAGGTCGGTTGATGAAGGTTCAGGCGGCGTGCGCGCAGCGCCTCGGTACGCGTGAAATCTGTGTCGTCCCTACGGGACTCGTGCCGACTTTCCATGTCTACCCAGGGCATACGCCCTGGGCTAAATTATGTCGCCCCTCCGGGGCTTGCGTCTTTGTCTGCTAGTCCACCCACGGCTTGCGCCGTGGGCTGCATTCTTCCGCCGCTTCGCGGCTGTTCAGTCGCGCGGCATGTCCGGTGCATAAGATCGGCCCGAAGCGGCTGAACCCGTGGAGCTGATGACGCGTTTGCGGCGCGACTGAATGCGTGTCTATCCCCATATGCTTCCGCTGGAGGTTGGGCGCTTCAGTCTTCGCTCGGGAGCTTGGGAGAAGAGTAGAATCGGCTGTGCGGCGGGGATTCGGCCGGATAAAGCGAATCCAGAATTGGAGATCTCATGCCAGAACCGCTCAAGGCCGGCGGCGCAGGGCCGCACCCGGACCCTAACGAGAAACTGGTCAAGGTGTTCGATTCCGAGCAGGAATCGGAAGCCCTGGTGGTGAAGGGACTGCTCGACTCAGCGAGCATCGATAACGATCTGACGTCGGCATCGTTGGTGCAGGATGCGTTCCCAGGGTTGGGTGGAACGCTCATTCTGGTGCGGCAGGAGGATGCGGCGACGGCACAAAAATTAATTTCCGAGTATCGTCAACCGGATTTCGACGATGACGAGACGGCCGAGATCGAGATTATTGAAGATCCGCCGGAGAAGCCGTGATTGAGTGGCCGTCAAGCAGGAAAGTGACCGCGCCATTGAGATCGGTGCGGTAAACGCGCACTCCGGCCGCCCCTAAACGGGCAAGAGTTTCCATACGAGGCAATCCGAACGAGTTGCCAGTCCCCACCGAAATCAGGGCGAATTGCGGTTTGGCGGTGGCCATCAGTTCGAGCGTGGTGGCGTTGGCGCTGCCATGATGGCCGACCTTGAGCAAAGTGGCCTGGGGATGTTCGGCTTCCGCGATGTAGCGCTCCACTTTCTTTTCCGCATCTCCCTCCAACAGAATTGAAGAGTCTGCATAACTGACGCGTAGCACCATGGAATCGTTGTTCTGCGGGCGGTCGCCGACCGGCCACTGGCGCGGCGGAAACAGCACGCGCACGGTCGCTCCACCGAATTCAAACTCATCGCCCTCCCAGTGGCGCACGACTTTGATCGAAAGTGAATTGGCGGTCGCGATCACATTCTGCAGGGCCTGGCTCGGAGGCACCAGGCCGACCCACAGCTCGTGGGGCCGAAAATTCTTGAGAACGGAAATCATCCCTCCGATGTGGTCAGAATGGCCGTGGGAGATGGCAACCACGTCGAGATGCGAGATGCCGCGATTCCACAGATAGGGCGAGACGACATCTTCGCCGAAGTCGAGTTGAGAGCCGCCGGGACCGATAGGGCCTCCGGCATCGATCAGCAAAGTGCAGCCCTGCGGCGTGACGAGGAGAATGGAATCACCCTCGCCGACATCGATCGAGGTCATTTCGAGGACGCGGGGATGAATGCGGGGGGCGGGGGGAATGAGCGCGAGCACCAGCGATGCGGCGAGGATCGCGACGATTCCGGCACTGGCCATCCACCACCGGCGCCGCGCCATGAGCATGGCGAATATCAGCGCGCCGGCAGCGCAGGCAATCACTGCAGCCGAGGGCATCGCGACGCGGAGATCGGCCAGCCGCAAGCCTCCCAGGCCGTGCACCGTGCCGGTAATTCCGTGGAGAGCAAAATTGGTGACGAGCAATGGAAGCCTTGCCAGCCAGGGCGAGACAGATCCGAAAAGCAGCGTGGCGATGGCAGCGGGCATCAGCACTTGCATCAGCGGGACGACGACCAAGTTGGCGGGCAACCCGATGGTCGTGGCGCGGTGAAAGTAATAGGCCATGGGCAAAGCCAAGCCCATCTGCATCATTGCGGAGATGAAAACCAGTTCGTAAGCCATTAGCAGAGAGCGGACTGTGATGAGGATCAGGCGGGGCGCCCAGACCTTTCCCACAAAACGGGCGAGGCGCGACGCTATGAGTTGCAGGTCAACGCGGAATTGCGCGACCTTCGGAGGCAACATCGCGGCGTAATCGTTCGAGTCCCAATGGCGCAACGCCTGCTTGTAGAGCTGAGAAGTACGCTGCAGCACTGGCAGGCCGATGGCGGCAACGATCAAGACGCACACGAACGTCATTTGAAAGCTGGCGGTAAATAGCTGGCGGGGATCGAAGATCAGAAGTGCGAGCGCCGCGGCTCCGATGGCGTTGACCATGGCGCGGTCGCGATAGAGCAAGCGCGTGGTCAAGTAAACGGCGCACATGAGCGTTGCGCGCCAGACCGGCGCACCCACTTCCGTGATGAAGGCGTAGCTTACGCAGAAGGCGATCGTCAGCACTGTGGCTGGAATCTCGGCGAGGCGAAGGCGGCGTAGCGTCCAGAAAACCACGAAGGCGAGGATGGTGACGTTCATGCCAGAGACCACCAGAACGTGGTAAGTGCCGGAGCGCTGGAAATCGGTGCGGGTGTCGCGATCGATGAAGGCCTCCTCGCCGATGACCATGGCGTCGATCAGGGCGGCCTCGCGAGGCGGCCACAGTTCATGCACTTTTGCAATGACGCCGCGATGCAGGCGGCTGCGCCAGAAGGCGATGCGACTTCCGAAAAAGCCCGGGAGGCGCTCGACATTTTCGATTTTGGCCGAGCCCAGGGCGGCGATGCCGCGATTGGCGAGATATCCCTGGTAGTCGAAGGCGCCAGGATTGCGGAAATTGCGCGGGGGCTTGAGCTTGGCGGAGAAGCGGATGCGATCGCCGTAATGAAAGACTGGCATCGCAGAGCTCGGAGCAGACGTGCTTGTGCTGGCTTCTTCCGAAGCCACCTCGTTCGGACGCGGGCTGTAGATGCTCAGGCGAATGCCGGAATGGACAGCTGCGGTCTGTCCGGTCTCGGTTTGAGTGGTTTCGGCCTCAACATCGATGGTCTGCCGAATTTCGTGGAAGCCGCCTTCCTGCACGCGGCCGTCACGGGTCACGTGAGCGGTGACCTGGAGTTCCTGGCGATCCGCATAGGGATCGACACTCGTGTCCAGTTGCTGGGCGCCTCCGCGCAATTCCATGTGGAACGCGCCTGCCAGGAAGAATGCTCCAAGCGCGAGCGCCCACGCCGGACGAGAACGGGGCGAAGTGAAGTACGCGGCGGCAGCAATGAAGGCCGTGGCTGCGACCACCCACCATAAGACGGGCCGCCACAGGTAGACTCCGGCGGTGATGCCGAGGCAATAAGCCACCGCTGCCCAGAGCATGGGCTGGCGCGAGGCTTTGAATTGGAATGCTGGAGGCGAGAACGGCGCGGAGGGCGGGATGAATTCAACCGGGGGGCTACCCGAAGATCCATACGGGATCAAGATTTATCCTGCGCAGCGCCGCGGAGATCCCCCAGGGGCTAAAGCCCCGGAGTATTTGTGGCGTTGGGCGGCACGGCTGAAGCCGTGCCCTTCCCGAAACCGCTCTTAATCTAGGCTCCCTGATGTCTCCACTCTGATCTCGCACACATCCGACCTTGCAAACCGGCGCCGGGCTGCGCCCGGGCCGGACAGCCGAGGGCGGCTGTCCCCACATGAACTCTCATCGAGCCAGGTGTACTACCGTTTCCAGGTGGTAGGTTTGCGGAAACAAATCCACCAGATGAACTTCCTCGAGGCGATAACCGTGCTCCAGCAGGATCAGCAGATCGCGCGCCAGAGTCGCCGGGTCGCACGAGACATAGACCACGCGTGGCGCGCCCAAGGTCGCCAGCAATCGCGCCACGCGTTCTCCCAGGCCACTTCGGGGCGGGTCCACCACCGCCAGGTCGGGCGTATGAAGAGTATGAGGGAGGATTGCGCCCTTCCCGACTCGCTCCCGATTTTCCGAACGGGCCAGGTATTGCTCCGCTGTGGCCTGGACCGCTTCTCCGTTCGAGATCAAATTGTAGGAAAGATCGGCTGAGGAAGTCTGTGACATCTCTACAGAAACGGTGTGATGAAAGTCACCAAGGGCTGTGGAAAACAGGCCAGCTCCGGCATAGAAGTCGAGGGCGAGCTCGCCTAACTGCCCTTCGGTGACGATGCGAACCAGTTCGTCGGTCAGATGCCGGTTGGTTTGGAAGAATGACCCGGCGCTGATGCGATAAGCCGACTTTTGGGTGCGATATATCAGATGATCAGCGCCGACGGAAAGGAATCTTTCCGGCGGCCGCTTTGCGCCCGGGTTCGCAACTCGGAAGGCGACCACTCCGGCAATTTCGGGCATGGAGGCTTGCAGGTCCTCAGCCCAGGCGCGCACGGCCGCGCGGCGCGAATCCGCTGAGCAGGAAACCTCGACCAGCATGTGGGAGTCGTCAGCCTCAGCGAAGAATTCGACTTCATTTACTCCAACTGGCACTTTGCCGGCGCGTCCGGATTGCCACAGAGTTACGATGCCGCGATTGATGAGTGGCGAACTGATGGGGCACTGTTCGACCGCAAGCAGTGCGTGCGACGCCATCTTGAAATATCCCGCCGAGAACGTGGGAGCGGTCTGCACCTGCAGGCGCGAACGGTTGCGATAGTTCCACGGAGGCGAGGGGTGAACCTGGATTTCCGGCACTAATTCGAGCTTGGCGGTGCGGCGGAAGGCCTCGCGCAGAATCTCTTGCTTGATCTCGATTTGATGTTCGTAGGAGGAGTGCTGGTAATGGCAGCCTCCGCAGCGGCTGAAATAAGGGCAGTCGGGCAGGATGCGCTGGGGTGAGGGCTCGATGATCGATTCGGCGTGGGCGCGGGCGAACCCGGACTTCTGCTGAGTGATGGTGGCTTCGACTTTTTCGCCCGTTAGAACGAAGGGTAGGAAAACCGCCTTGCCGCGGCCGCGCTCGTTGGCGGGAAGATGGGCGAGACCGTCGCCGCCGTAAATCATTTTTTCAATGGTAAGGAGCAAGTTGTGATTCTAAATGACGAATCAGATCGACCGCCCAGCCGCCGCGCCTGACGACCAGGCCCATTGGAAGTTGAATCCGCCCAGGTGCCCGGTCACGTCGACGACCTCGCCGATGAAGAACAGGCCAGGCACTTTTCGGCATTCCATGGTTTTGGCGGAGAGTTCGGCGGTGTCGACACCGCCCGCGGTGACTTCCGCTTTTTCGAAGCCTTCCGTTCCGGCGGGAGTGATCGTCCATTCGTGAGCTTGCTGTTCGAACTGGGCCAGTGCGGAGTTGGTCCAGGATATAGGTGCGTGAAATTCCAGCCAGCGGTCTGCTAAGCGATGCGGTAAGGTCTGGCGCAATGCGGAGCGAAGACTGGTGAGCGTACGAGGCGTTTTAGGATCACGGAAGGTTGATGTCAGGTCCGTTTCTGGAACGAGGTCGATGCGCAGCGGTTTCGATTTGTCACAGTAAGAAGAAATTTGAAGAATGGCAGGGCCGCTGAGGCCGCGATGCGTGATCAGCATCTTCTCGCGAAATTGCTGGCCGTTGCACGAGGCGATGACCGCGGCGGAGACTCCGGCCAGATCGCAATAGCGGGCGCGATCTTCCTCCTGCAGCACGAGCGGCACAAGGCCGGGGCGCGGGGCTTGCATCTTGAGGCCGAATTGCCGAGCGAGATCGTAGCCGAACGAAGTCGCGCCGATCTTCGGGATCGACAAGCCTCCGGTTGCGACCACAAGCGCGGGTGCATGGAATTCTTCATTCGTGGTGCGGACGATGAAGCCGGCATTGCGGGTGACCTCCTCGATATTCGCATTCAGATGGATGCTTACGCCAGCGCTTCGGCATTCTTCTTCCAACATAGCCACAATCGCGCGGGCTGAGGAATCGCAGAAAAGCTGGCCCAGCGTCTTCTCGTGATAGGCGATGCCATGCTTTTCGACCAGAGTGATGAAGTCGGCGGGCGTGTAGCAAGCGAGAGCGGACTTCGCGAAATGCGGGTTGGCGGAGAGGAAATTCTCGGGACGGCAGTGCAGGTTGGTGAAATTGCAGCGTCCTCCGCCGGAGATCAGGATCTTCTTGCCCAGGCGGTCGGCGCGTTCCAGCACCGCGACCCGGCGCCCGCGCTTGCCGGCCTCGATAGCGCACATCAGTCCCGCGGCGCCGCCGCCGAGAATCAACGCGTCGAAGGAATGGATCGCAGGTGATGCCATGCGGATGAACCCGCTACAATCAGGAAGCCCGAGTCTGACTGCATGTTACACATCGGCATCGTCGCCTGCAGTACCGAAGGAGCCGCGCTCTGCTACCGCACGATCGCGCAGGAGGGAGCGCAGGCGCTCGGGCGGCACGACCATCCGGAGGTTTCGCTGCATTCGTTTTCGCTCGCGGGCTACATGAAGTTTGTAGATGCCAATGACTGGGCGGGTGTGGCGGAACTGATGCTGGCCTCGGCCGAAAAGCTGGCGAAGGGCGGAGCTGATTTCCTGATCTGTCCCGACAATACAATTCATCAGGCATTCGATCTGGTAGAGCATCGTTCGCCGCGGCCGTGGCTTCATATTGCGCGGGAAGTGGCCAAAGAGGCCGAGCGGCGCGGGTTGAAGCGATTGGCGGTGCTGGGGACCCGCTATCTGATGGAAGGTCCGGTATATCGCGAGGCGCTGAAGGCGGCGGGGATCGAGTATCGCATCCCGAGCGCGGTGGAGCGGGAACGCATCAATCAAATCATTTTTGATGAACTGGTGAACGCGCAGTTTCTGCCGCGATCGCTGGCGTATTACGTGGAGGTGATCCGCGGGATGAAGGATGAAGGCTGCGACGGCGTGGTGCTGGGGTGCACGGAGATTCCGCTGCTGGTGACGCCGGAGTCCTCGCCTCTGCCGCCGCTGGATTCCACGCGGCTGCTGGCACGGGCCGCGGTGCGCAAGGCGGTTGAGAACTAGGCAGTGGCTCAGTTTGAGATCCAGACCTGTAGGCGTGATCCCGAGCGGAACCGCTTTCCGGGCGGAGGGAGGGATCTCCCAGCCACAAAATCAGAGGAAATGAGATCCCTCAGCCGGCTGAAAGGCGCCGACTTTCGGGATGACCCTCATAAGCGATATCCAAAATTCAAAGTCACCTACCCCCGAGAGCTAGGCTGCGTGACTTGCATGAACGGATTCTGGGGGAGGATATGAGCGGCGACGTGCAGGCGAGACTCAAGTTTCGAAGGCTGGCGGGGCCGTATGCGATTGTGCGGATGGCGGCGGATACGCCCGTTCCGGCGTGGGCCACCGAGGGCGAATTCACATCGATCACGCGCACACCGGACGAGCTTTCCGTTGTCTGCCCGGCGGGCAATCTTCCTGCTGAAATCGATTCGCCGCACCGTTGGATGTGCCTGACACTCGAGGGGCCGTTTCCGTTCTCACAGACCGGGGTGCTGTTGTCGTTCATTGAACCACTTTCGTCGAAAGGCATTCCGATCTTTGCCATTTCGACCTATGACACCGATTACGTGCTGATCCAGGAAGAGTGGGCGGGAGCGGCACTCAACGCCCTGCAGCACGCCGGGCATGAACTAGGGTCATGAGGTGAATCGTCGCGGAAAATGTATGCGGGGTCATCCCGAAAGCCGATGCTTTTCAGCTGGCTGAGGGATCTCATTTCCCCCTGACTTTGTGGGTCGGAGATCCCTCCCTCCGCCTGAAAAGCGGCTCCGGTCGGGATGACTCCAACACCGTTCAGTCTCCTAATCACGCCGAATGCTGGTGTCGTGCGGCCAATCGGTGCCTCGGTATGTTGTAATAGAAGTAACTCAACCGCATGCCTTCAACTCTGACAACCCTACGCCGACGCGCCAAGGCCCTGCATCGCAACCTGCGCGGGGCGAGGATGGCCGCGCGAGCGCTGGCTTCGACCGATCATCCGTTGCTGGCGCACATCATTCCCATGCGCCGCTGCAACCTGGCGTGTACCTACTGCAATGAGTTTGACGATTTCTCGAAGCCGGTGCCGCTGGAAGAAATGTACCGGCGCATCGACAAGCTGGGAGCGCTGGGAACGGCGGTGGTGACGATTTCGGGCGGCGAACCGCTGATGCATCCCGAACTCGACGACGTGATCCGCCGAATCCGGGCAAACGACATGATCGCGGGGCTGATCACGAACGGATATCTCCTGGTGGCGGAGCGTATACAGCGGCTGAATCGCGCCGGGCTTGAGTGGCTGCAGATTTCCATCGACAACGTGAATCCTGACGAGGTTTCGAAGAAAAGTCTCAAGGTGCTCGACAAGAAGCTGCAACTGCTGGCCGAGCATGCCGACTTTCACGTGAACATCAACTCGGTTGTGGGCGGAGGAATCACTCATCCGCAGGATGCCTTGGTGATCGGAAAGAGAGCGGTGGAACTGGGCTTTACGTCCACGATCGGCATCATCCATGACGACAGCGGGCAACTGCAGCCGCTAAACGATGAGGAGCGCCGCATTTATCAAGAGATGCAGGCGCTCGAGAAAAGCAGCTTCACGCGCGTGAATGCGTTTCAGGACAACATCGCCAAGGGACTGCCCAATGACTGGCGATGCCGCGCGGGAGCGCGTTATCTCTATATCTGCGAGAACGGGCTGGTGCATTACTGTTCGCAGCAACGCGGCTATCCCGGAGTTCCGCTGGAGACCTACACGCTGGAGGACCTGCGCCGCGAATATCTGACCGAAAAAGGATGCGCGCCGAACTGCACGGTTTCGTGCGTGCACCAGGTCTCCATCTTCGATTCGTGGCGGGCGCCGCAACAGCCGGCGTCGCCACCCTCGGCCACGGCGCCGGCCAACGAGCTGGTGCAAATCCGATAGCTTCGGCTACTTTAGCGTCGTTTTACTTATAGGCTGCGGAAAGACTCATTTCGCGTCTGAAGATCGCCCCAGCGCCTAAAGGCGCCACTGATTTTGTGGGACGTGCGGCGCGGCTGAAAGCCGCGCCCTTTCAAATACCGCCCCGGATCCGCATTTTTTCCGCGGCAAGTTTATTTGGCGATGGCTACTTCTTGGGCTGAGCGGTGGGCGGCAACAGGCCGTTCAAGCGCAGATACATTGCGGCCGAACTGTAGTGATCGGCCCAGTCGTTGGTGAGCGCGATGAGCGCGAAGGCGCGCGATCCCTTGCGGCCGCCGAAAAGTTCGACTTCATCTCCCAGCTTAGAGTCGTCGACCTTGCCCAGGGCGGTTGAGCAGAAATCGAAGCTCGCCTGCAACGCCGCCACCAGCTTGTCTTTGCCGTCGGATTCCTTGAGCGGCACTGGAGGCTTGACCTCAGGCATGTCTCCGATGTGCGAGCACAGATAATTGTTCGACTCGATGATGTGCAGGACCAGGTGTCCGAATGTGATTTGCTGCTCGGTGGGTTTGTATCCGAATTTATCGGCAGGCATCTCCTCGACCGCCGCGACAAGGTTCTTCTGCTGCCGGGGAAGAATCTGCTTGGCCACGGATGTGACCGGATTCTTGTCCTGGGCCAGGACTGCAGTTGCGGCAAAGAGCAGAAAAAGTCCGATGATGCGCTTCATAGGGTCCTCTCGATCTGGTGAATCTGGCGTCGAGTGCATTCTACTTGATCGGCGCGCTCGACGAATCCAGTTGGATGAGCCAGTTTTGTGCGGCCCACGAAGCTAAGATGGACTGGGATGTTGAACCCTACGCCCATTGATATTGGAACCCTAGTCGTCGAGCTGGCTCCGGCGGCGGCCTTTGGCTTCGCGGGCGAACAGGTGGCGCGATGGATGAGCCGCTGGCCGGTCGCCGTGCGAATTGCTGCTCCTGCGCTGTTCGTCCTGCCGTATGTGATTCTCGCCGGGGCGCACCATATGTTCCGCGTGCAATGGCTCGGCCTGTACGTCGCTCTTCCGGTGATGATGGCGTGGCTGATGACGCGGGCCGCGGCGGCTGATCCGGAGCAGCGCGGCAACTGGCGGGACGCGCTGATTCTTCTCACCCTGGGGCTCGCAGTCGATCTGCGCTGGCTCGACGTAGCGTGGCCCTCCGGGATGCGCGGCCTGGGCAATCTGCTGCTAGTTGACGCGGGCCTTTATGCGCTCCTCGGGATTCGCCGGCTGAGCGGAGCGGGATTCGATTTTCATCTGCGCTGGAGCGACTGGAAAACCGGGTTGCGTGAGCTTATTTTCTTCGCCCCGGTGGTAATAATCCTGGGGAGCTGGCTGGGATTTATACATCCTCACCCGAACGTGCCGGGTTTTGCTAAGGGGGTTCTAACGTGGGTTGGGATTTTTGTTTTTGTTGCCGTACCGGAAGAACTCTTCTTTCGCGCCTGGGTGCAGAATCTGCTGGAACGGCGCATCGGGCGCCGGAGCGCGCTGGTCGTTGCGTCCATTCTGTTCGGGCTCTCGCATTTCAATAAGAGATCGGCACACTTCAACTGGCGTTACGTGTTGCTGGCAACGATCGCTGGAATTTTCTACGGCCGCGCCTGGCGCCGAGACAGAAGAGTTCCCGCTTCGACGATCACGCATGCTACGGTCGATTGGCTGTGGACCTGGTGGTTCTGAAAATCTGGTAGTGAGTGACTTCGAATTTTTGAATATCGCTTATCGAGGGTCATCCCGAAAGCCGGCGTTTTTCAGCCGGTTGAGGGATCTCATTGTCCCCTGACTTCGCGCGTGGGAGATCCCTCCCTCCGCCTGAAAAGCGGCTCCGGTCGGGATGACCCCGTCGGAAATGGGGCTCTCAAACCCTCGCGATCCTCAAACCCTCGGATGATAGTGCCAGTACCCCAAGCCCACGCGCATGTGATGCAGAAGCGCGTCGGGGACGCAGACTGCAAAGCAGAGTCCAAGCAGCCCTTGGGTCAGGCCGAGAATGTAGAGATTGCGGTAGCGGCGGAAGAGCAGGCATGAAACGACTCCCCAGACCAAAGTAGCAGCCGCAAGCGCAAGATTGGGCAGGTGCGCAACGGAAAACAAAATGGCGGCAACGGCGATGGCTGCGTCACTGCTCAGAATGCGTGTAAGGCGCGGCATGAAGTAATCCTGGATGAGGAATTGCTGATACATCGTCCACAGGACGTATCCACCGCAGTGGGCAAAATCGGCCTGGTAGAGTGCGTGGAACGTTCCAGCCCCTTGAGCCAGGAAGATGCTCACGACGGAGAGGGCGACCGCTGCCGGGAAGATCCAGAGAGAAGCTACAAACCCGCGGAGGCCGAGGCCCAGATCATTCAAGCCCGGCCGGCGCACCAGAACCATGGCCAAGGGGGCCAGCAAAGCGATCGGGCCGAAAATGAGTTGCTTGTGGGTGGGCAACCACAGGATGACCATGATGCCGGTGAATCCCGCGACCAGCTCCGCCAAGTCCCGCACAGAAGCGGGTGCGCGTGGCACGGTCAATGCATACGGTGCTGAATGGGTGGTGGCCAATAGAACGGGGCTCCTCAAAAGACCGTAAGACTATCGGAAAACAGAATTGGTTGCAAAATCTTGGCTAAGGCGGGCTCGGAGTCAGACAGAAAGCTGCGGAGTCGCGGCCATCAGGCTGCGGGTGTAGGCGTCGGCGGGGCGGTTGGTGATTTGCTCGGTGTTGCCCACCTCGATGAGTTTTCCCCGATGCATGACCGCGATGCGCGTCGCAAGATAGCGGACTACGGGCATGGAGTGCGAGATGAAGAGATAGGTCAGGCCGAAATCGCGCTGGAGTTGCGCCAGCAGGTTCACGATCTGGGCGCCGACGCTGACGTCGAGCGCGGAGACGGGCTCATCGCAGACGATAAATTTCGGACGCAAGGCGAGGGCGCGGGCGATGCCGATGCGCTGGCGTTGTCCTCCGGAGAATTCGTGCGGGTAGCGCGTGCGCGCGGATTCGTCGAGGCCGACGGCGCGCAGAAGTTCGGAAACCTGCGAGCGCAAGTCGAGCTTCGCTCGACCGGACAGCCGAGGGCGGCTGTCCCCACATGAACCTGGGTGGCTGCCCCCAGATGAACCTCCGTGAATGATCAGCGGCTCGGCGATGATGTCTTCCACGCGAAAACGGGGATCGAGCGAGGCGAAGGGATCCTGAAAGACGATCTGCAAGTCGCGGCGCAGTTTGCGCATCTCGCCGCGGCTGATGCTCACCAGATCCCTGCCTTCGTAAAGGACGGATCCCGACGTGGGCTCGATCAACCGCAGGATCAATCGGCCGAGGGTGCTCTTGCCGGAACCGGATTCGCCCACCAGCCCCAGCGTCTCGCCAGCGTGAATCTCCAGACAAACATCGTCGACGGCGCGGACTTCTCCGCGCGACTTGCCGGCGAAAGGCGAGTCGCTGTGAGGAAAAATCTTGGACAGGTTGCGGATTTCGAAAAGGGGCATGGGCGTTTAGCTGGCGTCTATTATCTGCTGGATTCGGTTCAGGACGATCGAGATTCGCTGTTGACTAGCCGCATCCTTGGATCATTCCATATTTCGGAATATGGAATGATGGCCGCCCTATCCGGCGGAGATCAATGGGACGGCTGCTAATGCCGCCAGCAATCCAATCAAGTTCCAGCGGCTGAAGTGTTCTTTCAGGAACACCCGTGCCAACACGACGGTAACCGCGGGGTAAAGCGAAGTGATGACGACGGCTTCATCGAGGCGTCCGTGCTGGTTGGCGTAGATGAAGAGGGCGCTGGCGGTGACGTCGAAAAATCCCGCGAGCATCCCAAGCCCAACGGCAGGTCGATCCATCGCGAGGGAAGGACGCACTACGGCCACGGCGATTGCGGTCGCGGTAAGCGAACCGACGCGAGACATCGCGGCGACCCAAGCGGGCGAGCCGCTGGCCTGATGGATGCAAAGATAAAATCCGGCGAATCCGACGCCGGCCAGAGCCGCAGTCGCGACTCCTTTCGGGCGGCCGGAGTCGTCGCCTTCTGCTTGAGCCTCGGGGCGGGTGATGAGCCAGATGGCGAAGATGGCCAAGGCAAAGCCGGCGATGGACCAGCGGCTGGGCGCGCCTTCCAAGGCGATATCGACCATGGTCGGGATCGCGGCGCCAAGCAGAGCCGCAATGGGAGCGGTGAGCCCCATCTGGCCCGCAGCTAACGCGCCATAGAAAATGGCCAGCGAAAAGCCGCCCAGGGCTCCAGCAAGCACGGCCCAGGCAATGCTGGGGCGATCCGGGAATGCTCCACCGATCCCGAGGGCGACAGCCAGCATCAATCCGAGGGCACAGATATGTGAAAAAGCGGTGAGAACGAAGGCGTTAGCGCGCCGCGAGCCAAATCCTCCGGCAAAGTCGGAGGCGCCCCAAAGGAAAACAGCGGTGACGGAACAGGCCACCGGGGCGGAAGAGAATTGGGCTGGCAGAAACATGCCGGATGAGATTAGCACGGCGGATCGAGCACGCGATCCCGGGGCCGGACGCTCAAACCTTCCAGCGGCCTGTCTTTCCCCGTGTTAGATTCCGCGTGTTAGAATTTTCGTACGCCGTTTCCTTGCGAGCACTTAGGAACTGAGGCACCCGGGTTTTGATCGAACTGGCTCCTTCCATTCTTTCGGCCGATTTTGCTCGACTGGGCGAACAGGTACGCGCCGCGGGCGAGGGCGGGGCGAGTGTCATCCATGTCGATATCATGGACGGCCACTTCGTTCCCAATCTTACGATCGGGCCTCCAGTTGTAAAATCGCTGCGCAAGGTGACCGATCTGCCGCTGGATTGCCACCTGATGATCGAGAATCCAGACGATTTCATTCCCGCATTTGCCGAAGCCGGAATCGATTGGATGTCGGTGCATCAGGAAGCCTGCCGGCATTTGAACCGCACGCTGCACCTGATCAAGAGTCATGACTGCCTGGCCGGGGTGGTGATCAATCCGGCAACGCCGGTGGATACGCTTTCGGAAGTTCTCGACATCGTGGATTACATTCTGGTGATGTCGGTGAATCCGGGCTTTGGGGCGCAGAAGTTCATCCCGTCGACGCTGCACAAAATGCGCCAGTTAGCCGAGATTCGCAGCCAACGCGGCCTGAGCTACCGCATCGAAGTAGATGGGGGCGTGGCGCTGGGCACGATTGCGGATGTGGTCCGGGCGGGGGCTGAAATTCTGGTGGCGGGCAACGCCGTGTTCGGAAATGGCGATCCAAAGAAGAATGCCGAGACTTTGCTGAAGGCGGCAACCGAGGCGGCACTGATAAAAGTCTAGCAAGACAAGGTTTCAAAGTTTCAAGGTTGCACAACGCCTTGAAACTTCGAACCTTGAAACTCTGAAACCTGAAGCGCAAAGGATTTCCAAGGCCTTATGTCACGTCGAATTTCGTTGATTATCGCGCTGGCGCTGCTGCTGGCATTCCTTGCCGCTTGCACGAACAAGAAGTCCAAGAACCCGCTGGCCAATGTCGGATCGAAGCAGCCGGATAAGGTTTTGTTCGACAAGGCCATGGACGCCATGCGCCACAACCGCTTTGACGTGGCCCGGTTAACGTTGCAGACCCTGATCAATACCTATCCGGATTCGGAGTTTATTGCGCGCGCCAAGCTGGCGGTGGGCGATTCCTGGTACGCGGAAGGTGGAACTGCAGCCCTCGCCCAGGCGGAGCAGGAATACAGCGACTTCGAGATCTTCTTCCCCAACATGCCGGAAGCGGCGGAAGCGCAGTTGAAAATCGCGAACATCCACTATCAGCAGATGGAAAAGGCGGATCGCGACTACACGCACGCCAAGCGCGCCGAAGACGAATACCGCAAGGTGATCCTGCAATATCCGGACAGCAAACTTGTGCCCGAGGCCAAGCAGCGGCTGCTCGAAGTGCAGGAAGTGCTGGCCGATCGTGAGTTCATGATCGGGCGCTTCTATTACTTACGCCAGTCTTATCTGGCTTCCATCGCCCGTCTGCAGTCTCTGGTGGATAAATATCCGCTGTACAGCCAAGCCGATGAAGCTCTTTATCTGCTGGGGCAGGATTACGAGGGCCAGATTGCCCGCTTGCGACTTGCTCCGACCTGCGACCAGCACGGCTTGCCCCGGGGATGCGCCAGCGAAGCGGTGAAGGCGCAATACATTGGCGACTTCACCAAGAGTGCCTCCAAGGCTTACGACCAGATCATTACCCGCTACCCGTTAATGGATCGCTCGGACGACGCGCGCAAGCGTCTCGCGGCCCTGAAGCAGCCGGTGCCGCGGCCTACCAAGCGGGCGGTCGCGCAGAATCGAGCCGAAATAGCCAGCCGCTCTGAGAATACGATGCCGCAGATACTGATGGGCCTGTGGAAGAAGGGTCCAGATGTATCCCAGGCATCCAAGGTCGGAAATCCGACGCTGACTGATCCGGATCCCGTGGCGGCCAACGAAGTTCAGAAGAAGGAAATGGTTTCCGTGATGGAAGCCGTGACCGGGCGGAAGAGCGTTGGAGTCGAGGTTGTAAAACCTGATCATCCAAGCGCCGAAGATGCAGCCTCCGGCACGACTGCTGCCTCGGAAGCGACGCCTCCCGGCGGTTCGCCGTTTGGGCGAGCGGCTACGGGAACTACGACGACTCCCGATGCGAATGAATTAACACCGAATGCTCCGGCCGACGCCAACGAGTTGAAGGCCACCGACACGGGCGCCGATCCGACGCTTCCGCCTCCAGCGCAGATCAATGAACTGGAGCAGGGGCAGTCGAGTTCCTCGGCTGCGGCAAAGAGCAATGACTCGGAACTGGCCAGCGATAAGGACCTTTCCAGCAGCAAAAGGAAGAAGAAGAAGGGTCTGAAAAAGATCATTCCGTTCTAGAACGGGCTTGCCCTTTTGCCGGATCGGCGTTTGACTGTTAAGCGCCGTTTTCCGCCCATATTACTGGCGCCTTGGGGGCACGGGGCTCCGTAGAGGCTTGTCTCACGCGCAAGATGCTGACCCCTAGTAACCTGTTACTTCCCTTCCGGATCATTGACTTAGGTTGAAGGTCGGGTTACCTTCGCGTTATCTCCCCTCATCAGAGGATAACTTTGGCCCGGAAGATATTGCTCGCCGACGACAGCGTGACCGCCCAGAATATGGGGCGGAAAATTCTCGCGGATGCGGGATATGAAGTTATCACCGTGAACAACGGTTCGGCTGCGCTGAAAAAGATAGGCGAGCAGCGGCCTGATCTGATCGTGCTCGACGTCTACATGCCCGGCTATAGCGGACTTGAGGTCTGCCAGCGGCTGAAGGATGTTGGCGAGACGGCTCAAATACCGGTCCTGCTGACCGTGGGAAAGCTGGAGCCGTTCAAGCCGGAAGAGGCCAGACGGGTTCGCGCCGACGGCTTCATCGTCAAGCCGTTCGAGGCCAGCGAGTTGCTCAGCGCCCTGAGCAAGCTGGAAGACAAAGTGGTTCCACGGTCCGAGAGTTCGAAGCCGGGCCGGTCAGGGCGGTCCGTGGCCGCCTTCGAGGAAGGCCGCTACGACAAGACGATGGCGGTCGAGGCAGATACCGGCTGGAAGAACCGCATCGCTTTTCCCTCCAAGAAAAAAGAAAAAGAGGTGCAAGCGGAGTCCGAGGATGCATCGGCCTACAAGCGTCCGGTGGAACGAGAACTGCGCGCGCCGGTCGAACCCAAAGCTGCCACAGCAGCGCGCAACGGAAAAGCTGAAACCGGGAAATCTGAAGAAGAGCGTTTTGATCTGGGAGCGTTGGCGGCAGCGGGATTGCCCAAAGACGTAACACCCGAAGAAATTGCCGCGCTGGCTGCGGCTGCAGCGCGCGTCAAAGAGCGGCTCGTTCAGGAAGAGAAGGCTGCACAGCCCACGGCGGAAATGGCGGTGGTCAGGCCGGAAGTTTCCGATCAGGACGTTCCTGATCAACGAGCGGAAATCAAGCCCGAAGCTCAGGCAGCGCCCGCGATGGAAGTTGCTGCAGCGGCCGTTCCCGAGCAGAAGGCGCCGGCACACTCCGAGACGAGCAGCGAAGCCTCCGTTCCCGCCACAGCGAACGTGGCGCCTGAGGCTGCGGAGTTGAACCCGGAAGCCGTCAAGGTGGAAACCAGCGAGTCCGGAAACGGAGCAGGGTGGCATCCCTCCGAAGCGCACGCGGATGAACCTGTAACCATGGCAGTCGGGACGCACGCCGACTCCGTTGCGGCTTCACGCTGGACGGCAGTCGCGGTAGCGCTGGCTCCGGAGGAATCCGCAATCTCTCTCGAGCACGAGATGCAGAAGGCCTACGCCGCCTTCGCGGCCGCCGAGGGCGGTCACATTACGTACGTTGTGCAAGCCAGTGAGCAGGCCGCATCGAATCCTCCATCGGTCGAGAGCGCAGCGCCAGAATCAATATCTTCGGTTCCGGCGATTGCTGCCCCGGAAGCGGTTCACGGCTTGAGCGCCGTGGCCAGCGCGGCGACGGATGCGGTGCGGGCGGCAGTGGAAGAATTGCAATCCGTGGCGGCGTCTTACCTGAAACATAAAGTCACGGTGCCGGAGACGCCCGCCATTGAGGCGTCCGCGATTGAGCCGCCGGCAGAGGTGAAAGAAGCCGTCGAGCCGGTTGCAGCGGCGACTGCGGAATCGCCGGTTGAACCCGCAGCCGTGGAAGTCGCGGCCCCTGCTGTGGATCGTGAGACAGAAGAACCGAAGCCGTCTGACGCAGAAGTGCCCGTTCCCGTCGCGGCAGTAAGCGAGGCTTCCCCGGCGATGGCACCTTCCGTTGTGCCGGAAGTCAAAGCGGAAGCCGCCGGCCAAGAATCGGATCTCGCGGCGACCACGGCTGCCGCGTGGGCAGACTGGAAACGGATCCGGGAGACCGGAACTCCGGCGCACACCGTCCGCCTCAGACTCTACCGCTCCACCACGAGATGTTGCCGCGATGGCCGCAGCTGTGGCGCAGAGCGCCGTCCCGAGGATGTGATAGCAGATGTGACGTCCGCCTCAGAATCCGATCCCGCGATTGCCAGCATCGTCGATAGCGTCCTCACCGATCTCCGTCCCAGAATTGTCGAAGAGATCTCCCGCAAGCTAGGCAAGAGAAAGTAAGTTCCGTTGCTGCCGGAGGCTGGCCCATGAGTCTTCTCTTCCCTGATCAACCATCGAGGTGGCGACTGCCATTTCAGAGGGTGGGAGAGGAAACTTTCAATCCCTGAGGTTTTGACTTCGTATTTGTCGCTTGCAGTGTAAAGAGCAACGACAGAAAATCTTTACGATGCAAGCAGCATCGGTTCCCACACTCTGAACACCGCAGAGGGTAGGGCAGCCTCATTTAAAAGTGGATCGAGAAAATCAAAATCTAAAAGGTGGGCCAGCCCGCCGTAAGGAGGACTTTAGGATAAGCGTCTCATTAGTTTCTCCGTTTTCGTTTTGGTTCTGGTTCCGCGGCCGAACCGATGGCAATGGGTCAGATGGAGGCCGCAGCGTCCGGCGAACCGCAACCGGCCGACGTTCGGATCGGTCACGACGTGCTCGTGGAGAATCAGCGCGTGCTCGACATTTTTCTGAGCGTGTTGCGCGACACTGGGGTTCACGGAGGCTTCGCCGAAGTAGCAGGCTGTTCGGATTTACCTCAGGGAAGCCTGAAGTTGAAACAGGGAATAACTCTTCGCGACGCCATGGACGCACTGGTCGCCGCCAACCCGAACTATCAATGGGAGTTGGAAGACGGAGTCGTTGACTTAATGCCGCGGGTTGACGTCCCCCTCCTGGATACCAAGATCGGCAGGTTTCAGAAGGACGCAACAGATCGCGAGGCTCCAGCGATCCTTTACGAACTGCTCTGGCTCCCGGAGGTTCAGGCGCACGCAGCCCAGCTTGACCTTAAGCCAGCCCTCGGTCAGGGTGGCCCTGGAGTTTACGACGAAAACCCGGTCCAGAGAGAACCCGCTCGAATTCACGCTAACTGGCAGAATTTGTCGCTTTTAGATGCGTTCAACAGGACTGTGCAAACGTCCCGAAAAGCGGTCTGGATATACCGCGAGACGGATTGTAACAGGGATAGGACTTACACAGTCAGGGTGGCATCAGACTACTAAGGGGCCCCCTCAGCCGTGATGATCCGCGAAGAAGGAAAGGCCGAGTGTAGCATTTTCCCCTCAAATGCGTAATACCCCCTTCGAGGTTTGACCCTCCTTTTCGTTGGACTGTAAGATCAAGGGTTCATCTTGCATTTGCGTTCGAGCCGAGGCGCGCGCCGGAGTCGGGATTAGAATCCCGGTGATCAAATGTGGGTGAATCTGGCCCAGCTCGTTCGCCAGCGGGTTCCGGACCGCAAGGGAGGCGTGTTGCCATTAGACGTGGGCTCGGTAACTTATGATCTGCACGACCTAACTCCCCGCGGACACAATCTGATCGCAAATGAATTAGCCGTCAACAACACCTTCGGCTCCGGGGTGATCCCCGACTGCCCGGAATGCTGCAGTAGCGGATCGCCGTTCTTTGATCCAGATTCACTGGATCTGTTCATCGGCGGTACCGACCCGGTTGCGGTTGACCAGGTCGACAGCTGCAACGGGGTCTTGGAGAATGTAACACTCGACGGCACCGGCTGGGGCTCGGACGATACTGCGGTCGCGACGCTGAGCACGGGGAAAGCGGCTGGGGTGGGTGCGGGATCGACCTTTGGTTTTGTCTATGAAGCGGTTGAAGTACCCGGCGAGTGCGCCTGCAATAAAACGTTGGAAAAGATTCAGCTCCCGATCACGGTAACCCAGTGCCCCAGCTCTGCATCCCTAGCAGGAACGACCCCAATTCCACTTGAGGACGACTTTCCCACCTACAAAACCGGTATCGGCGCCGTGGCATCCATACAGGTAGCCGGACCCGCATCTGGTTCTTACAACAGCTCCAAAGTGTCGGAAGCCCTGTCGGTTAACGGCGTGATGCAGAATACGTGCACAGGGCACGTCAACGAGTGCCAAGGTTCAGCGACATTTAC
>CAVRDS010000050.1:0-442219 GCA_963719865.1 uncultured Acidobacteriota bacterium | reverse complement strand
AACGGCCTCGTCCAAGTAAGCAGTTATGGCAGCCACTCCGACCGTTGCCACAATCAGCTTCGCTGCTGCAACTTCCAGCCACGACCCTGACCCTATTCTACAGAGCTCAGATCCCGACTCCGACAAAGCTCGGTCTGCGGCTACCGCTGCTTGCAAACTCCGCCACCAAGAGCTGACCTTCGGCGCGCGTACGTCGCTTGGGTGCAGAAACCTTCTGTTCCTCGCTGACTCCGGCCACTTCAACATAGTCACTCGTCCTCGAACAGGTGTGTTGGTCAGACGCTTACGGATACAGATTCTCCATTCGGGGGAACTGGAGCGACCACGGCGATAAAAGTGACTGCATCCCCGTAAGTGGACGGCTTTGGCGAAGAGGTAAGCTCTGTTGTTGTCGTTACGGGAGGCGACAGCTTAAACACTCTCCCGCAGCCATATGAGGGGTTGCACGCATCGTCTCCGCCCCCTGCGGTAGTGCCATAGAGGTTGCCTTGCGCATCGCGCACTAGAGCTGAAGGATTATGGCCTGCCCCTCCTGCGAAAATATAGAGGATGGTTTCGCTTCCGGTTAAGATGGTGCCGAACGCCGAGCGCGTGCGCTTCGCCAACACCGGAACCGAAGCGATGATGGCGGCGATCCGGCTGGCGCGCGGCGTCACCGGACGTCCAAAACTGCTGAAGTTCGAAGGGCACTATCACGGGTGGCATGACGATCTGCTGGTCAGTTCAAATGTTTTGCCGCCGGCCGCGCTCCGGACTGCGTAGCGATCCCGTAAAGATTCCCGACAGCTCGGGCCTGAATCGCACCGCGCTCGACGACACAATTGTGGTTCCCTGGAACGATCTGCCGGCCCTACAGCGCGCGATTGAAAATCATCCCGGCCAGATCGCGGCCATCATTACGGAAGGCGTGATGGCGAACATGGGCGTGATTCCTCCGGCGGAAGGATATCTCGAAGGCCTGCAGAAACTCGCTCACGCTAACGGAATTGTTTTTATTCTCGACGAAACCGTGACCGGATTCCGCATCGCCCTCGGAGGCTGCCAGGAACATTACAAGCTGTCGCCCGACCTTGTGACCTTTGGCAAAGCGCTGGGCTGCGGCCTGCCTGTGGCCGCACTGGTCGGCCAGCGCCGAAATCATGGACGCGCTGCAGTGGGGAGGCGTCCTGCACTACGGCACGCATAACGGATCGCGCATCGGCATGCACGCCGTCCGCGCCAACCTGCGCGTGCTGACTCGCGACCACAACGCTTCCTTCCGTCACACCTGGCGGATTGCAGAGCGGCTGTGCGCGGGGTACAAGGCGTTGTTTCAGAAGAAGGGTCAAGCAGTAACGGTGCAGAATGTCGGCCCGATGTTTCAGTTGATGTTCACCGATCAGCCTGCAATCCGCGATTACCGCGACTTCTGCCAGCACGTGGACCGCGCGGCGTTCCAGAAATTTGTGCTGTCGCTGTTCCCATTCGGGGTGTACGCTTCTCCATCGGCGGTGCTGCATTCGATCGTCACCCTGGCGCACACCGATGAGGACGTGGACGTCACCTTGGAGGCAGCAGGGAAAGCATTGGAAAAGTAAGGTTAGTGCCGACTTCGAAAATCTTCTCACAAGTATCCGCAGGGCCATCGAAGGTGTAATCGCCATTCTCTGACAGCCGGCGCACTGCTAACCGCCGACCGATGGAACTGAAACTGGGATGTCGAGGAGCGCCATGCCATTCTTATATGACTATCTTTTTCCAGCCATGTGGGTTTGCTACTTGGCCTATTGGTGGGGGATATCGACGAATGTCAAGGAAACCGAGCGCCAGGAATCCTTGTCGTCGCGGCTGGTACGCCTTGTTTCGATGATTTGCGCGGTGGCGCTTCTCTGGCTGCCAACGGTTCCGCCTCGACTGCTCGACGAGCGATTTCTCCCGGTTGGAGTCTGGTGTTTCTGGACCGGAGCTGCAATTACCGCAGGCGGGATGCTCTTTTCTGTGTGGGCGCGTCGTTACCTCGGGAATAACTGGAGCCAGGCCGTCACCCTGAAGCAAGGTCACGAACTCATTCAAGGTGGCCCCTACGCTCTGGTTCGCCACCCCATTTATACCGGTCTTCTGCTGGCATTTTTTGGTTGCGCTGTGGCTCGCGGCGAATGGCGTGGGCTCCTTGCGGTGGCCATGGTTTTCGGTGTCTTGTGGCACAAACTAAAGCTTGAGGAGAAATGGATGCGCGCGCAGTTCGGCGAGTCCTACCAAGCCTACGCGAGACGGGTGACGGCGTTGGTGCCATATATCATCTGAGCGTTGTCCGTGCCGAGAAGTGCCCGAAGCACTTACCCAACGGTTGTGGATAGCCGGCCATCATAGGACTCAGCTAGCCATCGCGATGAATGAACAATCGAAAAAGATCGAAGAACGAGCTGCCGCACTACTCTCGCTCCGAGGCAAAGTCGCTCTAGTCACCGGAGCGGCTTCAGGCATCGGGCGTGGCATCGCTCTTCGCCTCGCCGAGATGGGAGCACTCGTCGCCATCCTCGATATCGACGAAAACAAAGGACGCGCGACGGCTGCCGAAATCGAATCTCAAAGCGGCGAAGCTATTTTCCTGAAGTGCGATGTGCGCAGCGCCGCCGATTGCCAGCGTGCCGTCGAGGCCGTCATCCAACGTTCAAGCAAGATCGATGTACTCTGCAACTGCGCCGGCATCACCATCCGCAAAGATATCGTCGAACTCACCGAGGACGAATGGGATCTTGTCCTCGAAGTGACGCTCAAAGGAATCTATCTGCTCTCTCACGAAGTCGTGCCCCACATGATTCGTGCGGGCGGAGGCGGCATCATCAACATCGGTTCTGGATGGTCGCTCAAAGGCGGCCCGCGCGCCGCCTCCTATTGCGCGGCGAAAGGTGGCACTGTGAATCTCACACGCGCCATGGCCATCGATCACGGCCAGCACAACATTCGCGTGAATTGCGTTTGCCCCGGCGACGTCGACACGCCTATGCTGCGCAGCGAATGCAGTCAGCTCGGCGAAGATGTGCAGACGTTTATGCGGGAGGCCGCGAATCGTCCGCTAGCTCGCGTCGGCACGCCCGACGATATTGCGAACGCGGTATTGTTTCTGGCCAGCCCCATGTCGAGTTGGATCACGGGCGCGGCCCTAGTCGTCGACGGCGGCGGGTTAGCGTAAAGGGCGGGTCGGCGTAAGGATGCGCAGCCGAAGCGCCGCCGTCCCGGCGGCTGTCGTGGGGACGTCTCGTCCGCGCAGGCGAGGGCAAGATGCCCTCGCGACAGCCGGCGAGACGCCAGCGCTACGAAAAACGGCGCTACGCAGCCAGCGCTACGTCAGACGCCGCTGCCGCGCCGCTTCATACAGCACAATGCTTCCCGCGACGCCGGCATTCAGCGATTCCACCTGCGCGTTGTGCGGGATCGCGATCAGTTCATCCACTTGCGCCATCAAGGTTCGCGGCAGGCCCGATCCTTCGCTCCCGATAAAGACCGCCGTATGTCCCGCAAGCTCCGCCTGATCGATGGGCGTGCCCTTGTGCGAAGAAGTTGCGATCAGGCGCACGCTCTGGGCGCGAAGCTTGGTCAATAGCTCGTCCATCCCGCATGCACTTTTTGCCATCACGCAAGGCAGGCGGAAGATCGAGCCCGCCGACGCCCGAATCACCTTCGAATTGAACGGACTCACCGTGCCTTCGCCCAACACGACTCCAGCGCTGCCAAAGGCTTCTGCCGAGCGCAGAGTCGTTCCCAGATTTCCCGGATCCTGCAGCCCGATCACCACGATGATCGGGCCAACCTGCAACCGCTCCAGCACATCTTCGACCGAGAATGTCTTCACACGCACCAGAGCCGCCACGCCCTGCGGCGTTTCGCTCGGAACCGTGCCGTCGAAAAGTTTGTCGGGAAGCAACAAGGTTTCCACCTGGGCGCCGATTTGTGGAAGCAGCCGCTCCGCCAGATTCTGCGCCGACTCGCGGAAGAAAATCGACTGAAAGCGCAGGCCGCTGCGAATTGCTTCCTCAATAATGCGCACGCCCTCGACGGCGCAATGGCCGTCCTCGGTGCGTTCCGCCCGCGCAAACGCCTGGCGCAGTTCTTTCAGCAGGTGGTTGTGACGGCCCTCGATGCGGCGAAGGCGGTTCTCGCCGCGGAGTATTTTTTCAGAATGTGGATTCATGCGGGTTCGTGTTTTTCTCCAGTTTTTCTCCAGGGCGGCCGCGATGGGCTCCGCGCACCTTCCTCGCTTTGTGCGCTTCTCCAGTATTATGATAGGCTTCGCCGTCGACATTCATCTAATCTTGCAACCGCAGACAGAGAAGGGAGCGCCGTGCGCGCCGAGATCGTAAAAATTAATTCCGAGACTCCTGAATTATCCCTCGTCAAATACGCTGCCGATCAGATCCGCTCCGGTGAAGTGCTGGGCATGCCCACCGACACGTTCTACGGACTCGCCGCCGATCCGTTCAATCTGCGGGCCGTCGATAAGGTGTACGACATCAAAACCCGTTCCCGCCACAAGCCGCTCTCGCTGCTCATCGAGAGCGTGGATCATGCGGAGGAACTGGCCAAACCGTTGCCCGAGGAATTCTATGCGCTGGCGCGCAAATTCTGGCCTGGGCCGCTGACCATTATCGTGAAAGCAGGCTCGCGTCTGCCGCTCAAGGTGACGGCCAACACCGGCAACGTCGCCCTGCGCGTGCCCAATGCCAAGATTCCGTTGGCTGTGGTCACGGCCGCTGCCATCCCGATCACCGCGACTTCCGCAAATTTGAGCGGCGCCTCGGAGTGCACCAGCGCCGAACAGGTGCGCGACCAGTTGCAGGGACGGATCAGCATTATCGTCGACGGCGGCGACTCGCCACGCGATGTAGCCTCCACCATCATCGATCTGAGCAATGAAAACGATCGTTGGCGTATTATCCGCGAAGGCGCCATTCCCTCCGACGAGATCTCAAAGTTCTTCGCGCAGGGATGATCGCCCGAGCATGACCGGCCGAGGATGAATGACGCGAATCCCAACCAGCCTTTGCGAATGAGCTGGTGGGTCCGTCTGCTCGTCGTTGCCGTCGGCGCAGTCCTGCTCTTTCTGGCCGTCACCGTGGTGCGGATCGTCGAGACCGGGTCGCGCCAGGAAATTCATTCCGCCGATGCGATCGTGGTTTTTGGAGCCGCCGAATATTCCGGCCACCCCTCGCCCGTGCTGCGAGCCCGCCTCGATCATGCCCTTGACCTCTTCCAACGCGGACTGGCACCGGTGATTATCACCACCGGCGGCGCGGCCGCCGATCCCCACTTCAGCGAAGGCGGAGTCGGCCGGGATTACTTAATGCATCACGGCGTGCCCGAGCGCAGCCTGATTGCCGAAACCCAGGGCCGCGACACCTCGGAGTCCGCCGAACGCGTGGCTGTGATTATGCGCGCCAACGGCCTGCATAGTTGCGTTGCGGTCAGCGATGCCTATCACGTCTTCCGCATTCGCAAATTGCTCGAGCATCAGGGCGTGGGCCCCGTCTACACCGCGCCGCGGCTGGAATCGCGCCCGCACAGCATTCTGCAGCGGGCCGAAGCGGCGTCGCGCGAAGCGGTCAGCTATTTTCTGTGGAAGCTGGGAATCACGTAGGAGTTACGCAAAATTTCCGTCAGCCTAAGGGCAGCCCGTGAACCGATGCGACCTCGTAATGCGCCGACTTCGCGTCATAGTGCGCAAGGTATTTCCGCCGCTCTTCGGGAATAATCGCCGTTTCATAGTCGGCATGCCCGGCGGCGTTGCGAATGGCATCGATCGAATCCCACAGCATGATCGTGATGAACTCGACTTCATTCCCAAGATTTCTTCGCAGGAGATAGCTCCCTTGATATCCCTTCACTTTGCTGACGCCCGGCAGAAGCTCAGGCTTCAACATGGCTTCGTACGCGTCAGCGTGCTCCGGCTTGGTGTATCCATGCCACACTCTTGCGATCATCGTGAACCGCTCCCTCGAGTCAAAGATCAATCGTGAATGAATTCGATCCTCCCGGTCACTCGGGGAGGTGGATCGCTCCATCGTCGGAGATTGGGAAGAAGGGATTCCAGGCGGCTTCCCAGAGAAACCCATCCGGATCGGCGAAGTATCCCGAATAGCCGCCCCAGAAGGCGTCCTGAGCCGGCTTCAGAATTTTCGCGCCCGCGCCCTGCGCCTGCGCCAGCACGGAGTCTACTTCTTCGCGATTGCGGGCGTTGTAGGCCAGCGTGATCCCGCCGAAGCCGTGGCCGTCCGCGGCCACGTTCGCATCCTTGGCGAGTTCCTCCCGAGGATAGAGAGCGAGCGCCATGCCTCCCGCCTGGAAGAAGACGATGCCTTCGGTTTTGCTCGCGGCCCGTCGCCATCCCAGGCGCTCATAGAATTCCCGGCTGCGTTTGAGATCAGATACACCAAGCGTGACGATGCTGATCCGTTGTTCCATGCGCGTTCCTGTTCCGCGGACGAAATGCTCGCCGCTTACCACGACATCTGTTTGCGAAGCTCCGTGATGTGCGCCACGTGGTGCCGACCGTGCCAGGCGTACAGCGCCAGCGTCTTTTCCAATGTCATTGGTCCGAGTGCGGGATGGCGGAATGTTTTCTTCCACTCGTCGGGCGTGAGAGATCGTAGCAGTCGCATCCAGCGATCGTGCAGCGAATCGAGCAGCGCCAGCGAGACTTCGACCGGAGTCTCTTTCGTGTCGGCCAGTTCCGCCCACTTGTCCTCGGCGTAGGGCTTGATGGTCGGCTCGTCTTCGGTAAGCGCTAGCTTGAAGCGGACGTAGGAATTCATGTGGCTGTCGGGCACGTGATGGACAACCTGGCGCACGGTCCATCCGCCGGGCCGGTAAGGCGTATCGAGCTGAGCCTCGGACAGGCCTTTGATGGCGGCGCGCAGATTTTCTGGCGTGCGGGCGATATCATCCAGACACTCCTTCTTTTGTTCCTCAGTGAGCGGTCCATCGAAGTGGAATTTGCCGATGGGATAGCGCGGGTCGTTCATTTTGTCCTCGTGTAGAGAGCGTTTGCCCGACAGATGATCCTTAACGTGAGGAAGATGCAAGAAAGCGGGGTGCTGGCTCAATTTGAGGCGGAAGCAAAATCAAAACCACGACGGCCACGAAGTCACACGAAGGAACCCTCGACAATGAATTCCTTCTTGATACCTAGTGTCCTTCGTGGTTAAAGGCTTTTCTTGCTGGCGCCAAATCGAGTCCCCTGCCGGAACCCGCCGCGTTAACTACTATCCCTAGTACCCACTCCCGGCCGGACCCCATCCCTCCCGCTTGGAATTTCGATTCCCCGTGACCGCCGCTTGATGCATCCAATGGCACTTTAAGGTTAAACTCTTTCCTGCCATTGGAGTTTAGCCACTCTCCCGAGCGGCTGTGGCGCTTCGGGAATGCCTGCGAGGGGAACTATGCCGTCGTCGGTCTGGTCTGGTCACTTAACCTTTGGACTTATCTCTATGCCAGTGCGCCTGTTTTCCGGCGCGCGCAGTTCCGGCATTTCCTTCAACATGCTGCATCGCACCGACAAGTCCCGGCTCAAGCAGCAATACATTTGCCAGGCCGAGGGCGTGGTGGTCGAGCGCAATGACACGGTAAAGGGCTACGAGTTCCGCAAAGACGAATACATCATCATCGAGCCCGACGAGATCAAGAAGATCGAGCCCCAGACCGCCAAGACCATGGAGATTCTGGAATTCGTGAAGGCCGGCGACGTCGACCCCGTCTACTTCGAATCGTCCTACTACATGATGCCGGAAGAGGCCGGACGCCGTCCTTATGCGCTGCTGACCAAGGCGCTCGAGGAAAGCGAGTACGTGGCCATCGCCAAGATCACCATGCACAACCGCGAGTACACCGTCTTCCTGCGCCCGCATGAAGGCGGACTCATGCTACACACTATGTATTACGCCGAGGAGGTGCGCAAGGTGGAAGGATTCGGCGCACCCGATGTCGAACTGAAAGAAGCCGAAGTCAAAGTAGCCCATCAGCTCATCGAAGCGTTGGCGGATGAATGGGACCCCGAAAAATACAAAGACACATTCCAGGAAAATCTGAAAAAGCTGATTGAGACCAAGCTCGAAGGCGGCGAAGTAGCGGCCGTCGAAAAGCCCAAGAAGTTAGCCCCAGTGGTCGATCTAATGGCAGCCTTGAAACAGAGTCTGGCTCAAATGGAAGGCAAGAAGAAACCGGCAGCGACCGCGACCACGGAAGAGCCCGTGGCGACCGCGGCAAAAGCCCGGCGTCGCCGCTGAGATTCTGAACACGAGCCAACCGAGCGGAGTACCGCGAGCCGCCAGGCATCCCCGCTCGTCTCTCGGCGCATCCCTAGCAAGAAGCTGGAACCGGGAAATGGGTTCCTTCTCTAGCGCTTACGCCCAGCAATCGTTACAATATCCAATTCTGTCATATGCAGTCGAAATTCTCCCTCGGGGTGCCGATGAGTCTCAGACGTGTGGGCGGGATCGCCGCGATCGCCGCGGCAACATTGATAACCATCTCTTGCGGTCAGGTATACCGCCCCGTGGTCATTCCCATCAACATCACTCCACCGAACTCGCAGAACTTCCACGCGGTCTTCGCCATTAACACCAACATTCAGGCGAATCCCGGCACGGCCATGCAGATTGACGTCTCGGGAGATAGCGACATCGGCCAGGAGAACATGGGGATCAGTCCCACGCATATGGCGATTCTGCCCAACGATTCGCGCGTTTTTGTGGCCAGTGCGGGAAGTTTATTTGCGGGCGAATCCGACGTCATTACCGCTTTCGCTCCCGCTGCCGACAGCAGGGTCGCCACCGGCCTCGGTCCGCCCACAATTTTCACCTACCCCAACACGAGCAGCGGGCCCTCTGCGACGATTACGGCGATCAGTGAATCCGGCAGCGCGGTCACGGTTACGTTAAGCCCGCCGGGGCTGACCGGAGCCAACGTGGGGGCGCTGCTTGCGATCGCCAGCGTCAGCATTGGCGGATACAATGGCACATTTCCGATTTCACAAGTCATCTCGCCGACCAGCATCGAATATCAGGCCCCGACCGGGTTGGGCCCGTTGACTGGAACTTTCGTCGGAACGGCCTCTCTTCCGGTGACCTGTTCTTACCTACCCGATTACGTCGCAACCACGCAGAACAACGCCGTATTCGTGGCCAATTACGGCGTCGAAAACGGCACGAATTGCAATGTCGCCAGCACCGATTCCGTGGCCATGCTGAGCCCCACGACCAACGCGATTACGAATATCCAGTACCTTCCTGGAGGTTCGCATCCCATCGCCATGGTCGAGACGCTCGATGGACTCAACCTGTACGTCCTGAACCAGGGAAACAACACGGGAAACAATACGGTCACCGATCTTTCCCCGATCGACCTGTCGACTCTGGCCACGATACCGGTCCCGTCCAGTCCACTATGGGCCGTTGCGCGTTCCGATAGTCACCGCGTTTACGTTCTCACCCAGGCGGGCACGATTCTTCCCATCGATCCGGCGACCAACACGATTCTTCCCAGCGCGACCACCTTGTCCGTCGGGGCGGGCGCCAATTTGATTTTGTACGACACCAGCCTGAATCGGCTTTACGTGACTAACCCCGGCACATCCAACCCCAGCGACGCCGCGGTCTACATATTTGGAACGACCGGAGGCACCGATCTATCGGGGAACCCGAACGACACACCGTCGTTGTTGAAGGTCATTCCCATGGGGCCGGGCTCGGCGCTTTGTCCCGGCAGCAGCGGATGTTCGCCCGTTTCCGTGGCGCCGCTTCCCGACGGTACTCGCTTCTACGTTGCGTCCTATGAAAACGAAACGGCCTGCTCCGATCCCAACGTCGGCACCTCAGTTCCGTGCATCGTCCCCATGCTCACGGTGTTTGACGCCTTAAGCATGACAGCCAAAACCTCGTCCTCGACGCTGCTGTCGCCGTCGACTTCGCTGTCGTTGCTGACCAGTCCGCTATTTTCTGCCACGCAATATGGCGTGCCGCCCGTGGCCTCGTGCGTTCCCGCCGCTACCTATACTCCAGGCACAACCCGGTTCCGCATGTTCACCACGGCGTCCGCCGATAGCAGCCACGTGTATGTGAGCATCTGCGATGCCGGCACGGTGGCCGACGTCGCCACCAATACCACCACGATTGCCACCGGAACCAACACGCCCGACACGCTGATCACCGATCTTCTCGCTCCGTTTGGAAACTGCACCAGTGGAACCTGCGGCTCGCAGGCGGCGATCACCTCATTTTCGATTGCTTCCAATGTCGTGACCTTTCAGGCGGCGAACAACTTCATTCCCGGACAGCAGGTCGAGATTTCGGGTTTGGGAGTGGGAACGTACTTGAACCGCCAGTTGCTGACCGTGCTCCCGACCGGGCTGTCGGGATCACAATTCGAATGCAGTTTCACTTACGCCGATGTTCCCACAACCAGCGATTCCGGGATCGCGGTAACGTTGCCCGTCGCGGCAATCACGTCTTTCCAGATCAACTCCGGCGTCGTGACCTTCACGGGAGTGAACACTTTCATCCCTGGAACTCGAGTCACTATTTCGAACTTAACCTCTTCGGCGGGAGCTCCGTTGAACGGGCAGATCTTAACCGTGCTGGCCACCGGGCTGATACCGCCGGGCAGCACGCACACGCAATTCGAATGTAACGTGTCTGCTCCGGATGTAAAGTTGACCCCGGATAGCGGTAAGGCGGTGCCCCAGTCGCCGCCGCAGTCACCGATCTTCCTGCTGACCGGACAGTAGAAGGGATTCGTACCGGGGCACCGCTGGATGTGTGGAGCGGGCACTCCTGCCCGCTTGCCTGCAGTACTACAAAGGCAGCGGGCAAGAGTGCCCGCTCCACACTAGCTACACCTTTGCGGGAACTTCTTCTTTCACGCTTTCCTTGGCCGCGTAGTGCGAGTCGACGTATTCGTCGAGAATCTCGATGAACTCGGCGACAATGCGATCGCCCTTCAGCGTGGTGAAAAGCCGTCCGTCCACATACACCGGGGCTTTCGGCTCTTCGAACGTTCCGGGCAGCGAGATTCCGATATTGGCGTGCTTGGATTCCCCCGGCCCGTTCACCACGCATCCCATGACCGCCAGCTTCATCGTCTCAACGCCAGAGTAACGTCCCTTCCAGCCCGGCATCTGCTCGCGCAGGTACGACTGAATTTGCTCTGCCATCTCCTGGAAAAACGTGCTGGTCGTGCGGCCGCAGCCCGGGCAAGCCGTAACCTGCGGCGTAAAGCTGCGAATGCCCATCGATTGCAGAATCTGCTGGGCCACGCGCACTTCTTCGGTGCGATCTCCGTTCGGCGCCGGGGTCAGCGAAACCCGGATGGTGTCGCCGATGCCTTCCTGCAGCACCACGCCCATGGCTGCGCTTGACGCCACCACGCCTTTGGCGCCCATGCCGGCCTCAGTGAGTCCGAGGTGCAGCGGATAATTACAGCGCGCTGCCAGCGCCCGATACACGTCAATCAGATCCTGGACGCCGCTGACTTTCGCGCTGAGAATGATCTGGTCGGAGCGCAGCCCATACTTTTCCGCCAGTGCCGCCGAATTCAGCGCGCTCACCACCATCGCTTCCATGGTCACTTCGCGCGCGTCTTTGGGCTCGTCGAGCTTCGAATTCTCGTCCATCATGCGGGTCAGCAGCGTCTGGTCGAGCGATCCCCAGTTGACGCCGATCCGCACCGGCTTCTGATATTTCACCGCAACTTCGATCATGGTGCGGAAATTCGAATCGCCGGTCTTGCCAATGCTGGCATTGCCGGGATTAATGCGGTACTTCGCCAGATCGCGCGCGCACTCAGGATACTTCGTCAGAAGAACGTGGCCGTTGTAATGGAAGTCCCCGATGATCGGGACGCGCACGCCCTGCTTGTCGAGTTCCTCAACAATGCGGGGAACGGCGGCCGCGGCCTCATCGTTGTTCACGGTCACGCGCACCAGTTCGGATCCGGCGCGCGCCAGCGCGGCCACCTGCTGCACAGTCGAGGCCACGTCGGCAGTGTCGGTATTGGTCATGGATTGCACCACAATTGGTGCATCCGACCCCACCCGCACACCCCCGACCACGGCCGTTACGGTCTTTCTGCGTTGAATCGTAGCCATAATGGGAAGTTTTATTTTATCACGTGAAATGGGCGGAAACCGCGTCCCACCACTGCCGATAGTGTTGACTCTGAGGGGGCCATCCTGAGCGGAGCTGCTTTTCGGAATGGTGTGGAGCGGGCACTCTTGCCCGCTTGCCGGTAGCGCCTCAAAACCAGCGGGCAAGAGTGCCCGCTCCACACAACAGCGAAGGATCTCCCGGCAATCACGTGTTCGGTTGTCTAGAATCGTTGCCTCAAAAAATTCCAGAAAATCAGGATTAGAACTCAGACAATGAATTAAAGTAAGTTCAACCGCGCTGCTTCGCCCAACGTCTTTGCGGCAGCACTGATAGCCGCATCTACGGGTCTTCCGCCACGGGCCTTAGTCAAACCATCCTCTGGCCAAATCTCTGGTAAAAAATCATCGAGGACGCACTCATGCCCCCACGTAAGAAATCACGACAGCCATCGGCCGTCAACAGTGTAAGTTCTGGCACACCGTCGTGGCCAAGCTATAAAGGAACTTCCCAACTCGTCGGAACCAGCCCCAGCGGACGGGTCACCGTTTACGTCGATCCCTCGCTGGGACAGCAGGCGCTCCAAAATGCGCAAGACCTTCTCAACGACGCGGACCGCGTCGCCACTGCCAACGACGGAATCTTCGGCACGACAGGAGGCAAGGTGAGCGTGATCGTCTTTGCCCTCGGCGGAGCCACTGACGGCACCGGCGGCGCCGACCATATGGGATGCGATTACTCGACCGGCAACAACATCGAAGTCGACGCTTCCTACGGCAACTCTTCCCGCGTCTCCGGCCTTTTCGAAGCCGAGCTGAGCGAGTGTTCCATGAACGGAAATCTCTGCGGCGAGAGCACCGGCGAGGCCCTGTCACGTTGGTGTGCCGCCGTGGTCAGCAATAACGCGTTGTCCGATTTCGCTACCGCGCCGCAGTGGGCGCAGGATGGCGAGCCGGATTGGGTCGACAAAATCGATCCCACTGATCAGGACGCCGACAGCATCGGCTGCGGCATGGCGTTTCTGTCGTGGCTGATGAGCACCGGCTACGCGTTGGATAAGATCGCCCCCGCGATGGTCTCGCTCGGCGACTCCGGAACACTGGCTCAGCTCTATGCCAAGTTGACCGGCGACTCGGCCTCGAACGCCTGGTCGAAATTCCAGACGGCAATCAAAGCTTTGCCGAATGGCGTCACCAGCGACGATCCCTTCAACGCGTTCACGGCAGCTGCCGCAATTCCGGCGGAGCTCGCAGCGGGCACAACCGGGACACAAGCCCGGAAATCGGCAGCGGCGCCCACCACGCCCAAAAGCGTCTGTCAGCCGAAATCGCACCGGCTGCTTCCGCCGAAAAAGAGACGATAAAAAGGAAACCCGATGGCAAAGGCCATCGGGTCAAGTTCCAAAAACGTCCGCGAGCCTCAAGGCAGCTTGTCAGCCAGGCCCGGAATCGTCTTCATCAGATCGTTATAGATGACCATCACGGCGAACAATACCAGGAACACGAACGCCGCCTGGTACACGCGTTCCTTGATGCTCAGGCTGATATCCCTGCGCATCAGGCCCTCGATCAGCAGAAACAGAATCACTCCACCGTCAAGGATGGGAATCGGCAGCAAATTGAAGATGCCAAGATTCAGGCTGATCGCCGCCGTCAGGCTCATCAGCGGAGTCCAGCCTTTGCGCCGCGCGGCTTCACCGGCCGCCTGCCCAATCCGGATCGGCCCCTCGATTGACTTCATCGAGATCTTGTGCTGCGCCATCTTCTTGACTAACTCGAGAATCAGCAATGCATTCTGTTGGTTCTCATGCAGCGAAAGCTTCAACGCCTCGGCAAAAGGAAGCGTCTTCACCTTCATCTGCATGCTGCCGATGCCGATGCGATATGTTTTGTCGGAGAGCACCGGCTGGACCGTAAATGTTTTCTGCTCGGCGCCCCGCATCACCGTGATGGTGATGGGCTTGTTCTTGGTGACCTTGAGGCTGTCAACCATTTCGGCCAAAGCCGGAACTGGCTTGCCATCCATGGTGAGGATCTGATCGCCTTCCCTCAATCCCGCTTTCTCGGCCGGCATGCCGCTGACAAGATCGGTGATGATGACCGTACTCTCTTTGGGAGCCCAGCCCGCGTATCCGATCTGGTCGACTCCCATCGGTTCCGGCACAACCGTCTTATCCAGAATCTTCCCGCCGCGATCCACCTGAACGTCCAGCGGTTGTCCGGGGCTGAGTGCCTCTTTCAGTCCGACCTGCTCCCACGTGGGATTTTCAATGCCGTCCACCCGGGTGATCCGATCGCCGACTTCGAAGCCGGCTTTAGCCGCGGCCGTGTCTTTCAGCACCCATCCGATTACCGGCGCCTGGTCATCCACCGCGGGGTATTCGTAATGCACCATGTACACGGTGGTGAGCAGAATGATCGCCAGCAGAATGTTCATGGCCGGGCCGGCAATCGCGATCAGGAACCGGTGCCAGCGCGAGTGGTTCATGAATTCCCGCGGATCGTCGGAGCGCTGATCCATGGGATTCTCGCCGCTCATCTTGACGTAGCCGCCCAGCGGGATGGCGTTGATTCGGTAGTCCGTCTCGCCCCTGCGGAAGCCAATCAGCCGTTTGCCGAAGCCAATGGCGAACTGCTCCACCCGCACCCCGAGCCACTTGGCCACCGCAAAGTGGCCGAACTCGTGAATCAGAATCATGAAGCCCAGAACGGCAACTACGGCGACGAGTGAGGTTAGAAAATCAGACATATTCGAGGTACGTACGCTCCCACTGGTTAGATTCCAAAACTAGGCGAAAGATGTTGCCCGCGGCCGACTTTTCTGGATCTCGCCAACCTGCCTCTGGGCACCCCGCTGGGCTTCTCCATTGGCTTCCAGAACCTTAGCAATAGACTCCAGAGCTCCAGAACTGGTTTCCGCCAGAACGTTTTCGATGACCCTGGGAATCTGGTCAAACCCGATCCTGCCCTCGAGAAACGCCGCTACCGCAACTTCATCGGCCGCATTGAGCGCAACGGTTTTCGCGCCGCCTGCCTCCACCGCTTCATACGCCAGACGCAGACAAGGAAATCTTTTCAGGTCGGGTGGGCTGAAGTCCAGATGACGCAAGTCACTGACCGCAAACCGCATATCCGACACGATCCGCTCCGGATATGTTAGGGCATACAGGATCGGCAGCCGCATATCCGTCACCGAAAATTGTGCAAGTATGCTGCCATCCACAAACTCCACCATGGAATGAATTGTCGATTGCGGGTGGACAATCACTTCCACTTTTGCGGAAGGCATGTGAAATAATCTGCACGCCTCGATTACCTCAAACCCTTTATTCATCAGGGTCGCCGAATCGATCGTGATCCTCTTGCCCATCTTCCATGTGGGATGATTCAGCGCCTGCTCCACAGTGATCGATGCAAACTCGGCCGCCGGAGTGTTGCGGAAGGGCCCGCCGGAAGCCGTGAGCCAGACTCGCTCGACTTCTTCCATTCGGCCGCCCCGCATGCACTGATGCACCGCGTTATGTTCGCTATCGATGGGCAGCAGCGCGACGTTCCGCCTGCGCGCTTCGGCGGTAATCAACTCTCCCGCCACGACCAGGCATTCTTTATTGGCCAACCCCAAAGTCTTTCCTGCGCGCACGGCTTCGTAGGTAGCTTCCAGCCCGGCCACGCCGACGATCGCGCTGACTACGAAGTCGACTTCCGGATGCGTGGCGGCGCACACCGTCCCCGCCGCGCCGTGTACGACCTCGATTTCTGGCAAGCCTTCTTTTTTCAGGCGAGCCCGGAGCCGGTCGGCGTCGCTCTCGGCGGCCATCGAAATCACCCGCGGACGCCATCGCCGCGCCTGCTCGAACGCAGCCTCGAAATTGCCTCCAGCGGCCAGTGACACGATCTGAAAGCGGTCAGGATAAGACTCCGCCACGCTCAAAGTGCTGCGCCCAATCGATCCGGTCGATCCCAGGATGGCAATTCGTCTCATAGAAAAGGGGAAGTCGTCACCGCAAAACCCGACACAATTGTCTATTCTACGATGGTTCCAGCTCCGCATGTGAAAACTTGGAGCTGGAAGGGAGGAGCGAAACCCGAAGACCGATTCGCCGCGGAATGCGCTACTGCATCACCCGCCAGGCCGCGTAGTACCACAGCACCGGAGCGGCAAAGAGCAAGGCATCGATGCGATCCAGCATGCCGCCATGCCCCGGGAGAATCGCTCCCGAATCCTTCACCCCCGCTCCGCGCTTGATCAGTGACTCCACCAGATCGCCGAGCTGCGCCGCTATGTTGATTACGATTGTCAGAAAAATGATCGGCCCCATCGCGGGCTGCTCCAGTCCAAACAGCCCGTCCCGCCGCTGGATCAGGCCCGCGCGCAGAAGCGCCGAACTGATGGGCAGAGCATAGTGGAACAGCAGCCAGCCCACGCCGACGCTGGCCACCACCGAAGCCGCGGCGCCCTCCCAGGTTTTCTTCGGACTGATCCGCGGCGCCATCAGATGCCGCCCGATCGACTTCCCCACGAAGTACGCGAAAATGTCCCCCGCCCAAACCACCAGCAGCAGATACAGCAGATAGAACGCCCCGGCCCACTGCTGGCGCAGTTGCACCAGCATCCCCATGGGCAGCGCAATGTAGGTGAACGCGAAGACCGAAGCTGCCGCCGCCGGATATCCGCCGCTAAGGTTCGCATCTCTCATCGCCCGGGTCAGAAAGATGAACGGTGCAATGGCAGCCGCGAATCCCAGGCAGTAAACGAACACGGCCGTCGAGAGCAGCGGCTTTTCATTCCCGACATTAAAGGCGAGCAGCAGGAAAAAGATTGCGCAGAACGTATAGGTAAGCACCCGCAGTGGCTGCACGCCATACGATTCGGTCAGCTTGAGAAATTCATGGATGGTCATGAGCGCGACAATGCCGGCCACAAATGCCAGCACCGGTACCGGCGCCCGCAGAATGAGCACCAGCACGATAGGAATCAGTACGACTGCGGTCGCAATTCGTTTTAGCAAGAGAGGTGTTCAGGAACGTGAAAGCCGACGCGCAATTATAACCAGAGGGCTGCAGGAAGTGTTTTTCCTTCGTGTACCTTAGCGTCCTTCGTGGTTAAGGTTTGAGCGCAGTTTCCAGCGGCAACGCGGCGTCGTGATTGAGTCCTCCATATCGCCGCTCGCGTTTCTGATATTCGGCAATGCCTTCGATCAAATGCACGCCGCGGAAATCCGGCCACAATGTCGAAGTCACATAAATCTCCGCGTATGCCAGTTGCCACAGCAGGAAATTGCTCAGCCGCATCTCGCCCGAGGTCCGCACCACCAGGTCCGGGTCGGGCAAATGCCGCGTGTAGAGATGCTGCGAAACCATGTTCTCATCGATGCGCAGATGATCGAGCCCGCCATTCTGCGCAGCCGCATTCAGCATCGAGCGAAACGCATCCACCAGTTCACTGCGCGCGCTGTAATTCAGCGCCAGGGTCAGCACCATCCCCGAATTGTGCGAGGTCGCCTCGCGCGCCCACTCCATGCGCTCCTGTACAGCGGCGGGCAGTTCATGCTGCCGGCCAATATATTCCATGCGGATATTATTTTTATTCAGCGTGGGAACTTCCGCCTTCAGGTAGCGGCTTAACAGTCCCATCAAGAATCCGACTTCGCTCGCCGGACGCTTCTTCCAGTTTTCTTCCGAGAAGGCATACAGAGTAAGCGCGGGAATATGGATGCGCGCCGCGGTCTCCACGGTCGAACGCACGGCCGTGACCCCGGCGCGATGTCCGGCTACACGCGGCATGTGGCGCCGTTTCGCCCAGCGCCCGTTGCCGTCCATAATGATGGCGATGTGTTTGGGGAGCCTGGCCGGATCGAGATGCCGGTAAACTTCGCTTTCCTTGCGATCCAGCCCCTCGGGTACTTTGTGTTGCAAAGTGACCTCTCAAAAAGAGGGTACCACAGCAGGCAGCAAGGCGCAATGATAGGAAGGGTCTGTACAAGTGTGGCGCGGGCACTCCTGCCCGCGGACTCGGACCACGAGCAAAGCAGTGGAAAGTGAGTTGTTGTTTTATGACCGTCGGCAGCGGCACTAGTCCGGCTCGGTGATGTCCCAAAACCTTGCGGGCAGAAGCGCCCGCCCCACACCAGTTTACTTACCGGGCTTCCTCTGGAACGACTTTCAACTCTAGCTTGTCGGTCCAGCGCAGCACGGTCAGCGAGCAGCTCACGCCCACCCGCACGTCGGTCAGCACCCGGTGCAGATCATCCACGCCGGCGATGGGCTGCCCATCGAGCGCGACGATGATGTCCCCTTCGCGCAAGCCCGCCCGCTTCGCCGGACTTGCCTCTTCCACCGACTGCACCAACGCTCCCGTCTCCTTGGGCAGATCATAGAACCGCACCACCCGCCTGTGCACCGGAACCGTTTGCCCGGAAATTCCAACGTAGCTGCGCCGAATGCGGCCATCGCGCAGCAGGCGGCTGGCCACAAACTTCGCCGTGTTGATCCCGATCGCAAAGCAAATCCCTTGCGCCGGCAAAATCGTTGCCGTATTCACTCCCACCACGCGTCCCGCGGAATCGACCAGCGGCCCGCCCGAATTCCCCGGATTCAGCGATGCATCGGTCTGAATGACGTCATCGATCAGGCGTCCCGAATACGAGCGCAGCGACCGCCCCAGCGCGCTGACCACGCCCGCCGTTACCGTCGATTGAAATCCGTACGGAGCGCCAATCGCAATCGCGATCTGCCCTACACGCAGCCGTTGAGAATCTCCCAGTTCGGCCGCAACCAGCCCCGGTTCGTCTACGCGAATCACCGCCAGATCGCTGGCTGGATCTTCGCCAATCAAAGTCGCCGGCATGTGCCGTCCGTCGGCCAGCGTGACCGCAATGCGCGCCGCCTCATGCACGACGTGGCTATTGGTCAGGATCAGCCCATCGGGCGTGAACACGAATCCCGATCCGCCGCCTTGCCGTTCGCGAGGCTCTCCGGAGCGCGTCCGTCCTGCCGCCTGATGCACCTCGATGTGCGCAACCGACGGACTGATCCGCTCCACCGCGCCAGTGACGGCTGAGGAATAAGCATCGAGCAGGGAAGAGTCCCCTGACGCAGGCGCTCCGTCGCGAGTCAGATCCTTACCGTGTGGCTCGAAGGGAATCTCGTGGTTTGCCGCAAGCGGCAACAAAGAATCAAATCCAGCTTCCAGGTTCATGCAGGATAGATGCCAGTCGATATAGTGGAGATTCAACCCAGCCCTCGCAGGCCGGAATCAAGAAAAAAGCCGGGACCAGTGGATGGTCCCGGCCCAGTGTTGGCTGGTTGCCCGGATAAAAGTCTAGGCTTCAAGGTGAAAAGGTTTCAAAGTTTCAGAGTAAAACCAATTCACCTCGGAAATTTCGAGCCTCTGAAACCTTGCACCTCTGAAACCTTGAAACTTTGTTTCTAAGCACTTCTTCTTGGCCGCACCGTCAAGTCCCGCACCTGGGTCAGGATGCTCGACATCTGCATCCCATTGAGTTGCGTAACGAACGGCAAGAGTTCGGCGATAAATTGATCTTTCATCAATTCGCTGACTTCTTCCTGACGAGTTCGTTCTCCGCCGCTGAGCAGTTCGGGCACGGTAACCTCCAGTGCGCGCGCCAGCCGTTCCAAGGACGACAGCGTAGGCGTGGCCTTCTCGTTCTCGATTTTCGAAACGTAGGTGCGCGGAACCGACATCCGTCCCGCCAGCTGCCGCTGGCTGAGGCCGCTGCGCAGGCGCAGCGAACGGATGGAGGTTGCCAGGTTCAAATGTCCGCGGCCGGTCCCCGGCACGGGCATCATCAACGGCGGAGCTACCTCAATTGGTTCCGGCTCCGGTTCCTCGTCTAGAGACGCGTGGCAGCGTCGGCAATTGTTGTTGGATGTGCGGAATTGAACTAACAGGCAGTGGTCACAGCGTACTACTTCCCTTGAATCTACCGGGGCAAGTGTCGTGGCCATCGGGTTGTGGGAGTGCCAGAGCGGGCCCTCCTAACAGCCTTGCAGGGAACTCTTTTTGGGGGAGAGGTTCAACTGCACGCTCAATCTGCGGCATGCAGCCTGTGGAAGTCAAGGGTAAAATTGCAGGAACACGCGGCGGTTTTCAGGATAAAACACGGTGAAAGCCGCGAGAGTGCCAGAGAAGTCGGCTCAAAACTATGATCGGTCTCGGATCAGCGCGCTGTTTACTATTTAGATTCGAGCTGCGGCTGGCCATCCTCTTGCGCACTCCTCATCCGTGGTTGCCCCACCCTTCCCGCGTTCTTTGCGGGAGGGTGGGGTCTCCCGATGCTGAGAGTCCACTAACGCTTTCCCAATTCGGGCAAGCGCTTGCTCTATCCTTGTCGCCCCCGACACCCGCGACGAGAACGTGGAAATACAATCTATTTCATGGTCAAGCCGATTCGTTATCAGCACCAAGGTTGCCTCCACTTCGTCACCTTCAGTTGTTACCGACGGATGAAATTGCTCGACTCCCCCGCCACGCGGCAGGTTTTCGAGCAAGAACTGGAGCGAGTGCGGCGCTGGTACGGATGCTCTATTGCCGGCTACGTGGTCATGCCCGAGCATGTTCACTTGCTCATCAGCGAACCGGAGCGCAAGCCGCTTTCGGTGGTGCTGCAGATGCTCAAGCAGATCACCTCGCACAAGCTGCGACGGAACGGTCTTCCTCGCTTTTGGCAGGTCCGCTATTACGATTTTCCGGTGTGGAGCGAGCCTAAGCGGGTTGAGAAGTTGCGCTATATCCATCGGAATCCGGTGAGGCGCGAACTGGTAGACCGGCCGGAGGATTGGCCTTGGAGTAGTTTCGTTCATTACGCGACGGGAGTGGAAGGTGTCGTGGAGATTGAATCGCAATGGACGGCGCGGAAACGGGAACGCCTCGGCCTGCCCGCAATCCTCGCGAAACCCCACCCTCCCGCAAAGAGCGCGGGAAGGGTGGGGCAACCCTAATAATGAATTGATCCGCAAAGGATGGGCCGGTCCCCAACACCGCAAGAACCCGGAGAAATCAGGCAATGCCCCTAATCGATCGCGAATCCGCGTGGTGTTTACTAACTGAGTTCACCCTATCCGAAAGTTTGCGCAAGCACGCGCTTGCCGTCGAAGCCTGCATGCGCGCCTGCTCACGCAAATACGGCGACGGATCTCCCGACGCCGAGAATCTCTGGAGCATTGTCGGCCTCATCCACGACTTCGACTACGAGCGCTGGCCCACGCCCGCTGAGCATCCCTACAAAGGCAACGAAATCCTGAAAGAGCGTGGATACTCCGACGAAATTCGCCGCGCCATCATGAGCCATGCCGAATATTCCGGCGTCAGCCGCGACACGCCCATGGAAAAATCTCTCTTCGCCTGCGACGAACTCGCCGGATTCATTACCGCCGTCGCCCTCATCAAGCCCACCAAGTCGTTAGCTGAAGTCGACGTGAAGTCGGTAAGAAAAAGAATGAAGGACAAAGCCTTCGCACGCAAAGTCAACCGCGACGACATCATCAACGGCGCGAAAGACCTGGGCGTCGATCTCGACGAGCACATCGCCTTCTGCATCGAAGCCCTGAAGCCGGTCGCGAGAGAGTTAGGCCTGGACGGCAGCGCCGCGAAGTCAGCGTAGCGCCGAGAAGAATCCGTAGCGCGGCGAAGCCGTCGTAGCGCCGCCGTCCCGGCGGCTGTCCTGAGGGCGTCTCGCCCTCAGGCTTTCCTGCCCATGATGCGACTCAAAATTAACGTGCAACCCTGACCTCTTTCGCCGATAATCTCCTGTCCCCATGGACCCGTCCCAGAGCGACCTCGAAGCGATTCGGCGCATCCTGGCCGAACTCACAACTCGGATCTCCCGTATCGAGCGCCGCCTCGAAATGGACGCGCCTGCGCAGCCCTCGGTCGTGGCGCCACCCTCGCACCCCGCGACCGCAGTTCCTCCGCCCACCGCTGCCGCGCCCGTTCAGCCACCGTATCCTCTTGTTCCACCACCACCACCTCCGCCGCGTCGGACGGCCGCCGCCCACGCGCCCCAGCGCGATCTCGAATCCCGCATCGGATCGCACTGGCTCAACCGCATCGGCATCGCCGCGCTGCTGATCGGGATTTCTTATTTCCTGAAGTTCGCTTTCGACAATAACTGGATCGGTCCCGCCGGCCGCGTCACTATCGGCCTGATCGCCGGCATCGCCATCGTGGTGTGGAGCGAGCGCTTCCGCATCCACGGCTACAAGGCGTTTTCCTATTCGCTTAAGGCCGTCGGCATCGGTGCGCTCTATCTTTCCCTGTGGGCGGCGTTTCATGTCTACAGCCTGATTCCGAGCGGCGTCGCCTTCGCGATGATGCTGGTCGTCACGGCTGCCACCGCGGCCATGGCCCTGTCGCAGGATGCGCAGATCCTCGCCGCCTTCGCGCTCGCTGGAGGTTTCAGTACTCCTCTGCTGCTTTCGACCGGGCAGAATCGCGAGGTCGCTCTCTTTTCTTACGTCGCGATCCTCGACCTGGCCACGCTCGTCCTGGTGACCTTCAAGCCCTGGCGCCGCTTGCTCGTCATGAGCTACGCGGGCACGCTGCTGCTTTACATGGGGTGGTATTCGGAGTTCTACACTCGCCCGCAACTCGGGCTCACGCTGGCCTTCGCGACCTTGTTCTTCGCCATCTTCGCGATCGCACCGCTGGTCACGCTGCAGCCGGAAAATGAGATTCCTTTCCTCGCCGCGATTCCCGCCGTTCTGGCCTTCGTGAACGCCGGCGTCTTTTTCCTCGAGTCCTACGCCATGATCGAAGAGGTCGACAAGACCTACATGGCGTGGTTCGCGCTGGCGCTGGCCGCGATTTACATCGTCCTCAGCCGCCAGGTGCATGCCAGAACGCGCACTCCCGGCGCCTCGGAGATTCTTTACTTCCTGCACCTCGCCGTCGCCATCGGCTTCATCACGGTCGCCATTCCCATTCGTCTCGACGCTCACTGGATCACCATCGGATGGTTCATCGAGGCCGGCGTCCTACTGTGGATCGCGAATCGGATCCAGTCCGATTTCCTGAATGCCTTCGCGCTGGGGGCGCTGGCTCTGGGAGTGGTGCGCCTGCTGTTGATCGATAATTTCCAGACGACGCAGCTGATCTTCAATCTCCGCATGGCGACGTATGCCGTCGCGGTCGCGGTGCTGGGAGCCGTTGCGTATTATGCGGCCCAACGCGAAGACGACTCCGCCCGCACCGTGGCTGCTATCGCGGTCGTGGCCCTGAATGTCCTCGCCCTGATCGCGCTCACTCGCGAGGTCACCGACTATTACACGCGGCAGCAGTTGGCGATGTATCACCCAGGTTCACGGCTGCAATGGAGAACGGCCTATCTTGACCGTCGCCGCATTGGGATCGAGCGCGACTTCACCTACTCCGCTCTCTGGATGGCGTACGGCGCGATGTTGATGGTGGTCGGATTCCTGCGCCGCAGCGCCTTCGTGCGTTGGCAGGCTCTGCTGCTGATCGCCGCGACCATCGCCAAAGTTTTCGTCTACGACGTATCCGAACTCGATCGCGGATACCGCATCGTCAGCTTCATGATCCTGGGCGTTTTGCTGTTGGCCATCTCGTTCGTCTATCAGCGCGATTGGCTGCAACTCGGCAAACGCCGGACAGCGGAAGGGAGCGGCGCGTGAAACTTGCCGCCGCAGTAATCATGCTGTTCGTGCTGGCCGACGCTCCCACGCGTCCCGAGGCCGCGATCCCCTATTTCACCAATGTGCGCGATGTGCAAATCGCGCAGACCGGCCTCCAGAACTATTTCGTCGTCGACGAAGAACTTTGGACGCATGCTCGTTCCGATCTCGGCGACTTGCGCCTGATGGATGGAGACTCGCCGGTGCAGTACGCGCTCTCCGAGCAGCGGGCCGGGACCACTTCCGAAGAGGTCGAGGCAAAAATTCTGAACCTCGGCAGCGTCTCCGGCCACACCGAATTCGATCTCGATGCCCAGGGACTCGCCGAATACGATCGCATCCGCCTGCGTCTGGATGTTCACAATTTTATCGCCACCGCCTCGGTCTCGGGCGGCAGCGCGGCCGGAAAAGCGACCGACGTTCAACTCACACCCTCTACACTCTATGACTTCACCAAAGAGCAACTCGGCTCCAATTTTCAGCTCAAACTTCCGCCTTCCAGCTTTCGCTATCTGCACATCAAGTTGTCTCCGGGAATCGCTGCGCAACAGGTGAAAGGTGCCGCCATCTTCAATCTGCGCGAGCAGCAGGCGAGGTGGGTCAAGGTTGGCTCCTGCGGGGCTCCGCAACAGAAACGGCGACTCACGATCATCGCGTGCACGGTGCCGCCGCGCGTTCCGTTGACCCGCATATCCCTTCAGGTCGCCCCCGCACAGGTGAATTTCCGCAGGATCGTAAGCCTCGAAGACGACAAGGATATGCAGTTCGCCAGCGGAGAAATCAGCCGCGTGCGCATCAATCGCGCCGGAACCTTGGTCGTCAACGAAGAATTATCCGTCGCGACCTCGGGCGGCCCGGGCCAGTTCACCGTCGCCATCGACAACGGCGACAACCCGCCGCTCAACATCAGTGGCGCCGAACTACTGTCGATCGAGCGCCGCGTCTATTTCGATCCCCAGGGCAAAGCGACACTGCGGCTCTATTATGGCGACGAAAAACTTCCTTCCCCCGTTTACGACTATGCCCGTTTCTTCCACCAGGACGCTTCTTCCATGCAGGCGCAGCTAGCTCCGGGCGCGCACAATCCGCAGTACACGGGACGTTCCGATGAACGGCCCTGGTCGGAACGCCATCCCGGAATATTGTGGTCGGCAATGCTTCTGGCGGTCGCGGTACTCGCTCTTCTCGCGTTTCGCGGATTGCGCACACCCACCACCACGCACTGAAGTCGCCGTAGAATTCCCGCGCTGCTTCGAGTGCACACCGTTCGATCACAAACCGAATCCAAAGCCGTGCTAACATCGGCTGTCTTAACCTCGGATGTCTTCGGACGCGCACAGAATGTCGGCCGCCAGCAGTTCCGCTCAACCTTCTTCTCCGCAGAAACGACGCAAACAGCATTTCTGGCGCTGGATTTTTCTCGCTCTTCTGCTGATCGCAATCGCCTGGGTCACGATCAGCGCGAATCCCTTTGCCCAGGCTCTTCGTGAAATCGGCGGAGACAAGCCCGATCAAGCCATCCTCGAGCGCACGTTCTCGCTCTCGCCGCGCAGCTTCCGCTATTACCAATTCACGCTGCCGAAAGGATCCAGCCACGTCGCACTCGTCGGCGAGTTCACAGCCGTGCTCGAAGGGGATAAGAGCCCGGACGCACCGGAGAGCGCCGATAGCGGCATCGAACTTCTTGTCCTCTCCGAAGCCGCGTTCGCGCTTTGGCAAAAGGGAGGCAGCGCGACTTCCGTTTACGACAGCGCGCGGGTGTCACACGCCAACGTGCGCCTCGAACTGCCGGACGGCGCGGGCGTTTACTATCTCGTTTTCAATAATAAATTCAGCAACGAACTTTCTCCCTCCGGAGCCAGCAAAGTCCGCGCAAGCCTCCAACTGCATTCCAAAAGTTGGCTCCCTGACTGGATTCGGCGCCTCTCAAATCGCGCCCCAAGCTTGCCAGGAATCCTGTCGATAAGCTTAGACGCGGGCAGTGATCAGTGACCAGTGATCAGTGGTCAGCAAGATTTTCTGGCCACCGACCACCGACCATCGACCGCTGACGACCGACCACTGGGGTAAGCCGCTTATTATTAGTGACTTAAGTCCGTCATGGCTGTTGGCGCCAACGTTACTAAGGCCAAGGCCTTCAGTTACTTGCCGATTATCGTCGAATGAATTCCACTACTCCCAGATCATGCTTCAGTCCGGCACAGTGACCCGACTTTCAATTCAAACGTCAGCTCTGAATTGAATTCACTGTTGCCGGCAAAAAACCACTCATCATTAGGAGGAGTCACAGTGCGTAAATTCCTGGTAATGGCCTGTCTGTTGGGATTGTTTGCCGTGTCCGCGATGGCGGCCGATTCCGGCAACTTTCCGAAAGCCGAGTTCTTTGGCGGCTATCAGTACTCTCACTTGGAGGGCGGACTCAACGCTAACGGGTTCGATTTCTCGGCCGCCGGAAATTTCAATGAGAATTTCGGCATCGTCGGCGATTTCGGCGCGGCTTATGCGACCCAGGACGGTGTCAATATCAACAACTTCACCTACACCTTCGGGCCGCAGTTGTCGCTGCGGGCGAATAAGGCCTACACGCCGTTTGTGCACGCGCTGATCGGTGGAGACCATGCTTCCGCTTCCTTTGCCGGGGCTAGCGGATCGGGCAACGGATTTGCCCTGCTCGCGGGCGGTGGCGCCGATTTCAATTTCAACCGCTACATGGCCTTCCGCGGCGGCGCTGACTGGATGATGATCCATAGCAACGGCAGCACCAGCAGCAAGAATCTGCGCCTGTTGATGGGCGTCGTCTTCCGTTACTAAGGAGTTTCTCGGAAAAATCAAAGGGCGGCCCAAGAGCCGCCCTTATTTTATTGGTGTCGTTGGTCGTTAGCCGCTGGTCGTCTTGTTCTGGTGTCGACCAACGACTAACGGCTAAGGACCAACGACTGTTTTCTTACCGCATCGTCTCTTCGATCTCGGAAATCCAATCCGGACGCTTCAGCACTTCGCGTGGCTTCGGACCATCCGCCGCGCCCACGATTCCGTCCTGCTCCATCAGATCGATAAGATGTGCGGCGCGTCCGTAGCCGATGCGCAACCGCCGCTGCAGCAGGGAAGTCGACGCCTTGCCGAATTCCACCACCAGCTTCACGGCATCGTTGTACATCGGATCGTCTCCGCCTTCGCCCGCTTCTCCGGAATCTCCACCGGTTCCTCCGGCAGCAGCCTCGCGTTCTTCTTTCGGCACTTCCAGGAAATGGTGGATGTACTCTGCCTGCGCCTGCGCCTTCCAGAACTCCACTACGGCGGCAATTTCTTTTTCGGTGACGAACGGAGCATGCAACCGGTGCACGCGCGCCGAGCCCGACGGCAGATACAGCATGTCGCCCTTGCCCAGCAGAGCTTCGGCGCCGTTGGCGTCGAGAATAGTCCGCGAATCGACTTTCGTCGCCACACGGAAGGAAACGCGGGCAGGGAAGTTCGCCTTGATCAATCCCGTAATCACGTCGACGCTAGGTCTTTGCGTTGCCAAAACAAGGTGAATGCCGACCGCCCGCGCCATCTGCGCCAGGCGCGTGATCGATTCTTCCACGTTCGACGAATCCAGCATCATCAGGTCAGCCAACTCGTCGATGATGATGACGATGTAAGGAATCGGCTTCTCGTCCGACGCCTCGTCAAACAGGCTCGGCGTGCCGCCCTGGTCGAACAGCTTGTTGTACTGATCGATGTTGCGGACGCCCTTGGCCGCCAGCAGTTTCAGCCGCCGTTCCATCTCGCGGACCGCGTTGCGCAGCGCGTTTGCAGCCAGCTTCGGCTCGGTAATGATCGGCGTATAGAGATGCGGAACGCCTTCATAGTTGCCCAGTTCCAGCCGCTTCGGATCCACCAGAATCAGCCGTACCTGATCGGGCGTCGCCTTGTACAGGATCGACATGATCATGGCGTTGATCGCGACGCTCTTGCCCGCGCCCGTCGATCCGGCAATCAGCAGGTGCGGCATGCCCGCGAGATCGGCGGTGACGATGCGGCCATTGATGTCCTTGCCCATGGCGATCGTCATCTTCGACTTCGAGCCCATGAACTCCTGCGACTCGATGTTCTCGCGCAGCCATATGATCTCGCGCTGCCGGTTGGGCACCTGAATTCCCACCGTGCTCTTTCCCGCCATGCGCTCGATCAGAATGCTTTCGGCCTTCAGCGCTAAACAAAGATCGTCGCAGAGATTGGTGATGCGGCTGTACTTGATTCCGGCTTCCGGTTTGAACTCGAATGTGGTGACCACCGGCCCGGGATTGATCTGCGTGATCTGCCCGTGAACTTCGAATTCCGCGTACTTCTCGGTCAGCACCTGCGCCAGCAGTTTGAGTTCGTCGGCATCGACGGCCTGGTGCTCGTCGGGACGCTGCAGCAGGCTGCTCGAGGGAAGCTTGTATCCTCCGGCGATGCGCGGCATCGTCGTCTTGGCTTTGTGGCTGCTGTCGAAGCGTTCGGTGACTTCCGGCGCCGTTTCCTGCGCAGCCGCCAGCGATTCGGCCAGAATTCCTCCCGTTTGTCCCACAGTCTTCGCCGCTGCGGATACTGGCTCCTCTTCCGCCATCATGCGCTCAATGCCGGTGCGTCGCGGTTCAGCTTCCGCTGACTGTGTGACCGGACGCGATGGAATCAACTGCGTCTTGACCACCGGCTTCGAGATGCGCCGCTGTTCCAGTTCCTTCTGCTGCTTGCGCTTGAGCCGTTCCTGCTTCCAATCTTTGTAGCGATTCCACAGAGCGGTCACGAAGGCGAAGCGCGTTGGAGCCCATACCTGAATCGCCGAGAACGAGAATGCGGTCGAGAGATACAGCGCGACCGCCAGAATCGTGCCGCAGACAATGTAGGCGCCAACCACGTTGAGATAGTGAATCAGGAAGTCGCCCAGCACGCGTCCCATGAGGCCTTCGATGGGGATCACGCGCATCCAGCGCATCTGTCCCGGCAACAGCGCCAGCAGCGCCGGAACGAACATGACCAGCCAGATTACGCCCAGCGTCTTGGCCAGCGGAGACTGCACCTTCATCGAGCGGAACCAGCGCGTGCCCAGCATTACCGGAAAGACAACCAGCAGGAACGCGCCCACGCCGAAGAATTGCAGCACGGCGTCGGCTGTGTAGGCGCCGACAATGCCGATCCAGTTGCGCGCGGCATGTGAATTGGTCAGAACCGAGGCGCTGTTCCACGAAGGATCGAGCGGAGAATAGGAAACCAGCGCGAGGAAGAGGAGGAGCGCAGAGACACACATCAGGAATCCGATCAGCTCGTTCAGCCGCCGGTTCCCGGTGGGCACAAATATGGTCGCCAAATAGTCCATGAAGGCCAGAATCGCCGCCGAAGGCGCAATCCGCCACCGGCGCCGCAATCGGCCAGAGCCCCTACATTATGCCAAGAAGCCGGGGTTCCCACAATGAGGGAAATCGGAGGCGGTGCTGATGTGGTTATCTGCTAGGAGAATCAGCGTGTTTAGGACAATTGCGCGCGTTAGGCGCCGGTTCTGACCTCTCTGCGTTCCAATGGCTCCGCGCGGAAAATAGGTCAAAATGCGCTGCGGCCTAGTTAAATCAATCTGCGGGTGCAAGCGCCCGTACAATTATCGTTCCGTAAAGCTGGGGTAGAATCCTGTTGTGACGAGGCGATGATGTACAAGCTCAGGTTCCTTCCATACCTGATGGCACTATTCCTCATGTTGTTTCCTGCAACGGCTCAGCAGCAACAGACGGCGACGCTGGACAGGAAGGGATACAGGCCGCCAAGAGGCTATGTGCCGGATGCTACGACTGCCGTGAAAGTTGCTGAAGCCGTACTCGTTCCCGTTTACGGCGAACAGAAAATAATCTCAGAGCGACCCTTCAAAGCAACACTGGACGGGCATGTTTGGACCGTCGCAGGGACGCTTTACTGCGGAGACGGCAAATCGGAAATGTGCGCGGGTGGCACCGCGACTGTGAAATTGTCGAAGGATGATGCGCGAGTCCTGTTCATGATTCACTACAAGTAAGCGCGGCGTTGGCTATTGGCAAGAATCACTTTCCCACTGGTCGCAAGGTCCTCTACGCGAGTTTAGCCGCGAAAATCAGCACCAATGCCCCCACGATGATCCGATACACCGCGAAGGGCGTGAATCCGCGCTTGCGGACGTAGGCCATAAACCACGCGACCGACGCGTAGGCGACGATGAAGGAGACGACGAATCCGATGGCGAGCACGACCCACTGGTGCGGATCGATCTGCGCCACGCCGATCGGATTCTCACCTTTCCCGCGCAGCGATTTGTAGAGCGTGTAGAGCGTGGCCGCAGCCATCGTGGGAATCGAAACGAAGAACGAGAATTCCAGAGCCGATGCCCGCGACATTCCCGCGATTTGTCCGGCCGCTATGGTCGACATCGAACGCGACGTCCCCGGAAACACCGCGGAAAAGATCTGGCAGAAGCCGATCCAGATCGATTGTCCCAGGCTCATGTCTTCCATCTTCCAGGTGTGGATGCGGCTGTTGCCGCCCGGTCCGGCAGCTTCAGCCTTGGCGTGCATGGCGTCGACGATCCACATGATGATTCCGCCGATCAGCAGCGACCAGCCGATGATCGTAATGTCTTCCAGATGCTTGCCGATCACCTTGGTCAGCAGAAACGCCGGAATGGCCGTGACCACGAACGCAACCATGGTCAGACCCAGCGGGTGCGTCAACGCCGTGCGGTTTCCGCTTTCGCCGCGGGGAAACGTCGAAACGAATTTGACGATGCGGCTCCAGAAATAAACCGGCAGGCACAAGATCGCGCCCAGCTGGATGACGATGGAATACATCTTCCAGTAGCCGTCAGAAAGGCTGATGTGCAGCAGCACTTCCGAAAGCCGCAGGTGCGCGGTGGAACTCACGGGAAGAAATTCCGTGAGGCCTTCCACGATGCCAAGAATTAGAGAGAGCAGGTAGTCGTGCAATCATCCTCCGAAGAATAAAAAACAGTATCGCAGGTTGGAAGAAGCTTGGGGAGTTTCACGCGAGGTGTCACCGAAAGTGTAATCCCGAACGCTGTCATCCTGAGCGTCACCAAAACGCTTCATCGGGATCGGTCACCAAAGTTTTGTCATCCTGAGCGGAGGAGTCGTCTGCGAATGCAGACGACGACGGAGTCGAAGGATCCCTTTCACTTCGACACACTGAGCGGCGCCGTCAGGAATTCTGAAGGGATGCCGAAGAACTCCCAATCATCCCAGGAAGCACACAAGCTTGCAGGGGTCCTTCGACTGCGGGATTGCTCCGCTTCGCGGAGCAATCCCTTCGCTCAGGATGACAAATCAATCGCTGGCGTTTCCATACGTGGCAACCCCGTTTTGCACGTAGAAGATCAGCGTCTGCGCCCGATTGGCCCAATCGCTCTGTCCATACTGGCTGAGAATTCTTTGCGCGAGATCAAGAGCGCGGCTCTTCGCCTCTGCAGATTTCTTCAGATTGGCTTCGGTCTTGTAAATCTCAATCAGCGCGGATTGGCGCGAAGCCGCGTTGTACAAGGCTTCCGCCGCCGCTGGAGACTGCCCGTGCTCCTTCACATACTTTTCGTACATCTCCGATTCTTTTTCCGGACACTTCGACGCTGCTTGCCAATCGCCGCACAGTTTGTTTTCGATCAGGTGGAAAGCGGCGAGGTCGGCCCATTTCGTGCCGGGAAATTTCTTCATCACCAGCTTCATCCACTCTTCATTGATCTGGCCGCGCATGTAGGCTTCGCGTTCGCGGGCGGACGGGCGCGTCATCACATCGGCGCGCTCCATTTGCCAGCGAATGTCAGCCGCGCGGTAGAGTCCTTCGGCGGCTATGGGCGAAGTCGGGAACAGATCATAGACGCGATAGTAAAGGCGCATGGCGTCCTGGGCGGCGTCGCGGCGGCCGCGGCGGCGGCTGGCTTCATCTTCGGAATTGGCCGCCTCGCCGAAAATAATCTTGTCGCCGTCGGTCGTGCTCATGGTGACCAGCGCTTTGTTCTGCACCCATCCAGTGATGGTCTTGCTGGCGTCGTCTTCGTCATCTTCGTCGTCTTCATCTTTTTTCGGCTCGCGAATGATGGCTTCCACGTGCGTCCAATCGCGGCTGGTATCGAGAACGACGAGTTCGTATCCGCGTCCGGCCTGGCCGAGTTTTGCGGTGTCGGCGCTCGGAGAAACACGGATAGTCTCTTCGTGGACGAGTGTGCCGCGCTGGGCTTGAGCAGCCGCCAGCGATGTCAGCACCAAAAGTGTGGCGACAAGAAAGAGCAGGTGCAGTTTCATGCTTAGATTATTGGCCGAAGAGACGTTGCTTGCAAACCCAGCTCCGGCGAAGCTGCAAGCGGGTGCCCCATCCTGTCGCGTATTTTGCGACAGGGTGGGGAAGTTGACTTCCAAGACCGCGCAATCACCGTCGCAACTCGTCCAGCATGCGCGGTTCGATGTTGCCGCCGCTGATGATGGCCACGTTCACCTTGGTGCGAGGCAGTTCCCGGGCGTGGAAGATGAATCCGGCGACCGAGACCGCTCCGCTGGGCTCGGCGATCGTGCCGGGATTCGCGCTCAGATACTTCATCGCCTGGCGGATTTCGTCCTCGGTGACGGTGATGATGTCGTCGACGTAGGCGCGGATGTGCTCGAAGTTGATGCCTCCGATGCTTTGCGTGCGGAGCCCGTCGGCAAGCGTGCGGGAGACTTGCTCGGCAGGCCACTGGACAACGTTTTCAGCGCGCAGGCTGGCCTGGGCGTCAGCGGCAAGTTCGGGCTCGACGCCGATCACTTTGATTTTGGGATTGGTCAATTTGATGCCGGCAGCCACGCCGCTGATCAGTCCTCCGCCGCCGACTGGTGCCAGAACGGTCTCGACTTCCGGGAGGTCTTCAAGGATTTCCAGCCCGATGGTGCCTTGTCCGGCGATGATCTTTTCGTCGTTGTACGGAGGGACGATTACGTATCCATGCTGCGCGGCGAGTTCCTCGGCTTTGTTTTTGCGCTCGTCGCTGCCGGGGCCGACGAGCACGATCTCCGCGCCGAGCTTCGCGGTAGCCTCGCGCTTGATGGTGGGTGCGTTGTTGGGCATGACGATGACCGACTTCACGTTGAGCGCGCGTGCGGCGTAGGCGACTCCCTGCGCATGGTTGCCGCTGGAGTAAGAGATGACGCCGCGCTTGCGGTCCGCATCCGAAAGTGACGCGATCTTGTTGTACGCTCCGCGCAGTTTAAACGCTCCGATGGGTTGCTGGTTCTCCGGCTTGAGCAGCAGGCGGCGCGGGTCTTCGGCGCAGAGCGGAAAGGCGATCAGGCGCGTGTGCCGTGTGATGCCTTGAAGACGGGTGCGGGCAGTTTCCAGGTCGGACAGAGTAATCATTCGTTTAATTCCGATTATGTAGGGGACTGACGCCTTCGTCCGTCCCGCGATGGCGAAGCCGAGCGTTCGTTTTCCACCAGGGCAGCTACGTCCATTCCGTCATGAGACTGGCCGGGCGCTGCCCGGCGGACAGCCGAGGGCGGCTGTCACCACATGAGTCGTTGCAGTCAAGAATCCGTGGCAATCCGTGCAAATCCGTGGCCGATCGAACTTAGATTTCCAAAATCACCGGCATGATCAGCGGGCGTTTTTGACTTTGCTTGTTGATGTAGCGCTTGAGGTCGGCGCGGATTTTTTCTTTGATGACGCCGTAGTCGGCTTTCTCCTCGTCGCTGGAGTGCGCGAGCGTGTCTTCAACCATGCGCTTGGCGCCTTCCATAAACCCGTCCTCGCCGACGTTGAAGCCGCGTGTCACGATCTCCGGCGCCGTTTCGACTTTTCCAGATAGCTTGTTGATGGCGATGATGGGCAGCACGATCCCGTCTTCGCTGATGTGCCGGCGGTCTTTGATGACGAGGTCTTCGACCACGTCGGTGCGGCTTCCGGAGTCGATGCACACGCGTCCGACATTCACTTTGCCGGCCTTGCGCGCGCCCAGTTCGTCGAATTCGAGAACGTCGCCGCTTTCGATCAGCATGACTTTCCCGACCGAACTGCGCATGGCTGCGGCCATTTCCGCATGCAGCTTCAGTTGGCGGTACTCGCCGTGGATGGGAATGAAGTAGCGCGGCTTCACCAGGTTGATGATGAGCTTGAGTTCTTCCTGGCTGGCGTGGCCGCTCACGTGGACCGGCGGCGAAGTTCCGTCTTCATAGATGACGTGCGCCTCGCGGCGGAACAGGTGATCGATCATCCGGTAAATGGTTTTTTCGTTGCCGGGGATGATGCGCGAGGAGAGGACGACCGTGTCTCCCTTTTCGATTTTCGCGTGCTTGTGATTGTCGACGGCGGCGCGCGAGAGCGCCGACATGGGCTCGCCTTGCGTCCCGCTGATCAGTACGCAAACTTTTTCCGGCGCGAAATTCTTCATCTCGCCCGGATTGATGAGCAGGCCTTCCGGCACTTCGATGTAGCCGAGATCCTCGGCGATCTCCGCGGAATTGTTCATGGAGCGGCCGATGAAGGCGACTTTGCGACCGTGCTCATGCGCGAGTTGCACGGCGAGATTGATGCGGTGAATCGACGAGGAGAAGCACGAGATGAACAGGCGGCGCTTGGTGTGGGCAAAAACTTCGTCGAACTTGCGGCGGACCGCGCGCTCACTGGGCGTGTATCCCTTGCGCTCGACGTTGGTGGAATCCTGAAACAGCGCGAGCACGCCGCTCTTGCCGTATTCCGCGAAAGTATGCAGATCGAAAAGCCTGTTGTCGGTGGGCGTGGGATCGACTTTGAAATCGCCGGTATGAATGATCACTCCGAGCGGTGTGTGGATGGCGAGCGCGACGCAATCGACCAGGCTGTGCGTCACCTGAATGGGATGGATGGTGAAGGCTCCGGCCTTGAAGCGCTCGTTGGCGCGCATCTCACGCAGGTCGGCGTCGTCGAGCAAGCCGTGCTCGTCGAGTTTGTCTTCGACATAGGCCAGCGTGAACTCGGTGCCCCAGACAGGCACGTTGAGTTCGGAGAGCATCCAGGGCAGGGCGCCGATGTGGTCTTCGTGGCCGTGGGTGAGGACGATTCCGCGAATGCGCTGCCGATTTTCGACGAGATACGAAATGTCGGGGACAACGATGTCGACGCCGAGCAGTTCGGCTTCCGGGAACATCAGGCCCGCGTCGATGACGATGATGTCGTCACCCCAACGCACGGCCATGCAGTTCATGCCGAACTCGCCCAGGCCGCCCAGAGGGACGATTTGCAGTTTTCCAGTTGGCATGGAGTAAACAGAATGCTAGCACAGTAGCGAGCGATGAGCGGTGAGCAGTGAGCTACGAGCCAAGCCTCTCACTAGCGCACTGCCCACTAGCCACTCACTGCTTCCCCCGATGGCTTTCTCCCGTCGCGTGCGGTAAGGTGGAGTCAATGGCGGGGAAAACCAAGTCATGGCTTCGAGGCCGAGTCGAGAACGCGCTGGTCAAGGGACTGACGCGTGCTTATTCGACGGTCCGCGTGGATCCGGACAGGTTTCTCCTGCAATTGCGCACGGCTTACCGTGTGCCCATCTCGGGATATCACGGCGTGTTCTCGCTGGAGATTCACGAGCTCGACATCGTGGCTGATTCCATCATTCGCAGCGGAATGAAATTAGCCGCCGTGGAAGGCGCGGGGCTTGGGCTGGGCGGATTGATCACGATTGTGCCCGATCTCGGGATTTTGTCTGCGATCACCATGCGGACGATTCAGAAGCTGAGCCTGCTGTATGGATTCGAATTCAATACCGATGACGAGATGGCTGAGTTGTGGATTGCTGCGGCCAGCGCGGCCGGAGTCGACATGAGCCGCGAACTGCTGGAAAAAGAGGTCATCAACAAATTTGTGCCACGCGTGATTCAGCGCATCGCCGCCAAGGCCAGCACCGAAGTTGTGGAAAAGTGGGCGGGCAGGGTGATTCCGCTGGCCAGTTCGGCGATTGGCGCGGGATTGAATTACTGGTTCGTGCGCGCCTGGGGAGAGCGTGCGCGCGCGCACTTCCGCGAGCGGCATCTGAAGCTGCGGCAGCGGGCGGCGATGACGGGCGATCAATTCATTCTGTCATCCTGACTAGTCTGTCATCCGATTAGTGTGTCATCCTGAGCGCAGTCGAAGGATCCCTACGTCGCCGACCGCTTCCCCCAGCAGCAAGGCATTCGTCCCGTGCTCTGCGCCAGGGCTCATACGTTCTCATGGGAACTCCTCGATAAGCCACGGGTGTCATCTGAGTGAAAGGGATCCTTCGACTCCGGGACGGCTTCGCATTCGCGAGGCCGTCCCTCCGCTCAGGATGACAACGTAAATTGATTCGGGACTGCTCGGGCACCGTTTCACTCGCACCCCGCTTCGCTGTGATACAAAAATAAAGATGCCTACTTTTTCCTGCTCAGCCATTCTGTTTGATCTGGACGGAGTTCTGTGCGATTCCACGGGCGCGGTTGACCGCGAGTGGCGCGAATGGGCGCGGCGCAAGGGCGTCGACCCCGAGGCGGTGATGGCCGTCGCGCACGGCGTGCGTACGATCGAGGTAATTCGCAGGGTGGCGCCGCATCTGGATGCGGAGGCCGAGGCAGACGCAATCGAGAATGACGAAGCCAGCGATCAGGCAGGAGTCTCCGTCATGCCCGGTGCAGCGGAGTTGCTGAGATCGATTCCGCAGGGTCGGTGGTGCGTGGTGACTTCGGGTTCGCGTCTGCTGGCCAGCGCACGCTTGCCCTTTTGCGGACTTCCGGTGCCGGACGTTCTGGTCACGTCCGATGATGTGACCAACGGGAAGCCGCATCCCGAGCCATATTTGAAGGGCGCGACAGGGCTAGGGTTCGATCCGGCGGACTGTCTGGTGATAGAAGATGCGCCCGCTGGAATTCAGGCAGCCCGCGCGGCCGGGATGAAGGTGATCGGAATTGCCAGCACATATCCAGCGGATGCTTTAGTGCAAGCGGATGCTGTGATCGCGAGGCTCGCACAGATTCAGGTTGCGTCGAACGGGGCCGGGACATTGGGGATTGAGGTGCGGTAGCAGTCGGTGGGATTACCAGAAGTCCGTCACAACCACAATCTCCTTCTACAGCGCGAAATTTCCGCAAGGCGTCATCCCGAAGCCCCGCGTTTTCGCCAGCGGAGCGAGGGACCTCCCCGGGCACACACCCTACATTCAAACTGACTCACTACCCGGGAAATCGTTTTCCGGCCGTGTCACCGCAACCAATCTTCCAACTCGATCCCCCGATCGGTTTTCTCATCGCGATACTTCACAATGACCGGCGTGTAGAGCGACAGATTCCATTCTGCGGCCTTGCCTTTTCTTACCGCGCGAGAGCCGGGAACTACGACGGCATTCTCGGGCACTTCTAACGGCGCGTCCGCGCTGGCGCGGTAGACTTCGCCTTTCACCAGATCATAGAGCGGCGTCGAGCGCGTCAGGATCGTCCCTGCGCCCAGCACCGCTCTCGCCCGCACCAGCGTTCCTTCGTAAATGCCACAGTTGCCGCCGACCAGCACGTCATCTTCAATGATCACCGGCGCGGCGTTGATCGGCTCGAGCACGCCTCCGACTTGCGCGGCCGCGCTCAGATGCACGCGCTTGCCGATCTGCGCGCAGGAACCGACCAGCGCGTGCGAGTCGATCATCGTACCTTCGTCGACGTAGGCTCCAACGTTGATGAACATAGGCGGCATGCAAATGACCGAGGGAGCGACGTAGGCGCCCGTCCGCACCGACGATCCGCCTGGAACGACGCGCACGCGGTCGGCGACGGTGAACTGGCGGGCAGGAAAAGTATCTTTATCGACAAACGACAGCCCCGCGGGCATCTCGGAAATCGCGCCGAGCCGGAATCCCAGCAGGATGCCTTGCTTGACCCAGGGGTTCACTGTCCAATGCCTGCCTTTCTTTTCGGCAGCGCGGATCTTGCCTTGCGTAAGCTGGTCGCGGAATTCGAGGAATGTTTTCCGCGCTTCCGGATCGTGTTCGACTTCGCCCTGCGCGGACAGGCGCTCGATGGAGGATTTGAGGGTGGACATGAATGGTTGATTGTCGATTGCGGATTGCGGATTTGTCAAAGCTCGGAGAACGCGAGGTCCCTCCACTCCGCTTGCTTTCCCTGCGCTCCGGTCGGGATGACAATGAATGTGATCGCGGACGCAGGGTTTCAATCAACAATCAAAATTCAACAATCAACAATTGCTTCACACGCACTTGCACTCGCTGCGAATCAGGACTCCCGTCATGGCGTGAGCTGTCTCGCGAGCTTCGGCGAGCGTGGCGTAGGGGCCGTGCCAGCGGGCGTGGTTGGCGTCGTGGCCGGAGGGACGCCCTTTGCCGTGGCTGCACTGGCCGCAGGTGCCGCGATGCACCACGATCTTGTGCGGTCCGGCGGCCCAGTTTTCATAGATGAAAAATTCGGTTGCCGACGGCGCGGGCGCGGCAGGCTTGCTGATCAATCCAATGTCGGTGACGATTTTCTGCAGGCGCGAGCGCGTGTCGCGGCGCATGGGCAGCAGCGGCAAGCGGTAGACTTCTTCGATCTTTCCCATCATGGCGAGAACGGCTTTCACCGGCAGCGGGCTCGATTCGATGAAGTTGGCTTGCATCAGCGAGAGATATTTGCGCTGCAGGCTGCGAGCGGTCGCCCAGTCGTTCGCGAGGGCGGCGCGCGTCATCGCGGCCATCTCGTGCGGAATTTCATTGGAGGCGACCGAGACGATTCCCACTCCACCCAGCGCGATCACGGGGAGCGTGACCGCGTCGTCCCCGGAGAAGACCAGAAAAGTCTCCGGCACCAAGCTGATTGCCTCCGCGACCTGCGTCATGTTGCCGCTGGCTTCTTTTACGCCGACGATGTTGGGAATTTCGGCGAGGCGCGCCAGCGTCGCCGGCTCAAGGTTCGCCGCGGTGCGGCCAGGCACGTTATAAAGAATGACCGGCTTGTCTCCTACGGCCTCGGCGATGGCCTTGAAATGGCGATACTGGCCTTCTTGCGTGGGCTTGTTGTAATAAGGCGATGCGGTGAGGATGGCGTCCACTCCGGGGCGCGCCGCAACTTCTCTGGCCTTCTCGACGGCTTCGTGAGTTGAATTCGAACTAGCGCCTGCCACAATGGGGACGCGTCCGGCAGCGACTTCAATCGTCACATCGATGACGTACAGCCATTCATCGTGCGTCAGCGTCGGCGTCTCACCCGTGGTGCCGCAGGGAACAAGAAAGTCGATGCCCGCTTCAATCTGCCATTCGACCAGATTGCGCAGGGCCGTGCCATCAATCGAACCATCCTGCTGAAACGGAGTCACCAGCGCCGTGCCACATCCGCGAAGTTGCATAGCTATAAGATAGCGCTAACGGCAGCGGAGGGAAAATCGCGTGAGGGCATTCACAGCGCTCCGGGGACGCCTCACAACTCCCGCCACACATCCTTGAATTCGAAGAACCCTTTCTTCCCGGCGAGCCATTCTGCCGCCCGCACCGCGCCCTCGGCGAAACCGCGGCGGGATTTCGCATCGTGGCAGAGATAGATGCGGTCGGCCTCGGATTCGAGAACAAGCTCATGCAAGCCCACAACTTCGCCTTCGCGGAAGGATATGATTTCCAAGTCTTCATCCTTCCCGCTGGCCTCGCGAATCGTGCTTCGCAGGGTGATCGCGGTGCCGCTGGGCGCGTCCTTTTTGCTGGCGTGATGGCGCTCGAAGATTTGTCCGGAGTAATCGTAGTGCAGCGCCGCTGCCGCCGTGCGGGCCACTTCCAGGAATAGATTTACGCCAATGGAAAAATTTGCCGCGTAAAGAAATCCGATGCCGTGTTCCTCGACCAGCCGGCGAATGCGATCGGTCTCTTTGTGCCAGCCGGTTGTGCCCACCACCATATTCTTACCCGCGCGGACGCAGGCTTCGATGTTGGCGAGCACGCAGTGGGGGCCGGTGAAGTCGATGACAGCGTCGATGCCGCGCAAGGTTTCCGGCGTGAGCGCGGCGCAGGCGGAATTCTCCATGGAACCAACCACGCGGACGTGATGCTTGCGTTCGGCGGCGACCTCCGCGACGACGGAGCCGGTTTTGCCGCGGCCTAGGAGGATGAGGTTCATATCTCACACAGCTTACCTCAGGGAAGTGTCCTGACGGCAGTCCAGGGAAGAAAGACGGATGCGCGGGCGAGACGCTCCCGCGACAGCCGGCGGGACGCCTCCGCTACTTCAAACCTCGGCGGACGACGGCGTCCGCCGCTACACTTACGTCCGATTCAAGCGAACGTTTCGTGATCCAGTTCGGCGAAGAAAGTTTTGTGCAGGCGCTGGATTACATCCGGCACTTCGTCTTCTTCTATCACGAACGTGAGATTGATCTCGGACGCGCCTTGCGAGATCATGCGGATTTTTTTGTCGGCGAGCTCGCGAAACACTAACGCGGCAATTCCGGGCGTGTCGCGCAAGTTTTCTCCCACCAGGCAGACGATGGCCTTGCGTCCCTCATATTTCACGTCCGCCAGCTTGGCCAGATCGGCGGCCAGCGCGGGAATGGCCTGATTCGAATCCACCGTAAGCGAGACGCTGACCTCGGACGTAGAGACCACGTCGATGGAGACTTTATGGTGGTCGAAGGCCTCGAAGATCGACTTGAGAAATCCGTGGGCCAGCAGCATGCGCGGTGCCGCCACATCGACAATCGTGATCTTCTTCTTGGCCGCAATCGCCTTAAAAATATTTTTGCTGTGCGGAGCGCGGGTGGTGATGCGTGTGCCTTCGCACGCAGGATTGCGCGAATTCAAAACGTAGACCGGAATATTTTTCTGGATCGCGGGCAGCACGGTCGCGGGATGCAGCACCTTCGCTCCGAAATACGCGAGCTCAGCGGCCTCGTCGAAGCTGATGACCTTGATGCGGTGCGCTTCCGGGCAGATCCGCGGATCGGTAGTGAGAATGCCGTCAACGTCGGTCCAGATCTCGATACGTTCGGCGCCCAGGCCCGCGCCAAAAATAGCCGCGGAAAAATCCGAGCCGCCGCGCCCGATAGTCGTCGTGATGCCAGCGCGATTGGCGCCAATGAATCCGCCCATCACCGGCACTTGTCCGTCGCGCAGCAGGGGCTGCACTTTCTGTTGCAGACGAGTATTGGTTTCCTCGTACTGCGGCACCGCCTGCATGTAGGTGCTGTCGGTAACCAGCACGTCGCGGGAGTCGACGTGCGCTCCGTTGAGCCCGCGCGCGTCGAAGGCCGCGGCCACGATTTTGCTCGACAGCATTTCCCCGAAGGCGGCGACGTGGTCGGTCGTGCGGGGCGTGATCTCTCCGACGGCCGAGATGCCGCGCAGCAGTTCGTCGAGCGTCTCAAAATCGGACCCGAGCTCGGAATGGAATTCGGTGAAGCGCGCCGTGCCCAGCAATTCGCTGGCGGTGTTGTAATGGCGTTCCTGCAGCGAGCGGCAGAGCTTGAGGGCGGCTTTGCGCTCGCCGGCGCCCGCAGCTTTGGCCATGGTGAGCAGCGTGTCGGTGACCTTGGCCATCGCGCTGACGACAACCACGGGTTGCTGCGCCTGGCGGCCTTGGACGATGGAGGCGACGCGGTCGATGGCCTTGGCGTCTTCGACCGAAGTGCCGCCGAATTTCATGACGATCATCGGCGGGGCTCCGTCGAAAAAATGCGGGCCGTTGTGCGCGCGAGATCCTTCGCTCCGCCGGAAAAGCGGCTGCGCTCAGGATGACCCCAGGATTCGTAATGGCGCGCTCGCCTGGCTGGAGGTGCGCTCATCCTAAATAGCCCTTGGCCTTCAGCAGTTCCGCATTCAACACGGCGGCGCCCGCCGCTCCGCGAATCGTGTTGTGCGACAGCACGGTGAATTTCCAGTCGAGCACGCCGCAGGGACGCAGACGCCCAATCGCCGTCGTCATGCCCGCTCCCATATCGACGTCGAAGCGCGGCTGCGGACGGTCGCTGGCTTCGAGATACACAACGGGGTACTCGGGAGCGCTGGGCAGTTTCAACTCCTGCGGCTCGGCGCGATACGAATTCCACGCGGCGATGATTTCTTCCGGCTTGGCTTTTTTCTTCAGCCGGATCGAGACCGACTCGGTGTGCCCGTCTTCAACGGCGACGCGGTTGCATTGCGCGCTCATGGCAAAAGCGCCGGGAACAATTTTCGATCCGTTCAATTGCCCGAGCAGCTTTTTCGTCTCCTCTTCCATTTTTTCTTCTTCGTTGCGGATGAACGGGATCACATTGCCGAGAATGTCGAGCGAGGCGACGCCCGGGTATCCCGCACCGCTGATGGCCTGCATCGTCACGGCCATCACCGTTTCCAGGCCAAACTTCTGGTGGATCGGCGCCAGCGCCAGCACGAGCCCGATCGCCGAGCAATTCGGATTGGTCACGACGTAGCCGCCGGATTTCTTGCGCCATCCTTGCGTGTCGATTAACTTGATGTGGCCGCTGTTCACTTCGGGAATAACCAGGGGAACGTCTTCCTGCATGCGCAGTGCACTGGAGTTCGAGACGACGGCGCAGCCGGCTTCGGCAAAGCGTGGTTCGAGTTCCGCGGCGATGGAAGCATCGAGCGCCGCGAAAATAATTTTGGGCGCGCCTTCCGGCGTGGCGGGTGAAACCGGCATCTTCGCCACGGCCGCGGGAATGGGCGTCTTCAAGCGCCAGCGCGCAGCTTCGGCATAGGCCTTGCCTTCGGAGCGGTCCGAGGCGGCCAGCCAGGCCACTTCGAACCATGGATGGTGCTCCAGCATCTGTATAAACCGCTGCCCGACGACGCCGGTAGCGCCGAGAATACCTATAGGAAGTTTTTGGCTCATAAGGGAGTACTTGGAATTCTATAACAGGCGCCCACGCCGACTGCAGGAATTGCCTTCCTCTGCCGATAGGAGATTGTGGAGGCAATCCAATGCCAGAGCTGCGGCAAAACTTTTTCACCAAGGAATGGGTCATCATCGCAACGGAACGGGCCAAGCGGCCGGAAGAGTTGGCAACGCATCGAGCGGTGCAGCCGGTACCCGCATTTGTGGAGACTTGTCCATTCTGCCCGGGCAATGAAAGCAAGACCCCGCCCGAGGTGATGCGAACCCCGGTCAACGGCCAGCCCTGGGAAGTGCGGGTGATTCCCAACAAGTTTGCGGCTTTGTCGAGCGATGTTCAGCCGATCCGCAGCCTGCAACACTTGCGGCGGCGCGTCGCCGGATTCGGCTTCCACGAAGTGATCATCGATAGTCCAGACCACTCCCGCTGCCTGACGTTGCTCGACGATTCCCACGTGGCGAAAATTCTGGGCATCTACAAGCAACGCTACAACGCGTTGAGCCTCGACCCGCGCGTCCATCACATCACGATCTTCAAGAATCACGGACTGGATGCGGGCGCGAGCCTGCAGCATCCGCATTCGCAGTTGATTGCGACGCCGGTGATTCCGAGCCAGGTGCGGCACCGCCTGTTCGAAGCTCTGCGCCACTATGACGACGTCGGCGAATGCATGTTCTGTCACATGGTCGAACGGGAAGTGGAAGACCAGACGCGCGTCGTTTTGAAAAACGAACATTTCGTGGCCATGGAAGTGTTTGCCTCGGCCACTCCCTTTGCCACCCACATCTTCCCCTTGCGACATATGGCGAGCTTCGGAGAAATTTCTGAGCTTGAGATTGCCGACCTGGCGCGCGTTTTGCGGGCTCTGCTGGCGAAGATGTATGTTGGCCTGGAGAATCCCGACTTGAACTTCACCGTGCGCAGCGGTCCGGCGGAGTATGCCGGGGCCCGGCACTTTCATTGGTATGTGAGCGTGATCCCGCGGCTGACGCGCGTGGCCGGCTTTGAGTTGGGATCGGGAATGTTCATCAACACCGTCCTGCCGGAAGATGCGGCGGAATTTCTGCGCAAAGTCTCGATCGAAAAAGTCACGGCAGCGGGCGCCGGACAATAAGCTGTCAGCTATCAGCCCTCAGCTCAGACCATTCAGTCCGAGCATAAGTTTTCAGCCGGAATGCTCCACTGAAAGCTGACGGCTGATAGCTGCCTGCCTACGTTCTGTGCGTTTCCTGACCGCGGAAGGGATATTCCGAGAGCGAGCCGAACCTGCGCTTCTCGGCATACAGGCGCCAGCGCCGGAAGACGATGCGCAGGCTGGCCATGACAGGTATCGAGAGATAGACGCCGAGAATGCCGGCCACCTCTCCGCCCGCCATCACTCCGAAGATCGCGGCCAAAGGATGCAGTTCCATGCTCTCGCCCATGATGCGCGGCGACGAAACATAATCCTGAATCAAACGCCAGACCCCGAGAAAGATGATGAGCACCAGCCAGTGCGGGTAGCTCATGAGCAGCGCCACCGTAATGATAGTGACGGCAGCCACCAGCGGGCCGACCACGGGCACAAATTCCAGCACCCCGCCCATTGTGCCCAGGACCAGCGGGTAGGGCACTCGCATGGCTCCAAGAAATATGGAATACACCACCAGGGTCAGCGCCGCCAGAGTGAGTTGTGCGCGGATGAAGTGGGCGAGCATCTGGTTCAGGTCGTTCAGCACATTTTCCAGGAACTCGCGCTGCGGGCGCGACTGGATGGTCGACAGCAGAAAATCGCTGAAGCCGCGGCCATCTTTCAGAAAAAAGATGGATAAGAGCGGCACCACAAAAAACAGCCAGGCCTGCTTGGCGACGTCGGCCACGCGCAACCCGATGCGCTGCGCCAACCGCGTGATTTCATCCTGATGGCTGACCAGAAAGCCTTGCACAAATTCCGTTGTGTTCAGGCTCCAGCCATGATCCGCGCCGACTTGCCGCGCGATCTCGCCGGAACTGAGCTTGCCCAGCAAAGTAGGCAGGGACTGTCCCAGCTTCGCCCCCTCCCGCGTAACCTTGGGGCCAACCACGACGAAAAACACGATGACCAGCGCGGTCAAAAGGGAATAGATGACGGCAATGGCGAGGCCTCGCCCCTTGAGCAACCGTTCCAGACGGTTCACCAGCGGGCTCATCAGGTAGGCGAAGAAAATGGCGAAGAGAAAGGCGATCAGGGTGTCGCGCGTGACGTAAAGAAACCCCAGCACCAGCGCGAACAGCAGCACCGTGACCAGCACCCGAGCCGTACGTGAGTCAGCCAGTGACAATAAGTTTTCCAGGGCGATCCCGATTCCGCAGCCGGGCGACTGCTTTTAATCCCGGACTACTTCCGTATTATCGGCAGCAATCGCCACCCGCAGGAGTTTGAACTGATCGTGATCGTCCACCCACAAGGCCCACGCAAAATTATCGCCTGTCAGATTCAGGCGCAGCAATTCCCGTTCGGTGCCCCGGATCATAACTTTTTCCTTGCCTACCAGTTCCAGGCGCACGTGCACCGAAGAGCGGTCCTGCGGAACCAGCACTCCGAAGTCTCCGGGCGTATGCTCGCACTTCAGGCCGGCCGGATCCGATTTGCAGTTTGCCGCCAGATAGCGCCAGGCCAGCACTTCCCGGTGGATGAAGAAATTGTTGTCCAGAATCGAAGACGTGCTCGGCATCAGGAAAGGCTGTTCCGCGGTTTTGCCTGAAGAAGGCGGAGTGATCCTCTCCAGCAGGAAATCGTTGTTCGGAGTCACCGTCAGTGACCCGCCCGCGGACTGGCTCCAGTCATAGTGCAGCAAATCGCCGCTGGATGTAATTTGCAGATCGGATTTTTGCGTGGCCGTATCGTTCCCGCTGGTTTCCTTGAATTGCGACTTGATCGAACTGGCGCCGTTCTGCTGCTGGATGCTGAAGGTTTCGGTGGCCACCCGCTGTCCTCGGACGAAGACTCCGAACGAACCTGAATCCACGGTTTGCGGACCAGCCGGTTTTTCCTTTTTCTGGGAAGCGTGGGCTGGAGTCAAAGCCGCAAACCAAAATGCCAAAACCACAGCCGCCGCTACCCGCATTCCCGTTGCAAACTTCACTCCGTCTCTCCTTGTTGGTCGCGGACTTCGATTTTCTTCAGCCCGAGCGTTTCGGCAATCTCGGCGGCGATGGCTTCCACGCTCCGATTGCCGGCTTCAATCCTGAGGACTGCCTTCGCATAACCCGGGCGCCGCGACTCGTATAGCATGCGAAACTGCTCTTGATTGCGCAACAACGGCCGCTCCGTCCCGTCTTCACTGGCCTGCCGCGAGCAGCGCTGCCACAAATCCTCGACCGGAGCGTCCAGAAAAACTGTGGGCACTTCCGACGCCTTTAACAGCGACGCATTGTCGGGTTGCACGAACGCGCCGCCGCCCAAGGCGACAATCCTCGTGCTTCCGCCACGCAATTCGTCGAGTAGATGTTTCAGCGCGTTGTGCTCGGCGCGTCGAAACTCGCTCTCGCCTGAGTCGCGGAAGATCTCTGCGACGCTGCGGCCTTCGCGAGCCGCGATGCGATCGTCCAGGTCTTCAAAGATCCAATTCAGCCGTTGCCCGAGGGCGCGGCCTACGCTGGTCTTACCCGCTCCCATGAAGCCGACGAGGAAGACGGCTCCCGGCCGGCGATTTCCCACCGGTCGCGCCGGGCGTTTCGATCGCGCACGCATGCCAGCCTGGGCGCTCGCCGGTTTGCCAGAACGCTTCTTCAAACGGCCCGGATTCTTTCTGTATTTATTTTGCGGAGCGTTTTCTGAGGTGAATTTTACCACTGAAGCTGCGCAGCACTACGGTCGATGACACCGCCGCGCGCCCCATGGTACCCCAGAAGGCACGTCCCTGCTGCATGACATAGGACGTGTGCTGTTTAGGCTGGAGAGGAATATCGTCATGCACTTCGCCGCGCACCGAGCGCGCGCTGACGTCGGCCGAGGTGGAATCGGGCACGATGGCTTCGATGTCGCCGCTGTGGCTGGTCAGGCGATACTCGCCGCGGTCGCCAAAATCGCCGAGGTAGTGGATGCCGCCGCTGGTCGAAATCACCTGCACCAGCGGTCCCGTCACGCTGTTCAGGATCACGTTCCCGCTCAACGAATCGACTTCCACGTGCCCGTCCTGCACGTTAGTGAGCGTGACCGGGCCGTTCAGAGTTTTCACGTGGAGATGGGCATCGCTAATGTCACGAACGTCGACGGTCGCGCCCGCGCCTTCCAGCGTGACGTCGCCATGAAGTCTTTCCGCATGCAGCGAGCCGGAACTGGAATGCAGGGTGACGCTGGCATCGGCCGGCACCAGAATTTCGTAGTCCACCCGGCCCGACTGGGCATCCGCTCCGGGCAGCAGATGAGACACTACTTCCACCCGGTTCCCCATCGCGTTGTTGTCCACTTCGACTTTATCCGAGGACAGAACGGCATTCACAACCACCACGTTAGTGGTTGCGGGTTTCACTGAAATGGAGCCGTAGGGATTGTTGACCGAAATTCCAGCTCTGGGCCCGACATTGAAGCGATATTCCTTATGAGTCTCGGCCACGGCCGTTCCGGCCAGCAAAATTCCAGCCAGCACTGCGCTGATCACTCGAAGTTCGACCCTTCGCGCCGTCATATGATTTCCCGAAATCCTTCGTCTCCGCTGTGGCAACTGGTAAGTGGCGTTCATTATGGCAGAGAGCGGTCTAAAGCGAACTCGAAAAGCATGGCTTTTTGCTGGTACGCTTCCATCAGGGAGCGCCGAGCTTCCTGATCATTGGGATCGGCAGCGACCACGTTCTTCGCATCCTCGATGTACTGATTAGCGCGGCGCAGACTCTCACTGTACTCGGCCTGCAGCGCCGCCGGCTGTTGCTCGACCTCCTGCATCAGATCCTCATCGTTTAGTCCCGCGGCTAAATCCGAGCCAAGTTCCGACAAGGCAGGGCGGCTGGGATTTTCATTGGTGGCGATTTGGTGGGAAGCGGAATGCTGCCGAATCAGGACGCCCACCGTAACCAGCAATGCGGCGGCCACGGGCAACATCCAGCGAGTCCATCCCCAGGAACTGGTGAAAGCGGGCAACAGGGAGGCTTTGGCCCGTTGCGGCCGGATCAGGCCCTCGTGCCGCAATGCCGCTTCGATGCCGTTCCAGACGCGGGGACTGGGCTCGTGCGCCGCGCGCAGTTCCCCGGCGGCGCAGGCGATCACTAGTAAGTCCGCGATCAGAGCTGAGCACTCCGGGCAATTCTTTAAGTGAGCTCGCTGTTCCGGACTGCTGGCGCTCTCGTTCTCTGTCAGGCTCGCTTGCAATTCAACGCAGGTCATACAGCTTCTCCCCAAGCCTCTGATGCCTCAATCTACCGCCAATTCTGCCAAAGTGCGTGCCACCACGGCCAGTCTGCGCCGGCTCGTTTGATTTGATTACTTTCTGTCTCGCAATTGTCTTGCGCCCTTGCTGTGTCTTAATTACTTGGTTGCGTCGAACGCCGCTCAGGATTTCTCGGCCTTTTCGGGTCGATTCATTTTGAGCAGATCGCGCAACTTCATGCGTGCTTTATGTAACTGGGACTTGCTGTTCCCGATCGAGCAGCCCACGATCGCCGCAATCTCATTATGTTCGTAACCTTCGACGTCGTGAAGCACAAAAATCGTACGGTAGCCGGGAGGGAGATCACCCACTGCCTTCTGCAATTGCAGCCGGTCAATGGATCCGGCCAACGCCAAATCATCCGCCCCGAAATCCTTCTTCGGAGTGTCTTCCTCGCCTGCCTGCGTGGTTTCTTCCAGCGAAACCACCGGTAGACTTTTCTTTCTCAGGTGCATCAGCACCACGTTCACAGAAAGCCGGTGCAGCCAGGTCGAAAACGCCGATTCACCGCGAAACGTTCCGATCTTGCGATACAGTTGCAGGAACGCTTCCTGGGTCAGATCCTCGGCTTCCGCCGTATTGGATGTCATCCGCAAGCAAAGGGAATACACCCTTCGCTTGTGCTTATCGTAGAGGTTCTGAAACGCCTTGGCGTCTCCTTGCTTCGCCCTCTCGATGAGCTCGGCCTCGATCGAATCGCTGGCCTGTTTCTGTTCTGGGTCGGTCAAGTTGCCTTTTCCGGCCGCACCTCGTGAGATGCGGCTAACTATCTTTACGTTGTATGGCTTGCGGGTGGTCGGTTGAAAACTACAGTAACCTCGGTATTCAATTTATGAGAGTAATTCTACCGTTCTTAGGATTCTTTCCTGAGATGCTTCGTCGCTCGAAATCCTTTGCTTCGACCCGTTTGAAGCAGAATCGTCTTTGACAATAAAACCCTATCCCAAATTTAGAGTCGCATTCTTCGAAAATTTGTAATTTTTTATATTGTGCTCAAGCGGCGGAGTGCGCGGTTGTGATGGTTTCCAGGCCGTGACCGTGCGGGCCGGTTTCCCTGGCGCGAAGCAGGATCGACAAAGCCATTCCGATGAATCCTAAGATGGAAAAAATCCACATTCCGAGGGCATATCCCCCGGGATTGTTCAAGCCTGCATGGGAGTAGTCATTCGCCTTACCGATCAGCAGATTCAGAAGGAAAAACCCTATCTGCTGGATGAGGGTCATAAGGGCATAGGCGGTTCCCAACCTGGATTGGTCGACGATATAGGCGACGGAGGGCCACATGACAGCGGGAATCAGCGAAAAGACGATCCCCATCATCGACACGGGAACGTAGAGCGAAACCGACGAATACGCCATCATCAGGTACACCGGCATAAGCAGCAAGGATCCAAGCATCATGAACCAGGCCCGCTTGCCCATCCGGTCTACCAACAGGCCGAACAGCGGGGTGGCGATCATCGCCGTGAGTGGCAGCAAACTGTTGAGGTTGCCGGCTCGCTCCAGGCTGAGGACTCTGGCTGCCTCCGTGGCCGCCGTACCGCCGTGGGCCGCGAGAATCTTGTTGGTGAAGAAGTCGATGGCGAACGTGCGGAAGGGAAAGATTGCGGAATAGAACGTGAAGCACAGGCCCACTACCAGCCAGTAGGACAACTCGAAGCGAAAGATGCCTTTGAATTCCAGTTTGTCGGTCTGCCCGGCTTGTCCGAGTTCATATTGCCTTTCTGCATAACTTTCCATCGCCCAGTAGACCGCTGAACAAACCATAGCCAGGACTCCGGCCCCGACGGCGATAAACAATGGATGCTGCCAACTGGGCTCGCCCGCAGGCCCATGAGGATAGAAAGCCCAGTTCGCCCATGTGGGCGAGTTGTCTGCGGCGACGGACGCAAGCCGGGCAATGGTCAGGTTGATGCCGAAGGCAAAGCTGAGTTCCTTGCCCTTGAACCACTTGGCTAGGGCCGTGGTAACGGCGACGATCATCGATTCTGCGCCGAGTCCCAAAACCGTGCGCCCGGCGATCATCGTGACCGCGCTGCCTCGGGAAGCCGTGATGACCGCCCCCAAAAAGCAAAGCGCTGCGAAGGCCAGGATCGCCTTTTTTGTGCCGATGCGGTCAATGATGATGCCGCCGATCAGAAGGGTCGCGACAGCCGCCACGCTATAGCTGGCATTGAGCCATCCGAACTGAGTGGCAGAGAATCCCAGACGGTCGATGAAAATCCGTTCCAGGGCGTTGATGCTGTCGTAGATGTAGTAGTTCCCCGCCATGGCCACGCTGATGATGACGAGAACTGCCCATCGGTAGAAGCCTGTGGGACGCGGGCGAGTGTTTTCAGCCATTCGGGCCTTTTCTGCGCAGGAATTGTTTTGCTGAGCAAACGGAGAAGATTAGCAGAAGTCAGCCGCGAGATCCTAGCTACCGGATGAGGTTGGGAAGCGGGCAGGGATGCTTCGACTCCGCGCTGAGTCGCTTCGCTGCTCACCGCTTCGCTCAGCATGACAAACATTAGCCCTGTCATGCTGAGCGGAACCAGAGGAGCGCGAAAGCGATCCTCTGGCGGAGTCGAAGCATCCCTACCCGACCCAATTCCCGCGATGGGAACGGGTGCGCCGGTTTGTGACGCACCTCACAGCCAGCCGGTCCTAGCGAGCCAACAATGTGGGCATGTCGCGCGAGAGAAAATATTACTCCGTATACATCATGGGCAGCCTCTCCGGCACGCTGTACATCGGCTTTAGCGGCAGTCTGCACAGCCGCGTTTTCCAGCACAAGGCGCATCACTTCGAAGGATTCAGCAAGAAATACGAAGTCACCCGCTTGCTCTACTGGGAGTCCTACGACGATGTGCACAAAGCGCTAGCGCGCGAGACGCAACTGAAAGGCTGGCGGCGCGAGAAAAAAGTTGGGCTGATCGTGAAGAAGAATCCACATTGGATCGATCTGGCTTCGGAGTGGTACCCCTGGATGAAGTCGGAATGGAGTAGGGATGCTTCGACTGCGCGGTGACTCGCTTCGCTCCTCCCCACTCCGCTCAGCATGACAACCCTTCGTATGCTGCGCCGCCATAAGCCCTGTCATGCAGCTTAGCCCTGTCATGCTGAGCGGAGCCAGAGGATCGCGAAGCGATCCTCCGGCGCAGTCGAAGCATCCTTACCTTACCGCGCGACCAATCAATTCCCCACAAACCGCGCGTACAGGCTACGCGCCACAGCCGTATCGGTCGTCCCCTTGATAATCGCCCGGCCGTCGGGGAACAGTGTCATCTCGTACGGCTCGTGCCAGAATTTCAGAACGAAGTCATTATGGCGGACCATGCCGTGAGGCCGCAGCCGTCGATCCATCTCGGCGAAATCAACGGGGCGTTGCCGCTCATGGATTTGCACCGAATTCCTGCCGCACAACGTGATGTGCGGCCGTCCCTCGCCAGCAAGGTGAACGAAGTCCCGCTCGCCGCATGCTCGGCAGCCGGGCCTCGGTTTGCTGGCGGCAATCTCCGCGCGATCGTTGGTCCACAAATCAAACGAAAGCAGGGTGTGCCGCAGACCGCTGGCCCCGACCAGGAGTTTCAGCGCCTCGGTGGCCGCGATCGACGCGACCAGATTCACCGCCGAGTTCAGGATTCCCGAAGTCTCGCACGTCTCGACCATGCCGCGCGGCGAATCCGGAAAAATGCAGGCCAGGCAAGCCGTCTCTCCCGGCAGCACGTTGAGGGTCACCGCATAACTACCCACCGCTGCCGAATAAATCCACGGCAACCCGCGGTCTACCGCATAGTCATTGATCAGATAGCGGGTTTCGAAGTTGTCGGTTCCATCGAGGATCAGGCCCATTCCTTCCAGCAATACTTCAATATTCGCCGGAACCAGATCTTCCACCTTCGCTTCCACCGCGATCTGCGAATTGAAAGCAGAAATCTTGCGCGCCGCCGCGATGGCCTTCGGCAAAGACTCAGCGGCGTCCGCCTCATCGAACAGCGATTGCCGTTGCAGGTTGCTGGGTTCGACGTAGTCGCGATCGATGATCCGCAGCGTGCCCACGCCGGCCCGGGCCAGTAATCCGGCGAGCGCCGATCCAGTCGCGCCGCAACCCACGATCGCCACCCGGCCACTCGCCAGCTTCCGCTGACCTTCCGCGCCGATCCCGCGAAACAGAATTTGCCGGGAGTAGCGTTCCTCCGCCAGCGCTTCCCGGGGAGAATTCAATTCAGCGCGCCGTTCTGTTTCCTGTGCCAAAGAGGTCACCAGTCTTGTGCTGCAAAACCTTTATTATAAGTGGCTGGGTCGAGTGGAGACGGACTTAGCCGGGTTTCTATTCCAAAGCCCGCCAACGACTCATACGGTTTGGGCGCATCTCAAGCAAGTCAGAAAACGCCCGAATCCAAGGATCCCTTTGCCACGACGCCATGCGACATTTCTTACCGCGCTGATCCTGCTGGGGACCGCGGCCCTGTCGCATGCGGCGCACGCCCAGCAGGGCTCCGAACCGGGGATCTCCACTTCCAATTACGAGGGCAAAATTGTTCTGTCGGTCGAGCTTCCGGGGGCCGCGGAACGGGACCGCGAGCACCTTCTGCAGTTGTTGCCACAAAAAGCGGGCGTGCCTCTGCAGCGCGTGCTGGTCCGCGACAGCATCAAGGCTCTCTATGCGACGGGCCGCTTCGCCGACATTCAGGCCGAGGTCACACCTTGGGGCGAAGGAGTGCAGCTCAGCTTCGTGACTTCCCCCAACTTCTTTGTAGGCGCCGTCGATGTAGAAGGCGCTCCTGCCCGGCCCAACGCCAACCAGATCGTAAACGCCTCGAAGCTGCAACTGGGCGAGCGCTTTAGCACCGACAACTTGGACCGTGCCCTCGAGAACATTGGCCAGCTCATGCAGGAAAACGGATATTACCGGGCACGGGTCACTGCGGAACGCACTTCCAACGTCACCACGCAGCAGGTGGACATTCTCCTGCACATCTCGCCCGGCCCGCAGGCGCATGTAGGGGAAGTGAAAGTTACGGGAACTTCCAGTCTTTCCGTGGCGGAGGTTCGCCGCATTGCCAAGATGCAGCCTGGGGACAAGCTGACTTCCGCCCGCGTCAGTGATTCTCTGCAGCGCATGCGCAAAAAATTTCAGAAGCAAAGCCGTGCGCTGGCCCAGGTTTCGATCGCCGAACAGGTATATCGGCCCGCATCCAATGCCGTCGATTTCACCTACCAGATCGATCCCGGCCCGGTGGTGCTGATCTCGGCCCGCGGATTTCACATCAGCAAAGGAACTCTTAAGCGCGAGATCCCCGTCTACGAAGAGAACGCGGTCGATGACGATTTGCTCAACGAGGGCAAACGCAACCTGCTCGACTACCTGCAGACCCAAGGCCATTTCGACGCCAAGGTCGACATCGTGAAGGAAAGTGATCCGAAAACTCTGCGGGTGATCTATCAGATCGATGCCGGGGCGCTGCACAAACTTGCCCTCGTAGAGATCAGCGGGAACAAGAACTTTCTGGACACGGCGAAGCTGAAGTCTTACCTGCAGATTCAGCCGGCAAGCCGCTTTCTGAGCCACGGGCGTTACAGCGAGGCGCTGCTCAAGGCCGATGTCGCCACCCTGGAAGGCCTCTATCGCTCCAACGGCTTTCGCGATGTCCACATCACCACCAAGGTCGATGACAACTATCAGGGATCTTCGAACAGACTTGCTGTTCATATGGACATCGAAGAGGGAGTACGCACGCGCGTGGCTGAGGTTCACCTGGTAGGCAATCAGAAAGTCAATCGCAGCGATCTCCCGGAATTGACTACGGAGCCCGGCCAACCCTATTCCGAGCAGGATCTGGCTAACGACCGCGAAAGAATCCTGAGCTATTACTTCGATCACGGCTTTCCCAACGCCTCGCTCGAACTTTCCACCGCGCCTTCCGCCAGTCAGCCCTATCGGGAAGACGTCACTTTCACCATTCAGGAAGGCGAGCGCTTCACCGTCGATCAGGTGATGGTTGCGGGAACCGATCACACCCGCGACTACGTCGTGCAACGCGAACTGGAAGTTCATCCCAAAGATGCTCTCAGCCAGCAGGACCTACTCAACACCCAGACCCGGCTTTACGATCTTGGCATTTTCAGCCAGGTCGATACCGCGGTACAGAATCCGGAGGGCACCGATCCCACGAAAAACATTCTGGTGCAAGTGCAAGAGGCGAAACGCTACACCTTTACTTACGGTTTTGGATTTGAATTTGAGACCGGGCTGCCGTCGGGGTCCACCGCGCCGTCGGGGGCAACCGGGGTAAGTCCCCGGGTGGAATTCGATGTGACCCGGCTCAATGTCGGAGGACGCAACCATACCCTGGCTTTCCAATCCAACGTCGGAAGTCTGCAGCAGCGCGGGCTGACCAGCTATGCCATCCCCAAGCTTTTCGATAACGACAAGTTCAAGCTGATCTTTACCGTCTTCTACGACAACAGCCTCGACGTTGCGACCTTTACCTCGCAAAGACTGGAAGGGAAGATCGATCTCCGGCAACAATTCGGCAACACCGGCAGGGAGCCGGGAACGCGTCCCGGTCCGAATTCGATTACCTACCGCTTCGATTTCCGCACCGTCAAAGCCAGCCACTTTGCCAAGGATTTCCCGGCTGGTGAAATTGAACTCTTTTCGCTGCCCGCTCGTGTGGGGGGACCGGGTTTCACTTTTATTCACGACAAACGCGATAACCCACTGGAGAGCACGAAAGGCAACTACTTCACTCTCGACGCCTTTCTCGCGTCGAGCTATTTTGGCTCACAGTCCGAGACACCGCAGTCCAGCACGGGACCAAACATAGGGCTTCCCGCGAACTTCGCCCGCGCCCTGGCCCAGTTCTCGACCTATCACCCTTTTGGACGCAAAGGCAAACCCGGGCATACGTTCGTGTTCGCCCGCTCCACGTCGATTGGACTGGTGCAGCCCTTTCGGGGCACGCGGGTTTTGCCTCCGGGATCTTGCCCGCTGAATGGCGCCGGGGAGCCAACTTGTTCCGACATCGCTACGATTCCTCTGCCCGAGCAATTTTTTGCCGGTGGGGCCAACTCTCATCGCGGATTCGGGTTAAATCAGACAGGACCCCGCGATCCGAGTTCGGGCTTCCCCGTCGGCGGCACCGCGCTGTTCGTCAATAACATGGAAATCCGCTTCCCCGAAACATCGCTCCCCTTCCTCGGAGAAGGATGGGGGTTCGCCATTTTTCACGATATGGGCAACGTCTTTACCGCGCCGCACGACATGTTGAAGGGCCTGATGCGCTGGCATCAGCAGAATCCCCAACAGTGCTTGTCCGCAAGTACAGTGACCCCTCGTACACTGGACTCTCAGTGCGTCACCAACTTCGACAACTCCGGGTATGATTACACTTCGCATGCGGTGGGGCTGGGTGTACGATATAAAACGCCCATAGGCCCTTTGCGTTTTGACTTTGGCTACAATCTGAATCCGACCCGTTTCTTCGACACGACGACCACGGCTCCGGTGCAGCGTTTGCGGCCTTTCAACGTGTTTTTCAGCATAGGCCAGCCATTCTGATGCCACACATTTTTAGGAACAAGACGATCGCGGTGGTTGCACTCACGTTGTTCTTGAGCGCTTTGGCGCGGCCCGCTGCGGCCGGCGAGGTCATCGACCGCATCGTCGCCACGGTCAACGGCCACATCATCCTGCAAAGCGATTGGGATCAGGGCCTGCGCTACGAAGCCTTGCTCAGTGGACGCCCGCTCAGCCTTTTTACGGACGAAGACCGCCGCGCTGTGCTCGACCGTCTGATCGACCAGGAACTGCTCGCCGAGCAGATGAAGTCGGCATCCTTCCAGCATGCCACTGAAGCGGAGGCAGCCGTTCAGATCGATAATGCCCGCACCCAATATCCGGACGCGGTCACGAACCAGGACTGGCAAAAAGTTCTGGCCCGTTTCGACCTCACTCAGCCGGAACTGGTCGAGCATGTGCAGCAGCAAATCGACTTGATGCGGCTCGTGGACGCCCATTTGCGTCCCGCCGTGCAGATCGATTCCAAAAGCATTGAAGCCTATTACCGCGACAAGTTTGTTCCGCAGTTGAAGCAGTCCGGCGGAAGCGATGTCCCGTTGGCGGATGTTTCTGGCAAAATCCGCGAACTCCTGACCCAGCAGAAAGTGAACGAGCTGATGGTTTCCTGGCTGCAATCTCTCCGTTCTGAAAGCAAAGTGAGCACGCCCGACGCCCCTGAATCTCCCGGGGAGGGAGTCCAGACGCGGTGACCGAACCTGCCGCCCGGGCCCGCCGCTGGTGGAAATATCTTCTGCTGGTTTTCGCCGTTCTGCTCCTAGCGATCCTCGCCGGTCTCTGGTACACCACCACCAGTTCTTTCCAGTCCTACGTGCGGCGCCGCATGGTCGAGGAAGTCGACCGCATCACCGGTGGGCGCACCGATATCGGCAGCTTCCACGTGGTTCCTTTCCGTCTGCAGGTTGAAGTCCGCAACATCACTGTCCATGGCAAGGAATCGCCCACCGACGTTCCTCTGGCTCATGCCGACAGCTTGATCGCGCAGATGAAGGTCATCTCTTTTCTGCGCACCGAATTCGGATTTACCTCCCTGTCTCTGGATCATCCAGTCATTCATATCGCCATCGGACCCGACGGCGCGACCACCAACGTTCCTGCGCTGCGCGTGCTGCCGCAGAATCTGCCGCTTCATCAACGCGTCGAGCAACTGTTCGCGCTCTCCATCGATCATCTTTCCGTCCGCAACGGCGAACTGCTCTGGGGCGATCAGAAGATCCCGCTGGATTTTTCCGTGCATGGCACCAACCTGCAGATGGATTACTCGTTCCTTCGCGGGCGCTACCTCAGCCATCTGGCCATCGGGAAAGTTGATACCGCCTTCGAGAATTACCGCCCTTTCGCGTGGATGACGACCGTGGATTTCAGCCTGGCCAGCACCTTTGTCGACATCCAGTCGCTGCAGTGGAATTCCGGGAAATCTTCGCTGAAATTGAGCGGCCGCGTCGGCGACTTCCGCAATCCGCGAGTCGACGCCAGCTATGAGGCCCAGGTCAATCTGCAGGAAGCCGCTGCCATTGCTCGCCGCCGCGACCTGCGCGAAGGCTATGCGCAATTCAAGGGTGAAGGACACTGGTCCTTCAACGATTTCACGACTTCCGGCGAACTGTTGCTGCGCGATCTCGGATACCAGGACGATCAATTCGCCCTGAAGAAAGTGAACCTCGGCACCGACTATGCTGTGACCGATCAGCAGATCAAGCTCTCAAAGTTGCAAGGCAAAGTGTTGGGCGGGAGTTTCACCGGCGATGCCCAGGTCGATAACTGGTTGCACAGCATTCCGCTGCCGCCTCCGGGGAAGAATAGAAAGGAAGAACTCCCCGTGATCACGGCGGCGCGGCCGCCGCTGAAAAAAGGCGAGAAGCCCAAGTCGCCCGGCGTGCAGGCCGGAGCCGTGCATCTGCGCCTGCGCGAGGTTTCTGTGGCGGAGGTCGCATCCGCGCTTGATGTGCCCGCTCATCCCCTGGGCCGCTTTCGTCCTGTGGGATCGGCGCTGGGCACCATCGATGCGAACTGGAAGGGATATCCTCAGAACGCCGACATAGCCTTCGGTTTCGAAGTCACCCCGCAATCGCGGTCCTTGCCACGAGAATTGCCGGTCACGGCGCGTCTTCAGGGCAAATACCGCGGCGCCACCGATTCACTGGAATTGTCGCAGTTCAACTTGACGACGCCCGCGTCCAGGCTGGACGCCTCGGGCATTCTCGCGTCCGCCTCGACGCTGCACTTTTCTGTTTCCACCTCCAATCTGGAGGAATGGCGTCCTTTGGTCGCCGCGCTCGGAGGACCCACCGATCTCCCGTTTCGCGTGGACGGCAATGCCACCTTCAACGGCACCGCCGCGGGAACATTTTCGTCGCCCAATCTGACCGGTACCCTGGTCGCGGAAGATTTCGAATTCACGGTGCCTGCCACCTCGCGAACGCCCGAGAAACCCGTGCACTGGGATTCCTTCGCGGCCAGCGTCCAGTTCTCCTCGCATGATCTTTCCCTGCGCGGAGGAAGCTTGCGCCGCGGAGACACCAGCGCCAATTTCGAACTCAATGCCTCGCTGCAAAAAGGCCAGTTCACCGAAAGCAGTCCCTACACCGCGCGTGTCAATCTGCACAATGTGGATGTCGCTTCCACCGCGGCGCTGGCTGATTTCGATTACCCGGTCTCTGGAACCGCCGACCTCGCGCTGCAGATTTCTGGAACCCGAACGCATCCGCAAGCGCAAGGACACATCCACGCGGCCGGAGCCTCCGCGTACGGCGAGGCCATCGAAAAAATCGACGCCGATCTGCACGTGGGCGCGAACGAGACCGAACTCACCAACATTGTTCTCACTCACCAGGACGCCGAAGTCTCCGGCAGCGCCGCTTATGCTCCTGCCACTCAAAGCTTTCGCCTGGATCTGGTCGGGAAGAATTTCGATTTGTCGCGGGTGCACCAGATCCAACTCGAGCCGTTGCTGATCGAGGGCCGCGCCGACTTCACACTTCTGGGATCGGGAACGCTCAGCGCTCCTGAGATTGACGCCGTCTTTCACGGACGAGACCTGACTTTCGATCACGAGCTTTCCGGCGCTTTAGATGTCGAAGCCAGAACCAGAAACGGTGAACTGCATCTGACCGGGCAATCACAATTCACCCATGGCTCCGTTTCCATTGAGGGCACGGTGGGAATGCACGGAGATTATCCCGCCACCATCATCGCGCACATGGATCATCTGGATGCCGATGCCCTGTGGCGCGCCTATCTCGGTCACCAGCTGACCGGACACTCCGCGGCAGGCGGATCGATCACCATGCAGGGTCCGCTGCGCTATCCGCGGCGCTGGACGCTGGATGGCGCCGTGACCGATCTCGATCTCGATGTGGAGTCCGCCAAACTGCACAATCAGGGCCCCATCCATTTCACCTTCGCGCAGCAGACCATCTACATCCAGCCCACACATCTGGTGGGCCAGGGAACCGACGTCACCGGCAGCGGCTCTATTCATTTTGTGGGCGGCGAGGAACTTGACTTGAAAGCTGACGGGCAAGCGGATTTAAGCCTGCTGGGCGGCTTCGATCAGAATCTCACCGCTTCCGGACTGGCTACAGTTCATATGACCCTGGGCGGAACACTGAACGATCCGCTTCCCTTGGGCACAGTCGAAATCAAGGACGGAAGCGCGAACTATGCCGGGTTGCCCAGCGGCCTGAGTGAAATGAACGGGTCACTCAACTTTACGCGCGACCGCGTCCACGTCGGGCAACTGACCGCCCGCACCGGAGGCGGCACGGTCGATTTCAAGGGTGACGTGACTAACTACAACCGCCAGCTCAATTTCAATCTGACTGCTGTGGGCAAAGAAGTGCGCCTGCGTTACCCGCCCGGCGTCAGTTCCACCGCCAATGCAGAACTGCATTGGGTCGGCAACCGTTCGGCCTCTATGGTCTCCGGCGATGTGATGGTCACGAAGCTGGCTGTGACCCCGGGCTTTGATTTTGGATCCTATCTGGAACGCAGCCGGCAGTCCGCCAGCATTACAGCCGCGAATTCACCGCTCTACAACGTCAAGCTGGATGTCTCCGTGCGCACCGCGCCGGAACTGCAGATGAAGACCACGGTGGCGCGCCTCTCCGGCGACGCTGACCTGCGCCTCCGCGGTTCGCTCGCACGCCCCAGCGTGCTCGGCCGTGCCGACATCCTTGAAGGCGACGCCACTTTCAATGGCATCAAATTCCGGCTGGAGCGCGGCGACATTACCTTTGCCAATCCCGTCGCCATCGAACCTCAAGTGAACCTGCAGGCCACCACCCACGTCCGCAACTACGATCTCGACGTGACCGTCACCGGGACTCCCGAGCGCCTCAATGTGAACTATCGTTCCGAGCCGCCTCTGCCCAAATCCGACATCATCGCGCTGCTGGCGCTGGGCCATACCACCGGAGAATCCGAGCAATTGCAGCAGCAGTCGGGACAGACCCTGTTCACCGATCAAGCCACCAATCTCATCATCAATCAGGCCATCAATTCCACTGTCAGCAGCCGCATGCAGAAGCTGTTTGGGGTAAGCCGGGTCAAGATCGATCCCCAGGGATTGACCACCGAAACCAACCCCACCGCGCGCGGGCCCCAGGTCACCATCGAGCAGCAATTCGCCAACAATCTCACTCTTACCTACAGCACCAACGTTTCGCAGAGTTCGGAACAGATTATTGAAGGCGAGTATTACTTCAATCGAAGTATTTCGATTGTGGGCACCCGCGATCAGAACGGCGTGGTCAGCTTTGATGTGCGCGTTCGCCAACGAAGGAAATAGAATTGAGCTTAGTTCTAATTCGACTTTCCGCATGGATTCTCCCGCCGCAAGCTCCGCGTACTCGAATCTGCGCCTGACCATGGTCGATGCCCAGTTGCGTGCCCGCGGCATTCGCGACCAGCGCGTGCTCGATGCCATGGCGCGCGTGCCGCGCCACGAATTCACCCCTGAGCTCTATCGCGATCAGGCCTATGAAGATCATCCGCTGCCCATTGCGGAGGATCAAACCATCTCTCAGCCTTACATCGTTGCCATCATGTTGGAAGCCCTGGCGCTCCAGCCTTCCGACAAGGTTTTGGAAATCGGAACCGGGTCGGGGTACGTGACCGCGTTGCTGGCGGAATTAGCGGCGAAGGTGGTCTCCATCGAGCGCCACGCCTCTCTCGCCGACGCGGCGCGGCAGTTGCTCTCCGCAATGGATTATCGAAATGTGCGGGTGATCACCGGCGACGGCAGCCGCGGATTTGCCGAGTGCGCGCCCTACGATAAGATCATCGTCTCCGCCGCCGCCCCGCAGCTGCCGCACGCGCTCGTACATCAGCTCGCGGAAGGCGGGCGAATGATCGTCCCCGTGGGCCGCGACGATTCGCAGCAACTGCAACTGATCGAAATGCGCAACCACGAACCGCACACCATTTTCCGCGAGCTCTGCCGCTTCGTGCCGCTGGTCTCGGATAGCACCGCGCCGCCAGAACGATGACTGATGATTGCCGGCTGCACTCCTCGCCGCCCGACCCCTGCATTACAATCGACTGGTGCCCGTTCTGCACAATCTGCGCGTCACGCTGGAGATGATCAAGTGGGAGCACTCCATCTTCGCGCTCCCGTTTGCGCTCTGCGGAGCGATGCTGGCCGCGGGCGGACTCCCTTCGATTCATCAACTTCTTTGGATCATCGTCGCCATGGTCGCCGCCCGTTCCGCCGCCATGGCATTCAACCGCTGGGCCGATGCAGCCATCGACGCCGCGAATCCCCGCACCAACACTCGCGCCCTTCCCGCCGGACATCTCTCGCCGGCGTTTGTGGCGATTTTCGTCGCGGTGTCCAGCGCCATCTTCGTGCTGGCGGCTAGCCGGTTGAATCGTCTGTCGCTGCTGCTCTCTCCCGTCGCGCTTGCGGTTTTGCTCCTTTATTCGTACACGAAACGGCTGACTCGCTGGTCGCACCTGGTGCTGGGATTCGCGCTGGGCATTGCGCCTGCGGCTGCCTGGATTGCCGTCCGCGGCTCGCTCGATCCCCGCATCCTCTTACTTACTGCCGCTGTTACCTTCTGGGTAGGAGGCTTCGATGTCCTCTACGCTTGCCAGGACTACGACTTCGACCGCCAGGCCGGATTGCATTCGGTCCCGCGCTACTTTGGAATCGGTGCTGCGCTCTGGATCGCACGCGCCTTTCATCTCATCATGGTCGCGCTGCTCGTGGCGTTACTCGCGGTTTTCGGGCTGGGAAAGTTCGCCGTGATCGGAGTTCTTGCGGTAATCCTGCTGCTGCTTTACGAGCATTCCCTGGTACGCCCCAACGATCTTTCCAAGCTCAACGCCGCATTCTTCACCATGAACGGCGTCATCTCGGTTCTGTTTTTTCTTTTCGTCGCCGCCGATCTGCTCGTGCGCAAGGCGTGACCTGCTCGGTACCACATTCGTGGCATAAGACGTAAAATTGCGGGGGCCTGAATCCTCAGGCTCCCGCGTCCTAAAGTCTGCGATCTTACCCGTTCACTTTCAGCAGCAGCATGGTTCCGCTTTCCAGTTTCACGTTGCTCTTCTCCGAACTCATGACCGGTCCCTGGACCCCATTCTGTGCCGAGGAAAGCGTCACATTCGGAACTCCGATGACGCCTTGCGTCTGGGCGTTGATGGGAGGATAAGCACTCCTGCCGCCCCGCGTGTTGCCGGAGTTGCTGGGCATGCTCCCTGAGCCGGAAGGAGCCGAAGGCGCCTGAGATCCGCCCATTCCCCCGCGTCCAGCACTGGCGCCGGCCGAAGGCATGCCGCCGCCCGAAGGCATGCCGCCGCCCTGGGTTGCTCTTGTCCCCACGTCGTCGCCGTCGGGTGCGCTGGCGATGGTATTCTGCGGAGCGATCACGGCCTGAATCGACATGGGCAGCCGCACGTTCTCCCCATTTTTAAGGACGGCGTGATCGAAGGCGATCGCCAGTTCCGATTCCTTTTCTCCCTTGGTGCGCGCTTGGGCTTCGGTCACATGCCCAATCACCTCCGTATCTTTCGGAACCAGCACTTCTCCCGTTTTCGTCTTCATGTCCTGCGTGACTTTCGCCACGACTTCGTCGCCCGTCTTCGCTTTCTTCGCGTCCACGGTCTTGGTCAGCTGCACGGGGATCACGCTGCCGGGCGCAATGCGAGGCGCGCCCGCCATTTGTGCTTGCGAAGCCCCAGCACTGCTTCCCGGCGGAGGCGCGCTTTGCGCCAGCAACACCCCACACGACATGGCCGCGGTCAACGCGGAAACCACCAACATACGCTTCATAAAACAAATCCTCCTTCAAGTTGATAGGCGCAAATAATTCCAAAGGTTCTCAGCGATCTCAGCGATGTTTCTCTGCGGTAAAAAGATCTTCACCGCAGAGGAATGCCGCAGAGTTCGATGAGAGAACTCCTACTTAGATGCTCCTGCAGGCAGGGAAGTAGGCGACAATCTGCGGCCCCCACGCCCAGCGAGCGTGCAGGCCAGGCGGCGCCGCATCGCCGAGCGGTTCAACGGGAGCCGCTTTCGCAATGGCCGCTCGGGATCTTCCTGCGATATCATCAATAGGATGTCCGCCTCGCGCCCAACTCACAGCTTTCAGACCCACAGCTTTCAGACCGATGATCCGCGCCTCGCGCCGATCCACGAAAAAGTCCTTGCCGGCCAACGCCTTGACGCTGCCGACGCCATGACCCTCTATCGCACCGGCGACATCCTCGCCGTGGGCTGGATGGCCAACTCCGTGCGCGAGCGCATGCACGGCGACAAGACCTATTTCAACGTCAACCGCCATATCAATCCGACCAATGTTTGTGTGGCGGCCTGCCGTCTATGCGCCTTCGGCCGCAAGAAAGACACGCCCGGTGCCTACACCATGGCGCTCGAGGAAGCTTTCGAAACCGCCGCTTCCGGATATTCCGAGGCGGTCACGGAATTCCACATCGTGGGCGGCCTGCATCCCGACCTGCCGTTCCAATATTTTCTCGATCTGTGCGCCGGATTGAAGCAGCGCTTTCCGCAAGTGCATCTGAAGGCGTTCACCATGGTCGAGGTCGCGTACCTGTCGAAGCGCGCCAAGCTCTCCATCCGCGAAACATTGGAGCAACTGAAAGCTTCGGGAGTGGATTCGCTTCCCGGCGGCGGCGCCGAAATCTTTGCTGACCGCGTCCGCCACATCATTTGCGATCACAAAATCGACGGCGACCAGTGGCTCGACACCGCCAGGCTTGCCCACCAGATCGGCCTCAAGTCGAATGCAACCATGCTCTACGGGCACGTCGAAAACGACGAAGACCGCGTCGACCATTTACTCAAATTGCGCGCCCTGCAGGACGAAACCGGCGGCTTCCAGACCTTCATCCCGCTGGCCTTCCATCCCGATAACACGCCGCTGCAACATCTGCCCAAGACTACCGGCATGCTCGACATCAAGCAGATCGCGGTGAGCCGGTTGGTGCTCGACAACTTCCCGCACATCAAGTCGTACTGGCAGATGATGACCGCCAAGATTGCGCAGATTTCTCTGCGCTTCGGCGCCGACGATATGGACGGCACGGTTATTGAAGAAAAGATTTACCACGACGCCGGCGCAACGACTCCGCAAGGGATGCGCCGCGAAGAGCTCGAACGCCTCATCCGCGCCGCCGGCCGCGAACCGATCGAGCGCGACACGCTCTACCGCCCCGTCACCCGCACCGAGACCTCGGTCACGGTCGCGGTGTAGCCTACTCGATCAAATCCTCGGGCGACATTTCAACGTCACGGAGAATTGCGCGCAGCAAGCCTGGTCCAATCGTTTCGCCGGAATGCACCGGCACGACGGTGACACGTCCATCTGGGTGTTTCAAGAAAGTATGACTGCCTTTGGTGCGGACCGTCTGAAAGCCGGCGCGTTGAAGAATGCGAATAACTTCCTTACCCTTGAGCCGGGGAAGGCGCGTCATATCGAGATTTGTTGAACCCCGACCAGTTCAAGCGAGGGGCGGGCGCCGTCTTCGCTTTCCAAGCATACCTCAACTGCTTCGCGAACACGTTTCATCAGCGTATCGAGCGTTTTCGCCTGTGTGTGACAGCCCGGCAGAGTCGGAACCGTCCCGACATAGTAGCCGTCCTCGTCGCGTTCAATCACAACCGTGAATTTTCGCTGATTCCGCATCCGTTCAAAACTCCGGCTTCAATGTTACCACTTCGCACTTCTCTCACCGGGCGGGCGGCGTTGCGCTCAATTTCCGCAATTCCTCCGGCGACGTATTCAGCAGATTCCTCAGCACAGCCACTTCCGCCAGGATTCCCGTATGCAGAGCCGGGTCTACATCCGGCGCAAAGAATGGCGAGTGATTCGAGGGCAGGTGCGTCCCATTGGCCTTGGCTTCGGCAAATTTCTGCGGGTCGGCTCCTCCCAGGTTGAAGTAAAACCCAGGCACGCCTTGTTGGATGAAGAACGAAAAATCTTCCGAGGGCGCAATCGGCTCGGCCGTCACCACATTCTTCTTTCCTAACGCCGTCTCCAGCGGGGCGCGCAGCCGCTCGGCCAACTCCGGATTGTTGTAAACCAGGTCCGTGGCTTCGTAATGTTCCACCAATGGCGGACGCGGCGCACCCGCTGCTGCAGCCTCGGCGTCCGCGATGCGCGTGATCGCGGCCAGAATCTGCTTCCGCACATCCGTTTTGAACGTGCGGATGGTCAATCCCATCTCCGCATGATCGGGGATGATGTTGTTCTTGGTTCCCGCGCGGATGTAGCCCACGGTGACCACCGCCATCTCGCCGGGCTTGATTTCCCGCGAAACAATGGTCTGCAACGAGAGAATCGTGCGCGCCGCAATCACGATCGGATCCACTGCCGTATTTGGCATGGCTCCGTGCCCGCCTTTGCCATAAATCGTGATCCGCACCGAATCCGAATTCGTGTTGTACACGCCCGGCGTAATGGCCGCCATCCCGGCCGGCCGTTCGTTGTCCACGTGCAACGCCACGGCCACGTCCGGCTTGGGAAAGCGCGTGAATAACCCGTCGCGGATCATTCCGTCCGCGCCGTGGATCGTTTCTTCAGCCGGCTGGCCGATCAGCATAAGCGTTCCATGCCAGCTATTCCTGCTCTCCGCCATGATCTCGGCCGTGCCCAGCAACGCCGCCATGTGCAGATCGTGTCCACAGGCATGCATCACTGGGACATCGCGGCCGGCATCATCTTTCATCTGCACTTTGCTGGCATAGGGCAGGCCGGTCTGCTCTTCCACCGGCAACGCGTCGAGTTCGGTGCGCAGCATGATCGTCGGGCCCGCGCCGTTTTTCAGCAGCGCCACAATGCCCGTTCCGCCTACATGTTCGGTGACTTCATAGCCGGCGCTTCGTAGCTTGGCTGCAAGCTTGGCCGCGGTCTGCGTTTCCTCGGACGACAACTCCGGATGCTCGTGCAGGTCGACGTACAACTCATGGGCCTGGGGATAAACCTTGTCAACTTCCTTCGAGGAAGGGCTTTGGGCAAAGGCAAACGCAGTCAGTAGGAAAAAACAGCATAGGCGAAGAATCATCGCCCCGGATCATAACTGCCCATTCGAAAGTCTGCAAACCGCAGTGTGCAAGCAAGCGCAGGCCGTACATGTAGGGGCGGACGCATTCGTCCGCCCCGCCAGCGAAGGCGAGCGTCCTCGGAACTAACCATTCACGACAAGGCCCGCCTTCACCCGATGCCGTCATCCGAAGTTTCTTGCGCCTCCAAATCGGCGAAAGGTTGCATTTTTTTAAATTCGCCTCCTCCAATTCTCCGTTTGCCTTTTTTCCACCGGGTGTACAATCGCCTTAGAAAGCACTTGGTGGCGCACTTCGTAAGCAATGCCGAGGCGCTCATGAACGTTCACGTCAGTTATCGTCTTCATAAAAATCCTGCCGTCGAGAAAGATGTTCAACACCACATTGAAAAACTGCAGAAGCGCCTGCAGGTATTTCGTCCGGAACTGGTTCACCTGAAGGGCGTGGTCGAGGAGGTTTCTGCCCGGGAAGGCACCAGCGTTTCGCTGAACCTGCGCCTGCCGTCCGGCCAAATGGCTGTGCAAACCGCCGCTCCCACCGCTACCGCAGCCGTCAAAGCCGCTTTTGAAGACTTGCTGCAGCAGGTCGGCAAGCATAAGGACCTTCTCCGCGCTGCGCACAAATGGCAGCGGGGGCGTCGCGGTAACAGCGCGCGTCCGGGCCAGACCGTGAGCGAAGTTCCTTTCGAGCAGACGCTGGCTGCCGTTTTTCCGGCCACCATCGACGCCGACGACATCTGCTCTTACGTGAACGTCAATCTCGCCCGCCTCGACCGCTTCGTCGAGCGCGAAATCTACTTCCGCGAGGCGCAAGAGAGCATCCCTCGCGATTCCATTTCGAAAGAAGAGGTCATTGGCGAAGCCATCGCCGCCGCCCTCGGCGATGGAATGGAGAAGCCTGAAAAGCTTGCTTTAGAGCCTTGGCTTTACCAGCAAGCCCTGCGGGCGCTCGAGCGCCTTTCGCGCACCGACGAATCCAATGGCAACGCCGTTCACCTGGAAGATTCCGCTCGTCAACCCAACGTCAAAGGCAGCGATGAGCCGGAGTTGCAGTTTCATCAGCCCGATGAGGCGGTGACCGGTGCAACCATCATTGCCGACTCGCGCATCGCCACGCCCGAGCAGATCATGGCCTCCGACGAACTTCTGCGCCTGATTGCCTCCGCCTTGCGGGACCTGGGCGACGGGCCCCGCGAAACCTTCATCCTGCATGCCGTCGAGGGCTTCAGCGTCGAAGAGATCGTGAGTATCACCGGCCACCCGGCGGAGCGGGTCCTGGCCTTTGTTTCTGCCGCGCGCGAACATCTACGCAAAGCGCCGGGGCTGGCTAAGCAGTTTCAAGGCCGCATGGCTCCATCCGGCGCCGCATAATTCCAAAAGTTTTGGGGAGATCATCCATGAGCATGACTCGCGAACAAATCCGTGAACTAGCTGAATTTCAGGATGAAAAATCTTGCGCTGTCAGTTTTTATTTTCAACCTTCTACCCCGCGCAATAAGGCCCATAAAGAAGACACCATCCTGATCAAAGACCTGGCCCGCGAAGCCCTGCGCCATCTCGAGGACAAGGGAATGAAAGAAGGCGCCCGCGCCGACATCGAGCGCGTGGTGCGGCTTTCCGGCGAACTGCGCAGCAATGGCACGCACGCCAAAGCTGTCTTCGCCTGCGCCGGACAAAATATCTGGCGCGAATACGAGTTGCCCGCAACCTTAGGCAGCACGCAGCTTTTTGTGGATCGTCACTTTCACCTGAAACCCCTGGCCCACCTGTTCGGCGCCTCTCCGCTGCTGGGAGTGGTGCTGCTCGACCGCCATCGCGCCCGCATCTTCGATCTTCGCCTGGGAGAGTTGACCGAACGCGACGACCTGTTCCACGCGCTGCCCCGCCGCGGGCGCAGCGATGGCTACGCCGGCTACGATGGCGGCCACGCCCAGCGCCGCGTTGAAGACGAAGCTCGCCAGCACTATAAGAATGTCGCCGCCACCGTGAAGGATCTGCTGGACAAACGCATCTTCGAAAAATGGATTCTCGCCTGCCAGGATGCCCATCGCCCGCTCTTTGAGCCGCAACTGCATCCTTACGCCAGCCAAGCCCTGATCGGCCGTTTTCGCGCCGACCTCGCCAGCGTTACTGCCGACGAGATTCGCACCCACGCGCAGCAGATCGTGGATCACTGGCAAAGCGAACGCCGCCGCGATCTGGTTGGGCAGGTTCTCGGGGAGGCGCTCAGCAGCCATGGACGCGGGGTTACGGGCCTGCGCCGCGTTTTGCGTTCCCTCGAACTCGGTGAAGTGCAAACCCTGCTGCTCGGTGAAAATCTGCAAGGCCACGCCGTCGAATGTCCTGGCTGTGGCCACATCGACGCCCATCTGGTCAGCGACTGTCCGGTATGCGGCCGGGCTACACAGGAGATTGTCGATGTGGGCGAGGCCATTCTGCCGTGGCTCATCCGTCGCGATATTGAAACCTTCTATGTAAAGGACGATCCCGAGTTTGACCGGGTCGGCAACATCGCCGCGCTGCTGCGCTTCCGCTCCGAGAAGGTGCAACCGATCAGCGTTGCGATGGCGGAACAACTGAAACAGGCCGGCGCCGAATATCCAGGCCGCTTGCGCCGCTTCGCCCGCCGCTGAAACAAACAAATCGGGGATAGCCGCGCGCTATCCCCGAACCCAGCTTGCTTTCTTCCTTCTTTATTCCGTGTGGATGCTACTCCGCAGGTTCGTCGGTGCGGTATCGTGTTATCCTGCCGCTTCCGCGATCGTTTGTTCCGCGCGCTGAATGCGGGCAACTCGTTGTGCATCGATGCGGCCCGTATTGTCCTCGAGTCGAAGTGAAGGGAGAACACCGTGTCCTTTTCGCGCCGTGATTTTGTGAAGACTTCCGTTCTGGGCGCGGTGGCCGCCGGAGTTGGGGTGAACGCCGCTGCTTCCGAGGCTGTTGCCGAATCGGCGCAGCAGGGTCATGCGTCGAAAAATGATGCCGCCAAGCGCCCGATCATTATCTGCGCGCACAATGGCCACGCCTACATCGAGTCCGCGTTCGCGTTTCTCAAAGGCGGCGGCGACACGCTCGATGCCGCCATCCGCGTGGTCAAGGGGCCGGAAGATGATCCCAACGACGATTCCGTCGGACTCGGCGGCCTGCCCAACGAAGAAGGCGTCGTCGAGCTCGACGCCTGCTGCATGCACGGTCCCACGCGCCGCGCCGGTTCGGTGGGCGGCGTCCGCAACATTAAGAATGTCTCCATGGTCTCAAAGGCCGTCATGGAGCACACCGGCCACGTCATGCTCGTGGGCGAGGGCGCCGAGCGCTTCGCGGTGGCTATGGGTTTTCCGCGCGAAAATCTGCTGACCGATCGCTCCCGCAAAATCTGGCTGCTGTGGAAGGAATTCAATTCCGATCGCGACTGGTGGGGGCCGGGCATTGCCGATCCGCACTGGCATCCACCCGCGGACGATTCCAAACCGCAGGCCGATCTTTGGCGCGATCGCATTCAGCACTTGCAGCAGCGCGCCGACGATCTCGGTATCGAACCCGAATTCCAGTTAGCAGCGGTGCGCCGCGTGCTGTTCCCGCCGACGGGCACGATCCACTGTTCAGCTTTGAGCGAGAAGGGCGAAATTTCCGGGATCACCACCACCAGCGGCCTCTCCTTTAAACTCCCGGGCCGCGTGGGCGATTCCCCCATCATCGGCGCGGGCTGTTACACCGATCAGGACGTGGGCTCAGCCGGAGCAACCGGCAGCGGGGAAGAGAACATTAAGGTCGCGGGCGCTCACACCATCGTCGAGAACATGCGCCACGGCATGTCTCCGCAGGAAGCCGGCACCGACGCGCTGAAGCGCATCGTGCGCAATTTTAACGGCGACATGACTCGCCTGCGCTATGTCGATATGATCTATTACATCCTGCGCAAAGATGGCGCCTACGCCGGCGTGAGCCTGTGGGAAGGCTATTCCGCGGGGCATCCGCACACGATCGTCGTGCACGACGGTACCTTGCGTGCAGAAATCGCCACCCCGCTGCTGAAAGGATATTCCGAGGAATGGCCGCCTTTCCCGCCGATCCCGGAAGATCTGAAGAAGGATTCGGAGTATCTGAAATAAAGTTGCAATCACTGCAAAAGGAGTACGTTAGCTTTTTTCGCTGAGGCCGCCAAACGGCGGTCGAGGGTCGCTATGGGCAGTCCGTGGTCCCGAGCCAATTCGAGATACGCGGCGTCATACGCCGTCAAATTGGACTCTCGCGCCGCGGCAATGACCCTCCGAACGGGCAACGACTCGTGCCTGATCTCGATCAATCCGCCGAGGACGATTTCAAAATTCTCGAGAATCTCAGTAGTATCGGCAGGCGTCAGAAGCCCGCGGCGCTCGGCGGTCACAAACCCGTTCGCCACTTCCAGTTGCCATAGCGACGGAACCACAGCGCGGCTTCCCCGCAGCAGAAGTTGCTTCACGCGGATTGCATAAGGATCGATCGATCGATCGACGAGCCAGGCCAGAGCGACGGAAGCATCCAGCACGAAACTTGTCATCGCCTTCCTTCTTCGATCAGATCCTTGACCGTCATTCCCTTGGGCAGGGGTTTGACTCGTTTGCGGATTTGCTCAATCCGGGCAAACGCGTCTTCCACGCTGGCGGTCCGGCTCCGGACAGGAGTGATGATGGCCGCGAGCTTGCCGCGGCGCGTGATGCCAATTTCCTCCCCTCCGCTGGCCCGCTCCACCAGTTCCGAAAGTTTTTGCTTGGCCTCGAACAAGCCGACCGTACGCATCGGGTTCACCTCTCTAAACCATCTAGATGATATACCTAGATTATATGTGGAGGCCAAACCGCAGGTCAAGAGCCGAGACTGCCAGCAGGAACCCTCTCTCCTAGAACCGCACCTTCACATCCGGCCCCTTCTCCAGGTGAATGCTTTCCACGAAGCGCACTTTGCCGGTGCGCAGGGTCATGATCACCGACGACGTCCGCGTGCCTTCGCCGAAGAAGCGCACGCCCTTCAGCAACGCGCCGTCGGTGACTCCCGTCGCCGCAAAGATCAGCTGTTTGCCCGGCGCCAGATCTTCGGCTTCGTAGATGCGGTTCTTATCTTTAATGCCCATGCGCTCCAGGCGCTCTTGTTGTTCGGGCTTCACCACCAGGCGTCCGAGCATGTAGCCATTCAGGCAGCGCACGGCCGCCGCGGTGATCACGCCCTCCGGCGCGCCGCCGGATCCCATGACCACGTGCACGCCGGTTCCGATCACGGCCGCCGCGATTCCTGCCGAGAGATCGCCATCACCGATCAGCTTGATGCGAGCTCCAGTCGCGCGGATATCCGCGATCAACTTTTCGTGGCGTGGCCGGTCGAGCACAATCACCACCAGATCTTCCACGTCGCGATCCAGACGCCGCGCGATGTTCTTCAGATTGTGCGATACCGGCGCATCAAGATAGACGGCGTCTTTGCACGATGGGCCGACCACGATTTTGTCCATGTAACAATCCGGCGCATTGAGCAGGCCGCCGCGCTCGGAAGCGGCCAGCACCGTAATGGACCCAGGGGCGCCGGTCGCGCAAAGATTGGTGCCCTCCAGCGGATCGACGGCAATGTCGACCTCGGGCACCTCGGTGCCATCGGGAAATTCCGCGCCTACTTTTTCTCCGATATAGAGCATAGGCGCTTCATCGCGCTCGCCCTCGCCGATCACGATGGTGCCGCGCATCGGAATCGAGTCCATGGTCTTGCGCATGGCCTCGGTGGCCACCTGGTCACTCAGCTTGCGCTCGCCTTTGCCCATGGTGCGGGCCGAGTCGATGGCCGCCACTTCGACCACCCGCAAGAATCGCGATGCCAGGTCGCTCTCAATGTTTTCCCCGAAGCTGCGGGCCTTTCCTTCCGGACGGGTCTGCGTAGCCATGAGTCTTCTCTCCGCGCGTCAGTGTTCATGCGCCGGGTTGAGACTATAAACTAACCCCAATCGGAATGAAAATACAGGATTCGCCCAATCGATTTTGTCCATTGAATTCTTGCACGCGACGATTCCGGCCCGCCGTGCTATCCTCCTATCCCTGATTGGACCCATCAATGCCTGACTCGCGCCCCTTGACCTTCCTGTCCATCACCACGTACGAAAAGGGCCAGGAATTCATGCGCGAGTGCAAACGCCAGGGATGCCGCGTCCTCCTGCTGACCGCGGAAAAGCTACGCGAGGCGGACTGGCCCCGAGAGAGCCTCGATGAGACCTTCTATCTTCCGGAAGAAATCGCTCTGCCCGACATCGTGAAGGCCGTGACCCATCTGGCGCGCGGACAAAAACTCGATCGTGTCGTCGCCCTCGATGAATTCGACATGGAGACTGCTGCGACCCTGCGCGAGCATCTGCGCATTCCCGGCATGGGCCTCACCACCATGCGCTACTTTCGCGACAAGCTGGCCATGCGCATGCGCGCTCTAGATCGCCACATTCGCGTGCCCGACTTTGTGCCCGTCGTCAACCATGACGACATCCGCTATTACCTCGATCACGTGCCCGGCCCGTGGGTGCTCAAGCCGCGCCAGGAAGCTTCCGCCATCGGCATCAAGAAAATTCACACGCCGGCGGAACTGTGGCCCATCCTAGACCAACTCGGAGACAAGCAGTCCAACCATTTGCTCGAACGGTTCGTTCCCGGAGACGTCTACCACGTCGACTCGGTCGTCTCGGAAAACGAAGTGGTCTTTGCGAATGTCAGCCGCTATGGCAAGCCTCCCATGAACGTGGCGCACGGCGGGGTCTTCACGACATACACGGTCCAGCGGGGAAGCCAAGCGGATGCGGATCTGCGCGCCATGAATCGCGATCTGATCGCAGCGTTAGGCCTGTTGCGCGGAGTCGCGCATGCCGAATTCATCCAGGCCCACGAGGATGGAAACTTTTATTTTCTCGAATGCGCCGCCCGGGTTGGCGGAGCCTACATCAACGAAATGGTCGAAGCCGCTACCGGGCTGAACCTGTGGCGGGAGTGGGCCCGCATCGAAATCGCTGGGGAAGCGGGACGCTATCAGATGCCCCCGGTGCGGGAAAATTATGCCGGAGTGATTCTCTCGCTGGCGCGGCAAGAGAATCCGGATACTTCTGCCTACAACGATCCGGAAGTTTTTCTCCGCATCAAAAGGCACCACCACGCCGGCCTGGTGCTGAAGTCATCCGATCCGCACCGCATTCCCAGCTTGCTGGAAAACTACGCCATCCGCTTCGCCCAAGAATTCCTGGCAGTCGAACCGCCCCGCGACAAGCCCACCGCCTAATGTAGGGGCGGACGCAGCTTGCCCTGAGCGGAGTCGAAGGGTCCGCCCCGCGAGCGAAGCGAGCGTCTGCAGTCCCCTCAGAACGCGTACCGCAAACTCAGCTGAATCTGCCGAGGCGGCTTATTCCCATAAGCATTCGCCGACAGAACCTCCCCAAACAGCGCTCCACCGAGAACGTGGCTGGGAATATCAAAGTTCGGATGGTTGAACAGATTGAAGAAATCTCCTCGAAACATCAGCCGGTGGCTCTCGCGGAACGCCACGCTTTTCGACAGGCCGAAGTCCAGATTCGTGTATCCCGGTCCAGTCAGAACGTTGCGACCTTCATTGCCGAACTCGTTTGTTCCCGGGAACAACCCAGCCGGAGGAGTCACAAACGCGCAAGAATTGAACCAGGCCGCAGGAGTTCTCACCTGTTCCGGTGCAGTGCAACTCGGATTCGCAGCCACGGTGCCCGCCGTGAACGGGCCGCCGATCAGATTCGGTCTCGCCGGATTTCCGAATGCCGCCGCGGAGGCAGCCGGTGCTCCGGCCAGCACCACGGTAAACGGAGATCCGCTCTGCGCCGTCACGATCCCTCCCGCCTGCCAGTTGTTCAGTGCTCGTTGGCCCCATGCTTTGCCGTGCACCCAGCGCTCGAAAGGCAAGTCGTAAACAAAACTGCCGGCGAAACGGTTTACCGCGTTAAAGTCCGACGGCCCTCGATCGGCCGCGAGGTCGTAGGAATTCTGCGGCAATCCCGCGCCCACGCTGCCCGCGAATACCGACGAGATATCGTCGAACGACTTGGAGTATGTGTACGAGAGCAGCAGCGCCAGTCCATTGCTCGTGCGCTTCTCCGAGCGGAGTTGCAGCGAGTTGTAATTGCTGCTCGCGCCCGGTTCGGCATAGAGAATGGAAGAGAACTGCCCGTAGGGCGGGCCGGTCACAGGGTCCGGCTGGTTCAGATCCAGCACGTTGCTCAGATACGTCCCCTTCGACCCCACATACGCCGTGTCGACCATCCAGTTCGGCAGCACTTCATACTGCAGGTCGGCGTTCCATTGCTGCATGTACCCGTCGCGGAACTTCGGAGAAATCATGTTGCCCTGCACCACGCCCGAGGTCTGCCCCGGCAGGCTGAGAATGTCCTGCACCGTGCACAATCCTGCCGGACAAGTTGTGGGATCCTGCGGAAACAGCGCCAGATCGTAAAACGGCGGATTGATGCGCGGGAAAATATTGATGTTGGCAATCGATGAGTCGTAGAAGATCCCGTACGCCGACCGCACCACGAAGCGTTCGGTCTTCAGCGGCCGCCAGGCAAATCCGAGGCGCGGTCCGAAGTCGGTATAGGTCGGCGAATACGTTGCGCGAGGAATGCCATTCGTCCCCACCACGTTGAATGTCGGCGGCGTGGCGCACTGCGCAGGAATGTCCGGACACGGAACCAGGTCGGGCACGCTGAACCGGTTCAGCGCTTCCACCGGCGGGCTGTTGTACTCATAGCGCAGGCCCACGTTGAGCAGGAAGCGCGGCACCACGTGGATGTCGTCTTGCACATAAGTGCTCACCCCGTGGCTGCGCAGGCTGTTGTAAGTGTTGCCGCTGACCGCGAGCGCGTAATCGGGGATGCCCAGCAGCAACTGAGCCAGAGCGCAGACCGAAGGATCGCAGGCTCCGCCGAAAATTCCGGAGCCGGTTTGTCCCAGGTAGAACCAGTCTCCCCGTCCCAGAAAGTCCAGGTAGTTGTCGATGCGCAGGTGCCGCAGATCGACTCCCATCTTGAACTGGTTGCGGCCCACCGTCCACGCTACGTTGTCCGCGAGTTGCAGCGTAGTATCGTGGCGATCCTGCGGATAATTGATCGGTTCTCCGATCCCGTCGAAGTTCAGAACGTTGAGATCGGGATAGCCCAGGTCCACGGGATTCGTCAGCACATCCGGATAGCCGAGGGTTGGCGCGATGTCATCGCCGTGATTCTGCTGCAGCACAGTCGCTCTCATGCGAATAAATCCCAGCCGGAGTTCATTCAGCAGGCGGGAGCGAAATACGCGCGTCCACTCGATTCCCGCATTCTGCCCGTGATTCAACGTGAAACTGCCGTAGCCGGGAAGATTTGTGAAGGCGTTGACGGGATCGAAAGGACTGAAAATGTTCTGATCGATCAGCGAATAGTGCGCCGATACCGTGTCAGTCGCGCTGAAGTGCTGGTCCAGTTTGACCGAATAAAGATTGTCGGAGCGGCGAATGACCGGTGCCGACAGAAATGTGTTCGAGTTCAACAAATCTGAACCCACATTGGCCTGCGGATACAGACCTTGCACCGTGGGGATCAGCGGGCAAGACGGGACAGGATTCACGAAGCAAAATCCCTCCGCAAAAAACAACGCCGTTCCCGGGGCCGGGTTGGCGGGATCTCCCCATTGGTTCTGCGACGGCACCGTGGCCTCGCGCGTATTGGCTTGCCGCAGGCGCAGCCCTTCGTAAGAGACGAAGAAAAAAGTCTTGTCCTTAATGACCGGCCCGCCCAGCGTTCCTCCGAACTGGTTGCGCTGCAGGCCCGGGATGCCGGCACACGTGCCCGGCACCGAGTTGGCCGTGCAGTCGGGCAAGTCGAAATAATTCTTGGCGTCCATGCTCCGGTTGCGGAAGTATTCGAACAGGCCGCCGTGAAACTCGTTCGTCCCGCTCTTCAGCACCACGTTGATCTGTGTCCCGCCTGTGCGCCCGTATTCCGCCGAATAATCGCTGGATTGAACTTTGAATTCCTGGATCGCATCCACCGACGGCAGAGCCACATACTGGTTGATATACGGATCGTTGTTGTCCACGCCATCGAGCAGAAAATTGTTTGACTGCTCCCGCGCTCCGTTCACGCTGAGCGCTCCGCCCTGCGTCGAGTTCTGCGATCCCTCTGCCGGCAACTGGCTGCCCGGAACCAGCAGGGCGAAATCCAGAAAGTTGCGCTCGTTCAGCGGAAGTTCCTGCACCAGGCGATTGTTCATGACCTGGCCCAGCGTCGATGTATCCGTCTGAATCGCCGGCGGCGTATCTTTTACTCGCACCTCTTCATTCGCGGCGCCCACCTGCAAAACAAAATCCACGCGGACGGTCTGGTCCACGTCCACGGTGACGTCGCTGAACACGGTGCGCCGGAAGCCGGTGCTCTCCGCGGTGACGCGATAGTGCCCGGGCGGCAGCAACGCCACCGTGAAGTCGCCGTCGTCGTTGCTTTCGGCGTCACGAACCGCGTTCGTCCCCCGGTCGGTCACCGTGATCTGCGCCTTGCGCACGACCGCTCCCGAAGCGTCGGTGATCGTTCCGGTGATGGTTCCCGTGGGGCCGCTGGCAAAAAGATAAGGAGAGAGGAAAAAGGCGAGGGCTAACATCACGAAACCGCGACGAGCCATGTTGTCCTCCCGGAGCGGCGCGCCGACTTCGCAACCAAACACACTGGCGCCCGTCTCTAGAAAAGCACAATCAAAGCCGGGGACTTCTTGCATTCCCCGTTCTCGGCAGGTTCTTCCACGCACATTCTTCTCGACAGGCGAAGAATCCGCCAACCGAAGCTGATCTGGAACGATGTTCTGAGGGCATCATCCTGCTTCCCAATCCGCAGTGTCAACCCGTGTTTCCGGTAGCGGGCCGAGTGTGCCCAGCGCCGGTACTTCCTCAGCGATCTCTGCGAGATTTCTCAGCGCTCTCTGCGGTTAAGCTTTCCCAACCACCAAGCCCGAAGCGGACAGTGCAGAAGAACTAATCTTGAAGCTCAGATCTTTTCCCATCCCACACCCACCGCCTCTGCTACCATTTCGGCATGACCACGACGAACAACGATCACTCCACCGTCGCGGAACGTCCAGCCGCCGAACGCAAAGAGCCGACCTATCTCTTCACCGAGAAATATGTTGCCGACAAAAGCGAGACCGCACGCCGTTTCCTCGATACGCGCGAGCGCCTCAACGCGAACGTCGACAAATCCAACAATTTTCTGGTGAAGCGCTTTTACAACATCGATCACAACACGTATTTGGAAGGCGCTCTCCCGGCGAAGACCAAAGAGTTGATGGGACTGGTGGCCTCCGCGTGCCTGCGCTGTGACGATTGCATTTTCTATCACGCCATCCAGGCCTATCGCCTGGGCGTGACCCGCGCCGAGCAGGAAGAGTCGCTCAACGTCGCCTTAGTCGTCGGCGGCAGCATCGTGATCCCCCACTTGCGCCGCGCCTACGAACTGCTGGAAGAAATGTACGGCTGAAAGCGGCGTCCAGCCTTTGGTTCGTGCCACTCCCCCCGCGAACTTTCGTCTTTTCCGGAAGGTCCGGAAGGCGTACCCTGATCTCGTCCCACGGGTATCAACTCCCGCTTGCGAGGTGCCCGAATGATCAGAAAATTCTCCGCGCCTGCAGTCTTATTTTTCGCAGCAACCGTCGTTGGTGTTGCCCTGCTGATGATCGGATGCGGCAGTTCCAACTCCATGAATAACAACCTGACTCCCGCCCAGGCACAGGCCGTCGCGGCCGCGGTCTCGAGCGGCATCGTGCAGGCCATGACCGGAGCTCTCGGCGTTGCCTCGATCGAGCCCGGCCCAGGCGGCATGCGCCGCATCGATCCCCTGCCGCACACATCCACTCCCACCTGTGTTTCTTCGGCCAATGGAGAAAGCTGCAACTGGGCTGTGTCCTCGACGTTCAGTTGTCCGGCTGGTGGGACAATGGCGGTCTCCGGCGATCTGAGCGGTTCGTTGAGCAATACCGGGAACGGTTCGGCCCAGGCGCAAATCACCGCGGACCCGGCCAACTGTTCGGTGAATGGAGTCGTCCTCAATGGCGATCCTCACATCACGGTCGCGGGCCAGGACAATATTGCAAACTATGCTCCGGTCTGGCCAATCACCGGTTCAGAGACCGGAGGCGTCACCTTTGGCCCCATTCCCTCCGGAAGCTGCCAATTCAATTTGAATTTCAGCGTGAACGCCAGCTTGAGTTGCACCGTGACCGGCACAGCCTGCGGACAGACCGTAAGCGGAAGTTGTTAGCGAGTATTTCCAAGGATAGTTGGGAAGGGCACGGCTCTTAATTCATAGCGCTCCCGGTGTCCCCACAAAAATCACGCCCGCTCGGTCGGCGTTTCTTCATAGCGCCGCCGTCCCGGCGGCTGTCGCGGGGCCGTCTCGGCCGCGCGCGTCCGCAGCCTTCGAGATCAGCCGCTACGGGTTTGTGGCCTGGGTTGCGCTGTTGGGGGCGGGCAGCGCCAGCGGCTCTTCCGGCATGATGATCCACGCGATCGGATACGCCACCGAACCAATCACCGTTACAAAGGACGCGATCAGCCAGACCACCCGCACCAGCGTGACGTCTAGGTCGAAATATTCCGAGAAGCCAAGGCACACGCCGGCAATTTTTCGTCCCACACGCGGGCGCATCAATTTCTTTCGCGCCTGCGACGTTCCCACCCGGATCCCGCAATAGGCGCAAACCGCGGCGTCGTCCTGAATCACTTTTCCGCAATGGTTGCAATACATAGTTCCACCCTCACTGGATGATACGGAATTGTAGACCGGAAAGTTTCATTCGGCCCGCCGGAAAATTCATGCCGCCTCGCTGGGCACGATTCGCTGGCAAATTTCGTCAGGCCCTCGCGGGCCCCCGGACGAAGGCGTCCGGGGCTACATGCACGCGTGCCTATTCGCGATACGCTTCTCTTATGTAGCGGCGGGCTTGGTCTGCCGGGCCCGTGTTGCCATTGCCGGCCAGCACGGTCTCGTATTTCTTCATCGCCAAGTCGCGTTTCTGAAGGAGGTCATACATCTCTCCGGCGGCCAGGTTGGCCTTCTGCAGAATGTCGGGATCAGGATTGGGAGCCAGATTCACCAATTCGTAGGCGGCGGCCGCTCCGCTGAGATCTTTCTTGCTGCGCAGCAGTTCGCCCAGTCCCCAGGCAGCCAGCTCGTAATGCAGATTGCCGTACTTGCCTTCGCGTCCGTTCTGCCAGACTTTGCGATACATGGCTTCGCCCTCGGAGAGGCGTCCGGCGGCGCGGTCGAGGTTGGCAATTTCCGTCGGAAACAGGTGGTTGTGCGGATACTTTGCCGTGAGCTCCTGCATGTATCCGAGAGCTTCGTCGTACTCGTGCTCGCGGCGCAGGAACAGCGTGAGCACGACCTTGGCATCGGCCGCATTTTCGCCGTCACTGTGGGCGACGTCGCGCAGGTAGGCCAGCCCCTTTTCTTTCGATCCACTCAGCCCGGCAATGGCCGCGGCCACTTTCACGCTCCAGGACAGGCTGCCGACGACGTAGTTGTGCGTGCCGACGACCAGCTTGGCGTCGATAAATTCGGGATCAAGCTCGAGCACGCGCTCGTGATCGCGGCGAGCGCCGACGGCGTTGCGCAGCGCGGAAAACCAGGCGCGCTCGATCAGCCCGGTATAAACGGAAAACTGCGCGCGGGTGACGCCACGGCAGTAGAGCGCGGCCACGTCGTTGGGATTGGCCTTGAGCTGCTTGTCCTCCACGGCCTCCGCGCGGCGAACGAGGTCTTTGATGCGCTCTTTGATTTTGGGATCGGTGGGGCGCGGGGTGCGTCCGATGAAGCTCTCGTTGGCGTAGTCGCCGGTGTTCATGGCGCCGGTGTCATACAGATCGCGCATCAGCACGGCGGTCAGAAGATGGTTCAAGGCAAAAGCATCGCCGGGCCGCTTTTCGACGATGCGCTCGAACTCCTGCTGGGCGCGGTCGTACTCCATGTTGAAGAAGTGATCGAAGGCGGCGTCGGTCTGAGGATCGTGGGGCGCGCCGTGGAGAGCTTTCGAATCGAGCGGCGCCTGGGCTAAGGCGGAAAGGCAGAATGCGATCAGGAAGAAAAAAAGGAATGGCCGCGGAGGAAAGATTGTCATCCTGGAACTCTTGGGTGGACTCCTTGCTTCCTAGTCTAAACGAAGAGGCGGATACGCGCTGTGCAGTTTTACCCAAGGCGCCGGAATCAAGATCGTTATCCTCGTTGCCCTTCCGGCTAGCTGTCAATTCGGCCAACCGCACCTATACTTTCGGAGGAGGCGAGAAGCGTCAATACGGCGTTGTCGTAGACGTTCAAGGGCTTTCGTAACTGACGCATCTTTACTCGATGGCGCAAGTAATAATTGCCACGCAGAATGGATTCGGCGCCGGGCACGTTCTTTCAAGTTACGGTATTGCAGCGATTTAGGGGCATAACGGATTTGGCGCTTGGAATGCGATGTAGCGGTTAACACTTTTCCCGCAGGAAGACTATGGCAGAAGCAGCACAAGGTACACATCAGGAATTCTGGCGTCCACCGTCGCAACGGCTGGGCAATGACGTAGTCATGCGGGAAGCAACTCCGAGCCTCGCCGACGCCTGCCCGCGCTGTGGCAGTGAATTTCTGCTGGGATCGCATTTCTGCCACTCCTGTGGTGGGCGGCGGCCGGAAGCGCTGAGTGCGTCGGCGAAGACCGATGCGGCGGCCGTGGCCGGACTTTGGGTGAAAATTGTGCAGCGCGTGCGTTCCGTCGTGACCGGGATTCCGTGGCGCAAGGTCAAGTTTCCGTCCTGGCTGCAGTATCTGCACTTCCACGAAATCAAGAGCCGAGCCGGGCTTTCGACCGGATCGCTAATCGCTTTCGTGATCGGCCTGGCCTGCACTGCCGGAGCTTTGCTGGTTGGACTGCTGACGGCTAAGACGCTGGTGGATTGGCAGGCGATTCAGTTCTACCGCGCGGAATGGCTGCTGGCGGCTACGGCCGCGTTTGTAGCCGGGATCCTGCTGAAGAAGAATTCTCCTTCCGACCACGATTAACCGAAAAAACGAATAGCGGACATGAAGTTGGAATGGGGTAGGGATGCTTCGACTTCGCGTTGAGGCTCACTCCCGCTGCCCTCAACGCTTCGCTCAGCATGACAAAGACGAAACGGCGCTAGCCGTACAGCTCGGTTTAAGATGATTCTCCGCTTCCGCCTGTCCCGGCGGCGCGCCGCTGCTGGTTCATCCTATACAAATGATTGACCGGTCCAGTGCCCTTACCGAGGGGCTGTCCATTGGCGATGGCGGCGGTGACGTAGGTCTTGGCGAGCAGGGTGGCTTCGGCGAGCCCGCGTTCGAGCGCCAAGTGGCAGGCCATGGCGGTCGCAAAGGCGCATCCGGTGCCGTGGGTCGAATTGGCGCGTTGCCGCTCGGATTGAAAAATCTCCTGCTCGACTCCACGTTTCGCTGTAAAGCTGAGCAAATCCAAGGCTTTATCGAGGTGGCCACCGGTGACGACTACGGCTGCCGCGCCCATCTCGTGTAGCTTCGCGGCGGCGGCCTTCATCTCTTCGGGCCCCGTCACTTTGGCGCCAGTCAGTTCGGCAGCCTCGTCGATGTTCGGGGTGGCCACGTCGCAGAGGGGAATGAGGCGATCGATAAGCAGCTTTATCCCAGCAGTATCAAGGAGATCGGCGCCCGACGAGGATCTTAGGATCGGGTCGAGCACAATATTGGGCAGACGGGCCGGTCCCTGCCGAGGGCCTGCGGACTTGGCAGGGACGTTTCCGGACAGGAAATCAGCGACCGCCTTGACCACCTTGCCCGATCCCAGCATGCCAATGTGGACGGCAGCAATGTTCAAGTCTCCCGCGAGCTCCTCCAACGTATCTTTCACCAGAATGGGGTCTACCGGTTCAACCCGCTTCACTCCGGAAGTGGACTGGACGGTCATGGCAGTGATGCAGGCCACGCCATAGCAGCCGTGGGCAGCGATGGTCTTGATGTCGGCCGTGACGCCAGCTCCCGAGGAGGGATCGAATCCCGCGATAGTGAGGACGACCGGTGGCTTATCGGGCATGGACTTCCGTTCGGGGACGAAGCTCGATACTACCCCGAATTCGCCCTGCGTGGCATATCGACCACAGTTGTAAGTTACTTTTGAAAGCTTACCCTGGAAAAATTTTCTGAGACGGTGCCGTCGGGTATCGCCGTAAATACATGATTTCATGTAGTTTGCGGTCGAAGTTCCTGTAAGTCATTGATTCCAGTCAGGTTGTAATTTCTACTCTGCACATTCGGTCGTGCTATTTACGATTTAGTAAATGCGTAACATTCCAGAAACAAAGGCGCTTGCCTGCATCCCCCTAAATTACCAATAGGTTACGTAAGACTTGCATAACTAGGAGGTCATCGCCAGAGGGGGCATTTCGCCTTGACACGCATTTGGCAGGCCGATAGCATCTACGAACTGCAGCGAAAATAGCCTTAAGGCCAAAGTAACCGTTTGAGTATGCGAGGAGAACTGAATGCGAAGACGTATAGCTCATGGACTGGCGATTGCATTTCTGATCGTCGGCCTGGGAGCGGCTCAGGGACCGAACATCTCGGAGGCGAAACCGGCTCCAGTTAGTTCCGTTCATGCTACATCCGTAGTCCGCCCACAGGTCGTCAAAACGAAGCCGTATCAAATTGGGACAGCGTCCTGGTACGGAGAGACCTTTCAAGGCAAACCCACGGCCAGTGGAGAACCGTACGAAATGTACGACATGACCGCGGCCCACCTGCGGCTTCCTATGGGAAGCTATGTGAGAGTCACGAACCTGCGCAACGGCAAGTCAGTTGTGGTGCGGGTGAATGACCGCGGTCCGGTAGTGCCGGGCCGGATCATCGATCTCTCGTATGGTGCGGCGCAGGCCCTGCAATTCCGCCATCGCGGACTGCAGCGGGTCCGCCTGGACCTGGTCAACCCCGTCCAACCCAGCACCGCCTACCAGACGGTCGCTTACAACAAGCCAGTAGCGCAACTCCCGTAAAACCTTTAAACTGGCCGGGATGGCAGCTCTTCCCAACCGCCTCCCGAACGATAGCTTGAGCTATCCAGACGATATTCGAGGCAACGATGATCCGCGCCAGCGGCTCATCGTTGCGCTCGACGTATCGACCGCGGCAGCCGCCCAAAAGATCGTCGCGGCCGTGGGAGATTCGGCGCTGACCTACAAAGTCGGCATGCAGCTCTATACCGCCGAAGGCCCGCAAGTGGTGCGGGATCTGGTAGGGTCGGGCCGGCGCGTGTTCCTCGATCTGAAGTATCACGACATTCCGAACACGGTGGGAGCGGCCGTGGCGGAGGCCGCGAAGTTGGGGGTGAGCATGCTGACGGTGCATGCTTCAGGCAGCGGGCGGATGCTGCAGGCCGCGGTGGAAGCCGCAAAGACGCGTCCCGAACTGATGGTGCTCGCGGTTACCGTGCTGACCAGCATGGATGAGCAGGACGTGGAAAAGATCGGCATGCGGGGATCGCTGGCCGAGAGCGTGGTGCGGCTGGCCACGATCGCGCTCGCCCACGGATGCCAGGGCATTGTCACGTCAGCCCGCGAAGCGGCGACGGTCCGGGCCGAACTCGGCGAGGACTTCGCCATCGTGACTCCGGGCGTGCGTCCGGCCGGCAGCAATGTGGGAGACCAGGTTCGCGTGGTGACTCCCGCGGAAGCCATCAAGGCCGGAGCCAGCCACATCGTGGTCGGGAGGCCCATCACTGAAGCCGCCGACCCCGCGGCGGCAGCCAGAGCGATCCTGGCGGAGATCCGCGGGTAGGTTTTTCGCGCTGCTATAATCGGCGCGCGTTGAAAGTGACATTCCAACTTACTCCGAGCGATTATCGCGACGGACTCCTCGCATGGCGCAATCTCAAGACGTGGAGGCGGTGGTTGTTGCGCTTCGCCTTTCTCGTAGTGGGTCTGACGATCCCGCTAGCTTTGCTTTTGGTAGGCATTCGTCGGGACTACGAAACGCTGAAGACGTCTGCGGCGACACTCCTCTTTGCGGCAGTCTGGTTCTGTTTCATGTGGGCAGCACCGCGGCTCTCGGCCCGTAGACAATTCCGCGGCACTCCTTCGGCTCAGTCTCCAATTTCAATTGAGGCTTCAGACGCTGGCCTCGTTGTGCATTCTGCCTTTGCTGAATCCAAGCTGTCGTGGTCGACATACGTCGCATGGACAGAAGCGAAGTCAGTTTTTGTGATTTTGCCTCAACCACGGATTTACGTCCCGATTCCGAAACGCGCATTCACCGCCGAGGAGCAGAGTCAGTTCCGTGAGATTCTCCGACGCAATATTGTGGCGAAGTAGTGCCATTGGCCGAGCTAGAAGTGACCTGAGACTGAAATGCACAAGAGAACGAAAACCCCAGGCAAGATCAGTTCTACGACGAGCGCCGATGTGGTGCAGGCGCGAGCCCAACGGGATGCGCGCGATCTCGAGTTGATCAACCGCAACGCGGACCTTCTGAACGCAGACGCGCTGGACGGCCTTGACGATCAAGCTCCTATAGATTTCGACGAGGATGCGCTCTAAAGAAAGCAAAAGGCCGCGAGTGCTATCCGATCTGGGCGGTGGAAACTTGTCTTACAGTTTCTCGAAGAACTCGCAGCCTGAGCAGGAGATGTAAATCCCGCCTGGGACGCCGCGTTCGCGGTCTTTCACGCGCTTGACGATGCGCGTGGGCTTGCCGCACTTGGGGCAATCCGTGCTCTTGGTGGTGTCCATGACCTTCTTGCGGTCGGCTGTCTTTGCGATCTTGGCGCCTATTGCCATGGTGGCTGTCTCCTGATGATTCGAATGGGTGCGCAGCGCGTCCGCTTCTCTGCGGATAAGTGTGGATGGGATGTCGCCGAAACCGCTGGGATCCACTTGGGAAGATCTGGCTGCGTCTTGATTTTCTTCCGTCGCAGTTAATTTTACAGTAAGGTTGTGCCGGCTGTCGAAAAAGCATCACCACGAAGGACACTAAGTTTCACGAAGGAAATCATTCGGGCCCGGGTTTCTTCGTGTGACTTCGTGTCCTTTGTGGTTATCGGTTTTCTATCTACTCATGCCACGCGCTCTGGTCCCAATCCTGAATACGATACTGTTCACGATCTTCGTGCCGGGGACGGTCGCTGGATACATTCCGTATCGCTTGGCGGACCGTTTTGCGCATCCAGCTGGTGGACCGCTGGAGTGGATTGGCATTGCGGTGCTTGCCCTCGGAGCGGCGATTTATTTCCGCTGCGCCTGGGAATTCGCGGTGCGCGGGCTGGGAACTCCGGCGCCGATCGCCCCGACGAAGTTTCTGGTCACGACTGCGCTACACCGCTACATGCGCAATCCTATGTACGTGGGCGTGGCGCTGGTCATCGTGGGAGAAGCGGCGCTATTTCGTTCGGTTCATGTCTTGGAATACTCAGTCTTTATGCTGACCGCCGCTCACGTCTTCGTCGTGCTCTATGAAGAACCGACGCTGCGCCGCCAATTTGGTGAATCGTACGAGGAGTACCGGAGAACCGTGCCGCGCTGGATTCCCGAGTTCGCTTCGCGAAATAAGCCGTCCCGCTAGACCTTTAGAAGTAGAAGCCCCTCTCCCCGAAAACCCTTGTCTGGCGCGGATAGTCGGGCAAGGCACAAAAATATACTTTTTCTACAGCCCCCCGCAAATCACAAACCGAGGTAGAATAGCCCGCAGTTTTCTGGGGACGGCTGGAACATTTTCCACACGCGGTCTCGAAGCCGCCCGGGGACCATTGGCGAATCAGGGCGGTAGCACCAGCGATCTCCGCTGATCGCTGGACAACGCAAACGCAACACAACCCAGGCCAATTCACGAGCACTCCTGATCTCAGCAATCTCTTGATGTACGGGCTGTAACCGGCAAGATCCGCCGCAGCATTGGGGACGATCGATCCAGGTTGAAGAAACAGGTCGAAGAAACATGGGAAAGAATCCCATGCGGGCCATGGCGTTTCCACGCGAGTAGAAATTTCTTAAAAATGGAGAGTATATGCAAAGCAAACCGCTACTGACTCTAGGGGTGGCACTGATTGCATTGCTGGCCGTACCCCAGTTCGCCAGCGCACAGCGTCACCTCAAGCCTCTTGCGCATCCAGTGGGATATCCGCAACGTCCTCCCCATTCTCCCGACAAGAAAAAAACCCCGGCTTCCCCGTGGACGCCGCTGACCAATCAACCGACCCTGTTTGACGGCTCGGCCAATCCGATTTTGCTGATGGATGGCTCGGTGCTCATACAGGACGCCGGCTTTGCCGATTGGATAAAGCTGACTCCCGATCAGAATGGAAGCTACATCAACGGAACCTGGAGCGCGATAGCGTCGATGCCCAGCGGCTACAATCCGCTGTATCACTCGTCCGCGGTGTTGCCGGATGGCCGGCTAGTCATCGAAGGCGGAGAATACCTGTGCACCTTGACCACCTGCAATCCAGTGTGGACAAACCTGGGGGCGATTTACGATCCGGTGGCCGATAGCTGGACGGCGGTGAATCCGCCTGCCGGCTGGTCGACGATCGGCGATGCGCAAGGCGTCGTTCTGGCCAATGGAACCTACATGCAAGCCAATTGCTGCTCCACGCAAGGGGCCTTGCTCGATCCGGCAACATTGACCTGGACTCCCACCGGCGCGGGGAAGTACGACCCGAACGACGAAGAAGGATGGACGCTGCTGCCCAATCAGAAAGTGCTGGCAGTAGACGCCTACGTTCCCATCGCGCCATTTCCTTATATTCCGACGGGCAAGAACTACGAACTGTATGATCCTTCGACTGGAACCTGGAGCGTGCAGGGAAGCACTCCGGTGCAACTCTGGGATTCCTGGCTGACCTGCGGCGAAGGCTCGCAGGAACCGAACGCCGGCCCCACGTTCGAGCTGGGACCGGGCGTGCTGCGGCAGGACGGAACCGTGTTCTATACGGGATCGAATACCTGTCCGGGAGAGGCGGGCGCGACCGCGGTTTACGATTCCTACAAGAACACGTGGAAAACGGGCCCAACCTTCCCCGACACAAACACTATTTCCGGATCCGTCACCAACAATGTTTCCGATGGACCCGCGGGCCTCGAGGTCAACGGAAGCGTGCTGGTGATGGCCAGCCCGGGCTTCGGAAATCCGCCTTCTACGTTCTTCGAGTGGGATGGCAACAAGTTGATGGCGATTCCGGGAACGCCCAACGCTCCCTATGACGGCTCGTATTACGGAAACATGCTGGTACTGCCTACGGGGCAAATCCTGCTCACCGATTTCTCCAACGACATTGAAATCTTTACGCCGTCGGGGAAACCGCTGAAGAAATGGGAGCCCTCGGTTGCAGGCGTGCCGAAGTATCTGTCCGCCGGCGGCACCTACCAGGCGTTCGGCTACCTGTTCAACGGATTGTCGCAAGGCGCGTTCTACGGCGATGACGTGCAAGCGGCGACCAACTTTCCTCTGGTGCGTATCACCAACGTTGCGAGCGGACATGTGCTATACAGCCGCGCGCACGATCCCAGCACGATGGCGGTGGCTTCCAATCAGCTCAATTCGGTCTGGTTCGACGTTCCCGCGAATCAGGAGAAGGGCTTGAGCCAGCTGCAGGTTGTGGCCGTCGGAATCGCTTCGGCGCCGGTATATGTGGAAGTGCAGTAGCTCCCTGCAAAGCGTTTTAGGCGGCCTGCTCAGCAGGCCGCCTTTTTTCTGCTGGCAGCGGTTGGCGGCGCTGCCGTCGAGCACGGGCACCGCATGGTTCTTTGCCGGCCATAGGGGGTCCTTCGACTGCGTTTTGGCCCCTTCGCGGACCAAAACTTCGCTCAGGATGACAGAGCTTCCGCCGGATAAGTTTCACTTTGGATTAACCGTTTCCCCGACGCTTCTGGTTTGACCTTGCTTCCCTGCGCCTGCTACCGTCATATGTTTGCCCTATCGCGTGCGGCCGACTCTGCTGGCGGCAAACGGTTTCGCGTTCTGCCCGGGGCTGGGGCCCATTTCATCGCTACGGAGACGAATCTCATGCCTGCCATCAAATTCCGCGGTGTCGATTTTCTGCAGTACGATTCTCTGCTGACCGACGAGGAAAGACTCGTCCGCGACACCACCCGCCAGTTCATTGAAGACAACCTGATTCCGATCATCGAAGAGTGCAACCGCGCCGGGCGGTTTCCGCGCGAACTGGTCAAGCCGATGGCGGATCTGGGATTTTTCGGCGCGTCGCTGAAAGGCTACGGCTGCGCCGGCATGGGCAACGTGGAGTATGGACTGATGACTCAGGAACTGGAGCGCGGCGATTCGGGCGTGCGCAGCTTTGTGAGCGTGCAATCGGGGCTGTGCATGTATCCGATCTACGCCTTTGGCAGCGACGAGCAGAAAGATACTTGGCTGCCGCCCATGCAGAAGGGCGAGAAGCTGGGATGCTTCGGATTGACCGAGCCCGATTTCGGATCGAATCCCGGCGGCATGCGCACGCGGGCAAAGAAAGTCGGCGACAAGTACGTCATCAACGGCGAGAAGATGTGGATCACCTCGGGCACGATTGCCGACGTCGCCATCATCTGGGCGAAAGTGGAGGACGAGAACGACCGCATCCGCGGATTTCTGGTGGAGACTGACCGTCCCGGATTCAAGGCCGACGACATTCATGGCAAGTGGTCGCTGCGGGCGTCGGTGACCTCGGGGCTATCACTGCAGGATGTGCATGTGCCCGCGTCGAACCTGCTCCCGAAGACCGGCGGATTGAAGTCTCCGCTGATGTGCCTGAACCAGGCGCGCTACGGCATCGCCTGGGGCGCGGTGGGCGCGGCGATGGCGTGCTACGACTGCGCTCTGCAGTATTCGCTGCTGCGCAAGCAGTGGCGCGATCAGCCGATCGCGTCCCACCAACTGGTGCAGGACAAGCTTACGTGGATGATCAGCGAGATCACGAAAGCGCAGTTGCTGGTGCTGCAGGTGGGCCGGTTGAAAGACGCGGGCAAGGTGGAACCGCAGCACATCTCGATGGCCAAGCGAAACAATGTCTGGATGGCGCTGGAGTGCGCGCGGCTCTCGCGCGACATTCTGGGAGCGAACGGCGTGGCCGACGATTATCCGATCATGCGGCACCTGATGAACCTGGAATCGGTGAAGACCTACGAAGGGACGCACGACGTGCACTCGCTGATCATCGCGCAGAGCGTGACGGGGATTGACGCGTTCTGAAAAACGGCTGCCAAAGCGCAGTCCTGCTCGGAGAGGTATTACAATCCCCAGGAGCGCCGGGGTTGGGGGCTATGAATGCTGACCAAGGTTAAGATCAGAAACTTCAAGCAGTTCGCCAGCGTAGAAGTAGATCTCGGTAATCCAGTTGTCTTTATTGGTCCCAACAACTCTGGGAAGACTTCGGCATTGCAGGCCCTAGCATTATGGCAGGTCGGACTCAGTCGGTGGAATGAGCGGAGGAAAGGCCGAGGTCTGCCGGAAAAGCGGCCCGGTGTGACCATAAACCGACGCGACCTGGTATCAGTCCCCGTTCCAGATGCGAATCTGCTGTGGCGAAATCTACATGTCCGAGACGTCAAGAAAACTGAGACTGGACAGGACACGAAGAACGTTCGGGTCGACATCATTGTTGAGGGAGTTACGAACGACAAACCCTGGAAATGTGGCTTGGAGTTCGACTATGCCAACGAGGAGTCCTTCTACTGCCGCCCACTTCGAGTTGGAAATGGCGACTCTGGCAAACGGATGCTTATCCCTGACGAGGCTGCGGAGACGCTAGTTTCGTTCCTTCCACCCATGTCTGGATTGGCAGCCACTGAGACCAGACTCGACCAGGGAGCAATAAACGTCCGCGTGGGAGAGGGCCAGACGGCGGCGGTTCTAAGAAATCTGTGTTTTGTCATTTACGGTAGCAAGCCGGAACTCTGGAAGAGCCTTGTCGAGCACATAGAGAGGCTTTTTGGTTCTGTTCTCGACCCTCCGCGTTACATACCGGAAAGGGGAGAGTTGGTGATGACGTACACGGAGAGGGACGTCCGCTTGGATATCTCGTCATCCGGTCGTGGCCTGCAACAAACCCTGCTCCTTCTAGCGTATATGTTTGCGAACCCCAATTCTGTTCTTCTTCTTGACGAGCCGGACGCGCACCTCGAAATCCTCCGCCAGCGCCAGATTTACCAGCTGTTAACAGATGTGGCGAGAGCAAACGGCAATCAGGTCATCGCGGCGAGCCACAGTGAGGTGCTACTTAACGAAGCAGCTGGCCGGGATCTTGTAATTGCTTTTGTTGGCAAGCCCCATGCGATAACGGATCGTGGTAGCCAGGTAATGAAAGCGCTCGAGGAGATCGGCTTCGACCAGTACTACCAAGCTGAACAAACCGGATGGGTGCTGTATTTGGAGGGGTCAGCTGACCTCGCAGTACTCAGGGCGTTCGCAGAGAGATTGAATCACAAAAGCGCCATGGAATGCCTTGCCCGTCCGTTTGTACGCTATGTGGGGAATCTGCCAAGTGAGGTGCGAAAGCATTTTCAGGGGCTCCGTGAAGCGGTAGGGCGCCTACAAGGAATAGCTATCTTCGACCAGCTGGACCGTGCTTTGCCTAACGACCTGGGTGCAGCAGGATTGACTTGGACCAGGAGAGAAATTGAGAACTACTTTTGCTATCCCGAGACACTGGAAGCCTATGCGCGACAGAGCGCTGTGTCCGCAGCTGCTGGACCACTCTTCGGTGAAGCAGAAGCGCAGCGGCGGTTAGATACCATGCGCGAATCGATGCACGAACTAGAAAGGGCGCTGGGAACACTCGGAAAAGGTTCTCCTTGGGATCCTAATATGAAAGTCAGCGATGACTTTCTCGTACCCCTATTTCAGAATTACTTCAAGAAGCTGGGAATTCCAAATCTAATGGCCAAGCGGAACTTTTACGAGTTGGCTTTCTTCGTTCCCCTCAATAAGATTGATCCGGAAGTTCGAGAGAAGTTGGACGCGATCGTGAAAGTTGCTAGTACGGGACAGCCCGGCTAACGGCGATCCGGATCTACATCTGCCACGTGTTGACGCACGCCGAATATGACCGGGGAGGTTGGAAACAATGAGCGCGACTGCGGCACGATCGGAATACGCTTCCCTGTTGACCAGCACTCAGCCCGCTGTGATTCGCAGCGAGGCGGAGAACGAGCGCCACATCGCCATGCTCGAAGAACTGGATCGCAAAGGCAGTCGTATGAGCGCCGCCGAGCGGCGCATGGCGGAATTACTCACGCTGCTGATCGAAGATTTCGAGGAGCGGCACTACGCGCTCAAAGCGGCCGGCCCCATCGATGTTCTGAACGAACTGATGCTGGCGAATGGCTTGAAGCAGAAAGATCTGGTGGACGTTTTTAGAACTCCGAGCATCACGTCCGAAGTGCTGAGCGGAAAGCGCAGGCTGAATGCCGAGCACATCCGCAAACTGAGCCGTCGTTTTAAGGTGTCGCCGGAAGTATTTTTTTAATTCGGGTTTAGCCCAGCCGAAGTTCCTCTCAACACGCAATGACTGCGGATAAGCAACGGCGCGTGGCGACGGCGATCGGATTTCTTGCCGGCATGCTCGCCTGCCTGGACGCGCTGCGGGATGCCAAGGTGGTATGGCCCCCGGATGCCGCGTGGGCGGTAATGCCGCATGCGCAGCGCTTAGAGATGGGCTGCGGCATCACCCTCATCCTGGTCGCGCTGGTGGTGAGTGTGGTTCGACCGGGCCGGTAAGTTCGCGTAGCGAGCGGCAAAGGCTTTAGCCCCTGAGGGCCGCTGTGTTCTAATCCCCGCATGGCGCCAATCCCCTCCACACGAGTAAAAAGCCGCGACGCCGAAATCGTGTACTGGTCCCTCGGTGACGGACCGTCCGTCGTTCTCCTGCATCCGTTTCCTGCGAACCACACTTTCTGGTTGCCGGTTGCCGAAGAGCTTTCCACGCGCTTTCGCGTGATCCTGCCCGATCTCCGCGGACACGGCGATTCCGATGCCGGCGAAGGTCCCGCCACGATGGAAAAGCACGCCGCCGATCTGGCGCGCGTGATGGACGATGCCGAGATCGGCCGCGCCCCGATCAGCGGAGTCTCCATCGGCGGCTATGTCATTTTCGAATTCTGGCGCAGGTACCGCAGCCGCGTCGTCGCGCTCGGCCTGTGCAATACCAAAGCGCCCGCCGACAATGCCGAAGGCCGTGCCGCGCGCCTGCAAGCCGCGAATGACGTTCTCGAGTGCGGCACCGAAGCTTTCTTTCATTCCATGATTCAGCGCCTGCTGGGAAAATCGACGCGCGAAAATCGCCCCGACCTGGTCGATGACGCATTGCGGATGATGGACAAAATGTCTCCCCAGGACGTTGCCCAGGTGCAGCGCGGCATGGCCGAACGCCCGGATTCAGTCGAGACATTGAAGACCATCAACGTGCCCACGCTGATCGTCACCGGCGACGAAGATCCGATGACCGGCATCAACGAAGCCAGCCTGATGCACGAGCACATCCCGCAAAGCGAACTGCGCGTGATCCCGAAAGCCGGACACTATTCGCCCTGGGAACAGTGGCGCGAATTCAGCAAGCTGCTGCGCCAGTTTCTGGAAAAGTTGTAAGCGTATTTTCGCGGAACCCTGTGCTCCTCTGTGTCCCCTGTGGTGAGCCCGTTCTGCCGGGAAAGAGATTAAAATCGATCCGCCATGAAGAACTTGATTCTTTCGCTCATCCTCGCCTTCGTTTCCGTCTCGTCTCTCGCGCAAACCAAGGCCGCGGCTCGCCCGCGCATTACGGGCATCGATCATGTCGCCTTCTACACCACCGACGCCGACGGCGTGAAAAATCTCTACGCCACCATTCTCGGCCTGGCGCAAGCCGATCCCACCGAATCCGGCGAGACCGCGCGTTACCTGGTTGGCAAGCAATGGGTGGGATACAGTCCGGCCCCTGATCCGAAAGCCACCGACCGCATGGATCACGTGGCCTTCACCACCGACAACATCGCCGCGCTGCGCCGCTATCTGGTCGAAAAGGGAAGCAAGCCTTCGCAAATTCAGGGCCGCTCTGATCACACGCTCAGTTTTACCGTGGACGATCCGGAAGGACACCACATCGAGTTCGTCGAGCACAGCAAGGCCGAAGCCGCCGCGCCGCCGGCGTCCGCCGTATCCCGCCACATGATCCACACCGGCTTTCTAGTGCAGAGCCGCGAGGCCGAGGATCACTTCTATCGCGACATTCTCGGCTTCCGCCCTTACTGGCATGGAGGCATGAAAGACAACGAGACCGACTGGGCCTCTCTGCAGGTGCCCGACGGCACAGACTGGTTGGAGTATATGCTGCGCCAGCCGGCGCATCCCGACCTGCGGCTGACGGGAGTGATGAATCACATCTCGCTCGGCGTGCCCGATATGAAACAGGCCCAAGCGCTGCTCGAGTCGCATGGCTGGAAAGAACATGGCGATGAGCGTGCGGAGATCGGCCGCGACGGCAAGTGGCAGCTGGATGTTTTCGATCCCGATCTGACCCGCATCGAGCTGATGGAATTCAAGCCGGTACAGAAACCCTGCTGCAGCGACTTCACCGGGCCGCATCCCACGGAATAGGGTTCGTATGTGGAGTTGGTAATGTGGAGCGGGCACTCTTGCCCGCTAGGTTTTGCCTCCGCATGCAAAAGCGGGCAGGAGTGCCCACTCCACATAATCTACAGAAGTGTACGTACAATATTGTACGTAAATAGACGACACGAAATACAATTTCTCATAGATTGTCCCAAACTGGAAAGGGACAGACCCGTTTTGGAATGCCACGCACCGTCTACGATGCCCTCTGCGGGGCAGGAAACGCCCCATGCTGCCTCGATCGTTCCCGCGACGAGGGGATTCTTCATCCAGCGAAAGAACGTCTCTTATTCGGCACGCAAGCGCCATTGACGACTTTTCAATCACTTCCACCGAAGTTCAATGACTTACACCAAGGCTCAGCAACTTACGGGTCTCTTGAGCAACGGAGCCTTCATTCGGCAGGATCGTCCACTACGTTCTCCGAATTTGTTAGAATCACTTCGCAATGACAATGACCACTGCCATCGCTGAAATCAATCTAGTTCCCGCCGGCACGACCGCCAGCACCAAAGGAGACGGGCCCGCCGTAGATGTCAGCGGCGCCACCACTCGCGTGTTCCTGGTGACGCTGGCCATCACGAAAATCATCGAGCAGGAAGCGCTCGATGTGAGCATCTTCGGTTCAGCAGACGGCGCTACGTGGGGCGCGAAGTCGATCGCGGCGTTTCCGCAGAAATTTTATTGCGAGGAAGCACCACTGCTGCTCGATTTGACTGCGCATCCTGATGTGAAGTTGGTGCGCGCTCACTGGGAAATGGCGCGCTGGGGACGCGGCGTCGAAACTCCTATGTTCGAGTTTGGCGTGAGCATGAGGGAAGTTCCCGCCGAAATCTTGCGCCAGGCCAGTGCGGAGGCCAAGGCTCGGAGCTGAACGCGAATATTGTTGAATTTGGATTGTTGAATCACATCCCTTGTTTCTGGCAGAGTGCCGATCCCCTGAAGGTTTTCATTCAACAATCAACAATCATCATTCAACAATGATGTATCACCCATCCGTGAATGGATCACACACTGCGAGCCCAATGAAATCCGAGGCCCAGGTCATCGTACGCCCGGCGCGCAATATTCGCGGCACCGTTACGCTGCCCGGCGACAAATCGATTTCGCACCGTTACGGCATGCTGGCGGGCATCGCTGAGGGAGCATCGCGCCTGCGCAATTATTCGACCGGCGCGGATTGCGCCAGCACGCTCGCCTGCATGCGCGCGCTAGGCGTTTCCTGGAAGCGCAACGGTGATGGTGAGATCGAGATCGAAGGCCGCGGCCCGGCGCTCGCAGCCCCATCGGTTGCTCTCGACTGCGGCAACTCCGGCTCGACCATGCGGATGCTGAGCGGCATCGTCGCCGGGCAATCGTTCACCAGCGAAATGGTGGGCGATGAGTCGCTATCGCGGCGTCCCATGGAGCGCGTGATCCAGCCGCTTTCGAAGATGGGCGCGCGCATTGAATCGCAGCAGGGCAAGCCGCCGCTGCGCATCACCGGCGGAGCGCTCAAAGCCATCGACTACAAAATGCCGGTGGCCAGCGCGCAGGTGAAATCGTGTCTGCTGTTTGCCGGACTTTACGCCGACGGTGAGACTCGCGTCGAGGAACCGCTGCGCACGCGCGATCATACGGAAGTAGCGCTGCGCGCCTTCGGCGGCCACGTGGAGCGAAAGAATATCGGCGCGGGCAGCGAAGTCCGCATTCGCGGCGGGCAGCGCTTGCGCGGCATCGAAGCTCGCATTCCCGGCGATCTTTCGAGCGCGGCATTTTTTTTGTGCGCTGCCGGATTGTTCCCTGGCTCCGAGCTCACGCTGCCAAACCTGCTGATGAATCCCACGCGCGCCCGCCTGCTCGACATTCTCATGCAGATGGGGCTGCGCATCTCGGTCACACAGCTGGAAGAAATTCACGGCGAGCTGGTGGGATCACTGCAGGTGGAAGGCGCGAAGCTGAATGGAGCGAAGCTCGCCGGAGCCGATTCAGCTGCGTTGATCGACGAGATCCCGGTGCTGACGGCGATCGCTCCGTTTTCCGAGCAGGGAATCGAAGTGCGCGACGCCAGGGAATTGCGCGTAAAAGAATCCGACCGGATTAAAGCGGTGGCCGCGAACCTGCGCCGGATGGGCGCCGAGGTCGAAGAACTCGAAGACGGAATGAAGATTCCTGGCGGCCAGAGCCTGCACGGCGCAGAGCTCGATTCGTTCAGCGATCACCGCATCGCGATGGCCTTTGCCGTGGCCGCGCTGCGCGCCGACGGAGAGACGCTGATCCGCGGCGCGGAATCGGCCGCGATTTCCTATCCCGAGTTCTTTGATGCCCTCGAAACCCTCGTCGAGCGCTAAGGTTCCTTCCGTAACTTCCGGTCAGTCACTCCCGTGACCTGTAATCCCATGCCTCACTCAGAAAAAATATCTGCACCCGAGGCTCTCCGCTTCGGAGCTTGACTGGGCTTCGCCTAGATCTCGGGGGTAATCTGAGCATGCGTTCCAAACTGACTTTGTGTGTTGTTCTGGCGCTGGCTGCGACGGCCTTCGCGAAAGATCCCAAGGCTTATCTGACGGCCCAACTTGTGCAAATGGATTCGGTTTCGTGCGGCGTGGCGGAGAAAGATTCCCAAAGCCTCGCAGGCGAAATGCTGGGCACCGACTCCGGCCACAAGAAGGCGCAGGAAGTTCTCTGCCAGGAGTACGTGCTGCAAACCGAGCGCGTGATTTTCCGCATCCGTCCGAAGGACGATAAGCATCCGGAGCTGCTGCCGATCGGCGAGCAGGCGCAGTTTCGCTTGCAGAAGGACAAGATGCTGCTGATGGTGGAAGGCTTCGACAGCAAGGAGCGCGAATATATTGTGGTATCGATGACGCCGCGTTCCGACGCCAGCACCGCCGACGCTGGTTCGGCGCATATCAGCCACCTGCAGTGAGGTCTAGCGGACGGCAAAAGCTATAAACCACAAAGGACACGAAGGAACACGAAGGAATTCATCTCAGCCCCGATTTCCTTCACTTGGCGTGACCTGTATCACAGTCGAAGTGCCCGTTCCTGCCCTAGAGTAAACAGTTCGCAATCGGAATCTTCCGTTTGAGCGGTTCGCGGTGGATGCCTATCCACAACGCGGCGTAAATCCGTGGGTCGTCACCTGTTCGGTGATGCTGGCGACCTTCATGGAAGTGCTCGACACCACGGTCGTCAACGTTTCAATTCCGCACATTGCCGGCAATCTGGCCGCGACCAATGAGGAAGGGACGTGGGTGGTCACGTCCTACCTGGTTTCGAACGCGATCGTGCTGCCGATTTCGGGATGGCTGGCCAATCGATTCGGACGCAAACGGCTGCTGCTGACTTGTGTTGCCGGATTCACGTTGACATCGTTGTTCTGCGGCATGGCGACATCGCTAACGCAGTTGATCATTTTCCGCGTGCTGCAAGGGCTGACGGGCGGCGGACTTCAGCCTCTGGCCCAGGCGATCCTGCTAGAAACTTTTCCCAAGGAGCGCCACGGCCATGCCATGGCGGCATTCGGCCTGGGCATCTTGCTGGCGCCGATTCTTGGGCCCACGCTTGGTGGATGGATCACTGACAACTACAGCTGGCGCTGGATTTTTTATCTCAACTTGCCAGTGGGCGTGCTGTCGCTTTTCCTGATGAACCGGTTCGTGTTCGATCCGCATTATGTGAAGCGCGGCAACGGCCGCGTCGATCTTTGGGGGATCGGATTCCTGGCGCTGGGCATCGGATCGTTGCAGGTGATGCTCGATACGGGGCAGCGCAAAGATTGGTTTTCGTCGCAGTACATTCAAATTTTCGCCGGGCTTTGCGCGTTCGGACTGATCGCGCTGATCGTTCGCGAGTTGATGACGGATCATCCCGTCGTTGATTTGCGCGCGCTCACCAACCGCTCATTCAGTTCGGGAGTGCTTCTGATCAGCATGCTGGGATTCGTTCTCTACGCCAGCCTGGTCTTGCTGCCACTTTATTTGCAAACGCTGATGGGATATCCCGCGTACAACTCGGGCCTGGCGCTGTCTCCGCGGGGCGTGGGAGCGTTGCTGTTTACGCCGTTGGCCGGGCATCTGACGACCAAGACCGATCCGCGACGCCTGCTGCTGGTGGGCATAGGGTTGGGCTCGATCACCATGTTTCAACTCTCCGGGCTGAACCTGAATGCGGGCTTCTGGGACATTTTCTGGCCGCAGGTGTTGCAGGGCGTGGCGCTGAGTTTCCTGTTCATTCCGCTGATGTCGCTGGCCATGTCGCGCATTGCGCTGGAAAAGATGGGCAACGCCACGAGCATCTTCAACCTCATGCGTAATATTGGCGGCAGCGTGGGCATCGCGACCATGACCACGTTCCTGACGCGGCGCAGCCAGGTGCATCAGAATCACCTGATCGTGAACGTCCGGGCGGGCAGCCCGCAGACTTATCAAATGCTCGAGGGGATGAAGAGAAACTTTTTCCTGCACGGCGTCGATCCGGTTACAGCTTCGCGCAAAGCGTATGCCGCGGTGTACGGCCTGGTGCAGCAGCACGCGGCCATGCTGGCGTTTGTGGAGGCGTTCTGGGTGATGGGCGTCGTGTTTTTGCTGATGATTCCATTCCTGCCGGTGCTGCAGTATTTCAAGCACAAGCCTGCGACTAAGCCCGCCACCAAACCCGCACCGCCGATGGTGGTCAGTTCCGATATTCCCCGGGATTGGCTGGAGCGCGTGGAAGAAAAGGCTCGCGAGGAAGAGCATGATCTGGTGCTGCACTGAGGCTCCATTCCGGTCTGCGCCTGTGGTAAAGTAATGCGCAACCCGCAGTAGGCACCGCCATGGGGGCCGGATTCCGAGTCCGCAGCGCCGCTCGTCTCAAGGAGCATTTTTCATGAAGACCCTCCGCGACCTCATCAAAGACCGCAGACTGTATTCTGTCGAATCCACCCGCAGCGTTCTGGAAGCCGCGCGCTACATGATGGAGCACAACGTGGGCGCCGTGCCGGTGCTGCGCAATGGCGATCTTGTCGGGATTTTCTCGGAGCGCGACATCATGAACCGCGTAGTTGCGGTCGGGCGCACGCCCGGCACCACCGCGGTTTCCGAAGTGATGACGGCCAACCCGCGCGCGGTCGCCGCCGACGAGAGCATTGAAGAATGCCTGTTCATCATGCGGGAGTTTGGATTCCGTCACTTGCCGATCGTGGAGGGAAAGGAATTGAAAGGACTGGTCTCGCTGCGCGATGTATTGATGCACCAGGCAGCGGAGATGGAGCGGCAGACGCGGCGCGCGGCCTCGTAAGCCGGGCTGGCTTGAGTTCGCGTGAGAACTGGTGTCGTCCCTACGGGACTCGCTCGAATTTCCCTACTTCACCCGGCACTTCCGTGCTGGGCTTTCGCATACCGCCGCTACGCGGCTGCATTTGGGTGGCGCTTATTCCGCCGTTGTTTTGAGAATTCAGTCTCACGCACACTCTCCCGGCCGGGCTTTCAAATACCGCCGCTTCGCGGCTGGACAGCCGAGGGCGGCTGTTCCCACAAGAATCTCCTCATAAGAATCTCGCCACAAGAATCTTCCCACAAGAATCTCTTTGAATTCAGTTCGCACACATTCCTCTTGCTGCCCTTTACTCCTGCCCGCTTTGCTTGCAGCGGCGAGAGCCAGCGAGCAGGAGTGCCCGCTCCACATAATCCGTTATTCGCGTTTGCGCAGGATCACTTCTCCCGGCTTCGGCGGCAGCTTGAAGGGGAATTCGAAGACTTTGCCTTCCAGCGGAATGCGCAGGATGAATTCTTCCTGCTTCTTCCATCCATTGATCCACTTGCTTCGCGTGCTGAACAGCACCCATCCGGTGGTCTCGGGATTGCCCGGGGTGAGCGTGGTGGGGCGCAGGCTGTTCTTGCCCACGAACTCCGTCAGTTCGGTGGAATCTTTCAGGAAGGCGCGCATGTAGGCTTCTTTCTGTTCTTTCTGCTCGGGATGTTTTTCCACCTCGTGCGCGATCTGATCGTTCAAGGCGTCGGCATCGCTCTGCACCTTGGCGGCGAAGTCGTCGGGATCGAGTGAGGTCTGGATAACGCGAAAATGCTTGAGGAACTCCAGAGAAATGTTGGCGGTCGAGAGGTCGAGCGATCCCTGGCCGCGATAACGAATGGTGAGCAGCACGCCGAAAAAGGGTTCATGGCGACGATGCACCTTCTCCAGTTCCTGGGAATCGACGGCCATGGTGATGGCCACGTCGCCGGACGAGAGTCCATAGCGGAACTTGCCATCGTCGCCGCGCAAGAAAGTGCAGCCGGGATGAGTTTCGTCCCAGCGCACGGCGGGAATTTTATTTTTCTCGGTAGGAGGGGCCGCGCGGCCCGCGGGCGGGCAGAGCAGGGAAGCAGCGACGAAAGCCAGCGCCACGCCGGGCAGGATCCGCCGCGTGCGAGAAAGCATGACGCGCTACGGATTCGGCGCAGTCACCGTGAGGGTGACGCTCGCACTGGAACTTCCGCTGACACCAGTGTTGCTGGAACCGACTCCGTTGGTGTCAACGCCAACCAGTGTGAAGGTGTAGGTGTTGGCGGGCGTGACGCCTTTTGGATTCGCGGTCGGAAGGTTGCTATTGGCTTTCACGCAAGAACCCAGAAGCAGCAGAGATGCGCTGACTACGAACAGGGCGAGAATGCCCCACGCCTTTCTCGATTTCCTGCCGCCCAGGGCCGCACCCAGCGAGACCAGCCCCAGCAGCGGCAGAGACAGCCACAGAGCGCGCGGAAGATCTCTGGGTGGAGTGTTGGCCGCGGATGGGGTGGGGGTCGTCTGGACCGTCCCTCCAGAAGTCTGGATGATGATGTTCGCCGTCGCCGAGGCGGTGCCGTTGATAGTGGCTCCGTGCGGGGTGTTGTAGCTGAACGTACACACCGGTGGGTTGGTCACTAGCGGGGTGATCGAACTGCAATAGAGAGTGATATATCCCTGGCTCCCGTCGGCGTTGATCGTGCGGTAGCCGTTCGAGGGGTTGATGCTGATTATGCCCTGGGCGCCGCTGCCTGCGGGCACGCTCGTCGGCTGCAGCACGGTTTGCACCGAAATGGTGTATTGCGGCACCACCGAAAGCACGGTCAACGTCAGCGGCTGCGAAGTCAGGGAGCCGGAAGCATCGGTGCCGGTGACGGTAATGTTGTAGGCAATGGTGGGCGTGCCCGGGGTGTTCGGAGTAGGCGCCACGGTAGTGATGGTCGCAGTAGCGCCTCCAGGAGCGGTCAGGGACGGCGGACTCACCGTGCAGACCGGGAAATACGGGCTGGTAATCGGCACGGAAGGGGTTACGGTGCAGGTCAGGGCAACGGGACTGCTGAAAGTGCCGCCGGGCACGGGGGTTGCCACACTGATGTTGGTCGAAGAGACCTCGCCCGGCACCACCGCGTTGGGATTCAGAGGCAGGGTGGTGAGCGTGAAATCCGTGGCCGCGTGGGCCGGCACCGCGGCGGCGCACAGCAGCAGACACAGCAGGGGCAGGACGGCTTGCCCGGTCCAGAACTTCCATTGGGATGCAGACGGTTTGGATTTCACCATGAGCGGATTGTCAGTTCAAGTTCCTTCGATTCCTGGGACCGCGAAAACGCTGCCCGCGCGGGCTGAAAGTCTTCCGCCCATTTTATCGTAAGAGGCGGCGGCTGAGCACGAGCCGCACAATCCTCCCGAATGACTGGCGCGGAATCATCCATACTACCATTGCTGCCATTGGAAAAAAGAGGAAGCCGGGCGTGGGTAGTGTCTTAGAGTGTTTAAGACACGACCGGGCGGGAAGGGATTCCTCCTGTCTCGCTGCGCTCGGGCGTCGGAATGACAACGAGTTGGGGCTACGCTCGCGCGTCGGAATGACAAGGAAAAACGAAAGCCGCCTTCGCGGACGAAGGCGGCTTTTATTTCGAACTTTATTCGAACGACAAGTCTAGTTGACGGTGAGGGTCAGAGCCGGCGAGCCGGTGGCTGTGGCTCCTCCGCCGGAACCGGTGACCGTGATGGTGTACGTATTGGCGGGCGTTCCACCTCCGCCACCGCCTCCGCTGCTGCTGCTGCTGCAAGCGGGCAGAATCAGCAGGCCCGTGAGAACCATGCCGAGCAGAATGAAGCCGAACAATTTTCTGCGGCCCGAACCGGAAGGGCCGAAGCCAGCGCCGACCAGCGCCAATCCGAAGACCGGCAGGATCATGGCGTAAAGCATCCCCGAATGCCCGTTCGCCGGAGGATTGAGCCGCGCGGCGGCGGCCGAGGTGGCGACGTTCAGGGTTGCGGTCCCGCTGCCGTTGGCGGGCGGAGTGACCGGATTTCCAGTGAAGCCGCAGGTCGGTCCGTTGGTGACGGCCGGCGAAATCGCGCAGGCCAGGGTCACGGCCGAGTTGAAGCCGCCAGTCGAGTTTACGGTGATGGTCGCATTCGCCAGGACTCCCGGACTCCCTGAAGTGCTGGAGAGCGCTCCGTTAGCAATGGTGAAGCTGCCGGCGCTGGCCCCTGTGCTGTATTTCGCTATAAAGGCGTCTTTGCCGCCGCCGTAGGTTGTCTGCACTACATTCGCCGTCACCGGAAAAGTTGACGAAGCCGTGTTCCCTGCGACGTAGATATTGGCGCCGGAGGAGTCGACGGCAATCGCGCCAAGCGCGACTCCGACCAGCGGCGCGTTTTCATCTTGCGGACCACCCAGAAAGGTGGAGAAGACCAAGGACCCGCCACCCGGAGCAAACTGTGTAACGAAGGCGTCCTTCAAGCCCCCAATGTTCGGTTGTGTGGCATTGGCAGTCGGGAAATCGGTGGAGTTGGTCTGGCCGGTTACGTAAGCATTCTTGTTGTTGTCGACCGCAATGCCGGTTGCGATCTGCGAAGTTGAGCCGCCGAGGTACGTGGAATACACCGCGGTGGCACCGGTGGAGGTGATGTTGAATTCAGAGACGAAAGCTTGCTGGGTGCCTTTGAAGGTGCCGTACAGTGCGTTGTGCAAAGGAAAGCTCGTACTCGTTGATAGCGTCAGGCCGGTGACATAGGCGTCGCCGGAGCCGTCGACCGCGATGCCCAGCCCCTGATCTTCCTGCGTGCCGCCGAGGAAGCTGGAGTAGACCAGGCCCGATCCGGCCGTGTCGACCACGGTGACAAAGGCGTCATAGAGGGTGCCGCAGCCGCTGGCCGTGCCGCTGCACAATGGCTGCAGAGGATTCTTGGTGGGAAAGTTGTTACTGGCGTTGAAAGTTGCGCCGGTCACGTAGGCCTGATTTGAAGAATCGACCGCAACGGCGTTGGCGACATCGCCCGTGCCTCCGCCCAGGTAGCTGGAATAGATGAATGCGGTTCCCGAGAGGTTCAGTTTGGTGACGAAGCCGTTAGAAGTTCCGCTGATCGCGGTCTGAAATCCGGTGCTGGTATCAGGGAAATTGGTGGATCCCGTGCCCCCAACGACGTAGACGCCGGAAGTATCAACGGCGACGCCGTAGGCAAAGTCATCGCCACTTCCGCCAAGGTAGGTGCAGAAGGTAAGCGCGCCGGTGGTGCCGAGTTCTAAGACGAACGCGTCAAATCCGCCCTGGGGGGTGGATTGGACCACGCCTGCGGTGATCGGGAAATGGGAGCCGGAGCCAGAATTGGTTGTGCCGGCCACATAGGCGTCGCCTGAACCATCGACGGCAATCGCGTTTCCGCCATCGGTTTGGGTGCCGCCTATGTAGGTGGAGTATTCGAGCGTTTGTCCGTCGGCAGAAATCTTGGTCACAAAAGCGTCGGAAGTGCCGCCTTGATAGGTTCCGAATGCAGCCATCTGCGTCGGGAAGTTCGAGGACGCCGTTTGGCCTGTCACATACGCGGCTCCGCTGCTGTCGATCGCAATGCCGTAGGCTTCATCGTCGCTGCTTCCGCCCAGGAAGGTGGCGTAGGTGACGCTGGGATCGATCACCAACTCGCGGCTGCGATCATAATTTCCTAGCGTAAAGCCGATCTTGTTGCTGGCCTGCACAACGAAGGCGGCATCGACCGGTTGCCGCGTGTTGTTTTTTTCCTGGTAGGCGACCGGCTTGTGCAGGAGCACGTTTCCGGCTTTCGAGGCGAGCACGAGATTTCCGTCCGCGTCGGTAGAGATCTTTCTAGCTCCAGAGACGTCGAAGCCGATGGGCGCGGCGCTGGCGCCGGGGGCGACGATGAAATCAAATTCCAACTGGCGCTGCTGGCCGTGGAAGGCCATGTCGACGCCGGGATACACGTCGCGATAAGAAACGCGCGAGTACTGCTTCACGCCGGTATGCCACTGGCTGGGATCGCGGCCGATGAAGTAATTGCTGCGGCCTGGGAGTTCATTCTGGGCGGCGATCTGCGGCTGCGAATTTGCTCCCGCCAGTTTCATGGAGATGGAGGCGTTGATCTGCTTCTGCGCCAGGCGCGCGCGGGAGCGTTCCGCAACGTTGGTCGCATGCGCCGCCTGCGAAGCCGCCGTGGAAGAATGCAGCGCGAAGACGGTGTCATTCGGGGTGAGGAAGACGGTGTAGCCGCTGCCGCGCGCCATGTACTTCACGTGCGGATCGGTCTGTCCCTGATTGGCTTCGAAGGCCAGAGGGAGCGCTCCGAAATTGCTGCGCACCCGGGTGGACTGCTGGGCGCGGGTCGCCGGCGTACTCGCTGCCAGCTGCGGAACCGTTGCCCGTTGATGGCGGAGATGAGTCACTCCGGCGAAAGCCAGCACGGCCACGCTGAGCGTGGCCACGACCGACACGATAGGGTTCCACATGGTTGATCTTGAAGGCGTTGACCCTGAAGACGAAGACTTAGACACGAAGCTCCTCCTGTGACGACATCCTGTAACACGATTCGGCGAAAATAGACTCGGAGGGGAGGCGTACAGCGCTGGAACCACGCGTCCCGGGACCCGAGTCAGCCAGTTTGCATTTGTGTGTAGTGATCAGCGCGAGTATGGAATGCCCGAAAGCCCTTGTCAATGAAGCTCTTGGTAGCAATTCAGGTACCACGCGCCCGGCCCCAGTGCGCAGTCCACACAAGTAGTCCAATAGTAATTTTGAGATCAAATTGAGCGCTAGATCCTAAGAGGTCCGGACCTCTTGGGTGGAGAGTCGCGTTCCTTAGACTTAGGGGACTGTAACGATTACTCCGGTGCAGAGCCTGGAACCGCGGCGGCGGTAGCTGTGTTGCACCGCGGAATCGAAGTAAATGGCATCTTCGGCTTCGAGCGGGAATTCTTCGCTGCCGATCTTCAAGGTGAGCGATCCCTTGATCAGGAAGAGAAATTCAATTCCAGCGTGCTGGTGGGGCTTGAGTTTTTCCGCGGGGAGATCCTGGAATTCCGCATAGAAGGCGCTCAGTTTGCGCTCGGTGGCGCGGTAGTCGAGGCATTCGAAGGAGTAGGGGACGTCTGGCGCGCCGGGACGCTCGGGAAGGCGGACGCGTTCTTCGCGGCGAGACAGCGCGACCACCCGGCGCTTGCGTTCGTCGGTAAAGAAGTACTCCAGGCCGACTCCAAAGACGAGGGCAATGCGCAATAGCGTGGGCAGAGTGGGAAACAACTTTCCCCTCTCCAACTTCGACAGCAAAGCGGGGGAAAGCCCGGTGTGCTTGCCGAGTTCCACCAGTCCCATGCTTTTGCGCAGGCGGAGAGTGCGCAACTTTTCGCCGATCGAGTACCGGCTCAGGCCTTCGAAGATAGTGGTGGAGACGCCCGCCATGATTTCGCGATACTAAAATGAATATTCATAATAGTAAACGAGGAGGAACGGGACCGGAGTGATCGGCCGGCCCGGTGGGCAGAAAATTCTGGCTGCGGATCTGCACGGATCGTGATGCCTGTCATGCTGAACGGAACCGTGAGATCGGCACAGCGATCTCGCGGTGGAGTCGAAGCCATCCCTACCTCGAGAGCGGGCTGCGGATAGGGATGCTTCGACTACGAAGGAGTAGCGCTCTTCGCGCTACTCCTTCTCCGCTCAGCATGACACTACTCGCTACTGCTTCTTCTTGAACAGTCCCATTACGTTGTTGATGGGATTTTGCTGGTTGGTATTGCCTTTGTTGGAAAGAATGTTCTGCAACATGCCGGTCGCCATTCCCTTGACGTCGGGAGTGAACTTGGGATCGGAGGTGGTGCCCTGCACGCCGAAGGGAACCGTCAGGCCTGCAAGTTGCGCCTTCATTTTGAAAGCGAGTTCGTTGGACGGGCTGACGGTGCCGTCGCCGGTCAACACTCCGATCGAGGGCACGTTGAGGTTGATGTTGGTGGCGGCGGTGCCTTGCGCCGACATTTTCACGTCAGAACTGAAATTCTGGATGGTGGTGTCGTTGCCGGTGCTTTTGCCGGAGAGCGCGGAGATGGCCGACAGTTTCGATCCCAGGTTGAAATTGGCCAGAGTGGAATTCTGCAGGCGCACCGATCCAGTGGTAACTAATTCGTTAACCTGACCGCTGCTGGCCATGGTGGTATTGAGATTTCCACCTTTGAGCGTTGCCTTGGGAGGTAATATGACGCCGACCGCCGGCAGCATGGCTTCCAGATCGTCGACCGGCATATTCTGGCCGTTGAGTTTCAGATTTACCGTTGTTACTTTGCCGTGGGCGTCGAAAGTGCCGGTCAAGTGGGCCACGGCCTTGCCCATGGCGACATCGCCCTGGGTCAGCTCTCCGCTTTGCTTCACCAGATCGTGCACAACGGCGAAGGTGATGTTCACCGGTTGACCGGCTGGCGATCCCTTTTGAACGACCTGTAAATTCGCGACTTTCAGCGTGCCGTTGAGTTTTGCCTGGTGGCCGTCGGAAGCGAGTGTGCCGTCGAGGTCGGCGATGCCGGCGATGCCCGCGGCCGGATCGATGAATCCGGACTCGGCCAAGTTCATTTTCTGAATACTGATTTTGGCGTTGAGTGGAGTTTGGGCCGCGTTGCCGGCGTTGATGGGACCGGCGTTGCCCGACAGTTTCAAGGTCCCACCGGCGGGCAGCTCCGCCGTCATCTCGAACGGGAAGGACGAATTGAAGGAGAAGTTTGTTACCGTAATATTAACTGCACTATAAACATGTTCTTTCTGCGAGGAACCGGCCTGCGCCACCGTCATCCGCCCGCCATTCACATTCAACTTGGCGACCGAAAGATTGGGCTGGGCCGCCGGGGACGCGCTGGACGGCCCCGGGTTTGCGGAACTTGCCGGAGTGGGTTTTCCGGATGGAGCTGTCGACGGAGAAGAAGGGGCCTTGGAAGCGGCGCCGGGCGCGGCTTCGGAAGCCGGAGCGGCGGCCGGAGGGGGCGTGGCTCCGAGGCTGGAGAAATTCCATTTCTCGCCATCGGCCGATTTCACCAGGCTGATCTGCGGCTCGTTCAAGGTGACGTCGGTGACGTTGAGGGTTCGCGAAAAAATCAGGGGGATGAGTTCCACGCCAACCTTCAGCGACTTGGCCTGCACAAATGGGGTGGTGCCGAATTGCGGGTCGTCGGCGATAGCAATATTGTCGGCCGACACGCCGCCGGAGAACAGCGAGAGCGACAAGTTGCCCATGGTCACCTGCCGGCCCAGGGCGCCGGTGAGTTCCGACTCGATCTTGGGCTTGAAGGTGTTGGCGTCGATGAGGAAGGGAAGTGCGATGACGACAATGATCAGCACTCCGATGATGATGGCCACAACTTGCAAAAAGCGTTTCATGATATTTACCTCCTGCCGGAACGGCAAAATTGCGGTGGAATTGAAGGAAAACTTGCGGCCGCGGCCAGTGTACCACCAGGAATCGTCGATGGTTGGGGGAAACGCGGTTGGCGCTGGATCCCGGTCCCCTGGTGCAGTGTCAGCAAAATCCACTCATAGGCAATCTCGAAATTGAGATGATATTTCCGGGGCTTGGGATGGGGGCGAATACAAGGGCGGGGGCGCAGTTTGGCGCCTCGATCCCATCGTGATTTTCTCGCCGTTCCTAGTGTGGAGCGGGCACTCCTGCCCGCTGCTTTTGTGGTGCTGCGGGCAAGCGGGCAGGAGTTGCCCGCTCCACACGTGTGATTGGCGCGCTTGACACCCGTATTACTCTTTGCTGTAGTTGTCGGCCAGTGTTCGCGGTGAATCTACGCTGCAACGGCTGTCGCGGCGCTCGGGTCCTAGGCAAGGCTCCTGTCATGGTGACTATTCGGGACGTGGCGAAGGAAAGCGGATTTTCCTCGACCACGGTGTCGATCGTTCTGAACAACGCGCCGCTGGCGCGCTACATCCCTGCCGTCACAAAGAAGCGGATCGAGCGCGCCGCCCAGAAACTGGGATATCGTCCCAACCAGTTCGCGCGCTCCTTGCGCAGCAAGCGCAGCCATACGGTGGGAGTCATGGTGTTCGACATGACCGACCCGTTCTGCACGCTGATTCTGCGCGGCATTGAGAACACGCTATACCAGGCGTCGTATCTGCCGATTCTCACCGACGTTCACAACGAGCGCAGCCGCTTTGAGCGTTATCTGGAGATGCTGCTCGACCGTCGCATCGAAGCGCTGATCGTGCTGGCCAACTGGCTGTTTCTCGATATCAACCTGCTCGCCGACCTGGAGAAGAGCAGCATACCTACGACGATGATCGGTTGCGAACTGAAAACCGATTCGGTCAGCTCGGTGATCGTGGACAACGAAGTCGGGGGCTATATGGCTCTCGAACACCTGCACTCGCTGGGACATCGCAAAATCGCTTTCATTCGCGGGCCCAAGGCGCTGACCGACAGTTCGCCGCGCTGGCGCGGGATACGGAGTTGCGCCAAGCAATGCGGCCTGGAACTCGATGCACGGCTGGTGATGGATCTGCCCGAGTCGCGCGATCCGATTTCCAGTTTCGAGTGGGGATACAAGCTGACCGAAGACCTGGTGCGGCAGAAGCGTCCATTCACCGCGCTGTTGGCGTTCGATGACATGAGCGCGTTCGGCGCTATCCGGGCGCTGAACAAAGCGGGGATTCGCGTGCCCGAGCAATGCTCGGTGATCGGCTTCGACGATGTTTCGACCTCGGCGATCTATAGCCCATCGCTAACCACTGTGCGCCAGCCGATGGAAGCCATGGGTACATCGGCGGTCGGCATTGTGCTGGACGGCATCAATGCGGTGCTGGAAAAACGCGAATGCGGCCCCACCCACCGCAAGGTTGCGCCCGAATTGGTGGTGCGGGAGTCTACGCGCAACCTCGCGTAGGCTTGCCAACCCAGGATTAATACCGCTTCTTCCAGGCCAAGTGATTGGTGCGTCAGGACCAGGGCTGCGCTTTTTTCTTGACAGTGGACATCGCAAAAACGCACTATTCATACGATTTAATAACCCCGTCCCGGGTCTCAATCCAGACGGAAGCAATTGTCTCAACACCATTCGAGCCGGAATGGCTCGCCAAGAGAACGGCCAGGCCGCTTCAACCGGCGCGAACGCACTTTCGCGCAAATTGGGAGAGATAAACATGAAATCTAATCGTGTGTTTTCGATTGCGATGCTATTAGCAGTCGCGCTCATCGGAGCGGCTTGGGCCCAGGACACCGCGTCGATCACGGGCACGGTCACCGATCCGAGCGGTGCGGCGATCCCCAATGCCAAGGTGACGATCAATAGCGCGGAACATGGCCTGACCCGCACGGTCAACACCAACGGCGCCGGCGATTATCTTTTCGCCGCGCTGCCCATCGGCAGTTACGACGTAAGCGTCGTGTCCGAGGGCTTCAAGAAGTACCAGGCGAACGCGGTGAAGTTGGATGTCGCCGAGAAGGCGCGCATCAACGTGACCATGGAAGTGGGCGCGGTCACCACCGAAGTAGTGGTACAGGGCTCGGAAGTGGCCGAGGTGCAGACGCAGTCCTCCGACCTGGGCGGCATTGTGAACGGGAAGGAAATCACGCAGCTCGAATTGAATGGGCGCGACTTCAAGCAATTGATCACGCTGGTCCCGGGCGTGAGCAACCAGACCGGTGCCGATGAAGGCGGCGTGGGCGTGACCGCGAATACGCAGTTCAGCGTGAACGGCGGCCGCGTGGAGTACAACAACTGGGAACTGGACGGCGGCGACAATCTGGATAACGGCAGCAACGGCACGCTGAACGTGACCCCCAGCGTGGATGCCATTGGCGAATTCAAAGTTCTGACTTCGAATTACGGAGCGCAGTACGGCAAGAACGGATCCGGCACGATCGAAGTCGAAACCAAGTCGGGAACCAACAAGTTCCACGGCGATGCCTACGAGTTCGTGCGCAACACAGCTTTCAATTCGCCCGGATGGCAGCAGGCCGGAGTCGCTCCGTCATATCACAAGAATGATTTTGGATACACGTTTGGCGGCCCGGTTTACATTCCGCACGTCTACAACGAGAGCAAGAGCAAGACGTTCGTCTTCTGGTCGCAGGAGTGGCGGCGGGACCGCATTCCGTATACGTTTGGACCCTCGTTCGTGCCTACGGCAGCCGAACGCGGTGGAAATTTTACCGATATCTGTGGCGCGAACCCGACGCCGCCGTATCCTGCGGACTGTCCTCTCGATCCCACTACGAACGCCCCCTTTGGCGGGAACCAAGTCCCGTTCAATGCGAATGATCCAAACGTGAATGGTTTGCTGGCGCTGATTCCCGCCCCGACCCTGGGTCTGGCCGGGAATGATCCAACGATCCCGGGACAGGCGGCTTACTATGACGTTACGTCGCAGCCCACTAACTGGCGGCAGGAACTGTTGCGGTTGGATCACAATATCACCAACAACGAACGAGTGAGCTTCCACTACATCCACGACACGTGGAGCACGATCAACCAGATTCCGCTGTGGACGAATCAGGGAAGCTTCCCCACCATTCAGACGAACTTCACGGGGCCGGGCGTGAGCTTCGTGACTCGACTGGCATCCACGTTTTCTCCGACCCTGCTGAACGAAGTTGTGTTCAGCTACACCACCGACCACATCGGGCTAACGGATCTTGGAGCCTGGCAGAGGCCCTCCGGTTCGACGTTCGGAGCCATTTTCCCGGGCGCAGATCGCGGTGTCATTCCTGGTATCAACCTGGTGGACCCGGGAGGTGTGTACGGCAACTTCGGCGAAGACCCGGGCTATATTCCGAATGGACCCTACAATTCGAACCCAACCTACAGCCTGCGCGACAACGTGAGTAAATTGGTGGGCAAGCATAACCTGCAATTTGGTGCTTACTTCCAGGCGGTGGAGAAGAACGAACTGGGTGGAGAACTGAGCGCGGGATCGTTCCCTGGTTACATCACCTTCAACCCGGGTTGCCCAGCGACCGCCCCGACGACCGGGAACCCATTCGCCGATCTGCTGGCAGGGGACATCTGTTCGTTCGGACAGCAGAATGCGACGGTCAAGTATTACAACCGATACAAAATGCTGGAGCCGTACTTCCAGGACGATTGGCACGTGACCAACCGGCTTACTCTGAACCTCGGTTTGCGACTCAGTCTGTTCGGCACCTATCGCGAGAAGGAACATCAGGCCTTTAACTTCGATCCTGCACGTTATGTTGCGGGTCAAACCTCGGTCGATCCCACCACAGACTACGTGACCAACCTGACGAAAGATAATATGGCGCCCTCGGTAAATGACCTGCCGAATGGAATCGTACAATGCGGCGTCACGCCAGGCATTCCGGTTGGTTGTATGTCGGGACATTTATTCAATCCCGCGCCGCGCGTAGGGTTCGCCTGGGATCCGCAGGGCAATGGCAAGACTGCGATCCGTGGCGGATACGGAATCTTCTTCGAGCACGGCAATGGCAACGAAGCCAACACCGAATCGCTCGAGAACTCGCCGCCACTGGCCTATGCAGCGGCGCAATATAACATCAGCGGATACGCAAATATTGGAACCGGGTCAGCGGCGGCGCAGTTGCCTTTGGGCGTCACTGCCATTCCCACCAAGGCGCAGTGGCCGTATGTGCAGCAATGGCACCTCGATGTTCAGCGGGAAGTCGCGCGCAGCACGGTGGCAACGCTTTCCTACGTGGGCAGTAAAGGCACACGCCTGACGCGTGTAAGCGATCTTAACCAGCTTTACCCAGCCACGCCGAATCCGTATAAGGCGGGTGAAACCTTCACCGGCGCCGAGTGCGGACCGAGTTCGAATCCTGATTCGTTCGGTGTTCCTCAAAGTGCAACGACGCCGAGCGGAGCGCCGATTCCGTATTACATGGGATCGAACGGTATCCCTTACGGGCCGGCCGTGAACGTCGCGGTTGCACAGGGTTGCGTCGGGGCGGGTGCCGATCCCTTCCGTCCGTACGCCGGGTATGGGGACATTGCCGACCTGCAAACAGCGGCGGCTTCGAACTACAACGCCTTGCAGTTCTTGTTGCGGCGCAGCGCTCACGGCTTGGAGTTGGATCTGGCTTACACCTACAGCCATTCCATTGACGATTCTTCCGACCGTGGTGATACGAGCTTCGTCAACACCTATAATCCGGCAGCCAATCGTGCCAGTTCGAACTTCGACGAACGGCATGTGCTAAATGCGAGCTGGATTTGGGATGTTCCGGTCTTCCAGCATGGCGGGCTGACGCACAAGTTACTCGGGGGATGGCAATACTCCGGTGAGATGAGCTTCAATACCGGGTCACCGTTTAGCGTGAGTTATAACGCGATCGACAATGCCGGGGTTGGAAATGGGATCGGCTCGACCTCGTATGCCGACCTCGTGGGCGACCCGAGTGCAACTTCGCATCCAGTCAATGCCAATGGACGCCTGTTCTACAATGCCGCGGCTTATGCGGTTCCAACGGCGCTGACCTTCGGAGATTCGGGCAGGAACAGCTTGAACAATCCCGATTTCATCAATTTCAACATGGGCTTGTACAAGCAGTTCATTATTAAAGAGAGCAAGGCATTCGAGTTCCGGGCTGAGGCATTCAACGTCTTCAACCACCTGGAGTGGAACCCGATTTACGGGGACGCTGGGTCCGCGGCCAATATCAACGGTGCGTACACCAATGTCTACTCCTCGCCACCGACAGCAAATTTCCTTTATGCTACTGGTGCGCACGAGTCGCGCGTGCTGCAACTGGCGTTGAAGTTCCTGTTCTAACGCTTGCGGTGTGGAGTTATTAAGAACCCGGCCTTACGAGGCCGGGTTTGTTTTGTTGGCAGTTTGGGAAGCAGTTGTCAGTTGTCAGACCCCCAACGCTTGAGATCCGAACTGACCACTGAGAACCGAGAACTGGCCACTGACCACTGCTCCCTAGCCCACGGGTACGCTCTGGCGAGCGCCTACGGCTTCGAGGGCGCGCTCCAGATCGGCGATCAGGTCGTCGGCGTTTTCGATTCCTACCGAGAGCCGCACCATCTGCTCGGTCACGCCCATCTTGGCGCGGTGCTCGGCGGAGATCATGGCGTGCGAAGTGAGCACCGGGATCGAGACCAGCGACTCGACTCCGCCCAGGCTGGTCGCCAGCGTGAACAAGCGCATGGCCTCGCTGACGCGGCGCGCGTCTTCGCCCGTGCCCTCGACTTCAAAGGTAACCATGCCGCCGCCGCCCGACATCTGCTGGCGCGCGATGGCGTGCTGCGGATGGCTCGTCAAGAATGGATAATGCACGCGCCGGACTTTTTTATTTTGACCCAAGAACTCTGCGACGCGCAGCGCATTTTCGTTCTGCCGTGCGACCCGCACCGCCAGCGTCTTGAGCCCGCGGATGAGCAGCCAGGCCGCGTGAGGATCCATAACATTGCCCAGCGTGGTGCGCGTCTCCCAGAGGCGGTCCATGAGTTCGTGCGAACCGCAGACGACGCCGCACGTGAGGTCCGCGTGGCCGCTGAGATATTTGGTTCCGGAATGCATGACCAGATCGATGCCGAATTCCGCGGGATGCTGGTTGATGGGCGTGCCGAAGGTGCTGTCGACCATGCTGATCAGGCCGTGCTGGCGGGCGAGCGCCGCGGTCTTTTTCATATCGACTACGCGCAGCGCGGGATTGGTCGGCGACTCGAGATAGAGCAGGCGCGTGTTCGGCCGGATGGCGCGCGCGTGCTGGTCGTAATCGTTGGTGTCGACGAAGGTGGTTTCAATGCCGAGTTTCGGCAGCCATTGGGAAAGGAACTTGGTGACGCCTCCATAGATGTCGCGCTGCGCCACGATGTGGTCGCCGGCTTTCAGCAGGGCGAGGATGGTGGTGGTGATCGCTCCCATGCCGGAGGCGAAGACGCGGGCAGCCTCGGTGCCTTCGAGCGCGGCCAGCGTTTGCTCGGCCACGGTGATGGTCGGATTGCCCCAGCGCGTGTAATAGCGGTCGGTGCTGGTGACGCGGATCTGCTCTTCGTTGTCGGTGACTTCGAAGGTGGACGTCTGGTAGATCGGCGTGGCGACGGGAGCGTTTTTCTTTTCGAGGTCCGATGCGCCGTGGACGGCGGCGGTTTCCGGGCGGCGGTTGCGCGGTTTCATGAGTGCCTCACGGTTCCAGAGTAATGGGGCGGATTCGCGGGGGCAAGGGAAACGCTTACGATGGCGCGGTGGCTCGGACGGAGAGCAGTTGGTGTGGGAGATCCTTCGCTCCGCCTGAAAAGCGGCTCCGCTCGGGATGACGCCCGGGGCTTGGGTGGCGCCCGCTTCCTTTGATGACGCCCGCGGGTTGGGAAGACGCCCGGCTTGGGGCGGGCGCAGCGTTTATAATTCCCCATTCACCAAATTATGGATCTGGGACTGAAGAACCGTGTTGCTCTGGTAGCCGCATCCAGCCAGGGTTTGGGACTGGCCACGGCCGAGGCGTTCGCCGCCGAAGGCTGCAAGGTGGCCATGTGCGCGCGCAACCGGCAGGCGCTGGAGGTGGGCGCGGAAAAAATCAGAAAACAACATGGCGCGGAAGTTTTCGGGGAAGCTTTCGACGTGACCGACGCTGTTGCCGTGGCTCGCTTTGTCGCGGCAGTCGCCGCGCAATTTGGCGGCGTCGATATTTGCGTCACCAATGCCGGAGGACCTCCGGCGAAGGGATTTCTGGCGGCCTCACTCGAAGACTGGCACAAGGCTATCGACGCCAACTTTCTCAGCGCGGTTTACTTTTGCCGCGAAGTGATTCCGCACATGCAGCGAAAGAAATGGGGACGCATCATCACCATTACGTCGATCACCACCAAGCAGCCGGTCACCGATCTGGTGCTGTCGAATGCGGTGCGCGCCGGGGTGGTGGGACTGGTGAAGAGTCTGGCGAACGAGTTCGGCAAAGATGGGATTCTGGTCAACAACGTCGGTCCGGGTTTCACGGCGACCGACCGGCTGAAGGAATTGGCGAAAGCGCGGTCGTCGGCCACGGGAAAAAGCGAGCAGGAAATTTTTGATGCCTGGGCCGCCGACGCTCCGCTGAAACGGCTGGGCGAGCCGCGCGAACTGGCCGACGCGATCGTCTGGCTGGCGTCGGAACGGGCATCGTACATCACCGGGCAGACGGTGTTGGTCGATGGGGGCATGTATAAAGGATTCTGAGTGTGGAATGTAAGGACGCCACGGATTTGCACGGATCTACACGGATAAAGCAATTCATAGAAAGATCGTAAGAAGTAAAGGTCTCAAGAAGTATCCGTGAAGATCCGTGTTCATCCGTGGCGAATTAGGAGATTCATGCGATCGATTGCTTCACGAATGTCGGTGATGAGCGGGGAAGGGGCGCTGTCGGTTTTTGCGCGCGCGAAGGAACTGGAGGCAGAGGGGCGCTCGATTATCCACCTGGAGCTGGGCGAGCCTGATTTTCATCCCGGACAGTCAGTGATTGATGCGGCGGCGAAGGCACTGGCCGAGGGGAAAGACCGGTACTGCGCGATGGCGGGCGTGCCGGCGCTGAAGCAGGAGATTGCCGCCTACCTGGCGCGCACTCGCAGCATCGAGGTGGCGGCGGAAAATGTTGTGGTCGCTCCCGGATGCAAGATCGCTCTGTTTCAATCGATGATGGTGTTGCTCGAAGCGGGCGACGAAGTGCTCTATCCCGATCCCGGTTTTCCCGGATATCCGTCGATCACGCGAGGGCTGGGCGCGGTGCCGGTGCCGTTCACGCTTTCGGCGCGGAACCAGTTCCAGCCGGATCCCGATGAAATCGCCGCGAAGATTACGCCGCGCACGCGCATGCTGATCACGAATTCTCCGGGCAATCCGACGGGAACGGTTTACACGGACGCGGTGCAGCGCGAACTCGCCAAACTCGCCGTGAAGCACGATTTGTGGGTGCTTTCCGATGAGATCTACGCGCGCATCATTTACGGCGGTGAATATTTCTCCATGCTGCGCTATCCGGGGATGGGCGAGCGGACGTTGATTATCGACGGCTTCTCGAAGAGCTTTGCGATGACAGGATGGCGCCTGGGTTATACCGTTGCGCCGCGGGAAGTGGTGGCGGCGCTGACCATGATGGTGGTCAATACGTATACCTGCGTCGCGGAATTCACGCAGTATGCGGCGATCGATGCGCTGCGCGACCGGGAAGGCAACACGCCGCGGATGGTGGGTGAATATACCCTGCGGCGGGAACAATTCGCGCGCGACTTGAACCGGGTGCCGGGATTCCGCTGCCTGCCGCCGGACGGCGCGTTTTATGCCTGGGTCGATATCACCGGGACGGGCATATCCGCCGAAGAGTTGTGCCGGATTTTGCTGGAAGAGGCGGGCGTGGCGGCGATTCCGGGAGCGGCGTTTGGAGCGGCGGGAAAAGATTTCATACGATTCTCGTACGCTTCGTCGATGGCAACTCTGCGGGAGGCGGTCGAGCGCATTCAGAAAGTATCGGCGGCGTGGCAGGGAACGGCGGTTGGGCGGTGATTGCCGCGGGGCGCCGCTTTTCGTGACTGTTACGGATTCCGTGGTGGTTCCGCCTTGCTTCGCTTTGGCGGGACGGCCGAGGCGGTCGTCGCTACGTGTTCCTACTTTGGGTTCCGAGGGTTCGATGAAATTTCTATCTTTTGTTTTGCGGTTCTCGTTATTCTGCAGTTTGGGTGCTAGCCTCTGCCTGGGGCAGGCGCGTCCTTTGCCGGGACCCGATGTGCAGCAGATCTATCAACGGCTGCTGCCGCAGATCGACAAGATTCCTGCGTTCGATCACCACGCGCATCCGGGGTTTGCCGACGATCCCGATGTCGACGCGATGGCTGCGCCGCCGAATGCCAGCGAGGCGCTGCGCACGCGCGACGACAATCCTGAACTGGCGGTGGCGGCGAAGGCTCTGTTCGGATATCCGTACAGCGACTTCTCGCCTGAACATGCGAAGTGGCTGATCGACAAGAAGAATGAGTTGAAGAAACAACTGGGCGGGACCGCTTACTTCGATTTCATTCTCGACAAGATCAATACCGAGAGTTCGGTGGCGAACCGCGCCATGATGCCGGACTATCTTGATGCGAAGCGCTTTCCGTGGGTCTTTTTCGCCGATTCGTTCATGTGGCCGTTCAATAACGAGCGCGAGACGGGACGGAACCCGGATGAAGGAGTGTACATCCCGCTGCAGGAGAAGATGCTGCACCGCTGGATGCAGCAAGAAAATGTGAGCAAGCTTCCCGCCACGTTTGGCGATTACCTGAAGTTCATCAGCCAGGTGCTGGAGGAGAATTCGAAGCGCGGCGGGATCGCGATGAAGTTTGAAGTGGCGTACTTCCGGCCGACGACTTTCAGCGATCCTTCACGCGCGCAGGCGGAAGATATTTACCAGCGGTTCGTGGGCGGAGGCATTCCCACCGAGAAGGAATACCGGACGTTTCAGGACTTCATTTTCCGCTATCTGGTGCAGGAAGGCGGGCGACTGCATCTGCCGGTGCACATCCATACAGCGATCGGCATTGGCGATTACTTCAATCTGTCGCAAAGCAACATCATGAATCTGGAGAGTGTGCTGCGGGATCCGCGGTATGCCTCGACGACGTTCGTGATGATTCACGGGGGATATCCGCTGGAGCGCGAGGCGATCTGGCTGGCGGCGATGAAGAATGTGTATCTGGATTCTTCTTTTGGCGAACTGGCGCAGTATCCTTCGGCGTTCAAAGACACGCTGAAGATGTGGCTGGAAACTTTTCCCGACAAGATCACCTTCGGCACGGATTGTTTCCCGTACAATCAGGTGCTGGGAGCGGAAGAGAGCTACTGGCTGGGCGTGCGGTCGTCGCGAACGGCCCTGGCCGCGGCGCTGGCGGAGATGGTTTCGGAGGGCGAGATTACCGAGCCGCGGGCGCTGGAACTGGCGCATGCTTATTTGCACGATACGGCTGTGAAGTTGTATGGGGGCAGAGTGCAGTGAGGGCGGGTTTCTCATGGCTAAAGCGAAATCAAAATCTAAAGCGAAGACGAAGGCTAAATCCACAGCCTCTAACGCGAAATCTCACAGCCGCGCTGCGCGGGCCGTTACCAAACATGCTGCGGGTCCGGCGGCGCTGCAGTACATTCCCTGGCACACGATTGCGCTGGAAGATCTGAATCCGCTGCTGCAGCGGCAGTTCGTGGTGGGACAGGAAATCATGCTGGCGCGGGTGTTGCTGAAAAAAGGCTGCATCGTTCCGGAACACAGCCATCACAACGAGCAGCTGACCTACATCGTCGAAGGGGCGCTGAAATTCTGGATCGACGGCAAAGAGATCGTGGTGCTCGCGGGAGAAGTTCTCTGCATCCCGTCGAATATGCCGCACAAGGCCGAGGCACTTGAGGACACCGTCGACCTCGATATTTTTGCCCCGCCCCGCATGGACTGGATCAATAAAACCGACCAATACCTGCGGAAAGTGAAATAAAACGCGGCCATGTCATCGCTCTCCACTTCCGCGCCGGGCGTGCGTCCAGCGGACTTCCGTTTTCGGTGCATTGCGTGTGGCGATGTGCGCGACGCGGCCAGCCGGGATTTTCGTTGTGCAGCTTGCGGAGACCTGCTGGAGATCGCGTATCCGAACTGGAAGGAAGCGGACGTAGCGCAGTGGAAGTCGGCGTGGAGCGCACGGCGAACCTTGCAGAGCGCAATCGATCTCAGCGGAGTCTGGCGGTTCCGCGAGTTGCTGCCGGGGCTGGACGATCCACGGCAAGCGATCACGCTGCGGGAAGGCAACACTCCTCTCTACGAACTTCCGCAATGTGCTCGGATCACGGGCGTGCCACGGCTGTACGCCAAGCATCAGGGGATGAATCCGACTGGATCATTCAAAGATACGGGGATGACGGTCGCGGCTACTTTCGCGCGGCGCGCGGGATTTCGGTGGGTGGCTTGCGCTTCGACTGGCAACACATCGGCGTCGATGGCAGCGTATGCGGCACGCGGCGGTCTGCGCAGCCTGGTGCTGGTGCCGGAAGGCAAGATTTCGTGGAGCAAGCTTTCGCAAGCGCTGGATTACGGCGCGGTCACGTGCCAGTTGCGCAGCGATTTCGACGGCTGCTTGCGGCTGCTGCAGGAACTGGTGCTGCGCGCTCCGGTGTATCAGTTGAACTCGATCAATCCGTTTCGGTTGGAAGGGCAGAAGACGCTTGCCATTGAACTGCTGGAGCAACTCGAGTGGGAAGCTCCCGACCACATCATTGTGCCCGGCGGCAATCTGGGAAACAGTTCGGCCATTGGCAAAGCGCTGGTGGAGATGCGCGACTTGGGATTGATTGCGCGCTTGCCCAAGTTGTCGGTGATCCAGGCGGAGGGCGCGAACGCGCTGGTGCGCACGCTGCGTGAGGCGGGCGGGAAGCGGCTGGTTGCGGTGCAGGCCGAGACGCGGGCGACGGCGATTCGGATTGGCAATCCGGCATCGTGGAAGAAAGCCGTTCACGTTCTGGAAGCGACGGGCGGTGCCTGCGAGCAAGTGAGCGAAATCGAGATCGCGCAAGCCAAGGCGGAGGTCGGGGCCGAGGGCATTGGGTGCGAACCGGCGTCGGCCGTGACGCTGGCGGGATTGAAGAAGCTGGTCAAGCAAGGATTTGTGAAGCCGAACGAGAGCGTGGTGCTGGTGTTGACCGGCAATCTGCTGAAGGATCCCGACTTCACGATCGAGTTCCATCGCGGCGAACTTTTCAAAGGAACGAAACTGGAAGGCGCGAGCAGGGAGCTGAATGCATTGCGGCGTCCACCGATCGTTCTGGACGCTACGCTCGATGCCGTGATGCGAACGCTGGAGCAAGCCGAAAAATCCTGATGCCATCGAAAGCGAATCGCAAGAGCAAGAAAAACTCGCAGAGCACGCGCCTGGCGCTGCCTGCGACCTCGGCCAACCTGGGTCCGGCTTTCGATGCGGCCGCTTTGGCGATGGATTTCTATATAAAGATCAAGGCACAGGCAGCGGAGCGATTTTCCATCGCCGCTACCGGGCGCGACGAAGAAATCTGCGGCAATCTGGAGAACCATCTCATCCTCACGACGTACCGTGAAGTGCTGAAGGCTTCGGGGCGGGAAGTCACGCCGTTGTCGCTGCAGATTGACAACGACATTCCGATCGGGAAAGGCTGCGGCTCTTCGGCGGCGGCGCGTCTGGCGGGGATTGCGCTGGCGGTGCAATTCGGACGTTTGCGCTGGACGGATGCGCAGATCATCGGCGAAGCGTCGCGGCGCGAGCACCATCCCGACAACGCCTCGGCGTGCTGGCTGGGAGGACTCACTGTGGCTCGCATGTCGGGAGACGCGGAGGCGCAAGTAGTGCGCGTGCTGCCGAAAGGGAAGTGGCCGCTGCTGCTGGCGGTGCCGGAGCAGTCGCTTTCAACCGAAGCCGCGCGCCGGGTGCTACCGGCGCAATATTCGCGGGCGGATGCCGTCACCAACGTGCAGAATTCGATGCTGCTGCTGGCAGCGTTTACGCAAGGGCGTCCCGATCTGCTTTCAGCGGCGCTCGAAGACCGCATTCACCAGCCGTATCGTGCGGCGCTCTGCCCGCTGCTGCCATGCCTGCAGGCATTGAAAGCGAAGGACGGAATTCTCGGCGCGGTGCTGAGCGGAGCGGGTCCTTCGGTGCTGGTGTTCGCGGATCCGCGCGCTTCGTTGCAGACGGTGCGCAAACGACTTGCCGCTCAACTCTCTGCGCATCGCCTGACCGCCGAGTTGCTGCCTACCTCGATTACGACGCGGGGCGCAGGGGTGTAATCCTGAATTATTCAGTGCCGAGCGTCTGGCTCGAACGTGCCATTTACTGGCAGCGGTGCGTCCGATAAGGTTACCCTTTCCCTCACTTAATTTTCATACAACTATTCGCTCCCGAACGTGTTTCTTAATCGGGAGGTCGAAGATCCCGCCAGACGGGATGTTTGGATCCTTCAGGGCGTGCGGATGAAACGCAACAAATCTTTCCGGAGGAGTGACCGCGTGAGTGGGAGTGACCGCGTGAGTGGCAATAAAGAAGCGTGCCTGGAGATGCAGAGATTCTTGAAGGCTCTGGATTCGTACGCGAAATGTTTCGTGCGAAACCCGGGAGTCAGTTTTGAGCAGCATCACAGCGGCTTCATGCCAGTTGTGCGCAACAGATCTGGCCGGGTCAAGCAGCGTGGCTCCGATGCCCGGAAAAATTGAAGCAGTGGAATTTTCCTTCCTTTAGTTCTCTTCTCTATGCCAATTGCTGGAAGAATCGATTGCGGGGCGGATTAGAAGCCGCGCTTGCGATTTTCCCAAAGTGGGCCAAGATTAATCCTCCACAGCGTTTTTGCATTGATTCACCTGCTCGCGCTTTCGATACTGTCGAGTGAGCGTCATGGCGACTCGACGTGGTTGTTTCCTCCTGCAAATAGTTTTCCTCGTTATTTTCTTGTTTACGATAACTTCGCGGGCGCGAGCGCAAGGTGCGAAGCAGAGCGTTCCGCAGAGCCCGATTGCCGATGCCGACGCGGATCATGTGAAAGAGCGCAATGAGTGGTTTTATCGCGGGCGCATTGTACGCGGGCAGCCGTCGGCGGAGCTGCGCCGCCGCGCCTATCAGGCGAAGCTTGAGTTACGCGCGCAGAGCGCGCGGGCGCTTGCTGTCAAGGCGAATGGTCAACCATCGCTTTCTTCGGGGTCGTGGACGCCGCTGGGCCCGGCGCCTCTCGCCTCCGATGCCAGCGGCAACGGCACGCAAGATTACCACCAGGTTGCGGGACGCGCGACCGCCGTCGCCATTGACCCCGCCGATGCGACGGGCAACACGGTTTATGTCGGAGGCGCGCAGGCGGGAGTGTGGAAGTCGACGAATGCGGCTAACTCCAGCGCGACTGGCGTGACCTGGACGCCGCTGACGGACGGGCAAGCGACACTGTCGATCGGAGCCATCGCCATTCAACCGGGGAACAGCGATCCTGCGAAGTCGGTGATTCTGGCCGCGACCGGTGAGGCCGATAATTCCGCCGACTCGTATTTTGGGTTAGGCATTCTGCGGTCGACGAATGCGGGCGCGAGTTGGAGCCTGATTTCTGCTGCGAACGGCGGCGCGCTTTTGTTTAGCGGACTGGGCGGAACGCGCATGGCATTTAGCAGCGCGAGCGGGCAAACCAGCACAGTGGTTTCCGCGATGGCGACGACTTCGGAAGGTGTGGTCGCTGGAGAGGTCACGAGCGGCACAACGCGCGGGCTCTACACTTCGCTCGACGCCGGACAGAGTTGGACCTACGATGCGATTTCTGATGCCGGAGGCGCGACCGACTCTACTTCGGCGACTTCGGTTGTCTACAACACTGGCGCGGCGCTTTTCTTCGCCGCGATCCGTTATCACGGATTTTATTCCTCGCCCGATGGAACGCACTGGACTCGTCTCGCCGTCCAGCCCGGAGGATCGGCGCTGAGCACGAGCGCGTGTCCGCCGCAATCGACTTCGAACGGCTACGCCTGCCCGATTTACCGCGGCGAGATCACGGCTGTGTCCGGCCGCAACGAGATGTATGCGTGGTACGTCTCGCTTTCGTCGACGGGGAGCCCGGTGGATGGCGGCATCTGGCAGAGTTTGAACGGCGGCGCGTCGTGGACGGCGCTGTCGGATTCCGGCATCACCAACTGCGGCGATGTCGACGGATGCGGAGTCGAGCAGGGCGCGTACAACCTGGAGCTGCTGGCCGTTCCGGATGGCGCGGCGACTGACGTGTATGCGGGCGCGATCAATCTGTACAAGTGCGCGATCACTACCGCCAACCCGACGTGCGCGGCCTTGCCGTTCATGAATCTCACGCACGTTTATGGATGCGATCCGGTTTCGGCCCCGGCCCACGTGCATCCCGATCAGCACGCGCTTGCTTATGCTATCCCAGCCGGCGGCGGCGATTCCGGCAATGCGCTGATGTATTTCGCCAACGACGGTGGAATCTACCGCGCGCTCAATTCGTACTCAGGAATTAACACGGGCGCGTGTTCGAGCACGAACCAATTTGACGATCTCAATCAGAATCTGGGGTCGATGACGCAGTTCGTGAGTTTCTCGCAGCATCCAACCGATCCCAATACGATGCTCGGGGGTACGCAGGACAACGGTTCTCCCGCGACCAGTCAGGCGACGACCAGCCTGAGCTGGATCAATGTGCTTGGCGGAGACGGCGGATATAACGCGATCGATCCGGCGGTGACATCGAACTGGTACGCCTCCAATCCTGACGTTCCGCCGGGAGGGCTAGGAGTGCAGCTTTGCTCGAACGGGGTAAATTGCAACGAGAGTGAGTTCAACTTTGTGGTCACCAGCGGCAGCGTAGGCGGCGACGACGGCGCGTTTTATTTTCCTTACATACTCGATCAACATTCGTCGACAGCCATGCTGGTCGGGACGTGCCGGGTTTGGCGCGGACCGCGGACGGGCGGTGCTTTCACAGCGCTGAGCCCGAATTTCGACACTCTCGGCTCAGGAACATGCTCGGGAAGTGAAGTGAACCAGGTGCGCGCTCTGGCCGTCGCGGGTACGCCCGATAGCAACGGTTCCAGCATCATCTACGCCACGACTAGCGGATTGGGTCCTTTAGATGGTCCTCTGGAGTCGCCCTCCGGCGGCCGCGTGTGGGTCACGACCAATGCTACGGCGGGGCCTGCGGCATTTGTCGACGTCACCGACAACGGCCCGCAAGGCAGCATCAATCCCAATCAGTTTCCGATTTCAAGCGTGGCAACCGATTTCTCCGACGCCAGCGGCAATACGGCGTACGTAACCGTGATGGGCTTTACCGGAGGAGCCGGACACGTCTGGAAGACGACGAATGCGGGCGCCACCTGGACGGATTTCACCGCCAATCTGCCGGACTCGCCGGTGAACGCGGTTGTGCTTTACATGGCGTTGGCGCAGGTTTACGTGGCCACGGATGTGGGAGTGTTCGCCAGTTCGACCGCGACGCCCAGTTGGACGGAACTCGGGCCGCTGCCTGCCTCCGGCCAGGCGGGATTTCTGCCGAATGCCGCAGTCACCGCGCTGGGGATTTTCGCCTCCGGCGGCAACCAATTGCTGCGCGCATCGACCTACGGGCGCGGAATGTGGCAATTCGATCTGGTCATCACTCCGGACTATGAGATGAGTGTGTCCAATTCTCCGCAAACGGTTTTCGCCGGAGAGACGGCCAGCTTCAGCGGGACAGCCAGCGCTCTGAACGGGTACACGAGTTCGGTCACGCTGACTTGCGTGGCCGGGGCTTCGCCGAGCACATGCACGCCATCGCCCTCCACGCTGACGCCGGTGAACAATACGCCGTTTACTTTAACGGCTGGCGGCGCGCCTGGAGATTACAGCTTCAATCTGGAAGCGACGGGGGCCGACGCGAATCACATTACGCACACCGTTCCCCTCACTCTGCACTTGATCGCCTTCGGGTTGACCACGCCGTCGCCGACGAGCGTGACCACGGGCGACGGCACGACCTCGTCACCGGTCAGCTTTCAGGCCACCGCTGCCGGATCGTTTGCGCAGAGTGTAACCATTTCCTGCAGCACGGGAATTCCGAATGCGATATGCAATCTGACTCCGGCCGCGACCGTGAATCCTACATCGAGTGCTCCGGTGAATATGACGGCGAGCGTGACGGTACCAGCCGGAGCCAGCACCGGAGCGTATACGATTACGCTGCAGGCTACGACGGCGGGAAGTTCCGCCGCGCTGACCGTCTCCTTTACGCTGAACGTCACATCGAATCCAGATTTCATTCTGGCCGAGCCCAGCGCATTTCCCGAAGTCAATGCCGGCAGCAGCGGCTCTACGGGCGCGATCTCGATTACAGCGCAGGATGGGTTCAGCGGCACTGTGACTTTGAGTTGCCCGGCCACGTATGGAGTGGGCAGTTGCAGCATCAGTCCAACTTCGGTGAGTTCTTATCCGGCGACGGCAACGCTCACCATCAACGGAACGAGTTTCACCGCGGGTGCGTACTCGCTTTCGATCACGGGGACTTCGGGGTCGACGGTGCATTCGCTCGCGGTGCCTTTCAATGTGGGCGACTACGCCATCACTGGGACGCAGAGTCTAACCGGCGTGCCGGGAGGACAGGCGACGGCAAAGTTCACGCTGAGTTCTACCTTCTCGTACAGTGGGAAGATCAACGCGACCTGCGATGCCAGCGCGCTTTCTGGCGCGATGTGTTCGCTGAGTCCCGCGAATCCGATCTCGATTGCCAGCGGAGGCTCGGCAAATCTTTTGGCAGGCATCAACGTGCCGAACAACGCGGTTCCCGGCAATTACACCATCAAGATCAACACGCAGGACACAACGGGAGAGCCCAGCCATGCGGTCAGTTTTTCTCTGAACCTGGCGCAGGATTTTGAGCTGACCTCGTCCACTTCGAGCCAGACGATGACGGCGGGGCAGACTTCAGGCGCATATAATTTGACGGTTCAGCCGGTAGGATCGTCTTTTAGCGGTGCCGTCACGTTGGCCTGCACGACGGGGCTGCCGGTCGGCGCGCAATGCCTGTTCAGTCCATCGACCCCGGTCACGCCGGGAAATTCCGTGGTCGACGTGGTGCTGAATATTTCTATCCAGGCGACTGGAAGCAGTCTCAGACGGCCGGCGGGTCGCCCCGCGCTCTGGCTGATGACGGCGATGTTGTTGCCGGGAATCTTGATTGTTCCGGTGGCGGGCAAGCGGCGCAGAAGTCGCACGATGCGCTCGGTCCTGTTGCTTCTGGTTTCGCTGTTTTTGACTTGGTCGCTGTTGTCGTGTGCCGGGGTCAGCAGCGGCGGGAGTGGAACGACTACAACAACAACCAATCCGGTCACGTATCAAGTGACGGTGACGGGTAGCTCCCCGGGTACGGCGGCGGATTCGGGTCACAGCGTGATCGTGACCCTCGTCGTAGACTAGGAGGTCGCAAAGTTGAGGCACGGCAGGACTGCTGCGCCCGATGCTGGATGACGGACTCTCGCTACAACATCATCGTGATTGGCGGCGGCGCCGTGGGACTGGGCGTCGCGCTGGAAATTACGCGGCGCTTTCCGCGCCAGCGCCTGCTGCTTCTCGAAAAAGAAGACCGAGTGGCCCGCCATCAGAGCGGGCACAACAGCGGCGTCATTCACTCCGGCGTTTATTACAAGCCGGGTTCGCTGAAAGCGCGGCTGTGCGTGGCGGGAGCGGCGGCCATGGTCGAATTTTGCCGCGAACAGGGCATTCCACACCAGGTCTGCGGAAAAGTGATTGTGGCCACGCAGGAGGAGGAGATCCCGCGGCTGGAAGATTTGCGCCAGCGCGGCGAAGCTAACGGACTTACGGGCCTGTGCGTGATCGGTCCGGAAGAATTGCGTGAGATTGAACCTCATGCCGCGGGACGGAAGGCCCTGCTGGTTCCCTCGACGGGAGTGACGGATTATGCGCTGGTCTGCGCGAAGTATGCGGAGCTGATTGCCGGCAACGGCGCCGTGCTGACTTCCGCCGCCGCGACTGGGATCAAACGAAGCGCGAGCGAGATTGTGGTGGAGACGCCGCGCGGAGCGTTCGCGACCGATGCACTGATCAACTGCGCGGGGCTTTACAGCGACCGCATCAGCCGCATGGCGGGGGACGATCCGGGGGTGATGATTGTGCCGTTCCGCGGCGAATATTACGATCTGGTGCCGGAGCGGGCGTCGCTGGTGCGCGCCCTGATCTATCCTGTGCCCGATCCGCAGTTCCCGTTTCTAGGCGTGCACTTCACGCGGCGCATCACGGGCAAGGTGGATGCCGGACCCAACGCGGTGCTGGCCCTGGCTCGCGAAGGATATCGGCACACCGACATCAACCTGGGGGATCTGGCCTCGGCGCTGGCATTTCCTGGATTCTGGCGCATGGCGCGCCAGCACTGGCGCAACGGCTTCGGCGAATGGTACCGGTCGCTGTCGAAGGCGGCATTCGTGAGCGCTTTGCAGCGATTGCTGCCGGAGATTGGCGCAGACGATTTAATTCCGGGAGGCTCGGGCGTGCGGGCGCAAGCGCTCAAGCCTGATGGGGCGCTGGTCGACGATTTTCAGTTCGTACCGTCGGGCAAGGTGCTGCATGTGTTGAATGTGCCTTCGCCGGCGGCAACCGCCTCGCTCACGATCGGCAAGGCGATCGTTGATATGGCTGCGAAAAATCTTGGCCTGAATTAGCAGCGTTCCATTCCTGCTGAAAACTCGGAAAATCAGACTGCTCGGGTGCTTTGGACCCATCCGCGAATCTGTTACTCGAAACACAGAACGCGATGGGGCTTCGATTGTGCGACAGCTCAAAAACCCCACCCTCTCCCTAAAGCGCGGGAAAGGGCACCCCTGCGGGATTCGAAAAACAAATTGTGAGCAATCGAAAAGACGCACGGAAGACATTGGGCCGTGTGCTAGTTTGAGCAGCACAGGGCGTCAATTCCGGAGCGGGGCGAGGGGCTTTTATGAGAGTGTGCGGCAATCAGAAGTGTGTAGCGTTTGGACGAATCGTCTACTCGGTGGCGACCCGCTGTCCGTTATGCAAGTGGGACTTGAAGATCAGCCTGCCGGTGAGCGAAACGCACATGGCCAAGTCTGACTCTGTCTCGAATGCCTCCCGGTAACGGAGCCCGCTCGTCGCGAGATCGTAGGTACGACCGCAGGCGATCACTTTCCGATGTCTTCATTCCACAGATCAGGATGGTCGCGGATGAAGTCGCGCATCAACTGAATGCAATCGGTATCGTCGAGCAAGACGAGGTTTACGTTGTGCTGCCGAAACAAATCTTCGGCGCCCAGAAAATTTTGGTTCTCTCCGATGATCACGCGGGGAATTCGATAGAGCAGCGCCGTGCCCGCGCACATGATGCAAGGGCTGAGCGTGCTGACCAGCGTGAGCTCAGACCAATCGCGGCGACGGCCTGCGTTGCGGATGCAAATGGTCTCGGCGTGGGCCGTGGGATCTCCGGTTTGCACGCGCAGGTTGTGGCCGCGGGAGACGATGCGGCCCGCGCGATCAGCCAAGATGGAGCCGATCGGCAAGCCGCCCTGGCGCAACCCGGCGCGCGCTTCTTCCAAAGCTTCGTGCAGCAACCCGCGATCGTCGGTCATGAGCTTATGGGTCTGCGAAGCAGTTTAGCGGGAGCCTCCGCGTCCAAACCGTACCATGCCCTTTTTTCGGGCAGATTGTCGAGATAAACATCCCGAAGAAGAGAGCTTGCTGTCGCAAGGTAGTGACTCAATTTGGCCGTAGAAAAAAACCTTTAACCACGAAGGACACTAAGGATCACAAAGGAATTCATCGTCGAGGGTTGCTTCGCGTGACTTCGTGTCCTTCGTGGTATTGATTTTGTTTCCGAGTTTTGGTGCGAAAGGGGGGACTCGAACCCCCACGGTTTTACCCGCCAGATCCTAAGTCTGGTGCGTCTGCCAATTCCGCCACTTTCGCAGGCCCTGGAGGGATAGTTTACCGTTTTTTGCGGCGGGGAACCAAGCGGGCCGGTCGCCGGGTAGGGAGATCCCTCGCCCCGCTCGTAAGAGCGCGGGGCTTCGTGACCCCACGCTCCCGATCGCACGAACTGACGATATCGTGGAGCGCACCAGTGCCGACGGATAAGCGGGCGAAGGCGAACCAAGCAGAACGCAACAACAATCCGCAGGCGACCTGGCGTCGCCATGCGCGAGAACAGCCGAGGACGCTTTCTTCGACGATGCCTACTGCATCTCGTTCAGCTTCTGATAAATGAAGAGGGCCAGAAACGCGAGCAGGAATACTCCCGAGCCGATGCTGAACACGCGCATCGGGATCGTGAGCTTGCCGATCTTGGTCAGCAACTCGGTTTGCTCTTCTTGCATGTGTGAATTGGCTTCGTCCAGGAAGAGTTGATCATCCTCGTGCATGGTCAGCGTGCTCTTGTAGATGAGGAGCACGATCAGACCAACGGCGAAGAGTCCGAACAGACCTCCCACGATTTCAATCGGCGTCATAAGCCACCTCGGCAGAGTCACCCAACGGCATTCCGCGTGGTGGATGCGAGGTGCGCAGTGCCCGCAACCAATCCCGGGGAAGGCCTTAACGCCACGATTATAGCCCTGTTGGCAAGCCCTGGCGAAAATAAACTCCGTGGCCCAAAAGGGGACAGAAAACGAGGAAGGCTGCGACCTGCAGTCAGTTCCCGGCATCCAACCAGTAAGCTTCAAAGTGGCGCAGAAGTAGAAGTGTCTTGGAGCGGGATCAACAGTATTTGCTATAATCGAACAGCTTTAAAGCCAAGGAGATACGAATGGCCACCACAACTATCCCTGAAGTAAAGAAAGCCGCACCCATCACCCTGACCGCGAATGCGGTCGCCAAGGTCAAGGAGATCATGGCTCAACAGACTCCGGTACCCGCTGGATTGCGGGTTGGAGTCGTGGGCGGCGGATGCTCCGGCTTTTCCTATTCGATGCAGTTTGAGAACGGGGCCGGAATGATGGACAAGACCTTCGATATGGACGGCCTGAAGGTTTTCGTCGACGCGACATCGGTTATGTATCTCAACGGCTGCATCGTGGATTATGTTGAGACGCTCGAGGGCGCCGGATTCAAGTTCGAAAATCCGAACGTGAAAAGTACGTGCGGCTGCGGATCGTCGTTCAGCGTGTAGACGCGAGCTATGAGCAGTGGGCCGTGAGCGGCGAGCAAAAGCAGATCGCTCCGTGCTTGCTGATGATTCAACGAAGACGGCCTCATCCTTGGGATGAGGCCGTTTCTTTTTGCATAAGGATTCACTGCTGCTGGGGATTTTGCTGGGGCGGGCTTTGTGGCTGGTTCGTGTTATTGAACCCTCCGCCGGGCGAGGAGGGACTGTTCTGCATGCCCGAGTTCCCAAAACTATTTCCGAAACTATTGCTGAAGCCGCTGGTGTTCCCGTTCTGTCCGTTCTGCCCGTTATTCTGGCCGTTGAGATTCTGCTGCTGCTGGCCGAGCATCTGGATCGAAGGCTGGTACGGGGTGGTGATCAGGAACCCTTGGTCAAAGGTAGGATCGTAGACAAACTGCCACTGATTATATTTTTTCTTGTGATCGTATTCGCGAATCGTTGAATCTTTGCTGGTGCTGGCGACGCCGACGATCGGAGCGCCTCCGAACTGGGTGTTCGATCCCGAGGTTCCGTTGGCGGAATTGCCAGTGCTGTCATTGGAGCCGGGGGCATTCGATCCGGTCGCATCCGTAGACGAATCCGTTGGCGATGCCCCGGCTTGGCTGGGATTCGTGCCGGTGGTCGGATTGGTGGCTGATTGCGAGTTCTGCCCGAATAGAGAATTGGAATTGTTTCCGAAGGCGCTGTTTCCGCCGAAGCTGGAAGTTTGCCCGAGTCCTCCGGAAGTAGCCATGCCTGAGACCGGGGTTGCGCCCGGGATGGTTCCCCCGGAGAGGCCGTTCAGAGAGAGCTTGGCCTCGCCGTAATGCAGCAGCTTGAAATCTTTTCCGGTGATCGGATCTTTGTAGCGCTTGCGCAAAAAGCGAAGCTGGTTGGTATTCTCGAGATCCTCGAGTTTGGCCGGATAGCGTCCGAATTTTTTGTAGTAGGCGCGGATGGCGCGCGAATACTGCGCCCCGCGGTGGACCATCTCTTCTTCGCGATCGCGCTTGATTTCGAAGGTGATGGAGGGCACGATGATGGCGGCGGCAATGATCGTCATGGCGACGATCAACAGCAGCATCAGCAGGACGTAGCCCTGCTCGCCCTGGCGCCGCGTGCGACGAATTTGCGAATGAAGGCGCATTAGAGAGAGATTGGGTAATTTTGTAAGTCGGTAATTGAGTAATCTAAGAACCGCGTTCGAGACGGCGCTGAATTATTCGATCTCCAAATTACAAAATTACCAAATTACAAAATGTCGTCACCCCTGGGTGAGGGGAATGCTTTGCGGGGGACCGCTGTTAACTACGTCCTGAATCTCAACCGAGGTCGCCGAAATATGGATGACCTTGTAGCGCCGGTCCACGATTTCGCCCTCGCCGGCGACGAATACGTCCTCACCGAGTTTGAGAAATATTCTCTTCGGCTCACCGGGCGAACTGGCGAAGCCATAAAACTTCAGAGGGATGGGCGCTGCCTGCGGAGGGCTCGGCGGCTGGTAGATGTGCGCGGGATCTTCCGTCTTTCCGTCGGTGTTAGCCGGCGCACCGGGTTTCGGGATCACCACGTCTTCAGCCTGCGAAACAAAAATGTTTCTTCCGTTGCCCTGATATTCGGTCTTCTCGCTGGCCTCCAGCAGATCCAGCCGCAGGGTCGGATCAAGATTCTCGACCTTCGCCTTTTTCCCGGGCTTGGCTGCGGGATGTTTTTGCGCGCGGGGAGAAAGAGTGGGCGCGGCGGCTTGCGCGTTGGAAGCAGGCGGGGAAGATTCCGTAAGCATCGGAATAAACACATACGCGAACGCCAGCACGGCTACTACGCCGAGCACGGCCGCCCACGTCGCCTTCTTCTTGTTTTCCAGTCCCAGTTGCACTACGTTGTTCCCGTCTTCAAGTATGTTTCCAGCCGGACGCTCAATTTAACCGGTCCCTTGGGGTCGTTGCCCAAGGTGACGGTGTTGATGATAAAAAATGTTTCGTCTCGTTCCAATGCATTGATAAACCGAGCCAGTGAAGTGTAAGTTCCGGCGAGGTCCGCATCCATCTGGGCCGCCTGCAAACCTTCCAAGACGCTGCCCTCGGTATCCGGCTTATATCGCACCGTTTCGATTCTGACACCATTTGCGGCCGCCAGCTTGCCGAACTCGGCATAAATCTGCGAATTCTCAGAAGGGAAACGCTTCTTGTAGAAGTCGGCGATCTGCTGATTGGCGATGACCACTTTATGAGGCAGATCTTTCAAGGGCGCAACCTCGCGGGTTTTGATGATCAGGTCGACCTGCAGGCGGTTGAGATCCTGGCGGCGGGATTCCGCCGAGCCAATCAGGGGCGAGAAGTACAGCACGGCTGCCAGCAGATCGAGGCCCACCATGACCGCAATCGCGGTCGTCAAGTTTTTCCGAGTTCGTCGCAGATCAGGCATCAGTGCTTGTTCCCCTTGGCCGCCGGTGTCGGAGGCTTCATGCTGTGGGGCTTGGCTTCGGTGGCTGGCTTGGCGGTCGCCGCGGCTGTGGTTGTCGCTGCGGCATCGGGTAGGGGCTCCGGAATATAAATTGCCGCAATCTCGACCTGTTCGGTATCGCCGGTTTGCGATTGGGTGGAGGCCTCGCGGAGAATGAGCGTCTGGGAAAATCTTCGCGAATCCTCCATGCGCTTGGCCAGTTCGATGGCGCGGTCGCGCGAATCGCCGGCCACGATCATTCTCAGAGCGAGCTGATTGTCTTCATCGAGCTGAGGCGTAATGGAGACCAGATGCAGCCGCGGGGGCATGACTTTCTCCAAGCTCTCCAGCACGCGCGTCCAGGAGAACGCCTTGCGTTCGATCAGTTGATTCAGAAACTGCGACTCATCGCGCGTGGTGCGGTTCTCGGGACGATTGAGGAATTCCTCGGCGTGGATGCGGATCTGATCGCGGTCGGCAATCAGGGCGCGCTTTTCCGCGATGGCCTTGCGGTCGCGGTGGGCGTTGACCCAGCCCGTCACGTCGAGCGTCAGCAGGATCAGGGTCAGCAGCCCGATCACGCCCACGGCGGTGCCCCAGCGCATCCAGAACTGCCGCGCATCCTCGTAGGGCTGGCTTGCGAGATTGATTTCAAGACGCATTATGCGATCAGTGCTCCTACCACTCCGGCCATTCTCCACTTGGGCACCGAGCCGCCGGCGGTGGTTCCCAGCTGCGCCGAAGAGATCAGTTCCTGCACCTCAGCTCCGGTCGCCGCCCGCAAAGCGGGAGTGGCTCCGCCCGACTCAGGCAAGCCGGCAACATAAATCTGCTCGATATTGAGATGGTACGTGTCCTGGAAAAAAACAATCGAGGGATACACGTCTTCGGCCAGTTGCTCGCCGGAAATGGTGATGCCGCGGCTGTTTTCCAAAGTGCGGAACAGCTGCAACTGATCCTGGTTCAGAATGGCGATGCTGGTGGTGTGGGCATCGACTTTAATGACCATGGTCGGCCGCTTGCCGTCCGCCGCGCCGAGTGCAGCCAGGGTGGACGGCAGGACCACGCCGGGATTGAAGCCCGCCTCGTGGAAAGCCGCTTCGTAGTCTTCAATCACGCTGCCCAGGGCTACGGCCGCAACCACGCGGACTTCGTTATCTATCTTCTGCGCGTGATACGAAACTTTCGCCTTGTCGACGTCGAAGGGCAGAGATTTTTTCAGGCGGAAGCGAACTACTCCCAAGGCCTCTTCCTGATCGGAAGGCAAGGTATCGAATTCGACGAGCATGACGCGAACCGTCGCGTCGGGAACAATGGCGATGACGTCGTGGGAGCGTCCGGCTACGCCGCCCAGCGCGCTCTCGATGCCGTCGCGGACCGCGGTGCGCTGCCGCAGGTTCGACTCGACCAGGTCGGGAACCACGCTGCCGGGCGCTAATTCCTGCGCCGCACACGCTTCCAGCCCGCTGCCGTTGTCGAAAACCCGGCCCGCCAGCACGCGGTCGGCGGCAATTTCGCAGGCCAGTTTCGGCTTTGCTGTATTTGTGTTTGAACTCATTCCCGAGTACGCCCTTGAGAGATACCTCTATAAATCAGAAACCGTATTGTCCAGAAATGCAATAGCTGAAAAAGAACATCGAAGGTTTCAGAGTCTCAAAGTTTCAATGTTTCAATCTCTAGCGCAGGTGGGCATGAAAGGGCGCTGAACCTTGGCAACTCGAAACCTTTGAAACCTTGAAACCCTGAAACTTGGAAGCTTTTCCTTATCTCATCGTTTCGATAAACGTGACCTTATTGATCTCCTTCAGCGTGGTCATTCCCAGCCGCACCTTGTCCAGTGCGGATTCGCGCAGGAAGCGCATGCCTTCTTCGCGGGCGGCGCGCCGGATTTCGGACGTCGGCTTCTTGGCCAGAATCATCTCGCGGATGCGGTCGCTCAAATCGAGCAGTTCGTGAATCGCGGTTCGCCCGCGGAATCCGGTGCCCGCGCACTCAATGCATCCTGGACCTTCATATAAAGGAACCTTGCCCCACTGTACCGGATCGAGGCCGCTGGCTTCGAGCACATCGGGCGGATAGTGCACCTCGGTGCGGCAGGCGTCGCAAATCAAGCGCACCAGCCGTTGCGCCAGAATGCAATTCAACGCGGAAACGAAGTTGTAGGGCTCGACGCCCATATTCAGAAAGCGCCCAATCACGTCGACGACGTTGTTGGCGTGCACGGTGGTGAACACCAGGTGCCCGGTGAGGGCGGACTGAATGGCGATCTGGGCGGTTTCGGAGTCGCGGATTTCGCCGACCATGATCTTGTCGGGATCGTGGCGCAGAATCGAGCGCAGCCCGCGGGCAAAGGTCAATCCCTTTTTCTCGTTGACCGGAATCTGGGTGATGCCGCGCAGTTGATATTCGACGGGATCTTCAATGGTGATGATCTTGTCTTCGTCGGTCTTGATCTCGTTGACGGCGGCGTAAAGCGTGGTGGTCTTGCCGCTGCCGGTCGGTCCCGTCACCAGCACCATGCCGTAGGGCTCTTTGATGTAGCGGCGGAAGCGGCGCAGGTCGTCTTCATCGAACCCAACTACATCCAGAGTCAGGGTGCGGAACTTCTCGCTCATCGATTCTTTGTCGAGGACGCGGAGCACGGCATCTTCGCCGTGAATCGAGGGCATGATGGAAACGCGAAAGTCGATGGCGCGGCCGTTGTACTTGACGCGGAAGCGGCCGTCCTGGGGCACGCGGCGTTCGGAAATATCGAGCTCGCTCATGACCTTGATTCGCGAAATCACGGTGGAATGATGCTCTTTGCCGATGGGCGGCATGGCCTGCGTCAGCACACCGTCGATGCGGAATTTGATGACGACCGAGTCGTCGCGGGTCTCGATGTGAATGTCGGAAGCGCGCCGCTGCAGCGCGGTGAAAATCGTGGTATCGACCAGCCGGATGATGGGGCTGGTATCGCCGGTGGCGGTGAGCTTGTCGATGGTCAGCGTCTCTTCCGCGCCGGTGTTTTCGTCCTCGCGGATGATGGTGAAGCCTTCGCTGGCTTCTTCCAGAACGCGCTGCGACTGCTCGGTCTTCTTGAGGATGTCGGAGATCTGCTTGAGCGTGGAAACTTTGGTGACGATGCGCTGCTTGAGCAGCAGGCTGATCTCGTCGATCATCATCAACTGGCTGGGATCGGCAATGGCGATGGCCAGGCGACCGTCGGCGGTTTCCTCGAGCGGAACGAAGTTGTAACGGAACATCAATTCGACGGGGATCTTCTTGAACAGCTCATGATGCAGCTCGAAGCCTGAGAGGTCAATGAATTCGCAGCGGTAGCGGCGCGCCACATCCTGGGCGCGCTCGAGATCGGTGATGGGGTTGCCGGTCGGGCTGATGGGCCCGCCATTGCCGCCATTCACGAACAACGATTTTTTATCGGCTGTTGCCATTTTGTATAAACTGTCGTTAGTCGTTGGTCGTTGGTCGTTGGCCAACGACCAACGGCCAACGACGGCCTTCAGTGCACTCCCAATGTAAAGATCGGCAAGTACAACGAAATCAGCACCCCGCCAACAAAAATCGCCATGACGATGAGGATCAGCGGTTCAATCAGGGCCATGGCCGCGCCCAGTGCCGTCTGCACATCTTCCTCATAGAATTCCGCGACCGAGTTCAACATGGCGGGCAAAGCTCCGGTCGATTCGCCGACTTCAATCATTTCCACCGCCAGTTCGGGGAAAATCTTCTGCTCTTCCAGGCTGGGCGCCAAACCCTGTCCTTCACGTACCCGGATGCCGGCCCGCATCACGCCTTTTAAGATGCGCCGGCTGCTCATCGAGGAACCAGCCGTTTCCATGGAAGGAACCAGCGGCAGGCCGCCCTGCAGCAGGGTCGACAGCATTCGTGAGAAGCTGGCCACCTGATGCTTAATCCGGATGCCTCCCAGCAAAGGCAGGCTCAGGATTAGCCGGTCAATGCGGTCGGCTCCGCGGTCGGTCTCCTTCCAACGCCAGAACAGAAATCCACCCACGACTAGGCCGACCAGCACAAATGGCGCATACTTCTGGGCGTTCACACCGACAGCGAGCATGAAGATGGTAATCGCGGGCAATTTCGCGTCAAGACTGTTGAACAAGTCGGCGAACTTGGGCACCACGTAGGTGAACAAAAACATCACCATGATCATCACCACGCTGATCAGCAGCGTGGGATAAATCAGTGACACAAACAGTTTCTTGCGGAAGGTCATGGCCATGCGTTGAAAGTTCACGTAGCGCGTCAGCACTTCGTCAACGTTGCCGCTCTTCTCGCCGGCCATCAACGTGGTCGTATAAATCTTGGGGATCATCCCCTGGGCGGCGAAGGCGTCCGACAGCAACTCACCACCTTTCACCCGGTCGCGGACATTTTCCAGAATCTGTTTCAGCTTCACGTCCTTTTGCCGCTTGATCAGCAGTTCAAGCGAGTTCAAGATCGGCAGGCCGGCCCGGATCAGGGTCAGAAACTGCTGATTAAAGACCAGAAATGTGCTCTGCTTGAGCTTTCTGCGCCGCTGCGAGACTCCGCCGGCCAGCAAGCCTTGCGGCTTGACCCAATAGACCAGGTAGCCCTGCTGGGAAAACCGGTCGCGAACCTCGGCCTCGGAAATGCCTTGCTCGACGTGCTGCTGCACACGGCCGCGATCGTCCGCAATTTTTATTACAAATTCAGCCATTTGGCCAGTTCTTCCGGGGATATTTCCGGACAGACCCCTACGGGCCAGTTTAACATTCCAACTTCCATTCTATGCCGCCGATCCACTCCGATGAGCCCCTACCCAGTACCGCAAGTAACCTCTTTATGCGCCAGTTCCGGCTTTATTACGTTTTTGTAAATTCTGGGACTAAGCGGAAAGCCGAGTTCGCCTTCCGCTCAGCTTTATTGCCCCAACTCCCCTTCGACCACCTCGGTCCCGGCCGGAGGCTTAAACTCAAACCGCGAATTGTCGGTCGCCACATCTTCTTTCTGATCGGTGAAGCGGTACTCGGTCGAAGCCCCGTCCACGCCCTGGATCACGATCCGCACAATCTGATTCTGAGGAGTAATCTCCAGCGCCACCTCGCTCCATTGATCTGCCAGGGCCGACGGCACCCCACGGAGCACGATGTCTCCGGCTTCGAAAGGCGCTACATCCGGAGCTAGAGATAATCCGCGCAACTCTTTCTCCAGACGTGTCTTACCTAGCAAGAAAGCGAGTGGCGAGCGCGCGTCCTCCAACTTCTTGGCCGGTGACTTTCGCGCCTGCCGGTCGTCGGGGACGTAAAACCACGCATCCTTCCCATCGCTTACAAAGAGCTTTTCTCTCGGAGAACGATATTGCCAGCGCATCTTGCCAGGTTTTTTCAGCCAGAGGGTGCCGGACTCGGTGCGGGTCATTCCCGATCCCTGGTACAGCTCGGTAAATTGCGCCTGCAGGGAGCGCAGGTGGTTGTAGTGATCGTCCACGGCAGCGGCAATGGACTTAACGTCGACCGCATGGGCTGGCTGCGCGCTGACCAGAAATGTCAGAGACGATAAAAGGAAGAGAAGTTTTGAGGATCGCACCTCGGAATGGTCCGCCTTGTCTTGAAATGACGCTCTGGTTCTCAGAAGGAAACAAGTGACGTTCTCATTCTAGCCGTTTTGCGGGCCTGAGGCGGCCTTGGTTGCACTCCGGATTGCCGGATCACTCGACCCGGAACGGAGTGCGTTGCCATTTTGCGCCGGCATGGGCGGCCTTTCCGGGCGGATGAAGTGGCTGCTCCCTCCGCGGTTTTGCGTTGTGGTCCAGCCCGCTTTGTGGGAGAATTTGCTTCCGCGCTGGACTTCCCCTAGTTCACCGGCGTTGCAAAGGTGTGCATGTTCCGAGCCTATGGGGTTTGGTTGGCGTTCGCTCTGGCGTCGTTTGGTTTCGCTCAATCCAACAATAATCGATCCACTAATAATCCGCCTGCGGTGGCTCAGCCGCTGGTATCTCGTGACCAGGCCCAAGACCAGGCTGCGGCCCCACCCGTTCAGCCGGTGGCAACCACGGTGGTCTCCGCGGCGGCGGAAGGCGCAAGTGTCACGCCTCCGACGAGCGCTCTGGCAGAAGCGTTCCTGTTGTACCGCAAAGGAAATTTCGACGCGGCACTGGAAAAATACGAACAGGTTCTAAAAGAACATCCCCAATCGCCGGATGCCTATGCGGGGGAAATTCGCGTTTACCTCAAGATGAGGAAAGTGGAGCAGGCTGCGGCGGTGGCCGACAAGGGACTGGCGGCGGCGAGTTCCCCACGGGTTCGGGTGGCGCGCGCGGAAGTATGGTTTCGCCAGGGAAGAATCACCGACGCCGAGCGCGAGTGGGTCAGCGTGATCAACTCGGGATATCCGGAACCGCGCGCGTACCTGGGACTGGCCCGCGTGCGCAGGGCTCTTGCCATGTACAAGGGCGAGAAAGCGATGCTCGACAAGGCCCATGAACTGAATCCTTTGGATCCGGATATCCAGGAACGCTGGATTGAAACGCTCACGCTTGCCGAGCGCATCCATAATCTTGAGACGTCGCTCGCCGGCGATAACAACTGGACACCGGAGGAACGCGAAGATTCGGCCAGTTATCTTGCTTATCTGAAAGAACGCGTGCAGCAGAAGAGCAAACCCTGCCGCCTGGTCAGCAAAGGGACAGCCACGGAAACGCCGCTGGTGCGGATGCTCACCGATCCGCAGCACCTTCGAGGTTACGGCCTGGCCGTGGCGCTGAATGGCCACAAAAGCTCACTGCTACTCGACACGGGCGCTACTGGAATTCTCGTAGACCGTTCTATTGCCGAGCACGCCGGCATCACCAAGATCACGGCCAGCAAGGTTTGGGGTATTGGTAAGAAAGGTCGTAGAGATGCTTACATCGGGACCGCCGATTCCATCAAGGTCGGAGATCTTGAATTTCAAAATTGTCCTGTCGAAGTTATGGAAAGCCGCTCAGTCGCCGGTGAAAACGGATTGATTGGAGCCGATGTCTTCGACCAGTTTCTGGTGGACATCGATTTCCCCAACGAGAAGTTGCGGCTTAGCGAACTACCGAAACGTCCTGGCGAGACGGTCCAGACACTTGCTCTCAAGAGTGAAGACGCGGACGACCCGGAGGACAGCGGATCCGGGGACGGCGATGCGGCCCCATCGAAGGCTGCCGCACCGCCGAAATCTTCTGGCCCGCAGGATCGCTACATCGCTCCTGAAATGCAGTCCTACACTCGCGTGCTGCGCTTTGGCCACGATCTGCTGGTGCCAACCGCGATTGGCAACGTGCCGTTCAAATTCTTTCTTCTCGACAGCGGGGCGCTCACAAACTTCATCTCACCCGCGGCGGCTCGAGAAGTCACCAAGGTCCACGGAGATTCTGACATGATCGTGGAAGGCGTCAGCGGGCGCGTCGACAAGGTGTTCTCCGCGAATAAGGCCGTCCTGCAATTCGGGCATCTCAAGCAGGAAAATCAGGACATGACCGCCTTCGATACCACTCCGATCAGCGACAGCATCGGCACGGAGGTTTCCGGGTTCCTGGGATTTACGACGCTGCGCGTCCTCGACGTCAAGATTGATTATCGGGACGCGCTGATCGACTTTGCTTACGACGCGAAACGCTGGGGGCGCTGATTCGTGCGTTTTCAGGCGCGCTAATTCTTTCCGATTATTGACCCAGCCTGCCGAAGTTCCCATAATCGCTCGCACTCTGGGGTTCGATCGTTTCACACATTCCAATCACTTTTCGCGGGAAGGTCGCAGAAGTGTGCGCGAATGTGGGGAGATGAATCGTCGAAAGGACTGTGGGAATGGATTCTGTCAGGAACTGGGGCTGGCTGTTGTTTACGATTTTTGCCGCGTTTGCGGCTTCTGCTCAACAGATCACGGGAAACATCCACGGCACCATTAGCGATCCAAGCGGCGCGGTGGTGTCGAACGTCGCCGTCACAGCCACGCAGGTCGAGACCGGACTCACCCGCTCGGCGATCACCGATCGCAGCGGCAATTATCTCGTCATCGAATTGCCCATCGGCCATTACACGCTCGAAGTTGTGGCCAAGGGTTTTGAGAAATATCGGCAACAGGGAATTACGCTCGAGGTCAACCAGAGTGCGACGGTGATGATCCGTCTGCGGGTCGGATCAGAGACGCAACAGATCGACGTCAACGCCGACGCAGCGTTGATTCAGAACACGGTGAGCAGCCTCGGTCAAACGGTCATGCAGCGCGAGATTCTCGACCTGCCGCTCGATGGGCGGAATTTTTCCCAGCTCGGTTTGCTGCAACCCGGAGTGGTTCCGCTGACGCCCGGGCTACTGGAGGCGGGCGGTCCGGCGCGGCAGAACCAGGCTTACGCCGTGGATGGTCAGAGGCCGGAGTCGAACAATTTCCTGATCGACGGCGCGGACAATGTCAGCTCGGTGGACGGGGGCTTCGTCCTGAAACCGCCGATCGATGCTATCGGCGAATTCCGCATTCTCTCCCACAACGCCAACGCAGAGTTCGGACGGAACACCGGATCGACTACGAACATCGTGACGCGGAGTGGGACGAATTCATTTCACGGCGCATTGTGGGAGTTTTTTCGTAACGATGCCATGGATTCTTCCGATTACTTCACGCGCTCGGTGCAGCCGCTGAAGCAGAACCAGTTTGGTGCAACCCTCGGCGGACCGATTCTCAAGGACAAAACTTTTTTCTTCGGATATTACGAGGGCTTCCGCAACCGGCAGGGTGAATCGGTGCCCGCCACCGTGCCGTCGAAGGCGGAACGGCAGGGAAACTTCGGCGAACAATGTACTGCCGGCTTCGATCAGACGACCGGGCTCTGCGAGAATCCGCTGCAGCAGCTGACTTTTTTTGGCACGCCTGTGCCCTTCAATCAGATGACGCTGTTTACGCCCATCGATCCGACCGCGGCGAACGTCCTGCCATTTTTTCCGCTGCCCAACAGCGGCGAGAACGGATATATCGGAACGCAAACTCTGATTGAGAATAACGATCAATTTGGATTGCGCGTCGATCATTACCTCTCGCCAGCGGACACGCTGAATTTCCGCTACATGTACAGCGGCGGTCCCACGACCGATCCGCTTTCGCCGGTGGGCGCCAATGTTCCGGGCTTTCCCGTGGGCGAGGACGATCGCGCGCAGAACCTGGTTGCCCAGGAGACGCATGTCTTTTCTAAGACGACGATCGGGGTGGCGCGATTTTCCTATCTTCGCAACAAGTTCCTGCTCGACCAGCACCTAAATAACGAAGCGCCGTCGAGTCTGGGCTTTCAGTACGATCCAACTCTGCCCCTGGCGGCCGGGCCTCCATTCGTACAGGTTTCCGGCTATGCATCGGTGGGCGATCCGATCACCGGACCTCGCTACACGTATCAGAACACGTTCGATCTTTCCGGCTCGCTGAGCTGGATTCCTGCTCGTCACGAATTGAAATTTGGCGGAGGCTACCGGCGCGACCAGATCAACGCGCTGCAGGGCATCGCGAGCAACGGATTTTTTGTGTTCTCGACGTTCCCTTACAGCGACGGGTTCGCCAGTTTCCTGTCGGGCAATCCGGTCGTCTTTTTGCAGGGCGGAGGAGATTTCAGCCGCGAGATTCGCGATCGCGCTCTCGATCTCTATGCCCAGGATACTTTCAAGGTAACGTCTCGACTCACGCTGAATTACGGACTGCGGTACGAGCTGCCATTTCCAGCGACGGAGAACCATAACGAAGTAAATCTTTTCGTTCCGGGAGCGCAGTCGACGGTTCTTCCTTCGGCTCCGGCGGGATTGCTTTATCCCGGAGATCGGGGAGTGCCAGCCGGGTTGATTCCCACGCAGAAGACAGCGTTTGCTCCGCGAGTGGGATTTGCTCTCGATCCGCGCGGAGACGCGAAGACCGTGATCAGCGCCGCTTACGGAATCTTCTACGAGCCTTACTACACGGGCGAGGGCGGACCGCTGCAGGATCCGGTGAGCGCGCCTCCTTATCTGAAGACACAGCAGATCAGCTTTCCGGTGAACTCGTTCGCCAATCCTTTCTATGCGCCGAACCCGTTCAGCCAGCAATTTCCCGAGCCGATGACTTTGCTGGTGGTCGCTCGCAACCTGCATCTGCCGTACGCGCAGGATTGGAATCTGAATGTTCAACACTCGTTTGGCGAGAACTGGCTGCTGCAGGTTGGATATGTGGGAACGACCGGGGTGCGGCTGCCGCGCTTCATCGAAGGCAATCCGGCGGTGTTTATTCCGGGAGTGGATTCGAGCGGCAATCCGATTTCGAACGAAAATAACGTAAACCAGCGCCGGCTGTACTCGGGATGCACGCTTACTTCGAATCCGAATGTGCCGTGCGTCTACAGTTCCGTCGGAGAAATTGCCAGCATCGCCGGCTCCAGCTACAACGCGCTGGAGGCGAGCCTGCGCAAGAGGTTCAGCCACGGGCTGTCGTTTCTGGCGTCGTATACGTTGTCGAAATCGATTGACGACGTGTCTTCGTTCAACATCACCGGCTCGGCGTCGCAACCCGTCGCGGGAGAAAATGATCTCGCGCAAAACCCTTTCGACCTCGGCGCCGAGCGCGGACGTTCCATGTTCGACGCGCGCCATCGACTGGTGTTCAGCTACCAGTGGAATCTACCGTTCTGGAATCATCCGACGAACTGGTACCAGCACACGCTAGGTAACTGGCAGATCAATGGCATCGCGACGCTGATGAGCGGCACGCCGTTTACCGTGTTCGATTCGAATGATGTTTCGCTGCAGGGGCAGGCTCCGGAGATCACCGGATTTTCCGCGAATCGTCCCAACCTGATTGGCAATCCCAACTCCGGGCCGCGCACGCCGCAAGAGTGGTTCAACAAAAGCGCCTTTCAGCAGTTGCAACCGGACCCGCTGGGACGCTTCCAGGTTTTCGGGGACGAGGGCCGCAACGTGGTCGCCGGGCCGGGATACATGAACTGGGATTTTTCTGTGTTTAAGAATATGGTCGTGAGAGAAGGGAAGGACGTGCAATTCCGCGCGGAGTTATTTAATCTTCTCAACCACACAAATTTCCGTTTACCGGTCAGCGACATCAGCTCGCCCAGCTTTGGGCAGGTTCAGTCCGACGTGAGCCCGCGCGTGGTGCAACTCGCGTTGAAATTTCTGTTTTGAGTCGCCGGCCCGTTCCGCGGTGGGTGCATCTTTCACTGCCCTTACTGCATCTGCTCTAGTAGAGACCGAAGGAGATCCATTTAATGTTAGGAATGAAACTGGTGCGCCTGATTGAGGCGCACTCGGAGGCGTTGTCGCAAAAGGTGGTTGATGTGATTCGCGCGTCGGAGCGCACTTCCGATTTTCGAGCGATCCCGCGTGAGGACCTGCAACGCCGGGTCGGCGAGGTGTACCGCAATCTGGGTGAATGGCTACTGCAGAAGACCGAGCCGGATATTGCCAATCGGTTTAAAGCCATCGCCGCGCGGCGGGTCGCGGAAGGAATTCGCTTGCCACAGTTCGTGTGGGCCCTGATGCTCACGCGCGATCACTTATTGCATTTCCTGCGGCACGAAGCGTTCGCGGACAACGTGGTGGCGCTTTATGGCGAGTTGGAATTGCATCAACTGCTCGATCAATTTTTCGACCGCGCTGTCTACCATTCGATTCTCGGATATGAAGAAGCCGGATTAAAAGCCCGGCCTGTGGGCGATCTGAAAAGAGCTGAACCCGACCTATCGATGACGGCGGTGCCCATGCCAAGGTAGTCTCTAATCTTCTGATCCAGTCAAATCACGGTAGCGAGTCAGTCGAAACTTCGTCGGTGGCTGCCCCTTGCGCGACGCAGTTGGGGATTTTGAGCGTTATCCAGATTTTTCGACATCTGGCGGACGTGGGTAGTTGCTCAATTTGAAATCTTAGAACTATGGGCTAAAGATCACCTTCAGCAGAAAAGACCAGAAACCGTACTGAGCGATGCAGTACACGCTTAGAAGGACTGTGAGCACATAAAAAATCAACTTTGCCCAAGGTGGGAGTTTATCCTATCGCTCTGGACATCCATTCCATGGAAGACATCTTTCCAGAAAATAAACCGCCCGTCCATCAATGAGCGTAATCGCGATGTTTCAATAGCTACCTGCGTCTTTCCGTTGGGAGTCGCTTTGGCAAGGCGCTGGGTGAAAGCATGCAACGCGTTTGTATTTGCCGTGCTCCATCATGAAACATGGGCCTTCTGGTGGATTTTTCGCCCATTGCGGCTTCCCATTTTCTAACGTGAAATACCCTCCCGTACCCGGCGCACTCGCGGTCGTGACACTCAGGAGGTACGGTGTACGAGAATCCCGCAGCGGCTCGGGCTTACCCTGCAAAGGATGACACTGAACATAGCCCTCGGGCACGACGCCGTATTGAATCGCGTGGATTTGCCAAACGGGTTCACCCCAACTCTCATGGTCCGCAGGTTGGATACACCACAAGGCATACTTTGGGTCGTGGGGACTCTCGGCGGCCTTGACATATTCAGGGCTAAATACGACCAACTCTGTGAGCGTGCCACTACCTGAAAACTCGAAAGTGGTTTTGTCGGAATCGCCTTTGAGAGTGACTTCTGTCGATTGCTCAAAGTTCAGTAGCATCATAAAGAACATGATCGGTAGCAGTGTCGCAAGAAACCAAAGCCGTGAACCCTTCAAGCCCCCGACGACAGCAGAGAGGAGCGAAAGGACTACGCCAACGAGCAGAATCAGTGCGAATATTGGCGGAATGGGCCTGGTCCACGAAGGCAACAACGAATAGGACACCATTGCGGCCACGATAAGCAGGCTTGCCACTCCGTAAATAACATCGTTGCGCCGCGACTGATTTGCCATTCCGTAAAATTTGACCATGAGCGCCACGAATCGGCCAAGGTTACATTGGTTTCAGAGATTGTTGACGTAACCAGGCCATTACACGTTTTGACCCAGAGATGCGGATTTTGAGGAATACGGCGAATGTTTCGCTAACTGGCAAAGCTCCCTTGCGTCTTGCCGAGGCCCGCGGGCGCAGCTACATTGCAACCACCGCGCTATAGGTTCTCTTGGATGAAGTGTGGGCTGAGGTGAACGTCGAGTTGTACCAGTGGTGAACCACCCACCGCCTTGAAGCTGTGGATCTCGCCCGCCTTGATGACAAAGATGTCTCCCGCGCCGCCCTCGAAGGTTCTGCCGCTGACTGTCCAAACTCCGCGGCCTTCCCGGATGAACTGGATCTCGTCATAAGGATGTCGGTGCGGACCCGGTCCCGATCCCGGCTTCCCATGGAACAGGAACACCGAAACACCGGTGTTGCCCTGCTCAGCTCCGACAAACTCATGCGAACTACCAACAAAAGGCAAATTCTCTTGGCGTATGGAATGCATCTTTCGTCACCCCCTGCCAGGATTTGATGACTAAGGCCACGGTTTGGCTCCGCCAATACCAATGCCTGAAATCGCGATATTTCGCCAACCACCAAAAAGCCCACAGACTGAGCTGTGGGCAATGGTTGGGTCGACCTGTTCGTTATGTCGAGAAAAAGACTTGCGAGTTCGCTGCGCAGGCTACACGAATTGCAGGGTTTCCTAACGGAATCGGGGCTGGTTTCGCGGAGATCGGCTTCATTTTCGAAAGTTTTGCGAGCAGTTCTTCAACCTTGCGCTGCTCATGCGGCTGGGGCAGGTTGGTCCGTGTCATGATGCAATTCTCTCACGCCGGTGGGGCAGAGGAGAAGGACTCAGACTGCACCTTTTCAAAACATCACCTGTGGAGATATTGAAACATTCTGCCCACACCTGTGAGGGTGGTCAGGGGGTGTGCCACTAGAAAGATCTACGCCCAAAGGCGGGCCAACTGGCGAAAACGGGCCCTGACCCCCAAACCAAGTGATCGGGCTCGATGAATGCATTGGCGACTATTCCCTTATCGATGTTCGGTCTCCGTCGAATGCGGCGTTCGGATCATTTATTGCTTTTTTCATGGACTGTTAACGTGGGCTGCAGGCCGCTGTCTTTATACTTTCGGCTTGTTCGCGCATGGCTTAGGAGGTCATGAAACATGAAGAAACGCCTTTCGGTGGTCTTTGCCGCAACCCTCGCAGCAGCAGTAGTACTAGGATCATTCCCCGTCAAAGTGAATGCGCAGGAACACGACGGCGACAGACATTTCGATCACGATTTCCACCGTTTTGTGCCCGGCAGCATCGTTTTGAGCGGTACAGTCTACGTCGGGAATGCCGACACTGTTACTCCGGGCGAAGCATTACCGTTCGGATGTCTGAACACCGGCCCGGTCACAAACCCTAATCCCGCCACCGTGAATGTGCCTCTGCTCCCTGCCGACCAAACCTCCTCTACCACCACGACGGCCGTGACGCTGAGCTGTGGCTATGCGAGCGATAACGGCGAAGCCCCGAATCTCAACGACAATCACAACGTTTGGAACAACGCCAGCACCGATCCCAACTTCGGCGTCTCCTCGCCGATTGTTCTCTGGAACCTCAGCACCCATGGCGACTTGCTGGGCGCGCTGCACGTTCCCAGTGACGAAATTGTGACCAGCTTTAGCTCCAAATCCGAGCTCGCCCTGAATCGCTCGGCGGATGGCAGGAGCCTGACCTTCATGGGCTACCGCGGCGGTCCCGGCTGCCCGACCCTCACCCTGGATCCGACGACCAACATCCTCACGCAGGGCACGAATGTGGGTCCCATCTCGCCGACTGCGGCGAACCTGCTCGATGTTTCGGCCTCCAGTACGCCGGGCCTCTGTGACCCGACCGATCCCTCGGTCGCGAGCTATGCCGGTGCGCCGAATCCAACGGCGTACTACCGCTCCATCGCCGAAGTGGACGCCTGGGGCCACATCTTCTACACCGATGGCGACGCCTACAGCGGCGACAACTCCCGTGCTGTGATGAAGGCGGACAATTGGCTGTATTACTCGGTTGGAAACGATAACAACGGGGGACTGGGAAAGAAGCAGATGCCGATCACGCAGCTCGGCTTCAATCTCTCCCACTCGACGGGCGCCGAACTGTTCGTTCCTGGCGCAGCGCCGCTGGCCCCGCCCGACAACAACATGATTTCCTATTTCGTGTTCGCGGGCGACAAGCCCGGTAAGGACACGAATTTCCGCGGCATGACGATCTTTGACAATACGCTGTATGTCGCAAAGGGCAGCGGCGGTAACGGCATTAATACCGTCTATCAGCTCGGTACTCCGGGCGTTCTACCCACTCCAGCCAACGCTCCCTCGGGCGGCCTTCTTAACGAACCTTATACGATCCTGCCTGGATTCCCCAACACCAGCGCCAGCACAAATAGTCCGGGTGGTGACTATCCTTTTGGGATTTGGTTCGCTAATGCTACTACTTTGTACGTCTGTGATGAGGGCGACCTGATCTACACCCCGAATCAGGTGATCAATGGTCAGGTGAACGTTGCGGACACCGGTACGCTGGCGACCGCCGGCCTTCAAAAGTGGGTCCTCACCACATCGGCGAGTGGCAGCCAAACCTGGGTGCTCGAGTACGTCATCCAAAATGGACTCAATCTGGGCGTGCCCTATAGCGTTCCGAACTATCCCTCGTCGATCGAGCCCGCGACCGGCGGATGTCGCAACATTATCGGCGTCGCCCACCACGACGGCACCGCGACAATTTACGCAATCACGTCCACGATCAGCCAAAACGGCGACAACGGCGCCGATCCCAACAAGCTGGTGAAAGTCACCGATCTCATCAGCGCCACCCAGCCAGCCACGAACGGTTACCTCGACAGGTTCGTCACGATTCGCTCAGCCCGCGCCGGCGAAGCCTTCCGCGGCGTCGCCCTGGCTCCGGAAGAAGACGGCAGATAGAAACCAACAATAGAGTTCGCAGCCAACCAAGGCTCCCCGTGCGAGCGCAACTCGGGGAGCCTTGTTCCTGTCCGCACAAGCTTGTTACGTCTCAATTGATAACTTCAGGGCGAGTCACGCATCGAGGGCTGACGGGGGACTGTCGTCAAGGCAATTTAAGCTGCAGGTTCCCGTAAAGGTCATCGAAGATGCCGAGCAGAACCTGAGCCCGCGCTGCGCTGCGCTGGCTGCTGGATCGCTTGTGGGGAAGAATGGATGCAGATCGAGACCGACGTGCGGGTGATCTCCAACGATTCCACGTTTCAACCGCTGGCCAACGAGCGATACGGCGATTTTTCTCCGGCTACGCCGACATCGTCACCCGTTATAATCCCGCCACTGCCACTGTTATCGGCTCAGTAGTTCCTTCACGCTTACGAGCAATGTGTCAGAGGGAGCCAGATCCCGCAGCTCCGCGATCTGCGCCAGTGCTTTGTCGATTCCCGCATACCCGCAACGATGGAGCCATGCGGCAATCACGATTGGCGACCGGCTCTTCCCCGCCAGACAATGCACCAGCAGGTTCCCTCGCCGGACTCCTATCGCCACCGCGAACATAATATCCTCGAACTTTTGCGCGGAGATCGGGCGCGTGTCCGAGATTGGGATATGGATGTACGTGATTTTCGGAGCTCGGTGAACCACCCGTTCCCGGCAAAGCGAAACGACGGTAGTGATGCACTGCGGATTGGAACGCGCCAGTTGCTCCGCATCTTTGAGGCAGCCGAGATAGAGCCGTTCCCAAATCTTCGTCACGGAAAGTAACTGTCCTTTTCAAAGTTACCACTCTCCCCGCCCCCGCTAGAAAATCGTTTTACTAACCACCTCGCTCCTGTGCAATAATTCTTTCCCGGAACCCCTCCGCGCCGGCCATCCGCCGTTTCGGAAATCCTGCTGCACTGTGAGGACGGAAATCTCATGCCTAAACATCCCTTCTCCCGTCGTCAATTCATTCAACTCGGCAGCGGCGCTCTAGCCGCTACCACCATCGCCAAAAATATCCTGCAGCCTCATGTGCTCTCCGCCGCTCCGCGCCCCGTCGCGCCCAGCGATACCATCCGTTTTGCCTCCATCGGCACCGGCATTCGCGGATGCGAGCACCTCGAAGCTTCTCTCGACGTTCCCGGCATCCAGTGCGTCGCGGTCTGCGATCTCTATGACAGCCGCCACACCGCCGCGCAGGAAGCCGTCAAGAATCCCAGCGTGCCTGCCACTCGCGACTATCGCACCATCCTCGATCGCAAGGATGTCGACACTGTCCTCATCGCCACCATGGATCACCAGCATCGCCACATCTTCGAAGATGCTTGCGCCGCCGGTAAAGACATCTACTGCGAGAAGCCGATGTCGCACACCGTCGAAGACGGATTCGCCATGATGGAAGCCGCGCACAAATACAACCGCATGGTCGCCGTCGGCAGCCAGCGCGTCAGTTCCATCCTCTACGCCAAAGCCAAAGAAATTTATAATTCCGGCAAGCTAGGCGAGGTCTTCTCCATCAACGCCTACTGGGACCGCAACTCGCCCAGCGGCGCCTGGGTCTATCCCATTCCGCCCGATGCCAGCCCGCAAACCATCGACTGGAATACTTTCATCGACGGCGCCCCCAAGCACCACTTCGATCCCGTCCGCTTCTTCCGCTGGCGCTGCTTCACCGATTACGGCGAGGGACTCGGCGGCGATCTCTTCGTTCACCTGCTCTCCGGCATCCAGTTCATCACCGGCATCAACGAGCCGGCACAGCGCGCCATGTCCTCTGGAGGCCTGTTCCACTTCAAGGATGGCCGCGAGTTCCCCGACCTCATCGAGACTCTCTACGACTATCCCAACTGCCGCGTCACCCTCCGCTGCAACTTGAATAACAATGGCGGAGAGTTCATCGGCTTCTACGGCACCAAGGGCACGCTGATCATCAAAGACGCCACGCTGACCTACCGGCCCGAAAACACGCGTCCCGAGCCCGAGGGCTACTCGGTCTTCGGATGGCCAAAGAGCCTGCGCGATCAGTATCTCAAGCAGTGGGACGCCGACCATCCCGAGCCGCCGGCCCTAGGCTGGAAGATCGACGAAGAAGTCGAAACCTACACCGTCCCCAAAGGCTACAGCGACACCGTCGATCACCAGGCCAATTTCTACAACGCGGTCCGCACCCGCAAGCCGGTCGTGGAAAACGAAGTCTTCGGCAACCACACCGCCATCGGCTGCCACCTGGCGAATTACTCGTACTTCAACAAGTGCATAGCCGTCTGGGACCCATCCCAGAAAAAGATAGTAAAAGGCTAGAAAATAAATCACGCGGGTGCCCCACCCTTGTCGCGTCTTATACGACAGGGTGGGCCTTTGACTTTCTCTCCCGCTACTCGTGATTTGTTACGACCCCAGTCTTGTCGATCCCGGGACAAACCCACTCAGCGCTTTGGCCCTAGCAGGCTGCGGAAAAACTCTGCCACGAATAGGTTTTGGGAAGGGCACGACTTCAGTCGTGCCGCTAAGTCCTCTAAAATCGGTTGCGCTTTAGGGCCTGAGGTCGGCTTTCTGCTGCCAAAACGGGAAACAAAAGCGGGAGACATCGCCAGGCCCGTCCATATGACGAGCGGGAAAAGAATGAAGATCACGCACAGGTAACTGAGCCGCTGCAGCACGTTATAGGACCACGCTTCCGCCTCACTCGGCCGCTCGAAGCGCAAATGGCTGGCGATCTACCTCGAGAACGATCGCCACGACAGATCGGCCCCATGCTGGAGTAAGTTTCGCCGGAAATGTCCCGCAAGCCAACCGAAGATTCTGTACAGCATGCCGGTGACGATTACCACCCAGGCAGCTTGAAAGTGGAGATACCGGCTCCAGCCGTTCTGGTCCGGCATCACATACCTGTAGCCGCTCGGCACCAGATTCCTTGACGCCGCAACCGGTATTTTAAATAACGTTGGCGTCAGATCGTTGCCGGTTTCGCCCCGCCGCAGGCTCCGTTCATACATCCGACCCAACCGCGCAACGGATAGGCGGCGGCCCCGTCGTCCTCCACTGACAACCCTTCAATCGGTATCGCGATCCAAGCGCCCCGCACGCGGCTCGCTACGACGACGGAAACGTGTAACCGGATATAGTACCGTTACATCCTCCACTTTCCTGAACGAAGGTCGCTTCGGCATCGAAATACACAGAAGCCGGCCCGGTAACATATGTCCTAGTGTTCAAGTTGGCCGTAGTCGCGAAATAGCCGGAGCTCTGTTGCACCGGTGTGGGAAACTGAACATAGACTTCAATGTTCTCAGTCTTCGTGTTCCAGTCCAGGAATGCGTTCCATATACCGATCTGGTCGGTAAGGTAGTTGCAGTTTACCGATAACGACTCGATCAAGGCCGTTCGGCCCGCTGGGACGGTTAATAACCCCGCAGCCAAACAAGTCTCACCGTCGAACTGGCAGGAACCCGACACGGTGAATGTAGCTTCGGGTATGAATTTGACTGGCACAGAATTCCGCGGGGTATTCACTACTGAAACGGGCTCGGCTGTGGTTGTCGCGGCGCGGATGGTCTTCGGCGCTACCCAGTTTGTAATTGCCACAACCAATAGTGCGCTTCCAAAAACGGCTAACAACGCTTTCGCACGTCGCATACGTCTCCTCCTTTTTTCCTCTTTACTTGTTTTCTGCCTGAATCCGAGACTTTCCTTATTAGGCAGCCCTACGCGGAGGACACAATGGTGGAGGATTCCGGAATTGTCAACAGACTCTATGGTGACCTCTTTATGACCCAACAAGCCGCGCTGGTTCAATGGCTTGGCGAAACTCGTGACCTGCCCTTTCGCAGCACCCCCGGACCGGAGACCCCTCGATTCGCCCGAGCGGATTCTCAACTGCTGAAACCAGGCCGTTTCACTCATCTAGGTTATATGTCATTCTGCACGACTCCAGCGGCGACGGCGCCACTCGCTCCCGGGGGTGATGACCTCAAAATGTCCTTCTTTCGTTAGCTCCTGAACCCCCTTGAGAACATCTTTTCGCGTGAAACCGTACAAGTATCGCTGCTTTGAGACTTGATGCCTGATCACGCGGGTGCGTAAAGAACTCCCCGTGTCAGCATGGTTGATCGACTGTACAAAATCGAACACTGCAACGAGATCATCAATGGTCACGGTGTCAGGCTTGTCCGTCAGGCTGAGGATTAGCTGCTTAAGAAAGCATCAGCGATCCATAGTGTCCTTTATCTTCATGCGTCAACAGTGTCTAGTCCAGCTCAACTGTGGTTAGCCTGCCATTTTGCGCTCAAAACCCCTCCCAGAGCGTGTCTGACCTTAGCAACGCCATCCGGCAGCATGATGCGCGAGATCAAGTCTTGACTATGACAGGAACAGCGCGCTTCTCGGGCGCGATCAGGGGTCTGACCCCTCAAATCACCCGATCCTTTGCTTTCAACAGCTTAGCTCCGTATAATTCGCCCAGGAACCGCTAAACCCCGATTTTGCACCGTTCGTTGCGTTATGGATGCGCGAGGCCTAAAGCTTCCAATAGGATACGCGCAGACTAAAACCCAGGGAAAAGTGTAAGGCAGAAGTCTTAAGCCGCGGTATTTCCCCGGGGTGTGCCGCAGTTTTTGGGTGAGACTTTCTCAGGTTCATCCAAAGCGAAGGCGAAAGCGAAATGCAGGCAGAGGGATAGCACTTGCCGTTTCGGTCGATGGCTATCCTGATGAAACGCAGGCTCGAGTTTTAAGCTCGGAGCCCAGCCAAGAGGAGCCGAAAGTTATCATGCGCAAGCCGATTAAGTACGTTGAAAAAGCAGTTGTCACCGCTGCCAAGGGCGCGTGGGTTGTATTCGACCGCTTGAATCGCATCAACCCCAACCCGTCGCCGACGCCGAAGTGGTCAGACAAGCCGCTGCTCAAGTCGTACGAGAAATCCAAGCCGCCGCTGGGCTGGCCGCGCTCCACCGATTCGCTTTGCCCGAAGTGTGTGCCTGAAATTCGCCAGCAGATTCTCGATGGCCATCTGCCGCACGAAGTGCTCATGAACGAGAAGGTCGGCGAGATCAAGGCGACCATCATCGAGCGCGACGGCAAGATCCTGATGGTGAAGGATTGCCCGAAGCACGGACACTTCGAAGACGTGATGTCGATCGATACCGAATTCTCGAAGCACCTGGAAGACGTGTTCCCCGGCCGCGACATCGCGGCGCACAACGACGAGAAGTTGCATCATCACGGATCGTCGACGGTGAAGTACGGCCGCGGCTCGGTGCTGACGATTGATCTGACCAACCGCTGCAACATGATGTGCGATCCCTGCTTCATGGACGCGAACCAGGTGGGCTTCGTCCACGAACTGACGTGGGAAGAAATCAAGACCATGCTCGACAACGCGATCACGATCAAGCCGCGGCGTCAGATGAGCGTGCAGTTCTCCGGCGGCGAGCCGACCTTGTCGCCTTACTTCCTGGATGCGGTTCGCTACGCGCGCCATGTGGGATACAACTCGGTGCAGGCTGCGACCAACGGAATCGAGTTCGCGAAGAGTTTTGAATTCGCGCAGCAGGCCGTGGAAGCCGGCATGCGCTATGCCTACCTGCAGTTTGACGGAATCGGCAACGCGGCCAACGCGCACCGCGCCGTCGGCAACCTGTTCGACGTGAAGCTGAAGGCGATCGAGAACCTGCACAAGGCAGGATGCGAAATCGTCCCGGTGATCACGATCGTGAACGGCATCAACAACGAGCAGGTCGGACGCATCATCAAGTTTGCGCTCGACAATCCGAAGACGATCAGCTTCCTGTCGTTCCAGCCCGTGTCGTTCACCGGACGCGATGAGGCTGTGACCGACGAGCGGCGCCAGGCGCAGCGCTACACGCTGAGCCACCTGGCGCACGATGTGAAGAATCAGACTGGACTGGGCGAGCCGGCGCGCGACTGGTTCCCGATCTCGTTCATGGGAACCTTCAGCGACTGGGCCGACCTGATGCACGCGCAGGACTCTAACAACGATTGGGGCCAACTCTCTTGCGGCTGCCATCCGAACTGCGGGACGGGCATGGCGGTCATGATCGACAAGGAAACCAAGGAAGCTGTGCCGGTGACCGCGTTCCTGCACGGCGACCAGCTTGCGAAGGACATCGCGAAAGTGAACGATGGTTCCCGCGGAAAGTTCCTGACCGGGCTGGGCATGGCGTTGTGCCTGATGAAGAACTACGATCCGTACCAGTCGCCGACACACTTCAAGTTGATGGACCTGTTGAAGAAGTTCGACAAGAACTATCACGTGACCGGAACGGACTACGGAAAAGTTGGTCCGGACCGCACCATTGACGATGTGATGAAACGGCGTACGCAGGACCGCTGGAACTTCCTGTTCATCGCGGGCATGTGGTTCCAGGATCTGTTCAACTACGACTTCCGGCGGACGGAGCAGTGCATCATTCCGTACGCGACGCAGGAAGGCGAGATTTCATTCTGCGCCTACAACACGGGCGTGGGATGGCGGAACATCATCGAGAAGATGCACATGACGGCCACGCTCACCAAGTGGTACGAAGAGCATGGACGGCATGAGATTTTCGCCGGCGGCAAGAAAGTGAAGATGGAGCAGCAGGAGACCGCGACCGAGTATCTGAAGCTGCGCGAAGATCTGGTTACCAACGAACTGCAACACGATCTGGATAAGCTGGGTATCGCGAAGACGGCGCGCGAGGAAAAGACTCGGGCGCGGGATGCCAAACAAAAGGCAGTGGCTGATGGAACTTCCCCACTTCTCGCAAAGGACGCGAGAAATGGGGCACCCGCGGAGGTGCGTGGACCGCAGACGAACGACGAGGCCTACAACGCGCGCATGGCATCGTTGTATCGCGAAGTCGTGCTGAAAGAGAAGCCGGTGCAATCGCAGGACGGATTCATTCCTCTCGGCGCGCTGGCCAAGCCGACAAACGGGAATGGCAACGGACACGGCACGACGGAAACGAAACCGGAGATTGCCGAGCCGGTGGCGGGAGACTAGCCTCCAGCTTTCGCTCTAACCAACGGGCTGCCTGCGGGCGGCCCGATTTATTTGTGGATGAATCCTGCGCCGCGTTCCGTGGATTTCGAGATGCTAGGGAATACAGGCGGGGTCCAGTGGCAGGATTGTCCCGCCCACCAGTCGCGATAAGAGAAACAAGTAGCTGGCGAGCACGTGCAGACAAGCCAGTTCGGGCTTGATCAGTATCTTCGGTGAAGTTCCCAATTGCACCGAGTTGAGCTCGTATAGGGTGTTGACGTGTTCGTATAAGGGCGGCAGGGGCAGCTTTGGAACCAGATCGAGGCGACCGGCCACACGAATCGTGTTGGGCACGACTTGATTGTAGGTGCTGGCGAACAGCGGACCACCGGTGCGCGGGCTCGCGTAAGTGTAAACGACCGGATTCTTGTACGAGGTGTTGGCGGCGACATCGAGGGCGAGTAAGGTCGCGAGCGCTCCGCCTAAGCTATGTCCGCAGATCGTGAGGGAAGTGATCGGTCTGGGAAACTTGGGAGCGGAAAGCCAACGAGTGAGACTGGGCGAGCCGGGATCGGGCGCGGTTGTCATTGACAAATACATCGCGGTGAAACCGTCTTCGGTGTGGCCCGCGCCGGCAAGGAACGGACACTTTTCGAGAAGGAATTCGGAATCGTGAATCCATTCCCGAATGCCCTCAGTACCGCGAATCGCGATGACGACGTCTCCCCCGCTCGAGGCCTGCAGCAGGAGGCCGATGGAAACGCGGGTCTTTCCGCGCTGCGGATTCATGTCGGTGCACAGATCATTGGCGAAGAGGCTGGTGACTACTTCGTATTTGGCATCGCCGACCGAGATGACTTGCCCAGCGGCATTGGCTGTGTTCTGCGGGGGAATGACATCGGCCGCGTTCACCAGTTGAGCGTAGAGGATGGCCTGGGTGAGATCCATCAGTGAGACCTCCCTTCGTAAACGTCGGCTGCCGGCGGGCCGGGTTCTATACCGCGGCGTTCACATGGAATGGGAAGCAGCGAGCGAGGGACAGGCAAAGTCGCCAAGTGATGGGACCATCCTCTCTCGATCTGCAGGAGTACGTTAGTAGAGCGCAGGACGGATGTCAAACCGAAAAACCAGGGGCGAGCGAACGGCAGACGGGTAGTTTTCTGAGGTGGCGTCTTTGGAATGCAAGAGCGTACAGGGTGCGCTGTATTGCTTCCGGGCACGCAAGGAACGACCATTGTGAGCATAGAATAGCGAGCGAAAGACAAACGGTCCGAGGAAGGCGCGATGATCGAAGAGAAATCTGGCGTGTGTGAAGAGAATTCTTCTTGCCGATGACAGTGCCCTGGTAAGGAGAAGTATGCGCCGGATGTTCGAGCAAGCGGGTTGGACGGTCTGTGGCGAAGCTTCCAACGGTCAAGAAGCGATAGCCATGGCGCAGGAACTGCGGCCGGACGTGGTCGTGCTCGATCTTTCGATGCCTGTCATGAACGGGCTGACGGCCGCGCGCGCGCTGAAAGAGATCATGCCCGCGACGCCTCTGATTCTGTTCACTTCTTTTGGCAATCTGCTGAGTGCGGCTGATCTGGAACTGGCGGGTTTTGCCGCGTCGATTTCCAAGAGCGATGCCGGCAAGCTGGTGACCACGGCGCAACGTCTGACGAACGTGCATTGATCAGGCATGTCCCGGCGCAGGCGATGCTGCCCTCAGAGCGTTACATTCGATTCACCTCCGATCTGATTGCCTTCCATCCGTAAGGAGTAACTCGAACCGCGCAGATCGGGGGCGCCAGAAGGGTTGCATCGGTGAAGTGCTGTAACCGGATCGGAGCGAGCGGAGGGAGCTGCCAGCGGAAGCGCCACGCGGACGCTGGTGCCGGGGTTGCAGGAGCAGATTTCGAGATGTCCGCCTAGTTCGCCGACGCGCTCCCGCATGCCGCTGATTCCCACTCCGGCTCGGCTCGAAGACGTATCCAGTCGCCGAAGCTGTTCTTCGGAGACGCCACGGCCATTGTCAGAGATCTCAAGACGAAATTGACCATTGTCGAGGTTGAGGCGGATGCTGGCGCTGGTCGCTCCGGAATGGCGGTGAACATTGGTCAAGCTTTCCTGCAATACACGGAACAGGACGAGTTCGCATGGCCGGGGCGGGCGCGGCATGTTTTCGTCGATATCGCACTGCACCTGAATTCCGCTGCGGCGTGCGAATCCGTCGACGAACCAGCGAGCGGCCGAGGCGATGCCAGCTTCGTCGAGCAGCGGCGGATGGAGCAGATAAGAGGTGGTACGAACTTCCTGCAGCGCCTCGTCCGTCAGCGCATTGAGGTCGTCGATCAACGGCTGAAGTCCGGGAGTGGTGCTGTCGATCTGATGAATCAAAGCGATTGACATCTTCATGGCAGCCAGCGTTTGGCCGGCTGTATCGTGCAGTTCGCGGGCAATGCGGCGGCGTTCCTCATCCTGCAGCGTCATCAGCCGGAGGGACAGGTGTCGGAGATGCTGTTCCGCTTGTTGGCGCACGCTGATTTCAGATTCCAATCGAGCCAGGGCTGCAGAGAGTTCGCGGGTGCGAGCCTGGACGCGTAATTCCAATTCGTCGTGAGCGTGGCGAAGTTCCTGTTGCGCGCGCTTGCGTTCGCGGGCTTCGGCGGTGAGCGCGCAGACGCTCTCGTTGAGCCGCAATTGCTTGCTGCGGTTCGCCTGGCCCAGTGCGATCAGGACCGCACACACAAGAAATGCTCCCACAATGCCATGGATTTCGGATGGCCGGATCACCTGCAGGGAATGGCGAGGATCGACGAACCAATAGAAGATTCCCAGAAAGCCCAGAACTCCGCTGAAAATGGCGGCGAAGTAGCCGCACACGATTGCACAGAAAGTGACGGCAATGTAGACCGTGACATAGAAGGCGACGTGGCCCAAGACGGGATCGAGAAGCCAGCGTAGCAGGATGGCCACGGCTGCCGTCATGAGCGCGACGGAATAACGCTTAGCCACGCGGTCGCGCGGGATCGGAATGAGGAATGCCAAAGAACGCGTCGAAAACAGACCTGCCATAACGGATTCACCACTGAAACGGGGGAAGCTTTACCGGCGCGCGATCAAATGCGACGGTATGGTTGTCAGTCTGGTGCTCGAGAACAGCTAGAGTCTAATTATTCAGGATGCGCGGGCAGGCAAGAAAGTTGTAGCGCGACGGCAGGAGAATTGTTGCTTTCGCGGTTCGCCTGGGGCGCCACTGGAGAATTCCGCGCGCTTCGGGACGGGAGGAAATGTGCAAATTGATGACAAGGTCATGACAAGGAACAATGCGCGCGATCCTAGGATGGGCCTCGCCGGGATGGAAATGTGATCTGCGTGCGAAGGCTGCACCGGCACTTCCCCTGCCCAGTTCCGGCGTTAAAGGAGATTGTATGCAGCGTCGCGCGATTTGCTTCTCGCTGGCCGTCGGGCTTTTGGTGACGTTGGTTTCGGGTGCAGCCCTGGCACAGTATCGACTGACCGTTTTGGATTCGAACCAATTCGGCAAGGCCACGCATGATGATCCGTTGCTGGTGAATGGGTGGGGAATGGTGCACGGTCCGGGCTCGGCCTGGTGGGTATCTGACAACACGTCAGGATGGTCGACACTCTATCAAGGAAATGGAAAGCAAGTTCAGCAACTCAAGGTCTTGATTCCCACGGCGGGGAATGGTCCAGATTCGACAAAGGGAGCGAACGGCCCCGGCTCGCCAACGGGGATTGTCTACAACGGGACCGCGAATGGATCGGGCGAGTTTCAGGTCGAGGGATGGGCGGCCGCCTTTATATTCGCCACTCTCGATGGAACGATCAGCGGATGGGCGCCACAGTCGAACTTTAACCAGGCGATCATAGCCGTGGACACGTCGACGAATGCGAGTCCCTCCGTATACACGGGGCTGGCGATCACGAACAAGGCATCGGGCAATCTGCTGTTCGCGGCTGACATGGCGAACAATAAGGTAGATGTCTACGACGCCAATTTCAAACCCGTGACGCTGGCTGCCGGAGCCTTCACCGATCTCTCGATACCTGCAGGTTTTGCTCCCTTCGGTATCAGGGACATCAACGGTCTGGTCTATGTCACGTATGCCAGCGTAACCGGCGGTGCCGGCGGATTTGTGGACGAATTCACAGAAGATGGCACACCCGTAACCCCGGACAAGCCGCTCATTCAGGGAGCGCCGCTGAACCAGCCATGGGGCGTTGCGGCAGCGCCCAGGAACTTCGGACCTTTGAGCAACAGCCTGTTGATTTCGAACAATACCAACACTGGTACCATCAATGCCTTTGATCCAATTACCGGACAGTTCGTGGGCAGAGTGAAAGACACGCAGGGAAATCCGATTGTCATCGACCAACTCTGGGCGATCGATTTCGGCGATGGAATGGGGTCGAACGGGGGAGTCAACCAGCTGTTTTTCACCGCTGGCCCCGATAATAATTTCGCCGGCGAATTCGGTAGGATCCTTTTTAAGTAGACAAGCTTCGCAACGGCTGCACTTAGGGCCTCCCATCGCGGAGGCCCTTTCGTTTGAGGACGCTCAGTGAAAAGCTGAGGCTGTTCGAAGGAGTGAAGTTCAGCGTACGTGCGAGCTGGCCGCTCTGCGGGGCAGTTAAGACTCGCGATGTGCTAAATTTGAAGAGGTGGGGGCGCGTAGCTCAGGTGGTAGAGCAATGCCCTTTTAAGGCATGGGTCGCAGGTTCGAATCCTGCCGCGCTCACCAAGAATCCTCCGTAATCACGAACCTTCCGCGTGATTTCCCCCTCAACCCTTGAAGAGGGTTCCAACGCTGCGAGGGAAGAAACAGTTTTTGCCTTCGCCTTCTTTTGCTATCCGATTGCATTGCCTGCCGGAAATAGACCCGTTGGGCGGGGATGATCGCCACGGATGAAGCCGAGGGGATCAGCGTATTTAACCCCGATGACGGTTGGTAGCCTGTAGAGTAGTTTTCCCATTGACCTCTACAGTTGACTTAAAATGCTCCCGACGGACGAGGAGGATTTATGTCCACAAACCGACCCCCTAGACTTTCGCAATCTGATCTCGCTTTCGATCCAAGCAGCCATAAGGTTCAGGAGCCGGGCGATCTTCGGCGCGTGGGCCCGAGGCGACGTTTCCTGCGGCTGGCCGCGGGAAGCGCCTTTATGGGTTTGATAGCACGGGCTGGGTCGGAGTTGAGATTCCCCGAGCCAGTCTTCGCACAGAGCACTCTCAGCCCTGATGCGGCGCTTGAGGAATTAATGGCGGGCAACAAGCGCTTTACGAGCGGAAGCATGACCGCTCACGAGCATGATTTGACGTTTCTGAAACAGAACACGGCCGAAAAACAGGAACCGTTTGCCGCAATCCTCTCTTGTGCCGACTCCCGTGTCCCCGTGGAACTGGTCTTTGACCAGAGCATCGGACACATCTTCGTAACACGTGTTGCTGGCAATATCATCACTCCAGAAATCATCGCCAGTCTCGAATATGGCGCGGCGGTGTTAGGGACGAAAGTGATCCTGGTAATGGGGCACGCCGGCTGCGGCGCGGTTAAGGCAACGATCCAGGGCAAGGAAGTTCCGGGGCAGATCAGCGCGCTATATCCGCACATTCAACCGGCGGTCGACCAGGCCGGAGGAAATCTGGAAATGGCCATCAAGGCGAACGTCAAGATTCAGGCCGCCCTGCTGGGCGAGTCGTCTACGGTGATCAAAGGGCTGGCGAAAGAAGGCAAGCTGAAGGTCGTAGCAGCGTACTACGACATCGTGACAGGTGGCGTAACGTTGTTGAACTAGCCGGCGCGCATACGATTCCGAAGGCTGCCCTGCGGTCTGAGCGCCATGCTCTTGCGGCTACTGAATAGCGCGTTCTATCAACCGAAGTAGTATCTCTGCAACGGTGATTCAATCAGCAGGCTAGGGGATCATCTTGGAAACTTTGATAACGAAATTCCAAAAGTTTACGGTCTTGGCGCTCGCTGCCATGGTGGCCGTCGTCGTAACGCTTTCCACCGTGCACCTGGGTTGGCTGATCATTGAAGAAACTCTGCAGCCGCCCCGGTTTCTCATTCCAGTGCAAGGCCTGCTCGATATTTTCGGATACTTCCTGCTGGTGCTGATCGGTGTGGAAATTCTGGAGACGCTGAAGGCCTACCTGAAGAAAGATGTAATTCACGTTCGTGTGGTGCTGGAAGTTGCGTTAATCGCCGTGGCGCGAAAGGTCATTATCGAAGAACCAAACACGGTGTCGAGCTTAACCCTGTTGGGGATCGCCGCCCTGATTCTTGCGTTGGGCGTTGCTGTTTACTTGGAACGGCAGGGGCAAAAGGAATAGACGGTGCAAAATTGGTGTCCGGGCGCTCTGGTCCCTTCGCACCCTTCTCAACCTGGAACAACCATCTGCACTACGGAGTAAGCTGCCAGAAAGAGCGGAGCCAGGTGCGTCCGCCACGCCCTTCGGGCAATTCAAGGACAAGGGTGTGGTGCGGCAATCGCGACCAAAGCAGCCAACCGAGTTTTGAACACGTGGGTTCTCCCCGTAAAAGTAGCTTGCGCGGGCGAGGTTACGCCCGTAAGATAGCAGCGCTTCCCAAGACCGCATGATCGGCCAAACGATATCCCACTATCGGATTCTTGAAAAACTCGGCGGCGGCGGCATGGGCGTCGTCTATAAGGCCGAGGACACGAAGCTGAAGCGCTTCGTGGCGCTGAAATTCCTTCCCGATGATGTGGCGAAAGATCCGCAGGCGCTGACGCGTTTTCAGCGCGAAGCGCAGGCGGCGTCGGCCCTGAACCATCCCAACATCTGCACCATCTACGAGATCGATGAGCACAACGGTCATGCCTTCATCGCCATGGAATATCTGGAAGGGCAGACCCTGAAGCATCGCATCGGCGGCCGACCGATGGATGTGGAGACGCTGCTGGGGATCAGCATTGAAATTGCCGACGCGCTTGACGCCGCACACACTCGCGGGATTATTCATCGGGACATCAAACCGGCGAACATTTTTGTGACCAAGCGCGGGCAGACGAAGCTGCTGGACTTTGGCTTGGCGAAGCTGGCGGCGAGCACCGAACATACGCTGACCGCGCAGGAAGGCGCGATGACCAGCCCGGGATCAACCATCGGAACCGTGGCCTACATGTCGCCCGAGCAAGTGCGCGCGGAAGAATTGGATCCGCGCACGGATCTGTTTGCTTTTGGAGCCCTGATGTACGAGATGGCCACCGGGCAGATGGCGTTTTCCGGCAGCAGCAATGGCGTGATCTTCGAAGCCATTCTGAACCGGCCACCGGCGCCGGTGGAGAGTCTGAACCCGGCCATTCCGCAGAAATTGGATGAGCTGATCACGAAGTCTTTGGAGAAAGAGCGCGACATGCGCTACCAGACCGCGGCCGAGTTGCGCGGCGATCTGAAGCGGATCAAGCGGGGGATGGAAAGTTCACGGATCCGGGCTGCGAGCGCTTCGGGAATCGCAGCGGTTTCGTCAACGAAAGTTCCCGTGCAACCTTCGACGGCGACGATGGTGCCGAAACGCAGAGTGCGGATCATGGTTGCCATCGTGGGAGCGCTGGCTCTGTTCGCTGGATTGAAGCTGGGATCGATGTTGGTGAAAGCTCCAGCCAGCACGGACTTTGCGGAATATCATCCTCTGACGTTCCAGCGCGGGATCGTGCACTCGGCGCGGTTTGCGCCCGACGGCAAGACGGTGATTTACAGCGCGGCGTGGGAAGGCAAGCCGCTCGATCTTTATACGACGCGTCCGGAGAGCCCGCAGTCGCAGCTGATGGAGCCGAAGGGAGCAGACATACTGGCTGTATCGGCCTCGGGCGAAATGCTGCTGGCGCTGCACAGCAAGCCGCGGGATTCGTCGTTTCTGTATGCAGGAACGCTGGCCAGGGTGCCGCTGGTCGGCGGAGCGCCGCGAGAAATCCTGAATGACGTGGAATGGGCGGATTGGTCTCCGGACGGAGCCAATATTGTCATTGTTCATGAGGTCGCAGGGCGGAAGCGTCTGGAGTATCCGCTGGGGAAGACTCTTTACGAAGCGGATGGATGGATTGGAAATCCACGCGTGGCGCCTGACGGCAAGAGCGTGGCTTTCGTCGATCATCCCCAAACCGGCGATGATGGCGGCGCCGTGGCCGTGTTGGATCTGGCGGGCAAGAAGACGAAGCTTTCCGACGGATGGGACAGCATACAGGGCCTGGCCTGGTCGCCGGATGCGAGCGAGATCTGGTTCACGGCAACGCGCACGGGGGGCGATCGCTCTCTGTACGCGACCGACTTGTCGGGGAAAGTGCGGGTGCTGGCGCGGGTTCCGGGCGAGTTGACGATTCTTGATGTCGGCAAAGAAGGGAACGTGCTGCTGACGCGCGGCAACGATCGGGCGGGCATGATCGGGCTGGCGCCGGGCGAACCGAAAGAAAAGGATCTGTCATGGCTGGACTGGTCGGTGCCGGGGAGTTTGTCGGCCGACGGCAAGACGATTCTGTTTTTCGAGTCGGGTGAGGGCGGTGGTCCGAAGTATGCGGTGTATTTGCGGGACACCGACGGCTCGCCGGCGATCCGGTTGGGTGAAGGGACCGGGCTGTCCTTATCGCCGGATGGGCAATGGGCTTTATCGCGTTTGAACGTGGTTCCGGCGCCGCTGGTTTTGTATCCCACGGGAGTGGGAAACATGAAGCAGTTGAAAGACGACGGACTGAATCACATGTCGGGCAGTTTTCTTCCGGATGGAAAACATTTTGTGTTCAGCGGCAACGAGTCGGGCCACGGTGCGCGGCTATATCTGGAGTCGCTTGACGACGCCAAGCCGCATGCTTTCAGCATGGAAGGAGTGGGCGGTGCGGGAGTCGGTGGTCTGGTCTTGTCGCCGGACGGCAAACTTGTAGCTGCTCGCGGTCCGGACCAGAAGGTGTATGTTTTTCCAGTCGGCGGTGGAGATCCTAAGGTGATCGCCGCCGCGCAGCCGGGAGAGTTTCCAACGGCCTGGTCTTCCGATGGACGTTCGCTGTTCTTGATAACCCGCGGCCAGATTCCGGCGCAAGTCTTTCGCGTGGACGTCAGTTCGGGACAGAGAACTTTCTGGCGGTCATTTGAACCTGCGGATGCGGCGGGAATCGATACGATTCGTGGTGTGCTCGTCTCGGGAGACAACAAGGCTTATGTGTACGGCTATACGCGGACGCTGTCGGATTTGTACCTGGTACGTGGACTGAAGTAGTCCGGCTGCGATCTCCTATCGTCGGTTCATCCCGGTCAATTTCATGCGAGTCTTCCCCTGTTGCCGCCGTCGCGTTTAGCGCGGGTTGAGGGTTGGATATAATCACAGTTCGAACCAGTCCCCACTTGCCGTGCTCTGTCTGACCTCCAGCCTCGCTTTGTTGGTTGTGCTCACCACTCAAGTCACAAGCGCAGAATTGGTGACCCAGGCGGCGACTTCCTCCTCCTCCGCTTCTCCGAAATCGGCCGCGCAGCAGGCATTGCGGCGCGGCCAGGAAGCTCTGCAAAGCGGAGACCTCACTCGAGCGCGAAGCGAGTTCGACAAGGCGGTGCGGCTTGTCCCGAACGATGCAGCCGCGCAGTCGGCGCTGGGATGGGTGCTGGCCGCGCTCGGCGAGGGGCCGGCCGCAGAGACGCACCTGCGCGCCGCCATCAAGCTGAAACCGGGATTTGTCGATCCGCGACTGACTCTGGCTGGAATTTTGTCGCAGCAGGGAAGGGTCGCGGAGGCTGAACTGGAAGCACGGACGGCGGTGAAGTTGGCGCCGCAGAACGCGGAGGCGCACCGGACGCTGGCGCGCATCTTGAGCCAGAGTAGGGGAGATGAGGCGCTGGCGGAGATGCGCCGCGCGGTGGATCTGGCTCCGCAGCGAGCGGATTTGCGGGACGAGTTAGGAACGATTCTGGCGCAAAGAAATCAGTTTATCGAAGCGGAGAGTGAGTTCAAAGAAGCCCTGCGCCTGCAGCCGAATTTGGAATCGGCGCACTTCCATCTCGGGGTGGTGCGATTGCAGCAACAGCAGCTGGATGATGCCGGGAATGAGTTAGAAGCGGCTGTGAAATTGGCTCCGCAGGATGCGACCGCACACTACTACCTGGCGAAGGTGTTCACTGCGCAGTCGAAAAATGCCGAGGCGCTGGCAGAGCTGCAAAAGTGCGGCGCGTTAAAGCCGGACTGGTTTGAATTACAAGTGGAGTTAGGGATTGCAAGCCAGCGCGCGGGTGATATCGATACCGCGGTGAAGGCGTTTAGCGACGCGGTGAAGCTGCGTCCCGAGGATGCGGAGGCTTACAACGACCTTGGATTGGCGCTGGTCCAGAGAGGGGACGCGCAGGGTGCGGTCCCAAAGTTCAAGACAGCGGTTCAACTGCGTCCCAACGATGGCGATCTGTTCGGCAATTTGGCCATCGCTTATTTGCAGATGGCAGATTTTGATTCTGCAGTGACGGAGTTAGAGGCCGGACTGAAGCTGGCCCCGGGGAATGCATCGCTGCATTACAACCTGGGGCTGGCCTACAAATTGAAAGATCAGCTCGACAAAGCCGTTCCGGAATTTCAGGAAGCGATCCGCTTGCAGCCGGATTTAGCTGATGCACACTACACGCTGGGAATCCTTTTCTGGCAGCGAGGGCAGTTTGACCAGGCTGTCGCCGAGATGCAGAAAGCGATTCAGTCGAAGCCGGATTATGCGGAAGCCCATTACACGCTGGGCACGATTTACAAGCAGCAGGAAAAACTGCCCGAGGCCGCGGGGGAGTTGCGGGAAGCAATCCGGTTACAGCCTGATTTTGCTGGAGCCCATACCACCCTCGCCGGGGTGTTACGCCAGATGGGCGACGCGGCGGGCGCGGCGCAAGAAGCAAAGGAAGGAGCACGAATCGTAGCCTTGAAGAACAACTTGCAGGCAGCCACCGTTTCGACCAATTCCGGCAAGAGATTATTGGCGGCAGGCGACCTCGAGGGCGCGATTTCGCAGTTTCGATCGGCCATTCATGCGAAGCCGGATTACGCGGCGGCACATTATCAGCTCGGGTTGGCATTGCAGCAGGGAGGGAAGAAAGAGGAAGCACGGCAGGAGTTTCAGAAAGCGGCGGAGTTGGATCCGCATTTCGTGACGACCCAGAAGTAGGCAGAGCCGCAGGGGTTCGGGCTGCGTCTTCAATAGAGCAGGTCCCATAGGTCTTCAAAGCAAGTGAGAACTGGTGCCGTCCCTAATGGGACTCGCGTCAATTTTCCACTTCACCCGGCACTGCCATGCCGGGCTTTCACATCCCGCTGCTACGCGGCTACATTTGGGTGGCGATCTTCACTAATTCGCAGAATTGCGAAACGAGATCAGGTCCGTCTTGACCGGGACTCCATGAATGATTCTTACGTGGAGAAGGGCCTCAAATGGTTTTAGCTCGCTGGGCTTGGTTACTTTCAAACGCTGCAGCAATTCCTTGATGGAATCTTCGCGGCAAACGTATTCCACGGCGGCCTGGGTGCCGAAGGTGGAGTTGCCAGCCAGGATCAGAATCGCTCGCGAGGGGTCAATCCCTGGGAGCAAGGCGACCACGGCGTAGTCCTCGACCATAGGCTCATTCGCCGGACTGGCTAGGAATGATTTCGGCTCGCCAGAAAGAGGATGAACGTTGAAAACGGCCAGGTCTCCTTTGCGCGGTCCGGAGTCAAGGCGTTGAAAGACGAATTCGCGAGTTCCGGGAATGTCGAGCAAGGTGAGGTTTTCCGACGGGGAACCGACGAAAATCAGGTCATTATTCTTGGCGTCGTCAAGCGAGAACAAGGCACCGCGCTTGACCCGCAACTGCCGGTTGAACATGGAAAAGACGCGATCGAGTTGATGAATGGCGAGAACTTCTCCCACGCCGGTGTAGTGATCGAGAATGACGGCGTGAGAGTCTTTCGCCGGATTGAAGTAGCGCATGCCGGTTTCAGGGCGCCCCACAAAACTGCCGTTGCTGAAGATGACCCACGGCTGCTGCGGACCGGTCACAAAACGATTCCAGAAGAGTTGATAAGCCGGAGGTACCGCAGGGGAGGCTGCCGACTGTGTGCGTACGCGCTGCGATAGCAGAATCGCGCTGGTAATAAGAGAGGCCGTGAGCAAGACCAGCAGGACCACAACGGTAATCGCCCATCCCCGAGGAAGCATGGGGACTTCCGGCGTTTTTCGCTGAGCATCGACTTGCACGGGTGGCGCAAGTTGTATCCCGGACTTGGTCGCCTGCAGGTGGAACGTCAACGCGTACGAACCTTTGGGGATCTCGACCAAGATGGGATCGTCAACACCTTCGTGAGCGTAATACTCGGCGAGCTTCACCCGAAGCCGCCCCGCCTGGACGCGAACGGTGGAGTCGCTTTGCGGATCGAATCCCGCAGGCCTTCCCAGAACCTCGGTGGCGATCTGATATTCCTTCAGCGCAATACCTGGGTGATCGAGAGAATGCTCGGCGAGATAGCGGAGCAATTTGCAGAGAGACTCAGAGCTATGCAGGATATGACTTTTGGTAAGTCTCTCTATTTGTTGGAAGCATTGCTCTCTGCCAATCGCAAATGAGTGTGTGACAGCCATATAACGTGGACGTAACGAGAAGTCTTATCCCGCTGTGAGCCTTGAACTTCCTTGCCGTAACAGTATCAAACCTAGTGAAACTTTTTCCAGCTAATAGTTTTGCATTACGACTGCACTCTGTGTCGTCAAGTATCCTTCTGCATTTCTGGGGCAATCAGGTTGGCACGACACAAGTAAGAGGAGGAAGTTCATGAAAAGATCAGCGTGGGTCGCAGTGGCAGCGTTGAGTCTTCTGATGGGTCTGTGGGTGCCGGACGCGGTGTGCCAAGCCGTGTTCGGCAGCGTCCTGGGAACCATTACAGATCCCTCGGGAGCGGCCGTTGCCGGCGCCAAAGTGACCGTGACCAGCCAAACGAAAGATGTCTCCACGGTTGCCACGACGAACGACAGCGGCAACTACGACGTCACGCACCTGATCCCCGACGTGTATAGGATCAGCATCGAGGGCACCGGATTTAAGACCCTTGAATTCAAAGACATTCAAGTCTCCGCTGACACCGGGGTGCGTGTCGACGGGCAATTCCAGGTTGGCTCAGCCAGCGAGCAGGTGGAGGTAACGGCGGAAGCTCCTGAACTCAAGACGGACCGGGCTGACGTATCGATCGAGTTTAATCAAAAGTATGTGGAAGATCTGCCCGTAATGAACCGGAACTTCACGAGCTTCGAATTGCTCTCACCCGGTACGCAGAAACTGGTGGGATGGAGCCACGCCGCAACGGAGAATCCACAGGGCAGCCAGCAGATCTTTGTGAACGGTCAGCACTTCAGCGGAACTGCATTTGAATTGGATGGCACGGACAATCAAGACCCGATCCTGGGAATTATCGTGGTCAATCCGAACCTGGATGCGATTCAAGAGACGAAGATCGATTTGCAGAATTATGACGCCGAATTTGGCAAGGCGTTAGGTGGCGTCGTAACTGTTCAGACGAAGTCAGGGAGCAATGATTTCCACGGCGAGGGATTCTGGTTCCGGCGTACCGACGCGACGGCAGCACGCGATCCTTTTACACAGTTTGCCCCTAATCCGATCACTGGCAAATTCATTCCGTCTGATAAATGGCAACAGTTCGGCGCAACTTTCGGTGGCCCGATCATTAAGGACAAGCTGTTCTTCTTTGGGGATTACCAAGGGACGCGGGAAGCAAGCGGCCTCACGAATCTGGTCACGGTCCCAACCGCGCTGGCAGCCAGCACGTGCAATCCGGCGACCAACGCGACTAGCGCCACCCCGGGTTATTGCGACCTCAGCGAGTACCTGACAGCCGGATTAAACGGTGGCGGGCAAGCATACGATCCAACGACAGGGAATCTATCCACGGGCGCAGGACGTACAATGTTTGGACCGGCTGGGGCTTGCACCGGAAACTGTATCCCTATCGCGGATATCCCTGGGCCCTCGGCGGCGATCTTGGCGTTGTTCCCAGCCCCGGTAAACAGTAATGTTTACAACAATTACGTCGGGTCCGGTACGGGAAGTTTCAGCCAGAACAGCTTGGATACGCGCATTGATTACGCGGCGAGTCAGTCCGTGCAGCTTTTTGGTCGGTTTAGTCTCGACTACTTCAACTTGTCAGGGAAGGGCGTGTACGGCATGTTACAGGGCATCGGCGACGGTCCCGGAGGGCTGGCGGGCAGCTCCATCGTCCACAATTACAGCTTGTCCTCGGGCGTGACCAAGACTTTCAGTCCCACACTACTGGGCGACTTCCGCTTCGGATATTTCAAGTACAACCCGAACGCCAATAAGCCCGACGTCGGGACGACACCTATGACGAATGTGGGTATTCCGAACGCCAACGTAACTGGGAGTCAGGCGTCGTTTACGTCCGGCTGGGGTGGTTTCATCTTCAATCAAACTCCATCGTCGAGTTCCAACAATGGCAACGTGACATTTGGCGACGGCTTGGGCGTAGGCCGTTGCAACTGTCCGCTGCTGGAGAGCGAACAGCAATTCCAGTGGGTCGGCAATATCACCAAGATTCACGGAAATCACCAATTCAAATTCGGCGCTGACATCCGTTTCGCCATGAACCTGCGCGTGCCCAGCGACGCCGGCCGCGCGGGCGACTATACGTTCGATTATCACTCCACATCAAATGGCGGCAACGGCGGCCTCGACTGGGCAACGTTCTTGCTCGGTGATGTGACGCAGGTGAGCCGATATGTGAGCACGGTTTTGAATGCAGCGGAGCGACAGCATCGCATGTTCTACTACGGGCAGGATACTTGGCGTGTCACGCCCAAGCTCACATTGAACTATGGCTTGAGGTGGGAAGTTTATTTCCCCGAGTACGTCAACGGCAAGGATCACGGAGGCTTTGCCAACCTCGTGGAAGGGATCGATCGGGTCGCCGGGGAAGGACCCTACGGTCTCAATGGGAATATCAACAACGACTGGCACTATTTTGCGCCGCGTGTCGGTATTGCCTATCAACTCAGACAGAAGACTGTCGTGCGCATGGGTTACGGGCGCAGCTACGATATGGGTGTGTTTGGCTCGAACTTCGGACACACGGTTACCCAAACGTTGCCGGTCTTGGCGGCGCAACTGGCTCAAGGTCCAAACACAAACGTACCGGCATTTACGCTGTCGCAAGGCCCGCCGATATTCAACTTCCCGGCCATTCCGTCTAGCGGAAGTTTTCCGATAGCGGGACCGAACTGCTACCAACAATCGTACGTCGTGAGTGGCCAGAACACCCAATTGTGCATTCAGCCACATATCCGTCCGACCTTCCAGCGCCTTCCTGAACTGGATGCCTGGAATGCCACCGTGCAGCATCAACTCACCAGCACAACGACGGTGACCGCCTCTTATGTGGGCAATAAGGGAACGCATGTATTTGCCACCGGTGATGGGCCGACCTACAACGTCAACATGCCACGGGTTGGTGCCGGGGCGGATATTGGTGGAGCGTTTGTTCCCAACGTTCCACTAAACTACCGTCGTCCGTTCTTCAACCGATTCAGCTATTCGGGGTACGCTGACCCAACCAATACGGCCGCGAATTTCCCGGGTGCCCCCAATCAAATGCCTGGTGTCTTGCAATGTTGTTCCACCGATCAAGGAAACTATCTGGGCAACGATGCCAGCAGCAAGTACAACGCATTTCAGGTGGAAGTGGAGAAGCGCTTTTCGCACGGGCTGCAGGTGCTCTCGCATTACACCTTCGCGCATGCCTATGCCTACGGCGGCACTTATTATGCGAATGATCCCAAGGTTGCGTACGGTCCCGATGACGAAGTGCGCAATCATCTCTGGGTGAATAACGTCGTGTATCAGTTGCCATTCGGAAGAGGGCAATCGTTTGTTGGGAACGCAAGCCGGCTGGAAGACGAAATCATTGGCGGCTGGCAGATTTCCGGCACAACCACTTATGGGAGTGGTCTGCCCTGGTCGCCTACGTTCAGCGGGTGCGGATTGGATAACGACGTGAATGTTTGCTATCCGAGCAAGGGCACCGGAAGCTTCCACGCTCACGCCGGATCGTATAATTCTCTTACACGCGAAGTCCAATTTTTCACCCCCGTGCCCACTATTTTGGGACAGACCAGCGGGGGGCCGTTCATTGATCCGGGCATTGGCAACATAGGCAACTACGGCTATGACGTATTCCGTGGCCCGAGGGCATTCTTTGCCGATGCGTCTCTGCTCAAGAACTTCCCGATTACTGAGCGCGTGAAAGCTCAGTTCCGCATGGATGCCTTCAATGTATTCAATCACCCTGCGCTGGGATATGGGCAAGGAACCAGCAATTGTGTCGATTGCTCCGGAGGGCAAAACGGCTACATTACGAACATCGAGGGGGATGCTTCCCCCGGTTCCGCCACCGGTATGCGGCAGCTCGAGTTTGCGCTCAAGCTGATTTTCTGAGGTTACGGGAGTAGTCCACAGAGGGATTCCTTCGGGAGTCCCTCTTTTTATCTGTGCCACGCCGGGGAATGTTTCCGGTATAAACGTCAGGTGGCAGCGATGAAGAAAAGAGTCGTCGGACTGGGGGAAGTGCTCTGGGACGTCCTGCCGGAGCGAACTTGTCTGGGCGGCGCGCCGGCGAATTTCGCTTACATCACCACGTTGATGGGGGACCAGGGGATAGTCGCCAGCCGCGTAGGAGAGGATTCGCGCGGGCTGGACGCATTGCGCCGGATGGAGGAACTAGGGCTCGATATTGATCATGCGCAGACGGATGGAGAACATCCGACGGGCACGGTGAGCGTTGAGTTGGATGGCAACGGTCTGGCGCGCTACGAAATTGCGGCGCCGGTGGCGTGGGATTTTCTGGCATGGACGCGGGACTGGCAGCAACTGGCGGAGAGCACCGATGCGGTCTGCTTTGGATCGCTGGCGCAACGGTCTGAAGTCAGCCACGCGACGATTCGAAAATTTCTTGCCGCCGCGTCCGCCGATACCCTGAAGGTCTTCGATGTGAATCTGCGCCAGTCCTTTTATTCTCTGGAAACTCTGTCGGAATCGATGCGGCTGGCCGATATTGTGAAGCTCAACGACGAGGAGTTGCCCAGGATCATGAACCTTTTCAAGTTGGCGCACAAGGACGATTTGTCGTCGGCGCAGAATCTGCTGCGAGAATATGATCTGAACGTCGTTTGCGTCACCCGAGGCGGGCGCGGCAGCCTGCTGGTGCGAGAAAGCGATTGCAGCGTGCATCCGGGTTTCAAGGTTCATGTTGCCGACACTGTCGGGTCGGGAGACGCCTTCACCGCGGGACTGGTGCATGAATATCTGCACGGCGCACCGCTTGAGCTGATGAACGAAGTGGCCAATCTGGTGGGCGCCTGGGTGGCCAGCGAAGTGGGTGCCATGCCCACTCCCAAGCGCGGCGCCCTGGAACATTCGCTAGCGGAAATTCGCTAAGCCGAAGCGGCGCGGTTGGCTTGCGATATAGTACGAAAGATTTCTTTTTCTTTCGGTATACTATGGGCGGAACGGGGACAACCATTATGCGCATGCGGGCCGGAGTAGGCCTTTCTCGATCTTCCTGCGTTTTTTTCGGAATTGCACTTGCCTTGATTGCCGGAGCGATGGTCAGTTGCTCCAAGCCGGCTCAGCGGACGAAGGCGCCCTCTCAGCCGCCTTCCGACATCCACGTGGAGGTTCGTGACGGAGGGCCGGTTGTCATAACGACGAGTGCGGCGGAATTCCAGGTTCTCCCCTCGGGCTACGTGCATGCGGGTTTAGTGAAAGATGGCAAGTGGTTGTCCCTCGACGAGCCAGAGGTGGGATCGACGGGCGGCAGCGACTCGGTTGTGATGGGCGGAAAGGAATTGGATTTCATTCCGGATTTCTCCCAGGTGAAAGTTATCGAGGCTGGCGGAAAGCTGGGCCGTGGAAAGCGCGTGGAGATACCGTCGCGTCCGCTGGCGCCATCTGGAGTGACGATCGAGCGCGTGCTGGTCGTGCAGGTGTACGACGACTTTCCCAACATCGCGCTGGTGAGTGCAACCTACAAAAATGTAGGTACAACCGATCTTACGATCGACCAGGTGTGGATGCAGCAGCACCGGTTCAACGCGAAGATTGTCGACGAGAAGGCGCAGCCCTACGACATGTGGTCGTTTCAGGGATCGAGTTATGACTGGGGCAAAGATGACGTACTGAAGTTGACGCGAACATCAGCGCAGCCCAATGCTATGGGCGAGGCGGTGAAAGGCGGCTATGGAGGCGGGATTCCGGTGGTCGCGTTCTGGACGGCATCCGTTGGAGAAGCGATTGGACATGTGGAGACCTTGCCCTGGACCCTCTCGATTCCCGTGAAGGTGGAAAAGGACGGCCGGGTGAACGCCAGCATCACGATCCCCATCAATGCATCGCTGAAGCCGGGAGAAAGTTATTCAACCCCGCGCAGCTTTGTGGCGGTTTACAAGGGAGATTTTTACGAGCCGCTGCGCCTGTGGTCGAGCGTGCTGCAGAAAGAAGGATGGGATATCCCCAAGCCCTCGAGCGAGGCCTACAACGTGAGCTGGTGCGGATGGGGATACGAGTTCAACGTGACCCCGGCGCAGATGCTGGGCACGGTGCCGAAGCTGAAAGAGCTGGGCATCAAGTGGGCGACGTTGGATGATCGCTGGTTCGATACGTACGGCGATTGGGATCCGCGAGCCGACACGTTTCCCGGCGATTCCATCAAGAAAATGGTGGATGACTTTCACAAGCAGGGGATTCTGGCGCAATTGTGGTGGCTGCCGCTGGGAGTGGAAGATGGGCAGGGAAAATATGAGTCGCACAAATATGCGATGTCGAAGGTGGTCCAGGAGCATCCGGACTGGCTGATTCTGGATAGGGATGGGAAACATGCGCGGATGACGCGCGACCTAGCGGTGCTGGATCCATCGCTGCCTGAGGTACAGGAGTATTACAAGCAGCTCACAGAGAAGTTCATCCGCGACTGGGGATTTGACGGGTCGAAGTTGGACAATATCTATAGCGTGCCAGCTTGCTACAACCCGGCTCACCATCACAAGTCACCGCAGGATTCGGTGAATGCGATGGGCGAGGTCTACAAGACCATCTTCGAGACGACGCGCGCGATCAAGCCGGAAAGCGTTACGCAGGCTTGTCCGTGCGGGACGCCGCCCTCGCTCGCGTGGCTGCCGTTTATCGATCAGGCCGTGACGGCGGATCCCGTCGGGGCCGTGCAGGTACGACGGCGGATCAAGATGTACAAGGCGCTGCTGGGGCCGCAGGCCGCAGTCTATGGCGATCACGTCGAATTATCGGACATGACGCCGCTGGGACACGGCAATTGGAGCGAGCACGGTTCGGATTTCGCGTCGACGCTCGGAACGGGTGGAGTGCCGGGAACGAAATTTGTGTGGCCGGATCCGGGCCCCAAGTTCAAACCAGTGGCCCTGACCAGCGAAAAAGAAGAGCACTGGAAGAAGTGGATTGGCCTTTACAACGAGAAGATGCTGTCGAAAGGAAGTTTCCTCGATCTCTACACGTACGGGTACGATTTTCCCGAGGGATATGCGATCGAGAAGGACGGCAAGATGTATTACGCGTTTTTCGCAGAGAAGCCGTTCACAGGGGAAATCGAACTGCGCGGGTTGAAACCGGGAACGTATGAGGTGCTCGATTACGTGGACGGAAAAGATCTAGGGGAGGTGCGGGCTGAGATCGGCAAGGCTCCCACGCTCAAGACTGAATTTCAAAATCACTTGCTGCTGGAAGTAAGCGCGAAGTAGCAGGCGTAATCAGGCGACCGCCGAGAGGCGTAGCGGCGGAGTCCGCTGGACCTGGCCGGTCATGGGTTCCCGAGGAACTCTTCGCGATGAGCGAGGTCGCGGAAGGCTTCTGTGCCGCCGGGGCGAGTGGTAGAAAGCGCGCCCACAAGATTGCCGCTGGCAAGGCAAGTTTCCAAATTTGCGCCGCGGACGAATTCATGCAGGAATCCGGCATCGAAACTGTCGCCCGCCCCGATCGTGTCAAGGGTCTTCACGGCTCGCGATGGGCTCACGAAACGCTCGGTCCCACGCTGCGCTAACGCCCCGTTGCGGCCGAGTTTGACAACCACGAGCGGCACCACCTGGGAGAGCTTTCGAATCGCAGCTTCCAGATCATCCGTCCCCGCGGCTTTGCAGGCTTCCCGCTCGTTGGGCAGGAAAACATCCACGTGCCGCAACACTTCCTGCAGGCCGCCTTCCCAGCGGTCATCCGGATCGTCGTTGGTGTCGAGCGAAATCGTGAGTCCCCGAGCCTTTAGTTGGTGAAACAATTCGCTCACGCGGGGCAGCAGGGCGCACTGTAAATAGTAGGAAGACAAATGAAAATGGCGCGCATCGGCAAGATAGTCGAGATCAAGATCTTCCCAAGTCAGTTCGGAGATGGTTCCGGCATAGGTAAGAATATTGCGCCATGCATCGTGATGCAGGATGACGGTAAGTCCGGTGGTGCTTTTGCCCTCGATCCGCCGCACGCGCGAAATGTCTACACCACTTTGGGCAAGTCGCTGGAGGGCGATGTCGCCGAGAGGATCGTGGCCGATGCGGGATTGAAATCCAACGTGGCTGCCGAGCGCGGAGAGGTTATGGGCTAGGATCGCGGAGGACGAACCCAGGGTGAGCATCATGCGATCGGCAAGCAGTTCGCGCTCCGGGGCAAGTTGCTCAGGCAGACCGTAAAGGATCAGGTCGAGATTGAGTTCACCGGCAATGGTTACATCGAAACGGGGCATATTTGCTCAAGGCTGACCTAGACCAGGGTCACTTCGATTCCGGCTTGCTTCAAGGCACGCAGATCGGATTTCGGAGCTCCGCGGTCAGTAATGACCTCGTGCAGAGCGGATGTGGGAGCAATCAGCGAAAGGCTGCGGCGGCCGAACTTGCTGGCATCGCAGACGGCGACCGTTCTTCTGGCCACATCGACCATCACGCGGTTGACCTTCGCTTCCAGCAGATTGGGAGTGCTCAGTCCGAAATGGACATCGAAGCCGTCCACGCCGAGAAACAAAATGTCGGCGCTCAAGCGGCGCAGGGTTTCTTCGGCGATGGGTCCAACTAGGGAAAATGAGTTTTTGCGCAGCGTGCCGCCAGTGAGAATTACTTCGACGGCGGTGCCGGCGAGTTCGGCGGCGATGTTGACCGCATTGGTAATGATCGTCAGATTCTGAAAGCTGCGCAGCGCGCGGGCGATCGCCGTGGTCGTAGTGCCGGAATCGAGAATCAGCACCTGGCCTTCTTTCACCCTTCCCACCGCGCATTCGGCGATGCGGAGTTTTTCCTGGTGATGCAGCTTCTCTTTTTCGCGGAGCGTGGGATCGTCGAGCGCATCGGCGCGCGATGGCAGCGCGCCACCATGGGTTCGGTGGACCAGTCCGTGGGCGTGAAGGATTTCGAGATCCTTGCGAATCGTAACCTGCGAGGTTTCGAATCGGCGCGACAGTTCGGTGACAAGAACGCGACCCTGATGATTGAGCAGATCGAGAATCGCGCGACGACGCTCTTCGTTGAGCACGTTTTATGACCTGACGGCGATTTCGCTAACCGAGAAAATCGCTGGAGGAGCCCGCAAGGTGCGCTTTCTTTTTATAACGTTTGGTTTCGTTTGTCCAGTACGAAAAAGTGGCCAGAATGGGGCCAATGGATGGGGCGAGTTTGGCAGAATTATTTAATCGCCATCTGCGTCGGATAGTATTTCTGAATCATTCTTCCCGTCATCAGGCCGCCTTCATATTCCGGAATAATTACCTCGTCAGCCCCGGAGTTACGCATGGCCGTTGCGTAGCGTTGCTGGCCGGCGCGCGTGATAATTTTGATCTTCGGATTCAGGGAGCGAGCGGTGACGGTGATGTAAAGATTGTCGGCGTCGTTGTCGATGACCACGCAGATGCCCATCGCGCGTTCGATTCCTGCTTGCTGCAGAACATCGTGTCGCTTGGCGTCCCCCTGAATCACCGGAGTCCGGTCGCTGAGCAGTTCGTGGTAGAGGCCTTCGTTGGTCTCGATCAGGACAAAAGGAATCTCGACGCGGCGGAGCTGGTCGACGACGGTGCGGCCGACCTGGCCGTATCCGCAAATGATGAAATGATCGCGCAGCCGATCGATGTTCACTTCGTTGACCATGGTTTTCCAAGCCTCCATGCCTTGCCTGCTGAAAATCGTAAGCAGCACGCGCTCGGCAATCCAAATCTGGAACGCGAATACGCCCGCGTAAACGAACAACGCAAAAATCTTGGTGGACCTGTGTACCGTCCGGTAATCGATGGAATGGGAGTGAAACACCCAGAACAGAGCGTCCAGTGGACGCAGGCCTTCCAAGCGAACATAAACGGCGACGCAGATCCCCAGGAACGCGGCCAGCACAGTCAGCGGCAGCCACAAACGCCGGAGAAACAGGATCAGGATGCGTCCCATGAGTTTTTATACCAGCATGCAGCACCGCAAAAAATGTTCCGAATATATCAATCGCCAGACGAGAATGCCATTCAATTCCTTGTTGACGGGCAGCGTTTTTTCAAATCGTGTTCTCGCGGGCCGCGATAAAGCCGAACATTGGCGCAAACTTTCAAGACAGAGACGGTACGGCTGCGGCGAAGCCGGCCGTTTGTCGCAGCGGTTCGGTCAAGGCTTTCATGACCCTGGCAAATCCGGCGAAGTCGAGAGATTGCGCACCATCGGACAGAGCGCGCTCCGGGCAGGGATGAACTTCGATGATGAGGCCATCGGCGCCCACGGCGACGGCAGCGCGAGAAACCGCGGCAATCAGGCTCTGCTTGCCGGTTCCGTGTGACGGGTCGGCGATCACGGGCAGATGCGAGAGATCGCGAGCCAGGGCGACGGCGGCGAGATCGAAAGTGTTGCGCATTTCGGTCTCGAAGGTCTTGATCCCGCGCTCGCACAGCACGACCTGGTGGTTGCCGCCGGAAAGGAGATACTCCGCGGCCAGGAGCCATTCTTTGACCGTGGCGGATGGACCACGTTTGAGCAGGACCGGTTTTTGAACAGTAGCGAGGCGGCGCAGCAAGGCGAAGTTCTGCATGTTGCGCGCTCCGACCTGCAGCATGTCAACGTGCTCGCAAATGATGTCGATATCTTCGGTGCTCATCACTTCGGTGACGACTGGCAGGCCGGTTTCCTGCTTGGCTTCGCGCAAAATCTTCAAGGCTTCGATGCCAAGACCTTGAAAGTCGTAGGGAGACGTTCGCGGCTTGTAGGCGCCGCCGCGAAGCATGGTCGCTCCGGCCTTCTTGACGGCATGCGCGGTGTCGAGAAGTTGCTCGCGGGATTCCACGGAGCAGGGGCCGGCGATCACGACGACCTCGGGGCCACCGATGGCAACTCCGTTGATCTTCACGACGGAGCGTTCCGGCCGCACTTGCCGGCTGACAAGTTTGAAGGGCTGCGCGATGGCGACCACATTGTCGACTCCCGGCGCCACCTGCAGCGCTTCGATCTCGTGACGCCGTCCACTCCCGACTGCCGCTACGATGGTGCGCTCGGTGCCGCGGGTGACGTGCGGCTGGTAGCCGGCCTCGCGAATGCGCTCGATCACATGATTGATTTCCTGCTCGGTTGCTTTCTCGGACATATTGACGATCATGGCTGGATTCTCCTCGTGGGTTCGGTTGTAAAAGCAAAAGCCGCGATCTCGGATCGCGGCTTACGGCTCAGCTTGTTGTTCAGGTGACCGTCAGTGGCTCAACCTCACTCCAAGCTGCTCCGCAGCCGCTACCCAGGTAAATCGGTAGTAGGCGGTAAACGCTCTGCCTGAAGTAAATCGTGTCATAAGATGGTGCGACCGAATCGGAAACGTTTCTAACCTCGATAGCGCTTCACATCGAAATGCCGGGAGCTTGGTCTACTGCAGCGAACTGGCAACGCTGGAAAATGCATTATTGGCATTTGACCCGATCAAACGTACCGTTCCCACGACCAGAACCAGAATCACTGCCAACATCACCGCATACTCGGCGATGTCTTGCCCCGAATCATCCAACCAAAGCCTGCGAATCAGTTTGGACATGTGCTCTCCTCCGACGACGCTCAGTCCCGTTTGAGAGGGAAGAACTGAGGTGAAACTCGGTGCACACATGATGCACGCAGCCCAAGGGGCTTGTCAAATAAAGCTCCAAGTTTCTCCACAGAAAAATTATGGCTGCGGAAGGGGCGCTGGAGGCGGGATTTGGGCCGTGCTGGATGCCGGCCAAGACTGGGGTGGAAGCAAATCTTGCGCGGAGTGCTGGGCGGTCTGGAGTACCCGGTTGGGGAGGAGACCGAGATAAAGTGTCGCTAGGAGGCTGACCGCGAGCGCAGTTCCTAATCCAAACGAAATGCGTGAGACGGGAATCTGCTTGCGGGACTCGCGCATGTACATCACGACGATGATGCGAAGGTAATAATAAGCGCCGATGGCGCTATTGATTACGCCGATCACGGTCAGCCCCACGAGATTCGCTCTCATGGCGGCGCTGAAGACATAAAACTTCGCGAAGAATCCCCCGGTCATGGGAATGCCAATCAGCGAAAGCAGGAAGATGGTCAAGGCTGCGGCCAGCAGCGGGGAAGACCTGCCCAGCCCTTCGTAATCTTCCAGGGTCACATAGCGCTCGCCGGCATTGGCGAAGTGGCTGACTACGGCGAAGGCTCCGACGTTCATGGCAGCGTAGGCCGCGCTATAGAACATGGCGGCGGAAATTCCTGCAACCGAATCCTGCGGCGAGGTCATGACAAACGCCATCAGCAGATATCCGGCGTGCGCGATGGAAGAATAGGCGAGCAGTCGCTTGATATTGGTCTGGACGAGAGCGCCGACGTTCCCCAGAGTCATGGAAAGAGCGGCTAAGACCCAGAGAACCCAGAAGCGTCCGGGCGCATTGATGGCGAAGACGACCCGCAACAGGACGGCGAATGCCGCCGCCTTGGGCGCGGTTGACATGAATCCAACGACGGGAGCGGGAGCGCCTTCATAGACGTCGGGGGTCCAGACATGGAAAGGCGCGGCCCCCACTTTAAAGCCCAGGCCCACGAACATCAACGACATCGCGACGAACACGAGAAGTTCGACCGGCCCCGATTGCAACTTCTGTGCGATGGTGTCGATGTTGGTCGATCCCGTTGCGCCGAACATCAGAGCGACGCCATAAAGGAAGAAAGCTGTGGCAAACGAGCCGAGCAGGAAATATTTCAGCGACGACTCGCTGCTGGAAGCTTCGTTGCGGCGAAATCCGGCCAGGATGTACGTCGAGATGGAGGAGATTTCCAGGCCGATGAAAATCATCACCAGTTCGATGGCCGAAGACATCACCGCCATGCCAACAACGCCAAAAAGAATGAGCGCGTAATATTCGCCGGCGCGGATCCGTTGCACGGCCATGTATTCGAACGAACTGAGAATGACTACGGCGGCAATCGCGATCACGAGGAACGTGAAGAAGACGCTGAAGCGGTCGATCCGGATCGTGTTCGAGAAAGCAAGGCCGGGAAATTGGGCCATGAACCATGTCGCGATCAGACCGGCGACCGTCCCAACAAAGGCGATGAAGCCCAGGGTCTTCTGGCTTTTCTCTTCATCCACCAGCGGATCGAGCAGCATGACCAGAATGCCGAAGGCCGAGAGAATCAGTTCCGGCAGGATGCGGATGTAATCTGCGCCTTGGGGAATGGGTTGGAGTTGCGCCAGCAGGGCGGTCACTGTCCCACCACCTTGCTCACCATTTGTGTTACTGGGCTGAGGGCGGCCTGTACCGCCGGATTGATCGCACCCAGCCAGAGAATGGGAGCAACGCCCATCACCAGGGCAGCTACGGCGCAGGGCCAGATCGCGGCCTTTTCGACGGCGAGCAGATCAGCCATGGAATTGTTCACGGGATGCGTGACCTTGCCGTAGAAAACGCGCTGGAACATCCACAGCAAATAGCAGGCGCTCCAGATCACGCCCGTGGCCGCGAGGATTCCATAAATCGGCTTGTCCTGGAACGCGCCACTCAGCACCAGGAACTCGCCGACGAATCCGTTGAGCAAGGGCAGCCCCACCGAGGCCAGCACGATAAAAAGATAGGAGGCGGCATAGACGGGCATGGGAGAAGCGAGGCCGCCGAATTCGCTGATCTCGTAGGTGTGGCGGCGTTCGTGGAGAATCCCGGCCAGCATGAACAGGGCGCCGGTGGAGACTCCGTGCGCGAGCATGACGAACATCGCGCCGTTGAGTCCGGACTGCGTGAAGCTGAAAATACCGAGCACGACGAAACCAAGATGGCTGACCGACGAGTAGGCGATCAGCTTTTTCATGTTGGGCTGCACCATGGCGACGAGCGCGCCATAGATGATGCCGATCAACGCGAGAATCATGATCCAGGAAGCGTTCTGCCGGGCTTGCTCGGGAAACAAGCCAAGGTTGAAGCGCAGCATGCCGTAGGTGCCCATCTTCAGCAGAACGCCGGCCAGCAGCACGGATCCGGCGGTCGGAGCCTCCACGTGAGCGTCCGGCAACCAGGTGTGGAACGGGAACAACGGTACTTTCACGGCGAAGGCCAGGAAGAACCCGAGGAACAGCCACTGCGCGGCGGCTGGGAAGTTGGGCACTTTGCCGCTCGCGATCAGGTCACGAATGGTCACGAAATCGAAGCTGTGGGTGTGCGCGTAAAGCCACAGAATCGCCGCCAGCATGAAGACCGAGGCGATCATGGTGTACATGAAGAACTTCACGGCCGCATAGACTCTGCGCTCGTGACCGAAGATGCCGATCAGCAGAGCCATCGGGATCAGTGTCGACTCCCAGAAGAAATAGAAGAGGAACAGGTCGAGCGAAGTGAAGACGCCGATGAGCGCGGTTTCGAGAATCAGCAGAAGGATGAAGAATTCTTTGACTCGATCGTGCACCGACTTCCACGAGATCAGCACGCACAGCGGCGTGAGGAATGTGGTCAGCACAATCAGCCACATGGAGAAGCCGTCGATGCCCATGTGGTAATGAATGTCGGGGCTTGAGATCCAGGGCTTGTCGATCTCGTACTGAAAACCGGTTTGCATGCGATGGAAATGCACCGGAAGATGCAGCGAAACTACAAACGCGAGCAGCGAGATGACGAGAGCGAAGATGCGGATGTCGCGATCGCGGCGCGGAAATAATACGAGCAACAGCGCGCCCGCGAGCGGGATGAAAGTGACCAGCGTCAGGATGTTGAGGTCGAGGGAGTTCATCGTCCGACCCCCATCCAGACCATGTATGCAATGATCACTGCGGCGCCGGCCGCGATCCATCCTGCGTAGGAGCGCAAGTTGCCGGACTGCATGTGGCGGACTTCGTCGGAAACATGGCGCGCGCCGTCGGCGGCGTTGTTCACCGTATCGTCGATGACTTTGCGGTCGATATCTTGCCAGAGGATGTTGGTGGACCCGTCGACCAGCGGCTTTACGAAAACTTTGGCGTAGAGTTCATCGATGTAGTACTTGTTCAGGACGGTGTTGTAGAAAGTACCGAGCGAATCGGCAATCTTTTGGGGCAAGTAAGGCTTACTGATATAGAGCACGTATGCGAGAAGGAATCCGAGAACTGCCAGCGTCACCGAAACTGCCATCAACAGCAATTCTGTTGCGTGGCTGGCGGCCTCGCCCGCTCCTTCTGCCGCTTGTCCGAATACCGGGGTAAGGAAGTGATCGAAGCGGTCTCCGATGCCGACTAATCCGCCCACGACCGAAAGCAGCGCGAGGATCATCAGCGGAACCAGCATGACCATGGGGCTCTCGTGTGGCTCGCCGTGACCGTGCTCGTCACGTCCGTGGCCGTGAGAACCGTGGCCATGCTCGTCCACGTGCGCCCCGCGATAGTCGCCGAAGAAAGTCATGAAGAGCAAGCGGAACATGTAGAAGGAAGTGATGAAGGCGGTGATGACTCCGATCAGCCAGTACACCCAACCGCCGTGCTCGCTGGAGAAAGCCTTCCACAGGATTTCGTCCTTGCTCCAGAAGCCGGCGAAGGGCGGAATGCCTGAGATCGCCAGCGTCGCGATGCCCATGGTGGCAAACGTCACCGGGATGTAAGAGCGCAGGCCGCCCATCTTCCGCATGTCCTGCTCGCCGCCCACAGCATGAATCACGGAACCGGCAGCCAGGAAGAGCAGCCCTTTGAAGAACGCATGCGTCATCAGGTGGAAGATTCCCGCGGAGAACGCTCCTACGCCGCAGGCCATGAACATGTAGCCGAGTTGCGAGACCGTGGAGTAGGCGAGAACCTTCTTGATATCTGTTTGCGTGATGCCGATCGTTGCAGCGAATAGTGCGGTTAACGTCCCTATGATGGCGACGACGGTCAATGCGATCGGTGCCCGCTCGAAGATTACGTGCGATCGCGAAACCATGTACACGCCCGCCGTCACCATGGTCGCCGCGTGGATCAGGGCCGAGACAGGAGTCGGACCTTCCATCGCGTCAGGAAGCCAGACGTAGAGCGGAATCTGCGCCGACTTGCCGCAGGCTCCGACCATCAGCAGAATGCCGATCGCCGTAAGCAGCCCGGCGCCGGAAGTCTCGGATTGCAGCGGCTGCACCTTGCTGAATACATCCGTGAAATTCAGCGACCCAAAGTGCTGAATGATCAGGAACAGGCCGATCAGGAATCCGAAGTCGCCGATGCGGTTGACGATGAACGCTTTCTTTCCGGCGGACGCTGCTGAATCTTTCGTAAACCAGAACCCAATGAGCAGGTACGACGCCAGCCCCACGCCTTCCCACCCGATGAACATCAGCAGGTAGTTGTTGGCGAGAACCAGCGTCAACATGAAGAACATGAACAGGTTCAGGTAGCTGAAGAAGCGATAGTAGCTGGGATCGTCCCACATGTAGCCGACGGAGTAGATGTGAATGAGGAATCCGACTCCGGTGACGACCAAGAGCATGACCAGCGAGAGTTGGTCCAGATATAAGGCGAAGTCGGCGCTGAAAGTCCCCGAACGGATCCAATGGGCAACGTATTCCGTGTAAGGAAGCGTGAAGGAAGAAAAGCGCAAGGCGACGGTCAACGCCCACGCGAAGGCCGCGCCGGAAAAGAAAAGGCCCACGACGCTGACAGCGGTTCGCGACGACTTCTTGCCCAGGAAGCCATTGATCGCAGCGCCCGCGAGGGGCAGAACCGGAATCAGCCAGAGACTAAGTGATGGCGTCATAATTTGAGCAAATTCACCCGATCAATATTCAAGGTTTCGCGGGTACGATAGACGGCGATGATGATAGCCAGGCCGACCGCCGATTCAGCAGCGGCGACGACCATCACGAAAAAGACGAAGATTTGCCCGGCCAGCACGTGCCACTGCGCCGCGAAGGCTACGAAGGAAAGATTCACGCCGTTGAGCATCAACTCGATCGACATAAATATGGTGATGATATTGCGCTTGATCAGGAATCCGGTTACACCGCAGGCGAACAGGATTCCGCTGAGCACGAGATAGTACGAAAGAGGAACCATTAGTCGTTCACCTTCTTTGCCGGTGCGGAAGGAGGCTTGCTGGCTAGCACTACCGCGCCCATGATGGCGACCAGAATCAAAATCGAAGTGATCTCGAAAGGCAGAAGGAATTTGTGAAACAGCAGTTCGCCGACTGCTCCCGGATCTCCCCAACCACTGGTTTGGCCCGGCAGTACTCCTACCGCGACGGCCGCTGTCCCCGAATGGCGCAAGACAACCCACGCGATCAGCAGACTTCCCAGCAGCATTCCCGGAATGCCAAGAACGAGAGCGACCCGGCTCCCTTTGGTCTCTTCTTCAACCCCGGCGTTCAGCAGCATGATGACGAAGACGAATAACACCATGATCGCGCCGGCATAAACGATCACTTGCACCGCGGCGACGAACTCCGCGCCCAGCAGCAGATATTCGCCAGCCAGCGCCGCCATCACGGCAATCAGCGAAAGCGCGCTGTTGATCGGATGGCGCTGCACGAGCAGGTTGACTGCGCCTGCGACGGCCACGGCCCCGAAGGCCAGAAACAGAATGAGATGAATGCTGATCATGAATTCAGTTGTCAGTGATCAGTGACGGGTGATCGGTTCTTGACTCTTCGCTGACCACGGATCACTGGGCACTGCTTTTCTCACCACGCTACCGCGATCGCCGTGCCGATAAGATTCACCAGCGCCAGCGGCAGCAGGAACTTCCACCCAAATGCCATTAATTGGTCATAGCGGAAGCGCGGCAACGTCCCGCGCACCCATATATACAGAAAGAGAAAGGCAAAGACTTTCGCAACAAACCAGAACACGGGCATGATCGGCTGCAGAAAGCTGATCGAAGTGATCGGCCCGTGCCAGCCACCCAGGAAAAGCAGCGTGGCAAGACAAGCCACCGTAATCATGTTTGCGTATTCAGCCATGAAGAACATGGCAAACTTCATGGAGCTGTACTCGGTGTGATAGCCGGCGACCAGTTCGGTTTCCGCTTCCGGCAGATCGAATGGAATGCGGTTCGTCTCCGCATAGGCTGCCATCAAATAGCAGAAGAAGCCCACGAATTGCGGAATGATGTTCCAGTGCGGAATAAATCCCCAGAAATGTCCGCCCTGCGCATCGACAATGGCGCGCAGGCTGAAGCTTCCCGACATTATCAGCACGCCGACCAGCGAGAGGCCGAGCGAAATCTCATAGCTCACCATCTGCGCGCTGGCGCGCAATCCGCCCAGCAGAGAATACTTATTGTTCGACGACCATCCGGCGAGCGCCACTCCATACACCCCGATGGACGTGATTCCGAGAATCATCAGCAGGCCGATATTCACATCGGTGATCTGGAGCGGGATGTCGTAACCACCGATGGTGATCGAATTGCCGAACGGAATCACCGCGATCGACGTCAGCGCGAAGATGACCGCGATCAAAGGCGCCGCCAGGAATAGCGGCTTGTACACATGTGGAGGAGTCAGATCCTCTTTGAACAGGAATTTCAAGCCATCGGCCGCAGGTTGCAGCAAGCCGAATGGTCCCACGCGCGTGGGTCCCCAGCGATTCTGCATGTGCCCAACGACTTTGCGCTCAAGCCAAACGGTGTAGGCGACCGCCGTGAGCAGAACTCCAAGCACGATCGCGGACTTGATCACAGATGAAACGATATAAAGCCAGATTGGCAATGTCCTGCTTCCTCTCTTACCGGGACAGCAAAATCAAATCCGCTACATCGAATCAAAAATCTTCAGTCTGCCGCGACCTCGGCCGGCTTCACTTCGTGACTTTCCATCACCGATTTCAAGGCGCGCGAATATTGTCCCAGGGTGCCCGAAGTGAACAGGCCGTCGTTGGCCGGAACAATCAGATCGGCTTTTTGCAATGCGCCCGGACCGCTTTTTGTCAGAGACGTGTGCTCGCTGTTGCCGGCGAGAAGATTCATGCGCGATACGTCGTAGCCCGGGACGAGGCGCTGAATCTCGTCGAGAATGGCCATCGGATCCAGCGGACTCAGCTTGGGCTCGAGGCCTTGCATCTCAAGCCAGACGGAATGGCGATCCGCTTCTCCGGATTGTGCTCCGCGCGACTGGCCCATGTCCGCGCGCACGCCACCGCCGAAGGGAACAAGTTTACGAACATCGGTTCCCATGGCATCGGCAATGCGGACCATCATTTCGAAATCAGTCTTTGTGCCGGAAACTTCGCCGGCTTTCTTCACGAGTTGCACGTCGCCGCAGGTGTTGGTAGCGGTTCCAGATTTTTCGTAAGCATTCGCCGCCGGCAGAACGACGTCGGCGATGACCGCAGTTTCGGTGAGGAACATATCCTGCACCACTACGAAGCTATGCGAGAAGGCGAAGGGGTCGATCTTCATCCGGCCGATCGGATTCGATCCGACCACGTAGAGCGCCTTCAACTTGCCGGCTTTCGCGGCGTCGATCATGCCCAGCAGGTCGAGACCCGCGGCCTGCGGCATCTCCGGCCACTCTTGATGGAACGCGGTATTGCCCGCGGTCGAGTGATAGCCGGGGAGCAGGTCGGGATACAAACCCATATCGGCCGCGCCGCGCGAGTTCGAGTAATCGCCCAGGCATAGGAACTTCGCGCCTGCAATACCGGATCCGAATGCAACCAGGCTGGCGATGTCCTGGCCCCGAATCTCAGATCCGAAAATAATGATCAGGCTCTGCTCGCCGCGAAGTTTGTCGCGCAGAGCCAGCCATGCGTCTTTACTTACCGACGGACTGCTGAGCGCGTCGGCGGCAGCATCGTCTCCGGCCAGAAATGCGGCCACCTTGCCTTCGGTTGCGGCTGGAATCTGTGTAAAAGTTGTCGCCTGGCGCCGTAGTTTGATCGAAGCCGAGTTGATGACATGCAGTTTGGCGCGGTGCAGGCGGACATTATTGCGAATCTGCCACGCCAGCAGCGGATGTTGCTCGGTGGGATCGTTGCCGATCAGCAGAATCGATGGCGCGGTGTAGACGTCGGCCATGCTGGCGGTGGCATCGGGCTTGCCGCGAAGAGCCATGGCCAGGGCAGGGAAGTCTGCCGTGCGGTGATGATCGATGTTGTTGCTTTTCAGCACCGTTCGGGCGAATTTCGAGAGCAGATAAGCTTCTTCGTTGGTCGTGCGGGTCGAGCCAATCACGCCGATCGCCGAGCCGCCGTCTTGGTTGCGAACTTCGGCAAACTTCTTGCCGATGAGTTCGAAGGCTTCTTCCCACGTGGAAGGAGTGAGCTTGCCGTTCTTGCGAATCAGGGGCTGCGTCAGGCGATCTTCATGATTCGCGAAATCGAAGGCGTAGCGGCCCTTGATGCAGAGGAAGTCTCCATTCGTCCCGCTCTTGTCGCGGTTGTCGCCGCGGACAATCTCCATACCCGTGTCGGAGCGGCGTACGCCGAGCGTAGTCTTACAGCCGTCACCGCAATGCGTGCAGACGGTGCCTATGTGCTTCATCTCCCAGGGCCGCGTCTTGTAGCGATAGGCGCCCGAGGTGAGCGCGCCGACCGGGCAAATGTCGATGCACATGCCGCACTCTTCGCATTCCAGATGATCTTCTTTATTCGGAGCGATCAGCGAACTCACGCCGCGGTTCTGGACGCCGAGAGCCCACACGTCCATGCCCTCGCCGCACACGCGCACGCAGCGATAACACAGAATGCACCGCGGCCGGTCGAAGAACACCACCGGAGACCATTGCTGCTCCTCTTTGTGGTTCTTCGCCTCCATGAATTTCGATTCGGCGGCGCCGTAGGAGAACGTCATGTCCTGCAGTTCGCACTCGCCGCCCGCATCGCAGACGGGACAATCCAGGGGATGATTCCCGAGCAGCATCTCGAGCATCGACTTGCGCGCCTGCTTGATCTCGTCGCTCCCGGTGGTGACGATCATGCCCTCGCTGACTACCGTCGTGCAGGCGGTCTGCAGCTTGGGCATTTTTTCGATCTTTACCAGGCACATGCGGCAGGCGCCCTGCAGAGACAGGTTGGGGTAGTAGCAGAAGGATGGCACTTCGATGCCCACAGTCTTGCAGGCTTCAATGAGCAGCGTGCCCGCGGGAGCCGTGAACTTCTTGCCGTCGACAGTGAGGGTTACGTCAGCCATGCAAATTGAGTAATCGTGAAATTTGGTAATTGAGTAATTTAAAACCTTGTCACGCTGTCCTTTTTGCCGTTTGCTGCGAGGCGGTTAAGATCGCCGCCAATTCTCGTGCTTCGTGCAACAGGCCTTCGGTTAGTTCTGACTTTAAAATCCCTGATTCAATCAGGAGCTCCAACCAAAGCACTGCTTCGTCCGCTTCTTCCGCAACAATTCCCATTCGAGCGATGAACTCAGCTTTCGATCGGGCCCGGCAAACTGCGCGGTAGTTCGCTGCCACCGAAGTGCCGCATCGCAATAACTTTGCCGAGAACCTGCGTATCGGTCTTGTACGGCAGCGAGCGAAATAAGCGAATCACCGAAGAGCAAACGCTTTGGTTCGATCCCGTAACTCCTCGGGCCTAGAATTCATCCCGTCACCTCAATTACTCAATTACTAAATTTCCCAATTACTCGATAGTGTCAGTGCGCCATCGCCGGAAGCTCTTCTGCCGCGCCTGCCTTTTCGTACGGGCACGGCTTCCCGTCGAGGTGGTCTTCAAATTCTTTTCTGAACTTTTTCACGAAGCCGATGGTTGGCATCGCAGCCGCATCGCCTAGCGGGCAGAAAGTTCGTCCTAGCATGTTTTCCGCCAGGTACTGCATGTTGTCGATATCTTTCTTCATCCCGCCGCCGTTATGGAAGCGGATGAGCGTTTTTTTCAGCCAGTCGGTTCCTTCCCGGCACGGGATGCACCAGCCGCAGCTCTCGTGCTGGTAGAACTTCATCGTGCGCAGGGCAAATTTTACGATGCACTGCGCGTCGTCGATCACCACCACGCCGCCCGAACCCAGCATCGATCCGGCCTTCGCGACCGAATCAAAATCCATGGCGACGTCGACTTCGTCGACAGTCAGGCATGGACAAGACGCCCCTCCGGGAACTACGGCTTTCAAATTTCGGCCGTTCGGAATTCCACCGCCGACTTCGTAGATCATCTTCTTCAGGTTGTAGCCCATGGGTAGTTCGTAGACGCCGGGCTTGGCGATGTTGCCGCTGAGGCAAAACAGGCGCGTGCCGCCGTTTTTCGGGGTGCCGAGCTTGGCGAACCAGTCCGCGCCGCCCAGAATAATGTGGGGGACGTTGGCCAGCGTCTCGGCATTATTAATGACTGTAGGCCCGCCCCACAGACCAACCACCGCAGGGAAGGGAGGCCGAATGCGCGGGATACCGCGCTTGCCTTCGAGCGATTCCATGAGCGCGGACTCTTCGCCGACTTCGTAAGCTCCCGCGCCGCCGTGCCAGTAGATGTCCAAGTCGCGCCCGCTGCCGAAAATATTTTTGCCGATGAATCCCTTGGCGTAGGCGTCGCGAATCGCCTTCTGCATGATGATCGACAGATAGCGGTACTCGCCGCGAATATAGATGTAGCCGCTCTTCGCGCCCACGGCTAACGCGCCGATCATGACACCTTCGATCACGGAGTGCGGATCGTGCTCGAAAATCAAGCGGTCTTTGCAGGTGCCGGGTTCGCTCTCGTCGCCGTTGCACAAAACATATTTCGGCTTGGCTGATTGCTTGGGCACGAACGACCACTTCATCCCGGTAGAGAATCCGGCTCCGCCGCGTCCGCGCAAGCCGGAATTTTTGACCTCGTTAATAATGGCGTCCGGCTCCATGGCGAGCGCCTTCTGCACGGCCTTGTAGCCGTCGAGTTCGAGGTAGCGGTCGAGGTTGGTCGCACCCAGGCCGAAGCGCCGGGAGACGACCTTTACTTCATCGGGATGGGAAACCAGAGATGCCATTTTGTAATTTTCTAATGGGGTAATTGAGTAATTTAAAACCCTCTACCGCTTGTCAGGTTTTCAATTACAAAATTACCAATTTCCCCAATTACCAAATCTTTCTTACTGCGTTCCCTTCTTCTTATACTCATCGAGAATCTTGTCCATCTTTTCCGGGGTCAGGTTCTCGTGAAAATCGTAATTCACCTGCGCGGCCGGAGCCCAGCTGCAGGCGCCGATGCACTCCACTTCTTCCAGGGTGAACATGCCATCGGGCGTCGTTTGTTTGTGTCCGATGCCGAGTTTTTTTGCGCAGTGAAGCAGGATGTCTTCGCCGCCGCGCACCATGCAACTGATGTTGGTGCAGACCTGCACGTTAAACTTGCCGCGCGGCTTGGTGGTCAGCATCGAGTAGTAGCTGATCACGTTGTGCACTTCGAGCACAGTCAGGTCCAGGCGCATCGCGATTTCGGCGATGACCTCGTCTGACAGAAAGCCAACCTCGTCCTGCGCGTAAAGCAGGGTCGGGACGAGCGCCGAGCGCTTGGTCGGATAGTGCGGGACCATCTCGGCGAAGCGCGTTTCGAATTCGTCAGAAAACTTCATCTTTAAGAATTCCCCTGTGAGCCTCTGTGTCCTCTGTGGTGAAGAAGAGCATGAACCACAGGGGATACGGGGGCTCACAGACTCATCGATCAATTTCCCCCAGCACAATGTCAATAGAACCAATCGCCGCGACCACGTCTGCCAGCAGCCTTCCTTCGCACATCGTCGGCAGTGTCTGCAGATTCGCGAAGCAGGCCGCGCGCATGTGGACGCGATACGGCTTGGCCGTTCCATCGCTCACGATGTAATAGCCCATCTCGCCGCGCGGTGATTCAACTGCCTGATAAACCTCGCCCACCGGAACCGCAAAGCCTTCCGTAATAATCTTGAAGTGATAGATTAGCGATTCCATCTGCGTCTTCATCTTTTCGCGGTCGGGGAGCACAATGCCCGGAGCGTCGGCCTTGACGGGGCCTTCCGGCATGCCGTCAAGCGCCTGCCGGACAATTCCAATCGACTCGCGTAGTTCCTGCACACGGCACATGTATCGCGCGAAGACGTCGCCTTCCTTCGAAACGGGTACTTTGAACTGGAACTTTTCGTAGCTGGAATACGGCATATCGCGCCGCAGATCGATATCGACGCCGCTTCCCCGCAGGGTCGGCCCAGTCGCGCCCAGCGCGATCGCATCTTTCGCAGTCATTCTGGCGACGCCCTTGGTCCGCATTCCCCAGATCGGATTCCCCGTCAGAAGATTTTCGTACTCGTCTACTTTCTCGGGGAAGTATCCGGCAAATTCGCGCACGCGATCGAAGAATCCCAGCGGCGGCTCGAGCGCGACTCCGCCCACCCGGAAGTACGACGTCATCATGCGCTGCCCGCTGATCATCTCGAACATCTTCAGAACTTCTTCGCGCTCGCGGAAGCAATATAAGAAGACCGTCAGCGCGCCGATGTCCATGGCGTGCGTGCCCAGCCACACCAGGTGCGAGTTGATGCGCGTCAGTTCGTTCAGCAGCACGCGCAGCCACTGCGCCTTCGGAGGAATCTCCAGTCCCAGCAACTTTTCCACCGCCAGCACGTAGCAGAGGTTGTTGGTCATCGGACACAGATAATCGATGCGGTCGGTGAGCGGCACCACCTGCTGGTAGAACTTGGCTTCGCAAGTTTTTTCGATGCCGGTGTGCAGATATCCAATGTCCGGCATCATGCGAACGACAGTTTCGCCGTCGATTTCGAGGATTACGCGCAGCACGCCGTGGGTTGACGGGTGTTGCGGGCCCATATTCAGGATCATCGTACGATCCTGGCCGGGCTCCAGCACGGGCGTGGGATTCAGGTGTGCCATCGTTATCTCAGACTCAGCGGTAGCCCTCCACCGGATAGTCTTTGCGGAGAGGGTGGCCTTCCCAGTCTTCCGGCATCAGGATGCGGCGCAGGTAAGGATGTCCGTTGAAGCGCACTCCAAACAGATCGAAAACCTCGCGCTCAAAATAGTTGGCGCCCGGCCAGACCGAAGTGATGGACTCGATTGCAGGACTGGAGCTGTTCAAGCGAACCTTTAAGCGTACCCGCTCTTTATTAGGAATCGACAGCAGATGGTAGACCACTTCAAATCGCGGCTCCGCCGGGTACCAGTCCACGCACGTAACGTCGGAGAGGAAATTGAAAGGGCAGGCGGGATCTTCCTTCAGTAGCACGCAGGCTTCGCGGATGGCGGATCGCTCGACGAAAATTGTCATCTCGTCGCGATCGAATTTCGCACCCTCAACAGCGTCTTTGTTCCAGGCGAGTAGGCGGGCCAAGGCCGGATGATTCTTCAGTTCTTCGAGATCCGTCACGGCCGGGATCAGGGGCATTAGAAGTTCCCCCGTTTCGCGGAGGTTTCGCCCCAGTCAAGAACGCCCTTTTTCCAGACGTAAAAGAAGCCGACCAGGAAAATACCGATATACACGAGCATCTCCCAAAGGCCAAAGTGGCCTTGTCCTTCGGCTTTCAGCTTCCGAAGGATCACGGCCCACGGATAGATGAAAACCGCCTCAACATCGAAGAGAATGAACAGCATGGCCACCAGGTAGAACTTCACCGAGAAGCGCTGGCGGGAGTCGCCCACCGGGGTCATACCGCATTCATAAGGAGAAAGCTTGGCGCGGGTGGGTTTACGCTGCCCAATCAGCCAGGAAAGTGTGACAATCGCAGCCGCAATCCCGCCCGCCATCAGCATATGGATCAGGAAGGGGAGGTAGCGAGCGAAGTAATTGTCTGGCATAGGACGAGGTATATATAATTCGCGCCAAGTGATTGCTTAAACATTCTAGGTTATGGGCTTGCACGCGAGAGTGTCAAGCGAACGAGCGACGAAATTGTGGAATTGTGTAATCTGGTAATTGAGTAATTGGAAGAACGACTGGACGCCCGCTCCGAGGCGCGTTCCAGCGACTTCAAATTACGCAATCACACAATTACCCAATCACCAAATTCCTTATGATTTTTGGCTTCAATACCGACGTGAAGCATGGCGACACCATCTACCACGTGCAGAGTGAAGCGCGCGAGGGAGAACTGTTGCTCCAGACCCAGGTGTTTGTCCGCGGACGCTGCATCGGCAAGCGGGCTAAATCGTACGCCAGCCAGTCCAGCGAAGGTCAGTCGGGCGACGCTCAGAAGGAACATCAACTTCGCGAGCAGCACCGGCTGGTGCTCGATGCAATCCGGGAAGGCAAACTCGATAGCGTTCTGGATCGCCCCGAGCCCGAGACTCTGGCCGCGGTAAAAGAGTTGGACGTGGAATGGCTGAATGCCGAGTCGGTCCACACAGAGCGGAATTTGACCATGCAGTTGAAGGTGACCGAAGGAGGCGCGGCAGCTTCTGGCGCTCGCCTGGTTTTTCGTTTTGCGCGTCCCGGCGCTGCCCCGTTTTATACCCAGGCTGTGGCCGATGCCGGGGGCGCGGCGGAGATCAAGATTGAAGTGGAAGAAACCTCGCTGCCGGATTCCTCGCTGCTGGTACAGGCAAACTTCGAAGGACGCACGGCGACGAGGAAGTTCGTCCTGCGCAAGGCTGAATAGAAGCCCTTCACGGTACAATCTGCCAGTGGCGCAAGAGCGCGCCTCTACCCTCTTCAATGAAACTTCATATCAATGGAGAAGAGCGCGATTTCGTCGACGTCCCTCCTGCATTCACTCTCTCCGCGCTGGTGGAGAAACTCGGCATGAAGTCGGACCGAGTTGCCGTGGAACTGAATCGTGACATCGTTCCCCGCGATCGCTGGGCTGAGACCACGCTCAATGACGGCGACCGGCTGGAGGTTGTCCACTTTGTCGGTGGTGGCTGCTGGCCCCGTCGCTCTCCAATGTCATCCTGAGCGGTCGGCGAAGCCGATCGGTCTCGCAGTCGAAGGATCGACCTGTCGCCTGCCTACGGGCTTCTTACCGAATTCACACTCCAGCCTGCCGGGGAACTCTGTTAGTCACTAACTCCTTGCTTTTTCTTCATCTGATTCACAGGGCCCCATGCCTAAAATGTGTGAAACATTTTGCACCGCACTTGTTTCAAACATATTTGAGGCTGAATGCAGGGTCGCTTCACATCCCGGGAAGTCATCGCGCTAACCGGCATCACCGCCCGGCAGTTGCAGTGGTGGGATGAGCGAGGTGTGGTCCAGCCTGAGCGGGACGGGCATCGCCGTCTTTATTCGATTCAGCATCTAACCGAAGTCGCCGTGATCTGCGAACTGCGGCGCAAAGGATTCTCACTGCAGGGCGTGCGCAAAGTGATGCGGTTTCTGGATCGTGAATTCGGCAAGGGGCTGGCGGAGATGGTCGACGGCAACTCCGAATATCACCTGCTCACCGACGGCAAGCATCTTTATCTCGAGACCTCGGCACGGCAGATCGTCGACATTCTGAAGAATTCTAATCAGCCCATTCTGGGCATATGCCTGAGCGATGCGGTGCGGCGGGTAAGGGCGGGGGTTACTTCGGGCAAGGGGAATACTTCAGTAACGTCGCCCGATTACCGCCAGCGTGCTAGAAAAGTTTCGTAGGGACAATTTTGTAGTTCGCGGCACCAAACGGAAGGGAAGCAAGGAGGAACACATGGTCGGTGAACTGGACATCCTCAACGAGTGGATTCCGGAACAGATGCAGCCTGGTACCGTCTTTGTGCTCGAAAATGCCGGCGAAATCGGCGAGAAAGAAGATCCCTACTGGGCGGTGCTGTCCTGCCCGTCCTGCGGCATGTTGGGCCTGATCACGCGCAAACAGATCAACGGCCTGCTGCCCGTTATCTGCGGCTCGGAATGCTGCTCAGCGCAGTTTTTCATTCGTGACGCCGAAGTGGTAGTGCGCAAACCGTTCTAGAAAATGTGGCGCGGGCACTCCTGCCCGCGAAATGCCGACGCCGCACGTCACCAGCATTCCTGTTTCATCAGTTGCCCGAACACCCACGGTGTGCTGGGATAGAGACTAGAGGGTGCGAGTCTTGACCGCACCCAGTTCGACCGGCACTTGCTCGACAATCTCAATCCCAAAACCTTCGAGCGCGGCTACCCTCTTCGGACGATTGGTCAGCAGGCGGATGCGCCGCAGGTTCAGATCCGAAAGAATCTGCGCTCCGATCCCGATCTCGCGCTGAATATGCTTCTCCGCATCGTATAAGGAAGGAAGCGTCCGGCCGCCGTGGAAGCTGAGTGCGACGCGGTCGCCAACTTTTTCGGTGGAGAATCCTTGCGAAGTCTGGTGTAGATAGATCAGCGCGCCCAAGCCTTCCTCCGAGATGCGTCGCAGCGATCCTTGCAGCGTGGCGTGGCACTCGCAGCCGGTCGCGCCGAAAACGTCGCCCATCAAGCAATGGGCGTGCATCCGCACTAGAACCGGGGTTGCGCTATGCTCAATGTCTCCGCGCACTAGCGCGACGTGCGACTCGCCGCCATCTACCTCGCTGGAATAGGCGATCAGGCGGAATTCTCCAAAGCGGGTGTCGATCAGGGCCTCGCCCACGCGATGTACGTAGCGCTCGTGCGCCATGCGGTGGCGGATGAGCTCCGCGACGGTGAGCATCTTCATCTCGTGTTCGCGGCAGAACTCGATCAGATCGGGCACGCGTGCCATGCTGCCGTCATCTTTCATGATTTCGCAGATGATCCCCGCGGGAACCATTCCCGCCAAGCGCGCCAGATCGACCGAAGCCTCGGTCTGTCCCGCGCGCACCAGCACGCCGCCCTTGCGCGCGCGCAAGGGGAAGACATGGCCGGGACGCGCCAAGTCACTCGGCTTGGTGGCGGGGTCGATCGCAACCTGAATCGTGCGGGCGCGGTCGTATGCCGAGATGCCGGTCGTCACGCCCTGGCGGGCGTCAATCGCTTCGCAGAACGCGGTGCCGTATTGCGAGGTATTTTCGGCGGTCATGGGACCGATGTTCAGATGTTCGAGGCGCTCCTCGGTCATGGCCAGGCAGACCAAGCCGCGCCCGTATTTGGCCATGAAGTTGATGGCTTCGGGGGTGACTTTTTCGGCGGCGAGCGTGAGGTCGCCCTCGTTCTCGCGGTCCTCGTCGTCGACGATGACGATCATGCGGCCGCTGCGCATCTCTTCAATCGCATCGGGAACATCGGTGAATGGAGGCTGTGAGCTCATATTCAGGCGATTTTAGCAGAGGTACTGTTTGGAATCGCCCGCTTTTCGCTTCCCAATTACCTGGCCACCCCCCAAAGAAATCCAGCGGCTATCGAAACGTCTGCTGGCAAAGCTGCATCAGATATGCAGTTTGCCGTTTCGGGCCGGGTCGCTGGGTTTTATTCGGAGAAGAGACATTGGTAACTTCGCAGAAACTACTTTCCTGTGTAAACTGACGCACTATGGCATCGATTCCGTCACAACCGTCGATCGCAGAGTTCACAAACCCGTGGAGGTCCGGGCTCAAAAAGTTCGTCAATTCCCGGTGGACTTTCGTCGTGCTTCAGGTTCTGGATCTGACGACAACGCTGATCGCGTTTCACCTGGGCGCGATGGAGGCGAACCCGCTGGTCGCCCATTTCACGGCTACGTTCGGCTGGTTGCGAGGATTGGTGATCAGCAAACTGATCGCGGTCGCGATTGCCATGGGAGTGAGGCGCTTAATCTGGGTCGTCAATGTCTTCTACGCTGGAATCATCGTCTGGAACCTGGTCATTTTGTTTTCCCTGCATCCGAAATGAAAACGGATGTGGGAAGCCTGCGGGTTATCCCATTGCGGCGATGTTAACAATCTAGGGACGTCCTACTTCTTTCTCCGTAAAGTCTGCAACTCCCACCTTGACGACGGTACCTTTCGGTTTTGGCTTTGAATCGCCTTCCTTTGTTTCTGACCCCTTACTATCTGCTGCAACTGGTGCGGGCTTTTCGGTCCAAACCCCATAGACCCGTCCGCCATAGGCGGCGAGTCCGCTGTAATCGCCAAAAAAGACGCCGCCCGCTTCGAACGAATCCTCGGTCCAGGCGTAATTATTGAAGCTGTGTCCGCCATCGCTGGATCGCGCCAGAACCACGATTTGCTTGCGATTCTGCGGATCGCGGCGGCGATCGTAGAAAACGACATTCACCGAACTGTCAACCGGATCGACAGCCAGCCATTGGAAGAATTGTTCCGCCCCATCATGGATCGGATCATTGTTGACGCGCACCGCAGACGTCCAATGTTTGCCTTTGTCAGCGGAACTCGAAAGAAACACGTCGAGGTCTCCGTTGCGGTAATCGCTCCAGGTCACGTAAAGGCGCTTGCTTTTGGGATCGATGGCAATCTGCGGGAACCCGTTCGCTCGATCAAGCGTGTCGATGGCAAACATGATCGGCGCTGTATGAATAATGGAACGCGCGCGAGAAAAAGTCTGCCCGCCATTGCGCGACGAGGTCAGCATAATGTCGTTGTCCTGGCTCCAGATCGCGTAGAGCGTGCCGTCGGGAGCGACCGCGCCGTCGAAGCCCTCCGCGGCGCCGTTGTCGTCGCGGGGCAACCCGGGATGAGCATCAATCTCGATAGGCTTCGACCACGTCTTTCCATCGTCGGTCGAGCGCGACAGCACCATCTGTGAATCGGCTATTCGCCAGCGCGTCCAGCCAATATAGAGATTGCCTGCGTATTTGCTCTTGGTATTGTCGGCAACAAGGTATGGTTTGTCTTCAAAGGGAATGCCGGCCGCGGTAGGCTGCTCTGCGACAGGGATGTGATCAGCTTCCCATGATTTTCCGCCGTCGAGCGAGCGGCGAATGAAGATGCCATTGCGTGTTGCGCCATGCGCCCAATAATTGAATGTCCCCAGCTTGTCGAACGCGATGTAGCAGACGAAGGCGTGCCCTTGGTTGTCGAATGCCACCGACACATCTCCGGAAATTTTGTAGTTCTTGGGGCTAGTGTCTTCTACCTGCCACGTATGACCGGCATCCTGCGAATAAGCCGCATGAGCGTTGTCCTGAAATACGGCGACCACCTGCTGCGGATTGGCTGGATTCACTGCGATTGCCGGTTCGGTGAAAGAGCCCGGCGAAGGAGTAAGGGTGAAAACTTCAGAGTGCGGAGCTTTCGGCAAATCTTCGGCCGAGGCGACCAAAGCCGCGGTCATGAGAAGGATGGAAGCGATGTGAGCGGAGTATTCAAGAAAGCGTCGTAGAAATAGCATTCTGGCCCTCAGTTAGGATTCTTACGTAAAGGCTATGGCTGCTTGCCGGCGCAAAGAGCAGCGCCGCCGGCGATACCCGCGTCGGCTCCATAGTGAGCCATGAGCAATGGAATCTCAGAGACAAAAGGATTCACGCACCAATTCGGAAGCTGGCACTTGATGTCCTCGAAAAACGGCTTCAACATGGCAGCCACTCCGCCGCCGATCACCAAAACGTCGGGATCGAGCAGGTCCACAATATTTCCCAGCCAGGCAGAAAGGAGATCGACCGTTTCCTGCAGGATTTGGCGAGCCAGCGAATCGCCCGCTGCGAAGGCTCGGCCCACCAGTTCACTCGTGACGGCGTGAATGTCGCCCTTGGCAAGATCGAGAATCGCGGAATGCGGCGTTCGCTGGTCGGTGAGTTTCGCGCGTGCCCGCACACCGATCGCCGGCCCGGCGGCCAGGATCTCGATGCAGCCGAGTTTTCCGCAGCCGCAGCGCGGGCCGCGATAATCGATGGTCATGTGGCCGCCTTCAACAGCGGATCCAGTGTTGCCATGATAGATAGCTCCATTGAGAACAAAGCCGGCTCCGATTCCGGTGCCGATCGTCGCGTAGAAAACGTAGCGGAAGCCGCGCGCCGCACCCCATCGTTCCTCTGCTAGAGCGGCGGCGTTGCCGTCGTTGTCAACCTTTACCGGCACTTGATACTTGGCTTTGATCCGATCGGCCAGGGGGAAATTCCGCCAGCAGGGAAGGTTGGGAGGGTTGAGGACGACTCCGACGCGCGGATCGAGAGGGCCGGGCGCGCAGATTCCAATACTACGAACATCTCTACCTTCGGGTGTGGCAAGCATGGAGTCAATCGCGCCGGTGACCGCGTCCAGGGCAGCGTCCGCGCCGGCGTCTGCGACCATGGGCTTGCGCCCCCGAGCCAGGATGGTTCCGCTACTATCTACGATCCCGACCGCAACTTTGGTCCCGCCAATATCTACTCCGAGAACTGGAAGCGCGTTCATGGTCGCCCCGCCGCTGCCGCTTGCGGGATTCCACGAAATTGCCCTTTGATGGCGGGATTGTTCTGACGCCACCCAACCGTCGCACAAGGGAAAGTAATTGCTAAAACCGAGAACGGAGCGGAGCGCTTCATGCCAGCGTACCTTTCGGGGCGTTGCAAGATGTAGGCAACGAAAAGATTATCATTGAACAATTTGTATCTATGTATGTATACTATTCTAAAGAAGTTAAAAATACGCTTGAAGTTTTGTGTAAGTTTTGTTAAGGCAGATTTATGTCCGAAGCGATGACCGATCTCCGTGCCGTATCCGTCACTCTTATCGTTCGCCATAGCGCCGACTGCGCCCACAAGGACGATCCACAGTACAAGCGGTGCGACTGCTGGAAGCACCTGCGCTACTACGACAAGACCAAGAAGAAGATGCGCTGGGAGGCCACCAAGCAGCGCACTTGGGCCGGAGCCGAACGGGTGAGGCACGAGTTCGAGCAAAAGCACGACCCAACCCGCCGCACCGAGCAGCGCCCCCACGTTACCGTGCGTGACGCCATCGATACCTTCATTGAGGGAAAGCGCGGGCAGAACCTGGACGAAAAAACTTGCTACCGTTACCGCCTGGAGCTGGACCGCTTGCATACCTTCCTCGAAACGACCGGCGTGTTCAATCTGGAGGACGTTAAGCTTCGTCATCTCATATCATTCCGCGCCACCTGGACCAATGCCAGCTCTACACGGGACCAGATGCAGGGGCGGCTGAAAGCTTTCTTCAAATCGGCCACGAATCTGTATGAACTGCCCCGAAATCCAGTGGTCGGCCTGGAGGCGATTATAGTTGACAGTCAACAAACTCAGCCGTACAGCCCAGCGGAATACCAGGCCATCTTGGAAGCGGTCCCAACGGCTTTCGAGGAGGCCAACCCGTTGCGGCTGCGGATGCTGGCGCTTATAAAACTGATGCGCTGGAGCGGGCTTGCCGTGATTGACGCCTTCCGCTTGCAGCGTAGTGGAGTCCAGCGGCGTCCGGACGGGGTCGCCCTGATTGTCACCGAGCGGAAAAAGAACGAGCGGAAGAAGAGGAAGGTACGCGTGTGCGTGCCGGTGCCAGAAGAAGTAGTCGAAGCACTTGCCGCCGTGACGAACTCCAATCCGAAGTACATCTTCTGGGATGGCGTATCTGACCTGGTCCAGGCAACCAACAATCTGCAAGGTCATTTCCGTAGAGTGTTTGACGAAGCCGGAATCAACGATGGGCACTCCCATCGCCTCCGTGACACCGCTGCCGTCGAGTGGCTCAAGTCGAAGAAGGTTAGCCTATGGCAAGTCTCAAAGCTGCTGGGCCACACCAACATTAACACCACCCAGAAACACTACGCCCCATGGGTGACAGAGTTGCAGGACCAAATGGAGGAGGCAGTGATCTCGACCTGGGAAAAGAAGCCCGAGCCCGAGAAGCAGTAACGGGAGGCGGCTCGCGCATGATCCTCCTGTCAGGGCTTGTTACCTCCGGGACATCATTTCCGCCTTAGCCTTGGTTGCGGTTGGCCGTTGGTCTTTCGGCCATGTTCGCATTATGCCTACGTCGCGAATTACCTGGTCAAGCTCCTTTCGCGCCACTTCATATTCGGCGGCTGACAGCTTGAACGTGTGTCCGTAGAGTACCTCCCTGATTGCATTCGTGAACGCATCCACCTTTTCCTGGTTATACTCCATACTCCGCATTAACTCGTCGTCGGTTTCAGCCATAAACGTTCTCCGTCGTGCGGAAAATCTGCAGTGTTGGTTTTGATCGTAGCCCCGCGTGTCAAGTGCTTTTCCCACTTGACACGCCTCTCTATACTTCACCGTAGCAACGACAAACGGAGGAAGGCCGATGCAGCAAAGTGCAGTGTTCACTATCTACGTTCCGCACACCGAAGATTGCCCGCACAAGGGCGATGAATTCTATAAGCGGTGCAATTGCGTGAAGCACATCCGCTGGTCCGAAAATGGAAAGCAGTTTACGAGAAACACTCGCAGCCGCATGTGGACAGGGGCGCTGCGATGCGCGGCCAAGATGGCTAGCGCGCGGCGAATCGTGGAGGCGTGACCCCCGTAACTTGCGCGGCCCGCCGCAGTGACACTATGATCCCGATAACACGGTCTCAGGTCCCGTTAACTCACACGGGAGGACTGTGTCATGGCCACAAAAGTTTTCGCTGCTCTGCTACTGCTGTTCACTCTCACCTGCGGTACTGACGACAAACAAACTCCCAGCACCGATCTCGCTGTAAACCGAAACCGAAAAAAGGGGACGAAAATGAAAAGATTTTTGGCGGTTGTCCTTTGTGCTGCAATGCCGATGCTGGTCTTTGCTGGCGACAACGCCTACAAGGTCAGCTACGACGGAGGCTCAATCTCTGGCGCGAAGGCCGGAACGGGGATGAAACTGTTCATCGACTCGAACCAAGTGCGCTTGGTCAAGGATAAAGCTGAGGTCGTAACAATACCTGCATCAGCCATCACTGAGATTAGCTACGGCCAAGATGTTCATCGGAGAGTAGGGGCAGCAATCGGGCTCGCGGTGGTTTCTTTTGGGATTGGAGCGCTGATGGCGCTTACTAAATCCAAGAAGCATTATGTCGGCTTGACCTGGACGGATGGCGAAAAGAAGGGGGGTTTCGCAATGCAATGCGATAAGAACGACTACCGTGGAATATTGGCTGGGCTTGAAGGAGTCAGCGGAAAGAAAGCCGTCAATTCCGACGCCATGACCGTCAAGAACTGATGCCCTACACCAATCACTACCTCTGCCCGCAGGACAACACGCGATGGGATGCCGCGTGGTCGGTGCATGGCCAATGACCGCTGCCCGACCTGCGATGCCGTAGTTTCGCCGTTCGCCACTACCCGCCACGCGGACCAGAGCGAAGTGATCCACAGCCGAGAGATCTACGACAGGGCAAACGTAGCAGGTGAGTGATGGGCAAAAGCGCAAAAGACCGGAGCAACCAGGAGCTAAGAGCCATCGCCCTGGGAGTGCATGAAGGTCGGATCATTACCAATGTGCAGGCCCAGGAACACCGATGGCGTCTGTACGCCACGCAGCGTCCGCTCATCATCGAATTCGTTAAGCTCACCAGCGCCGAAATGGCCAAGCTCAAGAAGTTTAGCGAGCAAATTGAGGCATGGAAAAAAGGCGGGAGAAAGTTGCCTCCGCCCTAATTCTGTTCCTAGTGGGTTCACGATCTTTTCTCTCCCCGCCGTCGTGGCCTGGGCGCTAGGACGGATTCGGCTCCGATGCGCGCCAACGCGAGCACGATGCTGGAGCGCGTTACCACTGCTTTGGGCCACGCATGATTTGCGGCCTTCGTAAACAGAGCCAGGTCTTCCTCACTCATCTTGATTGAAACCGAGAGGCTTCGCTTGGGCGGCATCCAACGATCGTCTGCTAGGCACCCTTTTCTTTGCAAGGAATACAAGGAACGCGAAGAACCCAAAGTGTGCTATACTCCTGCCGCGTTCGTGATTCGTGACGTGGAATACCCACTTGCAAACGTTGCAAGCGATTTTGCCCAATAGAATGAGAGCCTGTTCGGATTTCGTAAAAAACAGACCTCGGCTCGCGACATCTGTGGTTTCTCGGCGTACTATTCGCCCGCACTCAGTGATCTGGATTCGGAGGGGCGCGGTGAAACGACGTGATTGTGGTCACATTTTCAGCGTAAATGCCGAAATTGCGCTAGCCACGGCGCGCCAGTAACGGCGCAAAGCCGATGAGTTTATTTCGGCAAGGGAGGAAGATTATGGGTCGCTTACTGTTTACGTTGTCCTGCTTGTCTTCTGCTGTGCGCAGCTCCTTGCTTGTCCTCTCATGTGCCTTGTTTTTTTTGCTGCTTGGCACTGGATGGTCCCAGAGCGATCCGGCCGCTGGGCTTCTCCCCTTCTCCGCACGTATTGGCGGCATCTATGATTCGGTAGACCTCGTCACGGGCAACACTTTCGTCCAGATTCCGGTTCGACAGAAGGCGGGCAAGATTCCTTTTTCGTACAACTTGGTAATGAATTCTCATATTTTTTATATTCCGAGTTCTGCGTCTTGGGGTAGTGCCACCGCCTTCAAACCTATGAGCCCTGCACTAGGTCTATGACCGTATGGAGATGTATATCTGTAGATACTCGTGGAAGGAGCAAAAGAGCGGCATAGTGCAGGCATGCGAGCCTATCATCGGGTGCATGTCCAGCTAACCAAGAAGGATCGTAAACAGATCGCCGCCATGTTGAACAAGGGGTGGAAATCGGCGCGGGTGCTGCGGCGGGCTGTGATCCTGCGGGAACTCGGCCAGGGGCAGACGGCCGGGCAGGTAGCCCGCCATGTGGGTGTAGCCTCCAAGACGGTGCGGGCCATTGCCCGGCGCTACGAGGAGGAAGGACTGGAGTCGGCCCTGTACGAAAAGCCGCGTCCGGGCCAGCAACGAGTGCTGGACGCGGGCCAGAGTCAGCGCATCATCGCGATGGTGTGCAGCCCGCCGCCGCAAGGCACGGCGCGGTGGAGTGTGCGACTCATCGCTCAGGAAGCGGTGAAGCGGAGGTTGACGCGGCGGGTGGGCCGGGAAACGATCCGCATCCTGCTCCAGAGTCATGACCTGAAGCCGTGGCGGGAAAAAAATGTGGTGCGTGGCGGAACTGGACGCGGAGTATCTGCGGTGCATGGAAGACGTGCTGGCCTTATATGAGAAGCCGCTCTCGGAGCGGGAACCGGTGGTGTGTATCGATGAGAAGCCGGTGGTCCTGCATGCCGATCTCCGCCCCTGCCGACCCATGCATCCGGGACAAGTTCTGCGGCGCGACTGCGAGTACGAACGCCGCGGCACGGCCAACGCATTTTGCGGAGTGGAGCCCAAGGCGGGACGGCATTATCCGCGCGTGACTCCGGACCGTTCCTCGCCCGAGTTTGCCGATTATCTGCTGGAGATCGCGGAACATTATCCGGCGGCCGACACCATTCATCTGGTCATGGACAATCTGAGTTCGCACACCCGTAAGGCCGTGGTGGAGCGGTACGGCGAGAAGGCGGGAGGCTGGCTGTGGGACCGGTTCCGGGTACACTACACACCGAAGCACGGAAGCTGGCTGAATCAGGCGGAAATCGAAATCAGCCTGTTCTCCCGGCAGTGCCTGGGACGGCGCAGAATCCCATCGCTGGGCGATTGCAGCGGGAAGCCAGGGCCTGGGGTCGGAGAATGAATCGGAATCGGGTCACCATCGACTGGCGCTTTACCCGCAAAAAGGCACGCTTGAAGTTCGGTTACAGAAGAAACCAGATTATGCGGTCAGAGACCTAGCGGACGTTATGCCGGTTGGTCTTTATTGGAGCTACTATACCCCGACGTGCTCAGGCTGCACTACCATATACATGCAAAATTTCTACGTTGTCGATTCCACAGGAGCGCTTCATTCCATGTTCCTGCCGCAGACTGATTACTTATACGCGCCTGGACCTCAAGCCGCCACTTTGACAGCCGAAGATGGAACCGGCTATACCGCAGTGCTAACTGGAATCGACCAAAACTATAACTTGGAATACTCGATTTACGATAAAGCCGGGAACTCGTACCCCTTCTACCCACCGGCAAAGACAGCCGGTGGTCCGGGACCCCTACTGATCCAAGACCCCGATGAGACACAAATCACCTGGGCCACCGTCGCCAGCGGCAGTACATCTACGACAACCTACGCGGACACTCTCGGCGCGACGGCCATGACTACAACCGCCACGATACTGAGCAGTGGTTTGCTAGGTGTGCCATTTAAATATCAATACGCGGACGCGGTCGGTAACACGCAGAGTTTTCAGATCAACTACTCAACTTATACCCTACAAACCGCCTTCGGGTGCCTGAATGCGTATAACCAGAATATTCCTCACGATATCGCAGCGACGCCGGTATCGCTACCGAGTTCTTTAACCACTCCGACTACGACGATTAACTTTTCATACGAACCAACACCAGGATATCCCAGTAGCGTTACTGGGAGGCTCGCCAAGATTACTTATGGGTCAGGCGGGAGCGTTTCCTATGCGTACTCAGGTGGAAAGAATGGGATCAGTTGCACTACTTATTCCGTGCCTACGGTTACGAGAACAGTGAATGATAATAATGGAAACGTCGGAACGTGGACCTATGTTAACTCCGGCGCTTACCCCTCCGGCTTCGGAACGGTAACGGAAACTGATCCAGCAGGTAACCAGACGGTTTACAGCTTTGCGGGCGAATACCAGACACAAGCGAAGTATTATCAAGGCTCGGCAACGGGTGCTCCATTGAAGACGGTGACAACCTGCTATAACGCGAACTTCACCAGTTGCGCAGCGCCGACCGCCGTCCCGACGCTGCCCTTTTCGCAGACGGACGTATTCACGTCCTTCAACGGCTCTTCCAGTAATCTCGTGGAAACCAAGTTTGATTCTTATGGCAATACCACCGAGGTAAAGCAGTATGACTTCGGGGCGGCGATGCCTCCGACGGGCAGTCCGCTCTCCGATACCCTCACCTACTATGGGCAGTCGTGGAATGGCACGTCTTGCACAGCGTACCCTTCGGGCACTTACATCCGCAATACACCCTGCTACAGCTACACCAAGAATGCGGCGGGCATAGAGGTTGCCGCGACGCAGATCGCCTACAGCAATACCGGTCATCCAACTTCGACGGCGAAATGGACCGAGTCTTCTTGGCTGACGAGCACAGCGACATACAATTCCAATGGCACAGTGGCGACTGCCACGGACGTGAACGGGGCTCTTTCCACATACGCCTACAACGGCACAGATGGCTGCAATAGCTTGCTTGCTACTTCGGTAACGCTTGGGGGCCTGACTAATTCGACAGAATGGAATTGCAACGGCGCAACGGTGACGAGCACACTCGATCCCAACGGGCAGCCGACGACGTTCACTTACAATGACCCTCTTTGGCGAGTTACATCGATGACGGACCCGCTGGGGAATGTGACAAATTACAGTTACCCAACGACGACCACGTCCGAAACCGTGATGAACTTTGGCACAACGTCAACCTCCGATATTCTGGTCACCACGGACGGACTGGGACGCCAAATACTGTCACAAAGGCGGCAAGCCCAAGGGTCGTCGAACTTCGACTCCACTCAGACTACCTACAATTGGACAAGCGGGGTAGGAGCGTTCACTACGGTATCGATGCCCTACGTTGGCACTGCTGGACAGAAGGCTGGGGCTGTCGTGACTAAAACGCAGTACGATACATTATCTCGTCCGCTCACTGTCACCGATGGCGGAGGCGGCACGACATCCAATCAATATGTGAAGAACGATGTGCTCCAGTCGGTCGGTCCAACCCAGACCTTTCAAAAGCAGCTCGAATTCGATGGACTGGGAAGGCTGACTTCGGTTTGCGAAATCACTTCTGCGTCCGGGAGCGGAGCATGTGGGCAGTCCAATTCCGCGACAGGCTTTCTGACCAAGTACATTTACGATGCTTTCGGCAATTTGCTCACCGTGACTCAAAACGCCCAACCTGGAGCGATCGGAAGCACGCAGACGCGCAGCTATACCTTCGATGGCCTGAGTCGCATGACCTCGGAAACAAACCCCGAAAGCGGCACGAAAACCTACGTCTGGGATGTAAATTATCCTCCGCTCGGTTGTGGGACCGGCACCGCTGGTGACATATCAGCAATAGGTCTTGCTGACGGTAGAGGTATTTGTTTTTCACACGATGCACTGCACCGGATCACGGCGGCCAATACCACCGATCTTCTGTGCAGGTATTTCGTCTACGATTCCGCAACTGTGGATGGCCAAGCCATGGCAAACGCCAAGGGCCGACTGGCTGAAGCCTGGACGGCACAGGGTTCCAGTTGTTCTTCTGCGCTTACGGTTGAAGGATTCAGCTACTCCAACCGCGGTGAACCGACGGATCTGTACGCATCCACGCCGCATTCGGGTGGCTCTTATCACTCGACTACTTCATACTGGGCCAACGGCGGACTGGAAAGCCTCGGCTTGCTTAATAGCGCAGGGGCAGCTCTGATGCCCAGGCAGACCTACGGCGTCGAAGGCGAAGGACGAACAAGCTCCGTCACGGCGTCGTCAGGTCAGAGTCCCGCGTCCTCCGTAACCTACACAACGAGCGGGACCGCCGAGCCCATCGGTTCCATCACCAATATCCTCTTCGGGTCCCAGGATTCCGACGGTTACCAGTATGACCCCAATACCGGGAGGATGACGCAGTATAGCCTCAATGTGAATGGTCAGAGCGCCGTGGGCAAGCTCACGTGGAACGCAAATGGAACTCTGCAGCAGTTGGCCATTACCGATCCGTTCAACAGTCAGGACAACCAGACCTGCAACAGCACCTACGATGACCTGGCGCGGATAAATGGCAACAACTGCGGCAGCGTGTGGGCGCAAACGTTCAACTACGACGCGTTTGGCAATGTCACTAAAAGTGGAAGCATCTCATGGCAGCCCGGCTATAATGCTAGTACGAACCATTATGCTTTGGGCGGCACCAGCTACGACGCAAACGGCAGCCTGCTGACGGACACATTCAATACCTACACGTGGGACGCATACGGGGACTTGGCCTCGGCAAACGGGGCGGCGATCACTTATGATGCATTTGGACGAATGGTCGAAAACCACGGCGGCACCGACCAGTATGTCTACTCCCCCGGTGGCCAGCAACCGCTGGCGGAGACGCAAGGGCAAAGTCTCAACGTTGGATACATACCCTTACCCGGTGGGGCGTTCGCAATCTACAAGAGCTCGGGTCTTTTCCAGTACAATCACGGAGACTGGCTAGGGTCGGCCAGACTGTTCTCGACGCCGAGCCGCACTGCTACTCCTGGCATGGCTTACGCCCCGTTTGGAGAAGGGTACGCTGGCAACGCATGGGTACAATTCACCAGTGCTGGGAATAGCTGGACTGTCGATGACGGCGAAAACCAAACCGGCAGCCTGGAAGATTTCATGTTCCGCCGCTACAGTCCGACGCAAAGTCGCTGGATTTCGCCCGACCCGGCAGGGCTGGCAGCGGTTGACCCGACCAACCCGCAGTCTTGGAATCGCTACGTCTACGCCTTGAACAATCCATTGAGATTTATTGACCCCAGCGGACTGGTCCTTTGTGATTACGGCCCGAGTGATAACGGGGGAGAAGATTTCGAGGATGCTGGCAACGCAAAAGAATGCACAAGCAATGGCGGAACGCTACCGAACGATCAAACAACTGTCACGGTGAACGGCGATGCGCCCAACGTTCCCACCGCTACCTTCGAGAACGGGGAACAGATATTCCCCCAGATCGTTGCCCCAAACAACGGACGGTTCTTGAACTGGCTGACTCAAAAGGTGAAGAGTTTCTGTTCTGCTTATCCCGATGTCGGGCAAATCGGAGCCGGTGCGGATTGGGGATTCTTGGCCACCGGAGGTGCCCAGGTGACACTGAACGCAAACGGGAATTCTGGACAACTGAGTCTGTCGTGGGCATGGAATATAAACGCTGGCTTCGCTGGACCTGATGCATACGTACTTGGGGGAGTCGTCAGAAATGCACCAACCAACGCATCCTTGGAAGGATTAAGCTTTAGTGGAAATCTTGCTGTGGGAAAGACTGGCCTCTCTGGAAACAGCAATAACATTCAGGCAACGCTCGGGCCCTCCGCACTGCCTGCTACTGTCAGCGGAACTACATCTGCGAATTTGAATTTTGTAACGATACCTTATGCGGGCTATTTAATGAACGACATAAAAGGCTCTTGTACTGCACTGTTTGGGAAGCATGACTAAGATGATCGGCATGACTCTCATTTGCCTCTCGCTGGTGGCTCTGGTCGTAGGAACTGTCGCACACTTCTCGATACTCGCACGGTTGGACGGTGCTGGTATCAAAGTAAAGTACTTTGCGAACGTGTGGGACAATGTTCGTGCTTACCGGAAATACCGTCAGCTTGCACCGGATCAGCGTTGGCCTATGTGGCCGTCATATGCAGTGCATGCCGTCTACGCGGGGGTTCTGCTTGCTGGCCTCGCCTTCCTGTTGGATTCGCCGTTGTTAACAATTTCGCGGTGGCTTAAATGATAAGCGGACTAACATCATTTGGAACGGGAACTCTTATTTGGATACTGTTCGCGTCCCTAGCAGCGGCCATCTTTTTCACCCGTCGGATTAGGCACGCGCTGATCGAGCAGGGCAAGCCCAGTGAGCTTCGCAGAATCATGGCATTGTTTTCCAGCAGCGAATACTTCCGTAGCGACGCTTACGGAGCACTGGTGAGTTGTACTGGTTGTGCCGCAGCGATGGCTGTCCTCGCAGTACAGGCTATCCAGAAGCTGCTCCGATGATCGACAAGGAGGCCGACGTGGCAGCTTTTTCAGTTGCCGCAAACAACACGGCACAGAGACTGAAGTGCGCGGCACAGTTCGGGACCAATCACAGCATTGCTGCCGCTTTTCGGAGCACAAAAAATGGCCTGGTGGCAATATCGGAGGCAAAAAGGACATCGCGCCAGCAAACATCAACGACCAGTGCACGGGGGTGAGTGAAGCATCTGGTAGCCGCAAACACCGGCTTCACTGTCGGCGACCGCGCACCAGGCCAGACCTACAGCCAGTGTCTAGCAGCAAACTCCGCCAATCGGAGGCGATCCGATCCTCTTTTTCGGAAACAGCCAGAGGCTTTACCCTGATTGAATTGATCGTCGCGACGACGATCCTGTCGATTCTAACCATGATGGCCCTGCCACTGGCGCGCATCACCATTCAGCGACAGAAAGAGAAGGAACTGCGGCGCGCCCTTTGGGAGATGCGGGACGCAATCGACCGCTACAAGGACGACGCCGGTCGAGGAGCGTTCCAGACGAAGGTTGACAGCCTGGGCTATCCCCCTGATCTGGAGACCCTATTCAAGGGAGTCGAAGCGCAAGGCGGCAAGAAGCTCCGCTATCTCCGTTCCATTCCTGTCGATCCCATGACGAGGAGCACCGAGTGGGGCTTGCGCTCCAACCAGGATGAGCCCGATTCCGATTCCTGGGGAGAACAGAACGTATTCGACGTTTACAGCAAGTCAGAAGGCACCGGGCTCGACGGCACGAAGTATAAGGATTGGTAGATCTCGATTTCCCGCGCGCCCGCTTATTCTGTTCTCTCCCTTGGGCTGGCGGCGGGGGGACCCGTACAGAGATGAGGGGGTTGAGCCCTGCAATCCCTCTCCTGTGCGGGGTTGTTTCTTGCGATGGAGGATGAAGGAATGACAGTCGCCAAGGCGCTAAGGAGAAATCCATTGAAACACGTTCTGGTCTGCATCGTTCTCGCAACGCTATCCTATGCCCAAGGTCCTGCCCGCGTCCCACAATTGCCCGATGGTCAAGGACGGATCACTGGAACCGTACTCAACCAAGAAGGCCAGACCATTGCCAGCGCGAACGTGTGCGTTTCGGTGGAGGGATCGAACAACAACACCACCACCTACTGCAATACAGTTACTGACCAGGCTGGGCAGTTCGAGATTCAGCACTTGCGCATGGGCACGTTCACTGTCTCCGCTATCAAGGAAGAAGATGGCTACTCCGGATGGAACAACGGTCGCGGTCAAAAGGCTGTTCTCACGCTCCAGGACCCAACTGCGAACGTCACCATAAAGCTCGCTGCTAGGTCCGGTACGTTGATCGCCTCGGTGAGAGATAGCGTGACCGGGAAGCCCGTTGACAACATCCGCGTGCTCTATATGGCCGCAACAGGCGAGCAAGATGGTAGCAGCTCGGCGTCAGGATACATGCACGGAGACGTTCGGCTCAACCTGCCGACCACGTCTGACTTCATCGTGTTCATCACCGCGCCCGGCTACAAGCCTTGGTTTTACAACGATCCGGTTGACGGCCCATCGTTACGCCTAGCGTCGGGAGAGCAGAAGATGATCGACGTGCAACTGGAGCCGAGAGCGGCGAAGGGTGTCAAATGGTGACTCGTGCGATTCTCAGCCTCGAAGGTTACGAGGTTCTTATCCTCACCGTCCTGCTGCTCGTCTTCGTCTTTGCCTTCGGCCCTGCCTATCGAACGCCGCTTGCTGGTGTCATCCGGGCTTTCGTCGCGTTCTATTTAATAGCGCTGGGGCTAGCAGTCCGTGGTGAAAGTCTGGATGCGCGGGTGGAAGAAAGTTGAACGAATCCACAGCGTTGGTTCGTACACTGCGGTCATGGCAATGGGGAAAAGAATCAAGGAGCGGCGAGAGCAGACTGAGTTCTGGGTGGCGCACACGGAGTTGCCACGAACTGCGGGGCATCCGTTTTATGAGCGTCTGAACCAGTTGTTGGCCGAGCGGGGGTTCGACGAGTTCGTCGAAGGCGAGTGTGCGCGATTCTATGCGGAGACGATGGGTCGGCCGTCGTTGACGCCGGGGCGGTACTTTCGCTTGCTGCTGATCGGCTATTTCGAAGGCATCGACGGGGAGCGTGGGATTGCGTGGCGGGCGGCGGATTCGCTGGCGCTGCGGCGGTTTCTGGAGTTGGAGTTGAGCGAGCAACCGCCGGATCATTCGACGATTTCGCGGACGCGGCGGTTGATCGACGTGGAGACGCATGAGGCAGTGTTCGGCTGGGTGCTAGAGTTGCTGGCGGAGAAAGGATTGTTGAAGGGCAAGACGATTGGTGTCGACGCCACGACGCTGGAGGCGAACGCGGCCATGCGCTCGATTGTGCGGCGCGACACGGGCGAAGGTTACGAGGAGTTTCTGCGGCGGCTGGCCGAGGAGTCGGGAATCGCGACGCCGACCAGGGAGCAGTTGGCGAAGCTGGACCGCAAGCGGGCGAAGAAGGGATCGAACGACGATTGGGTGAATCCGCACGATCCGGAGGCGGGAATCACCAAGATGAAAGATGGGCGCACGCACCTTGCTTACAAGGCTGAGCATGCGGTGGATCTGGAGACGGGAGCGGTGGTGGCGGTGACGGTGGCTACGGGCGACGCTGGCGACACGGAAACGATTTTGGAGACATTGCCGCAAGCGGGCGAACATCTCGCGGAGGTCGCGTGTGCGACCAACAACGAAGAAGTCGGTGAGCGCGTGCAGGCGGAAGGGCCGGTGGAAGCGGTGGCGGACAAGGGGTATCACAGCAACGACACGCTGGTGGCGCTCGGGGAAGCGGAAGTACGAACGTATATCTCGGAACCGGATCGGGGACGACGGCGATGGCAAGACAAGCCGGAAGCGCAGCAGGCGGTGTACAGCAATCGGCGGCGCATTCACGGCGAGCACGGAAAACAATTGCTCCGCCGTCGCGGAGAGTTGCTGGAACGCAGCTTCGCACACGCCTATGAGACTGGCGGGATGCGGCGCGTGTACCTCCGGGGACGGGAAAATGTTCGCAAGCGGGTGCTGATTCATGTGGGTGCGCTGAATCTCTCGCTGGTGATGCGGCAGTTATTGGGGAAAGGCACACCGCGCGGCTGGCAGGGTTACTCGGCCGAGGCGATGCTGGCTTCTTTGCGGCTGTGGATGGCACTGCTGGCGCAAGCCGAAGAAAGGATCGCCCTTCCGAACCTGAGGACGCCTGAGTACCCGGTGCAAGTCACAATTTTGCTGCTGTCCGTTGCGGGGTGAGCAAATCACTTCTGCCACGGGCTGCTAGGCTTCATCTTCGGCGGCCCTAACGAGGGCAGGATTCTGCTGGGAGCACTGTTCGCGGCCCTTGGGCTTACTTACTTCTGGGTGACGAGGACGAAGGGTGTCAAGTAGTGGGAAGGGTGTCAAATAACTGGCATCGCGTGTTGCCAAGCGATACGATCTCGGGCAAGGTAGTCAAGGGGGGAAGACCGGGCCGGTGCCCTGGCAAAAAGCGTAAAGTAGTGCTTGCCTTGCCTGTGTTTCTCCCTGTTTCTCCCTCGCAAATCTCGCGCTAATCCTCCGCCAATCCCGCTCCTGATCGCGCGTTCCCCTGCGTCTCACTTGCTCCCGTGTCGGGCTTGCCGCGTCTTTCGCAGGCATTTTATTTGCCGACTTAGCCAAAACCTTAGCAAACCGGTGCCTTTCTGCGCTAAATGCCGTGTTATCAATCGTGGCGTGGGTTGAGCTAGAACTCGCGCCTGTTTTGCGCGCTAGTGCCGGTCCGTGCCAGCTAGTGCCGGTCAGTGCTTGGCCAAGTTTGTGTGACGTGAAGTAACGCAAGATAGCGCAATCTACGAATTGCCGCGCTGGGGGCTTTGTGTTTCGCGCGCCATTTCCTCGCGGATGGTCGCGTCCCTACGTCGTGTAACCTGCAATCATCCTATTACCGGTTAGCCTATATCTGTCCATCGTGTGAAGTGATTCGCGGCCAGTCCGGCATGTCCCCACCTATGTGCCTGTTACTGCCATCCTTGTGCCGTATTACAGCACTGTGCTGTCCTAGGCTGCGTATCTTATACCTCACCTATCTCGTCTTAGTGGGAAGTCTCTGGGGAAGTGCCCGAATTACAGAAAGCGCGCGCTGACTTAGTAGCCATTCTAGTATGCGATTCGCGGCACTGTCGCAAGCGACTTACGGTCCTCTTAATGCGTCAAAAGTCGTGCTACTAAATCGCAAATCGTGTCAAGTAGTTTCTGATATTTTTTATCCTGTTTCCGTTTCATGCAGTTAGCGTGCCAGTGGGTGCCGATATGTACCAGCGACCCTGTGCAAGGGTGTAGAGTCGCACTCGTAACACAAATCGCATTCCACGGGAGATTTTGCAAATGGAAAAACAAAGCAAAGCAGCGGAACTAAACGCTGGCATTCGCAGCACGATAGAGCAACTCGCTAACGAAACGGACAAGGCAAGGCAGTCAGAGCTGTTTCGTAACTACCTCAAAACTTCGGCGGCCTTCTATGACTACAGTTGGCATAACCAGATGCTTATATGGCGTCAGAAACCAGACGCTCGCTTCGTTGGTGGGTTCAACACGTGGCTAAAGTGTGGGCGCTTCGTGCGCAAGGGTGAAAAGGGAATAGCTATTCTTGCGCCCATGTTCTTCAAGGATAAAGCGCGAATGGCAGATGGCAGTGAGGCCGAAAGTAAGCGCATCTGGTTTAAGGTAGTTCACGTCTTCGATATCTCACAGACTAACGGCACACCGTTACCTGAATTGCCAACTAAGTCTGTGGGAGATCGTGGCGAGGATATGCTAGCTCGGCTGTTGCGCTTCGCTGCATCGCGCGGCATCACTGTACGGTTTGTTGAAAAGTGCAAGCTAAACGGCGCTGCTGGTACTTCGAAGGGCACGGAGATTGAGATCCGAACTACCGAAACGGATGTAACGACGCAAGCCGCAACTTTAGCCCATGAAATTGCGCACTCGCTCTTGCACTGGACGGCAGATGGCCACAAGATCACCACCCGTGACGGTCGGGAGATTGGCAAGCAACAGCGAGAACTTGAGGCTGAGGCTACCGCCTACACGGTCTGCTCCTACTTCGCGATTCAATCGCCGTCAGACTTCTACTTGGCAACATACGAAGTTACTCCAGCGATGCTCTTGGAAGCGGTCGAAACCATAGCCAAGACGGTAAAGACAATCCTAGAGGGATGCCCGCAACCAGAACCAGAGCCGAGCTACATTCCCCTGCCCAGCGCTTGCCCTATGGACACAGTAGCGGCCTAGGTGCGACATAGACGCGGCATTCCCCCTGCCGTGCCTTTGATGCACCTAGCATCTAGCAGCCCGTGGCAGAAGTGATTTGCTCACCCCGCAACGGACAGCAGCAAAATTGTGACTTGCACCGGGTACTCAGGCGTCCTCAGGTTCGGAAGGGCGATCCTTTCTTCGGCTTGCGCCAGCAGTGCCATCCACAGCCGCAAAGAAGCCAGCATCGCCTCGGCCGAGTAACCCTGCCAGCCGCGCGGTGTGCCTTTCCCCAATAACTGCCGCATCACCAGCGAGAGATTCAGCGCACCCACATGAATCAGCACCCGCTTGCGAACATTTTCCCGTCCCCGGAGGTACACGCGCCGCATCCCGCCAGTCTCATAGGCGTGTGCGAAGCTGCGTTCCAGCAACTCTCCGCGACGGCGGAGCAATTGTTTTCCGTGCTCGCCGTGAATGCGCCGCCGATTGCTGTACACCGCCTGCTGCGCTTCCGGCTTGTCTTGCCATCGCCGTCGTCCCCGATCCGGTTCCGAGATATACGTTCGTACTTCCGCTTCCCCGAGCGCCACCAGCGTGTCGTTGCTGTGATACCCCTTGTCCGCCACCGCTTCCACCGGCCCTTCCGCCTGCACGCGCTCACCGACTTCTTCGTTGTTGGTCGCACACGCGACCTCCGCGAGATGTTCGCCCGCTTGCGGCAATGTCTCCAAAATCGTTTCCGTGTCGCCAGCGTCGCCCGTAGCCACCGTCACCGCCACCACCGCTCCCGTCTCCAGATCCACCGCATGCTCAGCCTTGTAAGCAAGGTGCGTGCGCCCATCTTTCATCTTGGTGATTCCCGCCTCCGGATCGTGCGGATTCACCCAATCGTCGTTCGATCCCTTCTTCGCCCGCTTGCGGTCCAGCTTCGCCAACTGCTCCCTGGTCGGCGTCGCGATTCCCGACTCCTCGGCCAGCCGCCGCAGAAACTCCTCGTAACCTTCGCCCGTGTCGCGCCGCACAATCGAGCGCATGGCCGCGTTCGCCTCCAGCGTCGTGGCGTCGACACCAATCGTCTTGCCCTTCAACAATCCTTTCTCCGCCAGCAACTCTAGCACCCAGCCGAACACTGCCTCATGCGTCTCCACGTCGATCAACCGCCGCGTCCGCGAAATCGTCGAATGATCCGGCGGTTGCTCGCTCAACTCCAACTCCAGAAACCGCCGCAGCGCCAGCGAATCCGCCGCCCGCCACGCAATCCCACGCTCCCCGTCGATGCCTTCGAAATAGCCGATCAGCAGCAAGCGAAAGTACCGCCCCGGCGTCAACGACGGCCGACCCATCGTCTCCGCATAGAATCGCGCACACTCGCCTTCGACGAACTCGTCGAACCCCCGCTCGGCCAACAACTGGTTCAGACGCTCATAAAACGGATGCCCCGCAGTTCGTGGCAACTCCGTGTGCGCCACCCAGAACTCAGTCTGCTCTCGCGCTCCTTGATTCTTTTCCCCATTGCCATGACCGCAGTGTACGAACCAACGCTGTGGATTCGTTCAACTTTCTTCCACCCGCGCATCCAGACTTTCACCACGGACTGCTAGGAGAATACATGACACCGCAGACTGCATTCGATTTCCCGCAACCGTTGTCAGAGAAGTACCGGCCTCAGCGAGTCCAAGACTTCATTGGCCTCGACAAGGCGAAGCGAATCATTACAAACTTTGCCGCTAAGCCCTACCAGAGCGCTTGGTTGTTCTTGGGAGCCAGCGGAACTGGAAAAACTAGCCTGGCACTAGCCTTGGCGGCAGAAATGCCAGCGGAGCTTCACCATATACCGGCGAGGGAATGCACTCTTGAGGCTGTACAAGATGTCTGCCGTAAGTGCCATTATTCCCCGCGTCAGCCTGACAACTGGCAGCCTGTGCGCTTTCATCTTGTCCTAATTGATGAGGCGGACCAGATGTCGAATGCCGCGCAATTAGCGCTCCTTTCGAAGCTTGATGCGACCGCGTTCCCGCCAAGCACGATTTTCGTCTTCACATGCAATGCGACTGACAACCTGGAAAGGCGATTCTTGAGCCGTTGCCGCACGATTGAATTTTCATCCTATGGCTTGGCTGAGCCTATCACGGGGTTACTGTCTTCCATCTGGGAACGCGAGACGAACGGCGCACAGCGACCGAATTTCCAGCGCATCTGCAAAGATTCGTGTAACAACGTCAGGGATGCTTTGATGACACTTGAAACGGAGATCCTAGCGGCGTAGAGTGCCGGTAGGCACCTGGGAGGCGATAATGCCGAGCAAGAACAGAAACAAGCTTCGACTCAACATGTACCTGGAACCAGAGCAGAAGGACAAACTAGAAAAGTTATCAGCCAAAACAGGTGCGCCGTTGTCAGAACTGATCCGGCGCGCCGTAGACTTGTATCTCAAGAAAGAGGGTTAACCAAATGTATCGCATGTCGTATGGTGCTCTATGTTTCACGGCAAGCACTCTCAGGGAAGCGAGGGTCCGCGCTAAATGGCTCGCTTGGCGCATGTTGTATGCTGTCCGCATCGTTGCGAATGGCGATTTAGTGGAAACCTGGACGCCACGCGTAACACGTAATCGGAGGGTAGCATTCACTCGCCGCTAGTCCACGCGTAACGTGTCCGGTCGAAAAAAATGCCGCGCGGACTATGCTGCGCGGCGTTCGCGTTTCTGGATAACGTGTTAATCGATAATTCTGCTCCGAGGTACGACGTTGCGATCGGCGATCGGCTGCGGTGCGGGTGCCTCTGCTAGTAGGGCGGAGTATTCGCGTGCGCTGTCCCCGCATTGCCCGTGGTCCGGCAGATGCTCCGAGACTTTGAAGTCTGTCGGCTTTGCCAGTCCTGGGTCTGCCTGTTGTGGCGTGGGTTCGATCAGTTGGTCTTGCTCTGGGTTCGTCTTTTCGTTTGACATGGGATTCCTCTTATCTACCTCGCTGCGTCTTGCGCGGCGAAATCATCTTGTGCGCGCCTGCGATTATCTTCTTCGCCAAGCCGTCTACATGCTCGGCTTTGACGCGGGGAAACGTGTGCCGAACGATAGCTGCGACCTGTTCGTGCGTTAGCCCGTTAATTTCGTGGTGGGTTTTTCTTCGCTGTTCCTTATTCACTGTGCTCCTGTGTTACGCGTGGTGTATAGATTGGATCACCCACTTTCCGGCCTAGTTGCGACCTCTAATTCTTCTAGCATCTCGTGTATTCTTGTTGCCGCCCACGCCTCGGGCGTTTTCTCGCCGTTGGCACTGGCTTGCCAGAGGAGCGCACGCACGTTGGACCAGCATCCGCAGAGCGGCGTGAAATGGTGCCTGCAGCGGGCTATATTGTTAGAGCCCGCGCGCAGCAAGTCCTCGATAAATGATCTGTCAATCAGTCCGAACGGAGTCTCCACGAGGCCAAGCACTTCGCCGATGAAGCGCGCATTCGGATCTTCCCGTCGCTTGCCCTGGTTCTGCCGGGCGCGTGCAACCTGTATCGACAGATCGACGCAGAGCTGATTCTTTTCCGACTCTGTGAGGCCGTAGTTTTTTGCCTCGCTGATAATCTGCTGTAGGTCCTCCGCGCTTGCGCTACGCTGGCGCGCCAAGATTGCCGTTATATCGTCGCGAGTTAGTTCTATCTTGGCCGCGACCTTTACCGGTGCGGCCTTCGGCTTCGGCGGAGAGGGCTGGGAAAGTGTGCGGTACGCGCGTTCTACGGGTGTGATGTAGGTCATCGGTGTCTACAGGAATGACTGCAATCCATCGGACACATAGCCGTCCGGCTTCGGTGCTACTCTGGCAACCGGCGCACACTGTAGCTCGCCAGCTAACTCAAACCAGCGTTGCGCAGCCAGGGGCAAGGTTGGCCGTCTCACGCTGGGTTCCGCTAGGAGTAAAGCTTCGTGGCCCACAGTCAGCTTGTCAAACTCTGCTGGGTCCTTGGCTCTAAGTTGGTCGCCTAGCTCGCGAAACACGTCGCGGTATCGATCGGCTTCCTGGTAAATATCGTGAGACAGCGTGGTAGCCCATACAGCCTGCAACCAAAATAACCGCTCGCGAATTGCGGTGAGGCGCGTAACCAGATCCTCAACCGAGGCGTCTGCGGGTTTCGCTGGCTCTGGAGCTACTGGCGCTGGCGTCTCGGCTGCCTCCCCCCCCATCGCGACCTGTGTTTCGATGGGCAAGTCTTGCAGTCCGTCTTGCTGAATAGAGAGCGCGCGGGCACGTTCACGACCTGCTTTAGCGTAGCCTCTGCGGCGCGCAAGACGTGCAGCCGCTTTGATCGCATCCGCCTTTTGCTTGTCCCGGATCATCTTGAATGTGAGTGACATGGTTTAGATCCCCAGCAGGTTCGCGTGTTCGCCGTCCGGCTTCTTCTTATCTCGTTTCGGCCTTCCTTTGCGGAAGGCCACTTCGCGCGCATATTTCAGCGCTGCGACGGCGAGGAGCTTTGCTGGAACTCGACCCGGCTCCTTGCGTGATCTATGGAGCAAACGGCGAAGGAGGCACAAACTTGGATGCTCGATCATTCTGAGGGCGCGCACACGATCACTCGTCGCAGCTCCTTCATCTTCTGCGAGCCTGCTTAACGCCGCAGTAACCGACATGAACTTACTCACCAGCGCTCCTCTTCTGTGGACTCGCGATGGAGTCGGACAGTGCGACGGAGACGCTTGGCTTCTTCGGCGGGAGGGCCCACGTAACGCCTCTCACCACGAAACTTATGTTTGATTGAGTTGTTCCGTACTCCACAGCCAGCGCTCTTTGTGAAATGCCGCCAATGGAGTAACGTGCGCGAATTTTGTCGGCCTTGGCTTGGGTTAATTTCGTGGTCTGCATGTGGCGAGCTTGTTCCCAACGTGTCGCGTAAACGCAATTCGATGGACAATATCCGCGATCATTACGCAGTCGATGGATGCTGTGCTCAAGACTTGGGCGTTTCCCCATGTCGGCAAAGAAGGCTTGAAACGACCTGCGCCATCGCCCACACACTCTGATCCCCCGCGCGCCGTAATAACGATAACTTTTAGAGTTTCGATTTTCGCAGCGGGTAATCATTGACGCCCAGGTTTTGTACTCTGGCGTCATCTGCCCTGATCTGGACTGGCCATGTGTCGCCCCGGCTCTCGCGTTCTCGGCTGCAACCTCGTCGTGAAGGCAGGCGCAGGATCGCGTGTGGCTACTTCTAAGATGCGAGAAGGTCACCACTGTATGCTTGCCACAGTCGCAGACGCAGCTCCATAAATGGTCGCCCCGTTTGTTCTTACCGCTATGTTCCTGGACGGTTAACCGTCCGAACCGTCGGCCAACCAGGTTGATTAACTTAGGCACTATGATTCCTCCATGAAGGATGCGCTGGAGGTCCAAGTCATTGGCTCGGACCTCCAGCGACTGGCTCGGGCTTGCAAATTCCCGAGATCTTTATGTTTTAGTTTTTCTGACCCGATCCGTGTAGGACTTCAGCAATTTATCGGTGCGAGGATCGGGCTTGATCGTGCCGCGTCTTAGGTCGCGATTGCGCGTGATGCTCTTCGAGTAGATCAGCGGTTCGATGATGGCGCGCACAGCATCGCTGGCATCAGCGTGAAGCGCGAGCAAGCTGTCAAAGGCTGTCGCGCGCTAACTCAGCTTGCGACTGTTTCCTCATGCGGGTTAAGCGCTGTGCTCGTGATTCGTCAATCATTCGGTGGAGTTCAATAACAGCACGTCTCTTCTGGTCATCAGTGCGCTTCTGCCATGATCCACTCTGGATTACTCTGCCAACTCGCTTGTAAAACTCCTGACCTTCCTCGCGCGCAAACTGCTCGCGCTCCTGGTCAGTGAGTTGCGTCGGCTTGCCTTTCCATTTCAACTGAGTCGGAGGCTGGGGAGTGCTTATGCCCAACCTAGCAAGCTCGTCGAGGACGGCATCGCCCTTGCTTGTACTCACCGGGAACGGGTTCGCGCCACCAAGCGCAGATGTCGGTCGCTGTACTTCGCGTCCTGCAACATCCACAATTGGCGGTGCTGCCTGGGTAAGACCTGGGATTCTGGACTCGACCGCTTGCAGGGCTGTCTGCGGCCTCCGGATCGTTCTATCGAAGCTTTCTGCGACGTTCGCCACACCAGCGGGGATGAGAGATCCTGCTTCACGATTTATAAATGACCTCGCGCGACCTCCGGCAGGATCATGGACACTTTGCAATAAATTGGCCATGGTGCCCATATAGGGGAAATCATCCAGATTTCTGGCGATGTGCTTCACTGCGCTGTCGGCCTTCGATTGGCTCACAGTCTCGGAGTCGCCGTGCTGCATACCGTGTACTGCATCAGCAATCATTCCAGCAGCCAAACCTACAGGTTCAAAGCGGTGGTAGGAATAGTATCGCGATCCAATTTTGAGCGAATACGGTTGCCAGCCAGTGGCTCTGAGGGTTTCAGCCTTGCGATAGTCAGTTGGTCCGCCGCCAGTAATGTGTCCTGACAGAGCGAGAGCTGCGAGGGATGCCGCGATACTAGAACCGAGCACGCCGCGCGCCATCGCATCGGTATCACCCTTCGCAAATCCATTCAGCAATTCGTAGGGTGTGCTGTGCGTTAGCGTGGCCTTGAGCAGGTTGATGGGAGTTCGGAAGAAGGGGAATAAGAATTTTAGCGGACTCACGCTTTTCAATGATTCCGGCAGCCAAGCTGCGGTAGGCTTAGTCGCGATTGCTTGTCCTATCTTCCCCGCGAAGCCTGATAGCTCGTTTTGGAACGTGTTAGTCGTCGCAAGGTTGTGCGCTGCCTCGCTCATCTCGTCCGTTGGATGATGCGCGAGGTATTCTTGGCGGGCGTTAAAGCTGTCGCCTGATAACCCTTCGCTTATCGCCTGCCGGGCCGCGAGTGATTGCAACTCTCCAAAATATGTAGACGCGTAGAGGAGATTTGTCATCCTACTCATGGCTTCGGATGGAGTGCGGATCACTGCTCCCAGCGGACCTTTTATAGCCTGCTGTCCGGCACGTTCGAATCCCGGCGATCCCTCCAGTTGAAACTCACCTGACAGGATCGGCTTCGCGTGTTCGCCCAGAGCCTGCGCCATTCCTTTCGCAAAATACCAGCTCTCTGCCGCGAATCTATCTGGTGAATCCTTGAACTTTGCGAGACCACCGGCTACAGCCTTCTGCATCGTGGTCATCGCCGCCATCGCCGCTTCGGACGCGGTTTTCACGATGATCGTGTGCGGAGACGAGAGCAAAAAATTGCGGTAGTACTCGAACAGCTTGTCCATCGTCGTGCTGGGCTTGATCTTTTCTGCGAACTCATTCAGCTTTCTCACCATCGTTGGATCGGTCGGGTCCAGTTTGGACATCAAGCGCATAGCTTCTGCCCTGGCTTCTGGGGAGAGCTTCGACAAGACGTTCGCGACTTTGACTTCCGGCAACGCCGCCCGGCCAATGCGGAATCCGCCTAGACTGCGCCCGGCCTCGGCCCGAATGCCTGCGACTTTCTCCTGAATTGCCTGATGCTGAGCGAGCGCGGTAGTCGCGTCATCGAGCGCAGTCGGGTCTCCACTGGCCGCTGCGACTTTAGCGAGCGTGACGACGTGTTTCGCCGACTGAGCCAGCAACGCACGCGCGGCGATCGCTTGTTCAGTGTTGTAGGCTTCCCCGCCTCTGCGAGCGAGTAAGTCTTCAACGCTCATCCCGAGATCGGCTGCTAGCTGCTTCTGGGCCTCAAACGTGATCGTCGCTTCGGCCCGTGGATCGAGATTGCTTTTGACCACGTCGGAGGCACGCTGCAGCACGGCATCAACGTCGCCGTTGGTTCTGATGGCGGACAGATCGACGCCTGCACGCTGCAGCTCGCCGCTGTTCGAGATAACGTTGTGGATTGCCTGCGACAGCGCCATAGGGCTCTAATTCGTCAGGCACAAGTAATGGCTTCGGCCCGCGATGAGTCGGCAGGTCAGCAGCGGTCTTTGGTCGTTTTCGCGGCATCCTTAGTTTCCTTCTGTGCGCGGCAGCGCAACTGGCATGGTTGTGCCCATTAGGTCAAGAAAAAACTCCACCACGGCGGACGTTACAGAAGTCGATCAGCCGCGTTTGTCGCGCTTGGGCTTTTCCAAGGCCACGCCCGGCTAGAATTACGCCCCGAACGCAGTTTCGACCGCAAGGGTCCGAACCTTGATGTAGTGAAGCACTTGTCTTTTCATGCCGTTCCGCGCAACTTTCAAACGTAACCTCGAACTCTCCGGCTCCTGTCCCGTCCTGTCCCGAACGACTGTCCCGGCCTTTTTTGTCCCGGACATGTCCCGTTCCGTGACGCCATCACTTAAAGCGATGGAAATAAAAGAGATAAGGTGTCCCGACTCCTGCCGTTTTTTTAACTGTCCCGCACATACATACTAGGTATGTGCGGTCGGGACAGAGGGTCAGGGACAGGCCGTGTTCATTGGATTTTGGTCTCGTCGTGGACCCATAACTTCCCTACCTCTCGCACAGCCTGAGAGAGCGTCAGCTCATCCGTTTTGACTTTCTGAAACAATTCAGGTGCGTGTTTTTTTAGCCATGCTGCCGTTTCGACAGTCGTGCGCGACACCTTGACGGCCTTGGCGGCGTGCGCGGCAGCTTCGCCGGAATGCTTGGAACCCTTACCCTTTTTTTGGGGTAAGGGTTTCTTATGACCGCGACCACCTTCTGCGCCCTTTATGCCCGCCGCAAGCTGCCTTTCACGTGCTAACCACTGTTGAACAGCGGTTGACCACCGCTGCTACAAAAGCACCTACAAACGAGCTGCAATTGCAGGGAGCGCGCATTGAGGCTGTAAGGGCTTAGCTGTCCGGAATGCACCCGGTATGCAGTCGGTATGCCATTGGCGGGACAGCGATATCTACTGCCGTCCCGCCCCTTTGGTTAAGGGTAGTTGGGCTTAACCTCCACCCTGGCATGGGGCGGAATCTTGTAAGCACGGCGCGCAACTCGTTCTTTTCATAGCCCTCTAAGGGATGCCTTCCTTGCTTGGTTGCTTGGGTGCTTAGTTGCTTGGCTGCTAGAGCTTAAGTGCTTAAGTGCTTAAGCAACCTTTCAGGGTCCGATCTTTTCGATGATCTCTCTCACGGTCGAATAAATCTCGCCCGCTCCGAGTTGGCTGCCGTTGCTTCTTTTCACCGTGTCCGCGATGCGGACTCGAAATCTTTTCCCGACGAACAGGCGCTTGGATAGTACCTGCCGCTTCGTGGGCTGCACGCCGTCATTCGCGATGATCCACGCGCGACGATACTGCGACTGCCGACCAGCCTTGGGTTCCTGACCGTTTCCCAGGTGCAGAAAGCTGTAAACGACATTCTGGTCATCTTCCCCGAACCTAAACTCCAGATCACATTTCCAGGCTCGTAACATGGGATTGCGGTAGATGCGGCTCTTCACACACCACGCCTCGTAGATCCCCGGCTCGTAGCGCGGGTAAGGAGCATCCTCCGAGATCGGACCGTCGATGTCGGGTGCAGCGAATGGGTTAGCTGCGGTTGCTGTTGCCATCGCTGACTCCCCGGCTCATCCGGCTAGAATTGTCGTTATCGGTCAACTTGAACGTTTCAGTAATGCGGACCTGGCACGGTTTGCCATTCTGCACTCCCACTTCAATCTGGCCAAAGAAGCCAGGTTTCAGATTGCGGATTAACTCTTCAAGCTTGCTGTACATTTCTTCACTCCTAACTGTTCGGCGCGGGCGTCTTTTTCGTCAACCTCACAGGTCCCTCTACCGCGATCCCCATAGACGCACCACATGGGCAGTCCACAAATCTGTCACCGAACATCGGCACCCTACAGACAGCGCCGCAGTCGGGGCAGTTGAAGGTTCCGTCTGGTCCTGCCCAGCGCGGGTTCTCGCCAGCGACGGTGTAACGCTTACGCTTGGGTGCCCATTTGGTTTTCATGCTTCCCTCTTTCATGCGACCACCGGAGCGCTCAGCCTGCGCCGGAACACTTCCAAGTACTGCTCCTGTAGATCCGGAGCCAAAGGCTGCGAGTAATCGCAGGAGTTGTATTTGTGCGGGTTGTATGATGAACAGCCTAAAAATGCTCTCTGCGTGGTGCTGGCCAACCGCGCTATCAGGAAGCCATCGAAGCACCGTGGGCAGACTTCGCCGGTGAATAAATTTCCGTATTTCAGCGCCACCGATGCTCGCCTCTTTTCTCGCCGCGCCATCTTCTCTACGGTGAGCCGTTCTCTTTCTATGGCGGCTCTTTCGTCAGCTTGCTGGCGGGCTAACGCGGCAGCGGCTTCTTCCTGCTGATAGCACTCACTACATCGCGCGCCTCCGTTTAGAATGCTCTTCGCCAGGTCCACCATCGCGGTTCTGCTGCCGCGCCGATAGGTGCATCGTTTAGCGCATTTAGCACACGGGACAGTAATGTCGCAGTCCCGTTTAACCGAGAGCACACGAGACATCTCGATGCCCTGTTCCTTGAAGAAGGTAGTTGCGTTTGAGTGCTTCCAAACAATCTTGTTGTCCCTAATCTCTCCGGTCCAGTACTCTTTGTGGATCTCGGCATCCGTCATTTACATCCCTCATTCATAGGTTGAAAATAAACGGAGCGCAGTCGAGCTGGTGGACCGACCGCGCTCCGCTCCCGGCTGGAGGCAATGCGCCGGAAAGTTTTAGGCCGGGACGACGATCCCACGGCGGTCAAGCTCATCCTGCAGGAATTGGATATCCTTCGCCTTGACTTCCGAACCGTCCCACTTGATGCGCGTCTTCTGGAGAATTTTGTTAAGGCGCTGTGCGGACTCCAGCATTTCCTTCCGCACGACGATGGTCTTATTCTTTTCTTCGCTTGTCAGACGCGCTTCGTGGAAATTCGCATTCGAGTCTCCGTGCTCAATGCCTTCTGCTTCGCCCTCATAGAGAATGGTAAGGACGACTTCTTCGAGCGCATTCGATTTCTCGGTCTTGGAGAGCTTCGAACACTTACAAACGTCTTCGATAAGGTCAATCATGCGGTCAATGTACATTGCTGCCTCCGTGTTGAGTGTCTGTGGCCGTACTTTCTAGCGCCCGGCCTGTATCGGCTTCTGCTTGGTCTTTACGCGACCGCGGGCACCAATTCGCCCGTCTCGTGGCTGTGGTCTTGAGTAAGTACAGCAATTGCTTCTTTGACTGCGCCCCAGGACGGATTTTGTGTGTAGGGTCTTGTAAGTCCGAGAGCCTTGCACATGTCCGTACTGGCTGTATTCTTGTCCGAGTTGCCGTTCTGCCTGTCTGAGACGAGCTTCAGTCCGCCAGGCGCGAGCAACGCTTTTCGCAGGGTTTCGTTCGCGACATCCTGTTGGAGCTTCTGCTGCTCGTACTTCTCCTGGGCTTCCTCGATTGCCTCGCGATCCAGTTTGCTTGCGCAACAGGTAAATTGAGGTATGTCGCTAGTATTTGGGACGTAGTAAACGTGCAGAACGTCGCATCCACGCTTACGCGAGGCGGCGGTCATTTCTCCAGCGGCGGCGTCGAACACCGCGCCTTCAATTCCGCGTCCATAGTTCGTAAACTTCACCTGCGATCCATTGGTCAATTCGACGTACATATTTCGTTGCCTCCGTTTGAGTTGTGCCCGCTTGCTCATGCGCCGGGCGTGCCGCGCTTACGCCGTTTGCGTCGCCGTGACTCCGGGGAGAATGCGTTGACCAGTCTTACGATCAACCACCGCCGTTTTCTCAATGCAGTCGGTGCAGACGGAGCGGGTGCGCTGTTTGAGTAAGTCCATGAGCGTGTCGTACTGCTCTTGGGTAACTCCTGTCCAGCCCTTCTTTTCGCCGAGATCGAAGAACCAGTTGCCTGCGGTGTCCAGGACAAACGCAGCCATAAAGTGAGATACGTGCTCTTCATCGCACTTACCACAGTTGAACTTAAACGGGAATTTCATTACTTATTCTCCTTGTTAGTTCGCCATTCTGCTGCTTGCACCTTCAGCGGCACTAGATCACTTTGAGTCATCGTCCATCGGGGACCCAAAGGTGCACATGCAGCGCCCGATTCATGCCGCAGCGCAGGGCTCGGCTTCGTCGCCGTGCTCATCCTCTTCCGCCTCGGTTACTTCCTCGCCCAACTCCGGCTCTTCATCGGCGTCTTCTTCTTCTTCGACGGTGCTGGCCTCGACCGGCTCGACCGGCTCCGGAGCTGGCGGCGGTGACAGACGCGGCGCGAGTTGCATGATCTCGGAGATGGCAGTAACCCAATATGCAGGGTCAAGGCGGATCGTGCGCTCGGCTTCATCGCTAAATCGCACAACCGCCACGTCGCTGCCGTCGCTAAGCTGGCGAACCCACAGCAACGTGCCAGTCCCAAGCGTGCGATGTTCGACTTCGCGGTTTAACTTTGGCGGCTTTCGTCTGACACGCGGCTTGACGGGCTCGCGTCTGCGCGGCGGAATGACCTTCGTGCCTCGGAATCCGTTCACCTGGCCTCCATACGGTCACCCGGCGCGGATTTCTCCATTGCAAGCCGATTCTGCGCGATGGCGCGGCATCCTAGCGCGTGCACGCGCCCGCCCGCGCCGAACTCTAGAACTGTTCCTGCGCCTGGCCGGGCCGTCTTGCCACAGACGGCGCAGATGGACTGGCCGATGGATTGAGGCTTTGCGCTCACCGAACCTCCATCCTGTGCCTGACGCGCAAATGGACGTGTCTAGGGATGCGCAGAGTTCTGTAACGGCGTCCCGTGTTTCGTTGGTGATCGCGCGGAGCCTGGAGCACAAGCACGTCGCGCTCGCACTCGTACAACTTGATGACCGTGCGGCGAGAGAGGCCATGCAACGTCATTAGGTCAGAGACGGTATAAGGCCGGTCCTTCTGGTCAACGCGAGGCGGTGCAGCCTGCTCGGCAGCGCGTTCGCGCATTCGGGCCTGGGCTTCGGCTAGATGGGGATGTGACGGATCGAGATGGGTTCTCAAAAGTATTCTCCCGACCGGAGGCGCAGTTGTGCGCAACAGGTCCTATTGCCTTTTTGGTTTTAGGGAAGAACGCCCGGCTAGGAATCGGCCCTGCGGGGAAGCGCGCTTTAATTTGCTGGGTTAACTCGCCCCAACTTCGGGGGCATCAGCCTGACCGGGGTTGCCAAGTTCGAATACCAGATCTCGAATCAGCGGTCAGACCGTAAACGGCGGCTCTTTCTGCCGTCCTATGTGTATCATTATACCAAATAACCTGCAACGTTTGCAACTAACTAACTGCAAAGTCGAACACGAAGGTTCATATCTTGCAGCGTTTGTGGGGCAGTTATAAGAGCACTTGACACGCGTGTGTATATTGCCATCCTATGAAGACAATTTCCGTAGAAATCGAAGGTAAAGGTCTCGGCATTCTGCTGCACAACCCGGCTGGCATGGGCCAGAGCGGGACGGGGAAGAGGGCAACATCGATCCCCACGCCAGAAGCCGAGGCGCGGGCGGGCTGTTACTGGACGGAAGACGGCAAGTCCCTCGCGATTCCGGCTTGGAACGTATTTCGGGCGCTTGTGAATGCCGCCGCTGCATACAAAGACGGGCGGACTTCCGGGTCAAGAATTGTCGCTGCCGGAATTACTGTCGAACCGCCAATGCTCAGCTTCAACACTGACCGATACGAGATCGATGTTCGACGGGTCAAGCTGCCGAGAGGAGGAGGGGGCATTTTGAGATCGCGCCCGTTGCTTAAAAACTGGCGCTTGAGCTTCGATCTGCTCGTGAATGAGGAAGATCTGTCTCCAAAGTTCTTCCCGACCTTGCGCAACATCACGGAAGACTGTGGGCGCACGGTTGGACTTGGCGATTTCCGTTTGGCAACAAAGGGGCCATTCGGGAAGTTTGTGGTTACGCGCTGGGAAGTTTCTTAGCTTTCTGGCCAGGCCCGGCAGGGCACGGCAGGGCACGGCGAGGGTTGTTTTTGGTCATCATTTTTTGGCGAGGCGAGGCAAGGCGGGGCCAGGTGAGGTTTGGCTAGGCTGGGCGAGGCATGGCGAGGCACGGGTTGTATAAATTCAGGCCAGGCGAGGCGGGGCCGGGCAAGGCATGGCTTGGCGAGGCATGGCCAGGCGAGGCAAGGCGAGGGTTGTATAAATGCTCATTGGCGACCTGAGGTTCGACGAATCGGTCTATCCGCGCTCCGGGATTAACTTCACACATGTGCAAGACCTCGTGAACGCTTCGCTCGCAGGCTGCGCATTTCCACCGATCATCATCGACCGCGCGAGCAAGCGCGTCGTTGACGGAGTTCATCGCTACACGGCGTACAAAAAGCTGTATGGCGCTAATCACGATACGGCAGTGGATGAACGGGACTACGCTGACGAGACCGAGCTTTGGTTAGCGGCGGTCGCGGCGAACTCAGACCACGGGCTCAACTACACCGCGTATGAACGCACCCGTATTCTCGTCGAGGGCGAGAGGCGCGGTATCACGCGTGCGCAGGTCGCGACGCTCATCCATTTGCCGGTTGAGTTGGCCGAGAAGAAGATTGAGACACGCACCGGCTTCGTGAAAGTGCCTGCCGGTGGAAAGGAGCGAGTTGCCCTGCGCTCCAGCATGAAGGAACTAGGTCTCTGACCGCATAATCTGGTTTCTTCTGTAACCGAACTTCAAGCGTGCCTTTTTGCGGGTAAAGCGCCAGTCGATGGTGACCCGATTCCGATTCATTCTCCGACCCCAGGCCCTGGCTTCCCGCTGCAGATCGCCCAGCGATGGGATTCTGCGCCGTCCCAGGCACTGCCGGGAGAACAGGCTGATTTCGATTTCCGCCTGATTCAGCCAGCTTCCGTGCTTCGGTGTGTAGTGTACCCGGAACCGGTCCCACAGCCAGCCTCCCGCCTTCTCGCCGTACCGCTCCACCACGGCCTTACGGGTGTGCGAACTCAGATTGTCCATGACCAGATGAATGGTGTCGGCCGCCGGATAATGTTCCGCGATCTCCAGCAGATAATCGGCAAACTCGGGCGAGGAACGGTCCGGAGTCACGCGCGGATAATGCCGTCCCGCCTTGGGCTCCACTCCGCAAAATGCGTTGGCCGTGCCGCGGCGTTCGTACTCGCAGTCGCGCCGCAGAACTTGTCCCGGATGCATGGGTCGGCAGGGGCGGAGATCGGCATGCAGGACCACCGGCTTCTCATCGATACACACCACCGGTTCCCGCTCCGAGAGCGGCTTCTCATATAAGGCCAGCACGTCTTCCATGCACCGCAGATACTCCGCGTCCAGTTCCGCCACGCACCACATTTTTTTCCCGCCACGGCTTCAGGTCATGACTCTGGAGCAGGATGCGGATCGTTTCCCGGCCCACCCGCCGCGTCAACCTCCGCTTCACCGCTTCCTGAGCGATGAGTCGCACACTCCACCGCGCCGTGCCTTGCGGCGGCGGGCTGCACACCATCGCGATGATGCGCTGACTCTGGCCCGCGTCCAGCACTCGTTGCTGGCCCGGACGCGGCTTTTCGTACAGGGCCGACTCCAGTCCTTCCTCCTCGTAGCGCCGGGCAATGGCCCGCACCGTCTTGGAGGCTACACCCACATGGCGGGCTACCTGCCCGGCCGTCTGCCCCTGGCCGAGTTCCCGCAGGATCACAGCCCGCCGCAGCACCCGCGCCGATTTCCACCCCTTGTTCAACATGGCGGCGATCTGTTTACGATCCTTCTTGGTTAGCTGGACATGCACCCGATGATAGGCTCGCATGCCTGCACTATGCCGCTCTTTTGCTCCTTCCACGAGTATCTACAGATATACATCTCCATACGGTCATAGACCTAGCTGGCCAAGTTCTCAGTCCTAAGCAGCAGCAAGTCAAGGATAGGCGCGCTGGCATCAGGGCGGATTATTTGGCGGACGGCTTGATCGACTTGTTACGCGCGAACCTCTTGAGCTGGTGCTCAGACCCGACGAAAAACAAAATAGCGCAACTCCACAAGGAGCTGAATAAAAGACTGGAGGCGCGACCTTAGCAAAGACCTCGGCGGACCCGCGCTGGCATTGAAGCACATGGATTCAGTTTGAACTCACCGTCCGCAACCCCGCGTCATTCCTGGCCAATCCGCTCTCCCAAGTGGGTTCGGTTTGAACTCTTGCCGCGCTCGGCTTTTTGCTTAACTTCTGCTTACCTCGGAACGCCGAAGCCGCTCTTTTTAAAATTTTTGCCATTTGTGTTTTCAGTAAGTTACCTGTTGTCAATACCGCCTTCGCGTTATCATTGAACATTTGTTTGGACGTCTAAGTTGCTGATTCTACAGCCAGGCGAGTGGAAGGTTCTGGTGCGAACAAAATTTATGATTCCTTTTATGCAAACTTTGAATCCAACGCACTACGAAAGTAAGTTGACGGGCGCAAGTGGGCCCGCATAGAATCGAACCTCAATGTCAGGTAGTTTCAATCTTCGCGCGGTGTGCTGCTGCACTTGTTGTTGTTGTGCATGCGTGTGCTCCGGCGCGGGGAGGCTGCTGACCTAAGAATCTTTTCTTAACACAGGCACTCATCAACCCACCGCCAGAGCGATCTGGCGGTGGGTTTCTTATTTTCCAAAACATATGGCGACGATCACGAACATGGTGAAAGAAACGAAAGCACAGCGGGTCGAGCGGCTGAAGCGATCCATGAATCCCTGGGAAGGTATTGAGGAGATCCGCCGCTTCGCTCGCGAAGGATTCGAGTCCATCCCTCCGGAATGGATCGGCACTTACTTCCGCTGGTGGGGCGTTTACACACAGGGCGACGGTGCTGGGGTTACGGGCGGCAAGAATGGCGAGGGCCGCGCCTTGCAGCGCTTCATGGTTCGCATCCGCATTCCCAATGGCATGATGTCTTCGCGGCAGCTGCGCACGATTGCCGATTTGACCCGCCGCTATGCCAACGGAATTGCGGATCTCACGGTTCGTCAGAACATTCAATTGCACTGGGTCACGATCGAGTCCTTACCCGACGTGCTCGAAGGCCTGTGGCAAGTAGGGCTGAATACTACCGGCGCTTGCGGCGACGTGGTGCGCAACGTAACCGGCTGCCCGGTTGCCGGAGTCGATGCCTGCGAAATCGTGGACGCGTCGCCGCTCGTGCTCGAAGCCTCGAAGCTTCTGGCAGGCAATTCCGATTTTTATAACCTGCCTCGCAAATTCAAGATCTCGATCGCGGGATGCCGCTCCTGGTGCTCCTATCCGGAGATTAATGATATTGGCCTTACTGCGATCACCCGGACTGTGGGGTCGAAACCGGAAGTTGGTTTCTCTCTCCGCGTCGCTGGGGGCCTCTCGACCGAACCCTATCTCGGTGAGCGATTGAACGCGTTCGTGCGCTGGAACCAAGTCATTCCAGTCTTGAAAGGAATCACCGAACTGTTTCGTGATTCTGATGTTTTGCGCGAGCATCGCGAGCGCGCGCGCCTGAAATTTCTCTTCCTGCGTCACGGATGGACCGCCGAGCGTTTCCTCGACGAACTGCACAGCCGGATCGGCTTCAAGCTTGACCCCGCCGCGGAAGAGCATCCTCCGGATGACGTTTACCGCGATCACGTGGGCATTCACGCTCAACAGCAGTCCGGCCTTTCGTATGTGGGGGCCGTCGTTCTGCGCGGCCGGATCACGGCCGACCAGATGCATTCCGCGGCAGATCTGGCCGAGCGTTATGCGGGCGGCGAACTGCGCGCGACCGGCATGCAGAACCTGCTGGTCGTGAACGTTCCCACGATCCACGTGGACTCGCTGGCAAAGGAGCTGGATGCGATCGGCCTGCGGGCTGGTGGTTCCGCGTTCGCGCGCGGGACCGTTGCCTGCAGCGGCACGGAATTCTGCAAGCTCGCCATCACCGAAACGAAGAGTTTCTCTCGTTGGCTGGTGGAGGAACTCGAGGAGCGCCTGCCGGGATTCGATCAACACTTGAAACTGCACGTCACCGGCTGCCCCAACAGCTGCGGCCAGCACTGGATCGCCGACGTTGGCATTGAGGGCAAGAAGATAAAAGTTAACGACCGCCTGGTCGATGCCTATTATTTTTGCGTGGGCGGGGCGCTTGGGCTGCATCAGGCGACGGCGCGGCCTGTGGGCTACCGCTGCGCGGCGACGGAGGTTCCAGACGCGCTGGAGCGGCTTCTGGGCCGATATCTCGCCGAGCGCGAAGCCGGAGAGAATCTGCGCCGCTTCTTTGCGCGCCACAGCGATACACAGTTGCGCGAGTTTCTTGCCGGGGAAATGGTTCCGGCGGTGGCTCGTGATCTGCCTCAAAATCTGCCGCAATCCACGGGAGGAATCGGTGACTAGCCTATTTCCCATGTTTTTGAAATTGAAAGGCAAGCGATGCCTGGTTGTGGGCGCCGGAAATGTCGGCGAACCCAAGATCGAGGGCCTGCTCGAAACCGGAGCGCAGGTGCGGGTGGTGGCTCTGCAGGCGAGCCCGGTCGTGCGGGAATGGGCGCTCGCCGGAAAGATCGAACTCGAACTGCGCGCCTTCGCCGCTGATGATCTGCGCGATGTGTTTCTCGCAGTTGTGGCCACGTCATCGCGAACGTTGAATGAACGCATTTATCACGAGGCTCAAGTTCGCGGGGTCCTCTGCAACGTCGTGGATGTTCCTGATCTTTGCGACTTCTTTTATCCCAGCGTTGTTCGCCGCGGCGATTTGCAGATTGCGGTCTCGACCTCAGGCCAGAGTCCCTCGCTGGCACAAAAGATCAGGCAGCAGCTCGAGAAGCAGTTTGGTGCGGGATATGCCGCATGGGTCGCGGAACTGGGCGCGACACGAAAACTGATTTTGGCCAGTTCTCTCGACAAGCAACAAAAATTGGATTTGCTGCATTCGCTGGCCAGCAGGGAAGCGGTGGAAGCGGCTTTGGCTGAGCTTCCGGAACTCGTGGGCAAAGGGGAAGGCGCATGAATGGCAAAGTCTATCTAGTCGGTGCGGGACCGGGCGATCCGGAATTGCTAACGGTTAAGGCTCTGCGCCTGCTGCAGAACGCCGAGGTTGTGCTCTACGACGATCTGGTTGCTCCCGAAATCCTGAGCCTCGTTCCTTCGACGGCCGAACTTCACAATGTGGGGAAGCGTTGCGGCAGGAAAGGCGTTCAGCAGGAAGAAATCAATTTCCTGATGATTGCGTTGGCGGAATCGGGCCGGCAAGTCATTCGTCTCAAGTCGGGCGACCCATTGATCTTCGGACGCGCGGGAGAAGAAATCGAAGCGCTGCGCAAGGCCGGCATTGCCTGTGAAGTTGTTCCCGGCATCACCTCCGCCCTCGGCGCAGCCGCTGCGGTACAAATTCCCTTGACTCATCGCCGCGCTTCTTCCGCGGTTGTGCTTCTCACGGCGCAGCAGGCGAGCGGCAGTAAAGCCGCGGAATGGGAAAAGCTAGCTGGCAGCGGATCGACTCTCGTCATTTACATGCCCGGTCAAAACTATTCTGAAATCGGCTCAAAACTGCGAAACGCCGGCCTTGCGAAAGAAACTCCGTGCGCACTCATTTCGCGAGCGACCACGCCACATCAGCGGGTTTACCGCACCAGCGTTGGCGAATTAGGCCACGCGCCGCATCTGGCTTCACCAATGCTTTTGGTTGTGGGAGACGTCGTGCGTTTGGCCGATTCGTTGGTTCTCGACGCCCTGAGCGCGTCCGGCTTGGTGGGCGACGACAGCATGGTTAGCGATGCGATTGCCGTGCGACCGGGAGATGAGGGGGCCTTGGCGTGAAAGATCAAGTCCTAGAGAACCTCCAGGGTCGCACGCAGCTTCAAATCGCGGACTTGCAAGACGCTGCCGAAAACTGGACTCCGCAGCATACGCTGACATGGGCCTTCGAGACTTTTGGCAACCGCGTGGCGATCTCGTCGGCGTTTGGCGCCGAAGGCATGGTGCTGATAGATATGGCATCCCGCCTGGGCAAAGATTTTCGCCTGTTTACGATCGATACCGAGTTTCTGTTTCCCGAAACTTACAACCTGATGGACCGGATCGAAGAAAAATACGGGATCACGATTGAAAAAGTATTTTCGCTGCTTTCGCCCGAAGAGCAGGAGCGTACCCAGGGCGCAGCGTTGTGGACTCGCGATCCCGATGCCTGCTGCAACCTGCGCAAAGTCGAACCGCTCCGCCGCAAGCTCGGAGAATTGAGCGCGTGGATTACCAGCATTCGCCGCGACCAGACTTCCGCCCGCTCTGGCGCTCATCGCATCGAGTGGGACACGAAGTTCGGACTGGTGAAGGTCAATCCGATTATCAATTGGACGGCGAAACAGGTGTGGCGCTACATTCACGATCACGACGTGCCCTACAACGAATTGCACAATCAGGACTATCCCAGCATCGGTTGCACGCACTGCACCCGCGCGGTCAGGGCAGGAGAAGATCCGCGCTCAGGGCGTTGGCCGGGATTTTCCAAGACAGAGTGTGGTTTACACGTCATCGAACCGATGCCGAGCGGAGTGGAATGATGGGCATATGTGGAGCGGGAACTCCTGCCCGCTAGCTCTTGCCACCGCAAGCAAAGCGGGCAATGAGCGCCCGCTCCACATACTTTCTTGCGGCTATCGGCTATCCAGCCTGGCAGAATGCGGTCGAGATTCCGCCCCAGTCCCGCGCCGGCTCAATCTTCGGGAAAAAGACTGCGTGCAATCTCCGCACCGATTCCTCGGCCTGCGATTCTTCCACCAGAAACGAGATCGTGCGCTCCGAAGCGCCCTGACAAAAGACGCGCACATCCATGTCGGATACGGCTGCGAAAACCCGCCTGGCCACTTCCGGTTGTCGCCGAATGTTTTCGCCCACCAGACAGATCAATGCCTGGTGATTCTCCCAGCTCACGTCAGCAATGCTTTGAAGATCAGCCGCGATTCCTGGCAAGGGCACGGTTGAAGCTACCAGCAACGAGATGCGGCCCGGCGAGGTCGCCATCACGTCGACCGAACAAGCGTTCTGATCGAATGCAGAAAATATTGCGCCCAGTAAATCAGAATCAATCCTCCCGCGCGGGGCAATCTCTACGGAAGCAACATTGCGCTTCGCGCTGATGGCCCGCACCTTGTGGCCGTGGTTTGCGTCGGCGGTGATCTCCGTTCCCTCGTTCTGCGGACGCCGCGAGTTCAACACGTAGACGGGAATGTTTTCGCGCATTGCCGGAGCCAGCGTCGCCGGATGCAGCACCTTGGCTCCGAAATGCGCCAGTTCCGCCGCTTCGTCGAAGCTCATCCTGCGGATCACGCGGGCATCGGGACACAACTTCGGATCGGTAGTCATGACGCCATCCACATCGGTCCAAATTTCAACGCGCGCGGCTCCCAGCGCGGCTGCGATGATGGCAGCGGTGAAATCGGATCCGCCGCGACCCAGCGTCGTTGGGACGCCATCGGCGGTGGCAGCAATGAATCCGCCCAGGACCGGAATGCGTCCGGTCGACAACAGCGGCTCAACGAGTTGCTGGACACGTTGGTTGGTCGCTTCCCACACCGGACTCGCCTGTCCGTGTCGGGCGTCGGTAACGATGCAAGAGCGGGCATCAACATGGCTCGCACTCAGCCCGGCAGCTACCAGTGCTTCGATAACAAGTTTGCTCGAAAAGCATTCGCCAAAGCCGAGTAGTCGATCCTGCAACTCCGCATCGAGTGCGCGCACGGCTGATATGCGGTGCAGAAGCGATTCCAGCATCTGGAACTCTACGCGAAGTTCGCCGTCGAGCGCGGTGTGAGTGGACCCATCCACCAAGGATTCAGCCAGTCGCTCATGCCGGACGTAAATATTCCGAACCATTGCCAGAGCCGATCCGAGATGGCCGCTTGCTGCGGCGCGACCAGCCTCGAGCAGTTGATCGGTGACTTTCGCCAGGGCGCTGACGACGACCACTGCCTGTGCATTCCGCCGGCTCTGCACAATGCCAATGAGGCGGCGAATGGCCGCGGCGTCCTCCACGGACGTGCCTCCGAACTTCATCACCACGAGATCATCCGTCCGGTCGAATCGGCTTAGCTGTCCTGCTTCGCTCATAAACTTGTGCTCCATTTCGTATTTTGGGCAAAGAAAAACCCACCGCCAGATCGCTCCTGGCGGTGGGTTCGGGTGATTCTCTAAGAGTGCTTTACTTCATCCGTTCCCGTCCTCCAGAAGACACGTAATTCGTGTCGACATGCCTGTGCCTGTCGATGTAATTCGCGTCGCCTTCTGGATCGTGGGAATCATAAATAGGACTTCAACACAATGACGATATCGCTGGATCGCGTCCCAAGGAAATTGAAAATTGCGATATGTTGTATCGAAATTTCAGTTCTAGCGATTACGCGTCATCCTTTTTCATCTGGGTGGCGAACTGGCGCAACAGGCCCACAAAGGCTGTCGAAGCGACGGACAGGGTTCGGTCGCGACGATAGGCGAGTCCCAGTTCGCGATAGAGTTCGGCATCTTCCAGATCGATCAGTTTGACCCGGCCAGCATCGACTTCATCGCGCGCAAACGAAGCGCTGATCAGGGAGACGCCAAGGTCCGCCGCCACAAAGCTCTTGATCATCCCGATGCTGGGCAACTCCATGCGCACCTGCAGTTCCGCGCTATACGGGCGAAACAGCTTATCCAGCAGCCTGCGCGTGTGGCCGGTCTTGGGGAACAGGAGCGGATGTTTCACAATCTCGCTGACGGGCACCACTTTGTGCTTGGCCAGCGGATTTTTCGGGCTGACCATCAGCAACAGCTTGTCGCGGAAAATGGGCTGAATCTTCAGGCTGGGAGACTGAATCGGCAAGGTGAGAATGCCAACTTCCACCATGCCATTCTCCAGTTTCTCGACGATCTTGTAACTGAAATTCCGGTAAATGCTGATCCGGACTGGAGGATAGCGGCGGCAATACTCGGCGAAGACCTCCGGCAAAACGTACAGGCAAGTCGCCTCGTTCGCGCCAACGCGCAAGGTGCCGCGCGGAGTGCCGCTGTGGTCGGCCACAGCCATCAACGACTCGTCGCGCAGGCTTTTGAGGCGCTCGGCGTATTCGTAAAAGACCTGGCCGGCGGGAGTCAGCTTGACGGTTTTCCCCGAGCGATCGAGAAGGCGATCGCCATATTCCTGCTCCAACTGCCGGATCTGCGCACTGACCGCAGACTGCGACCGGAACACCTTTTCTCCGGCTCGGGAAAAACTGCCTTGTCGGGCAACTTCCAGAAACGTGATGAGCTGATCGAAGTCCATTTGCGTGTGAGCGAAATTATAACGGAGTCTGCTGAATTCGAGGTTAATTCCGAGTTACTGCTGCGTCCTGCCCGGCCCCCGAATTTTGCATAGCTTGTATCGAAATTCTGCATTGTACTTTGCCGGCCTGTGGGCGCTATTAAATGAACTACGAAGATTTGCACCTGTGTCGAAGTGTGCGACGGCAGTCGCTCAACTATGCAGGCCCAAGATCGAGCCCTTCGAAAGGAAATCGCTTCACCCGACGAAGTCCATGACGACCCGTCACAACCCGAATACTGGACTTCCTCCGGCCCAGGGGCTTTACGATCCCACGCACGAGCACGACGCATGCGGCATTGGGTTTGTCGCCAGCATCGGCGGCCATAAAAGCCATGACATCATTCGTCAGGGAATCCAGGTTCTGGAGAATCTGGCGCATCGCGGCGCCTGCGGCTGCGATCCAGAAACCGGGGACGGCGCCGGCGTTCTAATTCAGATTCCTCACCAGTTCTTTGCCCGCGAGTGCGAAAAGCTGGGCTTTACTTTGCCTACCGCAGGAACATATGCCGCGGGAATGACGTTCCTGCCCGTGGAGAAGCATCCCCGCCTGCAGTGCGAAGGCATTCTTGAGCGGATCGTGCGCGAGGAGGGGTTGACCGTCCTCGGCTGGCGCGATACGCCCGTCTACGCTTCAGCCATTGGCCGGGTGGCCCGCGCTTCGCAACCGTACATCCAGCAGATTTTTGTCGCGTGCGCGCCGGGGATGGACGAGGACACCTTTGAGCGCAAGCTCTATGTGGTGCGCAGGCGCGCGGAAAATGAAGTCCGCGACTCCGGCATCGAAGACGCCGGAATGTTTTATATTCCTTCGCTCTCGTGCCGCACGATCGTTTACAAAGGACTGCTGCTGGCGCCGCAGATCACAAACTTCTACCGTGAACTGTCCGATCCAGACGTGATCAGCGCGTTGTGCCTGGTGCACCAGCGCTTCTCGACAAATACATTTCCCAGTTGGCAGCGGGCTCATCCCTACCGGTATATCGCGCACAACGGCGAGATCAACACGCTCCGCGGAAATGTGAACTGGATGTACGCCCGCCAGTCGCTGCTCAGTTCACCGCTGTTTGGCGACAACTTGCAGAAGCTGCATCCCATCATCGTGCCTGACGGCAGCGATTCCGCCAACTTCGACAATGCCGTGGAATTACTCCTGCAGGCGGGACGCTCGCTGCCGCACGTCATGGCCATGCTGATCCCGGAGGCGTGGGCCGGCAATCCGCACATGAAGCCGGAGAAGCGCGCTTTCTACGAGTATCACGCTTGCCTGATGGAGCCTTGGGATGGACCGGCGGCGATCGCCTTTACCGATGGACGCGTCATCGGCGCAACGCTCGACCGCAACGGCTTGCGGCCGGGACGCTACGTGGTGACGCACGACGATCTGGTGGTGATGGCTTCCGAAGCCGGCGTGCTCGACATCGCTCCTGAGCAGATCAAGAAAAAGGGCCGGCTGCAGCCGGGAAAAATGTTTCTGGTCGATACGGTCGAGGGCCGCATCGTCTCCGACAAGGAGATCAAGCAGAAGCTTGCTTCGCAACAGCCTTATGCCCAGTGGGTGGCGGAGAATCAGATCACGATGGACCAGCTGCCCGAACCCACGCGCATGCACATTCCGGACGCCGAGACTCTGCTGCGCCGCCAGCGCGCATTCGGATACAGCGATGAAGACCTGCGCATGATTCTTGCCCCGATGGCGATCAAGGGCGAAGAGCCTGTCGGCTCGATGGGCACCGACACGCCGCTGGCCTGTCTTTCCGACAAGCCGCAATCGCTATTCAACTATTTCAAACAGCTCTTCGCGCAAGTGACCAATCCTCCCATCGACCCGATTCGCGAAGAGATGGTGATGTCACTCATCAGCTACATCGGAAGCGAGCGGAACATTCTCGAGGAGGCGCCGGAAAACTGCCACATGCTCAAGTTGGAGCATCCGCTACTCACGAACCGCGAACTGGAGAAGCTGCGCCGGGTCTCGAATCGCGACCTGCTGGCGACCACGCTGCCCGCGCTTTTTCGAGCGAGTGAAGGGGAAGCGGGCCTTAAACGCGCGCTCGACGAACTCTGCCAAAGAGCGTCGCTTGCAGTGAAAGCGGGATACTCGCTCCTGATTCTTTCCGATCGCGGCGTGACCAAGGACTACGCTCCCATTCCGTGCCTGCTGGCGCTCGCGGCAGTTCACAATCTGCTGGTGCGCGAAGAGACGCGAACCCAGGTAGCGCTGATTACCGAATCCGGGGAGCCGCGCGAAGTCATGCATTTCGCCCTGCTGAGCGGATACGGGGCCAGTGCAATCAATCCTTATCTGGCGCTCGAAAGTGTGGAGAACCTTGCCTGGCGCGGCGAGTTGGGCGACGGGACTACGCCTGAAATCGCACTCAGACATTTTCTCAAGGCGATCAAGAAGGGCCTGCTGAAGACATTTTCGAAAATGGGGATCTCGACCCTGCAGAGCTATCAAGGGGCGCAGGTCTTCGAAGCGATCGGGCTTAACAAGGATCTGATCGATGCTTACTTCACAGGGACGACCTCGCGCCTGGAAGGCATCGGGATTTCCGTGCTCGCAGCCGAAGCGCAGTTGAAGCACGAATACGCTTTTCGTCCGCTGACCGAGTTCGAGACGGAGTTGGCAGTGGGCGGGAATTATCACCAGCGCGTGAATGGCGAATACCATCTGCTCAATCCGAACACGATCAGCAAGCTGCAGCAGGCCGTTCGTCAGGACAGCTTCAAGACCTTCGAGGAATATACGGATCTGATCGACCGGCAGAGCGCGAACCTGTGCACGTTGCGCGGCCTGATGAAACTGAAGAAGAGCGACAAGCCTGTGCCGATCGACGAAGTCGAGCCGGCGAAGGAGATTGTGAAGCGCTTTACGACCGGCGCCATGTCGTTCGGATCCATCAGCAAGGAAGCGCACGAGACTCTAGCGATCGCGATGAATCGCATCGGCGGCAAATCCAATACGGGCGAAGGCGGAGAGGACGAAGAGCGCTTCAAGCCCGACGCCAACGGCGATCTGCGACGCAGCGCCGTGAAGCAGGTGGCCTCAGCCCGCTTCGGGGTGACGGCGAACTATCTCGTCAACGCGGACGAATTGCAGATCAAAATGGCGCAGGGAGCCAAGCCCGGCGAGGGCGGCCAGCTGCCCGGACATAAAGTGGACTCTGTGATCGCGCGCCTGCGGCACTCGATTCCAGGTGTTGGACTCATTTCTCCCCCGCCGCATCACGACATTTATTCGATTGAAGATCTGGCACAGCTCATTTACGACCTGAAGAATGTGAATCCCAGTGCGCGCATAGCCGTGAAACTCGTTGCCGAAGTTGGCGTGGGCACGGTGGCCGCGGGCGTGGCGAAGGCTCACTCTGATGTCGTGTTGATCAGCGGAGATACCGGCGGCACCGGCGCTTCGCCGCTGAGTTCGATCAAGCACGCCGGCATTCCGTGGGAGCTGGGGTTAGCCGAAACGCAGCAGGTGCTGCTGCTGAACGATTTGCGTAGCCGCATTCGGGTGCAGACCGACGGCAAACTGCAGACCGGGCGCGATGTCGTGATCGCGGCTCTGCTCGGCGCCGAAGAATTCGGCTTCGCTACCACGCCGCTCATTGCCATGGGATGCATCATGATGCGGAAGTGCCATCTGAACACGTGTTCGGTTGGCATTGCCACGCAGGATCCCGCGCTGCGCAAGCAGTTCCAGGGGCAGCCGGAGCATGTCATTAATTTCTTCTTCTTCCTCGCGGAGCAGGTTCGGCAATACATGGCGGAACTCGGTTTCCGCACCGTCGATGAGATGGTCGGCCGCGTTGACATGCTCCAGGTGGAGGAAGCAGTCGACCACTGGAAAGCACGCGGGTTGGATTTTTCCGCGATCCTCTACGATCCGCCGGTGCCGTCGCGGGTTGCGCGCCGATGCGTTCATCCTCAGGACCACGGGCTGCACCATGCACTCGACCATCAACTGGTAGAGCACTCGATCGATGCTCTGCTTAGTCTGAGCCCGATCGAAATTAATTTGCCGGTACGCAATGTCCATCGATCTGTCGGAACCATGCTGAGCGGAGAGGTGGCACGCCGTTACGGCTCAAGCGGACTGCCCGACGATACGCTGAGAATACGTTTGCGCGGCTCAGCCGGACAAAGTCTGGGAGCGTTTCTCGCCAAAGGAATCACCATCACGCTTGAGGGCGAGGCCAACGATTACGTCGGAAAGGGCCTGTCGGGCGGGCGGCTTATCGTCTATCCGCCTCGCGACTCCAGTTTCGCTGCCGAAGAAAATATCATCATCGGCAACGTTGCGCTTTATGGCGCGACCAGTGGGGAAGCCTTCTTCAACGGCGTAGCCGGCGAACGTTTTGCGGTGCGCAATTCGGGATCGACCGCGGTCGTAGAAGGCGTGGGCGATCACGGTTGCGAATACATGACCAACGGACTGGTCGTGGTCCTTGGCGCCTGCGGCCGAAACTTTGCGGCAGGCATGAGTGGCGGCTTGGCCTATGCTTTCGATGAGCGCGGAGACTTTACCCAGGAACGCTGCAATCTGGACTCCGTCGATCTCGAACCGCTGGTCGAGATGCAAGATGTACAGTGCGTCCGTGATCTCGTCACACGCCACATGGAACTCACTGGCAGCCGCCGCGCTCGGTGGATTCTCGACCACTGGGACGAGGCCGCCTCGCGGTTCATCAAAGTTTTCCCGCGCGAGTTTAAACGGGTTCTGGGCGTCAGCCGCAGCGATCATGCTTATATCCCCGGCGAACCTGTAGCGGTTCTGGAGAATGCAGAGCAGGTGCAGCATGGGTAAGACCACGGGCTTCATGGATTATTCGCGCGAGTTGGCGCCGCGCCGGCCGGTGCTGGAGCGCGTAAACGACTGGTTCGAGATCTACCAGGATTTTCCCGAAGAGCAGCTTCGCCAGCAAGGCGCGCGCTGCATGGATTGCGGCGTCCCCTTCTGCCAGACGGGATGCCCGGTGAACAACCTCATCCCTGACTGGAATGATCTGGTGTATCGCGGCCAGTGGAAAGATGCCGTGCGCCAGTTGCATGCGACCAACAATTTCCCGGAATTCACTGGGCGCATTTGTCCCGCGCCCTGCGAAGCCTCCTGCGTGCTGGGCATCAACCAGCCTCCGGTGACCATCAAGCAGAACGAGAAAAACATTGTCGAACGCGGGTTTCTGGAGGGATGGATCCGGCCGCAGCCTGCGAAATCCCGCTCGGGAAAGAAAGTCGCAATCGTCGGTTCTGGTCCCGCGGGACTGGCTGCCGCGCAACAACTCCGTCGCGCCGGGCATGCGGTTACGGTTTACGAAAAAGCAGACAGGATTGGCGGTTTGCTACGCTACGGGATTCCGGAATTCAAACTGGAGAAGCACATCATCGATCGCCGCCTCGAGCAGATGGCGGCCGAGGGCGTGAAGTTTGTCACCAATGCGGAGGTTGGCAGAAATGTGCCCGTGGAAGACCTACGCCGCGAATTCGATGCCATCGTTCTCGCCGGAGGGTCCGAACATCCGCGCGACCTGCAGGTCCCTGGCCGCGAGTTGAAGGGCATTCATTTCGCGATGGAATTTCTTCCGCAGCAGAACAAGCGCTGCCACGGCGACGCGATCGATGCCTCGATAGAAATTTTGGCGACTGGCAAGCGCGTGGTGATTATCGGCGGCGGAGACACCGGCGCGGATTGTCTCGGGACGGTACACCGTCAGAAGCCGATCTCGGTTCACCAGTTCGAGATCATGCCCAAACCTCCCGCAGAGCGTTCGCCGCTAACGCCGTGGCCTCTTTGGCCTCTGCAACTCCGCACCGAGGCTGCGCACGAAGAGGGAGGCGTTCGCGACTGGAGTATCGCGACGACCAGGTTCAGTGGTGACGACGGCGGCAACGTCAAACAACTTCACGCCGTAAGGGTTGGCCCTCCCCCGAAGTTTGAAGCGATTGCCGGAACGGAGTTCACCATGGATGCCGATCTGGTGTTGATCGCGATGGGCTTTCTCGGACCGGTACGCCACGGAATGATCGAGCAATTGGGAGTTCAACTCGACCATCGCGGCAATGTCGCCACCGACGAGAACTATACGTCTTCGGTTCCGGGAGTATTCGCGGCGGGCGATATGCGGCGCGGACAGTCGCTGGTGGTGTGGGCGATCTCGGAAGGTCGAAAGGCGGCCGCCGGTGTGGATGCTTATCTCAAGCAGTTGAGCATTCAGCCGCAAGTGGAACCGGCCCGCATTCACCCGGGGATTACCGGTCTCGCGTAGCGGCTTCTACTTCTTCGTACAACTCCTCCAGGCGCCGCGCGTCTTCAGAGCTGTTTCCAAATCGCGCCGACTCGTACACATCGGTAAAGCGGGCCACAGGAGTGCGAAGACGAGAGTCTTCAATCTGCCGAGCGAACTCCTGCGCAGTCTGCGCCTTCGATTTTCTCATTCCGCGCCGCGCCAGAACGCGCGCCATCCGCTGATACCACATGGCGGCGGATTGCTCGGGCGAGTGCTCAGGATGCGCTGCCAGCCACTTCTCATACATCGCGCGCACCAAGCGGCCCATATTTCCTAAAAGAACCAGGGCCAAAGCGATTCCTAGTCCAAGCACTGCCCAGCGGCCGGGCGAATGCTGCACTCGACCCTGAGTCTGGCGCGCCCACTTCAGCATGATCGAATAATGTTTGCTGGCCCAACGGCGGGCGTTTTCCCAGGCTCCGCGCGATCCGTTCACCGCAGCCTGACCGAGAACATACTGATGCGAACTGTCATAGCTGATGATCCACTCGCGCCAGAAGGAGGCCATGGCATCCACATACAGCGCCAGCCGGCCCCATCCCTGCGGTGTGCCCGTGCCATTGCCCGACGGTGTCGGATCAAACGTCTGCCAGCCGTATTCCGGGAAGTAGGTCTCGACCCAGGCATGGGCATCCTTGGCGCGCACCACATAACTGCCAGTCAGATCGTTGAACTCGTCGCTGCGGAATCCGTTGACCACGCGCGCGGGAATGCCGAGCGTTCGCAGCATTACCGCCATCGAGGAAGCGAAGTATTCGCAGTGTCCCTGCTTGCGAACGAAAAGGAAATTCGCCACCGGATCCGTCTCCGCGGTTCTGGGAAGCACCAGCGTGTAGCCGTACCGCGTTTTAAGATACAGCTCGATGCGGGCCGCCTTGTCGTAGTCGTTGGCGGCGGAAGCTGTAACCTGTGCTGCTAGTTGACGGATTCGCGGATCGAGCGCAGGCAGCGGCAAATAAGTGTTGCGAATCAGGGCCGGATAACCGCGCCCCGCCGTTCGCAACTCGGCCGGCGACGGAGTTGCAATGTCCGATATCGCCTCATAGTGGGTGATGGCCCGGCGTGAGTCGAAATCGTAGATCGCCCCGCCGCTGTCAGCTGCGAGCAGCCGGTAATCTCCGCTGACGCGGCGCGCCCAGGGGGCAAGGAAGAAAACATTCGTGCCGATGGGCTCCATCAAAACGCGATAATGGATCAGATTTGGAGGCTCCGCGTGTGACGCTGCGGGAATTCTCAATGCGGCATCCAGGCCGGGTATAGCGAAGCCGCTATCCGATTGCCGTTGCAGCAAGGATTGTTCCTGCGGGCTTGACCAACTGTGCCCGTCAAAATTCGCGAGCGCCACTCCGCGCCAGTGCAGGTCATAGCGCCCGATCGTGTCGCCGTCGATTTTTACATGCATGACAACGGAATTCGACTGCTGAATCTCGCCAATCTGACCCAACTGCACGTGATTGCTGAAGCCCGCGGAGAAATCCGTGCCGTAAGAATACCCTCCCAGGTTTCCGGCGGACATGCGCGGCATGACAAAGAATAAGGCTGCGCCGCACAGCAGGATCATGATCATCAGGGCGGGAGCAATCCTGACCAGCGCAAAGGCGAGGTGCCGGTGTTCCTGCGGATCGTTGGAATGCCGCGCCTCGATGTTGGCATCCTGTCCCGAGCGCCGCATTTCCATCAGCACAAACGTGGTAACGGCCATCAGCATGAAGATTGCGAATGCAAACAGAAAGACGCTGTCGACGGTCAGCACTGCCGAGGCCAGCACCATGAGGAAGGCGAGGATCGCGAGTGTGACGTGGTCACGCTCGCGCCGTAACGAGAACATCCGCACCACCACGCCAAATAATGCGAGGTGAATGGTCGCGGGCAGAAAGCCGCGGGAGAATGCGAAATAATCGATGACGAAAAACGCGAAATAGGCGAGCGACAGCGGAGTGGTCCAGCTCTCGGAAATGACAAATGGATTTTTCTTGGCCAACAAGTAGCCACGGACCGCCAGCGCCGCTGCCACCAGGATCACCGAGGGTAAATCGAGCCCACCAGTGCCGGCAAGCGTCCCAAAACCAGTCAAGACCAATAGATAGAGGGCAAGCTCAAAGTAGTGATCAATGGCTCGCTGCAGCGGAATAACGTCGAGTTTGGAAGAGGGAAGCGCCATGCTTCGCGAAATCGATAACTATGAAGCCCCGAGAAGCCCGAGCAATTCGGCTTCAATCAACATTGTTCGACAACGTCCACCAGAAGGGAAGGCCTTGCCCGCAGAATCTTGCACCAAAAGTCACATACACCATCAGTAGCCGGTGGTCAGGATGGTGGAAAGTCCAAACCGATTCTTTCCCGCATTTGAATTCGGTCGCGACCCGCCAAAAGCCGTCAAACCGGAATGCTAGAATGATCCAGGTCAGGCATCGGTCTCACGCGACGTACTCTCGCCAACCCCGCCAGGTCCGGAAGGAAGCAACGGTAACGGGCTCTTGCGTGTGCAGTGAGTTCCCGGTGCCTGACTTATTGTTTCCGCGCAAACGGTCCATTGTCCTTACACCCTCCGATTACGGAAATTTACACTTCGTTTACCACTCTTTTCGCAAGAAACGTTTTCCCGAGCATCCATTGGGAGTAGGGCGCAGCAACTTCAACAATGGTGCCCGAGGGAAATCATGAATACTCGCAATAATTCCGCCCATGTCACGATTCGAGTCTCCGGAAAGTTATTTAGCGGACATCTCTCCTATCTCGATCAGTTGGTCCAATCCGCGAGCGAATGCCGCTTGTGGCCCCTGCTCAACCTGGCGTATCTGGGGGAATTGGATCGTGTTGCCCTCTTTTATCTGATGGACGGCGAGAACCAGCAATTTGGGATTGTCTCCTGCCCAAATTTCATTCGTGAGTGGATGGACCACGAAAGGGAGCGCGCCGCAGCCTGAAGTGAGTATTTCGTTCTCAGTTGGGGTGTTCAGGGAAGGGATTCGGTTAGACATTCTCGCTGCAATCCTTCAGAATACTGGGTTTCCTCTTTTCAGGAGCCCTGATTGACCAAACCTCTCCGCGCCAAAATCAGCGCGCTTGGTACCTATCTGCCTCCGCGCGTGCTCGGCAATGCCGAGCTGGAAAAAATGGTCGACACCACCAACGAATGGATCCTCGAACGCGTCGGAATCCGCGAGCGCCATATCGCCGACAAGGGCGTCGCCGCCAGCGACATGGCGGTGGCCGCGGTAAAGAACCTGCTGGAATCGCATCCCTTCGATCTCCAGGAAGTGGACCTCATCATCGTGGGCACGGTCACGCCTGACATGATGTATCCCTCAACCGCGTGTTTAGTTCAGCACAAGCTCGGCATCGAAAATACATGGGGCTTCGACGTCTCGGCCGGATGCTCCGGTTTCCTTTATGCGCTCAATGCGGGCGTGAAATTTGTCGAATCCGGCCAGTACAAAAAGGTGCTGGTGATCGGATCCGACAAAAACTCCGCCATGACCGACTACACCGACCGCGCCGTCTGCATCATCTTCGGGGATGGCGCGGGCGCTGTTCTGCTCGAACCTTCCGAAGATGGCGCCGGCGTTATCGATCATGTGGCCCAGATCGAAGGAATTGGCGGACAATACCTGTACATGCCCGGCGGAGGCAGCCTGAACCCGGCCAGCCACGAGACGGTCGATCAGAAAATGCACTACATCCATCAGGATGGAAAAAACGTCTTCAAGTACGCGGTGAAGAAGATGGCGGAGATGACGGAACGCATTCTGGAGAAGAATCAACTCACAGGCAAGGATGTGGACTGCTTTATCGCCCACCAGGCCAACCGCCGCATTATCACCGCTACGGCCGACCGCCTGGGCATGCCCCTGGAAAAGGTCATCATCAATATCGATCGCTACGGCAACACCACGGCGGGAACGATCCCGATCGCCATGCGCACCGCGATCGAGGAGGGCAAGTTAAAGAAGGGAGACTTGCTGCTGATCGCCGCGGTGGGTGCGGGTTTCACTTCAGGCGCGTCGCTGATGCGCTGGAGCTATTGAGCTCCAGGTTTTAGGTTCCGAAGTTTTAAAGTTTCAATGTAGCAAGGATGAAGATGGCGAACGAACTATCCGTGAAACTTTGAAACTTTGAAACCTGCTCTAGTTAGACTTTCTTCCTGCGATCCTTCAAAATATTGACATACATTTTCAGGGGTTCTCATTGACTAAACCGATCCGCGCCAAAATCAGCGCCCTGGGCACCTACGTTCCGCCGCGTCTTCTCACCAACGCCGACCTGGAACGAATGGTCGACACCAATCACGAATGGATCATGGCTCGCGTTGGCATCCGCGAGCGCCACGTCGTGGAGAAAGGCGTGCCTACGAGTGATCTGGCCGTCGAAGCCTCGCGGAAAGCTCTGGCACTGCGCGGCCTGAATCCCATGGAGATCGAAGCCATCATCGTGGGCACGGTTACTCCCGATATGTTCTTCCCCTCGACCGCCTGCGTGGTGCAGGAGAAGCTGGGCGCCAAGGGAGCCTGGGGATTCGATCTGTCGGCCGCTTGCTCAGCGTTTCTCTATTCGGTGCAGGTAGGCGCGCAATTTATTGCCAGCGGTGCGCATCGCCACGTGCTGGCGATCGGGGCGGATGTGATGTCGTCGATCATCGATTACACAGATCGCGCCACCTGCGTCATTTTCGGAGACGGCGCCGGCGCTGCCATCCTCGAGCCCGCCGAAAACGATTCCGAGGGACTCATCGACTTCATTCACGAGGTGGATGGCTCGGGCGGCCAGTATCTTTACATGCCGGGTGGAGGCAGTCTGCATCCCACTAGCAAAGAAACCATCGCCAAGCGAATGCACTACGTGCATCAAGACGGCCAGCAGGTGTTCAAGTTTGCCGTGCGCAAGCAGACCGAGCTGTGTCTGAAGCTTCTTGAGCGCAACGGGCTGAAGGGATCCGACATCGACGTCTTCATTCCTCACCAGGCCAATCTGCGCATCATCAATGCCACTGCCGACCGCCTGGGCCTCAGGCCGGAGAGCATCGTCGTTAACATCGACCGCTACGGCAATACCACGGCGGGAACCGTTCCGTTGGCCATGAATACGGCCATCGAGGAAGGGAAGCTGAAGAAGGGAAGCCTGGTCTTGCTGGCTTCGGTCGGAGCCGGCTTCACCGTGGGTGCGACTCTGTTGCGCTGGGCATACTAGCGGGCGCTGAAAACGGGTTGTTGACGCATCTTCGCCGCCGCCCAGCATTGCAAATGTCGGCGAACAAGGATGTTTCGTCCGTGACGTTCGTAACCTTGTCGAGCGCAATTCAATAGCTCAATCCCATGCGCAATTGCTATCGTTAGCAGACGTTCGCCTCACGTGGGGATGCTGGCGAGCGTGTACGGGTATGATCCGCACCATCTGCTGTTTTCTGGTTCTCGCCTCGGTCGGAATGGCCGCCCAACAGGCCGATCCTCGGGAAAGCAAACTGCTGGTTCTGGAGCGCCTGTGGAACGAAGCCCAGGTGAACCGGGATTCCTCTGCTCTCGACGCCCTGGTTTCCAGCCGCTTCGTCAATACCGAGTGGGACGGCGAAATCAGCGACAAGCAGAGATTCCTGGCCGACATCAAAGACCCGCTCTTCAGGCCGACGCTGGCGAATATTCAGGACGTCAAAATGAATTTCTTTGGCGACATGGCTGTGATTACCGGCGTTTATCACACGCAGGGAACGTACCACGGCAAGCCCTACGATCACGTCGGACGCTTCACCGATACATGGTTCTTCGACCTCGGCAAGTGGCAGTGCGTCGCCAGCCATACCAGCCTGCTCAAGAAGTAGCTCCCGTTTATAGCCCTATAAAAACATTTGATGAGCCACTCCTGGGTCCTCAACGGGATCCGATGATCTAATCCACATCAGCGGCTGCGGCGCAGGCACTCGTGCACGCGTCTCGCCAGGAGTCCGTCAGATGGAAACCATAACGCGCCCGCCAACCTGGAAAGTTCTGCTGGCCTTCGCCATCATTTACTTCGTATGGGGTTCCACGTTCCTCGCGATCCGTGTCGGTGTGCGCGAGGTTCCACCGTTCTTGCTCGCCGGAATGCGATTCCTCGTCGCCGGAGTTGTTCTTTATGCGTGGGCGCGCGCCAGGGGAGTGCCTGCGCCGACGGCGCGCGAATGGCGTGGAGCAACGCTCCTCGCGGTTTTAATCTTCGTGATGGATTACGGCCTCCTCTTCTGGGCCGAGCGCCGCGTGCCCTCAGGGATCGCCGCCGTGATGCTGGCGACCATCCCGGTCTTCATGACCCTTTCGGAAATCCTCGTCGTGAAGACGCAGCGGCTGACCGGGCGCCTGGCAATGGCGCTGCTGTTAGGGATTGGCGGGGTTGCGGTCCTGGTGAATCATTCCGCAAGTTTCGGCGATGCTCCCATCGACACTCTTGGCGCTTGCGCTCTTTTGTTCGCCGCAATCAGTTGGTCGATCGCGTCCGCGCTAAGCCGGAAATTGCCATCGCCGGCAGTAAAGGCCATGAGTTCCGCTGCCCAGATGTTTGCCGGAGGAGTGCTGCTGACGATCACTGCGCTATTGCTCGGCGAGTTCCGCGGGTTCCATCCGGGAGCAGTCTCGACCAAAGCTTGGCTCGCCTTGGCTTACCTGATCGTGGCCGGATCGATTATGGGCTTCACCGCCTACGTGTGGCTGATCCATCATGAATCGCCGACGAAGGTAGGCACGTACGCGTATGTGAATCCGGTCGTCGCCGTTCTCGTTGGATATTTCCTGGGCGGGGAGGCGATCGGCGTGCGCACCATTGCGGGGACGCTGCTGGTACTGGTCAGCGTGGTCGTAATTACGACAACACCAAAGGCGAGCAAAAAGGTCGAATTCGTAGCACGGGAAGCAGAGAGTTCGTAATACTGCTGGTGAAAACGTGGGCGCTTCGGGATGACGCCTCGTGTTCGGGTCCTACGGATGCGTCATCTGCTCCGGCTTGACCAGTTGATCGAATTCCTCGCCCGTAAGATATCCCAGCTTCAGCGCCGCCTCGCGCAGGCTGGAGTGATCGACATGCGCGGTGTGGGCGATCTGCGCGGCTTTGTCGTATCCCACCTTGGGCGCCAGAGCCGTCACCAGCATAAGTGAATTCTTGACATACCAGTCCACCTTGGCGCGATCGACTTCGATACCCTTGATCATGTACTCGACATAGCCGTGGCAGGCATCCGTGATCAGCGTGACCGAGTGCAGGAAGTTGTAAATGATCACCGGCTTGTAAACATTCAGTTCGAAATTGCCCTGCGATCCGGCGAACCCGACCGCGGCCGTCGCCCCATGAACCTGCACGCAGACCATGGTCATGGCTTCGCACTGCGTGGGATTTACTTTGCCCGGCATGATCGACGACCCTGGCTCGTTTTCGGGAATGGACAACTCTCCCAAGCCGCAACGCGGGCCAGACGCCAGCCAGCGAATGTCATTGGAAATTTTCATGAACGACGCGGCCAGCGTCTCCATCGCCCCCTGCGCGAACACGATTTCATCATGCGCCGATAGGGCTGCGAACTTGTTGCCATGCGAGCGGAAGGGAAGTCCGGTGAGCTCGGCAATCTTTTTTGCAGCGCGCTCGGCAAACTCCGGATGCGTATTTAACCCCGTGCCAACGGCGGTTCCACCAATGGCCAGATCGTAAAGTCCCTCCAGCACCTGCTCCAGGCGATGAATGTCGCGCTCCAGCAAACTGGCCCAGCCGCCAAACTCCTGACCAACGGTGAGCGGTACGGCATCCTGCAAGTGCGTTCGGCCGATCTTCACAATGCTGTCGAATTCTTTGGCCTTGGCGCGGATGGCGTCGCGCACAATCCTGACGGCGGGAATCAGCGCATTCTTCACGCGGTCCGCGGCGGCAATGTGCATCGCTGCGGGGAACGTGTCGTTCGAGGACTGCGACATGTTCACGTGATCATTGGGATGGATCGGCTTCTTCGATCCCATCTCGCCCCCCGCAATCTCGATGGCGCGGTTCGAGATGACCTCATTCACGTTCATGTTGGTTTGCGTGCCGCTGCCGGTCTGCCAGATGCGCAGCGGAAACTGATCGTTCAGCTTGCCGGCAATGACTTCGTCGGCAGCTTGCACGATCAGCTTGGCTTTGTCGGCAGGAAGCTTTCCCAGATCCTGGTTTACCAGCGCACACGCCTTCTTCAGCGTCCCAAAGGCGCGGATCAGTGCGGGCGGCATGGTGTCGCGGCCGATGTTGAAATGCAGCAGCGAGCGCTGCGTCTGGGCTCCCCAGTAAACATTCGCGGGGACTTCGATTTTTCCCATGCTGTCGGATTCAATACGGGTGTGCGTGGCAGGCTCAGTAAGAGTAGACATGAAGGCTCCTGGGTCGAGCAGGGAGATGAAGGCAACCGAAGATTATAGCGCTCAATCAGCTCGCAACGTTGGGCGGTGGTGCGTCTGAAGGCCAAACGCACCCGCCCGACGTCTTTACTGCTTGACGTTAAACGTGATACGGAATAGGATGGACCGGTGATCAAGTCGTTCCGTTGCTCTGAGACCGAGCGGCTTCACCAGCGGCAGCGAAGCCGGCGTTTTAGGGCGATTGAGCAGGTAGCGCGGCGAAAGCTCCGCCAGATCGATAGCGCTGTAGAACTGCGCGATTTAGCAGCGCCTCCGGGGAATCGTTTGGAACCTCTGCACGGTGAACGGAAGGGCGAATACAGCATACGAATCAACGATCAATGGCGGATTTGTTTTATGTGGCGTATGGAAATGCGTACGAGGTCGAGATCGTCGACTACCACTAGGGTAGCCGTACAGGAACTAAATAGTTATGCCTAAATCTCAAACACTCCTTCCCCCGATTCACCCCGGCGAGATCCTGCGCGCCGAATTCATGGAGCCTCTTCAGCTCAGCATGAACCGCCTCGCGCTCGACCTCCGTGTTCCTGTTACCCGGATTGCGGAGATTGTTCACGAGCGTCGTGCCATTACCCCAGACACAGCGCTGCGTCTGGCCCGTTATTTCAATACCAGCGCAGGGTTCTGGCTCAATCTGCAAACCGCTTACGACTTGGAAGTCGCCGAGGATAAATGGTCACGTTTGATCGAAAAAGAAGTTAGGCCGGTCTCGATGGCGGCTGCGAGTTCTCGTTCTTAGATCCGACTTTTTCTGCGACCACCGCTAAGTTCCAGCGTGCTAGAATCATGCGTTTCCGAGTTCCGCTCGAACCCCCGTAGCCTCGAGTGACTCTGCCTTCAATTCCATGCCTGATTCCCTCACCGCCGAACGCGTCGATACCCTGCCCAAAGCGAAGGCCATTCCCCGTCCGGAAATGCATACGGACCTGCTGGTGATTGGAGCCGGACCCACCGGCCTCGCCTGTGCGATCGAAGCGCAAAAGATCGGCCTCAAGGTCGTCATCCTCGACAAGGGATGCCTGGTGAACTCCCTGTTTCACTACCCGGCCAACATGGTCTTTTTCACGACTCCGGAGTTGCTCGAGATTGGCGACATCCCGTTCACTACGGCGCTGCAGAAGCCAACCCGGGAGGAAGCGCTGGAGTACTATCGCAAAGTTGCCGAGCACTACCATCTGGACGTCCGCCAGTACGAGTGGGTGAAGACCGTGATGGGTGAGGACAAGAACTTCAGCATTACTGCGACCGATCGAGCCGGACGTCCACACGACTACCGCACGAAGAAAGTCATCGTCTCGACCGGCTATTACGATCTGGCGAACCAACTCAATATTCCGGGCGAGGATCTTCCCAAGGTCTCGCATTACTACGGCGAGCCTCATCCCTATTACGACACGGACGTGCTGGTGATTGGCGGCAAGAATTCCGCCGCCATCGCATCCCTCGATTTGTGGCGGCATGGAGCCCGGGTCACGCTGGTGCATCGCGAGGCCCAGTTGCATCATCATGTGAAGTACTGGATCAAGCCCGACATGGAGAACCGCATCAAGAACGGTGACATCGAGGCCTACTTCAATAGCTCCGTGCAGGAAATCGGAATTGACCATGTGGTCCTACGGACTCCGCGCGGCCCGGTGCGCGTGAAAAACGATTTCGTGCTGGCCCTGATTGGCTACCATCCCGACTATGATTTTCTGCGCAGCATGGGAATCGAACTCTCCGACGAGCAATGCCGGCCGGTCTGCGATCCGGTGTCGCTCGAAAGCAATGTGCGTGGGATTTATGTTGCCGGCGTCATTGTGGCGGGTTCGCGCACGAATGAGATTTTCATCGAAAACGGGCGCTTCCACGGCAAGCAGATCGCTGAGGACCTCAAGCGCAAGCTCGAAAAGTGAGCCCGCCAAGGTAGTAGAACAGGTCTGGTTTTAACGAAAAATAAAACCCCGGAGCGCATGCTCCGGGGTTCAATAGTCGAGGCTAGCCTTTTCGGGTTTAGCTTTTGACCAATTTGCGGCGAACCAAACCAGCCAAGCCGGCGAGTCCAGTTCCGAGCAGCGTCAGGGACGCCGGCTCCGGAGTGGTCGTGGTGGTGGTGGAAATGACGCCAGCTTCAGAATTGGCAGTTCTGAAAACAATCTGGCCATCCGAATTGACGACCACGCCATATAGAATCGTCCCGTTGCCCACGCCACTCACCGTGACCGACATCCCACTGGTGAACGAACCCACGTTCACATAACCATACTGAACGCTATTGGCGGGGATGCTAAGATCAGACCAAGTTCCGGGGATAGCCCCTTTTTGGCTGTTTATGAGCAGCGACGAGGTTGCCGACGTGAACGACATCCCATCCAGAGTGCCGGTGAGGCCATTGGGTGCGATGGCAACGATAATCAGATCGTCGCCGGCCGCGAGCTTGTTTGCATTTCCAGCGAAGTCGACCGTGAACATGTTGCCGCCCAGTATAACTTGATCCGGAAAGGTGCTGGAGTACCTTCCGGTCCCAACGAGCTTCACCTCGGCTGGGGTACTCCCGGCGCATGTGAAGCTACCGAAGGGGTCGCAGTCTTTAGCCAAAGCTGGCAGGGTTGCGATAAGGGTTAAGGGTAATAGCAGTAAACACATTTTCAAGGCACGCATCGACATTGTTCTCCTGAACCTATATACGGCTGACGACTTAACTAGAGCATGTAAGGAGCCAAGATCGGCCGAAGATCTCCACCGCGAGGCAGCACTTAAGTCATTGAAAAATAGCTGGTTAACCTGCCGTTCAACAACTCTAAGGCATGTACTGTATGCAAAGCTTTGATCATAAGAGCGCAAGTTCTCGCCCTTGGGGATAGGAGTCAGAGCCAAATTCTCCCCAAACCATAGAGGCAGCTTGAGTTCCAGCCTCGGGCATGCATTTTACCGGCGCTCCGGAACCAAGTACTCTATCCGTTCGATATGGAACTGGAACCAGAGCAGACCGTAGCCCCGATTTCGCTTGGTTCTTACGGGCGGCTGATCCGCGCCAATCCTAACTTCCGTCGCCTATGGCTGGCGCAGATTGTCAGCGAAATTGGGGACTGGTTTTACACCCTGTCAATCTACACGCTGCTCCTGCAGTTGACCGGGCATGCCAGTTCGGTAGCCCTGGCGCTAGTTTTGCAGGTGTTGCCCCAAACTCTCGTGGGGCCGACCGCGGGGGTGGTCAATGATCGCCTGAAGCGCCGCCACGTCATGATTGCGGCCGATGTGATTCGCGTCTTCATCGTGCTCTCTATGCTGCTGGTTCGCTCCCGCTCCATGGTGTGGCTCGTCTACCCGTTGCTGCTGGCGGAAACCAGCATGGCCGCATTCTTTGAGCCGGCGCGCACCGCGGTCATTCCAAACATCGCCGCCGCCGGGGAAGTCCTGGTTGCGAATACGCTGTCATCCGCAACATGGTCGGTGAACCTGCTGATTGGAGCGTCCGTGGGAGGCGTGGTCGCAGCGTTCCTTGGCCGCGATGCAGTCTTCATTTTGAATGCGCTCTCGTTTCTTATCTCCGCCCTGCTGATTGCCGGCATGCATTTTCCTGAGCCTCATGCCGAGGCGGCCGCTCCGCTGCGGCCGCGCGATCTGGTCGATTTCTCGCCAGTGCTTGAGGGAATCCGCTACATCCGTGACCATCGCCAGTTGGTGCCCGCCGTCTTTGCCAAGGCCGGAGAACTCATGGTCGGGCCCAGTTGGGTGATCTTCACCGTGATGGGTGCGCGGGAGTTTGCGGTGCACGGGCGCGGCATCGGTGCGGCCGGAGGAGCCATGCTCGGCATGAGCATTCTGCTGGGAGGTCGCGGGCTCGGCGCTCTGTTCGGACCCTTGATCTCGGCGCGCTGGGCGGGGCAAAGCGATCACCGGCTGCGGCTCGGCATATTTTTCGGATACCTCGCGATCGCGATCGGCTATGGTGTGCTGGGCGCCAGCCGAAGCGTCTGGATGGCTGCGGCCTGCGCGATGTTCGCTCATGCTGGAGGCTCGACCGTCTGGGTCTTCTCGACCACGTTGCTGCAGCTTCATACCGAAGACCGCTTCCGCGGGCGCGTCTTCTCGGCAGACTTAGGCCTGGCCAGCTTCACCTTCGCCAGCACTGGGTATCTGTCGGGCCGTTTTATGGACGTCGGTGTGTCCGCCCGAATGGTCTCCACCGGGACTGGGCTTCTGATGTTAGTTCCGGCAGGCTTGCTGTTGTGGGCGCTTCGCTCCTCGCCCGCGCGGACCGCGGAGGTACACACGTCCTAATTTGCGGGGCCTCTGCTTTCTCGCACGCTCCGCCTGCGGATTTCGGTAGGCCGTTTGGTCGCGCGATCAGCCTTGGTTCAGCCGATCAATCTTTGCCGCCATGATGAGATCGCTCTCGGTCAAGCCATCAATTTTGTGCGTCCACAAAGTGACGTCCGCTTTGCCCCATGCCAACAGAATGTCGGGATGATGGCCCTGTTCCTCGGCGACGGCGCCGACTCGATTCACGAAATCCAGAGCCTGCTTGAAGTCGGGAAATCGGAACTCGCGATGAATGTGATGCTCGTTGGTGACGATCCAGTCGGGAACATTCCGGTGAAGCCGCTCTAATTCTTTGCCTTTGAGCGGAGGAATGCCTCCGCGGCAAGGCACGCATTTTTTGTCGGCAAGGGTTTCACTCATGAGAATCTCCCAGACGTCTCAGGCGAGCTTTGCGGACATCTTAGCATTCATCGGTATTCCTCTCTGCTGTGTACAATGTTGTGCTCACCTCCCAGTCCGATTTATCCGGCATTCGATGGCAGGCGGAAAGGAATTGCAGAGTGATTGTCTTAGTTATCGGCGGCGCGGGATATATCGGCAGCCACGCGGCGAGGGCGCTGAAGCGCGCTGGCCACCAAGTGATCATCTTCGATAATCTCAGCACCGGTTACGAAATCTTGGCATCCGGATTTGAACTCATCCAGGGCGATATTCTCGACGCCAAGGCCTTGAACTCCGCGCTAAGCCGGGTCGATGCCATCATGCACTTCGCCGCTCACGCCTACGTCGGAGAATCGGTAGCGAATCCGAAGAAATATTTCCACAACAACGTCGAAGGCGGTCTTGCGCTGCTGAATGCCGCCCTGGAAGCGGATGTGAAGAAAATCATCTTCTCTTCCACCTGCGCCGTTTATGGCGAACCCGCCAAGGTTCCGATCGCAGAAGATATCCCCCGCGAGCCGGTGAACCCTTACGGTGTGTCGAAACTATTTTTCGAGCAGGCCCTGGAAGCCTACGATCGCGCCTACGGTTTTCGTTTTGCCAGCCTGCGATATTTCAACGCGGCCGGAGCCGATGAAACCGGCGAGATTGGCGAGTTGCACGATCCCGAGACCCACCTGATTCCTCTCGCCCTGCGCGCCGCTGCAGGAAATGGTCCGGAGTTGAACGTTTTCGGCTCCGATTACCCTACGCCCGACGGCACCTGCATCCGCGACTACGTGCATGTAAACGATCTCGCGAGCGCTCATGTGAAAGCACTGGAACATCTCGCGGCGGGCAAAACTAGTTTTGCTGCCAATCTGGGAACCGGAACCGGCGCCTCGGTCAGCGAAGTGATTTCGACCGTCGAGAAAGTTACCGGCAAACCGGTGCCGCGAAAACTAGTGCCGCGGCGCCCGGGAGATCCGCCCGCTCTGGTGGCCAATCCGGCAAAGGCGCAGGCTCTGCTGCAGTGGAAGGCATCGCGCGGCCTGCTCGATGTGGTCACCACCGCCTGGAACTGGATGCAGCGGTCGGAAAAATTGAAGTAAGGCGGAGGAGCGCCGCAACCGGCTTCTTGCTTCCTCTGTAAATTTTACGTTCTCTGTGATTCTTGCGGTTGGAAAGGGCATCGAGGAAAGTTATGGCAACGGATCTGGCTGGAAAGAAAGTCGCATTTCTGGGCGCGGGTAAAATGGGCGGAATCATTCTTCAGGCTCTGCTGAAGAATGGCCTGCTCTCGCCCAAGTCAACGCGCGCCACGGTAGCACACGAAGAGCGCGCCAAGGCGCTCGCCGCAAAGCTGAAGGTGAAGGTCGGCACCAATAACGTTGAGGCCGCAAAGGACGCTGACATTATCGTGATCGGCGTGAAGCCGCAGGTGGTCGAGGACGTGATCCGCGAGATCGCGGGCCACATCACTTCGAAGCAACTGATCGTCTCGGTGGCGGCATCTGTGCCCACGTCGATGATCGAGAAGCATCTTTCAGCGAATGCGCCGGTCATCCGCGCCATGCCGAACACGCCGTGCCTGCTGGCAGTCGGCATGACCGCTATCTGCAAAGGCAAGCACGCCAGCGCCGCCGATGTAGCCATGACCTGTCGCATGTTCGACGTTGTCGGACGCACCGTTGTGGTCGATGAGAAGCACATGGACGCCGTCACGGCGCTCTCCGCGAGCGGTCCGGCATATATCTACATCATCCTGGAATCGCTGGCGGAGGCGGGAGTGAAAGTCGGCTTGCCGCGCGATATCGCGACGCTGCTGGCTGCGCAGACAACTCTGGGTGCGGCGAAGGTTGTGCTTGAGACCGGCGACCATCCCGCGCTGCTGAAAGACGCCGTCACCACTCCGGCGGGCTGCACGATTGATGCGATCATGGAACTGGAAGAAGGGAAACTGCGCGTCACTTTGATCAAAGCGGTGGTGAAGGCAGCCCAACGCGCGAAGGAACTGGCATTCGGATAGGGGGCGCCGCGACTCTCCGCGAATTCGGCTGTGGCTCGATGATTGCTGCTTCAGTCATTCTCCAAAACCATGAAGCTCTTACTGGTCGTGCATCACCGCTTTGACCTCTGGAATATCCCGGGATGGTTTGTGGAGCGACTGGCGGCGGATTTCCCGGACTTGCAGATTGTGTCGCGCAGCAGCTATGAAGGCGTTGCGGAAGATCTCCGCGATGCCGAAATCATCTTCACGATCTCGCTGCGCCCCGAGCAGCTTGCCATCACGCGCAAGCTGCGTTGGATCCACGCTCCCACCGCGGCAGTTCATCAGTTTCTTTTTCCGGAGCTCGTGAACAGCGACGTGATCCTCACGAACTCGCGGGAAGTGCACGGCCCCGTCGTTGCCGAACACGTCATCGCGCTGATCTTCGCGCTGGCCAGGAAAATTCCGCAAGCTGTGCTGCTACAACAGAATCGCGAGTGGGGACAACAGCAGATCTGGACGCAAGGCGCGCAACCGCAGGAGATCGCTGGCGCAACCCTGGGATTGATCGGGGTCGGCAGTATCGGACGCCGTGTGGCTCAATTGGCGTCTGCCATCGGCATGCGAGTGATCGCGGTTCGCGAGCACGTGGAAATGGCGAAACCCGCTGGCGTAGAGGAGATCCTTCCCATCTCAGCGCTCGATCAACTTCTTCAACAATCGGATTACGTCGTCGTCGCAGCCCCTTTGACCGCCGGCACTCATGGGCTGCTGAACGCCGACCGGTTTGCGGCCATGAAGCTTACCGCATATTTGATCAATGTTGGACGCGGCCCGCAGGTTGACCAGTCTGCCCTGGCTGATGCGCTGCGCGCGCGCCGCATTGCCGGTGCGGCGCTCGACGTGTTCGAGCGCGAACCGCTGCCCGTGGACTCGCCGCTCTGGACTCTCGACAACCTCCTCATCACTCCGCATACCGCCGGCCTTACGGCAAAGCTTTGGCACCGTCACTACGAGCTATTCTCCAACAATCTGCGCCGTTATCTAAGGCACGAGCCACTGCAGTACGTCGTCGACAAGCACAAGGGATATTAAGCGGCCGCTTCGTGCTACAGTTTTTGTAACGGCTCCCATCCGGCGAATGGGCGAATCACAAGGAACAGCAACCATGGACTCGCGGCTCATCCTGATCAATCTGCTGGTCAAACTGGGCGTAGCCGCGGCCGTTTCCAGCAGCCTGGTGCGCTCCAAAGAATTCAAGAAGCTGTTGTTTCGGGAAGAGCGCACATTCCGTCAGAAAGGGTACCTTGTGTTGTGGTTCGGCCTGCCCATCATGGTTGGCGTGTGGTTTCGGATCGTGCAGAAAAGTTTTGCTGCGGGCGATCTGAGTTTTGAAACTGCGCTGCTGTTAGGCGTGATCGGCGGTCGCTGGGCGGGATCGCTGGGCGGCATTCTGATCGGCATACCCGCGCTGCTGCATGGTGAGTGGGCAGCGATGCCGTTTGACGTGCTTTCCGGTTTTCTTGCGGGCCAGCTACGAGCCATGGCGGTCGATAAGGACGACATCTGGTCGTTTTCACCGTTCATCGACGAAAGCATTTTTCGGCTGATTCGGCGGAACCTGCCGCGGCCCCGGCTGTTCGACTGGCAGATCATGTTTTTTTGGACCGTGATTGGCTTGCGTTTCGTGCAAACGGAGCTGGCGCGGTACTTTCCGGGATCGGTCTTCAGCGTGGAGAGCCCCGAAAACTACTGGGTCTATAGCGCAATCTATGCGGCTGCGGTGACCGCGATCGGAATCGAGTTGAAGATTTTCAACAGCGTCCGCATTCAGATCAAGCTTGAAGAGCAGGAACGCCTTCTGCTGCACGCCCGCATGGAAGCGCTGCAGAACCAGATCAATCCGCATTTCCTGTTCAACACTCTGAATTCGATTTCGTCGCTGGTGCGCTTAGATCCCGACACGGCCCGCGGCATGATTTTCAAGCTGGCCACCATTCTCCGTCGCCTGCTCAACACCGGCGAAGCCTTTGCGTCGCTCCGGGACGAATTCGAGTTCGTCGACAATTATCTCGACATCGAAGTAGTTCGCTTTGGGCGCGACAAGCTGCGCGTGGTGAAGGACCTCGATCCCGCCTCGCTCGATGTGGTCGTTCCCAGCATGCTGCTGCAGCCGCTGATTGAAAATTCCATCAAGCACGGTCTTTCCCCCAAGGTGGAGGGAGGCAGCATCTATCTTCGCAGCCGCCTTACAGATTCACGCCTGATCATCGAAGTTGAGGACGACGGCGTCGGTATGGGTGGAGCTCAACTGGAAGAAAGCAGCAAGTGGACGGGGATGGGTATCGGGATGGCCAATATCTCGGAGCGCCTGCAGGTGCTCTATGGCGATACCGCCCGCATGACCATCGACAGCCACGAAGGGAAGGGAACTCTTGTTCGCATCCGCTTGCCGCTCATCGAAGCGGATAGTTCGGTTCCCGAAGGCTTCTACGCCGAGCGCTCCAGCACACGCCGGTAAAAATCTTCATATTGCTTCACAATTTTCGTCGAACAGAAGCGTTCCATGGCGACCGCCCGCGCCGCCTTCCCCATCTCGCGCAGCTTCTGCTCATTAGTCAGCAGTTCGATCGCATAACGCGCCATCGTATCAACGTCGCCCACATCCGCCAGGTATCCCGTCTTGCCGTGATCCACGACTTCCGGAACTCCTCCGGCACGCGTCGAGATCGGCACAACCTCGCACGCCATTGCCTCCAGCGCCGCCAGCCCAAACGATTCCAGTTCGCTTGGGAGCAGCATGATGTCGGCGATCGACAGCTTCTCGTAAATCTGGTCCTGCTTTCCCAGAAACAGGACGTCGTCATGAATCCCTTTCTGCACTGCGAGCCACTCGGCGACAGAGCGGTCCGGCCCATCGCCGATCAGCAGCAACCGGGACGGCATCTGCTTGTGCACGCGATCGAAAATCTCGATTACGTCGGTGATGCGCTTGACGGGCCGGAAGTTTGAAAGATGCACCAGCACGCGCTCGCCGTTCGGCGCGTACTCCCGCCGCATCTCGGCGGCAATCTTTGTGTCACGGATGTAGATGTCGCAATTCACCGAGTTGTAGATCACTTCAATTGGTTTCTTTACGTCGAACACTCTCTGCGTCCGGTCGCGCAGGTAATTCGAAATCGCGGTAACGCCGTCGCTCTGCTCGATGGAATATCGGGTGATAGGAAGATAGGACCGGTCCAGGCCAACCAGGGTGATATCGGTCCCGTGCAGAGTGGTCACAAAGGGCAGCCGTTTCTTTTGGGCCCCGTCGGCCAGCATCTGCCGCGCCAGCATCGCGCTCACCGAATGCGGAATCGCATAGTGCACATGCAGCAGGTCGAGATCGTAAAGCTGTGCGACCTCCGCCATGCGAGTGGCCAGCGCCAGGTCATACGGCGGATAGTCGAACAGCGGATACCGCGAAACTTCCACTTCGTGATAATGGATATTCGGTTCCGCGCCCCTGAGGCGGATGGGCTGTGCATAAGAAATGAAATGGATCTCGTGGCCGCGTTGCGCCAACTCCAGGCCGAGCTCAGTGGCGACAACGCCACTGCCGCCATAGGTCGGATAACAAGTGATCCCAATTTTCATGTGCGAAGGTTCGCCCTACCGAAGGCTTTTCATTCGATGGCTGGGACGAACCGTAGATGCAGATTTTACACGAGAGTGGTGAATGGCCCAGATTCGCTCTACTGGCCGTCTCTCGGGCCAAGCGCATGTTTCGAATCAAGCTGATCCAAATGCGCTTGAAACCTTTGCTTCAGATCCTCTGTCATCCCGGTGAATTCAATGCCCATGCCCACGCCGGGATCGCGCGTGCGAACGACCGCGCTGGGCGATATGTGTTCTTCCCCAATCCACAAGTCGACGCGCAATGCGGTCGCTACCGCCAGCGGCATGACCGTCTCAACATAACAGCCGTTTCCGCTGATATCGGTGGCATTCACCCGCAACGGAGTATTGACGCGCTCGTCGCGCAACTCGAGGGGAAAGGAAATCTTGTGGCGCGCAAACTTACGCCGGTTGTCATGGCGTGGCGCCGTGCGTTCTTCCGTCTTCATGTCGACGGGAAGCGCCGCGGTCCATGGACAATCCTGATCCATGACGAGTTGCACGCCGACTTGCGTCTTCTTCAACGCCCCCGCATTCACCACCCAAACCACTTTGCAGCGGGCTTTCTTCGTCTCGTATTGCACGCCGATGACGTCGCCCACCTTTAATTCAGGCTCAATGCCGTAGATGCACGCGCCGGTCGCACTGATGTTCTGCGCCATCGCACTCTGGAAAAACGGCTGGCCGCTGGCTCCCATTCCCCACACTTTTACCTTGAGTTCCAGCGTGGCGCGCGGCGCTGACCCTTGAGCCGACATATACAGGTCCTCCAGCGTATAAAAGGCTGAATTGTAACCTAATCTTAACCACCAGCATTTAAGCGGGAACGTTACGAGAGTACCCCAACTGTGTGTAACCTGGATACCGTGGCATCGTGAAAGTTATCCCGGTTGCCCCATCAGATCGCGATACGAGATCAGCTGAACCCCCTGCTGCGCCAGCACCTCGCGTGCTCCCGGTAGGGTCAGTACCCGGAGTTCGGTCTCTCGCGACCCGCGCAAACGAGTGTGGGCCGCTTGCAGATCGGCATCGTTGTAGCCGGGATGGCAAACGAACTCCCAGGTTCCGTCCGGAATACTCTTCGCGATGGCGCGGAACAGCGTCTCGTCGAGCACCCCCGTGACCTCAATGCCTAGCGTTCCGTCCGTGGTTGCGAAGCCCTCCCGATCCACCGCAGCGCGGAACTTTCCTGCAAAACTGCGCAGGATTCGCACCTCCGCGAATCGAGTCCACAAGTTCGGCCTCGCCAGAAGCTGGCTCGACCGCATGGGAAGCCGTGGGCCAAACGGATTGCGCACCGCCCGCACTCCGCATTCCTTCGCTGCCCTAAGCACAGGGCGCAGAATCTGGGGGAACAGATGCGTGTGTTTGTGCGTGTCCACGTGCGATACAGGAATTCCTGCCGATTGCAGTTCGCGGATCTGCGCGCCGGCCTCGGCCGCGACCTCGTCCGCATCGACTCGGCCAGTAAGCGCCTGCGCAGCGAACGTCTTCAGGCCGTCGCGGAAGCGCCGCGCCTCGGTCAATGAGGGAACTTTGTCGGAATCGAGTACCGGTTCACCATCAATCAGCACCACATGGCATCCGATGCTCAACTGCGGCATCGTCTTTGCCATCTGCGCCGCCTCGGAGAACGCCGCACCCTTTGCCATCAGCGTGGAAGATGTCACCACGCCGTGCGTGTGAGCTTCCAGGATGGCCCGGTTCACTCCCGACGTGTAGCCAAAGTCATCCGCGTTGATAATCAGCCGCCGCACTGAGCGAGTTTAGCAGGGAGAGCATGCGTGGCCTGAATTGAGTGGATGCTCCAAAGTCCGGCAGCGGCTTGGCACCGGTGTTCCGGGCAAGCATTGGAATTATCGACGGAGAAAATCAGCGCCGCGAAATCGCGGGAAATTTACGGATAACATGGTGCAGCCTGCTACACAGAACTACCGCAGACGGAGCCGCGTTGACCCCTTTTTTCGCGCTCGCGTATACTCAAGCAGTCGCGTTTCGCGCCGGATCCCTCTCATTCGATCTCGCATCCGCGCGGCTCCCCAGCCCTGCGAAATTCAAGGGGCGGTTAGCTCAGCTGGTTAGAGCGCCTGCCTTACAAGCAGGAGGTCGCAGGTTCGAGTCCTGCACTGCCCACCAATCTTGTCCAGTTGCCGACAACCCACGCGCTAAAAAGGCTCGCTTTTTATTTTGCTTTTTGCTTGAGTCGATTACGTCACACTGCCGCCGTTGAGAAGCTGCTGACTTCCGTGTGTTGAGATCATCTCTCCTTGTAGACGACTTTGCCCTCGCGGATCGTGAAGCTCACTTTGGAGTATGCCGTGACGTCCTGGGCGGGGTCGGCGCTTAGGATCACCAGGTCGGCCTTCATGCCCTTCGCGATGCGGCCGGTACGGTCGGAATCGCCGAACTTTCGCGCTGGATTTGTCGTGAGAGACGCGAGAATTTGCTTATAGTTCATGCCAGCCTGCAACATGAGAGTGAATTCCATCGTCGTGTCGTAGTGGTCGGTGTAGCCGATATCGGTTCCAAACAGAATATCGCCGCCCGCCTCCGAGTAAGCTTGCAGTTGATCGACCATTTGGGAGACAAAGGCCGTGCGTTGCTGGTCGGGAACGTTTGCCTTGCGCGCCTCGACATCAAACAAGGTGAGGGTCGGGATCAAGCTCAGGTTCGCGCGCTTCAGCTGCTGGGTGAAGTCGGGAGTCCATGGGGGTGATTCGGGAACCGTGTGGGCCAGCACGTCAACGCCGCTCTCGATGGCAACACGTACGCCATCTACATTGGTGGGATGGGCGAAGACCGGCATATGGTGACGATGTGCTTCATCGACCGCAGCCTTGGCCGTGGCTAACGGCAAGAGGGCTACATCTCCGTGCCCTTGGTCGGAACCGGTAAACAATTTGATTCCATTTGCACCCTTCGCAGCATGATCCCGCACGAGAGCGATCGCTTGTTCCGGGGTCTGCGTGTTCGGGATATGGATATGATTCTGGCGGAGAAAATCACGAACATACACCGGCTCAATCGTCCAGATCGGCTCTCCGACCGTGAGAATACGTGGGCCGCGCAGTTCCCCGCTTTCGATGCGGCGGCGCAGTGCGAGGGTGTTGTCGAGCACTGAGGCGATATCGAATACGGTGGTGAATCCCCAACGGTTGAACATCGTGTCCAGCTCTTGATCAAGCTTCTTTGCATCCGGGTCTTGTATGTGAAGAAGAGCGGGAGCGAGGACGTGAACGTGACTGTTCCAGAATCCTGCAGTGACGACGAGTCCCTTGCAGTCGATGACTGTTGCCGAGTGCGGGATTTTGATCGTCGAACTGGGACCAACGGAAAGAATCAGGCCGTCGCGCATTACGATCGATCCGTTCTCGATCGGTGGATCTGTAGGTGAGGTATAGATCTTTGCGCCAGTCAGTGCCAAGTCGGCAGGGCGAGCTACGCCGCCGGCGATAAACATAACACTCAGAAGCAGAGCTAATCGGATTCGCATATCGGCGATGTACGATGTCGGCACTGGTATTGTTTCAAATAATTGCTCGAGGCCTATGGCGTTTTGGGTTATCCGAGGGGGCGTAGGATTGCCCCGGAGACTCGGTGCTGATTCCAGCACCCGGAACGCCTAATGAGCGTTTCCCCGGACGGTTATGAGAGTGGCGTAGGTGGAGATATCGGCTGGGTGAAGAGCAATCCAGAGCCGGCTAAGTGCTCTCAAGGATCGGGACGGACGCTTGCACCAGGGTTCCTGGCTCCGCTCTGGAAATTCTGAGGTCACCGTGCAGTTGCTTTACGCGCTCCCTCATTCCGCTGATACCGACGCCCGAGTTAGGACCAAGTTGGCTTTTGTCTGGGATTCCTTTTCCGAAATCGCGAATCCTTACCTTGACCCGGTCAAGGTCCTGCTGAATTTCGATGCGGGCATCCTCGCTGCCGGAATGCCGGTATATGTTTGTGAGGGATTCCTGGATTACGCGAAAGACGGCGGTTTCGAGATCGCGGGGCAGGCGCGAGAACAACCGCGGCTTGTAGTCGAACGAGATCTGCAGGCCGGTCCGCGCTTTGATGCCTTCGATGTACCAATGCAAGGCAGCCAGCAAGCCGGATTCGTCCAGCAAGGGTGGGTGCAACAGATAGGACATGCTGCGCACCTTGTTCAAACAACTATCCACCAGCTCGATGGGTTGGGAGAGATTCTTGTCAGCGCAGGGTTCCGCACGATTCTGCATCTCGAGTGTGATCTTAAGGGCGGTGAGCTCCTGACCGAGGTCATCATGGAGGGCGCGAGCCATGCGGCGCCGCTCTTCGTCCTGCACGCGCAATAATTCGGCTGACAGTTTCTGCAATTCTAAAGTGCGCAACTCCACGAGACGCTGGGATTCCGCCAGATCGGTCACCCGTGCCCGCAACTCCTTGTTGAGCTGACGGCTCCGTTCCTCCAGCGCACGTCGCTCGGTGAGATCGCGCGTGACTTTGGAATAACCTCGCAGCGTGCCGGTCTCGTCGCAGAGCGCGGTGATAACTACATACGCCCAGAACGTCGAACCGTCCTTTCTTACGCGCAGGCCTTCATCCGCAAAGCGCCCTTCTTTCCCGGCGATTTCGAGTTCCCGCTCGGGCCATTTGCTCTCTTGCGCTTCTTTCGGATAAAAACGCAAGAAGTGCTCTCCGATGATTTCGCTCGCTTCGTATCCTTTGATTCTTTCGGCTCCCTGGTTCCAAGTGACCACCCTTCCGCTGGGGTCCAGTAAGAAAATCGCGTAGTCCTTGACGCTTTCCACCAGCAGACGGAAAACCTCATCGCCGTGCCGGAGGCGATGCTCAGCGCCTTGCTTCGGCTCGGTTTTAAACGACGACAACTCTACAACCTTTGCTTGTTGCATTATTCTTTGTTGCACGATTGGCTCTCGGAGATTACTGCTTCGGCGAAAGGAACTGGTTTGACCCCGGGCAGACGAACGATTGGTGATTTTACTCGAGTGCGAGATTATTCCTATACAAGCATCTCTGTATAGTTTTCAGAGATGGATTATTCGTTTTTCATTCGCCGCGCGTCTGGGCCTTTCCACGGGTAGCGAATCCTAACGATAAGATGCTGAATCTAATTGCCAATGCGGCTGCGAAAGCGTTTTGTTGTCTTTATCGCGATTGTCCAATTCGTGCTGTTTCTGACTCACTTCTTTCTCTACGAGACGTGGACCTTCGGAAGTCCGCAACGCCACGCGATTTGGCTTGAGATCGCGGTCGGATTGCTTTCGATCAGTTTTGTTGCGGCTTCGATCCTTGCCTTTTCCTATACCAATCCGCTGGTGCGCGCCTTTTACCGGATGGCGGCGGTGTGGGTGGGGCTGCTGAGTCTTCTTTTTCTGGCAGGCGTGCTGGCATGGATTAGCGACGGGATCGCTGTGCTGGCCGGTCTGCGTTGGGATTTTCATGCCAGCGTCGAAGCGCTGTTCGCACTGGCGATCGCGGGCGGGCTTTATGGCGTGTTCAACGCTGGTTGGACGCGCATCACGCGCATCCGGGTGCAGCTTGAGAATCTGCCGGAGACGTGGCGCGGGAGGAAAGCCGCGCTCCTCAGCGACGTCCACCTGGGGCATGTGCGCAACGGCAATTTCCTGAGGCGGATTATTCGCAAGATTCTGCGCGAGGAGCCGGACGCGGTCTTCATCGCCGGTGATCTCTACGACGGCACGGCCATCGACGCGGCGAGAGCAGCTGAACCGCTGAAGAATCTGAAGGCCCCGCACGGCGTTTATTTCGTCGCCGGAAATCACGAGCAGTTTGGCGACGACAGCCGCTATCTGAACGCGGTGGCGGCTGCGGGCGTGCGCGTGCTTCGCAACGAGAAAGTCGAACTTGACGGCCTGCAGATTGTAGGCGTGCCTTATCGCAACGCGGTTGCGAACGGCTCGCTGGAGTCGGTGCTGCGCGGCGTACGGCTGGATCAGGAGCGGGCCAGTATTCTGCTGATCCATGCGCCGGATCATCCAGAAATTGCGGAAGCGGCCGGCTTCTCGTTGCAGCTGTCGGGCCACACGCATCTGGGTCAATTTATTCCGTGGAGCTGGATGGCGCGCCGCATCTACCGCCAGTTTGTGTATGGCCTGAGCCGCATCGGGAGGATGCAGGTGTTCACGTCGAGCGGTGCGGGCACGTGGGGACCTCCGCTGCGCCTGGGCTCGAATCCGGAGATTGTGATGCTGGAATTCATGTAGCGTCGGTGATTTCGGGCGGCGGCATTAGTAGTTACAGCCGATAGCGAACCTCCGGCCACTGGATGTTCGCCTCTTCCTTCCAGTACTATCGAACTCCAAGAAACGTAGCGCCGGCATCCTGCCGGCTGTCGCGAGGTCATCCTTCGACTTTGCTCAGGACAGGTTTTGGCCTCGCCTGCGCGGGCCGCCCCCGCGACAGCCGCCGAGACGGCGGCGCTACCTTGGATCCGGACGTTCACAATTATGCTTTTCCGTCGCACTCACCATCTCGGCGCACGAAGCGTGGTGCTGGCGCTGCTTCTCGCGCACGCCGCCTTTGCCGTTACCAACACGCAGGTGGTGGTGGTTCCGGTGGCGAACATGTATTCGCATCCCAGCGACAAGTCTGACGTAGTGTCGCAGGCCATCTACGGCAGCAATGTGAAGCTGCTGGTGGCCCGCGGGGAGTGGTCGCGCATTCAGACCGACGATCGCTACAAGGGATGGGTACCAAGCCGGCATCTGCGCATTATTTTGAGTGGCGCCGGCTATGCCACATCCGGGGCGATCGTGCAGGTCGACAGCCTTTTCGCCAACGTTTACAACGAGCCCGATGTGACACGGCACAAGCCGGTGGTGACCATTCCGTTTGGAGCGCGGCTGGAGAGTATTGCTGAAAAATCGGATGCGGCGAATCAGGCGGCAAAGCAAAGTCAAAGTCACGAGGGATGGATCCAGGTTTATCTGCCGGACCGGCGCAATGCGTGGATTCAGGCGAGCGATGTGGTCGCGGATCCGAAGCCGATGTCGATTCCCGAGTCTATCGAATTGGCCAAGCGATTTTTGGGGCTGCCTTACTTGTGGGGAGGACGTTCGAGTTTCGGCTTCGATTGTTCCGGCTTCACGCAGATGCTGGTGCGGGCCAGAGGCGTCAACATGCCGCGCGATGCTGACCAGCAGGCCGCGTGGAGCGGTGTGGTTCCGGTCGAAAGAAACGATCTGCAGCCCGGAGACCTGCTGTTTTTTGGCGCCTCGGCGAAACGCATCACGCACACCGGCATGTACATCGGCGACGGCCAGTTTATTCAGGACGCGACCAACGGACGTCCGGTGGTGCAGATCAGCCGGCTCGACGACGATCCCTGGACCAGGCTGCTGGTCGCCTGCCGCAGAATCAAATTGAAATAGATCAAAGTGAAATAGCGGATCATGCGTGGGCTGACGAAGCCTTCTCCCCGGCTGGGGCCGCGCTTGACGAAGACTCAGGCGAGGCAGCGGCGGCCGAGGCTGGTTGCTTGCGACAGAGTTCGATGACCTCAGAGATGCGCTGGCTCTCGTGCTGCATGGCCATCTGCCAGTTGCGCAGCGTTTCCTTCTCCCGCGCCAACTGATCGCGATTGCTCTGGATGCGTTGCGCGTAGTGCGCGCGGATGCGCTCCATTTCCGCCTCAATCTCGGCAATCTCCCGTGACTTGTGCGCTTCGAAGTCCTCCAGTTGTTTGCGTTGGCTCGCTTCGTAGGCATTGAGGGCCTGCTGGCGGCGGGTCGCGTCCTGCAGCACCTCGTCGACCGAAGTTCCGGCCGCATCGAGCGCCATCAGCACCGAGGCGCGCTTGATGTCGGTAGAGAGCTCACGAATGCGCTGGCTGTTGAGCATCTCGACCACTTTGTGGATGCCGTATCCCGAGCGCGGGCTCATGATTCCGGCCGCATGGTAGATGTCGTCGTAGGAGAGCAGGTCGCTCGCGGGACCGCTGACCGCTTCCGCGGTGGGTGCCTTGGATGAAGATGAGTTCAATGGAGCCTCCTTGAGTGTGGCGTGCTTGGGCGCGTCTTCGTCCTGCTGGCGGCGCCAGAATTTGGGAAAGACCGATTTGGATGACATAACTTTCCTTTCGTGACGAGAGGACGAGCCTGGATTTTGAAAAGAAGAAGCTGAGTCAGGGGATCGTGTAGGCGCCGATTCCGCGGGCGCTTGCGGGCGTCGAACATGTGCCGGGATCGGCATCGAAGTCTTCCGCGTTTCTTTCACGGGTTCAACGCCGTCTGCGGAACGTGCTTCCGCAATTCTCGGCGGAGGCGCAGCGGCGCTGCGCTGGCGGATCTCTAGTCGCGCAGCGGCATTCAACTTCCGGGTTTCCGATGCTGGCGGAATATCTCTTGTGGCTGCGGCGGCCGCTCCAGAAGGAGCCGTCTTGGCCGGTGTCGGCTTGGGATCGGAAAGCAATCCCGGGTGCATGCAATTTCTGTCGGCTTCGCGGCGCACTCCGAGCAGAAAATCTCTGCCGTCGGAGCGGCAATTTTTCGCGATGGCCGAGAACTGTTCGCGATGCCATTTGATGGTGACCTTTGCGCCTACGTTGAAGGGACGCTTGACGCGAACACAGGCTCCGGAAGGCGACGTATCTTCCAAGGTGGCGGGGGCGCGATTCGGCGTTCCGCCGTCTTCCCAGAGAACTTCGGCGACCGCCCACATGACCGTTCTCGGCTCGAACTCCCGCACGTCCATGTCATCTGTATCGGCGAGGGCGGGGGAGAGTTTAGTCGGCCTTAAGGTCGGTGGCCCATCGTAATGTCGCGCCTTTTGCGACGTTAGCATGGATATGTGACGGATCTAACGAGCTTCAGGAGAACAGGCGCATCAGGCCGGTGGCCGCCATGTCGGGAGACAGGAAGCGCAGATCCTTTCTTCCGGCCGCATGGGCAAGGGCTTCGGCGGCGAGGTATCCGCTGCGCACTGCGCCTTCCATGGTCGCGGGCCATCCGGTTGCGGTCCAGTCGCCGGCGAGGAATACGCGCGGCCATCCGGTGATGGGTGTCGGACGGTGCGCGTCGATGCCGGGGCGGGGGGAGTACGTGGCATTCACTTCTTTGATCACGGTGGATTTGAGCAGGTGGGCTTGGCGAGCGGCGGGGAAAAATTCGCGGACTTCTTGCAAGGCCAGGTCGACGATCTCCGCGCGGGATTTATCGATCAGCGTTTTGGAAGAGCTGACGACTAGTTCGATGTAACTGCCACCCTCAGGGGCTAAAGCCCCGCTCTGAGCAGAAGCTTCAACGGCACGACTGAAGTCGTGCCCCTCCCGTTCGGGCCCTTGCACATCGCGCCCCTCCGCTTCGCGGCCGACTTCCTGAGCGTTGTTGGCTTCGACTGCTCTTTGTGCGCGCATGGGTTGCAGGCGCGATTTGTGGAACATCCACTGAATGGTGCGGTCGAGCAGGACGGCGTGGTCGAGGTCGGAAATCTGGCGGTCGAACCACAGGTGGATGCCGGTGATGGGAGAGTTTTCAAAGTGCGAGATCTGTTCGCGGATGGGAGCGCTCTCGGGGGATTGCGGAAGAAGTTTGTCTAGAGCCTCGAAGGGGAGGGCCAGGACCAGGAAGTCAAAATCCCCACCCTCTTTGAAATCTTTCTGCTGGTTGCGGAGTTGCAGTTGAACCCGGGTGGCATCGGCTCTGAAGCCTTCTACTGATTCACGGAAATGCAGCACACCGCCGTGGGCGCTGATGTATTCTCCGGCGGCGTTGTAGAGATCGGTGAGAGGCAGCGCCGGAACGCCCATCTGGCGGGCGGCGGGAGACTTCATCGACTCGCGTACCACCTGGGCCGCGGCGGAAATGGAGATGCGGTCGAGTTCCTCGCTCAGGGCGCTGATCAGGATCGGGCGCCAGAAGCGCTCAACCGCGTTTTTAGGTTGGCCGTGGCGATCGAGCCATTGCTGGAACGATTGTCCCGTGTCGCGTTGTTCGGTGAGCGTGAGGGGAACCAATGCGCGCGCGATGGAAAGTTTGTCGGCGATGCTGAGGAATGAAAATCCGAAAAACGAGGGTGCGGTGTGCAGCGGCGCGGGAAGGGAAGACGACTTCATCTTTGAGGTACGACCGCCCGCCTCGATGAACGTCATCTCGTCGTACCAGCGGATCTGATCGGCTACGCCGATGCGTTCGTAGAACTCGACCAGATTGGTGCAGACGCGAAACAGCACGTGCTGGCAGTTGTCGACCACTTCGCCGGTTCCGGGATGCTCATACGAAGAGGCGCGGCCGCCGAGGAACGGGCGCTTCTCGAAGAGCGTGACCTGGAAGCCGGTGTTGGATAAGGCACAGGCGGCGGCGAGTCCGGCGAGTCCGCCTCCGACGACGGCAACGGTGGGTTGGGATGGGGTAGGGGGCATCGAGTCAGATTCGCGAGTCTCGCGCAGGGAACGCGTGAGAAACGGCGAAACGCAGGGTTGCTCCACTGCGCTCGCTTGCGCTTCGCTTCGGTCGGAATGACAAAGATGAGAGGGTCACGCGATTTCGGTTCGGTCGCAATGACAGGAGTTGGGGGATCACAGGATTCGTTTGAGGAAGCCTTTCCCCAGGATGCGCAGCTTTTCCCACGTGCTCAGAGCGACCTTCGCGGTGAAGACGTCGTACTGCTTTTCGGCGATGCGTTCGAGCAGGCGGCGGTAAATGGTGACCAGCGCCCACAGGGCCGGCTGGCTGTCTTCGGAGATGTAGCTGATCAGCTCATCGCCGGCGGCGTAGAACTCGCGAGCGCGATCGGCTTCCAATGCCAGCAGCGGGCGGAAGCGGGCGGGGTCAGGATTCGCCAGCAGTTCGGCGACTGACAAGCTGAATTTCACCAGATCCTCTTCGGGCAGGTAGACGCGGCCCATGGCAGCGTCTTCTTTCACATCGCGAATTATGTTGGTGAGCTGGAAGGCGAGGCCGCAGCGTTCGGCAAGATCTTCCGCCGCGGAATCGCGATATCCAAAAACGTGAATGCAGACCAGGCCCACGACCGACGCGACGCGATAGCAATAGAGCCGGAGATCCTCAAAAGTTTTGTACTGAATGGTCAGGCCGGGGGTGTTGCTGGTTTGAACCGAGGATTCGGCCTGCTCCACATCCATCGCAGTGCCGAGGGCGAGTTCGTCGAGCAAGCCCGCGGGAATGGTGAAGCGGCGTTGAGCATCGGTGAGGGCCAGCAGGATGGGATCGTCGGTGGGCTCGCCTTGCTGCGCGCGGTGCAGGCCGCCGAGCCAGGTGTCAAGTTTCTGGCGGCGCTCGGGAAGCGATAGGGACGCGTCATCGGTGATGTCGTCGCAGCGGCGCATGAAAGCGTAGACCGCGCACAGGGCTTCGCGCTTGCGCCGCGGCAGCACCATGAAAGCGTAGTAGAAATTTTTGGCCGCCGTCCGGGTAATGCCTTTGCAGACGGAATACGCCATGACAAGCTGGGGCGGCGCCGGCGTCCAGGGCACGGGAACCTGCTGCGTGCCCGCGCTCATATTGGTTTCACCCCGCTCTGGTTGGGCTGATCCCGGTGAGTTCTTCTGGCGCCGGATAAGAGCTTAGCCATGGCTGCGCGCCCGACCAGCGCGAGCTTGCGCGTCTTCGAAATCGACGGGCGATTTCCGAGAACGGCATAGTCCTGTTTCTCGATTGCGTTGAGAATTTCCATGCCGCCGCGGCTGAAGAGATCGAGATCGACAGCCAGTTCGCGATCGACTTGGGAGATCAGCGGAAGGCCTTGACGGAACCAGTCGCGGGCGCGCTCGACTTCAAACTTCATCAGCTCGCGAAAGGCAGGCGTGTTCTGCTTTTGCGCGATGTCATTTTCGCTGACCTGAAAGCGACGCAGATCTTCGAGGGGAAGATAAATGCGGCCCTTTTCGTAATCGACGCTGACATCCTGCCAGAAGTTGGCGAGCTGCAAGGCTGTGCAGGTGAAATCGGAAAGCTGCTGGCGCTCGGTGTCGCGATATCCGCAGAGATACAACACGAGGTGGCCCACGGGATTCGCCGAGTAGCGACAGTAGGCCAGGACGTCCTGAAAAGCTTCGAAGCGCGTGATGGTCTGATCCTGCCGGAAGGCGATCAGCAGGTCGGAGAATTCGTACTTCGGGATATCGAACTGGCGGACGGTTTCAGCGAGAGCCACGAACACCGGATGTTTCGGGGCGCCGTCATAGCAGGCGTCGAGCTCGCGCTGCCATTGATCGAGAAGTTCGAGCGAGGCGGCTTGGTCTCCGATTTCGTCGCCCAGATCGTCGGAGATGCGGCAATAGGCGTAGACGTTGAAGAAATGCTGGCGCAAATTACGAGGAAGGAACCAGCTGGCGACGGAGAAATTCTCGTAGTGCGAACGAGCCAGGCGGGCGCAGTATTCGCGCGCCTCGGCGAGGGTCGGAGGCGTGGCCGGGATCGCGTAGTCCGCGGGCAGACGGCTCCAGCCGAGCGCTGCGGGGGTGGATTGGGTTGGGCTGGCCAAATGAGTCACAGTGTTTTTGTTGCGCCGTCCCTGTGGAGTTTGGATTGCAGTCGCTCTGTCGCCCCGACGGGGCTCGCTCTTTTCTTGCTTTTCCACCCACGGCTTGCGCCGTGGCCTGCACTCTTTCGCCGCTTCGGGCGGATCGCCGCCTTTCGGATGGATGGCTGCGGCTCTCAGTGGCCGGGGATGATTGCCGTCTTGATGTCGTTGCCGCGGTTCAGCATGTGCCGCAGAACCTGTTGCAGCCGCGACAAGGGCGCTTCGCCGGTGATGTAGTCCGTGGGGCGAATCTTCTTGGCGGCGATCAATCCGAAGGCCCGACGAACCGTTTCCGGCGTGTGATGGAACGTGGCCTTCAACGTGATTTCGGAATAGTGCAGGCGATTGGTTTCGAGCTGCACTTTGGTTCCGCTGGCGCAGCCGCCGAAGAAATTCACCGTGCCGCCCTTGCGGACCATGTCCACGGCCCACTCCCAGGCCTCGGGCTTGCCCACAGCTTCGATGACGACGTCGCACCCGCGTTTTTGCGGAGAAAGAGCGCGAACGGCCTCCACTACATTCGTTACTTTCGTAGTCTGAATAATCTCGTGAGCGCCCATCAGGCGGGCGGCTTCGACCTGCCCGTCGCGCTTGACGACCGCGATCACATTGCAGCCGATGGCGCGGGCGACCTGCACGAACATCAGGCCGATGGGTCCGCCACCCAGAATGACCACGGTGTCGCCGATCTCCACGCCGGTCTCATGCAGGCCGCGGAGAACGCAGGCGAGCGGTTCGGTCATGGCCGCGTCTTCGAAAGTGACGTTGGGCGGAATGACCAGCATGTTGGCTTCGACGATGCGGCGCGGCACGCGAATGTATTCCGCGTAGGCGCCGTTGTTAAAGAGCAGATCCTCGCAGAGATTTTCCTGATGCTTGGAGCAGTAGAAGCACATCTGGCACGGGGCGGAGTTGAGCGCGACCACGCGCATGCCCTTCTTGAAGCTGTTCACGCCGGCCCCGACTTCCTCGATGACTCCGGCCAACTCGTGGCCGAACAGCGCCGGCGGAACGATCATGCGGGCGTGATAGCCGCGCTGGTACACCTTGAGATCCGTGCCGCAAGTGAGGGCGACCGAGACTTTGACCAGAACCTCTCCGTCTCCGACGCGAGGTATGGGAACCTTCTCAATCTTCAGATCTTCTTTGCCGTACAGGACGGCAGCCGTCATTTTTCCATTCACTGCGAAGTTCCTTCCCGTATACCGCTCTTCCAGGTACTGCCGGGCTGAATCACAATCTTCATCGACGAGGGTTGGGGATGGGCGGCCAAGTCCAACGCTTCCGGGCTCTGGCCGAGCGGGAAGCGATGACTGACCAGCCTTTCCAGTTCCATCTCGCGATTCATCACAAAACGGACTGACTCGTCCTGTAGCTCGACCGAGGCGCTGTAGGACCCCACCAAAGATTTCTCATCCACACAGATGGCCGCCGGGTCGATCACAGCCTCGCCATGCTGCGTCTGAGCAAAAAGCAAAATCCGTCCCCCCGGACGGGCTGCATCCATCGCGGTACGAATCAGGGAATTGTCGCCGACCGCAAGAATGACTGCGTCGGCGCCACGACCCTGGCTTAATTCACGGACACGGTCGACGACATTCGTCCGGGAAGCGTCTATGGATTTGTCGAGCCCGAAACTTGCACCTATTTTAAGCCTCTCGGGGTATAAATCGGAAGTAATTAAGCTGGCCCCGGTCCGGCGGGCCAATACGCTCAATATGATACCGATGGGACCCTGTCCGATGGTAAGCACGGATTCGCCTGGGCGCAGGCTGAGGGCTTCCACTCCTTTCATGCAGGTGTTGACCGGCTCAACGAAGCAGGCCTGCTCGAACGAAACGTCGTGAGGGATGCGAACCGTGCCGTGCTCGACGATCCAGTCCATGACGCGGACGTATTGGGCAAAGCCGCCGCCGGAAGGCTCGAATCCGGCGGTGCAGCCTACTTTCTTGTAGATAGTGCACTGCGCGAAGGTCTTGGTCCGGCAATAAAAACACTCGCGGCAGGGTATGTGATGGAAGACCATCACGCGATCCCCCGGGCGGTATTCCGTGACCCCCTCGCCGACTGCGGCCACCACGCCGGACGTTTCGTGTCCGAAGATGCGCGGGGCGGAATGGGAGCCGGTAGAAATCTTCTTCAGATCGGTGCCACATACGCCGCAGGAATGCACGCGGACCAGCATTTCGCCGGGACCGATCTTTGGGACGGGCACGGTTTCGAGGCGGACATCATTTACGCCACGGTAGACGGCGGCGTGCATGGTTGTGGGGATGGAATGCGGAGGATCTTCGACCGCAGGTTGTCCGGCGATGGCCATGAAGTTGTTATTAGATGATGATAGCAGGGCGTTTGGTGCAAATCGAGGGCGGGGTGTTTTGCCGGCCCTGTGCCGTCCCCGGCAAGCAAACAACTTAAACGCAGTGCGCTGAGAAAACCTTAGAGGAACATTGATGAGGCTGGGCTTTTGAAACCCTGAAACTTTGAGACCTTGAAACCTTCACAGAGAAAACTTTGGCTTTCGTGCTATGCTGCGCAAAACTTTCGCTTTCGGGATGGCCTGTGCTGATTGAACTGCGGCTGGAGAATTATGCGGTCATCGACAACTTGGTGGTGGAATTTGGTCACGGATTGAACCTGCTGACCGGCGAGACCGGGGCGGGGAAGTCGATTCTCATCGATGCGCTGGCGCTGCTGCTGGGGGAAAAGGCCTCGGCCGAGGTGGTTCGCACGGGAGCCGAGCGGGCGGTTGTATCCGCGGTGTTCGAATCCAATGAAGCCGGCGAAGACAGCCTGGCGAAGATCCTGGAAGCGAACGGGCTCGACGAGTCCGATGATGGCTCGCTCATTCTGCGGCGCGAGATTGCTGCAGGCGGCAAGGGACGCGTGTTCGTGAACAACCAGCCGGCGACGGTGGCCGTGCTGCGGCTGCTGGCACCCCATCTCGCGATTATTCACGCGCAGAACGAATCGATCTTGTCGTTCGATGGTCCGGCACGTTTGGAATTGCTGGATGGCTTTGCGGGCAGCCAACTCGAGCCGCTTGCAGAGGCTTTCAAGGCGTGGAAACAGATTCGCGCACACATCGACGAACTGGAGCGCGGGGAGCAGGACCGGCTGCGGTTGGCGGATCTGTGGATGTTTCAGAAGCGTGAGATTGAGGAAGGCCGGCTGCAGGCGGGTGAGGACGAGCGTCTGGAGGCGGAGAAGCGCGTGCTCGCCAACGCGGAAAAAATCTACAATGCGGCTATGAACGCCTTCGACCTGTTGTACGAAGGGAATGGCTCGACGGCATCGTCGCTGCGGGCGGCGCAGAAGCAGATCGAAGAACTGGCCCGTTACGAGCCGAAATTTCAGGAGGCGCTAGCCGCTCTGGATGCGGCTCGCATCAGCGTTGAGGATGTAGGCGCCAGCGTGCGCGACTACGCTGGAGGCATTCACGCATCCCCGGAGCATCTGGCGCAGGTGGAGGACCGACTGGCGCTGATCGATCGTCTGAAGCGCAAATATGGGCCAACGCTCGAGCAAGTGATCGAGTTCGGCGCTGAGGTCGCGCGCAAATTGTCGGAGGTCGAGAATAAAGACGAAATCCTGCGGCGTCTGCGGAGCGAGATGGCGAAGGCCGCCGAAGAATATCTGCGCGCGGCGAAGACTCTTTCGAAGAAGCGCGCGGAGGCGGCCCGCAAGCTGGAAAAGCTGGTGGAGGCGGAGATCAACGATCTAGCGATGAAGTCCACGTTCCGCATCGAGATGACGACCTCGGAAGAAGAAGATTCGTGGAGTGCGGCGGGCATCGATCAGGTGGTCTATATGATCTCGACCAATCCCGGAGAGCCGTTGCGGCAACTGGAGCACATAGCGTCGGGCGGGGAACTTTCGCGAGTCATGCTGGCGTTGAAGGCCAGCGTGGATGCCGGAGCGCATCCTGCGGGCAAGAAGCGCGCAGCCCGGGACGCGCAGAAGACGCTGGTGTTCGATGAAATCGATACCGGCATCGGAGGACGCGCAGCCGAGGCTGTGGGCAAAAAATTGAAATCGCTGGCGCGATCCCACCAAGTGCTGTGCGTCACGCATCTGCCGCAGATCGCGACCTTTGGCGATCATCATTACGTGATCGAGAAAAAAGAATCGGGCGGCCGGACCCGCACCGGCATTCGCGAAGTTACGGGCGAAGAACGCACCGAGGAAGTGGCGCGCATGCTGAGCGGGGCCAAGCTGACGGAAACCTCAAGAAAGCATGCCGAGCAGATGATTCGGGCGAACGGCTGATCGTGTGGGAGTTTAGCGGTTGAGCAGGGATTGATCGGAAGACCGGCTATCGGCCAGCGTGGCTTTCGGAGCGGTGTCGGACACCTTGATGCTGAAGTTGACCGTGATCTTCGCCTTGCTCTCGACGGCCTGACCATTCTGGAACATGGGCTTGAAGCGCCACTCGCGCACGGCCTGCTGCGCGGCGGAGGAGAGGATGGCCGGCCCGCTCAGCACTCTCAAGTCTTCGATCAAGCCATCGGCACTGATGACCGCCTGCAGTACAACCGATCCCTGCACATTCATGTGCTGCGCCAGAACCGGGTAAGTCGTCCGGTATGAGGCTTGCGGAGGCTGAATGGCGGCGGTCCGGGTGATGGGCTCGCGCTGGGCAGCTTCCGTAACGGGTTGAATGCTGGGAGCGGCCTGAATGCTGGAAGCTGTCAGCGACGACGAAGGAACTTCAATCTTGGCGGGCGCGGGAGGATGAATCTCGCTGTGCTTGCTGCCGGCAACCACTTCCACATCCAGCGGTGGCAGAGCGGTCCGGGTGGTGGCGACCGCGGGAGGCTCGGCGGGAGCAGTATTGGCCTCGGCCTTAGGAGCTGAAATCGACTTCCGTGCGGCTGGGACAGCGACGGGCTTCGCGGGAATCACTGCCGGCGCCGGGGCGTTCTGGGCCACGGGCTGAGTCTCAGGCATATCCGACTCGATGGTGGCCTGTTCGGTGCCAAACCAGAACTGGCGGTCGTTGATCAGCACGGCGACCAGGGCGGCCAGCAGAAGTCCCAGTGCAATCATTAGCTTGCGAGATTGCTGGTTGCGGGCGGCGATCCGCGCCTGCGGGCTAACCACCGATCGACTTTGGCTAAGTTCCAACATGACCTGGGAAGTCTTGTGGAAATACTGGAATATATTGCAGCGCTTTGCGTGCAATGACAATGGCACAGACGCGGGGATGGCATAGCACGAGCGTGCCATGAACCTGGAAAGCCACTGTGGGGCATGTGTTTAGAGAAGCGGGGTGGTGTGATCGGCGTCACAGCGAGGGAAACGAACCCCGCATAAATTTTCGGGATGACTCCTTCCAACCACGACCGCTCCGTCTGGCTGCAGGGTCCGGCCTCGCCATGCGAATCTGTACCCCGCGTGAATCAACCCCGGAGACTGGTTCTGCTGGGAGCGCCCGGCGTCGGCAAGGGCACGCAAGCGGACCTGTTGCACCGGCGTCTGGGCGCCTGCCACCTTTCTACCGGCGACGTTTTCCGCGCGGCGAAAAGCCTTGGCGAGTGTGAGCAAAGCCCGGCGATGAAAGAGGCGCTCAGCTATATGCGCCGTGGAGAACTGGTGCCCGACGCGACCGTATGGGAGATGGTGCGCGAGCGCAGCGAATGCCTGCACTGCCGCGGCGGCTTCATTCTGGATGGATTTCCGCGCACCATGGGGCAAGCGGAATCTTTGAAGCAGTTGCTCGATCGCGAGGGAGTGATCCTGACGGCGGTGGTGAACTACGATTTGGCGACCAGCGAGATTGTGGCTCGGCTGGCGGGACGGCGCACTTGCGAGAAGTGCAAGGCCGTTTATCACGTAACCGAACAACCTCCAAAAGTTGCGGACTGTTGCGATCGCTGCGAAGGCAAGCTGTTTCAGCGGGAAGATGACCGGCCGGAATCGATTCGGGTGCGGTTGGAGGCTTACGACCGGAGCACCGCGCCGCTGATCAAGTTTTACCGGGACTTGGGCTTGCTGGTTCAGATCACCGCGACCGGATCACCGGAAGAGATCTGCGCGCGCACCCTTTCGGCTTTAGCGGTGCGCGCCATTCGTTCGGCCTGAGACGCTGGGTAGTTGACCTCCGTTCAGCTGCCAGTTCGTGCACTTCGCTGCTAATCCTTGCGCTTTCTGTGGCTTACGTTGGCAACAACACAGTTGACACACATGTGCAGATCGCCGCATTCTGTACGGTGTGCAGCTTTTGTTGCCAGTTTTTTCTCCCACGAACGAAGCCTGCCTTATGATGGCTGCGAGGCGATCCCGTGTCAGTTAATATGCGCCGCCGCAAACTCCGAGCCACAGCACTGCGGCTTCTGCGGGAATGGCGATCTAACATCATCGTCTGGATCGTACAGTGGATCGGCGGCTCGGCCATGATTTCAGCCATTGGCCAAGTTCTATGGCGAGAGTTCCATCGCGCTCCTCTCGATTGGTACTTTCTCGGAGCGGTCTTTCTCGTAGGACTGATTCTCGTCGTCATTGGAGCCATTCTCCAACAGCGGCACACTATTTCTACAGACGAAAAGCTAAAGGAGATCGAGGCCAAGATTCCGCCACCTATAACCGTGAACGGCATTCTGGCAGGGTTACCCAAGCAGGAGGTTATTCATGGTGGCGTTCCCGGTCCTGATATGGAAGAACCGCCGCTAGAGTCGAAGTTGGTGTCTGAAGCACACCGTGAAAGCGTACGGCTTCGCGAGCACCTGGAGGTTGCCGAGCAACGCGCCGACCGCTTGCTGAGAGAATCGAAGCAACTAGACGGCGAGAAGGCCGCGCTGGAAAAGAATAATCAGGAGCTGAAAGGTCGAATCAGCGAAGTTGAACAAAGATGGAATAACAGTGCGCTGCTATCCGGCCAGTTTTTACAAGAGGCGGCTACGTTGTCTGGCGAGCTCATACTCGTTTGGCTTAGAGAACATTGCCCCACCAAGACACAGTTTTCCAGCATATCTATGGCCGAAAATCTCGGCATTTCGCGCGACGCGGCGCTGCACGGTTTGGAATTGCTGCAACGTGAGTACAGGTTGGTGACTCGCCCGCTGCAAAATGTGGACGGGTGGGAATATATCCCTTCGCTAGCCGCCCTACAGCCGACCTTAAAAGCCACGACACGGCTACAGCAGGCGACAAGGGAAGAAACAGTCAGGGTCGTTTCAATTTGTCTGGCTCGGTTCAGAGTAGACGAGTCAACAATATCTCGCGGAAGAACGCTAAAGATTAGGTACGAGATAGATGCTTCCGAGGATGTTTCCGACAATATTTGGCTAGGTGCGTCTATCCCGTACGATCAAGGGAAAAAGATGATTGCGGAAAAAAAGCAGGACAAACGTATCTCCCTTTATGCGGGGATGCATGAATACGACAGAGACCTTACGATCCCGCCAGATGCCCCGCTTGGTAATTACAAACTTCAGGCAAATGTATGGCAGCGGGAAAAAATCATTGCAAGAGGAAACCGTATCGATATCGTGATTGTGGCATGATCGGAGACATATGAAAGAACCTGAATACACCGAAGGGCCGGAAGCACTGGACAACTTCAAGAGTCTTGCGACCGCGATTCTACAGGCTCCAGCTAAAAAGAAAAAGAAGCAGGCTAAGAAGACTGCTTCTCAAGAGAACGAGCCGAAATCCGACAAGGACTAGAAGGGGACTTGCGTTTCCCCCGCCCCTGTCGCTTCGTAGCGCGGCGAGTCGGATTTGCCTGTGAGTTCAGCATATGTAAGGCGATGGCCGAACACGTTCGACATGGCCAGCATGAAGCGATCTGAATCGTTCAGTGGGTTGTCTTTGGTAGCGCGATTGTTGAAACGAAAAACCTGTTCGCCAAGGTAGCGATCTAGATGGAACGGCTCCACAGCAACGTAAGTGCCGCGCAGCGTCCTCTTGAGCAGCGCCCAGAAGTTCTCGATGCCGTTCGTGTGAACTTGTCCCTTTACGTATTCTTGCGCATGGTTCACTACTTCATGCACGAAGTTGCGATGCAGGTTATCGAAGCCGACTCCGCAATCGGTATAGACCGCGCTGCCGCGTTCTACATTGTCCAGAATCGCGTCCTGCAATGTCTCGCGCTTCACATCAGGTACGACCTGAGCGCGAACCTGCCGCAACCCGCGATCCAGCACGCCGAACACTGCCGTTTTAGCAACATAGCCGAATCGCTTGCCTTGACCGCGCCCAGCCCGCATTTTCAGTCTGCGACTGCGGTGCATCTTCTGAGGGGCGGGTCCGATGAAGGTTTCGTCGCTCTCAACAGGTCCGCCTTCGCCACCGCCGAACTTGAACGATCTGTCACCCTTCATCACTTCCCGAATCCGCTGGAGCATAAACCATGCGGTCGTTTGCGTGACTCCCAGCGTCCGGCCCAGTTCGTGGGAACTGATCCCGTTCTTTGCGTTCGCCAGCAGCCAAAACGCCGTCATCCACTTATCAAGGCCGATAGGGGAGTCTTCCATGATGGTCTTGACCTTAATCGTGAACTGCTTCTTGCAGGGGTAGCAGAACCAAACCCGGCGCGTTTTGATGAAGGAATTTTTGGCGATTCCGCATCGCGGACACACGATATTGCCGTCCGACCAACGAAGATTTTTGGCAAATTCGAAGGCGCGGTCAGGATCGGAGAAGTAAACGATGGCCTGTTGTAAAGTCTTTGGTTCCTTCATGTTGAAAGTTGTATCACAAACGCACATGTGTGTCAACTAGTTTATTGTCCTTACGTTGACCATCCCGGTACTTTCCAGTAGTTTATTAGTACTCCCACGGTGGGAAGAGTGTACCCTAAAGGTACAGAACGAGTGGGGCGATTTTGCATCTAAAATCCTAGCAGCGGACACTTCGCACGCGAATTGCTTGGATCGATCGGGCGTCTGCCGCATCAAGTTTCAGGAGAGCCGAAAGAGCGAAACAACAAAACCATGAACCACCAAGGACACGAAGTTACACGAAGGAAGACCTGCGGTGAAGCGGCTTTGCTTCATGGGACTTCGTGCTCTTGGTGAAGTTGGGAAGCGAAGAGGAGCGGACTTCAATCGTGGCTGGAATTGCAGGGAAGACTAACAGCAAGACTTTACTTTTGCTTAAGCCTCGGGGTTTTTGCGCCGGGGTGGTGCGAGCCATCGACGTGGTGCGCATCGCGCTGGAAGCGTTTGGACCGCCGATCTATGTGCGTAAAGAGATCGTCCACAACAGCTTCGTGGTGGAGGAACTGCGCGGCAAGGGCGCGATCTTCGTTGATAGCGAAGATGAAGTGCCCAATGGCGAACGCATCATTTACAGCGCTCACGGCGTTTCCCCGGACGTGCGCGAACATAGTGCGCGGCGCGGGCTCCGGGTGATCGATGCGACGTGTCCGCTGGTCACTAAGGTCCACGTGGAGGCGGTGAAGTTCGCCAAGGAAGGCTATTCGCTGATTCTGATCGGGCATAAGGATCACGATGAGGTAGTCGGGACGTTGGGTGAGGCTCCGCTGGTGACCCAAGTCGTGGGATCGCCGGAGCAGGTGAAGTCGCTGAGCGTGCCCGATCCCAACCGGGTGGCCTATCTGACGCAGACCACGTTGAGCCTGGATGAGACTAAAGACATCATCGCGGCGCTCAAGCAGAAATTTCCCAACATCAAAGGGCCGGCGGCGCAGGATATCTGCTATGCCACGGAAAACCGGCAGGTCGCAGTGAAGCAGGTCGCGTCCGAGGCAGACTTGTTGCTGGTGGTGGGATCGGAAAACAGTTCGAACTCGAACCGCCTGGTCGAAGTGGCACGGAACCTGGGTACCAATGCGCATCTGATCGACAGCTGCAATGACATTGAGGCGGAGTGGTTGAAGGCAGTGAAGACTATCGCCCTGACCGCTGGCGCTTCGGCTCCCGAGCATCTGGTGGAAGAGACGGTCACGTTCCTGCGCGAGAAAGGTTTCGACAACCTGCAGGAACTGGAAGTGATGCCGGAGAACGTGCGCTTCGGCCTGCCGCCGGAGATTGTGGAAGCGATCGCCGCGGCTCCGGCGAGTTCGAACTAATGGAGCAGTGAACAACATGGACAATAACTCCCCCGATACTAGCAAACCAGCCGGTGTTCTCGGTTCCAATCCCGAGCTTCGTTTCGGAAAAATAGAGGGGTTGACCGGCCGCGTGGGCGCGGCCATCGCGGCTGCGCGCAAATATCTTTTCTCGCAGCAGCACGAAGAAGGCTATTGGTGCGGAGAGCTGGAAGCCGACACGACTCTCGAATCGGATTACATCCTGCTGCACACGCTGCTGGGAACGGGCAACGAGGAGCGCTTCCAGAAGGCGGCGAACTGGATTGTGCGGCATCAGAATGACGACGGGGGATGGAGCATTTATGCCGGGGGCCCGTCGAACATCAGCGCTTCGGTGAAGGCTTATTTTGGATTGAAGCTGGCCGGCTATGGCGCCGATCATCCTGTGCTGCAGCGCGCCCGCAAGAAGATTCTGGAGATGGGCGGTGTCACCGAAGTCAATACATTTACCAAGATCTATCTCTGTTTCTTCGGGCAATACGATTACGACGCGGTTCCAGCGATTCCGCCGGAGATCGTGCTGTTTCCCAACTGGTTCTGGTTCAACATCTACGAAATTTCTTCGTGGTCGCGCGCCATCCTGGTGCCGCTCTCGATCTGCTACGCCAAAAAGCCGTTCAAGAAGATTCCGCGCGAGATGGGCGTGGAAGAACTGTTTGTCGGCGGGATGCAGAAATCGCGCATGCACTTGCATTGGGCGAAGAAGCTGGTTTCGTGGCGCAACTTCTTTCTCGTGCTCGACCGCATGACGCACTGGCTGGAGCGGGTCCACGTGCGGCCCTTGCGTTCTGTCGCACTGAAGAGCGCAGAGAAATGGATGCTGGAACGTTTTGAGATGAGCGACGGGCTGGGCGCGATTTATCCCTCGATGATGAATGCCATCATTGCCCTGCGCTGCCTGGGATATTCGCTGGACGATCCGCAGGTAATTCGCGCTCTCGATGAATTCGAAAAGCTAGGAATCGAAGAGGGAGATACCTTCCGCATGCAGCCCTGCATGTCTCCGGTGTGGGACACGGCATACGCGATGTTCGCGCTGGGTGAGGCCGGAGTTCCGGCTAACGATCCACGCATGGTGAAGTGCGCGGACTGGATTCTGCAGAAGCAGGTGCGCAACGCCGGCGACTGGAAAGTGAAAAACCAGAAGGGCCAGCCGGGTGGATGGTACTTCGAGTTCAACAACGAGTTTTATCCCGATGTGGATGACAGCGCGATGGTTTGCCTGGCGTTGAGCCGAGTGGAGCACCCTAACGGACGCTACCAGCGCGAATCGGTGCAGCGCGCCATCGACTGGATCTTTTCGATGCAGTGCAAGAATGGCGGCTGGGCGTCGTTCGACAAAGATAACGACCGCATGATCTTTCAGTACATCCCGTTCGCCGATCACAACGCCATGCTAGACCCGGCGACGGTCGATATCACGGGCCGCATTCTGGAGATGCTGGCGACCTACGGCTACACCAAAGATCATCCGGCGGTAAAGAAGGCGATCACCTTTCTTAGAGAAGAACAGGAGCCCGATGGCAGTTGGTTCGGGCGCTGGGGCGTGAACTACATTTACGGAACTGCGCTGGTGCTGCGCGGGCTGGAAGCGATCGGCATGGACTTGCACGAACCCTCGGTCCAGCAAGGCGCGGAGTGGCTGCGCATGGTGCAGAATGCCGATGGCGGCTGGGGCGAGACCGTGGGTTCGTACGACGATCCGACTCTGCGCGGGCAGGGAGACAGCACGCCCTCGCAGACGGCGTGGGCGATCCTGGGCCTGCTGGCCGCCGGCGACACGCGCAGCGATTCGGTCGCGCGCGGCGTGGCCTACCTGATGCGCACGCAGAACAATGACGGATCGTGGGATGAGGAGTTCTTCACCGGCACGGGCTTCCCGCGCGTGTTCTACCTGATGTATCACCTCTACCGGGAATACTTCCCGCTGCTGGCGCTCACCACGTACGCGAAGGTGATGGAGAAAAGCAGCAATTAGTGCGAGTGTCATCCCGAAGGCCCGCGTTTTTCTGCGAGACGAGGGATCTCTACCTGATCATTCTGAGGCGCGGGAGATCCTTCGCTCCGCCTGAAAAGCGGCTCCGCTCAGGATGACATCCACAGTTGATGCGAGATCTTAGCGGTCGAGCCGCCGATATATAAGGCGCCCATAGCGATAAGCGAGCACTGCTAGACTGAGCAGGTTCAACGCTAGCGTCCAGCTGAAGCGGTGGAGATGGAAGATCTGGTAGGCCAAGAGGGCCGCGTCCGCGCCTATCATGAACACCAACGGCAGCAACCACAGGAACATTGAGCGGAGGGACTGATTTTCGAGGGCGCGAACGTCCCAGCCCCTATCCAGAAACTCAAAAGATTCAAACAACCGACTCATTTCGTGCGAATTATAGCGCTAATGAAGCCGTTCGGCTATCCCTTCAAAATAAGTGACTAATCCTGTCATCCGCGTGGGTGTCATCCCGAAGGCCCGCGTTTTTCAGCGAGACGAGGGATCGCTAGTTGATCATTATGAGGCGCTGGAGATCCTTCGCTCCGCCTGAAAAACGGCTCCGCTCAGGATGACACCCACTTTTGGAATGGTTCGAGCATTGACAACTCTCACCGAGTGCTGAATGCTAACTGCTAAATGCTTGCTTTTGTCACAGGCGCTACCGGATTTCTCGGTTCCCACGTCGCGCGTGTTCTCTCGGAGCAAGGCGCGGAATTGCGGCTGCTCGTGCGGCCTACCAGCAATTTAAAAAATCTTCAGGGACTCAAGGCGGAAACCGCGACCGGCGATCTGCGCGATGCGGTGTCGCTTGAAAAAGCTATGGCCGGGTGCGACACGGTTTTTCACGTGGCGGCCGACTACCGGCTCTGGGTGCGCGATCCGGCGGAGATGTACCGGAGCAACGTCGGGGGGACGCGGGCCATTCTGGAAGCGGCGCGCAGGAACGGCGTGCGGCGCGTCGTATACACCTCCAGCGTAGGAACGATCGGATTTACCGGCGACGGCAAACCTGCCGACGAAGATTCTCCGGTCGCGCTGGCGGATATGATCGGCCACTACAAGCGATCGAAATTCATGGCCGAGCAAATCGCGTTGGAGGCCGGACGCGGCGGTCTGCAGGTGGTGACGGTGAATCCGACGACTCCGGTGGGAGAGCAGGATGTGAAGCCGACGCCCACAGGACGCATCGTCCTCGATTTCTTGAAACGAAAATTTCCTGCTTACGTGGAGACCGGGCTGAACCTAGTGGATGTGCGGGAGTGCGCGCGCGGCCACGTGATGGCGTTGGAAAAAGGGAAGTCCGGCGAGCGCTACATTCTGGGCGGAGAAGATCTGACGCTGAAGCAGATTCTGGATAAGCTGGCGAAGCTGACGGGGCTGCCTTCTCCGACGGTAAAGCTGCCGTACATCTTCGCCTTTGCAGCTGGAGTGGTGGATGAGGCCATCACCGGAGGGCTGCTGCACCGCGAGCCCCGCGCCACCGTCGACGCGGTGCGTATGGGTAAAAAGAAAATGTTTGCCAGTTCGGCAAAAGCCGAGCGCGAACTGGGATGGAAATTGGTTCCGGCGGAAGACGCGCTGCGGCGGGCGGTAGATTGGTTCCGGTCCAACGGATATGTCTAAAGTGGCCATCGTGTCCGCGCTGGAGCGCGAGCTGCGGCCGCTGGTCAGGCATTGGCGCGTCAGCGAGAAGGAACACGACGGGCACCGCTTCCGCTTCTTTGAAAAGAATGAATTCGTGCTGGTCTCCGGAGGGATCGGTGCCGACGCGGCGCGCCGGGCTGCCGAGGCGGTAATCGTGCTTTACGGGCCGGGCGTCGTCTATTCCGCAGGTTATGCCGGCGCTTTGGATCCGCAGCTCAAGGTGGGAGAAGTTATCCGTGCGGGGCGGGTGGTGAATGCCGGAGACGGCAGCAGCGTGCAGGTTGCGAGCGGAGACGGCGTTCTGGTCAGCTATCCGACGGTGGCGACTCCGGCACAGAAGGTGAAGTTGCGCGAATCTTTTCAAGCGCAGGCCGTGGATATGGAAGCCGCGGCGGTGGCGCGGGCGGCAGAAGCGCGCGGCGTGGGCTTCTCTACGGTAAAGGTCATTTCCGACGAATTTGATTTTGAGTTTCCGCCGACGGATCGGTTCGTCGATTCCGCAGGACGATTTCACGAGATGAGGTTCGCGTGGTTTGCGGCGGTGCGTCCGTGGCTGTGGCTGCCGGTGATGCGGTTGGCGCGCAACAGCAACCGCGCCTCGCGCATATTGTGCGAGGAAATCCGAAAGTTGGAGGGACGAGAAATTGCGCACCCATGACGGTGCAACGGGAATTGACGAACCGCGATCCGCGCGCCGAGGGTGAGAATAAGTAGTGCACATCCGTTAGCGGATCAGGTACGTGTGAGGAATCGCGGCCGCAATTCATCTATAATTACAAGAGGCATTCTCCTAAAAACCAATGCAATGTTTCCCCTTGCTGGCAGCGTTCGTCGGCGGCGAAGTCGCCGACATGATCTCCAATAGCGGTCCGGTCGCCAAGCTGGTTTTGCTGTTGCTGCTGGCGTTCAGCCTGGTTTCCTGGGCGATTATTCTGACCAAATGGAGCCTGCTGCGGCGGGCGCGGATGCAGAGCGGGCGCTTCGTGCGCGCGTTCCGCAAGGCGCAACGGTTGCAGGACATCGCCGCGGTGGCCGATCAGTTCAAGCCCAGCCCGCTGGTGGGCGTGTTTGAAGGCGCCTACGAAGACTACCGGCGGCAGGCGGCGTCGGGCGGCGGGCTGCGGAATCTGGTGTCGATCCAGCGCGGCATGCAGATCGGAGCCTCGGAAGAGATCACGCGCCTGGAGCGCAACGTGCCGTGGCTGGCGATTACGGCCGCGGTCACGCCCTTCGTGGGGCTGTTCGGCACGGTGTGGGGCATCATTGACGCGTTTCACGGATTGGGCACCGCGGGGGCCGCGACGTTACGGGCAGTCGCTCCTGGAATTTCCGAAGCTTTGATTACCACTGCTGCCGGACTGGCTGCGGCGATCCCGGCCGTGATTGCCTACAACCTGATCGGCGCATCCATCCGCGAGTTGGCCGCCCGCAGCGATGACTTTTCCCTGGAGGTGCTCAATGCGGTGGAGCATAGCCAGGCGCAAGTTCCGGCGGATGTGAGGCGCTGATGGCGTTCACCACCTCCAACGGGCGCACCCAAACCGCGCTGGCCGATATCAACATTACTCCGCTGGTCGACGTGGTGCTGGTGCTGCTGATCATTTTCATGGTGACGGCTCCGGTGCTGCAGTCGGGGATCGACGTCAGCGTGCCCAAGACGCGGACGGTCAAGCAGATCACCGAAGAGCGCCTGGTGCTGACCATCAATAAAGATCAGCGTGTCTTTTTGGGCAATGACGCCATCAATATCAATGAGATTGGCAGCGAACTGCGGCAGAAGATCCGCGATCCGCGAGGGCAGTCGATTTTTGTGCGGGCGGATGAGAATGTTCCTTTCGGCGCCTTCGCCACTGTGATGGATGCGGTGAAGCAGGCGGGATTTTCCAACGTCAGCATTGTGACGCAGCCTTTAGAGCAAAATGGCAGCAAACGCTGACATTTATTTCGAGCACGATCGCTGGGGACGCGCTCTGGCGTGGTCGGCGGGGTTGCACGTCGGAATCACGGTCGCGCTGCTCATCTATTCCGCCGTTTTCTATCGCACCAGCGGCGAAGGCTGGGGCTCGGGCGGAGGTGGCGACGCCATCGGCGCGACGCTGGTGAGCACGGTTCCGCTGCCGGCTAACCCTGCGCCGACGCAAAACGTTCTGGCCAACGAATCGAAAGGGATCACGCAATCGCAGCCCAAAGTTCAGGAGAAAGAGCCGGACGCGATCGAGATTCAAGGCAAGAACGCCAAGATCAAGCCCAAGAAGAAGCAGGAGACGGTGACCAAGAAAAGCGCTCCGGCCGAACCGGAACCGGAGAGCAACCAGGTTGCTTTCGGAGAAGGCGGGCCGGTCAGCGGCCCCTACGGAACGTTCAGCGCGGCGGGCGCCAAGGGCGGATTCGGCATCAACGGAGGCGGCGGAGATTTTGGCACAAAATACGCCTGGTACGTGCGCGTGATTCAGCAGAAGGTTTCGGAGAACTGGATGAAGTACGAAGTGGATCCGCGGATCACATCGGCGCAGCGGGTGTATATCACGTTCGACGTGGCGCGTGACGGCCATCCGATGAATGTGCAGGTCGAGCAGTCGAGCGGCGTGCCTTCGCTGGATATTTCCGCGGTGCGAGCGCTGCAGCGCATTGATACTTTTGGGGCCCTGCCGGGCGACTATCCTGGCAGCAAGATTTCGGTCGAGTACTGGTTTGACTACAAGAAATGATTTCGGCACGTCCTTAGCAGCCGTAATCAACTGGGTACGTAAATCAAATGCAATGCAAAAATGGGCACACAATGGGGATTTTATTGGGATGAAATGTTTTCTAACGATAGACAATATCTTGCCAAGCAATACCTGTCGGAATACGATGTTGTTGTACCCGAAATTCTTACTGAGACGGATGGACGAGGCCGATAGATCAATCTCGCGGCGACGGCCAATGAGGTTCCACGGCCTTGCGCGGACCCTCGTTCTGATCGGTATCTGCTGTTTCTTTTCTTCCGGGCTCCTGGCGCAGGACTGGGTCAAGACGGGGACGAGCCTGGGCGTGGAGAAAGTCCGGCTCGCAGTTCCCGATTTCAAGCCCGCCACCAGCGATCCGCAGAACACCGCGCTGCTCAAGACTTTCAACGACACGCTGTGGAACGATCTGGATGTTTCAGGCGTGGTCGAACTGGTCTCTAAAAGCTTCTATCCGCTGCAGGTTCCCGGACAACCGCCAGAAGTGAACTTCATGGCGTGGAACGCGCCCCCGCCCAATGCCGGCATGCTGGCCTTCGGAAACCTGGGAGTGGCGAGCGGGCGGCTAACGGTGCAGGGATGGTTGTATGACGTCAAGAACATCCAATCGCCGCAAGTCCTGGGCAAGCAATACGCCGACACGGCCAGCGATACGGCCGCGCGAGTCATGGCCCACAAGTTTGCTGACGAAATCATTTACCGGCTCGGCGGCGGCATTCAGGGCATCGCGGAAACGCAGATTTATTTTGTCAGCGACCGCACCAGCCACAAAGAAATCTGGGCGATGGATTATGACGGTTCGAACCAGCACCAGATCACGCATCTGGGGTCGATCGCGCTCTCTCCGCGCATTTCCCCCGACGGAACGCGCCTGGTGTTCAGCGCTCTGACAAAAAATGGGTGGGAGCTGCTGATGTTCTCGCTCGAACTCAACCGGATGATCAGTTTTCCGCGGATGGGGGGAACGAATCTTTCGCCCGCATGGTCCGGGGACGGGACCAAGCTCGCGTTTGCGTCTTCCCGCGGCGGCGAGCCGGATACGGAAATCTACGTAGCGGATGCTTCCGGGGCAGGTCCACGGCGCCTCACCACTGATCGCGGCCCGGATGTGGCTCCCGTATGGAACCGCAAGACGAACTCGCAGATTGCTTTCGTCGGCGGCCGCACAGGATTGCCGCAGATTTATACCATGGAAGCGGATGGGACGAATCAGCAGCGCATGACCGACCAGGGATACGCGGTGTCGCCAAACTGGGCGCCGAATGGGCAGTTTCTTGCGTTCGCCTGGGTTCGAAAGTACGGACCGGGCGAGCCGGGAGCCTCCGATCTTTATCTGATGGACATCGCGAGCAAGCAGTGGGTGCAGCTCACGCACGATGGCGGGCGCAACGATTTCCCCTGCTGGTCGCCGGATAACCGGCACATCGTGTTTCAATCGAACCGTTCCGGAAGCTTGCAGATCTGGAGCATGCTGGCCGACGGCACCAAGGTTCAACAATTGACTTTTACTGGACGCAACTCGCAACCGAATTGGAGTTGGAAATAGTAAATCGCAAGAAAATCCAAATGACTTCGTCTGACCCGCAATGACTGGGTCCTAGGGAGGAAATAAAAGTGAAGCAACTCAATATGAAGTCGATTCTGTTGATGATGGCACTTGGCGCTCTCCTGATGCTTGGCGCTTGCAAAAAGAAAGCGGCTCCGCCACCGCCACCACCCCCGCCGCCACCGCCGGCACCGACCGCCTCCATTTCGGTGAATCCCAACACGATTCAGGCGGGACAGTCCGCGTCATTGACGTGGCAGACCAGCAACGCAACCGACGTTTCGATTGACGGCATTGGTGCCGTGCAGCCGAACGGATCGCAGAGCGTTTCGCCGAGCGACTCGACCACCTATCATCTGGTGGCCAAGGGTGCGGGTGGAACGCAGGAAGCGACGGCGCGGTTGACCGTGACCCAGGCGCCACCGCCTCCGCCGCCTACCGCGAACGTGACCGATCAGGACTTGTTCAACCAGAATGTGAAGGACGTCTATTTTGACTACGACAAGTCCGCCATTCGCGGCGACCAGCAGACATCGGTGCAGTCTGATGCGCAGTTCTTCACTCAGCATCCCAACATGAATTTCACGATTGAAGGACACTGCGACGAGCGCGGTTCCACCGAGTACAACCTGGCGTTGGGCGATCAGCGCGCGAGCGCCGTTAAGAGCGCTCTGACCACGCTTGGGATCAGTGCCAGCCGCATCAAGACGATCAGCTACGGCAAGGAAAAACCGTTCTGCACCGAAAGCAACGAAGCTTGCTGGCAGCAGAACCGCCGCGGCCATCTCGTCTACCAGAAATAGCGATTATGGGGGGCGCCACGGCGTCCCCCATCCCTATTCTCGGAGAACAGCCGCAGTGTGCCCGGATGCCGGGCACGAAATGGTTGCCGTCGTTCATTGAATCTTCCGGTTCCATTGGGATGTTTGTGTGTGGGAATGATCCCAGCCTGTGGGACAATCATGGCATCTAAACTTTTCAGGAAATCTCTATGAAACCACATCGTATGTCGCTGTTTCTCGGGTTATTGTCGGTAGTCTGGCTGGGAGTGGCTCCCGCCTGGGGCGTCAACAAAGACATGGTGCAACTGCAGACGCAGGTGCAACAACTGCAGGAGCAGATGACGGCCATGCAGCGCAGCTTCGATGAGCGCATGGGCGTGATGAGGAATCTGGTCGAGCAGGACACCGACGCCGTCAACAAGGTCGCCAATGCCCTCAACGCCCTGCAGACCACGCTGGCGAAGCAACAGGCCGACGGCGGCGGTAAGCTGGATCAGCTTTCCGGGCAGATTCAGGCGTTGAATGACACGATGGACGAATTGAAGGTGCGGCTGGCGAAAGTTTCGAAGCAGCTGGAAGACATGCAGTCGGCGCAGCAGAGCATCCAGGCGCAACAGGCGCAGCAGCAGGCGCAGCAACAAGCCGCGGCGTCGGCCCCGCCTCCCGACGTGCTCTATAACAATGCTTTGCGCGATTACAACGGCGGCAAGCCGGACCTGGCCTCGCAGGAATTCTCGGACTACATCAAGTTCTATCCCAACACCGATCTTGCCGGAAACTCCTACTTCTATCTCGGAGAACTGCAATTCAAGGCTGCGAACTACCAGCAGGCGGTGCAGAGCTACGATCAGGTGGTACAGAATTTTCCCAGCGGCAATAAGGCCGCCTCAGCCCAGTTGAAGAAGGGGTTTGCCCTGATCGAACTGGGCAAGCAGGATGACGGCGTGGCTGAGTTGCGGCATGTAGTACAGCGATATCCGCATTCGCCCGAAGCGCTGCAGGCGCGGGAGCGGTTACACAAGCTGGGAGTGAGCACTGCGGGAAGATAGGGTCGCGCTTTCGGAGGACCGGCGGAATTGGCTGGGCGCTACGTTGTGTGCTTGGGAGCTTTGTGCCTGGTTGCCTTGTGGGCGTGGTGACGCGTAGCCTTGTGACCCTTGCGGCCATGTTTCTTCACGTAGGTTAGGGAAGCGTGGGACGCATCGGCCAGTGCGATGGTGCCCAACGCGAAACACGCCATCAGCAACAGGGACAAAAACCTCTTCATGTACCCTCTTTTCAGGGGGAAACTACCCGACAAATAAATATTCTATTCGAAAAGCAGCGGGAATAGACTTATTTTCAAGGGGCGGCTCATGGCAGTTATCGGTAAAGTCCCCGGCATTAATGGCAAGAGGTGCAATCATGGCGCGGAAAGAAGTCGACCAGGATCTGGCGAAGGGCGCGATCGAGACGGAGAATCATCAAGTTGCGGGAAACATCGGCTTGCAGGGACAACTGGGGCATCGCGACCAGGATCCGATGCTGAAGGATGCGGACTCGGATTTCCCTGAGCCTGGTCAGAACCCGGAGCACAGCGGGGAACCGCGGCGGAAGAGCGCGTAGCGTGACCTAATCTCTGCGCGAATCGGTTTGGACCGCCAGAGCAGCATCTTCTGCGGCGTAGTCAAATTGCGCTAATGGCAGAGTGGGCGGAGTCTCTTTCTCCCAGGCGATCGTCTGCTGGATTGCTTCTTCGATTGTCACCGGCTCAGCGTATCCCAATTCGTGGCGGATGCGCGCGGAACTCGCCGTCCAATGCTGCGCATAATTGCCCGGCTGAAGCAGGTGGTTAGGCGTTCGTTCCATGGGTAGAACGACGAATTCTCCATGCCAGCGCATCTGCGCTGCGATTCTCTTTGCCCATTCCAGTTCGCTGAAGGCCGGTTCTTCGCAGATGTTGTAGATGCGTCCGGCGGCGCGACTGTCGGTAGCGGCCAAGGCGATCGCAGCGGCGACGTTCGCCACATATCCTCGCGGCGAACGCCAGGCAGCTTGCGCGTCGCCAAAAATGATATGGGAGCGTCGATCCGCGATGCGCTTGACGACGGGGTAAAAGCGATGCAGCGGATCGCCCGGCCCGTACACCATGGGTAGACGCAGTACGGTGCCGGGAAGGTCGGAGTCGTTCATCACCACACGTTCGGCGGGAATTTTGTCGTAGTCATCGGTGGCCCAGGGAAAAATCCGGCGCAGCATCCGCATCGCGTCGGGAGAGTACGGATGCAAATTGCGGCGGAGTTCGGATTGTTCGGTGAGCGGGAGTTCCTGTAGCGGGCCGGTCTCCGTACCATGCGTAAGTCCCACCGCGCGGTACACGTCAATACTGCTCAGCATTACGACGCGCTCCGTTGCGCCGCGGAAGAGGCTCATCAGCTCTTCCGCCTGACGGACTGAACTGATAACGAGATCGACGACGACACCGGGGGCAAAGCGCTTGAGATCGTGAGCGCTATCGGCGAGCCGGTTGCGGTCGCCTCGAATCTCTTGAAGATCGGGCGGCAGGGCAGTTGTGCCACGGTGGAATACTGCGACTTGATGCCCGTTTCGCTGGAGCACGGCCGCGAGCGAGCGTCCGATGAAGCCATTTCCGCCGATCAGAAGAATGCGCATGGATATCGATCAGCGTGCCACGAAGTGCGTGGAAGTTTCTAGCGCAGTTCTTCCATCGCGGCGTCGAGCACTTCCTTGCCGGGACGCGTCATCGAGTCCGGAAGCGTTGCCAGCGGCTGATCGACAACGTTGAGCATGTCGATGAAGTTCGGAGCCTCAGGGTTGACGTAAAAGACGCCGGTCAGCACTTCGCCCTTATCATGCGCCTCGGTCAGCCGGGTGATTGCGCGGATCTTATCCGTCGGATCGTAATCTTCTTCCAGCTTGCGCAGATGCAGGCGCGAGCCATCGTGCATGGTGACGGCGATCGTGGATCCGGCGTCGTATTCCACGTTGATGTCTTCAAAGTGCGGGATGAAGCTGACGTCCTGCAGCGTCTCTTCGTGCTCCTTTACGTACTTGTAAGACTTGGTCGAGCCCTCGTGATCGTTGAAGGTGACGCAAGGGGAAACCACGTCGAGCATGACCGTGCCCTTGTGCGCAATGGCCGCTTTGAGCATGGCGCTGAGCTGGCGCTTGTCGCCGGAGAACGACCGGCCGACAAGCGTTGCGCCCAGTTGAATCGCCAGCGCGCAGGTGTCGATGGGCGGAAGATCGTTGACCACTCCGGTTTTCAGCTTCGAGCCCAGATCGGCTGTGGCGGAGAATTGTCCTTTGGTCAAGCCGTAAACGCCGTTGTCTTCGATGATGTAGATGATCGGCAGATTGCGCCGCATGAGGTGAACAAACTGGCCGACGCCGATGGAAGCGGTATCGCCGTCGCCGCTCACGCCCATGCAAACCAGCTTGCGGTTCGCGAGCAAGGCGCCGGTGGCAACCGAAGGCATGCGTCCATGGACCGCGTTGAAGCTGTGCGAACGGTTCAGAAAATAGGCAGGAGTTTTTGACGAGCAGCCGATGCCGCTGGGCTTGATGACGAACTCGGGCTCGACGCCCATTTCATACATGGCTTCGATGATGCGCTCGGAAATGGCATTGTGGCCGCAGCCGGCGCACAGCGTGGTCTTGCCGCCCTTGTATTCAATGACGGTCAGGCCGATGCGGTTCGTCTTCGGCGCGGGTGCTCCCACTGTGGTGCTCGACATCTACTTGCCCTCCATGCTGGTCAGTTCGTCGGTGATGGACCGCGCGTCGAGCGGCAGTCCCGTAATGTGAGCGAGGCTGCGCAACCGAGCAATCAACTCCGGCTTCAGATCGAGTTTGAGCAGGCTGAGCATCTGCGCGTCGCGGTTCTGCTCGACCACGTAAACCCGCTCATGCTGCTCAATGAACTCATGCACCTCGCGGGTGAAAGGATAGGCGCGCAGGCGGAGATAATCGGTTTCGATTTTGTATTCGTCGCGAAGCTGGTCGCGGCTCTCAGTGATGCCCCAGTGCGACGTCCCGTAGCCGATAATGCCGATCTTCGCGGCGTTTCCTCGCGTGATCTCCGGTCGCGGCACGAAGGAGCGCGCAGTTTCGAACTTGCGGTTCAGGCGCTCCATATTGTTTTCGAAATCGTCGGCGCGCTCGCTGTACTGCGCCTTCTCGTTGTGTCCGCTGCCGCGCGAGAAATAAGCGGCCGCCGGATGCGAAGTGCCCGGCAGCGTGCGGTATCCGATGCCGTCGCCGTCGACATCTTGATAACGAGCAAATCCGCCGAGGCGATCGAGGTCTTCCTTACTCAGCACCTTGCCGCGCTTGATGGGCGCGGTGGGATAAGGGAACGGATCGGACATCCAGTTGTTCATGCCGAGATCGAGATCCGACATCACAAAAACCAGTGTCTGGAATTGTTCCGCAAGATTGAAGGCATCCGTCGCCATGGTGAAACATTCTTCGACGGAGGAGGGAATCAGCATGATGTTCTTGGTGTCGCCGTGAGACAAAAACGCGGTGGAGAGAATGTCTCCCTGGGAAGTGCGCGTGGGAAGGCCGGTGGACGGCCCGACGCGCTGGATGTCCCATATGACGCCAGGAACTTCGACGTAGTAGGCGAGTCCGGCGAATTCGGCCATCAACGAGATGCCCGGACCGGCCGTAGCGGTCATGCTGCGGGCGCCTGCCCATCCCGCGCCAATCACCATGCCGATCGCGGCCAACTCGTCTTCGGCCTGCACGATCGCGAACGTCGCCTTGCCGTCGGGAGTGATGCGGTATTCCTTCATGTACTCGATCATGGTCTCGACCAGCGACGATGAAGGAGTGATCGGGTACCAGGTGACGACGGTGCAACCGGCAAACATGCAGCCGAGAGCGGCGGCGGAGTTGCCGTCAATGATGATCTTGCCGGCCGTCTTGTCCATGCGTTCGATGTAGAAAGCGCCGCGCTTTTCGAGGTTGGCCTTGGCGTATTCGAATCCAGCCTGGGCCGCCGCGAGATTCAGGTTGGCAGCCTTGACCTTCTTGGCAAACTGCTTGCGAATGGCCTTCTCGACTTCCGCCATTTCGATGGTGAGAAGGTTGGCCACGACGCCGACGTACACCATGTTCTTGACGAGCTTGCGCAGCTTGGCTTCCGGACAGACCTGCGCCACCAGCTTGTCGTAAGGGACGGAATAAAAAATGAGATCGTTGCGAAGCTTGTGCAACTGCAGGGGCTCGTCATAGAGCACGGAGGCGCCAGCGGCCAGCGACATCGTGTCTTCGGTGGCCGTCTCCGGATTCATCGCGACCAGAAAATCAATTTCCTTCTTGCGTCCGATGTAGCCGTGCTTGTTGGCCCGGATCGTGTACCAGGTGGGAAGTCCGGCAATGTTGGAAGGGAACATGTTCTTGCCGGAAACGGGCACGCCCATTTGAAAGATACTGCGCAGTAAAACGGTATTAGAACTTTGTGAGCCTGAGCCATTCACGGTTGCAACCTGAATGCTCATGTCGTTGACTATCTTCTTGCGCCCGGTGCCGCCGGAGGATCCCAGGGGCACGACATCCGTAGTGGCCATCCCAACACCTTCCTTCAGTAGCGGGCGGAACCCATTCGCCCGGATTTATGGATTGCGGAAGAGTTAACCATTCATTATACGGCGGAGCGCGCCACTCAGTCGCGGCAGATCGCGTGTCTGGAGCCCGGAGGAACCTGGTTGGCAACGCGGGAAGAAAGTCCGCGGACTCACGGCTCGGTCTTGTAGAACTGGGCGATGTTACGAAATTTATTATATCGTGCTGCGACCAATTCCGCTGCGGACAGCTTTTTCAACTCGCCGTAGTGCTTTTGCCAGGCAACATCGAGCAGGTTGGCGGCGGCTTCGTGGTCGCGATGCGCCCCGCCTTCCGGCTCGGGGACGATGTCATCAATGCAGCCAAGCTCGCTGAGGTCGGGTGCAGTGATGCGCATGGCTTCGGCGGCCAGTTCTTTTTTAGAAGCGTCGCGCCACATGATGGCGGCACAGCCTTCCGGGGAAATCACGGAGTAAATCGAGTTCTCCATCATGAGCACGCGGTCGGCAACCGCAATGGCCAAGGCGCCGCCGCTTCCGCCGACGCCGATGACCGTTGCGATAATGGGGACCTGCAGGCGCGCCATTTCGCGCAAGTTGTAGGCGATGGCCTCGGCCTGGCCGCGTTCTTCGGCATGAATGCCGGGATAGGCTCCGTCGGTGTCGACCAGCGTAAAGATGGGGCGGTTGAACTTTTGCGCGACCTGCATAACGCGGATGGCCTTGCGGTAGCCCTCGGGATGAGGCGTGCCGAAGTTGCGGTGGACGCGCTGCTTCATGTCGCGCCCTTTTTGCGTGGCTACGATCAGCACTTCGTCGCCGTGAAATCGCGCCATGCCCGTGATGATCGCCGCGTCGTCGCCGAAAGAGCGGTCGCCGTGAATCTCGCTGAAGTCGGTAAAGACACGTTCGATGTAGTCGAGCGACTGCGGGCGCTGCGGATGGCGCGCCAGTTCGGTCCTTTGCCAGGCGGTGGGCGGACTGTTCATCTCTCGGCGAAGTTGGTCGATCCGCTCCTGCAGCTTGGCAATCTCGCGGCGGGTTCCGTCATCGGGGCTGGCAGACTCCATCTCGGCGACTTGCCGTTCGATCTGTTCTAGTTCCTGCTGCGCTTTTTCGGTGGCTGCCATGGTCGACGAAATCAGCGCCTCAAGGCGCGTACATTTTAATGCTTAGCGGCGTCGCTGAAGCCGCACCCTTTCAAGACGGCTTTGCGCCAGCTAGTTCAATTCAGCTGATGATGCGAACGCTGCCGCGCCCGCACAACTGTTCGACCCGGGCGATGAAGTTGCGGTCTGGAAGCACATTATAGCCGTCCGCCTCCATTACCACCATGAAATCGCCCTGGCGTTCCACGTCAAATAATACTTTGGCGTCGCCTTTGCGCTCGAGGAACAATCCGTGGAGTTGGTCGACCGTGGATTCGCCGGAGTCGTCAATCATGACGCGAATGCGGATGGCTCGCGGCAATGGGACTTTCGCGTCTTCCAGAGGCATGATCTCGGCGGCGGTGACCTTGGGATTGGCGCCTTCCTCGATGCGGACTCCGGCCTTGACCAGCACGGGAACCTCAAGCTTCACCTTCTCGCCGATGCGCTTGTAGGCCTCGGGGAAGACGATCATGTCGATCGAGCCGGACATGTCTTCGAGCGTGGCCTGCGCGTAGAAATCGCCGCGCTTCGATTTGAGCACGCGCACGTTGCCGATGATTCCGGCAGTGACGATGGTTTCGTCTTTGCCGGTGGATTTTGTGATCGCGGCGATCTCTTGAACGCTGAGCGCCTGCAGGTCCTGCAACTTGTCTTTGTATTTTTGCAGGGGATGGCCGCTGATGAAGAATCCGAGAATTTCTTTTTCGGCAGCCAAGCGCGTGTGCTCGTCCCAGTCAGGAACGTTGGGAAGTTTGTCATTCTGCGTTGCTGCCTCTTCCTGCTGAAACACGCCAAACAGGCCGTGCTGGCCCGATTCGGCGTCGCGCTGAGCTCTCTGCGCCTGCTCCATGGCCTTGTCGAGTACGGACATGAGTTGGGCGCGGCGGCCGAGCGAATCCATGGCGCCGCTCTTGATCAGCGATTCCAGAACGCGCTTGTTGAGCAGGCGAAGATCAACGTGCTCGCAGAATTCGAAGATCGACTTGAAATGGCCGAGTTTCTTGCGCGCGGCGACAATCGATTCAATCGCGTTGCCGCCAACATTTTTCACCGCGGCCAGGCCGAAGCGGATCGATTCTCCGTGCGGCGTGAAGTTGGCGTCGGAGACGTTGATATCTGGGGCTTCGACGGCAATGCCCATCTCGCGGCACTCGTTGATGTACTTGACCACGTCGTCGGTCGATCCGGTCACGGAGGTCAGCAGGGCAGCCATGAACTCGACCGGATAATGCGTCTTCAGGTAAGCCGTGTGATAGGCGAGCAGGGCGTAAGCGGCGGAGTGCGACTTGTTGAAGCCGTATCCCGCGAACTGCGCCATGAGATCGAAAATCTTCTCGATCTTCTTGGCGGGGAATTTTCTTTGCGCCGCGCCGTCGACGAAGCGCTCGCGCTGCTGCGCCATCTCTTCGGCTTTCTTCTTGCCCATGGCGCGGCGAAGCAGGTCGGCTTCACCCAGCGAGTATCCGGCCAGGCGGTTGGCGATCTGCATCACCTGTTCCTGATACACGATCACGCCCAGCGTCTCCTCGAGGATTTCCTTCAGCTCCGGCAGTTCGTATTCCACTTTCTTGCGGCCGTGCTTGCGGTCGATGAAATCGTCGATCATGCCTCCCTGGATCGGGCCGGGGCGGTAGAGCGCGTTCAGGGCGGTGAGATCTTCAATGGAATTTGGCTGATACTTCCGCAGCACGTCGCGCATGCCGTTCGATTCAAACTGGAAAACGCCTGAAGTCAGTCCTTTATAGAAAACCTCGCGATAGGTTTCTTCATCCTGCAGAGGGATTTCTTCGAGCGTTAATGGCGTGCCGCGCTTCTGCTCGATGAGCTTGAGCGCATCCGTGAGAATCGTGAGCGTGGTCAGGCCGAGGAAGTCCATCTTCAGCAGGCCCAACTTGTCGATGGCGACCATGTCGAAGGCGGTCACGATTTCGTCGTTCTTGGTGCGGTGCAGCGGAACCAGGTCGGTGAGCGGGCGCGGCGAGATCACGACTCCGGCGGCGTGCACTCCGGAGTTGCGGACCAGCCCTTCCAACTTCAGCGCGGTGTCGAGCAATTCCCGAATCTGCGGATCTTTCTCGTAGGCTTCATGCAACTGCGGGGAGTCTGCGATGGCCTCGTCGAGCGTGATGTTGAGTTGCGTCGGAACCATTTTCGCGATGCGGTCGACGTCGGCGTAGGGGATGTCCATGGCGCGGCCCACGTCTTTGATCGCGGCCTTGGCGGCCATGGTGCCGAAGGTGATAATTTGCGCGACGTTGTCGCGGCCGTATTTCTGCGTGACGTAACTGATGACTTCGCCGCGGCGGTTCATGCAGAAATCGATGTCGATATCGGGCATGGACACGCGCTCGGGATTCAGGAAGCGCTCGAAGAGCAACTCGTGCTGCAGCGGATCGATATCGGTGATGCCAAGGGCGTATGAGACCAGCGATCCGGCGGCCGATCCGCGGCCCGGGCCGACCGGGATGCCGTGATCTTTCGCGTAGCGGATGAAGTCCCACACGATCAGAAAGTATCCGGGGAACTTCATCTGCTGAATGATGCCGAGTTCACGCTCCAGGCGCTGCTCGTAATCGGTGATCGAGTGCTTCAGCTTGCCTTGCTCGCTCAGCGGACGCAGTGTTTCGAGGCGACTGGCAAAGCCTTCGCGCGTCACGTGGACGAAGTAGCTGTCGATGGTGTAACCCGGCGGAACTTCGAACTCCGGAAACGGATTCGCGACTTTTTCGAGCCGCAGGCTGCAGCGCTCGGCGATGTCGACGGTGCGCGTCAGCACGTCGGGAGAATCTTTGAACACGCGGTACATTTCGTCGTGGTTCTTGACGAAGAATTGTGTGCCATCGAACTTCATGCGCGCCGTGTCGCGGATTGACTTGCCGGTCTGTATGCAGACCATCACGTCTTGCGCGTGGGCGTCGTCTTCGCAGAGATAGTGGCTGTCATTGGTCGCGACCAGGGGCAGGCCGAGATCTTTTTCCAGTTTGAACAGGCCGGGATGAATGCGGTGCTCAAGCTCCAGTCCCTGATCCTGAATCTCGAGGAAGAAATTGTTTTTGCCGAAAATGTCGGTGTAGGTTCCGGCCGCCGCTCGTGCGGCCTCGTAATTATTTTCCACCAGGCGCTCGGCGACTTCGCCCTTCAGGCAGCCCGACAGGCCGATGAGCCCGCGGGAGTGCTCCGCCAGAAATTTCTTGCTGACGCGCGGCTTGTAATAGAAGCCGTGCAGCGAGGCCTCGGAGGTGATCTTGACCAGGTTGCGGTATCCCTCTTCGTTTTCGGCGAGCACCAGCAGGTGGTTGTAGGTATCGCCTTCGGGAGCGGCACGATGATCTTCTTTTTTGCAGACGTAGAGTTCGCAGCCGACGATGGGCTTCACACCGTGCTTGTGTGCGGCATTGACGAAGTGCACGGCGCCGAAAATATTGCCGTGATCGGTCATGGCCACGGCGGGCATGCCGAGTTCCTGCACGCGCTGGCAGAGCTTTTCGACGTCACAGGCGCCATCGAGCAGGGAATAATCGGTGTGCAGGTGCAGGTGGACGAATTGGGACATGGGTCTGTGGCTAGTCTAACGCAAAGCGGGCGGAGGAAAGGTGTGGACGGCTGTGGGATTCAGGGGGTTTATAGCGGGCCCGAAGCACAGGGTCCCTCCACTCCGCAGATCATCGCCTTCGCGGTGATCTGCTCCGGTCGGGATGACAGAATTGTGGGGCGATACGCTTGCTAGTCAGCCCCGGCGCCTGCTGCCTGCGCCTTTTGCAGCAGCTTGCGGGCCTGGCTGATGAGTTCTGCGACTTCGAAGGGCTTGACCAGGTAGGGAATGCTGTTTTCCTGTAGGAAGGTGCGTCCCTCGCCGGGTTCCACGCTGTTGGAGAAGGTGTAGAGAACGTGATGCTCCATGCCCGCACAGGTATCTTTCAGCCACGTGTAGGATTCCTGGACGCTCCACTGGCCCGGCATTTTGCCGTTCATGATGACGGCGTCAAAAGGCTCGGAGAGCAGGCGGGTCTTCACGTCCTGGATAGACTTGGCGGTGATGACCGTGGCGCCGGCGCCGGCCAGCACGTCGCGCTCGAACTCGAGCACGGCTTCTTCCTCTTCGACCAGCAGCACGCGGCCATGGATTGCGCCTTCATGCAGCCGCGCGGCGGGCTTGGGCGCTTCCGCCTCGACCACTGTTGGCACCGCGGCGGGCAGGCGAACTTCAATCACGGCGCCCCCATCAGAATTGTTATTGGCGGTAATGTCGCCGCCGTGTTCTTTCACGATGCCATAGCAGATGCTGAGGCCTAACCCGGTGCCCTTGCCGACGCTCTTGGTGGTGTAGAAAGGATCGAAGATGCGCTTGGGCTCTTTAATGCCGGGACCGTCGTCGATGAACTGCGTCGAAACGTGGCCTCCGTGGCAGTTGACGCGAATCTTCAGCTTGCCGCTGCGTCCGGTCTCGAGAATGGCGTCGAGCGCGTTGTTGATGATGTTCAGGAAAACTTGCTCGATCTGGTGCGGGTCGGCGACGACCACGGCAGGTTCGGCGGGAAGATCTCGTTCCACGCGAATGTTGTTGATCTTCAGATCGTAGTCGCGCAGGGCGAGAGTCTCGTCGAGCACCTTGCGGATATCGACCTCATCGCGTTGCGGCTTGCGCTGGCGTGCGAATGACAACAGGTTCTGCACTACGCGGTGCGTGCGCTGCGCCTGCTTGAACAGTTTCGCGACGTAATCCTGCGCGCGTTCGTTCAGGCCTTCGCTTTCGAGAAGCTGGGCATATCCGAGGATGGCGGTGAGGGGATTGTTCAGTTCGTGGGCCACGCCGGCAATGAGCTGCCCGACGGCCGACATCTTTTCGCTCTGCAGCAGTTGCTCCTGCGTCTTGCGCAAGTCTTCGTAAGCGCGGCAGGTCTCTTCGTAGAGGCGAACCTTCTCGATAGTGGTGGCGAGTTGCCGGCTGATGGCAACGAGCAAGTTTTCGTCGTTGCTGGAGTATTCGTATCCCGGAGTGCTGCACAGGCCCATCAGGCCGACCGGACTCTCCTTGCCCCAGAACAGCACCCAAATCCACGCGCGGTCGCTGTCGGAACGCAGAAAGTCAGCCACGTTCGCTGGCAGGTGCGGCATATATTCGGCGGTGACCACTTCGGCACGCGAGCGCATCACCAGATCGCCAAAGCCTTCGGCGAAAGAAAATTCCGCGGGACGCCCCTTGTCGCGGCTGCGCGGTCCCCAGGCAGCTCGACGCCGGTAGGTAGGCACGTCGGTATCGGAGAGATAGACCGTGCCACTTTCGGCGCCGAACAGCGTCACCACCTGGCGCAGCGTGAGGTTAAGAATTTCGTCGAGATCAAATGATTGCGCCGCCACCACCGCCATGGCATTCAGCGCATTCAGCTCGCGGTTGCGACGCTGCATCTCGTCTTCGGCGCGTCGCTTCTCGGTCATATCGAGAACAAAGCCCTGGTAGCGCTCGATATTGCCGGTAGAGTTGCGGGTGGCGAAGCTGCTTTCGACGGCGAGCAGCAGTGAGCCATCCTTGCGGCGCAGGGTGACGTCGAAATTGCGCACGTAGTTGTGGGTTTCGATTTCGCGGCGGAAGGCCTCGCGCTGCTTGGCGTCGACGCAAATCTCCGCGTCCAGGTTCAGAACCATCAATTCGGAACGGTTGCTGTAGCCCAGCATGCGCATGAAAGCGTCGTTGCAATCGATCAGTTGCCCGGTGGGACTGGCGACGTACACGCCTTCCTGCACCTGCTCGAAAAGAAGGCGATATTTTTCTTCCGCGGAACGGCGGTCGGTAATGTCGCGGACGACGTGGATGGTCCCTTTTTGCGGGCTGCCTTGCTCGGTGTAAGAAGAAGTGGAAACTACGGAGAAGCCGCCAAAGCACGGGTCGGCGCCCTCGCTGAATTCTTCCTCGCCGCCCATGGCGCAGTAGGGGCAGCCAGTCCATTCTCCGAAGGTGTGCGGCAGCACCGACTCGCAGGAGTTGCCGATCACATCGGCGGAGGCTTGCCCGATTTGTTCCAGCAAAACCTGATTGGCCTTGATGACGCGGAAATCGGCATCGTGCGCCAGAATGATGTCGTGGATGGAATCGAAGGTATTCATCCACTGGCGCTGCGAGCGCAACACCTGCTCGAGCAGGCGGAAGTTTTCTACCGCCAGGGCCAGTTGCTTCGCGCCGGCCTGCAGAAATTCCAGCTCTTCCGGAGTCCACTCGCGGCCGTGCGAATGGCCCAGCATCAGCAAGCCCACGGGAGCCTTGTTCCCGATCACGGGCACGGTAATCAGTTGATGAATTTTTTCCCGCTGCAGGCATTCGGCGGATTCCTGGCTCGCCTGGCTGCGCGAGGAAACCAGCGGAGCCGATTGGGCCAGCAGCTTGGAAATGTCTTCGGTGACTTCGGCGAAGCCGGCGTCGCGCAGAAACTCAGCGGAGAGCCCCACGGCATGGGTCGCGACCAGATGTCCGCCTTCGATCAGACGGAACCACGCCGCACGCACATTGGCGACGCGCTGTAACTCTTCCACCGCGCGCTGGACTACATTGCCGTACTGCTGTGCCGAGGCGACGCTGCCGGTAATGGCTTGCATGGCGCGCAATCGACCGGCGCGCGCCCGGGCTTGATCGAGCACCACCAGCAGCATGCTCGTGCCCAGCGCAATTTCAATCGCCAGGGACGCCGCTGCCGGTATGCCGTCGGTGAACGGACTCCAGGAAAGATGAATCAGCGGAAGCGTCAGGGCGAGCAGCCAGGCGGCAGGTTCCCAGCGTCCGCGACGGGCGCGCAGCAGTGCGATCGACGCCGTCAGCAGGATGATGCGGTAGCCAACTTCAACTGCCACGCGCAGCGGCAGCGAATCCGGCCACAGCAGCACGCGGGCACCGGTAAAACCGACCAGCACCGGCGTGATGACCGTCAAAGGAAGGATGAGGTCGCGGCTGCGAGTATAGGCCAGTACCGCGCCCGCCAGCAGTCCCACGGCCAGCACGAATGCCGCCTGCACTACCACCAGATCGAAGGGCGCCGGTATTCTGGGCGCGACGCAATGTTCCGCCAGGCGCGAAACCAGGAAAGCGGTCCAGCCGAATACCCAGATTTTCAGATAGTTTTCGCGAAACGCGCGCAGCGCCAGCAGAGAAGCGCCCAGCAGGATCAGCACGGTCCATTCCGCCGTCGAGGGCCAGACCAGCCCCAACTTTGCCGCCGAATTCCAGATTGACCAGAAGGACGCGCTCATGGCTCTAGGCGTACGTGTTCCTCGTTTCTGAATATCACGATCCGGGCCTTTCTCGATGGAGTTTCCGGACCTCAATGATTACTTTCGGAATCTCGCGTAGAGGTTACAATCGCCGATAGACTTTCGTGTGCCCCTATGGCAGATCGCATTCTTGTAGTTGACGACGAAGAGCCGATTCGGGAGATCGTCGCCCAGATGCTCTCCACCGCCGGATACCTCTGCAAAGAAGCGGCTTCCGGCATGGAAGCGCTGGCCGTACTGACCTCGGGCGAAGAATTCGAATTGATGCTGTCGGATCTGATGATGGCCGACCTGGATGGCATTGGCCTGCTGGAGCGGACCAAGGAAAGGTATCCCGACATGCCGGTGGTGATGGTTACCGCCGTGCACGACATCTCCGTGGCGCTGGCGGCCATTCGCAACGGGGCGTACGACTATCTGCTGAAGCCGTTCGAGCGCGAACAATTGCTCAACACGGTGAGCCGTGCTCTGGAAAACCGCCGTCTAAAAGTCGAAAACCGGACCTATCAGACCAATCTGGAATCCCTGGTCAAAGCCCGCACCGATCAACTGCAAGCTACGGTGCGAGAGTTGGAGCGCTCGTACGACATGACGCTGGAAGCGCTGGGCGATGCGCTCGATCTGAAGGACGCGGAAACGGAAGGGCATTCGCGGCGAGTCACCGCTTTTACTATCGCGATAGCCAAAAACATGGGATTGCCGCAGGAGCAGATTCCGACGATCGCCCGCGGAGCCTTCCTGCACGACATCGGCAAGCTGGCCATTCCGGATGCGATCCTGCGCAAGCCAGGGAAACTTACACCAGATGAAATGTCGATCATGAAGGAGCACTGTTACAAGGGATATCAGATCGTAAGAAAGATTCCATTTCTGGCCGACGCTTGCGACATCATCTATTCCCATCAAGAGCGCTACGATGGGACCGGGTATCCGCGCGAGCTGAAAGGCAAGGAGATTCCGCTGGGCGCGCGCATATTCTCGGTCGCCGATACGCTGGACGCGATCACGGTAGACCGCCCATATCGCGCCAAGCAGACCTACCAGGCGGCGCGCGAAGAAATCAAACGGTGGTCGGGGCGGCAGTTTGACCCGGATGTGGTCAGCGCTTTTCTCGAGATGCCGGAGAAACTCTGGGAAGATTTACGCAAGGACATCGACGCCCAGATCTCCCGCATCGCCTATTCGACTGGGGCCAAGGGCTAAATCCGCTCGCGAAGGTGGGGCAACTTTGCAGGGGCGTGCTCGATTGAAACTCATCTTGCTCGGTGCCGCAGGATTCCTGATGGCGCTGCTGACCGTGGGCTGCCTGCTTCTACCTCAGGGAATGGCGCAAACCGCGATCAGCGACCTTACTGGCGCACTGCTGATGTTGATCGCTTTGCTGGCCTTCGCCAACCAGGGCGTCGCCAGCAAGGGGCGAGTTCGCTGGTTCTGGATGTTGCAGGCCGCCGGATGGACGCTCTGGTTCAGCGATCAGATGGTCTGGGTCGTCTACGACCTGATCCTGCATCAGAGGATGCCCCCGATGCATCCGGCGGACGCGCTCCTGTTTCTGGCCGGGGCCCCCATGATGGCCGGGCTGCTGCTGCGGCCTCACCGGGAACCCTCCGCCGGCAATCTTCGTCTCGGCGCCCTCGACTTTCTATTGCTGCTGCTTTGGTGGTTGTACCTTTACGTTTCCCTCGTCATGTCGTGGCAGTACGTTTCCGTCAACCAGGATGGTTACAACCAGAACTTCGATCTGCTGGCGTGGTCTGAAAACGTGGCGTTCGCCTCCGTGTTGGCAATTTTCTGGTTCCGAACTTCGGGAAGATGGAAGAAATTCTATGGTCTTTTCTTTTGCGCCGCGGTGTTCAACTCATTTTTCTTTTACCTGCTGAATCGCGCCATCGAAAAAGATTTGTATTTCACCGGCAGTTGGTACGACATCCCGTATTCGGCTTCGTTCGCGATATTCGCCGCCGTGACTTTTTGGGGAGAGGGTCTGTCGCCTTTGCCGGTACGTTCCACCGACGATTCGTATGGGACTTGGATGTCGAACCTGGCGATGGTGGCGGTGCTCTCTTTGCCGATCCTTGCCATTTACGCCCTGCTTGACCCCAAGCTTCCGCATTCGGTTTCAAGTTTTCGCGTGCTGGTCACGCTCGCCACCATGTTCCTGATGGCTTTGCTGCTGTTTATCCAGCATCGCCGCTTGAACCGCGAATTAGAGCGCACCAACGTCGTGCTGCAAGAGGCATCGCTCACCGACCCGATGACCGGCCTGCGCAACCGTCGCTACTTCTCGGCTGCCATCGAAGGCGACGTCGGCCAGGCGCTGCGCTCGCATGCCGACAAGCACGATCCCCGTACTCGCGATCTCGTTTTTTACCTGATCGACGCCGACAACTTTAAGGAAGTGAACGATCAGTACGGGCACGACGTCGGCGACAAGGTGTTGGTCGAGATGGCCAAGCGGCTTAGCACTTCGATCCGGCATTCCGATGTTCTGGTGCGCTGGGGCGGAGAAGAGTTTCTGATCGTGTCGCGCTACACCGATCGCAGCGAGGCGGAACTGCTGGCGCAGCGCGTTCTGGCCGCTGTGGCCGATGCTCCGTTCGCGGTCGGCGCGTCCGGAGAAACCATTCACCGCACATGTTCGCTGGGCTGGGCCGCATTCCCCTGGTTTCCCGACAATCCGCGAGCCGTCGACTACGAGGAAGTGCTCACGCTGGCCGATCGCGGCCTGCATCGCGCCAAAGAATCGGGAAAGAACCGCGCCGTCGGCATGTTGCCCGCCAGCGGGAAACATCCCGCGACCACCGTAGCGGGATTACATTCCGCAAGCTTGCAAGTCGATGTGCTGGCCATCGCGGGCCCTCACGTCGGGGCCTAGGCTCGCGACCTGCCTCTAAGCTGATTTCTGAAGGCTCTTTATCCGCGCAAGGTTCTCGAGAAACCGCGTTCCTTCTTATAGCAGGCGCTACAGCAGGTGATTTCGGAAATGCGCGCCCATGTCCGATAATCCCTGTAGAGGCACATCATGAAACTTGCCCGCGCTGTTCTGGTGTCGTTGCTGCTCACTATGGGTGCCGCCGTTGCGCAGGATCATCCTGCGATCACCGCGCAGGCGAACACGGTCTATGTGGGCGCGGACGGCAAGTTCGAAGCTGCCCCCGACACGGCACTGCTGCAAATGAATGTTTCCGTGCAGGAGCAGACGGCGCAGGCCGCCTATCAGGAAGCGTCAAAGAATGTGGAGCAGGTGCGGCAGGTGCTGCGCGCGAATGGTTTAGATCCGAAAATGGCGACTGTGGGATTTTTTGCCGTGCAACCGGTGTACGACTGGAAGCCGAAGCAGCATCTGGTCGGCTACCGGGTCACGACGGACGTCACTCTGAAGCTGAAGGATTTCTCCAAGATCGGTCCAATCACCCAGCAACTGGCCGACGCGAATGTGAGCGAGAGCCAGACCCTCAGCTACCTGCTCGAAAATATGGAGGAGGCGAAGAACCGGGCCGTCGAAGATGCTTACCGGCGCGCCCGTAATTCCGCAGAAACCGTCGCCCGCGCCAGCGGACGCGCGCTGGGAGATCTTTCCTATGCCTCGGTGGATACGTTTGAAAATCCGCGTATCATGCCGCGCATGGCGCGAGCTATGAATACCATGGCCGCGGCCGCTCCTCCTCCCACCGAGGAATTCAATCCGCAGAACGTGACCGTGACCGCGCACGTCAACGCTTTATTCAACTTGAAGTGAGTGCTTAGCAGTAACCGCCGTTAGACTAAGGACTAGACCGCGGCGGTTGCTTCCGTGGGTCGCGGCGGAAGGGCTGCCAGGGGCTCAACCTGCAGAATCAGGCCGTCCACTCCGCGAACAATCACGAGTTGCCCGGGTGCCAGCGGAGAAGACGCAACCGCGTCCCAAAGTTCTCCGTGTACGAATACTTTGCCTTGCGGCGACAGATTGGTTTGCGCGACGCCAGTTTCCCCCACCAGTCCTTGTTCTCCGGTGACGACCTTGTTGCGGCGCGCCTGCAGCGCGATGGTCATCAGGAACGCGGTAATGATGCCCAGCGGAATGCTGATGGCCAAAGCGGTGACGAGGTGAACGCGCATTTCTGGAATCGGCGCGTCAACCAGGAGCAATCCGCCGAGAGTGAGCAACGCGATTCCGCCAATGGTGAGAACTCCGTGGCTGGCAAATTTGGCCTCCGCGGCAAACAATGCAAACGCTCCCAGGATCAGGCCTAACGCCGCGAAGCGCGTGGGTAGAAGATTCAACGCGAATGCTGCGACCAGAATGAAGACCACGCCCACGGTGCCGGGTACGATTGCGCCCGGATGGTTGAACTCCACGTAGAGCGCCAGCGCGCCGATTGCCAGGATCAGGAACGCGACATTCGGATCCATGAGATCGTCCAGAATGTGCTCCTTCAGCGTCATCTCGAAGGGGACAATGGGCTGCGTTGTAAGGTCGAGAACGGCGGTTTCTCCGTTGAATCGTTTGAAAGATTTCCCCTGCATCTGGCGGAAGAGATCCTCGGGAGTCGCAGCGATGTAATCGATCAAGTGTTGCGCCAGCGCTTCCTGCTCGGTGAACGATTTCGATTCGCGGACGGCGCTTTCGGCGGCTTCCACGTTGCGTCCACGCTTGGAGGTGAATGATCGAATCAATGCTGCAGCATCGTTCTCGATCTTGCGATTCATCTCGTCATCGGGCTTGAGTTGCACCGGGCCGATCAGTGTGACGGGGTGTGCGGCTCCGGCGGCCGTTCCGGGAGCCATCGCCGCAATGTCGGCAGACTCGAGAATGAAGATGCCGGCGGAACCGGCGTGGCCTCCGGCGGGAGTGACATAAACAATCACGGGGACTGGCGATGAGGTAATCTTTTCGATGATTTCCCGCGTCGAGCTGACCAGGCCGCCGGGAGTATTCATCTCGATGAGAACCGCCTGATCACGCCGCCGGTCGGCCTGGGCTAGGGCACGAGCGATGTATTCCGCGCTGATCGGTTGGATCGTGTCGTCCACCACTACCTTTAGGATCTCGGCAGAAACGGGAAGGGAACTGAGGGCGGCGATCAGGACGCAGAGGAAGAAGCGCGGAATGAGAGCTTTCTTCATAATCTGTTGTTATGAACTATTGTTCGGCGAAAGGCCGCGCCCCACACGGTATGCGACAAAGCCAGGGAAGCGGCGCTTTCGCTGTCGAGTCTATTGTCTCTCTATTTCCGCGCGGCAGCCTGAATTTCTTGTGGCTCGGCCTGCGCTCCAGCGGGGGCGTCGGAGGGCTTGGCGTCGCTCCATCCCGGCAGAAACGTGCCGCCCGTGATCAGGCGCGCCCCGCGCTCGTAGGTGACATAGGACCACGCCCACTGGATGAAGACCAGCAGACGATTTCGGAAACCGATCAGGAACAGAATGTGAACAAACAGCCACGATAACCAGGCGAGGAATCCCGAGATGTGAATCTTTCCAAACTGGGCGACGGCGGCGGCGCGGCCGATGGTAGCGAGGCTGCCCTTGTCCCAGTAGTGGAAGCGCGGACGTGGGTTCGACATTCCGCGCTTGGATTCCAGCTCCTCGCGGATGACTTTCGCGACGAAGTTGCCCTCCTGCATCGCCACCGGAGCGACGCCCGGAAGCATATTGCCGCGTTCGTCCTTGGCCTCCGCCAGATCGCCAATCACAAAAACTTCTGGATGTCCCGGCAGACTCAGATCCGATTGGACGGGCACGCGTCCGGCGCGATCCACCATGACGCCCAGCTTTTTCCCCAGCGGCGACGCCGCGACTCCGGCAGCCCACAAGACAACCGTTGCCGGAAGCCTGGTATCGCCAATATCGACCGCGCCGGCGTCCACGCGCGTTACCATCGTCGAGGTGCGCACTTCCACGCCTAGATGATTCAGTTGCTCCTGTGCGCTGCGGGAAAGATCTTCGGCGTAGGCGGGAAGAACTCGCGGCCCTCCCTCGATCAAGAGAATGTGGGTGCGCGCCGGATCGATCGAGCGGAATTCGTGGGCCAGCGCATGATGAGAAATTTCAGCCAGCGTGCCGGCGAGTTCGACTCCGGTCGGGCCTCCGCCGACAACGACGAAATTGAGCGGGGATGCGGTCACGCCCTCCGCCGCCTGCCGTTCCGACAATTCGAACGCCAGCAGCACGCGGCGCCGGATTTCCAACGCGTCTTCTATCGTCTTCAAGCCGGGCGCGAGTTTTTCCCATTCTTCATGCCCGAAATATGAATGGCGGGCGCCCGCCGCCACAATCAGGTAATCGTAGGCAATATGGAATTCCGGCGTCTCCACCATCCGCCGTTCGAGGTCGAAGCCGATGACCTCCGCCATGAGTACCTCAATATTCTTGTGTCCCCGCAGAATGGAGCGGATGGGCGCGGCAATCTCTCCGGGAGAAAGGCCCGCAGTCGCAACCTGGTAGAGCAGCGGCTGAAACGTGTGGTGATTTTTGCGATCGATCACCGTGATCTGAGCCGGAGCCTTGGCGAGAGCCTTCGCCGCATTCAGCCCGCCGAAGCCCGCGCCCACAATCACCACGCGAGGCAATGTGTTGTTGGTCATCTTGCTGTCCCTGCCTCCCACCTATAAGATTCACGCGATGACAGACGGTTCCACAAGTTCTTCGGATTCCAAAGCCGGCGCAGAGCCGACTCGCTGGTTGCTGCCCTCGATCGCCGATCTCATCTTCCTGGCCCTGCTCGGGCTTCTCGTATTCACGCCGCTTTCGGTGCGCTTGCTGGGCGATGCCGGGATCGGCTGGCACATTCGAACCGGGCAAAACATTCTTGCCTCGCACGCCGTTCCGCGGGTCGACAGCTTTTCTTCGACGATGAATGGCAAGCCATGGTTGGCATGGGAATGGTTGTACGACGTTAAGGTTGGGAGCCTCGATTCCGCGTTCGGATTAAATGGCGTTGTCTGGTTCACCGCCCTGGTGATCGCTGCCGTGTTCGGCGCGATGTTTCAGTTTCTCATCCGGCGCGGAACGAACCTGTTTGCCGCTCTCGCGCTCGTGCTGCTGGCGATTTCCGCGTCCATGATTCACTTTCTTGCCCGGCCGCACGTTTTGAGCTGGCTCTTTACTCTGGTCTGGTTTTGGATTCTCGATTCCACCCAGCGTAGCTGCATGGCAGACGACGGCCTGAGCCGCCGCTGGCTGTGGCTGCTGCCGGCTTCGATGCTGGTCTGGGTCAACGTGCACGGCGGATTTCTGCTGGGCTTCGTGTTGCTTGCAATTTTCTGGTTGGGATCTCTATGGACATGGCTCAGTTCCAGCGAAAGCCGCATCGAAGAGTCACTGCGGAAGATCGCCGCTGGCAAGCACGTGCGAATTCTCGCATCGGTAGGACTGCTTTCGGCAGTTACCAGCCTCGTCAATCCCTATGGATGGAAGCTGCATGCGCACGTGTACTCCTATCTCTCGAATCGCTTCCTCATCGATCACATCGACGAGTTTCAGTCGCCGAACTTCCACGGGATTGCGCAAAAATGTTTTCTCGCGCTGCTGCTGATTTCGATCGCAGTCTTGATTGCCCGCGGCCGTAAGTTATCTCTTAGCCACATACTGGTCGTGCTGTTCGCGGTTTATGCGGGACTGTACGCGTCTCGGAATATTCCGATTTCGGCGATCTTGCTCGGGATAGTGATCGGGCCGTTGCTGCCGTCCATCGGAGTGGCCGAAAGCTTCTCGCAGAGAATGCGGGCGGTCGAAGCCGGGATGCGCGGCCACTTGTGGCCGCTTGCTGCGATTGTTGTTACCTTCGCTGTCGCCGCCAATGGCGGACGGATCGGCTCAAGCCAGTGGATGAACGCGCACTTCGATCCTCAGCGGATGCCGGTGCTTGCGGTGGACTATCTGCGGTCGCAAGCTGTGACGGCTCCGATCCTCGCTCCTGATTACTGGGGCGGATATCTGATTTACCGCCTTTATCCCCAATCGCAGGTCGTGGTCGATGACCGTCATGATTTATACGGCGAGCAATTTCTGCGTTCCTATCTTAAGCTGGTGCGTGCCGAGGAGGGCTGGGATGAATTCTTGCGCGAACATCCCGCTGGCTACATTGTTGTGCCCAGGAAATCGCCGCTGGGCACGGTCTTGCTGAAATCCCCCGGCTGGAAGAGGGTTTACGCCGATGAGGTTGCGGTTGTGTTCAAAGCCGCAGACTGACGAGCCAAGCGCTTGTGTAGCGTACTTCTTTTCATATTGAACTTCAGTCCGATTCCCCCGATGATGGAGCTTCTCCAGCGGCTGGATTCAGTCGCCGGCGCCCGCGTTAGGCCATCGCTGACCGTAGCGCCGGCGTCCCGCCGGCTGTCGCGGGGGCGTCTCGCCCGCGCGCCGTCATGAGTCCAACGCATCAAAAGGGAATAATCCAAAGGAATGATCAAGAGATCGCGGCTTCGACATCACGGCGCACCAAGCAAGGCGCTGTGGCTGGCTCCGTTGCTGCTGGCGCTGGCCGGATGTTCCGGTTCGTCCCCTTCGACGACATCGTCCACCACTCCCACGCAGCCGGTAAATCCCGTGGGACCAAATCTCACCGAGATCAGCTCCGATCCGTACACTGTCGCTCCCGGACAGCATGCCACCGAAGTCGAGCCGCACATGCTGGCCAACGGATCGACGCTGGTTGCTGCCTTTCAGACCGGCCGCATCTCACCCGGAGGCGCCACCGCCATCGGGTGGGCGACGTCGAGCGACGGCGGCACAACTTGGAGCCACGGCTTCCTGCCGGGCCTGACGACAGGTGAGGGAAGCGGCGCGTACGATGCCGCCAGCGATCCGGTAGTCGCCTATGACGCGAAGCACGGCGCGTGGATGATCGCGTCTCTGCCGATTTCCAACACGTCGCAGACCCCGGCCGTCGCCGTCAGCCGGTCGACCGACGGAGGCTTTACCTGGCAGAATCCGGTCAGCGCCGATCCGTCCGCGCCCAGCTCCGATAAGAATTGGATCGTGTGCGATAGGTGGGCGAGCAGCCCGCATTACGGCAATTGCTACCTGCAGTGGGACGATCCCTCTAGCGCCGACGAAATTTTTATGAGCACTTCGAGCGATGGCGGACTGACCTGGAGCGCTCCGCTGGCGACCGCGGACCTGGCACACGGGATCGGCGGACAGCCGCTGGTTCAGCCTAACGGAACCGTTATCGTGCCGTTGGAAACGAACTCGATGTCCTCATTCAGTTCGAGCGACGGCGGAGCGAGTTGGTCGACTCCGGTCGCGATCGCGAACGTTCAGTTCCATGCCGATGCGGGAGGAATCCGCAGCGGGCCTCTGCCGTCTGCCGCTATCGATGGTGCGGGAACCGTCTGGGTCGTATGGGAAGACTGCCGATTCCGTTCCGCCTGCTCGACCAACGATCTGGTCTACAGCACTTCAAGCGACGGCGTGACCTGGAGCGCGGTCACGCGCATTCCCATCGATGATATCTCGAGCACCGTGGATCATTTCATTCCCGGGATTGGTATCGATCCCGCGACTTCCGGAGCTTCGTCGCATGTCGGCTTGCATTATTACTATTACTCGCAGAGCGCCTGCGCCGAATCCACCTGCCAGCTGTTTGTGGGCTACATCTCGTCGGCGAACGGAGGCGTGACCTGGAACGCTCCCACCGCGCTGGCCGGCGCCATGCAGCTCGGCTGGCTGCCGACTTCGCAGAACGGATTGATGGTGGGAGACTACGTCGCGACCGCATTCACCAACGGCGTGCCTCACGGCGTATTCGCCGTGGCAGAAGCCAATGCGAGCGGAGTTTTCAACGAAGCCATCTACACAGCGCAAGGACTGACCGCGAATGCTGCCGGGCGGCAACTGTCGTCTGCCAACGATCGTCCGCTGCATAAATTGTCGGATGCGATCGAGAAGGAATCGCCGGAGAAAGGAAGCATCCCGCCAAATCGCCGGGCGAGACGCCGCCTGAAATAATTTTGTCGTGTCGGGAATGTTCCGCGAACCCGCAATCTAGAAGCGGTCGTTGGTGTCGATCCCGAATCCAAGAATGGCGGTGACTTCAAGGGGTTTGTCGCTTCTCATCGCGGGCTGAAATTTCCAGCTATGCAGGGCGGCGACGATCTTGGCTGTGATGGCAGCAGGGCCCGCTTCCAGAACGCGCACGTTCTTAAGATTCCCATACGCGTCGAGCTTGCAGGCGACGACCACGCGCGCGTGGGGCAAGCCCTCGGCAAGATCGGTGCGGATCGCCACTGGGGCGGTCAGAGCCCCGCCAAATGCATGCGCGGTCGAACTCTCATCGGCAAATTCCATCACCACCGTGCCCAGTGACGTGTCGAAATAAGTGGTGTACTGCTCGCCATGGAGAAGACTCTTGTAGGGCTCGAAGGCTCCTCCGGAAGTGGCTGTGGCCACGACGGTTACGTTGAGGGCTTGCCGCTGTTGCTTTAGCGTCGAGCGCCCCGGCGCGGACGGGTCGCTGTCCGCCGGGTCCGATCCAAATCCGGGCAGAGTGACGATGCTGCTGCCCCCGCTGATCTCGACACCTCGCACGGGAGGCGTTCCCGAGGCAGCATTGCCCGCGCCGCCGGGTCCGTTCGCGGGCGAAATTCCTCCATGCGCATTCGCGTCCGAACCGTGTCCGGCGCCGGATTTCGCCGCACCGCTGCCCGCGCCCGAAATGCCGCTACCGGGGCCATTGCCCCGGCTGATGCCCGTTCCTCCGCCATTGCCGCCGATGCCTGTCTTGTTCCCGCCAGTCGGTGACATGGCCAGTGATCCGGCGCTGCCGCTGATCGGGATTCCGACTTTCGAACCTGGCTGGCTGGAAATCACCGCGCCAGCGTTGGATCCGCTGCCACCGTTTTTCGGCGGGGCGAGCGCAGCTCCCGCATCCATCGGAGAGCCCAAGCCTTCGCCTTTGCGCCCGAGCCCCGATCCCGTCGTGGAAGATCCTCCACCCACCGACGGTGGCGGGGGTACCACATTATTTGCCGACAGCGTTCCGCCCATCCCGGCCGCACCGCCGTTGTTTCCTGTACCTCCCGGAACTCCGGAGATTGAAGGCGGTGGTGGAACCACGCTGGGTGTGTCCGCATACGGCGCCGCGCTTCGCGAATGATTGCCCATTCCTCCGGCCACGCCCACCGAGGGCGGAGGCGCAACCACATTCGCCGCCAGCGCCGTCCCGGTTCCCCGCGCCCGCGAAGGTCCATTTTGCGCGGCCGCGCTTACCGGCGGTGGAGGCACGACATTGTTGGCCAGAGAAGGCGCGGTGCTCCGCTCACGGGAATTCACCGCGGGCGGCGGAGGCACGACTTCCGCAGGCCCGAAGATCTTGCCGATCAGGCTGCTCATGAACGATCCGCCGCTTTGTGTCGGCGGCGGAGGCACAACCGTCCGCGAGGGATCTGGAACAGCTCCGCCTGCCCGATGGCGAGCATCGGCTGTGATATCGGCCGAGGGCGGCGGCGCCACTGGCGTGGGCATCGTGAGCTTCGAAGTGCGCGTCGTGGCGCGCTCGGGAGCGGACACCGGCGGAGGCACGATGGACGGATTCATCATCTGAACCGGGGCGCGAGAAATCTCCGGGCCAGAGGCCGTTGGCGCGGGAGGAATCACATTGGCCGCTAGCGTCTGAGCGGCGCGGCTGCTCTCGCCGGTGACATTAGGAGCGGGAGCGACCACAGCAGTGTTCAAAGGCGGCGTGGCGCGCGTGCGGTCGCGCGTCACTCCCGGCGCGGGAGGGACCACGGTTGGAATCAGAACGGGCGCCACCAGTTGGTGATCGTTGGCGACACTCGGAGCAGGAGCAATCAATATGGCACTCAGGTTGGGCGCCACTAGCGGCTGCTCACGGGTGAGCGACGGCGCCGGCCCGATCACCGAATCGATTTGCGCACCGTTGCGCGTGTAGTCGCGAACCACGTTGGGAGCGGGAGGAACCACGGCCGCCAAATTCTGCATCGACCGCGACGAGCGCACGCCTTCTACCGGCGGCGGCCCGGCGTCGGGGCGCACGGCGAGCAAGTTGGCCACGGGATCGTGCGATGGAGGCAGCTTGAGATTAGGAGCATCCACCACCTCGGGAACCAGCGATCCGCCGCGCGCAATCCTGATCGTCTGGCTGCGATGATAAGCCTCTTCGCCGCCCGCGCGGCCTGAGGTTCCGGCTTCGGCCCCGCCCAAATCTTCGGTGCGCGGCAGTTCGTCTCCGGTGTAATAGATCACGTTGTGGCTCGGCAGCCTGGGTGCGACGTAGGGCCGCAGCTCCTCGATCTTGACCTGCACGAAAATTGCCGCGAGGATCACAAACGCCTCCAGCACATAGGAGGGAATCATGATTCGCAACGGAACCAGCCCAAACGGAGCTTCGCCCGCCAGCCGCGCTTCCGAGCGCGACAGGGCGGGCTTGATGGAGCTCAGGAATTCCTGACCGGGCGAGGACCACTCCACGAGCAACCGCGGACTATCGTGGGTCTGCACGGCCAGTTCTTCGAGTTGGAGAGTTGGGTTCAAGCGGAAGCCTGGTTGGAATCCTTTGCGAGGGTGATTACGATTTTATCCCCTACCGCGGTTTGCGTTGTAGTGATAGTGGAGCACGGCAATTCCAGCACCGACAGCGAATGTCTGCGCACTGGCGCGATCCGCCAAGGCTGCAGTTGCGCCTCCGTGTGAATCACCCTCAAGGCTTGGTCGAGATAAACCACGTCGATGGCGAACCCCATGCCCAGAGTATGAACGCCATGGCAGGGGACAAGCCAGAGGCCGTCGCCGTTACGGAAGTCATCGGAAGCCAGACTCAGCAGGCCTCGGAAGCGGGTCCAGTGGGTGTCGGCGACGGCGAGGGCGGTGGCGAGATAAGCCCCTCGGGTTTGATTGAAGGCTTGCCCTTGCGCCGGAAACTTCATTCCTGCCCCCATTTGGTCTGCGGTCGATTTCGTTTCCTGCGTCTTCTAACGAGGAAGCGAAACCGGACCCAATTGCCGGATCAATCCGATGACCGCCGGTCCAATGGTCACGAAAATGATCGATGGCAAAACAAAAATTACCAGTGGGGGAACCATTTTAATCGTAGTCTTGGCGGCTTGCTCTTCGGCGCGCTGCCTGCGTTCCGTGCGCAGCGAGTCGGAATGCACGCGGAGCGCTTGCGTAACGCTGGTGCCGAAGCGATCGGTTTGAATCAGTGTACCCACGAGTGCCCGGATGTCGTCAACCCCAGTGCGCTCCACCAGATTACGCAGAGCTTCGGCGCGCGGTTTGCCCGCCCGCATTTCCAGGTTCACCAGGCCGAACTCGTCGCTGAGATCGGGATGCGCGTGATGCAAATCTTGGCCCACGCGCATGAGCGCCTGGTCGAGCGCCAGTCCGGCTTCAACGCAGATCACGGTCAGGTCGAGGGCGTCGGGCAGTCCCAGGCGAATCCGCTGCTGGCGGGCCCGGATCATGCGCTTCAAGATAAAGCGGGGCAGCAGAAAGCCAAATCCGGCAAGGCCAACGACAAGAGGAACGTTGTCCAGGCCGGCCAGAAGCAGCCCGGCGAAAAGTCCGGCTCCGGCCATCAGAAGCCGCGAGCCAAAATAGTAGTTCACGTCCACGGCGTCGCGGTAACCGGCCTGGATCAGCCAACGCCGCGTCCGCGAAACGTCCGCGGGAGAAAGTGGAATGGCTTTGCCAAGGGGATCGAGCGCCTGTTCGATGCGATCTCGCATGGCCGGCTTATTCTCCGCCCGTCCGGCCGGCTGGCCTCCTAGAGCGCGGAGGCGAGCGCCCAGAATCGAGCCTGGCGATACCACGGCCGCGCCGAAGGCGAAGACCGCCATGACCACCGTGACGAAGACGACAATGACTAAAACCAACGGCATAGTCTCTACACCTGAATCCTGATGATTCTTCGGATCACGAAATATCCGACAGTTTGCAAGGCGATACCGGCGACCACCAGTATGTGGCCGATCGGATCTGCGAAGAGGGGGCGAATGAAAGCGGGCTCGACGGCCAGCATTACAACCACGATGATCGGCGGCATACCCATCAGCAGGGCCATCGTGAGCCGTCCTTGAGCGGTATAGACTCGTACCTGGCGCTGAATCTTGAAGCGTTCCCGAATCACGTAAGAGAGATTGTCGAGAATCTCCGCCAGATTGCCGCCGGTCTCGCGCTGCAACATGACCGCGGTGACGAAAAATTTTACGTCGACCAACGGCACGCGCTCGGTGAGATTCATCAGCGCATCGCGCACGGGCATGCCGAATTTTTGCTCTTCGAAAAGTTGACGGAACTCCCCGGCCACCGGTTCCGCCACCTCGTTGGTAATCAGTTCCAGCGCGGTGGTGAAAGCATGTCCGGCGCGGACCGCGCGGGCCAGGGTGTCGATGGCTTCGGGGAAAAGTTCCTCAAATTTTTCGAAACGCCGGTTGCGCTGTACGGCAGCATAAGAGTAGGGAAGCACGAATCCGATGAGCAGCGCCACACCGGCGACTTCCGGACGATTGCTGAGGATGTAGGCCACCAGGCACGAAGCCACACCCGCAAGTACGGTGAGAGCGAGAAAGTTGCCAGCGCGCAGGTTGAGCCCGCCCTGGACCAGCATCTTCTGCAATTCGGAAACGCGCGCCGAACGCCGCAACAGGGAATCGAAGGCGGGGATTTCGCTGAGTTGCTCATCCCGCAGCAGTGCCTGTTCGTCTTCCGGAGCGCGCTCCGGCGCTTTGCGCTCGTTAGCGAGGCGCTCCTTGAGCAGGCGGGCGCGGGCGTTGCGCTGATCCACCAGCGACACCAGGGCGAACGCCGCACCGGCAACGACCACAAAGACAATCAGGGCTGCGATGGCCGCGGACATATCAGACCTCAGACTTCGATTCAAATAACGCCGGCCGCAAACGAGCGCCGGATGTGGCTAAGCGGTCGGTGAACTGCGGACGAGTGCCCGTTGCTTTGAACGCCCCGCGAACCTTCCCGTTTTCGTCGATCCCGGTGCGTTCAAATACAAAAATGTCTTGCATGGCGATCAATCCCTCGTCGTCCATGCCGGTGATCTCGGAAATGGTAACGACCTTGCGCGTGCCGTCGGAGAGGCGTGCGATCTGAATGACGGCATGAACCGCCGACGCAATCTGGTGGCGCACCGCGCGCTCAGGAATATTCAGATTTGCCATCGACACCATGTTTTCGATACGCGCCATGGCGTCGCGCGGGGAGTTGGCGTGCACCGTTGTCAACGACCCTTCGTGGCCGGTGTTCATGGCCTGCAACATGTCGAAGGCTTCCTCACCGCGCACCTCGCCCACCACGATGCGGTCTGGCCGCATACGCAGGCTGTTGATGACTAACTGCCTTTGGCGCACCGCGCCTTTGCCTTCGATATTGGGCGGACGGGTTTCCAGGCGGACAATATTTTCCTGCTTGAGCTGCAGTTCAGCCGCGTCTTCAATGGTGACGATGCGCTCGTAGTTCGGAATGTATCCCGATAGCACGTTGAGGATGGTGGTCTTGCCGGCTCCGGTGCCGCCGGAGACCAGAATATTCAGCCGCCCTTTGACCATGGCTGAGAGCAGTTCCAGCATCGATTCGGTCAAGGTCTGGTTCTCGATCATCTGGCGCGCCGTGACCGGCTCGCGTCCAAAACGCCGGATCGATAAGCATGGGCCATCCAGCGCCAATGGAGGGATGATCGCGTTCACGCGCGATCCGTCTGCCAGGCGGGCATCCACCATGGGAGAAGATTCGTCAACCCGGCGTCCGACCCGCGACACGATCCGCTCGATAATCTGCATCAAATGTGTATTGTCTTTAAAGGACAGCGGAGTCAGTTCCAGTTTGCCGGCTTTCTCCACATAAACTTTGTCGAAGCGGTTCACCAGGATGTCAGACACGTTGGTGTCTTTGAGCAACTGCTCGAGCGGTCCCAGGCCGAAAATTTCATCGAGAATCTCGCGCGAGAGCCGTTCGCGCTCCGCGAAACTGAGGGGGACAACTTCGCCGTTGACCGCGCTGCGGATGACGACCAGCACTTCATCGCGCGCCGAGTCGCCGGAGGTCTTGCCGAGCTTTTCCAGGTCGAGACGATCGAGAATCTTGCGATGCAGGTCGGCCTTGACCTGTTGGTAATCGGTACGCTCGAACGATTGCAGATTTGCCATAGGCGCTTAGATCCTTAAACCGACTTGAATAACGACCACGCCGTGCGCTTGACGTCGACATCGTTGCGGGTCAACTCCTGCGCCAGGCTGGCGAAGCAGCGGGCGATTTCAGAACTTCTCTGGTCCATCACCGGAGTGCCCCGGTCAATCGAACTGGAGACCGCAAAATACTGGTTGGGAACGCGCCACAGCAGCTTCGCGCCGACTGCGGCTTCAGCGTCGGCTTCACTGAATCCCGGCACCTTGCGGAACCGGTTCAAGACGAGCCGAACCCGTTCTCTGCCGCCGCTTTCCGCCAGGTACTGATTTACGCGGGCCGCGCTCCACAGCGAAGCCACATCGCTGCAGGCCACCAGCAGCACGGTTTCCGAAAGGCTGGCGACCAGGCGGCTGGCGGCGTCGAATCTCGACGAAGCGTCGACCACGACATAGCGGTAATGTGAGACCAGCATGTCGAACAGGCGAACGAAGTCGGCTGTGGAGGGATCGACGGCCGCCGGCACATTGGCCCCGGCCAGCAGTTGGAGTCCGCCGCCATGACGCGTCATGAAGCTTTCCAGCAACGAGCCATCCATGCGGTGCAGATTTCGAGTGGCGTCCGACACATTGAACACGGGCTTCAGATTCATGTGGAGCGCCGCGTGTCCAAGAGGCGCCAAATCAATCAGCGCCGTCTGCCCAAAGGCCGCCTGCAGCGCCAGCGCGAGATTTACCGACACGGTGGTCGCGCCGTTTCCGCCTTTGGCGTTGATCACCGAAAAGACTTTTCCGCGCAAACCCTCCTGCCGCCCGCGCCGCTGCGCCGCGGTCAGGCGAACGAAGGCTTCCAGCAGATCCGTGGTGTTGGTGGGCCGCTCGATAAATTCGCGCGCCCCGGCCCGCATCGCGTTCACGATGACTTGCGGCTGGTTCAGGCTTCCGATGGCGAAAACCGCGGTGTCGGACATTTCCTGATGCAGCAATTCAATCGCGCGCAGGGCCAGCGAGGCATTGTCGTTGGGAATATCCACCAGAGTTACATCGGGATTCGCCGAGCGCACCCGCCGCGTTACCGGATCCGCCGCTCCCACCGGAAAACTGGCGCAGCTATGCGCGGTGCGCGCCACACTGGTGCCATCCACCAGCACTTGCAACAGCGCTCGCTGTTCGTTGTCCGTGGCCACGATTACTACGGAAAGCTCTGGCATGCTACTGTCTCAAGCGTCGAACCCAACTGTACCGCACTGTTTTGTCGCGAGCTACTTCTGCGCGGGTTTTCCGCCTACCTGCTTATCGAACCGGTCGGTGTCCATGTAGGGCTGCGGAGTCTTAGGCCCAGGGATCGGCTCGTTGCTGGGTGAGATGCGCCGCACGGTGCACAGCACCATCAGTTCGGACTTGCTCCTCTGAACGCTCTTGCTCCGGAAAAAAGCGCCCAGGACCGGAATGTCTCCGAGTCCGGGGATCTTGTTGTAGATGTCGGTCACGCGGTTGTCCATCAGGCCCGCGATCACAAAGCTCTGTCCATCCTGTAATTCGAACTCGGTCTCCGCTTTGCGTGTGCTGAGAGCGGGGACGGTGAAACCGGAGATGGTGAGCGCGTCGGCAAAATCGAGCGTGCTTACTTCCGGAGCCACCTTCAAGTGGATATTGCCGCTCGGCATGATCACCGGAGTGAACTGCAGGCGGACGCCGAACTCCTTGAACGAAATGGTGACCGCGGTAAATCCTGCGCCGGGCTGCACGATGGGGAAGGGAAATTGTCCTCCGGCCAGGAAGCTCGCCTCTTTGCCGTTCACCGCGATGAGGTTGGGCTCCGCCAGAATCTGCAGCAGGTTTTTTGTTTCCAGCGCCTGGATCACCGCGCCGAAATTGATATCCGGACGGAAGATGAACAGATTCAAAACGTTATTGATCGTCTGCCCGGTGCTGGTGGTCGGGCCCGTGCCGCCCCCGGTTCCGGTTGTGGTAGTGAGACTCTGCGACCCGAATCCGCCATACTGCCCGGTGGTAATCGTGCCAATGTTGTTAGCCGCGCCGGTAGAAAGAAAATTCACTCCCATCTGAGCCAGCGCCGTGCGGTCCACTTCGGCAAACTTTACCTGCAACAGGACCTCTTGAGCTCCCACGGGACCGAAGGTGAGCACGTTGACGACTTTCGGAGAATAGGCGGCGGCCAGCTCGCCGGCGCGCTTAGAGACATCTTCGGTGGATACATGTCCGGAGAGCACGATGGCCGCGCGCGAGGGCGTCACGGAAATCTGCTCGTCGGGAAATACGCGATGCTCTTCCTCGGCGCAGGCGCTGACGTCGACATCAACCCGAAGATCGAAGCTGCGCGAACGCTCCAGTTCATCCCAGATCAGAAGCGATACTTCTCCCGGCGTTTTGCCGTGAACCAGAATCTGGGTCGGCGTGATGACTTGCGCGAACGCGACGCTGGGATCGGTGACCGAAATACGCCGCAACCGCTCCGTCGTGTTAATCAGCAGCGATTTGCCGACCATCACTCGCAACGGCGCTGCCCCTTGCGGCTGCTGCTGAGACTGCGGCGGCAGCGTCGCCGTCGGGGTTTCTGGCTGAACTGGTGCTTGGGTCTGGCCTCCCGCATCCGGCTGCTGCTGACTTTCGGGGAACGCAGGACGCGCGAAGCCGGCGGTCAGCAGAGCTACCAGCAAAATCAAGCGGACATTCATCCTCAGAATTATTCCCCCGTGAAGAAACCGGCTGACCTCGACGAAGATAAATCGCGCAATCGAATCTGAACGGGTCACTTGGCCTCGCAACCGTCGTCGCCGCATTTGACGATGTCTGGTTTCTTGTCTCCCTGATACACCTCAACGCTCACGCCCGTTGAGGCTGGAGGAGGTGGCGTAGCTTTTGCGGTCTGCACGTGATGAACCGGCGCCCGCACTGGGGCCGCTGCCGCGGCCGCCATCTTGTACAAGCCTTTGGCATTGAAGGCCGCAACATCCTCCTGCTTAGTGTCCAGCGGGTTGCGCAAGGCCAGTTGAATGTGTCCCGAGCTGGCCAGGGCAAGCCGCTGCGCATCGTCGGGAGTGACCAACAGGGTGATCACGGCTGTCGTCTGCGCTTCTCCGGTGGAAGTTCGCTCCAGCGTATGGCCGGAGGCCAGCACCGCAACGTTTTGCAGGACGGTGGTCGTTTCCTCCTCCGACGCACCCGCCGGGGTTCCGGTCAGCAAGACGTCTACGCGAGTTCCCGGGGTGACGAAACCGGCTACGGACACGACCTCATTCACCCTTACCGAGACTGCGCGCATGCCCGGTGGAATTAATGAAGGCAAGCCCGAGCCTGCGTTTTCTCCAGCCAGCCGGTTTGGAAGAATGAATTCGCCTTTTGAGATGGGAACGATGACGCCGTGTCCCAACACATCGGAGCGCCGCCGCGGCGTGCCGGGCGGGAGATCTGCGGGGTTGATGTGGATGATCCGGATGTCGTGTTCGTCGATCCGCTGGCCGACCTGCAGATCGTTGGCGGCGACCATCACCTCAATGCCGCCGTCGCCCCCGCCTTTTCCCTGCAAGGTTTTGTACACGTATACGCTTGCAAGGAAGCCGATAGCCAAGGCGAGAAATCCGATCATTAACAAACGTGTCCGATTCATGCCATTTCCTTCGCACTACAAAACCGGCTGCCACGGCTACAGCAAAACCGTGGTCTGCCCACCGCACGCGGACGATTCCTTCTTGTTCTGACAGCACTCTGCTATTGAATGGAACTGGCAACATTCGAGAACACGTTGTTGGCATTGGATCCGATGAGCCGAATGGTTCCGACCACGATAACCAAAATTACCGCCAACATCACCGCGTATTCCGCTATATCTTGCCCTTGCTGTTCGCACCAAAGTCTGCGCACAAGCTGTTTGAACATTGTCCTTTTCTCCTGCCAAGCGTGATGGTTAAGAATGGTTTCTCGGGAGCCCAGGCTGGGACACCGATTCGTGGCTGCCTCACCACTCGAACTAGGCTAATCATAACCGCATCCCAGCAGAAAGTGACAAATTCTTGCAACTTTAGGGACATTCCTAGGCAACCGGGTGGCCATGGAGCCGCTGGTCCAAAATCTCCCGCCGGAAGCATAAATGCTGGTTTCCTGCGGAACCGCCGGAAGTTCATGCCGGCTCCGTCTTGGAACTGTCCTCGGCACGTAGCGGGCAAAGATGGTGTCACGATACAATCGCGCCGTTCGTCTGTCAGTGATCAGGGACGCATCCCATTCTTGCTCAATCCTATAAAACGGTTGTCCGCCTTTACCTGGTGGCGATGGTCGCATTGCACGCGTTCTTTCTTTGGAATCTGCGCCCTGCCGTGGCTCGCGGAGATCCCGATTTCACCGTGTACTACACCGCCGGCCGGATGCTGCGAGAAGGCCGGAGATCCCAGCTGTACGATCCGCAGGCCCAACTGGCCGTGCAGCGGGAATTTGCCGCCGATGCGGAGGCTCGACATAACCCCCTGCCGTATATCCACCCGCCGTTTGAGGCCCTGATTTTTCTGCCTCTGACTTTTCTTCCGTATGCGGCGGCGTATTTTGTCTGGAACGGACTGAACCTGGGAATCCTGCTTGGGGTGGTGCGTCTGCTGCGCACCTCGGTGGAATGCCTTCGCCACATTTCGGCATTGGATCTGTATCTGGCGCTGCTGGCCTTCTCTCCGGTTATCGCCAATTTCCATCAGGGCCAGGACGCCATACTCCTGCTTCTGGTAGTGCTGCTTGCTTTCCGCGCGTGGGAGCAAGGGGCGGACTTCACCGCTGGACTCTGGATCGGCGCGGGCCTTTTCAAGTACCACCTGATTCTTCCACTGGCGCTCGTACTGGTTTTGTGGAGAGGCAGGAAATTCCTGCTGGGGATACTTACAACGGCTTCCGCGGCCATCTTGATTTCGCTGGCCATCGTGGGATGGCATGGGGCGCTCACGTATCCGGGATTTGCGTGGCGCGTCCTGTCGCAGCCCGGACTCGGAAGAATTCCTTTTCGCCAACTGCCCAACCTGTTGGGATTGATAGCCGGCTGGTCCTCAGAGGAATATGCCGGAAGGCTTCTGCCGGCTGTGGCGCTGCTCGGTTCGATCCTGTTGCTGGCGGTTGCCGTTCGCATGGGAAGGTTCGCAGTAAATCGCCCATTGGCGAGAATGGCTTTCGCTTTCGCCCTGACCTCTGCGCTGTTTGTCGGCTACAGCACCAACACGTATGATCTCGCACTGCTGGTGCTGCCTATCGCGCTGGCGATCGATCATTCTCTTCGCGAGTCTACTGAGCCCTCCGCGCAGCGCATCGCGCAGATCCTGCCCATCCTGCCATTGTTGCTCAGTCCGCTGTGGTTCTACCTGTGGCTGCGCTGGGAGCACATCAACGTGATCGCAGTTTTTATTTTGTGGTGGCTGTATGCCATGGGCAAAGAAATTCTGCGGATGAGCGCACGAGCGGGAGTGCCCGCAACGGTTTCCGCCCTTGCCTGAGATGCTGAAGAAATCGTGCGCAGTCTTCGGAGCCGGACTGATGGCCGCGGCCATGTGGATGTGGGTGCAGCGGATCGCCATCCCGCATCAGCAATCCGAGTCGGCCGCCAAGGGAAACCCGCGCGGCAATCTCTCCGATCTTTATCCCCGATGGCTGGGAGCCAGGGAATTGCTGTTGCATGGCCGCGATCCGTACGATTCCGATATCACCCGCGAAATTCAGACGGGATATTACGGGCGTCCCATCGATCCCGAGCGCCCCAATGATCCCAAAGATCAGCAGGCCTTTGCTTATCCGTTGTACATCGTGTTCGTGCTTGCGCCCGCGGTCGGGCTGCCGTTCCCCATTGTGCAGAGGATTTTTCTCTGGCTGCTCGTGCTGTTGACCGCGGCCTCGGTTCCTTTGTGGCTGCGAGCGCTGGGATGGCGCCTCTCGTCCGCCTGGCAGCTGGTCTGGATCGTACTCGTCACCGGATGCTTTCCGGCGATTCAAGGTTTCAAGCTGCAGCAATTGACGCTGCTGGTCGCCGCGCTGGTTGCCGCGTCGATGTACTGCATCGCCCGCCGCGGGCTGGTGTTGCCTGGCGTCTTGCTGGCGATTGCCGCGATTAAGCCTCAGCTGGTCGTGCTCGTGATCGCGTGGCTGTGCCTATGGGTGGTCGGCGGCTGGAAAGAGCGGCGGCGGTTGCTGTGGAGTTTCGCCTCCGCAATCGCCGTTCTGATCATCGGAGCGGAATTTCTGTTGCCCGGCTGGATTCGCGAGTTTCGCGCCGCCTCTGCCGCATACTATCTCTACACTGGCGGCGGGCGGTCCGTGTTGGATGTGGCGTTGACGCCGCTCTGGGGCAGGGCGGTCTCAATGATTCTGGTGGGCACAGTCTTCCTTCTACTCTGGCAGATCCGCCGCGCCGCCGCCGACAGCGCGGAATTCCGCTGGGCACTTTCCTTGGTGATGGCGACGACCCTGGTCGTCGTACCCATGTTCGCGCCCTACAATCAGCTGCTGCTGGTGCCTGCGTTGCTGTGGATTCTGCAAGGCATTCAACCGCTCTGGAGGCGAAATCTCATGTCGCGGTTTTTGATTACGCTCACGGCATTTGCAGTGATCTGGCCGTGGCTGGCGGCGGGAGCGCTGGCGGTTTCGGTAGTATTTTTGCGGGTCTCAGTAGTCGAAAAGGTCTGGACCCTGCCGCTTTATACCAGTTTGGCCATCCCGGTGACGACCGTGGCGACGCTGCTGGCGGGCAGAAGCCTGCTGCCCGCGAAACGCCCCATTCCCGGGCCTCTAAATCGGGCAGAAAGCTTGCCGTAGGCCGCGGCGTCAGAGTACTCTTGATGCGCAAGAGCCATCGCAAGCGGGCGTCTGTGGCCTGCCGCGAAGGCAATGGCGCGCCGAAATCATTCATGTCCCTGAACACCATCAGTCATCACAGCCACCACGGCTCCGGCTCCGGAGTGTTTCCTGCTTTGGTCTTTGTGCAGGGCAGCGAGCAAAAAAACATTGTTCTGAACCGCACGCCGTTCACGGTGGGCCGCAAAGTGGATAAGGATTTGGTGATCGCCGATCCCCGCGTGTCGCGAGACCACGCCCAGATCATGCAGGAGGGCATGGAGTTTTTTTTGGTGGACCTGGGCAGCAAGCACGGTACGTTCGTCAATGGAGAGCGCATCCAGCGCCAGAAACTGGAGCGCGGCGACCGTCTCGAATTTGGCGCGCGCGATTCAGCGTACATCCTGTTCAACCCCGCGAATAAGAGCTCCAACACCGCGCGCGAATTTCTCAGCCAGCTCTCCGGCATCGGCATCAAGGCCGAGACCACCGAACTGGAAACGTTGCGCCTGTTTCTCGAAGCCGCGCGCAAACTGAACACAGCTGGCGTCCTGGATGAAATCCTGATCACGATGCTCGACGTCACCCTGCAGTTGACGGGCGCGGAACGAGCTTATGTTTTCCTTAAGGATGAAGACGGAAGCCTGCGTCTCGCCGCCGGCCGCAACAAGAAGAAAGAACCGCTGCTCGACGACAAGACGATCTCGCATTCCATCCTGGAAGAATCGATGCGGGCAAACTCCGAGTTCCTGCTGACCGATACCAGTCAATCCCTCGACATGGCCGGAAGGCAGAGCATCGTCGCCTACGATCTGCGGACCGTGGTTTGCATACCGCTCCGCAAGATGCAGGTGCACGCCACCCGCGAGGCGCAGCCCGCGGCCGCCGCCGCGAACGCCGCGCAGGCGTTGGGCGTGCTATATGTCGACTCGCGCTTCGCCTCGCGCGACATCAGCGTCATCAGCCAGGATATTCTGCATGCGATCGCGACAGAAGCCGCCTCGCTCATCGAAAACGCGCGCCTGGTGCAGGCCGAAGAAGAAGCACGCCGCTACCAGCAGGAATTGAGTATCGCGGCCAGCATCCAGCAGCGACTGATGCAGGTAAAAATTCCTGAAGTGCCGTTCGCCCGATTGCGGGGAAGGAACTTGTCTTGTAAAGAAATCGGCGGCGACTTCTTCGATGCGTTGAATACGAAGGAAGGGCTGGCCGTGGTGCTCGCCGACGTCAGCGGCAAAGGAGTCTCAGCAGCACTGTTGGCCTCGACGCTGCAAGGCATGATCTATTCCCATCTAAGCACTGGAATGCCGTTGCTCAACGTCGTCACCGCGGTCAACCGTTTCTTTACCGACAAGCTGGTCGGCGAAAAATATGCCACGGTTCTGCTGGCTCGCCTGCGGCGCGATGGGGAACTGGAGTATGTGAACTGCGGCCACGTTCCGCCGCTGCTGGTTTGTAATGGAGAAGTCATCCGTCCTCCGCACGGCAACGTCCCCGTGGGTTTGCTTCCGGATGCCACTTTCGAAAGCGCCACCTGCCAGATGAAATTCGGCGATCGCTTCATTCTGGTCACCGATGGAGTCACCGAAGCGGAAAACGCGATGGGCGATTTTTTCGAAGACTTCCGTCTGGAAGCCGCCGCCGCGAAGTCTCCCACGCTGGAAGGAATTTTCGGCGCGGTCACCGAATTCTGCGCGGGAAATCCTCTGAATGACGATTGCACCGTCGTCGAATTGTGCTACACGAATCCGGAAAGCTCCGCACCAGACTCGGACCCAGGATAGCTTCATTGCTATCCGGCATCGAAAGGCTTCATTTGTTTTCCACTGTTACGCGATAATCCTTACCCTCCCAGCGATTCTCCTGCGGCCAGAAAAATGTGAAAACCACTTGCCCCCCCGCCGGCATCGAGGCGGTCGGCAGATTCAGGGTGTGAATTCCGAGTCCGGTATCGTGCGTATCGGTATCGTGCGCGGTGCTCCAGTTATCGATACTCCAACGCACGAGCGCCGGCGAAAGAAGGTTCAGTCGCAGCGTCTGATTGCGCGGGACCGTGCGCGGTTTGTTGTTGAGCCTCCAACCGAAGTGTTGCCGCCCATGCTTATCGATCACGTAACGTTTCACGGTTTGCGGAGACTGGTCGAAAATCTTTCCGTCGCGAATCGACCGGCGCAGCTTGATGTATTCCGAGTGCGCCCAGACCAGCGGGCACGCCGATCCCGATGGCTTGCCGCGAAACAGCTCGAGCGCGGGAATGTCGGCCGCGTCCCACACCTGTTCGGGTAGCAGGCGGCCTTGTCCGGCGGTGGAATTTTCCATCACGGTGAGCAGAGCTTCGGCTTCGTCGCGGTGTCCCGCAGCCAGAGCGTAGTGGGCGCGTTCTCCCGCCAGCAACGGCCAAGGGCGGCCAATGCCGGTGCCATCGAAGGGGGAGCCATCTTTGTGTTCGCCGTATCCGTCGCCGTTGTAGCGATACCAGCAGGGTCCCTGGGGAAGTTCCACTGCCAGCAGAGCATCAATAGCGCGCAGCGTGTTTACAATCCGCGGATCATCGGGCGCGCGCAAACCAAAGCGCACTAGCGCCAGCGCATCCGGGCTGAGGATGTGATATGCGCGTTCGCCGTCCTGCCCGGGTGGACGATTCTTGATCGGAACAAATCCCTGGGTGGGCGAAGCGACCCCATCGCTATCCGGAGGAGCGATCCGCACGTAATATCCCTCGACCCCGAGTTGTTGCGCCAGATCGCCTCCACTGGCGTAGACCCAGCGCTCGATGTTAGCGTTCCATGCATCCGCTGTATCGCGCATGGTCTGCGCCTGTTCGGAGTGCCCGGTGAGGTCGGCGATGTCGGCCCCGGCCAGCAGCGCGGAGATTTCAGCCGCGAGAGTAAACGGCGAATACCCGGCGTCTTCTTCCCAACGATCCTGCTGGGTGACCGGCCCGTTACGAATGATGAAGCTGGCAGCATTACGGACCATCGGCCACCAGCGATCGAGCTTTCCTAGAGCCATCGGTGCTTCGCGTCGCAACAGGTCGATCAGCAGAATGGGGAACGCGGTCTCATCCATCTGGATGCCGCTCCAGTAGGAACGTCCGTCGAGCCAGAGGTTCTGTGCCCAATTTCCCGGCGTCTCCTGCGTGGCTTCCAGATAGCGCAGCACCCGAACTGCATCGCTGACCGCTCCGGCCGCAAGCAGCGCGCCTGCAGTTTCCACCAGGTCGCGCGGCCAGACCAGATGATATCCACCCAGATCTTCATCGCCTTTGTTGAAGCCCCAGGGAATGGAGAGGCTGGCGATGATCCCCCCCAGAAAATCCTTCGATTCATGGGTGCGCAAGACTGCCGTGGAGGAACGATACAGATCGTGCTGCCGCAGGGGCTGATCGAGGGGCAGCAATTTCGCTTGCCAGTCGCTCCACTGGGAAACAAAATGCTCGCGCAGTTCGTCAAAATCTTCCAGGAGGCTCGAACGAACATGCTGCCCGGCTTCGGTCCAGATCGAGCCGAACCCCAGCGCGAGCACGAACTCTCCGCCGCACGCCGCCAGGTCGATTTCTCCCGTACACGCAATATTGCCGTTTTCTGCGCGCGTGTATTCCCACTGCATCTCGAAATGCTGAGAAATATCCTGCCAGCCGTCGGAGGTCCCCACAAAACCCACAGAAACTTTTCCCCACGGAGCCGACGACGCCATGCTCATGGTCACTCCGTGGTGTTCGGCGAAGAACATCGGAAGGCCCTTGTAATCGCCGATCCACCCCGTGTTTCCATAACCGCAATTCGCCAGATGAGGCGAGAGCAGAACGAACAGCCGGTAATCGGAGAGCTTTCCCTGTAAGGGCTCAAAGCGCACTTTTTGCAGAACCACGTTGCGGTAGGGATCGCTGAAAACTTCCTTGTGGATCCGGTAGGAACCGGAGCGGCAGGTGTTGATCACTTCGAAAGCCGGAATGCCGGGCTGGATCGGACGGTTCTCGAACAAGCAATCCCGCTTCTCTTCCGAGAAAAAGTCCCGGCCGCTCGTCACGATGAACCCCATGTCGCGAGTGCAGGCTTGGTCCACTCGGGGGAAGTAAACTTCATTCAAAATCCCGTGGCTGATCGTGAACCATACCTTGCTGTGCTGGTTGAGGGCCGTGCCGATGCCGGTTTTGGCGCTGGATGTCCAGCGCGGCGGAATGCCCGGCCAACCGGGAGCATATTTTACTTGCGGATCGCTCATGGATTCTTGCGTCCTTGAACCGGGATCATCCCGGCAGATTAACAAAATTTTTACATCGTGGGGCTATGCATGGCCCGCCAATGTCATCCAACTGGAAGTAACCTCAATCCACGCAAACTGCTACTAAGAGTAGAGCAGTGATAATAGACCCTGGGGAATCAATAGCGAGAGCCGGATCATGGGTAAGTATTTAGATGCGCGCAGGTGGACGCAAGTGACAACTGCCTGGCTTCTCTGCGCACTTTCCCTCGCCGCAGCCGCGGATCTCGCCAAGCCCGCTCCATCTTCTTTTCTAGATCAAGGATTCGCCGGACTCTATAACCTGGATTTTGCCGGGGCGCAAAAAGACTTCGGGGCGTGGGAGCAAATCCATCCCGACAATCCGCTGGGCCCGGTCAGCCAGGCGGCCGGATTCCTGTTCTCGGAGTTCGATCGGCTGGGAGTTCTGGAGGCTCAGTTCTACGTGAATAATAATTCTTTCTTCGCCCGCCCAAGACTGACTCCTGATCCAGCAGTCCACGATCAGTTCATCGATGCGATTACGCGAGCGGACAACCTCTCTCGTGCCCGCCTCGCCAAGAACTCAAACGATCCCGACGCTCTTTTTGCGCTGACATTGTCGTCGGGGCTGCAGGCGGATTATGCCGCCCTCATCGAGAAGCGTAATCTGGTCTCGCTGCACTACACCAAAGAAGCATCGGTGTCCGCCCAGCGCTTGCTGGATGTCTGCCACAACTGTTATGACGCGCTGCTGGCCACTGGCTTCAGCAAGTACATCATCGGCAGCATGGCTGCTCCGGTGCGCTGGCTGCTGCGCATGGGCGGTCTGCCCGGCGACAAGCAAGGCGGAATTGCTGACCTCCAGACCACTGCCGACCACGGGCACTATCTCGCACCCTTTGCGTGCATTTTATTGGCCATTGCGTACGTGCGCGAAAAGCATAAGGCTCAAGCCATCCAGTTGCTCGCCGGCCTGCAGAGCGAATTCCCCAGCAACCCTTTGTTTCCGCGCGAAATCACTCACTTGCAGTCCGCACACTGAGCTTAAAACCACGCGGTGCGTTCCCGCGTTCTCATCCATCCAAATCGAATCCCACAGGTCATTCATCAGAAATTCACCCGTTTGTAACCATCCTTTAACACTGCGCCGATAGAACCGTTTCATCAATTCATTGAGGAGGAATGCTTTGGCAATGCGCAAATCTGTGCTGCTGTTGGTGTGCGTCTTTCTGGCCATGCCGGTCATCGGGCAGACCACGCTCAACGGGGCGGGCGCGACGTTCCCTTATCCCATCTATTCGAAGTGGTTCAGCGAATACCACAAACTTCATTCCGAAGTGCAAATTAACTATCAATCGATTGGAAGCGGCGGCGGCATTCGCCAGGTAATGGCGGGCACCGTGGATTTCGGCGCCAGCGACATGCCGATGACCGACAAGCAATTGCAGGAATACAAGGGAAAGCTTCTCAATCTTCCCACCGTCTTGGGCGCAGACGTGCCAGCGTACAACATCCCAGGGGTGACTGGAGAACTGAAGTTCACACCCGAAGCCTTAGCCGGAATTTTCCTCGGCAGGATCGCCAAGTGGAACGACAGAGCAATCGTTTCCGTGAATCCCGGGGTAAACCTCCCCGATAAGGACATCATCGTGGTGCACCGCTCCGATGGCAGCGGCACCACCTTCATCTTTACCGACTACCTTTCTAAAGTCAGCCCCGACTGGAAGAGCCAGGTGGGCGCGGACACCAGCGTGAAGTGGCCTCTCGGAATGGGAGGCAAAGGCAATGAAGGCGTCGCCGGATTGATCCGGCAGTTGCCAGGATCGATCGGCTATGTGGAATTGATCTATGCCATCCAGAACAACATTCCCTACGGCAGTGTTAGAAATTCGGCGGGAGTTTTCATCAAAGCGTCTCTGGAAAGCGTGACCGCTGCGGCGGCCTCGGCTCCCAAAATGCCCGCGGATTTTCGCGTCTCCATTACCAATTCCCCAGGAAAAGACGCTTATCCGATCTCCAGCTTCACCTGGCTGTTGATTCCAGCGCAATCCAAGAATGCTGCCAACGGCAAGATTTTGTCCGATTTTCTGAACTGGATGGTGAGTGACGGCCAAAAGATGACCACGGCGCTCGCGTATGCGCCGCTCCCAGAGAATGTTGCGGCGAAAGAGAAAGAAGCGATCAAGCAAGTGAAATAACAACCCTGCAGTACGGGGCACAAGTTCCACTTTGATTGGCGAAAAAAAGGAGAGAAGCATGATGAGGTCTGCGATGAGGTTCTGCGCAATTCTATTGCTGGTGACGGCAGCGGTTGCTCAAACCAGCACCGCCAAAAAACCACCCAAGAAGAAGTCGGCCCAGGTCACTGCGGCCGACGTTCAGGCGCTGAAAGACGCCATCGCGTCGCAGCAGGCTGCCTTGGCGCAGCAGCAGCAGCAGATTCAGCAACTGAAAGACCAGTTGAGCAACAAGGATCAGGCCGTGCAGCAAGCCCAGTCCGCGGCCAGCGATGCGGCCAGCAAGGCCGACGCCGCGAAGGCCGCTGCCGCTCAACAGCAACAGTCGGTCACCGAACTGAAGAGCGACGTAACCGATTTGAAGTCCAACCAGACCAGCACCGCGACCACTCTGCAGGAAACGCAAAAGCAGGTTCGTGCAGCCACGGAGAGTCCCATAGCCATCCACTACAAGGGAATCACTATCACTCCGGGAGGCTTCGTCGCGGCAGAAACTGTGACCCGCCAACGCGCGGCCGAATCGAGCATCAATACGCCCTTCACTGGCATTCCATATGAGGGAAATGCGTTGGCCCATATTAACGAAAGCGACTTCACCGCTCGTCAGAGCCGACTCTCTCTGTTGGCTGAAGGCAAGACTGGGCCCCTGAAACTGACGGGATACTACGAAATGGATTTTCTGGGAACGGGCGTGACCTCCAACAACCGGCAGAGCAACAGCTACGTGATGCGCCAGCGGGTTCTATACGCCCAGGCCGCACTCAACAGTGGCTGGATATTCACAGGCGGCCAGCAATGGACGTTGCTGACGGAGAATAGAAAAGGAATCGCTAACCGCACGGAAGTTCTGCCCATGACCATTGACCCGCAATACCAGGTGGGTTTCGGTTGGGCGCGGCAGTATGGCATGCGGGTGGTGAAGGACTTCGGCGGCAAGTTCGCTCTGGGTCTCTCCGTGGAAGCGCCGCAGGCGACGATTGGCGGGCGCGGATTCTCGGCCATCACAACAACGAACCTGGCCACGGCCTCGGTCACCACAGTCGGCAACGCCTTCGTCGACGGTCCGGGTTCCGGCGGAGGCTTGTTGAACTTCTCCGACACGACGGGATACTCCTTCAACAAAAGTCCGGACATTATTTTCAAGGCAGCGGCCGATCCGGGGTGGGGCCATTACGAGCTGTACGGGATTTTTAGCGCCTTCCGCAATCGCGTCTACCCATGCGGCGTGGTAGGCACCAACGCGAAGGATACGAATCCTCCGGCAACTCCAACATCGATCACTTGCCCTATCAACGCTTCCACCACATCCAGTTCTGTGGGAGCATATAACGATACGAAAACCGGCGGCGGGATCGGCGGCGTCGTACGGTTGCCTGTTGCTGGGAAGAAGGCTGAATTCGCCGTTCAGGGAGCGTACGGGGATGGCATCGGCCGCTACGCGAGCGCGCAGATCGCCGATCTAACGCTGAAACCCGATGGGACGCAAGGCCTGATCCGCGTGGCGCATGGGCTGGGCGAGTTGGTCTTGCACCCCAACCGAAAATTGGACATCTACGCTGACTTCGGCGGCGAGTACGGATGGCGAGAAGCATTTACGACCTACGACACCATTGGGATCACGAAGACCCCGGCCATCCCGGCCACTCTCACAACTACGGCGATTCCCGCAACTACCACAACCACATTCAAAGTCAATCAGATTGGTGGATACGGTTCGCCCTTTGCCAATAACTCCGGTTGCAGCACGGAGAATCCACCGTCCAACCAGCTGACTCCTTCTGGCGGCGGGACCTGCGCGGGAGACACTCGTCTCATCGTCGAAGGAACGCTTGGGTTCTGGCACAAGATTATTCAAGGCGACAAAGGCGGACTGCGGTGGGGAATTCAGTACTCCTACTTCAGCAAAATGGGTTGGTCCGGGAACAATAACACGGGTGGACCGGGCATTTCGCCGAAAGCTGTGGATAACATGGTATGGACCTCGTTCCGTTATTACTTCCCGTAAGACGGACGAGGCGCTTAGGAGTCGAGGCAAGACCAGCGGCACTTGGACCCGTCCGAGTGTCGCGTTTTTTTCTGGAGCATCGTACCGCACTCGAGTCATGGCCGGACGATCCTCAGCCGGATGCTTTATACTGAGGTTCCTGAGTGCCTGTCCGACGCCATCTAGTACTCGCCTGGCAGGTATGATTCAAGCGAGTTGTTTCAGCAAGCACCTTCATGGCCCGCATTTCACTGGATAGCCCTCAGTACTTCCTCAACCGCGACACTTCCTGGCTCGCGTTTAATCGCCGTGTCCTCGAAGAGGCGGAGGATGAGGGGAATCCTCTTCTCGAGCGGCTGAAATTCCTTTCCATCTCGGCCAGCAATCTCGACGAATTCTTCGAAGTGCGTGTGGCGGCCATGATGCAGCAGATTGAAGACGGCTACAACGAAGCCGGTCCCGACGGCCTGACCCTGACCGCAAAGCGCGACACGCTGAACAAGCTGACTCACGAGTTCGTCGACGACCAGTATGACTGCTGGAATGCCCGCCTGCGTCCTGCACTCTTTGAGAGCGGAATCCGGGTGTTGGGCCTGCACGAACTGAACTCCGAGGCGCTCCGTTTTGTTGAAGCATACTGCGAGAAAGAACTCGACCCGCTGCTGACCCCGGTGACGGTCGATCCCGCGCATCCTTTTCCGCGCGTCATCAACAAGGCTCTGTGCGTCGCCTTTTTGTTGCGCCGGCGCCGCCGCTCCGCCCTGACTTACACCGGAGTGGTCTCCGTTCCCCGCGCCTTGCCCCGCCTGATCCGCCTGCCCTCGCAAGACACTGTCGACTTTATCTTTCTCGCTGATCTGGTCGCGCATCATGCAGTCCGCATGTATCACGGGTACGACATCGTTTCTTCGGCGCCTTTTCGTGTGACGCGCAACAGCAATCTGTATCTGGCCGAGGAAGAGGCCCGCAGCCTGCTCGAGTCCGTCCGCACCGAACTGCACAACCGCCGCAAAGGCGACGCCGTTCGCATGGAGATCGAGGCTGACGCCGATCCTGAAATCATCGACCGCCTGCGCACTGTGTTCGAACTCGATCCCTGGCAGGTGTTTCCGGTCAACGGCCCCGTCAATCTTCTGCGCCTGTTCAACGTCTACGAGCAGGTGAATCGTCCTGATCTCAAGTACCGGACGTTTTCCCCGCGCGAATTACGCCTGACCGCGAAGTCAAAAGATCTGTTCGAAGAGCTGCGCGGCCATGACATCCTGCTACATCACCCGTTCGACTCGTACGACGCCGTCGTTTCGTTCATCGAGGCTGCGGCTGCGGATGAGCAGGTGCTTTCCATCAAGCAGACGCTGTACCGCACCAGCGAGCATTCCCTGATTGTTCCTTCACTGATCGACGCGGCCTCGCGCAAGGAAGTCACCGCGGTCGTGGAATTGAAAGCGCGTTTCGACGAGGCGTCGAATATTCGCTGGGCACGCGATCTGGAAGACGCCGGGGTGCAGGTGTTTCATGGCCTAGTGGGATTGAAGACCCATTGCAAGCTGTCGCTGCTGGTACGCCGCGATCCGGACGGCGTGACGCGCAGTTACGCGCACATTGGAACTGGCAATTACAACACCACCACGGCGCGAATCTACACTGATCTGAGCCTGCTCACAGCCGACCCGGAGATCACGCGGGCGGTGCATGACGTGTTCAGCTTCCTGACAGCCTATGCCGAGAATCCCAGCTACGAGCCGCTTCTGGTCGCGCCTCTCGACCTGGCCGAGAAATGCATTGCGTTGATCGACCGCGAGGCCGAGCATGCGCGCCAGGGAAAGCCGGCCCGCATCATCGCCAAGATGAATGCGCTGCTCGACAAGAATATTGTGCAGGCGCTTTATCGCGCCTCGCAGGCCGGAGTGGAAGTCGATCTGATCGTTCGCGGGATTTGCGCGTTGCGCCCGGGTGTTCGTGGGGTCAGCGATCACATTCGGGTGCGCAGCATCGTGGGGCGCTTCCTGGAGCACAGCCGTATTTACTATTTCGCCAACGGCGGAGAAGAGGAAATCTATATCGGCAGCGCCGACTGGATGCCCCGCAATCTTTACGAGCGCGTGGAAGTGCTGGTGCCGCTGCGCGACGAAATGCTGCGCCAGCGCGTGCGCCACGAAATTCTTGACGCTTATCTAGTGGACAATCGCAAGTCGCGCGTCCTGCTCCGTGACGCCACTTACATCCGTGCGTGGCAGCCGCTACACGGCAAACGCAATCGCCGTCCGCCCACGGGCGCCGCTGCATTCAGCTCGCAGGATTTCCTGATGAGCGTGGCGGAAGGAAAAGCCCCAGCCTTGCTCCCCGCGCCGGCTTCGCCGCGAAGGCGTAAAGTAACGATGGAAAGGGTACGATAAGCGGCAATGATCCTCTACTTCTTGCGCCACGCCAGCGCCGGCGAGCAACTCGTCAATCCGAAAAAGGACGAAAAACGCGCTCTCGATAAGGAGGGCATCGAGCAGTGCGGTTACATCGGCCGCGCCCTCGCGGCTTTAAACGTTCAGGTCGACACCATCGTCTCCAGTCCTCTGAAGCGCTGCACGCAGACCGCTTCGTTGGTGGGAAACGAACTCGGCTACGAAGGGAAGTTGCAGGTGGACGCCGCTCTGCGCCCCGCTGCTGGTCTCGCCGACTTCCGCAAGCTTCTGGAAAAGTATTCACGACAGGAAGCCATTATGGTCGTGGGACATAATCCCAACCTGAGCCAATTCCTCGGCTCGATCATCTGCGACTCCGGCTGCGAAGCTTCGTTGGAATTGAAGAAAGGCGCGGTTGCGAAGGTGGAGATGCGACGTACTTCCGGCACCCTGCAATGGTGCATGACGCCGAAAGTGTTGCGCACGCTCTACGACACGGCTGTCGAGAGCTCCCGTCCGAACACTTCCCGGAAATAGTCGCGCTCTTTTTCGATTGCCCACAGTTCCAGATCGACGCCCATACGCCGCCGCGGCACCAGAGTTAGTTTAACTTCGGCTGAGCGTACGCCGATCCTCACTTTTTCGACGGCGCGGCTTCGTCCGAGGTTCAGAGCCCGCGCCAGTCGAAGCAGCACAATCGATTTCTGCACGTCGGCGCGATCGACGCCGTCGACCATTTTCATGGGGCCGTCTTCCATAGTCGGACGCGTCTTTCCCAGGTAGCGCGCGATCGCCGCAATATTCCGCCGTTGCTGCGGGGTATAGCCGAGAATTTCGGAGTTCGAAATGATGTAGTGCGTGTGCCGGTGCCGCCCGTTCCGGTTCACGTAATCCCCCACCTCATACAGCATCGCGGCCGCCGAAAGCCATTCGCGATATTCTGGCGGCAAACGGTGGACCGATCGCAGCGAAGAGAAAAGCAGCAGCGTGGCATCGCGAACATCGAGAGCGTGCTTGCGATCAACGTGGTAATGGGCGACAGCGTTGATGATGGATTCCCATCGTTCCGATTCGATTTGCCGCCCCGACCGCGTGCTGCGGTCGTAGTCGGCGGCCATCTGCGCCAGGATCCCGTCGCGCAACCCCAGCGGCGAATAGCGAAAACCTTTTAAGCGCAAACGGTCGAGCAGTTCGTGGTAGACCGCGGCCCCGGCTACGATGATTTCCGCCCGTCGCGGCCCGATGCCTTCAATCTTTCTCCGCTCGGCAACCGGAAGCCGCGCCAGCCGCTTGGCGATTCGCGTCATCTCAGCTCGCGACACTACGTTCCGCTGCCGTGGTTCGCCGCGCCGCAAATGGCCGGCTACCGCCGCCAATGCCGCCGCCGTACCCGAGGTCGCGATGACGTTCCTGACTCGAGCGGCGGCGATCCGGTCCACGATGCGGTTCACTTCGCGCGCTACGAATCCGCGCAGGCGCTTGAGTTCTCCCTTGCGCGCGGGATCGTGACTCAGAAACTCATTGGTCAGCCGCACCGCGCCCAGAGGAAGACTTGCGGCGTCGCGGATATGTCCGCCGTGCGTCACCGTCAATTCACAACTGCCGCCCCCGAGATCCATCAGCAAGGTAGGAGAACGGTCGATCCTCGATCCCGAGACCAGTCCCAGGTGAATCAGCCGCGCTTCTTCTACGCCAGAGATGATTTCGACTCGCCATCCGGTGGCCGAGCGCACCCACTCCAGGAACGCCTGCGAATTATGCGCATCGCGCAGAGCGCTGGTCGCCACCACGCGGACGCTGTCGGTGACGATCTGCTGCGTGGCCCGGTGAAATCGGCGCAGCACTTTCACCGTTTCCGCCATCGATTCCGGGGCAAGAAATCCGGAGCTGAAAACGCCTTCCCCCAGGCGGGTGACTTCGCGGTCTTCGTGCAGCGGGTGAAGTCGCGCGGCCTGCAGGCGCGCAATCTTCAGCCGGACGGAATTGGAACCGATATCGACCGCGGCAAACGTGGGCATAGTACGAAGCCCCACAGTTTACCGCAGAAGGGAAAAGCGCCACCGAACTTTAAGCATTGGTGACGCCAAAGTCTTGAGGGTGCGATATTTTTTCGACGCCGCGATCCTTGCGGCGCACTCACAGTTGAAGGTTGCAGAACAGCTAGGCCGCCGCTTCGGCAATAACCGAGAATGGTTTCTTGCCCGCCTTCGCATCCGAAGGCATCGCTTGCACGGCGCCGCGGACGGTTTCCGGTGCGCTAACCGACTTTATCGCCTGACGAAACTTACCCTGGGTAACGTTGTGCAGCAGTGCTACTAACGAAGACTGGTTGACTTCCCCGAGTTGCCGCTTTGCGGTTTCGGTCAGAAGTTGCCAATCGTGCCAGTTGCCGAGCGCGTCCTGCATGCGCTTCAACTCCGCGATGAATAGCGTTGCCGCCGGGGATTTCTCCGCCAACTCCGCGGCGTAGCGCGCTCGCTTCACAGCAATCCGGCAGCGGTGCAGCTTTTCCGCGTCCATCGATGAACCGGCAGTGATCGCCGAGGACAGCATCTGCCGCGCGACCGCCAGGGGATCGCGGGCGCCCTCCGTTTCAAAAGTCTTATACGCCTGTTTGAGCTGTCTGCCGATCTCCCGAATGTCACTCTTGTGCAGCAACTTCCGCAGCCTTACTTCACGTTTCAGGCGAAGTTCGATCAGGCTCTGCATCAGCTGCGTTTTGCGCCGCGGCTCTTGCGGAATTTTCAGGCTGCGCAGAGCTTCTAGTTGCACGTCGAGGTCGCGAACCTTCCCGGCCCGCCGCCGGATTGCGCGCAGCATCTTCAGCAGCTTTTTCTGATTGCGGTCGCGGCGCGGCGAGAGATCTTCCAGCAAAGTGCCCAAACGGCGCGCAGAGGTACGAAAGCCGTGGACGGCTTTCGCGTGTTTCTCCGAAGAAAGTCGATCTAGCTCGCGTTTGGTTTTTACGAAAAATGCGTTGTACGTTTTCGGACGAAATTGCCATAAATGAACTAAAAAAACCCTATCAAGATCCAATCAAGAATAAGCTTCAGACTGTGAGTCTCAAGACTCGCCAAGCTTGCTCAAATTTGGAAAATTTTGGCCAAGCGGGCCGACGCCGTACCCCTGGAAAAAGCTTGGCTCATTTTAACACCTTTGTAACAACTCTCTGCTACGGTGAAGGGGATGGCCAACCGAGCATCCTCACGGCCTGATATGCCTGGTCCGCAACCAGTTGCAGCCACGAAGGTTACACCAATGACGGCTCAGGCCGCGCCGCTTCAGAAAGCGTCCAGCGGCGAACTTCCCGACCGCGTCTTCCGCTCTGTCATCACTGCTTGTGGCCTGTCTGTCCTCGTTTTGTTGGTTCTGATCGTTTACGAACTGATGTCGCGCTCTAGCCTCTCCTGGCATGCCTTTGGCTTCAAGTTCTTCGGGACCAGTGACTGGGATCCCGTCACCGAGCAGTTCGGAGCGCTGCCTTTCATTTACGGCACGCTGGTTTCGTCTCTGGTGGCTCTCATTATTGCGGTTCCGCTGTCGATCGGGGTGGCGGTCTTCACCACCGAGATGTGCCCGAAAGCCCTTCGCGGTCCGCTCTCATTCTTCGTCGAATTACTGGCCGCTATTCCCAGCGTGATCTACGGCCTCTGGGCGATCTTCGTGCTCGTGCCTCTGCTCAGCAACTACGTGGAGCCGTTTCTGGGGAAAACTCTGGGTTGGACGGGACTATTTGTCGGTCCCGCCTATGGCGTCGGTATGCTCGCCGCCGGCATCATCATGGCGATCATGATCGTGCCCATCATCTCCTCGATCACGCGCGAAGTGCTGATGGTCGTCCCCCAGAATCAGCGAGAAGGCGTGCTCGCCCTCGGCGCCACGCGCTGGGAGATGATTCGTGTCGGCGTGCTGCGCAATGCCCGCGCCGGAATCGCCGGCGGCATCATCCTTGGCTTGGGACGCGCCCTCGGAGAAACGATGGCCGTCACTATGGTTATCGGCAATCGCCCCGAGATCGCCAAGTCTTTGTTTGCGCCGGGATATACCATGGCTAGCGTCCTGGCCAACGAATTCAGCGAAGCTACCGGGGACACGTATCTGTCGGCGCTGATCGAGATCGGTCTGGCGCTGTTCCTGGTGACCATCATCGTGAATGCGCTGGCGCAACTGCTGGTGTGGAGCGTAACCCGTGGCCAGCCTGCGAGGGGACATGTCTGAGCCAGTCGCCTCCGTTCGAGTCGTCGTGCCGCCCATCAGTTTGCGTCGGCGCCTGACCGATCACGTAATGACCGCGGTCGCCGTTTCTACGGTGGTGATCGTTCTGGCGCCGCTCATCGCCATCTTTGGTTATCTCCTCTATCGCGGCATCGGCTCGATCAACTGGGCATTTCTCACGCAGCTTCCCAAGCCGGTGGGAGAGGCCGGCGGCGGCATGGCCAACGCGATTGTAGGATCGGTCTTCATCCTCGCGATTGCCAGCATCATCGGCGTGCCCTTCGGCGTGGGAGCGGGCATCTATCTGGCAGAATTCGGCCGCAATCGCTTCGGCAGCGCGATCCGCTTCACCGCAGATGTCTTAAACGGCGTACCCTCGATCGTGGTCGGCATTGTCGCCTACTCCATCGTCGTGCTCTATCAGAAGCATTTTTCGGCCCTGGCCGGCGGTGTTGCTCTCTCTCTCATGATGGTGCCGACCATCTGCCGCACCACCGAAGAAATGCTGTTGCTGGTTCCGCAATCTCTGCGCGAAGCCGCCTACGGTCTGGGTATTCCGGCCTGGCGCACCACTCTTTCCGTCGTTTTGCGCACGGCCACCTCGGGCGTGATCACCGGAATCATGCTGGCCTTCGCCCGCGTTGCCGGGGAAACCGCGCCGCTGCTGTTTACCGCTTTCGGCAATCAATTCTGGAACCTTCGCTATAATGAGCCGACGGCAGCTTTGCCTCTGCAGATTTTCGTGTACGCAATTTCTCCCTATGACGAGTGGCACCGGCAGGCATGGGCAGGGGCTCTGGTACTGATCATTCTCATCGTCACCGCGGTCGCGGCTGTGCGCTACGTGGTCCGCCGCGGCACGTTCGGAGCGGCATAATTTATGGGAGTCGGAATCCAGGTCGAAAACCTGAATGCCTGGTACGGCAAAGGCCAGGCTTTATACGACATCAACCTCAAAGTGGCGGCCAATCACGCCACGGCGCTCATCGGACCCTCCGGATGTGGCAAATCGACGTTCATTCGCTGCATCAATCGCATGCACGAGACCATTCCGGAAACCCGCGTGGAAGGCCGCGTCCGCATCGGCGAGATCGACGCCTACAACGGAACTTCCGCTACCCAGTTGCGCCGCCGCGTCGGCATGGTGTTTCAGAAGCCGAATCCATTTCCCACCATGTCGATTTATGACAACGTTGCCTCCGGCTTGAAGCTCAACGGATTCCGCGACCGCCGCAAGCTCGACGAAATCGTCCAGCGTTCCCTGGAAGTCTCGGCCCTGTGGGATGAAGCCAAAGATCATCTGCACAAAAAATCCGGAGCCAGCCTCTCCGGCGGACAGCAGCAGCGCCTGTGCATTGCCCGCGCCCTCGCCGTCGAACCGGAAGTCCTGCTGATGGACGAGCCTTGCTCCGCTCTCGATCCCATCTCCACCGGAAAAATTGAAGAGTTGATCTTTCAGTTGAAAGAGCGGTATACCATCGTAATTGTGACCCATAACATGCAGCAGGCGGCGCGCGTCGCGGAGTTTACTGGATTTTTCCTGCTGGGCAAGTTGATCGAGTTCGACAAGACGGAAAAGATCTTCACCAAACCGTCGGACAAGAAGACGGAAGACTACATCACCGGAAGATTTGGATAAAGGATAAGGAAGGGTTTCGAGAATGCGCACGCGCTTTCAGCAAGGGCTTGACGATCTGCGGCAACGGTTGCTTCGCATGGGCGGACTGGCGGAGCAGGCGGTGGATCGCGCCCGCCAGGCTTATGTTGAGCGCGACCTGACGCGCTGCCAGATGGTGCTCGAAAGCGAAAGCCTCATCAACACCGCCGAGCGCGAGATCGATGAAGCCGCCTTCGACCTGCTCGCCATGCAGCAGCCCATGGCGGTCGATCTTCGCTTCATCCTCGCGGTGACCAAGATTAATTCCGACCTCGAGCGCGTCGGCGATCAGGCGGTCAACATTGCCGAACGCGTGATGGACATGGTTGAACTGCCCACGGCGGATCTGCCGGTGGATATTGCCCGCATGGGCACTGCCGTCAGCGCCATGGTGCGCCGCGCCCTGGAATCTTTTATCGAAGGTAAGGTCGAACTCGCGCAGGCGGTTCTTGAAATGGATAATGTCATCGATCGCATGCGCGACGATGCCTTCATCCAGCTGGTCAAGACGATGAATGATCATCCGGAAATCGTGCGCCAAGCACTGGATGCGCTGCTGGTCGCTCGCAATCTGGAACGCGTCGCCGATCACGCCACCAACATCGCCGAAGACGTCATCTTCTGGGTACAAGGTTCGGACGTTCGCCACAACGTCCATCCCGAAGAAGCAGGCCAGGAATCAGACCGCCCCAGTACGCGAGCCTCGGGAATCTAGATCGATTTCCAGAAAACCTTGGAGGTTTTGGGAAGGGCACGGCTTTAAGCCGTGCCGTAAAGGCGTTTCAACTATGTGGGCTTTAGCCCCTGAGGGCTTTATTGTGTGGTCAACACGTCTCCCGGTCGCTTTGACCATCCACGCCCGATTGCAATACGCTCATCATCTCGGTCATTCTGACTCCAAATCCCGGGAGGCGCCGTGATCCGTTCCTTCTGCCGTCTTTCAATTGTCCTGCTGAGTGCCGCTGCCGCGCTCGCTCAATCGCCTTCGTCCGATCATTCCATCAATCTGCCCACGAGCAAGATGCTCACCGTTCCCAGCCCCGGCCGCATCGGCAGCACCAACAGCTTTCCCGCTACCATGGTGCTCAGCCCCGACGGCCGCTACGCCGCGCTCCTGAATGACGGATACGGAACGCAGGAGACTCTCGCCCATCAATCAATTGCGGTGCTCGATTTAAAGACGAACCAGATTGCGGACTATCCCGACGCGCGCCTCGGCGACGAAGCCCACCAGAGCTATTTCCTCGGACTCGCTTTCAGTTCCGACGGCAAGCATCTGTTCGCATCCGTGGGCTCGCTGTCTGATCCCACCGGAACAAAATCGGGCGACACTGGAAATGGCATCGCGGTTTATAGCTTCACCAACGGGAAGGTTACGCCCCAGAGATTCATCCCCATTCCTCTTCAGCCGCTGTCCTCCGAAAAGAAGCTGGCCATCGGCCTGAAAGCGCCGCCGCATATGGCGATCCCGTATCCCGCCGGGATGACGGTGATTTCCGATGGCGGCCACGACAAGCTCTTGATCGCAAATAATCTCTCAGACAACGTCGTGCTGCTCGACCCCGCCACGGGAAAGATCCTGCAGACCTTCGATCTCAGCACCAGCGATCTGGTGCCGTCGTCGTATCCCTACACCTGCGTTGCAACGCACGACGGCCGGCGAGCCTGGTGCAGTCTGTGGAACGATTCGCAAATAGCCGAACTCGATCTGACCAGCGGAAAGGTCGCACGCCGGATCAAACTGAAGCAACCGGAGGATCCCGTTGCGCCGGGTTCGCATCCCACGGCAATGCTGTTGAGCCCGAATGAGAAGACGCTCTACGTCACTCTTTCCGGCATCGACGAAGTTGCAGTCGTGGATTCCGAGGGGGGGAGGCCCTTCGCGTTTCTGAAGACCTTCGTGAGCACGCCAAACGTTGGCGGAAGTTACCCGATCGCCCTCGCGCAATCTGGGGATGGTAAACATCTTTTTGTTTCCGACGCATCTCTGAATGCTGTCGCCGTCTTTGAGGTCTCACAAGTGTCCAGCGGACCTCTGTTTGGTGACATGTTCTTCGTGGCACCCTCCTTCATTCCCACCGACTGGTACCCCTCGGCCCTCGCGGTTCACGGTGACGATCTCCTCATCGCGACCGCGAAGGGCGAAGGCACGCGCCCGAATAAAGAAATGGGCAAGACCGTCTATGAAACAAAACACAAAGAGCATCCTTACATTCCCACGCTGCTTAGAGGATCGATCGCCCGCCTGAGCATCCCCTCCACGCTCGCCCAACTTCCGGAGCTTACTGAGACCGTCGAACGCGACAACCTCATCCACGCCGATACCGGAACCATCGCCTTCGCCGCCGGCCAGAATCCCATCAAGCACGTCATCTACGTCATCAAGGAAAACCGCACCTACGATCAAATTCTCGGCGACCTCAAAGTCGGCAACGGCGATTCCTCGCTCACCATGTACGGCGCAGACATCACGCCCAACGAGCACAAGCTCGCGCTGCAGTTCGGCGTGCTCGACAATTTTTATGACAGCGGCGAGGTCTCCGGCGACGGACATCTTTGGTCCACCGCTGCTATTACGAGTGATTACAACGAAAAAGTCTGGCCCATCGCCTATCGCGGCAAAGAGCGCACCTACGATTTCCAGGGACAGGTGGCCGAGGAATATCCGCTCGACCACAACATGCCGGACGTCGACGATCCCGGCACCGGATTTCTCTGGGACAATCTCGCGCGCAATCACGTGAGTTTTCGTGATTACGGAGAATTCGTAAACGCCGAGTGGTGCAACGAGAAGCTGAAAGCGGTGAGCCCCAAGCAGGGAACTCCTTCGGGGCAGGAAACGAAATGTCCGCGGACCAGCGTTGCGCAGGGCGGCACGCTTCCGCCCAACGTGGGCGATCCGCATGGCGGCCGGAGTCCGTGGCCGTGGGCCGTGCCCTTATTCAGCGGCGTAAAGCCGACGAAGGCCGAATTGCGCAATCACTACGATCCGCTCTTTCCGGACTTCAATACCGATTATCCCGACCAACTGCGCGCCGACGAATTCCTGAACGAGTTTGGCGCGTTCGTTCGCGCTCGCCAGGAGAATGAAGGCGAGAAGTTCGAACTGCCCTCGTTTGTTCTACTGTACTTGCCCGACGACCACACCGGCGGCACGCGCCCCGAGAAGGCCCGTCCCGCGGCCAATGTCGCCGACAACGACCTCGCTCTCGGCCGTGTCGTCGACGCCGTCTCGCATAGTCCCTACTGGGATGACACCGCAATCTTTATTCTGGAAGACGACGCCCAGGACGGCGCCGACCACGTCGATGCCCACCGCTCCATCGCATTTGTTGTCAGCAAATATTCTCCGGGGTCGGCCGCCCAGACCAACGTCGAGCATCGTTTCTACACGACAGTGAACCTGATTCACACCATGGAAATGTTGCTCGGCCTTCCGCCGATGAATCAGAATGACGCCTATGCGCCGGTGATGTCGGGACTGTTCAAGGGGCCCGGCGATCAACTGCCGTACGAGGCGGACTATCGCAACCAGAAGAACGGCCTGATCTACGAGACCAACCGGCACAACGCGCCCGGCGCCGAGATTTCCTCGCGAATGGATTTCTCCCGTCCCGACGCCGCCGGGGCGACTCGCCTGAATCGAGTTTTATGGGAAGATCAAAAGGGATCGCTGCCCATGCCCCAGCCCAGGCACACGGTATTCGCGGAAGGGCAGGAGTAGCGCCGCTTTCCCCGGCACCGCTCCTGCCATCTAATCTGATCAGGTCTACCTAGTTCAGATTCACCGACTCCTTCAGAGGCAGGCTCTGTGAAGAGCCTCCCACCATGAATCCGTACTCTCCCGGGATCAGCTGCCAGCCGTTCTGCTGCACGTTAAAGATCGAGAGATACTTCGGATCGACTTCGACCGTCACTTCCTTGCTTTCGCCCGCCTTCAGCGGAACCTTGCTCCATCCCACCAGTCGCTTCGGAGGCTCCGCTGCCGCAGCTGGTAGGGAGGCGTAGACCTGCGCCACTTCGGCTCCCGCGCGATTTCCCGTGTTCGTCACCGTGAATGTGACGCGCGGAGCCTTGCCCGGCGTCACGTGCAGATTCGAGTACGAATATGTCGTATACGAGAGCCCGAATCCGAACGGAAACAGCACCGGCTTGTTTTCCGCGTCGTACCACTTGTAGCCGACCTTCACGCCTTCGTCGTACGTGACCTGGAATGGAGGCAGACCGGGAGCAATCTGTTTCCAGGGCTCCGGCCGGTTTGGAGTTGGAACCGACTCTTTCGGAGGCTTCACCAGCACGGGATGGGGCAGATCCGCATCACTGCGCGGGAAAGTCACCGGAAGTTTCGCGCTGGGATTGACATCGCCGAAGAGCACGCTGGCGACTGCATCGGATCCGCGGCTCCCCGCGTACCACGCTTCCAGAATTGCGCTGACGTGCCCAACCCACGGCATGGTCACCGGACCGCCGCTCTCTACGACAACGACGGTATGAGGATTGGCGGCCGCCACCTTCGCGATCAATTCATCCTGATGCTCGGGAAGACTCAGGCTGGGCAGATCCATGTCTTCACTTTCCCACTGATAGACAAAGACGAGCGCCACGTCGGCGCTCTTGGCCAAGGTTGCGGCTGCCACCGGATCGGCTCCCGAGTCAAACTGCACATTCGCTCCGGCAGCCTTCGCTTGAATAGATTTCAGAGGCGAGGTCGGGAACCACATCGGCTCCAGCCATCGCGTCTGGCCTTTTCCCGGAGGCAGAATCGCGTTCCCGCCCGGCGGATCCACCTGCGCCGAACCGCCGCCAGAAATCATTCCCACGTCCGCATGCGGACCAATTACGGCGATGCTGTGAACCTTCGAAGCATCGAGCGGCAACTGTGTGCCGTCGTTCTTCAAAAGAACGATGCTTTGCTCCGAGATCTTTTGTGCGACTTCAAAGCCTCTCATCACATCGACCACGCTCTTTTGCGGAGGATCGTCGACCACCCCCGTGGCAAACATGGAACGCAGAATGCGATGCACATGGTCGTCGAGCTCTACCTTCGGTATCTTGCCCGCCTCGACCGCCTTCTTGAAATCGTCGCCATAGAAAATCCAGCCCGGCTCCTCATGATCCAGACCGGCGGCCGAGGCTTTCTCCGTGCTATGGGTGGCTTGCCAATCCGACAAAACGAAGCCTTTAAAGTTCCAGTCCTTCTTGAGCAGATCGTTGAGCAGGTATTTGTTCTCGCAGGCATAATCCCCGTTGACGTGGTTATACGAACACATCACAGCCGCGACGTTGCCCTCTGGAATGCCGATCTCAAAGGCCAGCAGATCGCTTTCCCGCGCCGAGCGCTGGTCGATATGCACATTGACCGCATTGCGCCCGCTTTCCTGGTCGTTCAAGGCGTAGTGCTTGATGTCGCCAATGACATGCTGCGCCTGTAGGCCCTTCATTACCGAGCCCACCATTTTCCCGGCGAGAATCGGATCTTCACCCAGGTATTCAAACGTTCTTCCGTCGCGCGGTTCGCGGGTAAGATTGCAGCCTCCGCCGAGCGACATGTTGAAGCCCTGGGCGCGCAGTTCGCGACCAATCAGCGCTCCGTATTCGTAGGCCGCGCCTAGATCCCAGCTCGCGGCGCCCGCAATATCTGAGGGCAGAGCCGTTGAGTAGCGGCCATTCTCGCCGCTGGCTCGCACTCCGTAGGCCGCGTCCGAAATTTGAAGGTCTGGAATGCTCAGGCGCGGAATGCCCACCACGTAACCCGCGCCGCCATTGGAATGCACTGCGAGCGGACTCATCGGGCTCAGGTCGGCCATACCCGTGCCATGCAGCAGCGAGATTTTTTCATCGAGCGTCATCTCTTTTACGACGAGTTCTGCGCGCTCATCGGGCGAAAGAGCGGTGTTCATCCACGGATGCGACTTGTCAACCTGTGCAGAAGCGAGGGAAGGGAATAAGTTCAGGATGAGAAAGGTGAGAGAGAAAGTCAGAAGATACTTTACCGCTGCTTGCATACGCAGGCGCACAATACTTCCTCCGTTTCACAGCAAAATCGATATTGTAGCAGCTGGAAGCCGCGGCACGATGTAATTCCGGATATGCCTGTCACAGAGGCTCTGGGCGGCCTTGATGCAATCTCGCCCTCTGGCCCGTTACACTTGAACTGTGAAGATTGCACTCGGACAAATCAATCCCACCGTCGGAGATTTCTCGGGCAATGCGTCCAAGATCATCGACTTCTCGCACCGTGCTCAGCAGTCCGGCGCGGGCCTCATCCTGTTTCCCGAATTATCGGTTTGCGGATACCCGCCACGAGATCTCGTGGAGCGCTCGTCGTTCGTCGCTCGCAACCGCGAGTCGGCGGAGCACATTGCTGCGCAGACCCGGGGAATCGCAGTCATCTGCGGCCTGGTCACGCCCGCGCAATCCGACGCCGGCAAGTCGGTGATGAATTCCGCCGCGTTGCTGATGGACGGCAAGATCGCCTTTATCCAATCCAAGATGCTGTTGCCCACCTACGACGTTTTCGACGAGATGCGCAATTTCGCGCCGGCGAAGAGTCAGGAACTATTCTCGTTCTGCGGCAACCGCATGGCGCTCACCATCTGCGAAGACGCGTGGAACGACAAGCAGTTCTGGCAAAAACGACTGTACACCGTCGATCCCGTGGAAGCTCTGATCAAGAACGGGGGAAATTTTGTCCTCAACATCTCCGCATCGCCGTTCTGGATTGGCAAGCGTGAACTGCGCCGCGACATGCTGGCCAGCATCGCCCGGCAGCATAAAGTTCCCGTGGTTCTGGTCAATCAGGTGGGCGGCAACGACAGTCTTGTGTTTGACGGTTCCAGCATGGTGCTCGATCGTGAAGGCAAGGTCGTTGCCCAGGGCCGTTCCTTCGCCGAAGATCTCGTTTACTTCGACTCGCAAACGTTGTCCGGCGACATGCATGAGCAGATCGCTGGAGATGAAGCCAGCGCCTATTCCGCGCTCGTGCTCGGCACCCGCGACTACATGCACAAGTGCGGATTTCAGAAGGCCATCATCGGCCTGAGCGGCGGCATTGATTCCGCGCTGACTGCCGTGATTGCCGCCGACGCCGTCGGTCCGGAAAATGTGATCGGGGTCGGTATGCCGGGGCCTTATTCGTCGCAAAGATCGATCGACGACGCCCGCGCCCTGGCGAAGAATCTCGGCATCCGCTTCGAATTGCTCTCCATCAATCCCGCCTACAAAGCCTATCGCCAAACGCTGCAGACAGTCTTCGCCGGACAAAAGGAAGATGTGACGGAAGAAAACATTCAGTCCCGATCGCGCGGCACGCTGCTCATGGCGCTCTCGAACAAGTTTGGCGCCATCGTGCTCTCCACCGGCAACAAGAGCGAACTGGGCGTGGGCTACTGCACGCTCTACGGCGATATGGTCGGAGGCCTCGCAGTCATTTCCGACGTTCCGAAGACGCTGGTGTATCGCCTGAGTGAATACGTGAATTCGCAGCGGGCGGTCATTCCGCAAAACACGATCGAGAAGCCGCCTTCGGCCGAGTTGCGGCCGGATCAGAAAGACAGCGATTCGCTCCCACCCTACGATGTGCTCGATGCTGTGCTCGAAGACTACGTCGAGGACTTGCATTCCGCCGAGCAGATTGCCGCCGACCGCGGTTTCGATATCGGAGTGGTGCGCCGCGTCATTCGCATGGTGGATCGCGCCGAATACAAACGGCAGCAGGCCGCCCCCGGTCTCAAGATTTCTCCCAAAGCCTTCGGTTACGGGCGCCGTTTCCCGATTGCCGCCCGAAGCGAAGCCTGAATCCCGGAATCTGACGTATCCTAATTACGACGCGATTGTGACCATCGTTCTTCCAGTTCCAAAAACAAGAAAGGAAGCCATGCGCCGTTTTCTGAAATTAATCCTTCTGCTCGGTCTAACCTGCATTCTTGCCGGAGCGCAAGCCGCTCCCAAACCTTCTCCCGCCGCCAAGCCGGCCGCAAGTGCTGCCGATCATCTTCCGTCCGAAGCTACGGTCGACGCCTTCCTGCATCAAACGTTTGGCTACCAACCTGATCTAACGTGGAAAATTGCCAGCATCAAGCCATCGCCTATCGCCGGCTTGGCTGAGGTCACGGTCGTTCTCGCCAACCAGCAAGGCCAGCAACTGAGCCGCTTCTACGTCGCACCGGATGGCGAGCACGCACTGGTGGGCGAGATCATTCCATTCGGCGCCAAGCCATTCGAGCCAGTGAAAAAAATATTGGACAAGGGTGTTACCGGACCTGCTCGCGGTCCCAAGGATGCTCCCGTGATGATCGTGGAATTTGGCGATCTGCAGTGTCCCGCCTGCAAAGCGGCCCAGCCTACGATCGAGGCCCTGGTGGAAGCGGAGCCCACGGCTCGCTTCGTGTTTCAGAATTTTCCCCTGGAAATGCACAACTGGGCAGCCAAGGGCGCCGCTTATTCCGACTGCGTCGGCCGCGCCTCCAGTGACGCATTCTGGAAATTTATCGCCAAGAATTACGAAACCCAGACTGACATCACCGCCGAAAATGTGGACGAGAAGCTCACCGCCATCGCCGACGGAGTGGGATTGAAAGGCGCCGACATCGCCGCCTGCGCTGCGAAGCCTGAGACCAAGACTCATGTCGATGCCTCGATATCCCTGGGCAAATCGGTCGACGTTACCGGCACTCCCACGCTGTTTATTAACGGCCGCAGAATCGGAACTGTTGACACTCACATGCTGGACGTCTACAAGAGCCTGGTCGAATTCGCGGCGAAGTCACAATAGTGTGCTTTCGCCGGCGTTGCTTTAAGGCTGCTTTGCGTAAAGAAGAAGGGAAGGGATTTCGGAAGCGCATTCCGGCGACGCAGCCTAGCGTTCCGAGATCCAGATTTCCGGCGTCTTGCGGATGAAGTTCGAGAGCACGTGCGGAGTGATGGCGATCATCAGTTCGTCATCCTCTTCTTCTTTCGTATTGGTGACCATCGCCGTATTCAACAGCGGAACCAGCCCCAGGCCCGGGATTCCGGCCATCGACAGGGTATCGCTGCGGGAGATTTGCCCGGCCACGAATGCCGGCTCGCCGTCCTTCAGATTGATGCTGCCCTTGAATTCCCGGTTGGAGATCACCGGCACTCCGTTGGCCGACTGGCCCGTGAGCGAGCGCACCTGCAGTTCGATAGCGACACTCACGGAGCCATCGCCGTGAACCACCGGCTTCGCTTTCATGTTGAGTCCGAGGTCCTCATAGCTGACGGAAGGAAACGGCGCCGCGTAGCTCTGATTTCCCAGCACCTGCGCAATCTGCGGCGAATTGTAGATCGGCGCATAACTGGCGTTCAGAATCGGATAGCGCTCTCCCACGTGGAACGTCGCATCCACGCCCTGCCCGGTGCGAACCGAGAGATCCGATAAGTTCCGCACCCACGATTCATTGACCGAAAGCTCCGCCGTCAGCTGGTCCAGACTCAATCCCATAAACGTGAGACCGCCGCCGAACGTGGCCAGGGGCTGGCTGAAGATGGAATTCGATTGTCCGCTCAGCTGTGACAAGAGGCCCGAAAGCGCCGAGCTTCCCGCCTGGTTGATGCCGCCGGAAGAAATAAGCTGGTTGATCAGCTGCTGAATATTCTGTCCACCCAAACCCGCCAAGCCCGCCAACGCTACCGCGGGAATGTTGTAGAGGTTGAACGTATCCGGAATGTGTAACCCGATGTTGCGCGTGAGCTGGTGGCTGATCTGATAGATGCGCACATCGAACATCACCTGCGGGCGCTCCTGGCTGAGTTGCTCCATCAACTTGGCACAACCATCCACGGCGGCTTGCGGACCGCGCACTTCCACCGTATCCGCGCTCTGTCCCGAGCTCACGAATTTCAGATCGAACATGTTCCGCATCGTGGTCACCAGGTCGGTGGATTCTTGCGGCGTCGAGTGTGCCGGCAGAACGAACGTCCACAGAACCATCCGGTCAAATTGTTTATGATTCTCCGGCTTGTCCTCAGCGATGAGGAACTGGCGCGAGCCGAGCGGCGCCCACATGCTCTTGCTGACCTCGCAGGCCAGCTTCAACGCGGTGAAGAAGTCGACGTCGTCCACATTGAACATCACCTGCCGCGCTCTGACCGAATCGTCAAATTCCACCTTCATGCCGTAGGCGGCCGCCAGTTGGCTGAAGAGTTCCTTCGCATCCCCGGTGAAGTGGAAAGTTGCGCGGCCGTCGCTGGGCTCCAGATGGATTTCACCCGAAGCCATCACACGCGCCGGGAAGACTCTGACGGGCGCCGGCGTGTTCTCGCGAGCGGCCTCTTGCAGGCGCTCTTTGGCGAATTCGTTGGACGGATCCAGTTCGAGCGCCGCGCGAAACTCCGCCGCCGCCTCTGCGTGCGAGTTTTGGATCATGAACAGATTGCCGGCCTGGACGTGGCCGAAGACCAATTTCGCCTTAAGCACTTCGCGCGCGGTCAGGTACTGGACGTTGCGCGGAGCCAGGCGCGAGGCGTCTTCAAATTCCGCCAACGCCGCTTCCAGTTTTTCCAGATTATGCAGCTTGACGCCGCGTTGGAATGCTGCTTTGGCCTGCTTTAGATCGCTCTTCGTGACAATGCAATTCACGCCGCCCACCAGGCCGTTATTGCACGCGACCGGCGGAGCGGGGGATTGATCGTCCGCGGCGGCGCCGGCAGATACACTGAGGCCAGCCACCAAGATTCCAAGCGCAAAAATAAAAGATCTACGCCGCATTGCTCCCTGATTTTAACTTGCTCCGAGCTTCCTCGAACCAGCCAATAGGTCGTGGTACCTTCGGTCTCACCCCAGCCGGGCCACACAAACCTGGATCAAAACGAACAGGTCAAGACGAACAAAGGAACGTTCGAGGATTGTTTCTTTGCACGATTCCTCTGTCATCCTGAGCAAAGCGAAGGACCTCTGAACTTGAATTTGCGATGCATGGGTCCTTCGCGTTGCTCAGGATGACGATGCAAATTTATGAATTGCCGGGACTATGAAATGTCCGAAAAAAAGCCGCCTACGACAGCATCAGCCGTTCGATCTTCTGCGCTTTGCCAGTATCCTCGTCGCAGTCGATGACCACGGCGCACAAGCGCACGTCCCCAGTGGCCGGCTCAAAGCGCACAGGCATGCCATTCAGAAACTTGCCCACCACTAATTCCTTCTTGACGCCAATCACTCCGTCATACGGTCCGCTCATCCCGACGTCGGTGATATAGGCCGTGCCCTTGGGCAGCACGCGCTCATCCGCCGTGGGCACATGCGTATGCGTGCCGACCACCGCCGTGACGCGTCCGTCGAGATACCAGCCCAGCGAAATCTTCTCCGAAGTCGCCTCGGCGTGCATGTCCACCAGAATGACTTTTGCTTCGATCTTCTGCAACAGCGCATCCGCGGTGCGAAACGGATCATCATTCGATGCCATGAACACGCGCCCCTGCAGGTTGATCACCGCATACGGCACCTTGCCCTTGAACCCCTGGTACACGCCGGAGCCCGGCATGTCCGCCGGATAATTTGCCGGACGCAGGACGCGCCGCGCCGGCCCGTGCCCGTTGCCCTCGACCATCTGGAAGTAATCGACAATCTCGCGCTTGTCCCAGACATGGTTTCCGGTGGTGACTACGTCGATGTTTAGCTCGAACAATTCTTCGGCGAGGGAAGGCGTAATCCCAAATCCCGCCGCGGAATTTTCACCGTTGGCGACGATCAGGTTGATGCCGCGCTCGCGCACGATCCCCGGGAGCCGGTCTTTGACAATGGTCCTTCCCGGCCGCCCGAAAATGTCGCCGATGAAGAGGATGCGCATGCGATATCGACAAAACTCGATGGTAACACGCGCCTGCGGCACAGAATGGAAGGTATCGGGGGACTCGCTACCGCGGCATCTTGGGAAGATCCGCGCGCGCCAGCACCGTGCCCCAGGCGTCGACGATGTAGACATCGGTCCACGGGGCTCCGCCGCTCTCCGGGGATTCGGAGTCGTCGAGGGTAAAAGTGACACTCGCCTTGGGAGACGTACAGCCGGTGAGCTGGTGGCCTATGCCATCAGATTCCGGTATGTCCGGCAGGCGATCGAGTCCCCGCCGCTCCTGCCTCCCCGGATCTGACCGCAACACGACTTCCACCGTTCCCGCCAAGTTCTGGCAGCGCAATGGAATGCGAAGTTGCCATTGCCTGGCGCCGATTTTCTTGATGGTGGGCCGGTCGGCGAACACGACCACTGGAGGGTTCCCGCCGGGAGACGCGTACCATTCCCGCCAGCGGTGTTCGAACGCGATGCTCGCTTCCACGTAAGCCCGGCTCAATTCCTGGTCTCGTTCTCCCCAGCACGGGTGCATCGCATAGATCGAAGCGTTGCTCGGCCCGCTCCCGTGCGCGTGCAGCAGATGATGCAATGCCGGCACGAAGTCGGGATGGTAGCCCGCCTGCGCCATCAGCATGAGCCCTGCCCGGTCTGCTTCCAATTCCATCTGGCGGCAGAATCGTCCCAGATCGGCGGAGGTTTTTTCCGAGTCCGACCATGAAACCGAGGGGAGGCTCGGATCGCCCAGCATCATGGCGCTGCCCTTGCCGTTCTCCAGATATTTTTCGTAGAGATAGCGGCGCGCCGAGTCCCGGCGCACTACGTGCGCAATCTCATGCGAAAGGATCGCCGCCCACAATCCCGCGCTCTGCCCCGCCAGATTGGCCAATCCAGTAGCTACGTAAATAGTTCCATCCGGCGAGGAAAAGGCATTTAGCTGATCGTCGCGGACGATACGCATCTGCCAATGGATCTTCAGGCTGGATTCCGGAGCGAGCTGCTCGACCAGGCGCTGCAGAACGACACCCGCCGTAGAGTAGCGCTCGCCGGGGTCCGTGCTATGAGCCATGAGTTGCGGGCGCAGGCGTGATGCCATCTGCGTATCGAGCGTGAACTGGGAGGGAACTTCCGGTGCGTCAGGAATTTGCTGGCCCAGGGCCGGTACGGCCCACAACAAAAAGCCAATCGAAAGATGCAAGCCGAACCGCTGGGCTCCGCGAATCTCCACGGGTACCTCGCCGACAGCACTTCTAATGCGGATTATGCTCCTTTCGCCCGGCGGCGAAACAAAAATGTTTTCCCGGCTCTATTGCGCAGATGCCACTTCAGGAATGACGTTTGTCGAGTTGCCTTAAGGAGCCAGCTCCGCCGTTCGCAGAAAGTCGAAATTTCCCGCTGGGTTCAGTTGGATGTTTCGCACGCGACTGCTGTGCACCAGCACGTTGTCGAGATACCACAAATTAATATAAGGAACGTCGTCGGCCAGAATGCGTTGGACCTCTGCATAGAGCGGCTTCCGCAGCTTGGGATCGACCTCGCGCCTGGCCTGGTCGATCAAAGCATCGGCTTTCGGATTCGAGTAATAGTCGCGGTTCGCGCCGTTGGGCGGAAATTTCGACGAGTGAAACGCATATTCAAAGATGTCCGGATCCTCATTCCCCCCGATCCAGCGCAACCCGTAAATCTGAAACGCTCCATGCTGCACGTCGGAGAAAAATGTCGCGAACTCGAAGCTTCGGATATCGAGCAGGATGCCCACTTCGCGCAACTGCTGCTGCATCACCGCGACCATCAGCCGCGTATTCGGATCGGTGGAAGTCTTCATCGTGATATGAAAGCGCACGCCATCGACCGCCGGACATCCGGCGGCGTCGAGCAACTGTTTCGCTTTTTCCGGATCATGCTCGTAAGCCGGCACGTCGCCGTTGTAAGCCCAGCTCTGCGTTGGCAGGATGCTGCGCGCCGGCTCGGCCTCGCCGCGCCATAAATATTCGATCATCGGCCTCCGGTCGAGTGCGTAAGCGATCGCCTGCCTCACCCGAACATTTTTCAGAATCGGATCGCGTAGGTTGAATCCCAGATAGGCCAGCCGTGTTCCCGGACCGCGCTCAACCTTCAGCCGCGGGTCGCGCGCCAGTGTCACCACCGTATCGGGCGTCAGCGAATTGATCGCGATGTCCCCGCTCCCTTTCCGCAGTTCGAGGGCCTCGGTCGTTTCATCCGGCACCACGGCAAAACGGACGCGGGCCAGCTTGGGCTTCTCGCCCCAATAATCAGGGTTGCCTTCAAGAATCACTTCGCGATCGGTTTCAGCGCTCACAAACTTGAACGGCCCCGACCCGATCGGATGCAGCGTCATCTCATCGCCACTGCCGTAAGGAACAATCCCCATCGCGCCGTCCGAAAGGTTCCACAGCAGTGGGGCATCCGGTTCTTTCATGTGAAACACGACCGTGAACTCGTCGGGCGCTTCGATGTGATCCACAAACTTGTAATTTGCGGTCTTGGTGCTGCGAATCTTGCCCTGGAGCACGGAATCGAACGTCCACTTCACATCGCGCGAGGTGAGCGGCCGGCCGTCGTGAAACCGCACACCGCGATGCAGGTGAAAGATGTAAGTCAGCGGATCGGGAATTTCCCAGCGCTCAGCCAGTCCGGGCGCCACATTCAGGTCATCGCCGCGCGAGAGCAGGTCGTCGAAAATGAGGTTGTCGATCCGCTCCGACTGGGCATCTATGCCCACGCGAGGATCCAGATTTGTCGGGCTCGACTCGATGATCATCACCAGCGTGTTGGGGTCAGGCTTGCTCGAGCAGGAAAGAAGAGGGAAGAGCAGCGTGAAGAAGACTGCCGCTAAGCCTGATGGGGCGAGAAGCCGGACCCGCAATCCGCGCCAAGTTTTCCTTAGTGTACCTTCGTGCCCTTCGTGGTAAAGGCCTTTGACGTTGAAAGAGAGGCGAGGCCAGTCCGCAGGGCTAAGCATACGAAACCTTCCCCAAAACCGCCGCGCGCTGAGCGCCGGTAGCGGAAAGCACATTCGAAGGCCGACGGTGCCAAGTCTCATAAGCGAGCACCGCAAACGCGACTGCCTCTTTCGCAGCGGAAGGCAGACCAAACTCGTCGGAAAATCGCGTCACGATGCTCATGGGCGCGAGCAACTCGGCGAGCATCGCCATAAGCGTCGCATTTTGTGCGCCGCCGCCGGAAACAATCATTTCCCGGAACGAGTGCTTCGCCCCCGCTTTCGCGATCACGAAATGCCGCACCGCATCGCCAATCGATCGCGCGGTCAGGGCCGTAGCGGTGGCCACCACGTCCTGCTTGTGGGCGCGGCCACAGGCGCCTAGAAAATCCACCACGAATTCACGTCCAAATTCCTCGCGCCCCGCCGTCTTCGGAGGCTCTCTGCGAAAAAATGGCCGACTCAACATCGCAGCCAACGCGGGTTCGATCACTTCGCCGGAAGCGGCAATCTTTCCCCCGCGATCGAACGGCCGCCCAAACAATTTCTCTGTTACCGCATCGATCACCATATTTCCCGGCCCCGTGTCGAAAGCCACCACGTTCGTTGCCGCCGCTCCCGCCGGAATGGCGGTGAGATTTCCGATGCCGCCAATGTTCTGCACGATCCGCCCGCGCCGAGCATCGCGAAACCACAGATAATCGAGGTGCGGAACCAGCGGCGCTCCCTTGCCGCCTGCCGCCATATCCGCTGGACGAAAGTCCGACACCACCGGCACGCCCACGCGCGCCGCGATGACGGCGGCCTCTCCCGTTTGCCACGTCGCAGTGACTCTGTGCCCGAGATAAAGTGCCGGTTCGCCCTGATGATACAAAGTCTGCCCGTGGCAGCCGACCAGGTCCACCTTTACGCGAAAGCGCCGGGCGGTAACCAACACCGCGTCCGCATACAATTCGCCGAGCAGAAAATTCAGCCGAGCCAGGTCGGCAACGCTAGCCCGGCCCGCATTCATAGCAGCCAGCACCGCAGCCCGAACTTTCTTCGGGTAAGGATATTCCCCGTGCCCCAGGATTGTGTGGAGCGGACACTCCTGTCCGCTATTGCCGATGTCTTGCCCAGGTTGTGCGCGGAAGCCCGGGGGTTTTGGAGCAATCCGCACGATCGCGACGTTGATTCCGTCGGCGGAAGTTCCACTCATCACCCCGGCCACCGTCATCGTCTGGCTCATACCCGCCGCCGTTCCTGCTCAGCGTGGTTCAGTGCTTCGAATCGCGCCTGCTCCCCAAACTCCCATAATCGACGCGACAACTTTTCTACCACGGCTGCGGACGGAGCCTTGCTCGCACGCATCATGCTGCCCCTCTTCTTCTTGAACGCCGCCACACGCCGCGCCGATTCCACAACGCGCTGCGCAAACCGCCGGTCGCGCTCCGCAGCTTTGACCAGCGCTTCATGCGCCTGCAGCACGTAATCTTCCCGATGGCAGACCAGGCACAGATCACCGCCCGCGCGCACAAACTCGACCGCGGCCTCTCCGACTGGCGCCGCCGAGAGCACGCCGCCCATTTCCAGATCATCCGACACGATAAGGTTCTTGTAGCCGATGCGTTTCCGCAAAATGTCCGTGATCCAGACCTTCGAGAGCGATGCCGGAGTCTTCGTCTTCGTCACCTGCGGATAAGCCGCGTGCGAAACCATCACCATCGACAGTTGTCGCCGCAGCGTGCGGTAGGGAACCAAATCCTCAGCCCATAGCTTCTTCAGCGATTTCTCAATCACCGGCAGCTCGTGGTGGCTGTCAAGCTTGCCCTCACCGAGTCCCGGAAAATGCTTGCCGCATCCAAGAACCTTGGCCGCATCAAGCCCGGCGAGGAATTCACGAGCGTACGCAACAACCTGCCGGGGCTCCGCCGAAACCGCGCGCGATCCCATCACACTGCGCGACGCCTCGAATGCAAGATCGAGCGCTGGTGCGAAATCCACGTTGAATCCCAGCGCGCGGCAGTTCGCACCGATAATCTGGCCATGCTTGCGAAACAATTTGCGGTCGCCGCTGGCAAATACCTCAGCTGCGGATGGCGCGGGCCCGAGCGCATCGCGAAATCGATCGACACTTCCGCCCTCAAGATCGACGCAAGCGAACAACGGCGCGGATACGCATTTCTGGCAGTCGCGCAAAAGGTGCCAAGTCTGCTCTGCGCCTTTGATGTTGCGCGCAAAAAGAATGACCCCTGCTGGTTGCAAGCGTTGAAGCAGGGAACGAAGGCGCGCCGTCATATCGGTGCCCTCGAAGCCGATGATTAGAAGCTGCCCAACATCAGCGTCCTTGTCCAAGGGGCGAGTCAGCTCTCACCTCCCGGAATTTCAGCTTGACGACCCCGTCGGACGATAGACCTAAGCCACTGGGCAAGTGCCACGCAGAGGATGGCAAGGGCTACTTGTCTCACCGCCGATCCGCTCATGGCTGCAATATGCAGTGCACTAGGAGAAATGTGAAAGCAACTCAACAGAACGGAAGCAGAGAGGTTGATACCCATCAATACGCAGGCGATTTTTAGATATTTGTTCGGGAAGTTGAATGCAAATATAAAACAATAAATTGCGGCGATGGTCTCAAACACTTTGTTCCAAATGCTCCAAAAACTTCTGTGGAGAGGTACTGGTCCGCTGAAGTGACCCCAAATGAAATGGTCGATCTCTCTGACGAGAAACAAACCACACACGATAAAAAGCACCACGGCCCCTAGCGTAGTGAGCCGATCACTCTCCACAGTAATTTCCCAGATGCGTTCGGATCGCGTGTCGGGCTCTGATTTCACTAGATTTCTTTTTTCAACTCCGCCAGCAGATTCAGCGCCTCCAGCGGCGTCAACCGGTTCAAGTCCACGCTGCGCAGTTTATCGAGCACCGGTTGCGATAAAGGCGTAAAAATCGTCAACTGTGCTGCCGGCGGCAGCGCTCCCGGCGACAGATGCGCCGTCGCCTGCTGTTCCGCAAATTCATGTTCGGCCAGCACCTCGCGTGCCCGCTCGACTACTTCGTTCGGTAACCCGGCCAGCTTGGCGACTTCAATTCCGTAACTGCGGTCGGCTGCACCGGGCTCGACCTTGCGCAAGAATACAATCCCTCCGCCGGTTTCCTTCACCGACACGTGATAGTTCTTCACGCCGGAAAGCTGCTCGGCCAACTCCGTCAACTCAAAATAATGGGTCGCGAACAAAGTCTTCGCCCGCACTCGCGCGTGCAGATATTCCACTGCTGCCCACGCGATCGCCAAGCCATCATACGTCGAAGTGCCGCGTCCCACTTCATCCAGCAGGACCAACGACCGCGCCGTCGCCGTATGCAGGATCGCCGCCGTCTCCGTCATCTCAACCATGAACGTCGAGCGCCCGCGCGCCAGATTGTCGCTGGCCCCGATGCGCGTGAACACGCGATCTACGATACTCAATTTGGCCGAGCGCGCCGGCACATAGGATCCCATCTGCGCCAGAATCACGATCAGCGCTGTCTGTCGCAGGTAGGTCGACTTGCCTCCCATGTTCGGCCCGGTCAGCAGCAGAATGTTATGCGTCGTGGCGTTCAGGTACAAATCGTTGGGGACGAAGCGCTCGCTGCCTCCCGCCAACTCCTGCTGCTCGATCACCGCATGCCTGCCTTCGATAATCTCCAGTTCGCCGGCTGACTCGACAAACTGCGGTCGACAATAATTCCGCAGCGCCGCAATATGCGCCAGCGAGGCCAGCACATCCACCTCGGCGAGAGCCAGCGCCGTCTGCCGAATGCGCTTGGCCTCGCCGGCAATCGCCGTGCGCAACTCGGTAAACAGCCGCCGCTCAATCTCGACAATCTTTTCCTGCGCGTCGAGAATCTTCGTCTCGTACTCCTTCAACTCCGGAGTTGTGAAGCGCTCCGCCCCGACCAGCGTCTGCTTGCGCTCGTAGTCCTGCGGAGCCAGATGCAGGTTCGCCTTGGAAATCTCGATGTAGTAGCCAAAGATGGAATTGAACTTCACCTTCAGCGACGAAATCCCGGTGCGCTCGCGCTCCCGCTGCTCGATCTGCGCCAGCACGGCCTTGCTATTGCGCGATAATTCCCGCAGTTCGTCCAGATCCCGATCCACGCCTGCGGCAATCACGCCACCATCCGCGAAACTCAACGGCGGCTCGGGGACAATCGTTTTCTCGATCCGCTCCCGCAGATCGCCCAGGTCATCGAGCAGGCTGTGCAACGCCTGCAGTCGCGTCGCGCCGAGTCGCGCAACCGCGCCCTTCACCGCCGGAATCTTTGCCAGCGAACCGGCCAGTGCCAACACGTCCCGCGGATTCGCCGCCTCCAGCGTGACCCGGCTCAGCAACCGCTCCAGGTCGAGCACGCCATCGAGCGCACGCCGCAACTCCTCGCGCGCGACCAGGTCTTTCACGCCGGCATCGACCGCGTCGAGTCTGCCGCCAATTTCCGCCAGATCCAGCGACGGACGCAGAAGCCAGGCCCGCAGCAACCGCTTTCCCATGGGCGTCACCGCCGCATCGATTGAGCGGAACAAAGTCACTCCGGCATCGGTCGCCGCAAACAGCGGCTCAATCAATTCCAGATTGCGCACCGTCACCGCATCCAGCACCAGGCAATTCTGCCGCTCGTACCAGCCGATGCGATCTACGTGATCAAGCGATCCGCGCTGCGTCGACCGCACGTAATAAAGGATTGCGCCTGCTGCCGATGCCGCCGCGGTTCTTCCCGCCAGCCCGAATCCTTCCAGCGACAAGACTCCAAAATGATTTTCCAGCAAGGGCAGCGCATGATCAGGCGAAAAAATCCAATCATCCAGCGGAGTCTCTGTGAATGCCCCGGCAGTCGCCCGAGGCTGCGGAGAAGAACCGTGTAGGGACGGGCGCATTCGTCCGTCCAGCCGAGCGAAGCTCGGCTGCTCTTTACCCACCTGTTCAAACAACGGCGCCGCCGACCCATAAAGCAGTTCTTTCGGTCGTAGCTGCTCCAACTCTTCCTGCACTCTTCGCAGCGCGCCTTCGCCCGAGAACTCCGTGGCCCGAAATTCTCCGGTCGACAAATCGAGCGCCGCAAATCCCACCCGCTCTCCCACCTGCGCGAGGGCCGCCAGAAAATTATTTTCTTCCGATCCCAGTGACGAATCCGCCGCCGTCCCGGGCGTCACCACGCGAGTCACTTCGCGCCGTACCAGCTTTTTCGCCAGCCGCGGATCTTCCATCTGCTCGCAGATCGCCACCTTGAATCCCTTGCGAATCAGCTTGCCGATGTATCCTTCGGCCGCGTGATAGGGCACGCCGCACATCGGCACCGCGATTCCTTTTTCTTTATTGCGCGAGGTCAGCGTGATTTGCAGTTCTTTGGCCGCCACCACGGCGTCGTCGAAGAACAGCTCGTAGAAGTCTCCCAGGCGGAAGAATAGAAGTGCGGTAGGATGTTCTTTCTTAACGGCAGCATACTGCCGCATCAGCGGAGTGGACGGCTCGGTCATCTAAGCGGGCTTCGGCGGATTATAACAAAGCATCGTCCATCTCTCCTGCGTCATTTCTCATGTCTCAACGGAAAATTATGGCAATAAATCCGAGTTGACTCCGCCTCTCTCCGGGTGTTCTCCTTCTCTTCATTATGGAGCTGCGCAAGGATCCCATCACCCGCTCCTGGGTCATCACCGGAGACGATGCCGGGGAAGCCACACCGCGTCCCGAATCCACCTGCCTTTTCTGTTCTGATTCCGCGCTGCAGGTCATCGCCACGTCCCCCAACGCTCCAGGAACTCCCTGGTCGGCGCGCTCGGTGGTTCATCCCAAGCCGCTGTACCACATCGAAGGCGAGCCCGGCCGACGCGGCGATGGCATCTACGACCGCATGCATTCGGTCGGAGCTCATGAAGTGCTGGTCGAGAATCCCCGCCACGACCGCCATCTGTGGAACGCTAGCGATGACGAGATTGCCCAATTCCTGCGCCTCGCCGCCGAGCGCATTCTCGATCTCAAACGCGATCCCCGCATCAAGTACGTCAGCCTGTTCAAGGACTACGGCAAGAACGCCGGCCAGGATTTCAGCCATCCCACTTCGCAGATCACCGCTACCATGTTCGTCCCGCGCCGCGTGCTCTACGAACTCCGCGCCGGACGCGAGTACTTCATCAGCAAAGAGCGCTGTGTCTTCTGCGACATCATCCAGCAGGAAGAGCGCCAGGCCCAGCGCGTCATTGAAGCCCGCGGGGATTATCTGGCGGTTGGCCCTTATGCTCCGCGCGTGCCTTACGAAACCTGGATTCTCCCGCGCAATCACGATGCCTCATTCGAGCGCACGGGATTGAACAAGCCCGGCCTGCGCACCAATCTTGCCGCCTTGCTGCGCCGCACCCTGCAGCGCATTCGCACCGTCACCGAAGAATTCCATCTGGTGCTGCACACGTCTCCCAGCAGCATTCATCCCTCCAAAAATCTTGGCTATTGGAAGACTATTGACGAGGACTACCACTGGCACATCGAGATTCTTCCCGTGCTCACGTCCAAGGCGCGCTCCTACACCTTCAAAGAGGTCTACTACTCGCCCGTGAGCTCCGAAACAGCAGTGAAGCAGTTGCGCGAAGCCAAGATCGAAGGATGAAGGTTGAAAGATGAAGAAGGACCAATGTGGGGGCAGTCGCCCTCGGCTGTCCGCCGGGCGAGGCCCGGAGCGGCAGAAAGAGTGCAGAACCACGAATGCCGCAGGAACTTTTAGCTACCCAAGTAAAGTTGCACCAGGAGAACCACTTCATGAAATCCTTCCTCCTTTTCACATTATTCGTAACGACCTCTGTCGCCCAGACCGCCGCTCCCTTATCCGCCAAACAAAAAGTTCTCTGGCAGAAGCTCGAAGCGAGCATTCAACAAGTCGATCAGCATCTTGACGGCGTCATGGGAGTCGCCATCGAAGACCTCACCACCGGCGATCATTACTTTCTGCACGACGACGAAGTGTTCGCCCAGGCTAGCTCCATCAAAATCACGGTCCTCGCCAACCTCTATCTGCAAGCTCAGCAAGGCAAGCTCAAACTCACCGACCTGTACACGGTGCAATCCTCTGACCTGGTGCCCGATAGCGACATCATGAACGGGCTGACTCCCGGGATTACGCGCGTCACCCTGCGCGATCTTGCCACGATGATGGTCGCCGTCAGCGACAACGCTGCCACCAACGTGTTAATCGATCGCGTCGGCATGCCCAACGTCAACGCCATGCTCGACTCTCTTGGCCTGACCCACACTCGCCTGCGGCGCAAAATGATGGACCTCGAAGCCGCCAAGCAAGGCCGCGAGAACATCTCGAGCCCGCGCGAAATGATGATGCTTCTCGACGCCATATATCACGGCAAAGTGCTGAACAAAGAATCGACAGAAGATTTCTTCAAACTCCTCAGCACGAACAAGGATTCCTTTATTCCGCGCGACCTGCCCGCCGGCCTGATGATTGCCGACAAGCCCGGAGAATTGGAAGCCGTCCGCAACGACTCGGGCATCGTCTTCGTCGAGGGCCGGCCCTACGTGATCTGCGTCATGACCGCATTCCTCAACAACGAACGCGACGGCGAGGACGCCATTAGCAAGGTTTCGCTCGAAACCTGGCGCATGTTCGACCGCCTCAGCCGCGCCACAGAATATGGAAGGGTAGTCTCACCAGGAAATGGCACGCGCTGAAGGGGAGCGAGTGCGGGGCGGACACTCCTGTCCGCCGCTTTTGACTTTGCCTTTCTTTTTGACCGTTGCCCCTGTCCTCAGGGTCCAAGCCTGCGGAGAGCATTCTTGTCATCCTGAGCCGGCTTTTAGCGGCGAAGGACCCATGCAGTCCGCCAGAAGCCCCCAAATATTTCGCCGTCAAAAGCAGCCGCTGCCCACTAGGCTCCAGCCCCCCGCGAAACCGCCACATTCTGCCGCAAGAAGGGCCTGACGGCCTTCGCTTCCAGAGCCTGCGAGAAGTAGTATCCCTGGCCAAACTCGCATCCCAACTCGCGCAGACGTTCGAATTGCCGCACTGTCTCAATCCCTTCCGCGATCACGCGCAGATTCATCTTGTGCGCCAGCGTGATGATCATCTCGACCATGTCGCTGGCGGATCGATCTGTCTGCATCTCGCGGACCAGCGACCGGTCAATCTTCAGCGTATCTACGGGAAACTGCCGCAGAACGCGCAGCGATGCCGCCCCAATCCCGAAATTGTCGAGAATCACTCCGATCCCCATGTGCTTCAGATGGGCCATCACGGTGACGCTGAGCTTCGGGTCCGCCCCCGCGACGCTCTCGGTCATCTCCAGTTGCAGACGCGAAGGATCAATGCCCGTCTCCCGCAACGCATCCTGAACGTCGGAGGCCAGCCGCGCGTCGGCGAACTGCCGCGCCGAAACGTTGACCGTGATATGCAGCGGCTCCTGCGGGAAGGAACTCTGCTCCCATTCCCGCAACTGCCGGCACGCTTGTAGCATCAGCCAGTGCCCGATCGATACCAGAATTCCGGAGTCCTCCGCCGCTTCGAGAAAGCGGTAAGGAGAAATCAGACCCTGCGTGGGATGTTCCCAGCGCAGCAGGGCTTCGAATCCGCTCACGGCGCGGGTATCCAATCGCACCACCGGCTGGTAATGAATGCGGAATTGGCGCGCCGACAACGCTGCTCGTAGATCTGCCTCGAGCCGCAAGCGTCCTTCCGCACGCGTGTGCATGGCCTCGTCAAATACTTCGCAGCGCGATCCGCCCAGGGCCTTGGCCCGCCGCATGGCCGCGTCGGCGTCCTTTAATACGTCTTCCGGCCGCTCATGCGCCAGCGTACCCAAAGCGATACCGATGCTCGCCGAGGCCCGCACTTCCCGCGCATCGAGGAAGAACGGCTCCGCCACCGCTGTTTGAATCCGTTTCGCGATCCGCATCGCATCGCTGGGATCGCTCACCGCGTCCAGAATGAGCGTGTATTCGTCGCCTCCCAGTCGCGACAGCGCCGCCTCGCCAGCGCTGCTTTCCCGCCGCGCGATCGTGTCGTCTTCCCGCAAACACGTGCTGATGGCGCGCCCGATTTCCAGCAGTACTCGGTCTCCCGCCGCTGTCCCCAGAGTTTCGTTGAATACTTTGAAGTGGTCGAGGTTTACCAGCACCAGCGCATACGAGTGGCCCGCATCGCGCCGTGCCCGGGCAAACGCATGCTGCAGACGATCCAGAAACAGCCGCCGGTTGGGCAATCCGGTCAAGGTGTCGTGAAATAAATTGTGTTCCAGTTGCTCTTCCGTGCGCTTGCGCTCGGTGATGTCGCGATTCACAATCACCAGCTTTGCCACTACACCCTTCGCATCGCGCACCGTGCTGGCCACTGACTCCAGCACCCGCCAGCTCCCATCCTTGTGCTTGATGCGATACTCCAGTCGCCGTCCCACGCCGGTCTCGCGCGCCTCCCGCGCTGCCTCCAGCACTTTGAAGCGATCCTCGGGATGAATCTGTTCGAACGCCGAAGTCTCGCCCAACTCGGCTGTCGTGTACCCCAGGATTCTCTCGTACGCCGGGCTGTTGTACAGACGCCGCCCCTTCACGTCGACCAACGCGATCATATCGGCGGCATTTTCCGTGACGATCTGGAACAGTTCCTCGTTCTTCTTCGCCTGCCGCCGGATAGAGTAAATGCGGCATTGCTGGTAAAGAGCCAGCACGACCAGAACGCCAAGCGGAATCCAGAACCAATCGAGGGACATGCGGAGTTCTCCCTGCCGCATATATCGGTCAAACCGGGCAAAAGATTTAGCCCGCTTCGTCCGCTGCCGACGACAAACGAACCGCAATCGTTCCATAATGTCCGCATGACGGTTCGCCGCCTCAAAACCTACACCGGCGCCCAGGGCTACGTTTACCAGTACTACTTCGTGGGGAAACGGGCCGCCCTACCCGACGATCCCGAATCCCCCGCCACCGAATTCATCTTCGATGTCACCTCTGACCGCAAGCTCACCTACTCAGTCAGCGTATTTCTGCCGGAAGCGCCGCGTGCCGCCTGGGCCGCGGCTCATGGCCGTCCCTTGAACGATGCCGAACAGTACGCCGCCGTCAAACTCCGCCTCTTCCGTGCCTTCGACGAACTGGAGGACGTGAAGGCCAGCGGCCGCCGCCTCGGCATCGACGCGGCCGTGTTAGAAGAAGCGTTGTCGAGCTTAGGAGTGGAGTGAGTTCTTGCGGATTTTTCCGGTAAGCGCGTCGGACCTAAGGATTTTGTCATCCCGAGCGGAGGACGTGGGCCGCTTCGCGGGCCAGGTCCGGAGTCGAGGGATCCCTACCCGCAGTACTGAACTTTGGGAAGAAACCCGCGAACGAATTCCTACGCGGTTCAAGGCGGAGCAGGGAATAGGGATCCTTCGACTGCGTGGTCGTCCGCTTTCGCGGACGACCACTCCGCTCAGGAAGACATTGCAAAATGTGGAATAACGAAAGCGGGACAGCCTCCAGCCTTGAAGCATTCCCGCCCTCAGCTTATAAATGGTTCGGAGCCCTCATTTGAAACTACGCCCATCCCTCTTTCTTTTCGCAATCCCCATGATCGCCCTCTGTTCGGCGGCCCAAACTCCGCGCTGGTCGGAGCAGAAAGCCAATGACTGGTACGCGCAGCAACCCTGGCTCGTGGGCAGCAACTACATTCCGAAATCCGCGATCAACCAGCTGGAGATGTGGCAGGAATCCACTTTCGATCCCGAGCAGATCGACAAAGAACTCGGCTGGGCCGAATCCCTCGGCATGAACACCATGCGCGTCTTCCTTCACGACCTGCTCTGGCAGCAGGACGCTCCCGGCTTCCGCCAGCGCCTCGATCAGTTCCTTACGATCGCCGCCCGCCACCACATCCGGCCGGTGTTCGTGCTCTTCGATTCCTGCTGGGACCCGCTTCCGCATCTCGGCCCGCAGCATCCGCCCATTCCCGGCATCCACAACTCCGGATGGGTACAGAGCCCCGGCGCCGCCGCTCTCTCCGATCCCGGTCAGGTGCCGCGTCTGAAAGCTTACGTGCAAGGTGTGGTGGGAGCGTTCGCGAACGACCGCCGCATTCTCGCCTGGGATATATGGAACGAACCCGGCTCCGACCAGACCGAAAATTATCCGAAAACGGAGCTGAAGAATGACAAGAAGGTCGCGCTCGTGGCCGCGCTCCTGCCGCAGGCTTTCGCGTGGGCCCGTGAGATGAATCCCACACAGCCCCTAACCAGCGGTGTCTACGATGTCGACACGACCGCTGACGAAAGCGCTCTCGACGAAATCGCGCAGATTCAGTTGCGCGAATCCGACATCATCACCTTTCACAACTACAGCTGGCCGGAATCGTTCAAAGCGGAGATCGTGTGGTTAAGAAGATTTCACCGCCCTGTAATTTGCACCGAATATATGGCGCGATCGGTCGGCAGCACCTTCGACGCAATTCTTCCCATCGCCAAGCAGGAGCATGTCGGCGCCATCAACTGGGGATTGGTCGCCGGCAAAACCCAAACTTATTATCCGTGGGAGTCCTGGCAGCATCCCTACATCCTGAGCGACCCGCCCGTCTGGTTTCACGAAGTCTTTCGCTCCGATGGAACCCCATACCGCCAGGCCGAAGTGGATTTGATCCGGCAACTGACGTCTAAGCCGTAAAGGAACCGCGCACAGAAATTGGAGAGCTTCTCTCAGCGTTCTCTGCGGCCGTTCTCGGCGACCTCAGCGGTAAAAAGCTTTGCAATCTCGATTCCCTGGTAGCGTGAGTCCCCGCCGTGCAACCGGGGCTCTCGAAGCAGTCTTCACTGAGCCTGCTGCGGTTTTTGCGTGGCCTGTTTTTCCTGTGCCCGCTTCACCAGTTTCTTCAGCTTGCCCTCAATCGACGAATCCCCAATACGCTCGTCCTGAAGGATCCCGTCCGCATTGATGGTGAACGTATGCGGAAGCGCCTCGACTCCAAAGGATTTCGCCACCGGCCCCGTAAACCCGTGATCGATATATTGCGGCCAGGTCATCTCATTCTTGGCCACAAACGCTTTCCACTTCTGCTCATCTGTGTCCACGCTGATGCTCAGCACGGTCAGCGGCTGCCCGTTGAATTTTTTTGCGATCTCCTTAACGTGGGGCAATGCCTCCCGGCAGGGCTCGCACCAGGTCGCCCAGAAATCGATCAGCACGACTTTCCCCTGCAGATCGTCGAGGGAGATTTTCTTTCCGTCCAGGGTCGTCACCGCAAACGGCGGCGCCATCAACGCGCGCGCCAACTCCGGTTGGCTCATAAACAGCATCGCCCGCTGCCGGTCCGGGCTGTCTTCCGGGCTCATCTCGACGAATTGCGCAAAGCGGGCTTTCGCGGCATCGTCCTGTTTCAAATGCGCCAGCGCGCGGCCGTCGGCAAACACGGCGGCCGGAAACTTGTGTGCCGCCGCCAGCGCCTTCGTCATTTCCTCATGCGCGCGGCTGAAAAGTTCATCCTTGTGCCGCTGCTGTCCCTCGTTAAACAAGATCATCCCCAGGTCATAGTGCGCCAGCGCGGCTTCTCTCGGCTGTTTCGCGTCGGCGATCTGTTCCTCGGCCGCCGCTTCCGCCGCCTTCCACTCGCCCAATTGCTCGCTGAGTTTGATGACTTCTCTCTGGCACCGCGCGCAGTGTCCGCCATCCTGCTTGTCGGCTTTCTTGAAGGCTTCAAACGCCGGACCGATCATCCGCTGATGCATGTAGTCTTGCGCCTCCCGGTAGGTTTTCTGCGCCTTCTCGTTCGTCGGACCATCATCCCCTTTGCCCTGCGCAAACCCCAGCGCGATCAGGCAAGCCATTGCTATCATCGTCCGCGCCCATCTCATACCGGCCCCCCGGCGGCAATTTCCGCGCCCAAAACGCTACCACGATTTCGCCCCGCGCGATAGGATTGCAAGCTCGAGCCAATGATGGCGGATGGTTCAAGTGAAACTTCAAGTGGGACGCTCTGCAGGCAGGCTTCACCAGAAGGCATAATCCAAAAGGCGCTTCCCGTCGCACCTCAGGATTACAATCACGATGCTATGAAAAACGCGTCCATGCTGTGCGTGATTCTCCTCGCCTGCCTGACGGCCTGCAACAAGTCGTCGGCGCCCGCTTCTTCTTCTGCAAACGGACCTGCAAAGCAAGGCGCAGTCCAGCAGAAGTTACAGGAATATGCCGGCGCCTCGTCCACCGATTGCGGCCGCCTCGACATCCACGCCACAGAAGCGCAATCCAAAACCGCGAGCGAGTGTGCGCTGCAGGCCAGCCAGTCGAAGCGCGCGTTCTATGTCGCCTACGACATGCCCGGGATGACTGTCGGAGTCGCCGGCAATTCTGCTGGCAAGCTCTTCACCGTCCAGTCGGAGGGCACGGGTGCCGCGGCCAACCTCACCAGCGGCGATTGCCCCTCGCAGTTGCGAGTCGCTTCCAGCGGACGCATCACCTGCCTGGCTCCCGGCGATCTGGGGTCGATGGGAGTGGGCCACGGCACCGGAGCCATGCCTCCGAGCATGTCGAATCCGCACGCCACAGGCGCGCAGAATCCGCATGGCGGTGCAAAACCCCCAAGCAGTCAGCCGTAAAAGTTGGGCAAGGAAGTGGGCAGAAAATGTGGAGCCGGTACTCTTGCCTGCTGTTCTTGCTCCGAGGGAATCAAGGCGGTCGCCGATGCTGATTATCTTTAGCGGCCTCCCCGCAACGGGGAAGACCACGATCGCCCGCGAACTCGCCCGCCAGATCGGCGCCGTGCACGTCCGTGCCGATACAATCGAACAAGCCATGCGTGACTCCGGCAGGTGCCTGGAGCCACTCAACGATGCCGGTTACCGGGTAGCCTACGCCGTAGCCGAAGAGAATCTGCGCATCGGTCACAAAGTAGTGGCCGATTCTGTCAATCCTTTCGCCGTTACGCGGGACGCCTGGCGGGCTGTTGCAAACCGTGCGGGAACGATTGCGGTCGAAATTGAAATCAAATGTTCCGATGTGGCCGAACATCGCCGCCGCGCAGAGAGCCGGGTCAGCGATATCTCTGGTTTGCGCCGCCCAGCATGGGAAGAGATCGTGGCGAGGGAGTACCACCCCTGGGACCGAGACCACATTGTGATCGATACTGCCGTTCACACCGTCCAGCAGAGTGTCCGACTGATTGCCGACCGTCTGTGATCCTAATCACACGCTCAAGTGACCCGCTTTGTTGGCCTTGCGCTCCGCACCCTGCACAATAGCAGCGTAGTAGGAAGGAACAAGATTCCGGCCCTGATTTGGGGTAAACTCAGGTGATTCCGGACCTTTAAGGCCTATGTCATTGCTCTGGCTGCGTTTCGCGCTGGCTTGCTACTTCATCGGACTGGTCTACGCCTTCGTCGCGCTGACCCGCACCAGTGATCTGTTCAGCCGCATCGCCCTCCACGCCGCCAGCCTCGGCATGGTGTTTCATTTCGTCTCGCTGACCGAGCTTTTTCTGTCCGGCCAAGTCGTCTGGGCCTCAGTCCACAACGGAGAATCGCTTCTCGCCTTCTTGTCGATGTCGTTCTTTATGGTGATTTACACCATCTACCAGACCACGTCGCCGGGAGTCGTCGTCTTTCCTGTGGTGTTTTTCCTCACCTTTGTCGCCGCCGTCGATGAGCAACCCGTGCTGCTGACGCAATTCGTCTCACACAAAGGATGGCTTATCGCTCACATCATCCTCATCTTCACCGGATATGCGGCGTTAGTCCTCAGCTTCGGAGCCAGCCTGCTCTATCTTCTGCAGGAGCGCCGCCTCAAGTCCAAGAAGCCAACCAGCCTGATTTCTTTCTTGCCCGCTCTCGAAGTCATCGACCAGATCGGCTATCGTTCGCTTCTGCTGGGCTTCCCGTTCATGACGCTCGGCCTGATCACCGGATCGGTGGTCGCTGTCACCACCTACGGCCACGTCGATTTCCTCGATCCCAAAATTCTGCTCTCGGTCCTGATGTGGGCCGTGTACATGGTGATGGTGTTCACCCGCTGGAACTCCGGATGGCGCGGCCGCCGCGCCGCCTTCCTGGCAACCTTCGCCTTCGTGGCCGCGCTGGCCGCCTGGGCCGCTAACTATTTCTCCGCGATCCACAGGTTCGCCGCGTCATGAGATTCCAGCTCATTGGCGTGAATCACAAGAGCGCGCCGCTCGAAATCCGCGAGCGCCTGGCGATCCCGGAATCTCGCCTGCCTGATACCTGCCGCGATCTGACCGCCTATCCCGGCATTGAAGAGGGCATGGTTATCTCGACCTGCAATCGCGTCGAGATCATCACCCATACCAGCAACGGCCACGCCGATCTTCGCGGATTTCTCCACGACCACTTCCATCTTGATCCCGACGAACTCGATCCGCATCTCTATGAATTTCGCGAGAAGGATGCCGTCCGCCATCTCTTCCGCGTCGCCGCGAGTCTCGATTCCATGGTCGTGGGCGAAGCCCAGATTCTCGGCCAGGTGAAAGAGGCCTACGCCACAGCCCGCGCCGTCGGCGCGGTTCGTGGACAGCTCGACCAGCTTTTTAGCCGCGCGTTTGCCGTCGCCAAGCGCGTGCGCACCGAAACCGCTGTCGGATCATCTTCGGTATCGATCGCCTCGGTCGCCGTTGAGCTCGCCAAAAAGATTTTCGGGACGTTGGAAGGGAAGACGGTCTTCATCGTCGGCGCCGGCAAGATGAGCGAACTCGCCGCCCGCCACCTCATGGCCCACGGCTGCGCCTCCATCTTCGTTGCCAATCGCACCTACGATCGCGCTATCGGCCTGGCGCAGAAGTTCAACGGACAGGCCATCAGGTTCGAGGATCTTTATTCGACCTGCGACCGCGCCGACATCGTCATCACCTCGACCGGCGCGCCGCACGCCATCTTCCGCCGCGAACACGGAGAGCAGTTTCTCACCCGCCGCAAGAATCGCCCGATGTTCTTCATCGACATCGCCGTGCCGCGCGACGTCTCGCAAGACATGGCCAAGCTCGACGGCATCTTCGCTTACGATATCGACGACCTGCAGCAAGCCGTCTCGAGCCACGTAGCCGATCGGCGCAAAGAAGCCGAGCGCGCCGAAGCCATCATCACCAGCGAAGTGGAAAAGTTCGAAGCCCGGGTTCAGACGCTCGACGTGGTGCCGACGATTGTGAGCCTGCAAGATCACCTCGAAACCATCCGCCAGGCGGAAATCGACCGCGTCCGCGGCCGCATGGGCCAGTTAACGCCGGAGCAAGAGATCGCTCTGGAGGCCTTGACCCGCGGCATCATCAACAAAGTCATGCACACCCCCATCACCACGCTGAAGACCGCGGCAAAGGAATCGGAAGCGACGACGGTAGTCGATGTAGTCCGCCGCCTGTTCAACCTGCAGGTGAAAGGTAAAGAATCGGCGGCAGAGCCGGCGCCAAAGAAAAACGAAGTAGGGACACGTCAATGAAATCGTGGCCCGATCAGCCGACCTCGGAGGCGAGCATCACCCTCAAGCCCTGTCATCCTGAGCGGAGTCTAGCGAAGAGCGAAGCGAATCGCCAGACGCAGTCGAAGGATCCCTGCCGGGCACGTACGGCGGTAGCGAACGCGGCGAATTTTCGGGTGGAAATCCGCTTCTTCGACGAGCAAGGCGCCGAGTTGTTCCCCGGCTCCAGCCGCGAAGCGGCGAAGGAATGCAGCCCACGGCGCAAGCCGTCGGTACCAAGCGAGAGGCTGATCAAGCCCCAGAGGGGCGAAAGAAGCGGCTCAGGTACCCCGTAGGATGGAACGACCCGTGCCGTCGCGAATAACCATAAAATGACTCCCAACAGCGGCAACCCGACCCGCCTTCGCATCGGCTCCCGCGGCTCCCAACTCGCCCTCTGGCAGGCCAACCACATTTCCGCCCTGTTGCACGCTCGCGGCCACGAAATCGAAATTGAGATCATCCACACCACCGGCGACAAAATCACCGACGTCGCCCTCGCCAAGGTCGGCACCAAGGGCATGTTCACCAAAGAAATCGAAGAAGCCCTCGCAGCCGAACGCATCGATCTCGCCGTGCATTCCTTGAAAGACCTGCCCACCGAACTGCCGGCAGGATTCGAAATCGCCGCCATCACCGAAAGACAGGATCCGCGCGATGCCTTCTGCTCGCTCCATTATGCGAGCTTTCAGGAACTGCCGCAGGGCGCGCGCGTCGGCACCTCCAGCCTGAGGCGCCAGGCGCAACTGAAAGCCGTTCGCCCCGATCTCGACATTCACCCGCTGCGCGGCAACGTCGACACCCGCCTGCGCAAGCTCGAGCAGGGAGACTATGACGCGATCATCCTCGCCTCGGCCGGACTGAAGCGCCTCGGCAAAACGCAGTTCGTCAAACAAATCATCCCCGCCGAAATCATGTGCCCCGCCGCCGGACAAGGGGCGCTCGGCATCGAGATCCGCGAAGGCGACACGAAGACCCGCGAACTGCTTGCCTTCCTCAACGATCCCGCCGCCCGCGCCGCCACCACCTGCGAACGCGCTCTGCTCAACAGCTTAGGCGGAGGCTGCCAGGTCCCCATCGGTGCATTCGCAGAAGTGCGAGCCGGGCAGATCCGGGAGGGGGGCCTTGTTTTGCCCGGCGGTAGCTTCATCCATCTGGAATCCATCGTCGCCGATCCCGACGGCTCGAAACTCTTGCGCGATTCGCGCGACGGAGATCATCCCGAAAAGCTCGGCAACGAAGCCGGCGCAGCCCTGCTCGCCCGCGGCGGCGATGCTATCCTCGAAGCCGTCTACGGCCGCGGCCTAGCCGTCCCTCCGCAACCATGATCTTCACACCGCGAAGCGCCAGCTTCGTATCAGGGCATGCCTTCAGGCATGCCATTCAACTGCTACAAAAAGCCGCGCCTTCAGGCGCCGGAACTTTCACCGCATGACTCGCAACGTACTCCTCAAGCTTCTCGGCGGCTCCCAAGCCCACGCTCTTCGTCGCGGCGTCAATCTTTGGCCTCCGTTCCTGGGCATGGGCATTCGCGTCCAACACATCGCGCCCGACATGAAATCCATCGACGTCGAGATGAAGCTGCGCTGGTGGAACGCCAACTACGTCGGCACCCATTTTGGCGGATCGCTCTTTGCCATGACCGATCCTTTCTATATGCTCATGCTGATGGCAAACCTGGGCCGCGACTACATCGTCTGGGACAAGGCCGCCACCATCCGTTACCGCAAGCCCGGCAAGGGCACGGTCCGTGCCGAATTCCGCTTGACCGATGCTCAGCTCGACGACATTCGTGAGAAGCTAAACACGTTGCCCAAATGGGAGCCGGTCTTCAAGGTAGAAGTGAAAGACACAGACGGAACGGTGATCGCCGAAGTAGAAAAAATACTGCACGTCCGCAAGAAGGAACCGAAGGAGTCGGAATCGTCTGAACGTCAGTCGCGGTAGCGACGGAATTCATTAGCCCAGGACGTAAGTCCTGGGGAGTAAATGCGAAAAAGAGGAACGAGTCCCGTAGGGACGGCACAAAATTCGAGAAGACGAGAAACGATTTGTACATCCCCGAACACTTCCGCGTTGAAGATCACGCCACCGCGATCGCCTTCATACGCGCCAATCCCTTTGCGATTCTGGTTTCGACCACCAACGACGGCCCGTTCGCCACGCATGTCCCGGTCGTCATCCGCGAAACCGCAGGCCACACTCTAATCCGCGGCCACGTTGCGAAGGCCAATCCGCACTGGCGCTACCTGCAGGAACAATCGCGCTGCCTGATGATTTTTCACGGCCCGCACGCCTACGTTTCACCGACGAACTACGCGACCCAGGAAAATGTTCCCACCTGGAATTACGGCGCCGTCCACGCCTACGGCAAGGCGCGCACATTCTCCGAAACGGCAGACTTGCTGAACATGCTGCACGACCTGATCCCCACATTTGAAGCCGCCTACGCCGAACAGTGGGCTAGCCTGAACGAATCCTACCGCATCCGCATGCTCAGCCACATTGTGGGATTCGAAATCGAAATCACCAAAATCGAAGCCAAATTCAAGCTCAGCCAGAACCGCACGCGCGGCGAGCAGCAGAAGGTGATCGACTCGCTAAGCAGCGCTTCCGATACTGCAATCTCCGGCACAGCCCGCCTGATGTGCGACCATGGCTTAGGCGTGAAGAGGAAGGATGATTGATGCAGTGTGGCGCGGGCGCCCTCGCCCGCGACTCTAACCATGAGCAAAGCGACCAAATCTCCGCGAAACCATCCACTCCACGGAGTCCGCGTGCTGGTAGGCCGGGCCCGACATCAAGCCGGAGCGCTCTCCGCCGGACTGCGCAAACTCGGCGCACAGGTCCTCGAAATCCCCTTCATCGAGATCCGCGAGCCGCGTTCCTTCCAGCCGTTGGATACGGCCCTGACGAATCTCGATACTTACGACTGGCTGATCCTCACCAGCGTCAACGGAGTCGAAGCCATGTGGGCGCGCCAACAGAAGCAGCACCTGAACTTCGCTGATCTGAAGTTGAAAACAAATCACGACTTCAGTCGTTCTAGGAACGAAAACCGGGAAGGGCACGAGTTTACTCGTGCCGCAAAAGGCGATAGAAGAAATGCGGCTTTAGCCGCTGGGGGAATCCGCATCGCGGCGATCGGCCCTGCCACCAGGAAAGCCATCGAACAGCGCGGCGTGAAAGTCGACGTCGTCCCCAAGGAATATGTCGCCGAATCCGTGGTACGCAGCCTAAAGGCCAAAGTGAAAGGCAAGCGCGTTCTGCTGGTTCGCGCCAAGGTCGCTCGCGACGTCATCCCCCGCGAACTGCGCAAGGCCGGAGCCCATGTCGACGTCATCGAAGCCTACGAAACGGTCGTGCCCGCCTCGTCGCGTGTGCGCCTGCGGGCCGCTCTTAGCAATGCCAGCAAGCGGCCGCATGTCGTGACCTTCACTAGTTCGTCGACAGTAAAGAACTTCGCCGCCTTGCTCGACCGCCGGAACCAAGCGCCCTTCGCCGCCACGCTCGCCGCCTCCATCGGTCCGGTCACTTCGGCCACGCTTCGCGAGTTGGGATTCCCCGTCGACATCGCCGCCAAGGAGTTCACCATCCCCGGACTGGTCGCGGCCATCGCCGAAGTTTTTCGCGACGAAGGCTAAATCCTCTACAAGGAGCGCTTGATGACGAAACCACCCCGCATCCATCTCGCGGACTCGTCGGAATGCTGGCCCACTCTTCGCCTCGCCGACTGGAAAGATACCTGTGCCACGCTGCACATGTGGACTCAGATCGTCGGCAAGATCCGCCTTGAGCTGACGCCGCTGGTGAATCACTGGTGGAATGTGCCGCTCTATGTAAGCCCGCGCGGGCTCACCACCTCGATCATTCCGTACGGAAATCGCTCCTTCGAAATGGAGTTCGATTTTCACGCGGACAAGCTGCTCATTCGCACCTCCGATCCAAAAACCGCGTCCGTCGCGCTGGCCCCGCGTTCCGTCGCCGACTTCTACCGCGAGGTAATGTCCACTCTGCGCTCGCTCGACATCGACGTGAAGATCTGGACGATGCCGGTGGAAGTCCCCGCCCCCATCCCCTTCGATCAGGACACGGTGCACGCTTCCTACGACGCCGAATCCGTGCGACAGTTCTGGCGGATTCTCCTCTCGGTCGATGACGTATTCAAAGTGTTCCGCTCGCGCTTCATCGGCAAATCCAGCCCCGTGCATTTTTTCTGGGGCAGCTTCGATCTCGCTATCACGCGTTTTTCCGGACGCCGCGCTCCCCAGCGCACCGACTGGCCTCCGGGCCTCGGCAAAATCATGCAGGAAGCCTACTCGCACGAAGTGATCAGCGCGGGCTGGTGGCCGGGAAGCGGAGAAATCGCCGAGGCCGCTTTTTATTGCTACGCCGCGCCCGCCCCGCAAGGATTCGCCGAGCAAAAGGTTAGTCCCCCGCAGGCGTTTTATCACCGCGGCCTGGGCGAATACTTGCTGATGTACGACGATGTGCGCCGCGCGAAATCCCCTAGCGCCACGCTGCTGGAATTTCTCGAGAGCACGTACGAAGCCGGCGCAACGACAGGGAAGTGGGACCGCCAAGCGCTGGAAGCCGCTGTGTAGGGAGGGATGCGGCGCGACTGAGCGGCAACCGAAAGGGCTACGAATCGGATGTATGCGTATGACTCCGTCGCTCAAGCCACCACCTTCGGGCGGCGATCACGGACCAGACTCCCTCCACCAACCCGAAGGGCCACGCGCCTTGCAGGAAACCGTAGATGGAGCCCAACACGCAGGAAAGCGCGAAGCCCAGCACGAACCACGGGTTTCGTTTCTCGAACGCATAACACAGCATCATGGCGGTGACGGCGAATAGTCCAAACGCGGTAAGCGGATTCACGTGTGTCTTTCGGTGCTGATGTCGAAGATCCGGAACAGCGCCTTTCTCACTAAAAAAGCAGAGCCCGGAACGCGTCCGGGCTCGTTCGAAAAATCGTCAGATACTACTGGTTGAAAGCGGGTGCGGCATTGTGCTGAGCGACGATCTTCTTGGCATTGTCGGCCAACGCTTTCGCCTGCGGCAACAACTCCAGAGCCTTCACGACTTCGGGATCGGACTCGGCGCGAACTTTCATGCCTTCGTCCTGGCCGAAAGCATCGATGAAAATTTCGGATTTAATATTTGACCTGATCCAGTCGTTGTTGTCCATCAACTCGGCTTGCGTGTAAGGAACGGCGGCCTCGTCGAGCGACTTGCGGAATTCCTGCATGGTGGCATCATCCACCTCGAAGCTCTTGGTCGGATGATGATCCACGACGTAGCGTTTGGCGAAGTTGAAGAATGCGTAGTGCTGCAGCAACGTGTCCTGGAAGTGATTCGTCTTTACGGGAGGAATGCTGACATCAGGAGTGATTCCGCCACCGCCATACACCGTACGGCCGCTGTCGGTAAGCTTTACCTCGCGGTTGGCGGTATTGGAACTTTCGGCGTCGCGGTTGTAATAATAGTCGTACAGGGAAATGTTGCTGTAATCGCGCTGGATCAGGCGTCCGCTCGGCGTGTAGTAATGAGCGGTGGTGAGCGCGAGGCCCGTGTTCTCCGAAAGCGGATAGACCGTCTGCACCAGGCCTTTGCCGAATGTGACTTCTCCTACGATCAGGCCGCGGTCATGATCCTGAATCGCACCGGAAACAATCTCGGCCGCCGATGCCGTCAGCCGGTTCACCAACACGACAATCGGATAGTCTTTGCCGCCGTTCCCGTGTTGCGCAACGTAGCGCTTCTCCGCCGAGGCGCGGCCATGATGCGAGACGATCAGCTGTCCCTTCTTCAGAAACTTGTCAGCCACACCAACGCCCTCGCTCAACAATCCGCCAGGATTGCCGCGAAGGTCAAGAATCAAGCCCTTCAAATCTCCGAAAGAATCGAGCGCCTCGGAAACCTCATGCTCGGTGGTTTCGTTGAAGCCGTTCACGTGCATGTAGCCGATGCCCGGCTTGATGAGGAAGTGCACGTCGACGCTGTAGCGCGGAATTTCGTCGCGAATCAGCGTGAACTCCATCGGCTTCTCGACGCCTTCGCGCGAGATGCTGATGTGTACGGTCGTCCCTTTGGGGCCCTTCAAAAGATCGGCCACGTCGCTGGTGCTCATGTTCTCGGTCGACTTGCCATCGACGCCGATGATGACGTCTCCGGGGTGAATGCCGGCCTTGTAGGCGGGAGTTCCGGTGAACGGATAAATCACGATCACTTTATTGTTGCGCGGACCGACCGTCATGCCGACGCCGTAGTACTTGCCGCGTTGGTCTTCGCGCATGAGCGCGTACGATTTCGGATCGAAGAAATTCGAGTGCGGATCGAGCGCATGCAGCATGCCCGGAATCGCCCCGTTGTAGATGGCCTTGTCGGGATTCACCGGCTCGGCGTAGTTGTCCTCGACCAGGGCATATACGTCGGTAAATTGCTTGAGGCTGTCCTTGACGTCGGAGTCGCCGGTGACCGACGACTGCTGTCCGGAGCGCTGGGCAAACAGGATTCCCAGAAATCCGCAGACAACGAGAAAACAAACTACGAGGGCGAGTGATCGGCGAGAACTACGTGCCATCTTGAGAATTCCTTCGTTGAGGGCTTTCGTGCACCCCAGTTACCGCACTAAATACGCTAAGTATATCACCAGTTTAGACGACTTCGGACAGGGATGGTTACCATTGGAACCCTCCCGAAACCGACATAGCAATGAGATGCGGTTGGCGGGCTGCAGGGTTCCTGCATAGGGGCCGGGAACCGTTTTTCGAGTGCGCCGGATGGTGGCAATGGTGGCGCACAGATGCTTTGGGAGGTAAATCGGGCGTCCGTGAGAACTGGTGCCATCCCTACGGGACTCGCGCCTATTCCCCTCTTCACCCGGCGCTTCCGTGCCGGGTTTTCAGATACCGCCGCTACGCGGCTGCATTGGGGTGGCGTCTGCTCCGCCGTTGTTCCGAGAACTCAGTTCACGCACACTTCGAAGGGCAGCTCCCCTTGTAGGACGCCGCCCTGCTGGCCTTCTTAGAGGTCCAGTGAAGGGCCCCATTTGATTGTTCCCAGTCTACGCGCTGATCGAAACTCCAGTCGTGGCAGTTCCCGACGCCGGTTCGGACGTTTGCCCGCTCGCACCGAGCTGCGCGAAGTCCTGCTGCATCGTGCTATAGATTTGCTGCGCGCTCGACAAGCTGCCGGATTGCAGCGCTTGTCCCAGCTGCTGAAACAGCTGGCTGATGGAATTAGACTGGCTATCCCCACCTCCGCCGTGATGATGGTGATGGTGCCCTTGGGTCTGCGAAGCCTGGCTCTGCAGGTTCTGCTGGATGTTGGTGAAATCCTGCTGTGCCGCCGACAGATTTCCCGATTGCAAATCCTGCCCCAGCTGGTTGAAGGCCTGGGCTAATGGATTGCTGCTGGCGGTCGAGGAAGTCGAACTGCTGGAGGTCGAACTGCTGTTCGAACCAATCTGCTGGAGCGTCGTGAAATCGGTCTGCGCCGCCGACAGATCGCCGGATTGAAGATCCTGTCCCAGTTGCTGGAACTCCTGCTGGAGCTGCTGCGCTTTGTTCTGAACGCTCTGGTTTTCGTAGCTGAACAGATTGCTGCTGGAAATACCTGACAATGACATTCGGGTCTCCTTCGAGGGGAACAGCGGGATCGCTCGTGTTATCGGCAGCTTTGGACTGATCTTTAGCAGCCGTCCCTCTCGTTTCACTTAGCACGCGTGATGCCAGATTTCCAGATCAAGTTCGAAGCGGGCACCTCCATCATCCGGTAGAACTTAGCCTTCAGCTCTCGGATGTGAAACTCATCATTTCTCGGTAACTGGGCAAGACGTGACTTGCGATGTTGGGCAGAAGTTGCCGCCCCAAGCGCTCCTGCGGCTGCGGATTGCCCGCTTGGCTTGCGGGCACTATGATGGGAATCCTTTTACTTTTCTTCGGACCCGCTCCCGCGGGTCTGAGTGCTCCCGATTGTTTCACCTGGACCCAACTAAGAGCAGGGGCGTAACCTTCTCTCGGTCAAGGCGATGCTCTCGCCTATTTGTGGGAATCTTGACTTAGTGGAGGGGTGCACGGCCGTGTCTGGGCATTTTTGGAATTTCATACATACCGCATGGGAAATGCTGCGGAATGCGCTTAGTACGAGCGATTTGTCCTTGGTCGTGTTTTCGCTCTGTGTGCCGCTCGCTGTGTTCGTGTGGACGGTACTTGTGAACTGGCGCAAACCCTGGTCAGGAAATGGATTGGTATTGGCTTTGAGGGCGTCGGTAAAACCTGTGGTTATCACTACGGGGGTTACGCTGCTGGCATGGGCAAGCCTATTTTCATGGGCGATTTATAGATCCGTCTACAACGATCACCAGAATCTTGTGGGACGGCTGCGCACTGTGGTTAGCGAAAAAGATGCTCTGAAAGTGGGCCTGACAGAAAGGGATAAGTACATTAAGAGGCTGGAGGACTCGAAGTGTCCACAGTGTAAAAGTGGAGGACTTTCAGGCCCTGTTGAAGTGGCCCCGGTAGAGGAAAAGATCAGCAGTATTACAGTCGAGGTCCGCATGACCTGTACTATCAAGCCAGATGTAGAATTACCGCCTTCTACTGAGGAGATAATGGCTGGCTTTGGCACGGGAAGTCTTGTTGGTGCCGGCGGTACTATTGAGCTTGCTCGCACAAACCCCGTGGAGTTCCGCAAATTGCGCGGGAACGAGATGGTGGTGGTCAATCATTTTTACCTGCCAAACTCGGAGTCACTGGTGGGCAGCCCAGTTTCCACGATACTGAATTTCGATAAACTCGTCGCGCCAATCACGGTCTTGGGCAGTGGACCACTGTTTGACAGAGCCAAATTGATAGAGGTGACGGTGACGATCAACAATAAACACACTTGGTACTACCCTTACAAGATCGGAGACGTGTCGCTTCAGAATGGTTCTCTGACCGTCACGGTACCGTTGGCCGGAATCAACAAGGTAATTCGCTAGGCTGAATGGCGTTATGAATACACTGAACGCGGGTCAGGAATCATCCTGGGTAGTCTACGACTACGAGGTGGACATGTTTAACCAGACGTGGGGGATGTGCTCAACAGGCGCACGCAACAGGTTCCCGCATCCGATTCCGAACGCCATTTCCGAGTCGCTGCTGCTGCATCTCCGGATCCTTGTAGAGATTTTCCTTTCGAGCGATGAGCCCGACGACATCAAACTTACGGACCTGCTGCCGAAGTTCAGATCGCCTCTGATCGAGGAACTACGAAGCAAGTACGGCAAGGGCAGAACAGTTGGAAGTCCGTGCTGGACTCTAAACAAGATGCTGGCTCATCCGACACAGTTGCGATCCGACAGTTACAACTACGATCAAGTGTTGAAGGTTGTTCTGCCCCTGATTCTGCCCTTGCTCGACGAGATTGCTCAGGCTCGACAGCTGAGTGGCTAAGGCGCACCTTCCCGCCCACAATCCCGACTGTCCTAGTTGAAGCGGTGGTGGAGTAGTTTGTCTGCTCCACGAACGCGAATTAACCGCAGTCGAATAACGTATCTGATACGTCGGATAAGCTGTCTTTCCGCACTCTGAGCGCATTTCTGAGCGTTTATTCTCATAGCGATGCGGCGGATGCGTGCGTGCTATCATGAAGCGCATGAGTTTTTCTGAAACGATCTTCCTTTTCATTTTGGCCCTCGTCGTCTTCGGGCCCAAGAAGTTGCCGGAGATCGCCCGTCAGGTCGGCAAAGCGCTGAACGAATTCCGCCGCGCATCCAACGAGTTCAAGGCGCAGATCGAGCAGGAAATCGCGCATCTTGAGGTCGAGAAGCCCACGATTCTGCCTCCCACGCCAGCGGTGCTGGGCACGACCAGCCGGACTCTGCAAAGCGTCGACGCCGAATCCAAGCCGGAGGAGGCTCCCGCGACCCTGGCCGCTACCGAGCAAGATCCCGCTACTGCCGTGCCGAACACGACGCCGGACACGACGCCAACCAACGGATCATCGCCGGGCGCCACCGAGGTAGTTCCACCTGCCGACACCGTAACCTCTAACAGTTCGCAGGAATCGCATGCCTGAGCTCGCTACCGCTACCTCGAGCGGAGAACAAGAAAAGGAGTCCATGCCCACGATGGGATTCCTCGATCACCTCGAGGAACTGCGCAAGCGGATTGTGTATTCGGTGATCTCAGTCGCGGTCGGCACCGCGCTCTGCTGGGCTTACCGCGAACGCATCTACGGCGTGATGCAGAGGCCGATCATGGATGCGCTCCGCTCCCAGGGTCTCCCGGAAAAGCTGGTCTACCTGAATCCTATCGATCCCTTCAACCTTTACTTGAAGGTTTCCATGTTGGCGGGACTCTTTCTTACTTCACCCTTCGTCCTCTATCAGGTATGGATGTTTATTTCTCCCGGGCTGTACCGCAACGAAAAAAAATACGTCCTGCCCTTCATGGTCTCGACCATCACGTTGTTTACGCTGGGTGGGTATTTTGGATACCGGGTCGCTTACCCGCGGGCCTTGGAGTTCTTCGTCGTCAGATTCAACGGCCAGTTCCAGCCCATGATCACCATCAACGAATACACGCAGCTCTTTCTGAGCATCGTGGCTGGGCTGGGACTAATCTTTGAAATGCCGATTCTGGTTTTCTTTCTGGCGTTCCTGGGGATCATGACGCCGTCGTTCATGATCAAGAATTTTCGCTACGCGATTCTTGTGATGTTCATTCTGGCGGCCATCGTTACACCCACACCCGACGTCGTAAACATGTGCATTTTTGCCGCGCCCATGATCGCGCTTTATGCCCTCAGCATTGGCGTGGCCTGGATGGTCCATCCCAAACAGCGCGCTAAGAGAAAAGAGAAGCAGGCGTAATGCGCGGATCGAAAGCTCTGCCGGGGATGCTGCTGGCGCTCGCCTTGGCGCTAGTGGCTTGTGGTCGCGATAAAGGCGTTGCCCAGGATCAGCCAGCTTCCGCTCCCGCTGCAGCGAACGCGCCGAAATTGACGTTTCCTCCTGACAGCGGCCCGCTGCCTGCCATTGACGGCAAACGCGCCCTGCAGTACGCAAAGGAAATTGTGAAATTCGGTCCGCGTCCCCTCGCCAGCGCGAATCACAAAAAAGTCGAAGACTACATTGACGCGCACCTGAAAGGCGATCAGGTCGAAGACGATACTTTCACGGCCGAGACGAATGTTGGCAAGTTCCCGGTGCACAACATCGTCGCCAAATTTCCGGGTACGAAAGACGGCATTATCATCTTTGCCAGCCATTACGATACGAACTATCCCTTGCGCAATACTTCATACGTTGGCGCAAACGATGGTGCCTCTACCAGCGCGCTGCTGCTCGAGATCGCCAACCAGTTGCGGGGCAAGACCCGCGACGGCTACAGCATCTGGCTGATATGGGATGACGCAGAAGAGGCTATGAAGCCCGACACCGAAGTGGATTTCATGTCGGACAGTCTCTACGGCATCACTCATCTGGCGGAAAAGTGGCAGGCCGACGGAACGCTGAAGAAGGTGAAAGCATTTCTGCTGGCCGACATGATCGGCGATGCCGACCTGAACGTCGATCGCGACACCAACTCTACGCCCTGGCTGCAGGACGTTGTCTATGAAGCCGCCACGCGATTGGGAGAACAATCCCACTTCTACGCCCGCTCGCTTCCCATGGACGACGATCATCTTCCATTCGTAAAGCGCGGTGTCCCGTGCGTCGATCTCATCGATTTCCTCTACGGCTACAACAACGTCTTCTGGCACACGCCGCAGGATACGATCGACAAACTCAGCCCCAAGAGCCTGGAAATCGTGGGCGGAGTCATGCTGGAGACGGCGCGCATTCTCGACAGGATGGATCCGCTCCCGCCCAACTAATTGTGGCTTCTGTTGATCGTCCTCGGGCTTTTGCGCTTTTCCATGATTTCATTTCTAATGGCAATCCAATATGCGAACTGCCAAGGGCCTGTTCTTTGTTTGCATTTTCAGTTTTTGTTCTCTCGCCGCAAACCCACCCGTCGACAATAACGAAGTCAATCAGGTCATCCAGGCGTCGCTGCAGCCCTCGTCTCTCGCGGACAATCTGCGACGATTGACGGACAACATCGGCGGCCGCGTTCCGGGCACGCTCGCCATGCAGCACGCGGTCCAGTGGGGCGTGCAGGCTTTCACCGCGGCCGGAGCCGACAGCGTGCACACCGAAAGCTTCCAGATCCCGTACTCGTGGGCGGAGGGGAACACGGAAATGACCGCAACTACCGCCTACGAGGTCAGCCCGACCAAGATCGGCGGGGGAACTGTTCTCACCAGCTTTCGTGTCCGAGCCGTTTCCGTAGCCTGGGCTCCCGCGCTGGCGCCGGTGAAGCACGTTCCCATCGTGGACGTCGGCGCAGGGACCGAGGCTGACTTCCAAAAGGTCGGCGACATTTCGGGAAAAATTATTCTGGTGCACACGGTTGTCTTGAAGACATGGGATGATCTGTTCGCCGAATATGCGAATGCGCCACCCGTGATCGATCGCGCGGTCAAGGCGAAAGCGCGTGCGGTCGCCTTCATGGCGACCCGCGAGCACGATATTCTCTATCGCCACACTAATTCCGGCGCGGGCGAGATTGACCGGCTTCCCATGGTGATCGTGGCCCGGGAAGATGGCGAACGCATCGCGCGCCTGCTCGCGGCGGGTCAAATCGTCTGGGGAGATCTTTCCATCCCCAACCAGATTGGCGGCGCCATTACAAGTTCCAACGTGGTCGCCGAAATCCGCGGCAGCGAAATGCCCGACGAATTTGTCATTCTGGGCGCGCATCTGGATTCCTGGGAGCTGGGCACTGGCGCTCTCGATAACGGCTGCAACGCCGCGCTGGTGATCGACGCTCTGCGGGCTATTAAAGCGTCAGGTGTGACGCCCCGCCGCACCATACGCTTCGTTCTTTTCTCCGGCGAAGAGGAGGGCCTGATCGGCTCCCGAGCCTACGCGTTCGCTCATCGCGCGGAACTCGACAAGGCTGCGGGAGTGATCGTCTACGATTCGGGAACCGGCAAGACTACGGGCTTCTCGATTGGCGGACGCAAGGATGTTTTCTACGCCGCCAAACCGCTCATGGCTCCGCTGGAGCAGTTCGGCGTCAAAGATGTGCTGACCACTATTGAGTGGGGTACGGACCACTTCGATTTCATGCTCGAAGGCGTGCCCACATTCGTCGCCGAGCAGGAGGAAGCGAATTATCTGGAGAACTATCACGCCGTCTCCGATACCTACGACAAAGTCGACTTCGTGCAACTGAAGAAGCATGTGGCCGAGGCTGCCGCGCTCAGCTTTGAGCTGGCGAACTTGCCGCAGAAGGTCGGCATCCGTTTGACGCACGATCAGATCGAACAGACCATGCGCGACAGTAATAGCGTGGAGATGATGAAAGCCGCCGATATTTGGGACGATTGGGTCAGCGGCAAACGGGGAAGACAAAGGTGAATTGGTGATCCTGGATCGGATGATTGGAGGAAAGCTCAGACGGTCTGCCGCGCTTGGAGCTAAATCACAATTCATCGATTCCTAACTCCCCCAGGAAGTCAGCTTGTTCTATTTCTGGATTCTCTTCAATCTTTTCGCGCTCGGGATGCTGGTACTGGACCTTCGTGTCTTTCATCGGCCCGGCCGGGTGGTTGGCTTCCGCGGAGCGCTGGGCTGGAGCGCAATGTATGTCGGGCTGGCCGCCATTTTTGCCGCTATTTTGTACCTCTGGCAAGGCCAGCAGAGCGCCCTCGAATTCGTTACGGGTTATGTTTTAGAACTCTCGCTCAGCGTGGATAATCTCTTCATCTTTCTGGTGATCTTTAATTACTTCGCCGTTCCCGAAGAGCAACAACATCGAGTCCTGTTCTGGGGCGTCGTCGGCGCGCTCCTGCTGCGCGGGATTTTCATCGGAGCGGGAGTGGGGCTGATCCTGCGCTTTCACTGGGTGCTGTTCCTGTTTGGCGCGTTGCTGATTTATAGCGGCATTCGCGTGTGCGTGATGGGCGAGCACCAGATCGATCCCTCGGCGAATCCCGTCGTGAAGGCGCTTCGGAGCTGGATGCCTGTCACCGAGGACTACCATGACGGCCGATTTTTTCTCCGAAATGTTCGGGACAACGGCCGCCTTTACGCGACGCCGCTGCTGATCGTGCTGTTAGTGATCGAGACTACGGACGTGCTCTTCGCGGTCGATTCTATTCCTGCCATTCTCGCCATCACTTTGAATGCGTTCATCGTCTACACCTCAAACGTGTTTGCGATTCTCGGGCTGCGGTCTTTGTACTTTGCCGTTTCCGGCCTTATTAAAATCTTTCGCTTCCTGCACTATGGCCTGGGGATTGTGCTGGTGCTGGTTGGATTGAAAATGCTGGCTTCGGATTATTTCCGAGTGCCCATCGTGGCCACGTTGTCGGTGGTGGCAGCGATACTGCTTGTCTCGGTGGCGCTATCGGTGGCGTTTCCGGAGCCCGGGAAGGATCAGAAAGGCGACGCGGTGTCCGGGTCAAAGTGAGGTGAATGGAAATTCAATAGAGGAATACAACCTTGTCGCCGCCGCTGCGAACGACCGAGTGCTTCAGAAATTTCTTATCGTCGTGATCCGGAGCATCCATCCGGTAATGGCTTCCGCGGCTTTCTTCGCGAGCCGCAGCCGATCGCGCCGTGAGCAGGGCCGCCGTATGCAGGTGCGATGCTTCGTAAGCGCGACGCGTCTTCGGGTGCGCAACCTTGGGCGCCACCTCTTCCAGACTCTTGATCGCTTTCTGCATTCCCACTCGCGTGCGCACGATCCCGACTTCATTCCACATCAAATCCTGAATCTGGCGAATCAGTTCTTCCATTCCCGCATCGACCGGACCGTTCGAGTATGCGGCCTTGGGTTCGACGCCGGTTGCCGAGGGTGACTTTTTCAGCTCTCGCATCGCCCTCCCGGCTCGAGCCCCGCATACCAGGCCTTCGAGCAAGGCGTTACTGGGTAACTGGCTGGCTCCGTGCACGCCCGTAGCGGCGACCTCCCCGGCGGCGTAGAGTCCGGCAACATTTGTTTTGCCGTCGAGATCGGCTCGGACCCCGCCCATCGAATAGTGCGCGGCGGGGCGAACCGGAATCACATCCTCAGTGATGTCCACGTTGTGCGCCATGCAGGTTTCATAAATTCGCGCAAAGTGTTTCTGCACCATCGCCGCTTTCAAATGCGTGAGATCGAGATAGACGAACGGATCCTTGGCCCGGCTCACTTCCATCTCATGCACAATTGCGCGCAAGACTAAATCCCGCGGAGCCCGTTCGCCCAGCGGATGATACTTGCCCATGAACCGGTCGAGTTCGAAATTGCGCAAATAAGCGCCCTCTTCCCGCAATCGCTCCGACAACAACAGGGGCGGAGCATTTTTCATGTACAGCGCCGTGGGATGGAACTGAACGAATTCCAGATCGCTGACCTCCGCCCCCGCGCGAACCGCCAGACCGACGCCGTCTGCGGTCGCGGTCTCCGGATTCGTGGTGTTGCGATAGAGATGCCCCATGCCTCCCGTAGCCAGCAGCACGGCGGAGCACACAACGTTGTGGGGCAGGCCTTTTTCGTCGAGCACGGAAATGCCAGTAATCCGCCCGCCTGTAACGATCTCGGTCGTGAAAGTGAACGGAGCCAATGAAATGTGCTTCAGCGACTGTGCCTTCTCAGAGAGCAGGCGCAGGATTTCTTTGCCCGTCGACGCCCCTTGCGCATGCAAAACGCGACTGCGGGTGTGGGCATTTTCCAGTCCGAATACCAACTTTGTTCCGTGATGCTTTCCCCAGCCGATCAGTTCGTCAATGCGCTCCGGCGCTTCTTCCAGCAGAAGTTTCACCGCAGCCAGATTGCAAATCCCATCGCCCGACTCGAGCGTGTCCTGCAGGTGCAGACTGATTTCATCCTCATCGCTCAGCCACGCCGCATCGCTTTTCGCATCATCCGCTTTGAAGTTGGGGAGCTCTTTCTTGGAAAGCACAAGCACACGTCCGGCCTGAGCCAGTTCAATGGCCGCGCGCAGGCCGGCGACGCCCGCGCCGATCACAACAAAATCGGTTTCCGACGGAAGGACCTTCATAAACCGGGGAAATAGTATCACCGCCGGGGGCAGGACGCTCAACGCATACGTCTCAACGCATACGTTATGATGGGAACGCAATGCCGCAAGCCACCATCCATGTGGTTCCACGTCCCTATCAGGCCTCGATCGAGAACGGCCTGCTCACGCGCGCGGGCTCAGTTTTGAGCGAACTCCTGCCGCAATCCAGCCGCATCTTTGTGGTTACGGTTTCTCCGGTGCGTAAGCGCTGGGGAGCGAAATTTATCAAGTCGCTGAAGGCGAGCGGCTTTGCGCCGCAAATCATTATGATGCCCGATGGAGAGCCCTCGAAGCGCCTGGCAACGGTTGAAGCGATGGCGGAGAAACTGGCGCGAATGGGCGCCGACCGCAAAGCCGTGATTATCGCGCTTGGAGGAGGCGTGGTGGGTGACGTTGCCGGCCTGCTGGCCTCCGTTTACATGCGGGGCGTGGAATTCGTGCAGGTGCCCACTACGGTGCTGGCGCAAGTCGATGCGTCCATCGGCGGCAAAACCGCGGTGAATCTTATCGCCGGGAAGAATCTCATTGGCACGTTTTATCACCCGCGCGTAGTGCTGATCGATCCCACCGTTTTGAAGACTTTGCCCGATCGCGAATTCCGCGCCGGTCTTTACGAAGCGCTGAAGTGCGGCGTCATCGGGAATGTGGAACTTTTTTTGCGCTTCGAGCAGAATCGCGCCCGCATCCTCAAGCGCGATCTTGGGGAACTGGAATGGCTTATCGCCCAATCCGTAAAGCTCAAAGCGGAGGTGGTGTCAGCCGACGAACATGAAGGCGGGTTGCGGCGCGTTCTGAATCTTGGGCATACGATCGGACACGCGCTCGAATCTGAAACCGGCTACCGGAAGCTGTTGCACGGAGAAGCCGTTGCCTGGGGCATGATCGCGGCGACCAACATCGCACTGAGCGTAGGCCGCACCGATAGCGTGACCGCGGGCCGCATCGCCGATGCGGTGCTCAGTCTCGGCCGTTTGCCGGAAGTGAATGTGAACCCGCGAAAAATCCTGGCGAGACTGCAATCGGACAAGAAAACGCAGAATGGAGTGGTCCACTTCATCCTGCCGCGCGAAATCGGCAAGGTCGAAGTCGCCAGCGATGTTCCGACGTCGGCAGTCGTCGAGTCCGTCGAAGAGTTGCGCCGCCTCTCCAAGGGCGGATGGGTTTGGGGAAAGTAAAAGTAAAAGAAGAGGTTCACCATGCCAGAAACCGCGGAGCAGTACATTGGAAGAATCCTGGGCTATGTTGAAGGACACGACGCAATCAAAGTGCAGCGGTCGACCGCGGCAAAGCTCAAGAAGTCGATCCAGGGCTTAACGCCAAAGCAGTTGCAATGGCGCTCGGAGCCGGGCAAGTGGTCGATTGCTGAAATCATTGCGCACCTGGCGGACGCGGAAATCGTCGCCAGTTGGCGCATGCGCTCGGTGATCGGAGAAAACGGCATCACGATTCAGCCCTTCGATCAGGATGCATGGGCCTCGGTATTCGAATATCGCGAGCGCGATACGAAACGTTCTCTCGAGTTGCTTCGCGTGCTGCGCGAGAACAATCTCGCCATGCTGAAGGAAATTCCCCGCGAGACGTGGGAAAACTACGGTATGCATCTGGAGCGTGGCAAAGAGAGCATCGCCCACCTGGTGCGCATGTTCGCCGGGCACGACACGAACCACGTTCTGCAGATCGAACGTATCGTCAAGCAGCTGAAAAGCTCAAAAAAGAAGAAGCGATAAGCCACCATTCCGAATTCCCGTGCCTGAAAACAAACCGACAGTCATCGGTGCCGCGCCGGAGGGTTCGAGTGATCAAAGCTCGGCGGCTCGCGCCGTGCGCGACATGTTCACCTCGATCGCGCCCCGCTACGATCTTCTGAATCATGTGTTGTCGTTCAATGTGGATCGCATGTGGTGGCGCCGCACCGCCCGCGCTTTCCAACACATCTTGAGTCGCCCCGATGCCCGCATCCTCGATCTCTGCTGTGGCACCGGAGACATGGCGTTCGCTCTTCGCCGCCAGGCAGGGAATTCACGTTCCCGCATTGTGGGAGCGGATTTCTCGCACGCGATGCTGCAGCGGGCGACGGCGAAGTCATCTTCTGCCCCGGAGTCCGCACCCGATTGGATCGAAGCGGACGCACTCAACCTTCCATTTCCCGCTGCGCATTTCGATCTGGTGACGTCAGCGTTTGGCTTTCGGAATCTGGCGGACTATGACGCCGGCCTACGCGAGATCTCTCGTGTGCTTCGCCCCGGAGGCGAATGCGGCATCCTCGATTTCGGCGAGCCCAAAGGCCTGTTGGGAGCTGCCTATCGACTTTACTTCAAACAAGTGTTGCCGCGAGTGGGCACCGTCATCTCCGGCGTCCGCGGCCCTTATGCTTACCTGCCTGCTTCGGTGGAACGATTTCCTGCTCCGGAAGAAATGCTCGTGCGCATGCGGAAAGCAGGATTCACCGACGTTTCCTGGTCGCCGTACACATTCGGTGTTGCGGGACTGTATCACGGCAAGAAATCCGCGTGATTAACAAGTGGTGTCTCAGTTTGAAATCTATAGCTGTTCAGAGTTGGCGTCATCCCGAGCGGAGCCGCTTTTCAGGCGGAGGGAGGGATCTCTAACCTTGGAAGCTGGAGGGAAGGAGATCCCTCAGCCGGCTGAAATGCGCCGGCTTTCGGGATGACCTCCTAAAGAGCGATATCCAAATTAAAAGTGACACACCACCGATGACCGGGAACTCCGCGTTCAATTGTTGTTCTATTGTGGCTGGAAGGAATCGGCGAACGCATCCGCGATGGTGTAACGCATGACGTGCTCGTACTCTGGGCCGAGAAATCGCCGGAGCCGGTCGGTATTCATGGTGTATTCACCAGTCATGTAGGGCACCGCTTGCGGCGGAATCGCCGAGATGTTTTGTTTCCACAAGAAGGAAAGCACTTGGCGCATGGCCCATTTACCGGGAACGCGCACCAGCTTCGCCTTCGCCATTTCGATGCAGCGTGCAAAGGTAAGCGGCTCGCCTCTGCCGGCAACATTTAGGACGGTCAGCCGCTGCGACTCTGGCTCGCGCTGCAGAATGTGCTTCAACAGCCGCGCCATATCGTCGACGTGGATGAATTGCAGCTTGTTGTCGAGATAGCGCTGCCCGCGCGGCAGCATGCAGGGCAGCCGCTTGCCTTCCTTGCGCATCTTCTGCGCCCGCTCGCTCTTTCCGTTGGGTGTGCCTCGGAAGGCTCCCATCAGATAGTTCTCGACGCTGGCTCCGGCGAAGATGTGGGGCCGCAGGATGTAGACGCTGCATCCCCGCAGCGCCGTGCAGCGCTGCTGGACTACTTCATCGGACTCTTTTTTATGGATCGCGTAAGGCAGCGTGTGGGCCGCGAGCGGCGCGTCTTCCGTAACCAGTCCCGGCAGATCTGGTCCGTAGGCCGAAACGCTGCTGGGAAAAATAAATTGCCGGATGCCGTCGTCGGCAGTACGGTTCACTTCCGTGACCGCTTCCATCACGCGCGCCGTGCCCGCCACGTTGATCTGCCACATGCGGTCGACGTCGAGCACTCCGGTGCGCACCGGATCGATCACGAACGCCAGATGCACCACGGCATGCGGACGCGTGTCGCGCATCAATTCGTAGAGAGCCCGGGTCGAAGATTCCTGGCCCAGATCCATGCTCTCAAATTGCAGCTCCGCGTCGGTGCGGGGCGGATGCACATCCACCCCAATGACCGAAAAGCTGCCTAAGAGCGGCAGGAGCCTGCTTCCCAGATTGCCCGAAATGCCCGTAACCACAACAACAGGTTTTGCCATCAGTTCGGCTTCGCCGCCGGAGGTTGCTCCGCGGGCGGCGTTGGCGGTGGTGCCGGTGACTGAGACGCGGCTCCGGCCGGTGGTGCACCCGGCCGCGTGCCCGGCATGGGACGCATCGGCCTCGGCGGCATTGCTGCCGGTCCGCCCGGTCCAAAATATGCTTCGTTGGTTTCGACTTTGAACGAGCTGTTCAGCTTCTCTATACTTTCGCGCATGCGTTCGTTCTGCAAGCGGCTGTGAATCTCGCCCTTGGCCTGCTCCAGCGGCACTTCAGTCTTGCTGTTGACCTTGTAGATGTAGTGGCCGCCCGCATCGCTGATCACTTGCGAGACCTCGCCGGTTTTCAGATCGAAGACGGTGGCGTGCGCCGGGGATAAGCCCGTCCGGCGAATGCTCGGCAGATTCACCGTCGGAGACTCGATCTTCATCCCAGCAGCCTCGAAAGCCTCTTTCTGCAGCTTGATGAAGTCCTCGCCGGCAGCGGCTCGCGTCCGCAGATCGTCCGCCAGCTTGGTCATGGCCTGCTGGCCCTCTTCCGCTTTGGCTTTTTCGGCTGCCTGTTTCGCCTTCTGCTCGTCCTCGGTCAATTTTTCATTTTCACCGGACTCATTCTTGAGCTCGGCTTCCTGCCTGGTGCGCGGTACGAAAATCCGGTCAAGATTATATTGCTCAAAATTCTCCGGATGATCCTTGTAATACTTCTCGATATCCGCATCGGGAACGTTCGCGGCTTCTTCCTGAATCTTTTGCTGGAGTGCTTCAGCCAGAACCTGCATCGTCCGGAACTTTACCCGCTCCTTGTACTGAGGAGTCTTGTCCAGCCCTTGCTTCTTAGCATCATCGGCCATCGCCATGAGGCGCGGCAAAACGCTTGCCAGTTGCTTCTTCATCTGCGGCGTGATGTTGGGCGCCAGGTTATTGGCGAGTTGCTCGAATTGTGCTTTGGTGATGACGGTCTTGCAATCGGCGGTCGATGTGCTCGCCGGAGTCTGGGCTGAGGCGGGCTTAGCCGCGGCTCCCTTGGCGGCAGCTGGCTTGGGCTCCGGGGCACACACTCCTTCGATGGTAAGTACGGGAGCACTGGCCGGCACCGACGCCGAGTTGTCGACCGGGGCTGGCGGGGTTGCCGGGGCGGGCGAAGGTGCGGCCTGTCCCCACGCCATTGTTGCCAGCAAAGCACACAGCAGCCAACTCTTACCCATAACTCATCTCCTCCAGGATTGGTTCATTAGAAAGGCGATCTCGCCAAACAGGAAATCCTAGCACAACCAGCCGATTTTGCTGTGCGGCTAGGGACGGCACATTTCTTATCCCCATGCGATCGAATTATCTCCTGGAGTTCCGGAAGCGGACGCTTAGCCCGATTTGCTTGTCGCTTTTTGCTCCCAGCAGCGATAATGCCTCCATGTCGAGCAGCCCGGCGATTCCATCCGCGGAGTTGATGCGCGCCGAGAAGCGCGCCGCCGCGGGGAACTCCGTTCTGGCTGCGCTGGTGATTACCAGCCTCAAGATCGTAGTCGGATTCACTACCGGCAGCCTCGGCATCCTTTCAGAAGCGGCGCATTCCGGGCTCGACCTCATCGCTTCGATCCTGACATTTTTCTCGGTGCGCGTCTCTGATAAGCCTGCCGACGCCGACCACCAGTACGGTCACGGCAAAGTGGAGAATTTTTCCGCCTTCGTCGAAACCGGACTTCTGCTGTTGACCTGTGCCTGGATCATCTACGAAGCCGGGCTTCGTCTCTTCTTTCGCCGCATCGATATCGAACCCTCCGCGCCCGCGTTCGCCGTGATGCTGTTTTCGATGTGCGTCGATTGGTGGCGCTCCCGCGCTCTCGGACGCATCGCCAACAAATACGACAGCCAGGCGCTCGAAGCTGACGCTCTTCATTTTTCCACCGACATCTGGTCCGCCGGCGTGGTCGTGCTCGGACTCGGGCTGGTTCTGCTCGGCCGCAGTTATCACATCGACTGGCTGCGCGACTCGGATCCGGTCGCCGCACTCGTTGTTGCCGGAGTGGTGGTTTCGGTCAGTTGGCGGCTGGCTCGCCGCACCATTGACGCCTTGCTCGATGCCGCTCCCCCGGGAGTGCGCTCCCAGATCTATGACGCGGTCTCGCGGGTCGACGGGGTTCTCGAAGTAGATCGCGTGCGCATTCGGCGTGCGGGCAATCGTTACTTCGCCGATCTTGCCGTCGGTATGGCGCGCACCGTCACGTTCCAGCGTTCGGGCCAGTTAGTCTCGGCTGTGACCGAATCCGTTCGCCGAGTTCTTCCCGATGCCGACGTCACCGTGCAGCCGCTGCCCCGCGCGCAACGCACCGAAAATATCTTCGATCGTATCCGCGGCGTCGCCACCCGCAACAATCTCAACGTCCACGACATCAGCGTCCAGGATCTTGCCGGACGTCTCCACGTCGAGCAACACGTCGAACTCGACGAACGCATGTTGCTCAAGGACGCACATGATCAGGTCACCGAGCTCGAAGCCGACATGCGCCGCGATGTCCCGGAAATTTCCGATATCCTGACGCACATTGAGAGCGAGCCAGCGACGATCGAGCGGCCCGAAGAACTGGGCGGCGACGATGAACTGGAGCATCGCCTGCGCACGGTGGCGGCGCAGTTTCCGGAAATTCTTGATGTGCATGAATTCATTTTCAAGCGGGTGCGCGGGCGGCTATTCCTGTCATGCCATTGCACTCTTCCTGATGATCTGCCCCTGGCCCGCGTGCATGACATTCAGACCGAGCTGGAGATACGATTCAAGCAGGACGCACCGGAATTATTCCGCGTGTTGATTCATCCCGAGCCCAGCACGGATAACCGGAGATAAGAATGATTTCAGCAAAGGTGCTCTGGACCGACAACGAACGCTACATTGGAGACTCCACGTCCCGCCACGCAATCGTGATGGACACGGCGAAAGAGAAGACTGCCAATACGCCGATGGAACTGGTTTTGATCGCGCTTTGCGGCTGCACGGCCTCCGATGTGGTCGGCATCCTGCGCAAGAAACGCGAGCCGTTCACCAGCCTCGAAGTAAGCGCCGAAGGGGAGCGCGCGGAGGGTTACCCTGCGGTCTACACCGATATAAGATTGAAGTATCGCGTGGGCGGCAAGGTTTCGCACAAAGCCATGGAAGACGCGGTCCGTCTATCGAAAGAGAAATACTGCTCGGTCTCAGCGATGCTGGAAAAGACGGCAAAGATCAGATTTGAAATCGAGTACTCGGAGGTTGCGACATAGAACCGGATGCTTTTTGCCAGGTCGCGAATCGGCTAGAGCAAGAAGAGATGTGGAGACAGCCGCCATCGGCTGTCGAGCCGCGAAGCGGCGTCATTCATTAGCCCAGGACGTAAGTCCTGGGTAAGCGAGGGAAAGAGGAACGAGTCCCGGAGGGACGATATAACCAACTCCATGCCCCGCATCGTGCTCTTCACTCAACCCGGCTGTCTCTCGTGCGAGCTCATGCGCATTTACCTGGAGGCTCGCGAAGTCGCTTTTGAAGAGCGCGACATCAGTACGGACCCTGAAGCCCGCCGAATCATGATCGAAGAGCACGACAGCGAGGAGACCCCTACGCTGGTATTCATTTCCGGCGAATACATCGAAGTGGTTACCGGATTTGATCCCACACGTCTTGACCAGTTGCTCGATTCGGCTCCATCATCGGATTCGGTGACCGAAGCCTGAACTCCTCGAATTCCAGCCCAAACTCTCATCCCCTGCGCGGATATTTCTTTATCGCGTCGGCGACCTTCCTCTGGGGAATATCGGCCACGCTGGGCCGCGCCGTCTTTACCGGAAGACTCCCGCTTGGCGGACAATTGCTGCATCCCATCGATCCGCTGATACTCTCGCAAACCAGAACGTCATTCTCCCTGCTGGTCCTGCTGCCCTTGCTCGTTGGCCGACGCGGATGGCAGCGCATTCAGCTCCCCATGCCGGATCTCATCCAATGCGTCATGGTCGGCATGCTGGGCGTGGCCGCGTCGAATTACTTTTATTACGTCGCCATTCAGAGGACGAGCGTCGCCATCGCCATCGTCGTGCAATACACGGCGCCCGTCTGGGTCTTGTTTTGGGTGGTCGCGCGACGCCAGCAAAAGCTCTCTCTGCAGAAAGTTGCCGCCGTCGCAGTCGCGATTGCCGGTATCGCCTTGACCATTGGCATCGTCGGCACGAAGTCAACCTCACCTCTGCACCTGGACTCCTACGGCGTGATCGCCGCGATCGTAGCCGCGTTCTCATTCGCTTTCTACAATGTCGCCGGACACCGCGTCCTCGCCCGCCATGACCGCTGGCGCGTCCTGGCCTGGACACTCGCCGCTGCCTCCGTTTTCTGGCTCGTCATCAATCCTCCGTGGAAGATCGCCGCCGCCCATTACGCCCCCGCCCAGTGGGGATTCCTATTCGTGTTTTCAATGATCTCGGTGCTGGGAGCGTTCTCGCTCTATTTTCTTGGCCTGCAGCGCCTGGAGCCAACCAGAGCTATCGTCACCAGCTGCTTAGAGCCGGTCTTCTCGATCCTGCTGACAGCAGTGTTGCTGGGCGAAGGCGTGCGCCCCATCCAGACGCTTGGAATTGTTCTCGTGCTGTCGGCGATTGTCATTGTGCAGCTGCCGGGAAGAGGCGCGGGCGAACGAGAAGCAGTCATAGTCGATCCGATCGAGTAATGTTTCGGCGAGTCCCACATCATGCGGGGACAGCCGGCATCGGCTGTCCAGCACAAAGATTTCTAGCGAATCGAGGCGCTTTCCGCGGGTTACGCCGCCGTTACTTCGGTGTGCCCCTTTACATCATTTTGACAACACCGCCGCAGCAGTTCGTTAATCTTTCCTCACTCCCCGAAATTAATTGTGAGGTCTCCGCGATGAAAGGCCGATCCGCCATCTTCATGCTGGCATTCGTGTGTGCCTGCCTGACGCCATGCTTCGGGCATCACACCGCCGTAGTGGTTAACAAGGACAACGCAGTCCAAAACGTCACCTCCGCGCACCTGAGCAAAATTATCCGCGGAGAAATCAAGAAGTGGTCAGACGGCAAGAACATCGTGCTTGTGCTGCACAATGATTCTGCGGGAGAAAGCGAAACGCTGGAGCGGCTGAACAAAATGTCGGCCGCGGAGTGGAAGTCTTTCCTGGCGGCGCATCGGGATGGCATCGTTTTCGTCGACACCGATGCCGACGTTCTCAGGACCGTGCAATCCGAACCGGGCGCCCTTGGCCTGATCGAAGTCCATTCCATTGATAACAGCGTCAACGTGATCCACGTCGACGGCAAACTGCCCATGGAGTTCGGCTACTTGCCTCACTAGCACTGTTTACGCTTCTCTGCACCTGTGGGGACGGCTGCCCTCGGCTGTCCGGTCGAGCGAAGCTCGAGGGCTGTGGCTGCCACGGTGGAAGACGCCTCTAGCTCCCGAGCTTGCTTCTCCCTAACAGCCGAAAATACCGCCGCGCTTTCTTCACATCGCGGGCGATCTGTTCGCGCAGCGCATCGACCGAAGGGAATTTGATCTCATCGCGCAGCCGCTCCAGAAAACAGATCTCGATTTCCGTCTCTGGAGTCAGTTCGAGCGGATGAAAGTTTAGCAGGTGCGTCTCAATCGCGAACAATTCCGCTTCAAATGTGGGTCGGCTGCCCACGTTGGTGACAGATTCAAACCTCTCCGAGCCCACGCGCGTCCAGGTGATGTAAACGCCATCCTTGGGGACAAGTTCGTCGTAACGCGCCAGGTTGATGGTCGGTACGGTATATTTCGATCCGTAGCCGCGCCCGCGGCCAGGGCGTGCCGAGAATGCAGAATGGACGCGCCAGTAAATGCCGTGCCCGGCTGACTCGTCCCGCGGCGATCAGCCGCCGAATCTGGCTGCTCGATACGGTCTCTCCCCGCAGAGACATCTCCGGATAGACCTTGACGTCAAATCCCATCTCCCGCCCGAACTCCGCCAGCATCTTCACGTCGCCAGAGGCCTTGTGTCCGAAGCGGAAGTTAAATCCTTCATGCACCTCGCAGGCATGTAGCCCATTCTTGAGGACGCGCTCGGCGAACTGGCGCGGAGTCATGAGCGAGAGATCGCGGCCGAAGGGAAGCACCAGCACGGCATCGATTCCCGTGCTTTCAAGCCAATGCAATTTTTCGGGCAAGGGCGTGAGCAACTTCAATCCCGACTCGGGCCGCAAGATTCGCGTGGGATGCGGCTCAAACGTGATCGCCACCGCCTTCCCACCGTTCGCCCGTGCGCGCGCAACAATATCGCTCAATACGTGGGCATGCGCCTTGTGAACGCCGTCAAAATTCCCCACGCTGACGAAGGTGGGACCGAAGTCGGCGGGAATGTCCTCGAGTTTGTGAAAGACGAGCATAGATTGCCGTGCGAATGCAGATTGTTGATTGTTGATTTTTGATTGTTGAACAAAAACTGCCGACACATGCAGGAAGAGTGCTTTCCATTCAACAATCAACATTCAACAATCAACATTAGCTTCATATTTCAAACTCCAGCTTCAGCCCGTCATACGAGAGCCGCACATGCCGCGGCAGCGTCGCATTGGTGGCCTCGTGCGCCAGATCGTGACAGATGTGCGTGAAAAACGCCCGCTTGGGCTTCAGCCGGTCCACAATCGCCAAAGAATTTTTCACCGTGGAGTGCGTGGGATGCGGCTTGTGCCGCAGCGCGTCGAGAAACAGGATGTCTAATCCTTCCAGTTGGTGCATCGACGAATCCGGAATCTCGCTGTGGTCGGTCAAATAGGCTGCCGATCCGAAGCGGTAGCCGTAAATCTGCGTCTCCCCGTGAATCACTATGACCGGCTCGAAGCGCACTCCGAGGACGTTCACCGGGCCGTCGATGGGTTTCAGTTCGAGCAGAGGCAGGCTGCCAAATTTATAGTCGGCGTCGAAGATATAGGCGAACATCCTGCGCAGAAATGCCGCCGCTTCGGGCCGCGCATAGAGGGGCAGCTTGTTCGGCTTATGCCGGTAACTGAGGGGCCGGAGATCGTCGATCCCCAGGATATGATCGGCGTGCGTGTGGGTGTAGAAAACTGCGTCGACCTGCGTGATATTTTCGCGCACCGCCTGCGCGTAGAAGTCCGGAGTAGTGTCGATCAGAACAACCTTGCCGTCAAATTGCAGCATGATCGACGGCCTGGTCCGCCGGTCGTGCGGATCGCCGGAATGACAAACAGCGCAGTCACACCCCAAAGTGGGCACGCCCATCGATGTCCCACTGCCCAACACGGTCAAGGTCGCTTTCATCTTCCGGTCGTTCCCGTGGCGGGCCCGGGTTGCGGCGGACGCGCCAGAGCGTTCGTGACCTCCACGTATGCCATGCGCAGCTCATACAGGCTGTTCTGCAGAAAATTCTCTTCCGCCGCGGTGAGGTTGCCCTTGGTCTTTTCAGAGAGCAGGCTCAGTGTGTCGATCGTCTGCCGTGCGCCAATGATGTCGACCTGCGGCTGGCCGCCTTGCTGCCGCATCAATCCTAGTTGCAGCATCGCCGTCATATAGAGCGACGCCATAAAGCGCTCGAACGTGATCTCAAAATCTTTCGCCGAATGTCCGCTCAACTCGACCTGCTGGTCGAGATCCTTGGAGGACTGCTGGTAGGCGGCGGCTTGCGCATCCTGCTCGGCGCTGGTCGGCGGAATGGGCATCTCGCGGTCTTCTGCCTTGTCGGGGACTTTTTCCGCGGCCGTTTCCGCCGCCACTGGCGCCGGAGCCTCTTCCGCGGCGGTTTCTTTCGGAGGATTTGGTGCGGCCCTCGGCGCCTCGCTTTCCTCGATCACTTCCGACCGCAATTCGCCGTCGGAATTGAACAGCCGCCGGTCTGTCACCGTAAAACTGGATTGCTCGTGCTTCTTGTCAGCCATAGGTTCCTCAACGATCAATAAGGTCTGGATACAAACTTTCTATTATGCGGGACGCTGTTCCAACTCGCTCGTCCGGGGCGCAAAAGAATCTTCCGTAATCGGCAACGCCGCCACTACTGCCTTCGCCGCGCCAATCATCACCTCGCGGCCTAGCGTGCCTACTTCCCGCCGGATGTACCCCAGCGCGACAATCCGGTCCGCATTCGCGAGCCGCACGCGAGTTACGCTGGTAATTTCGCCGATTTCCTTTTCTCCCGCTACGACCTTGCTGCCCGGCTCTACCGGAGCATCCACGACGAACCCCGTGAACTTGCGATGCACCGCGCCTCGCGACCGGATCCGTTCCACGATCTCCTGCCCCACGTAACACCCTTTGTTAAAGTTCAAGGAGCGCGCCTGCTCGGTTTCCTGGGGCAGATCGCGTTCCCGGATGTCCACTCCATAGCGCGGAACGCCGGTCACAATGCGTTGCAGTTCCAAGGCATCCGATCCCACCGGAGTTGCGCCCGCAGCGACCAAAGCCTCCCAAAGTCGCCTGACATCGGCGGGCGCCAGCCAGATCTCATACGCGGGATGTTGCGCATCGTCCGTGCGGACCAGCATGCAATCAAGCACGTTCCACGACATGGATTCGATCTGCAGGGCCCTCATCGCGGGAATGGCAAATCCAGCGTTCGCCAGAATCTCGTGCGCCTTCGGCCCGCCAATTCCCAGCGCTGTGATTTCTGCGCTCAGATCCTTGACCTCGACATCGTCCATGATGATGTAGTGATCGAAGGTTGCGAGGATCTTCTCCAACTGGCCGCGGTCGGTATCCACCACGATCGACTCACCCCGATTGTAGGCATACAGATCGCCGAGGATGTGTCCCTGAGGATTGAGCAGAAATGCGTAAACACCCTGACCCGGAGCGAGATCGCGGACGTTATTGGTGACCATGCCGTTCAGCCAGCGCACGCGGTCGCCGCCGGTCAGCGAAATCTTCGCGCGATAGCCGAGGTCGTAAACTCCGCACTGCTCGCGCAATGTGGCGAACTCTGCCTGCGCATCGCCAAATCGAGCGGCAGTCGTGGCGCCGCGATACTCGGCAACTTCCGCCGCGCCTGGTCCCGGTTCCTGAGCCTGCAATGCGGTAAGCCCCATACTTGTATTCGATTATAGCGATTGTGTTAACGTTCCAGCCGTGAGCCAGAAAATGGACCAGAAAAACGCAGCCCGGAAACGCATCGCCGTCATTCCCGGCGACGGTATCGGCAAGGAAGTGATTCCGCAGGCGGTCGATGCAATCCGGGCCTCCGGCGCGGCCGTGGATCTCACCGAATTCGATTGGGGAGCCGACCGCTATCTCCGCGACCAGACCACCGTCCCTCCTGACGGATTCAAGATGCTGGCCCATGACTTCGACGCCATTCTCGTCGGAGCCTTCGGCGATCCGCGGGTGAAGACCAACATCCATGCCAAAGAAATCCTGCTCGGCATGCGCTTCAAAATGGATCTTTACGCCAACGTCCGCCCGGTTCGCCTGCTCGACGCCGCGCTCTGCCCGCTGAAGGGCATTGAGCCCAAAGACGTGGATTTCGTCGTGCTCCGCGAGAACACCGAAGGCGTCTACACCGACGCAGGAGGCGTCTTCAAGCAGGGAACGCCTGATGAAATCGCGACCCAGGAAGACATCAATACGCGCAAGGGCGTCGAACGCATCCTGCGTTACGCCTTCCAGTATTGCCAGGACCATACGAAACTGGACGGCTCGCGCCGCAGCAGAGTCCTGATGTGCGACAAGTCGAACGCCATGACCCACGCCGGGGGCCTGTGGCAGCGCGTCTTCAAAATCGTCAGCGCCGACTACCCGCAGATCACGGCGCAACATATGTACGTGGACGCGCTCTGCATGCAGATGGTTCGCGACCCGCGCCAGTTCGACGTCATTGTCACCAACAACATGTTCGGCGACATCATCACCGACCTCGCCGCCGGATTGCAGGGAGGCCTTGGGATGGCCGCCAGCGGCAACATCCATCCCGGGCGCACCTCGATGTTCGAGCCCGTCCACGGCTCCGCGCCGCCGATCGCCGGAAGGAACATCGCCAATCCGTTCGGAGCGATCCTGACGGCGGCCATGATGCTCGCGCATCTCGGCTTCGCCGAGGAGGCGGCCAGAATCGAGTCCGCAGTGCTGGAGGCGGTGCGCCAGAAAAAAACCACGGAGGATGTCGCTGGCAAACTGGGTACGCGCGAGGCCGGCGAATTTATCTGTAAGGCTTTGTCCTCCTGAAATACAGTCCTGTCATGAAAGCGAGGCCCCCGTCATCCTGAGCGGAGCAACGCGATTCGCGAATGCGAATCGGGTTGCGCAGTCGAAGGATCACTATAAGCTTTGAGTCATTCGGGGCGAGCAGGGAAGTGCACGCGCCTTGGGATGCGAACTCCTCGCAGAGGCCGCGACTGTGCCGAACGCAGGGATCCTTCGACTCCGCAGGAAGCGCGCTTCACGCGCTTCCTGCTGCGCTCAGGATGACAAAGCTCGAATCCCTACCAGCAGCGCCAACTCCCGCCACTTCCACTGGCAATCCACATCCACAAATCCTATCTCCTGCAGCCACCGCAGTTGTGTCTCAAAATCCAGCAGCTTGTTCGAAGGATCCTCCGTCTCCACCGTAAATCCGATCCTCAGCAGAAATTCCTCGTGCAGCCGCTGTGAAGGAGAGGACACGTGCTCCAGGTTGCAGAAGACTCCGCCCGGATTCAGCAGCCCAAGAATTTCCTGATACAGCCCTCGCTTCCGCTCGTGCACCAGGTGATGAATGGCAAAACTGGAGATGACCGCATCAAACTTGCCGAGGCCCACCGGCAGGGACGAATCCAGATTCTGCTCCATGATCGTTACACCAGCATCTCCCGCGAAGCGTTTCCGCGCGGCCTCCAGCATAGAAGGAGAAAAATCCACGGCGACCGCCTCGGTTTCCGGATGCGCTTGCCGTACCAGCGCCAGCAGGCGTCCATCGCCGGTGCCGAGATCCAGAATTCGGTGCGTGCCCTGCGGAATAAACTCCAGCAGCGCCGCTTCTCCTTCGCCGCGATGCGAAATCGAGTCAGCCCGCTCCAGGTAGTCGCGGGCGTGTTCGGCCGAAGTCCACAGATTGACAGGTTTGGTAGCAGTCATGAGAGAAACTATAGGGAAACGTATAAACTCAGTCTTAATGAATAGAGCTGAAGTGCCTTCCATGGGGATTTTCCGGTTGCTTTTCGTGGTTGTACTGGCAGTGGCCATGTGGCCATTTCCGACCGCAGCCCAAGAGTCGCAGGACCAGTCCGCCCAGCCGCAATCTCCGTCGACACAAGAGCCCACCAAGCCGACGTCACCAACGGCAGAGCCGCCTCAAGAGGGTGAGGTCAAGATCACGCCCCGGCAGGCCGAAGAACTCTTTCACTCCGTCGATGAAATCCTGCAGTTCGACAGCAAGGAAACCGGTCTGCCCATTAAACGCGAGGTCAAACGCAAGCTGACCAGCCGCGATGAAGTGGTTTCGTATCTCACTAAGCACATGAACGACGAGGATACTCAACGCCTGCGCCGCTCCGAACTCGTTCTGAAAAAATTCGGCCTGCTTCCGCGCGACTTCGATCTGGAAACTTTTCTGGTCGCCCTGCTCAAGGAGGAGGTCGCCGGCTATTACGATCCGAAAACCAAGACCGTGAACTTGCTCGACTGGGTTCCCATCGAAGAGCAGGAACCGGTCATGGCCCACGAACTTACCCATGCCCTGCAAGACCAGGACATCAACCTGCAGAAGTGGATGAAGAAGGGCGACAAGGATCTGGGAGAGATCAGGAAAGATCCCACGCCCGCCGATATCGAGAACGATGAAATCGACAATGCCCGCGAAGCCGTCGTCGAGGGGCAGGCCCAGGCCATGATGTTCCAGTACGCGATCGCCCCCACTGGACACTCGATCGTGACTTCTCCCGCTCTGGTTGGGGCCATGGAAGACGAAACCTTGACGGGATCCTCCAGCACCAAGGTTTTCAATGACGCGCCCATCTTCATGAAGGAGTCGCTCACCTTTCCCTATACGTATGGCATGGATTTCGTCATCAAGTTGATGCAAAAGGGAGGCAAGGAGAAAGCGTTCGCCGACGTGCTGCACAATCCTCCGCACACCACGCGCCAGATCATGGAGCCGCAGACATATCTGTCGGGCGAAAGAATCGAGCCCATGCACATTCCCGACTTCAAGCGCGACTTCAAGGATTACCGGAAGTTTGATATCGGAGCGATGGGGGAATTCGACGTGGCCGTGCTGATCGAGCAATACATCGGGAAGCCGCTCTCAAAGAAGATGTATCCCGAATGGCGGGGCGGGTATTACTACGCGGCAAAAGCTAAGGCGAACGCGGACGCTCCGCTTGGCTTGTTGTACGTGTCTCGCTGGTCAACTCTGGACTCGGCTGCCGAATTCGCCGGTATTTACGCCCACTCGTTGCAAGAACGCTACAAGCACGCGACCGAGGCCAATACCGCTTCCCAGCTGGATTCCGCTGCGAGCTCCGAAGGCGACGACAAAAAGGCACCGCCCGCCATCCGCGGCCGTCATGTCTGGAACAGCGACGAGGGAACGATTGTGATCGAGGAACAGGGTGACACAGTTTTTGTCAGCGAAAGCCTCGACGCCGCTACTACGTCTGCTCTGGAAAAAGAAGTATTTGCCACGCAGCAACTGGCGAAATAAGCGCGATACGCCGCGGCATTTTTTGATGTCCGGCAATCAAGGCAAATAACCACTAAGGGCAGGAAGGTTCACAAAGGAAACCCTGGGATTTCCTTCGTGTGACTTCGTGTCCTTTGGGGTTATTGCCAGTTCGCCTACTTCCGTTTTTTCTTGCTTTCCTTTTCCTCGGGCACTTCTCCGAGAAAGTGCTGCACTTCCGCCGTCACAACAAATTCTTTGTCGCCTCTGCGGATCGTTAGCCTGCGCTCCTGTCCGGGCATTCCTCCGAGCATGGCCCACACTTGTCCCATGGTGGAGGTGAGAACAGAGATGTCATTCACCGCGACCAGAGAGTCTCCCGGCTGAACTCCGTCGGGACCAACCGGCACGGACAGCTTCCCGTCGATATCCGCTACACCTAGAATTGTGAAGCCTCCGGAATTCTCCGGCCGCAGAATCAGCCCAACGACATCGAAATCAGGAAACGTGGAAGTGCGGCCAACCTCGAAGTAGACCGTGGAATGCGCATAGTCAAGCCCAACGCGAAAATTCTGCAGCGCGCTCGCTCCCAGCAGGCCTGTCGTCGTGATGCCGGCGCGCTTGGCGAAAAAGTCGGCAGTTTCTTTGGATAGTTCCACAAAAGCCACGTCGGTCAGGAACGCTGGTCCGTATTGCACGCGATCCACGCGCATCACTTTCCATTTCGTTTCTTCCTCGGCGCCCCACATATTGGCCGAGCCGACCGCGCCGGTCATATGCGGCCAATCGGGATGGGCGGCTGCAAGCTTGTCGAACAATTCCGGCGAGAGGAAGCTGATGGACGAACCCACGTCGAGCGCGAGATTGTATTTCTTGTTGTCGATCCTGCTCGGAACCTGGATGAGCCCATTCTCGGCATTGATGGCGATTTTGGCCGGCTCGCCCTGAAAGTGGATCGATCCCCGCGCCCCGATCGTGAACCGGTGTTCGGGAAAATCGATCAGCACATCATATTGGCGAAGAACGGTCGACGGGATCTTGAGTTCCACATTCATGCCCGGAGCGATCACCGAGTTCGGAGGAATCTTTATCGGGCTCGACGACGGCAGAGAAACCTTTATTCCGCCGATCAGAATTTCCAGCGCAGGCAACTGCGGGTTCGCCTGACCTGCACAGGCTTGTCCGTCGCAATTGACGCTCAGCCCTATCAGTTCAGCCACACGCTTCGACATCCACAGGTCCGGATCTCCGTTATCCACCCAGGCATGAACACTCTCGCTCGAGCCATCTTTGAGCGGAACGCCGACGTCGATGACCACGCGGTTGTGATCAATCGTCGCCGGAACGGTGACTGCAGGGGGCTCAGGGGAAGGGTCTGATTTCTCGCGCGCCCATGCTGCATTACACAGCGACAAGCACACGCAGACAGCAACAATGAATCTCACCCTTGAAATTGTAGCGCCTGCTCGAGAGAGACCCGTTCCCAGACCCTTTTTTCTCAGGAGACGACGAGGCTGCCCGCAAATTCTGTCCTGTATAATCACAAGTTTGACTTTGCGGTTCTGAAAGTGTTTGGAGGTTGATTGCCACAGGCGGAGATCGGAATCATCGGCGGGAGCGGGTTGTACTCCATGCCGGGGCTCAGCAAAATCAAGGAAGTTCGCGTCAAAACGCCTTTCGGTGCTCCCTCCGACGCCTATGTCTGCGGCACTCTGGAAGGGCGCAAGGTAGCCTTTCTCGCGCGCCACGGGCGTGGCCACACCATCCTGCCCAGCGAACTCAACTTTCGCGCCAATATTCACGGCTTCAAACAGCTCGGAGTAGAGCGCATCGTTTCCGTCTCCGCCGTCGGATCGCTGAAGGAAGAGCACAAGCCTCTCGAGTTCGTGATTCCCGATCAATTTTTCGATCGTACCCGTCATCGCATCGATACATTTTTCGGTGGAGGCGTAGTCGCTCACATCGCCTTCGCCGATCCCGTCTGCGGAGAATTGGCTCGCGTGGTCGAATCGGCCTGCCAGAAAGCCGGAGTCGTTGGTAAACATGGTGGAACTTATCTGTGTATGGAAGGGCCGCAGTTCTCCACCAAAGCGGAATCCAACGTCTATCGCGGGCATGGCATGGATGTGATCGGCATGACCAACCTGCAGGAAGCCAAGCTGGCCCGCGAGGCGGAGATTTGCTACGTCACCGTCGCCATGGTCACTGATTACGATTGCTGGCATCCCCATCACGATTCGGTGACCGTCGATCAGGTGGTTGCGGTGCTGATCAAGAATGCGGAGAACGCCGCGAAGGTCGTCCGCCAGACGGTGGCTGCCATGCCGCAGCAGCGCTCCTGCAAATGCGGCTCCGCTCTGGCCCACGCCATCCTTACCGATCGCAAGAAGATCCCCGCGGCGGCGCGGAAAAAGCTAAGCCTGATTCTCGGAAAGTACTTGAAGAACGGCGGCTGAAATCTGGCTGGAAGAGTTCAGAAATCGGCCGTCAGGGCCTCCAATTCCAGAACAAAGGGAAACATGAGCATACTCGTAGTCGGTTCCGTGGCATTCGATGACGTCACCTCGCCCTCGGGCAGCGTGAAAAATATTCTCGGCGGGGCCGCCACTTACTTTGCGCTCGCCGCCAGCTATTTCACCCAAGTCCGCGTCGTCGCAGTCGTCGGAGAAGATTTCGGCCCCGAGCAGGAGAAAGTCTTTGAGCGGCATAGAATCGACACGCGCGGACTCGATCGCGCCAAGGGCAAGACGTTTCGCTGGGGCGGATCGTATGCCGATAATCTCAACGAAGCGAAAACAGATTACACCGACCTCAACGTCTTTGAGACCTTTCAGCCGCGAATTCCCAAGGAATACGAGGACACCGATTTTCTTTTCCTCGCCAACATTCAGCCGACGCTGCAGGCCGAGGTTCGGCGCAAGATGAACGGCGTCCGCCTGACCGGATGCGACACCATGAATTACTGGATCAAGGGCACTCCTAACGAACTCGCCGAAACGCTGAAGCTGGTCAACGTGCTCTTAATCAACGATACGGAAACGAAGATGCTCGCGCACGAAACAAATCTGCCGCGCGCCGCGCAAAAAGTTCTGGCCATGGGCCCTGAGGCTCTGGTCGTCAAGCACGGCGAGTACGGCGCCACCATTTTTTTTCGCGAGGGCGCCTTCGGAATCGGACGCCATCCCTTCCGCGCCCCCGCCCTGCCAATCGAAGAGGTCCAGGATCCCACCGGAGCCGGCGATTCCTTCGCGGGAGGTTTCATGGGCTACGTCGCCTCTCAGGAACAGCTCAATCGCGAGGTTCTGAAGCGCGCTTTGTTTTACGGAGGCGTCATGGGATCGTTCGCCGTCGAGCGCTTTGGCACCGAACGTCTGCAGTCGCTGACCCGCGAAGAGATCGATGCTCGCTTCCAGGTTTTTCGTGAATTGACTCGCCTGGAGTAGTCAAGCCACGATGCGTAAGTCCCGCAAAATCGAACCCGTTCATTCTTCATGGGATTCGGAGGTGCGCCTTCTCGCCTGGCTCGCTACTTGCGCCTCGGTCATCTCTTTCTTGTTTTATGCTCAGCGCAACCAGGTCTTGCTCTACGGCGACGCCATCGCCCACATCAATATCGCGCGCCGCGTCTTCGATTCCAGAACTCCCGGACTACTGCAGCTAGGGACGGTATGGCTTCCACTGCCGCACCTGCTCATGATTCCATTCCTGATTTCCAATGAGATGTGGCGCCGAGGCGCGGGCGGTTCCATTCCCTCGATGGTCGCCTATGTCTTCGGCGTGATCGGAATTTTCCGGCTGACCCGCAGCGCGCTCAAGCGCGGCAATCAGCCGGACAGTCCTGCCCGCGTTGTCCCATGGATCGCCGCGCTCATCTATGCAGCCAATCCAAATCTGCTTTACATGCAGTCCACCGCCATGGGCGAGACCCTCTATCTCGCGCTCTTCATCTGGTCGCTAGTGTTCTTGATCGAATTCGTTCGCGGCGAAGGCAATGCGCTTACGAAGTGTGCTCTCTGCTTGGCGGCAGCCTGCCTCACCCGCTACGACGGATGGCTTCTTTCCGCTGTGCTAGTCGCATTTGTTTTGCTGCGGTTCCTGCTGAGCGCGAATTCCGCGAGCGACTCGCAGCCGGATCCGCATTTGCGAATTCGCGTCGTGAAATTCATTTTGATTGCCGCTGCCGCTCCGGCCCTGTGGCTAGCCTACAACGGCATTGTTTATCGCAATCCGCTGGAATTCGAAAATGGTCCCTACTCTGCGAAAGCAATCGAACGTAAATCCCAGACTGCCGGCAATCCCGGCCATCCAGGAAGCGCCAATCCATGGCTTGCCGGAATGTATTTTGTGAAAGCGGCGGAAGATAACATGGCCGCGAACCAGTGGCTGCAGCGAACCTGGATTCTGTTGAGCCTGATGGCGGCCGCGGCCATGATTTTCAGTCGCCGTCAGCAGGCAGCACTGCAGCAAGCCGCGCCACTCTGGTGTTTACTCTTCCTTCTTCTTCCCATCCCGTTTTATGCGCTGTCGATCGCCTACAGCGGCGTTCCTATCTTCGTTCCCAACTGGTGGCCTTTCACGCACTACAACGTCCGCTACGGATTGCAGTTGCTCCCCGCTTTCTCGATCGCACTGGCGCTGCTCGTATACGGCGTTCTGCATTCCGACAGGGGGAATTCCCGTCTGCGGTTCGCCTCCATTCCGGCAGTCCTGGTCTTCTTGGCGGCCAGTTACGCTTTCGTCTGGCAAGCCACTCCGATCTGCCTCGCAGAAGCTCAAATCAACATGCGAAGCCGCAATGAACTCCAGATGGAACTCGCCCGCTGGCTCGAGAGATTGCCCGCCGATTCAACCCTGTTGATGTATCTGGGCGACCAGGTTGGAGCTCTGGAGCGCGCCGGCATTCCTTTGAAGCGCACCATCAACGAAGGCAATCACCGCGTTTGGAAACAGCCCACGGATCCGGAAGGCCTTTGGGAACGGGCGCTGGCCCAGCCTTCGCAATATGCCGACTATGTCGTCGCCTTTGAGGGCGATCCCGTCTGGCGGGCCGTCCACGATTTGCATCTGCCCGCGCTGGTTGAACTTCACGTCACCGGACAACCTCATGCCACCCTCTATCGCGCCCGGTAATCACCGCGGTCAATGCGGGACGACCTCGCTCGGATGATAAAATCCGGCCATCCAAGCGATTTCGAAAGCGATATCAACGCCTGCATGAACTGCGAACGCCTCGTCGATTTGATGCACCGGGATCTGATGCACCAGGAGATGGCGAGCGGTATTGTCGGCGGACGGGTGGACCGCGAGTGACCTCCGGCATCCGCACCATCCCATTCGTCAAGGCGAGCGCCTGCGGCAATGATTTCCTGCTGATTGATTTTTCTTTGATTCCCGCATCTGAAACTCAGGCCTTCACCCGGCGCATCTGTCATCGCCATGATGGAGTGGGAGCCGATGGCGTCGAATGGATGCTGTCGCACGCGACTGCCGACGTCGAAATCCGTCTCATCAACGCCGACGGGTCCGAAGCGGAAATCTCGGGCAACGGCACCCGCTGCGTTGCAGCATACTTGTGCGCCGAACAAGGAAAAGAGAAGATTACGATTCAAACCGGGGCGGGCCTGAAAACATGCGTTCTCACCGCGCGCCGCGACTGGGAATATGAATTCGAGATCGCTATGGGTTCGGCCACGGTCGAAAAAGAATTGGCGCTGACAACTTCTAGTGGGGAAGTTCGCGGAATCCCGGTCTCGTTGGGAAATCCTCATTACGTCGTCTTCGTTTCCGATTTTGCTTCCGGCTGGCAATCGCAAGCGGCGGAAATTCAACGCTCGCCGCATTTCACGCAAGGAGTAAACGTCGAGTTCGTCAAGGTCAGCAGCAAGCATGACGTGAACGCGCTTTTTTATGAGCGTGGTGTCGGGGAGACGCAGTCGTCGGGCACGGGATCGTGCGCTTCCGCCGTTGCCGCGATCGCCACCGGCCGAGCCGAGTCGCCCGTGAAAGTGCATACCGAGGGTGGAACGCAAACAGTCCGCAAAGAGGGTGACAGCATTTTCTTGCGCGGTCCCGCGCAATTGCTCTGTCGAGGAGAATTCTTTCTGAGCTGAGCGGATGATTCCTCCGCTAACGCCGTTACTGGCCCTATGCCGACTTCGAATTCCCAACTCGTTAAGCCTCCCGCGCTTCGCCCCGGCGATACTATTGGAATTGTCGCGCCCGCCAGCAACATCCAGCAATCGGATCTCGAAGCCGGCTGCGCCGCCCTCGCCCGCGCGGGATACCGGACGTTTTATTTCGAATCCATTCTCGAGCGCCATCTCTACTTCGCGGGATCGGAGGCCCGCCGCGCCCGCGAACTCGAACAAATGTTCGAGCGTGACGACATTCGCGCGATCCTGTGCGCCCGCGGTGGTTATGGCGCAAATTATCTGCTCCCGCATCTCGACCTCGCCAAGATCAAAGCTCATCTCAAGATTTTTATCGGCTACAGCGATATCACCACGCTGTTGACACACTTCCTCGATCTCGCGGAGTTCGTTGTCTTCCACGGTCCCATGGCCGCCAAGGATTGGGCGCACGAAAACGCCGTTGACCTAAATTCATGGCAGTCCGCTTTGTCCGACAGCGCGCCTTGGGATGTTCCTCTGAATCCAGAGGTGGTCGCGCTCGCCGAGGGCGAAGCCGAAGGCATGCTTTACGGCGGATGTCTTTCGATTCTGGTGGCGTCCTTAGGCACGCCTTATGCGATCAAAACTGCCGGCACGATTTTGTTTCTTGAGGACGTCGCCGCCAAGCCTTTTCAGATCGATCGCATGCTGATGCAACTGAAACTGGGCGGACATCTCGATTCCGTCCGCGGCATCGTCTTCGGAGAGATGCTCGACTGCTTCCAGAACGCAACTCAGGATTACACTCTGCAGGAGGTTGTTCAGCGAATCGTCGGCGACTTGGGCGTTCCGGTCGCCTTCGGCCTAAAGTCCGGACACGTGACCTCAGGCAACATCACACTCCCGTTTGGCGTGAAGGCGAAGCTATCCGTGCGAGGAACGCAGGTAGCCCTGAAAATAGCGGAATCAGCAGTGAAGTGACAAAACGCAGAAGGGTGTCCTTCGTGTAGCTTAGTGTCCTTCGTGGTTATCGATTTTGCTTACTATGACCCAGCCCAAGCACATCCATCTGATCGGCATCTGTGGCACGGCCATGGCCTCTCTGGCAGGCATGCTCAAGCAGCGCGGGTTCCGCGTGACCGGCTCTGACGCGGCCGCGTATCCACCCATGTCCGATTTCCTGCGCGAACTGAATATACCGGTAGCCCAGCCGTTCGATGCCAGGAACCTCGAGCCGCGCCCCGACCTTATCGTAGTAGGCAACGCGATGTCTCGCGGCAATGTCGAACTCGAGCAGGTTCTCGACCAGCGCATTCCGTTTTCGTCGCTTCCACAGCTACTGCATGACGAATTCCTTCGCGGCAAAGAAGTGCTGGTCGTCGCCGGGACTCACGGCAAGACCACGACCACGTCCATGCTGGCCTGGATCTTTCACTCCGCTGGCCTCGATCCCTCGTTTCTCATCGGTGGCATCGCCGAAAATTTCGGCTCCAGCTTTCATCTCGGCCAGGGAAAACATTTCATACTCGAAGGCGACGAGTACGATACCGCCTTCTTCGACAAGGGACCGAAATTCCTCCACTATTTTCCGGACAGCATCATTCTCACGTCGGTTGAATTCGATCACGCTGATATCTACAAGGATCTCGACGCCGTCGAAACGGCATTCAAGCGCCTGGTGAATCTGATTCCACGCCGCGGCCGTATCGTGGCCTTCGACGGCGCTGTCGGAAACGCCGTCGAAAGCGCGAGCCTGGAGCGCTGTGTGGCCAAAGCGTTCTGTCCGGTCGAACGTTACGGCGCTGGTCCGCGTGCCCATTGGAAAGTTGCGAACGTTTGTTTCGAACCGGCCCTTACCCGTTGGACGGTCGAGCATGACGGTAAGCCATGGGCCGATTTCGAATTCGCATTGGCCGGAGAATACAACGTCTGGAATGCCACGGCGGCAGCGGCCCTGGCCAGTTCCTGCGGCATTTCCCGCGAGGCCATTGCCACTGCGCTCAAAACCTTCAAGAGCGTGAAGCGCCGTCTGGAAGTGAAGGCGCAAGTCAACGGCATCACCATCATCGACGATTTCGCGCACCATCCCACAGCCATAGCCGAAACCCTGAGGGCGCTGCGTACCCGCTATGCCGGAGCGCGCCTGTGGGCCGTGCTGGAACCGCGCTCCAACACGCTACGCCGCCGCGTCTTGCAGAGCGATTTAGCGCGCAGCCTCGCCCAAGCCGATGAAGTGATCGTGGCGGGTGTGTTTCGCTCTGAAGCTGTTCCTGAAAACGAACGCCTTGAACTGCCCGCTCTAGCCGCGGAGATCGAGCGCAATGGCCGCCGGGCGCGCCTTCTCGCCGATGCTGACGCCATCGTGCAAACTATCTCTCCAGAACTGCGCAGCGGAGACGTGGTTGCCATTCTTTCGAACGGCGGGTTCGGCGGCATCTACGAAAAACTTCCCGCGCGACTGCGAGAATTGGCAGGGAAGTCATGAAACGGCATCACTGGCTGCGTCGGGCGCTCCGAATCGCATGTTGCGCCGCGCTCCTCACTACGTGGGCGATCGCCCAATCGTTACCGCCGCAAACTTCCTATACGATCTCGCTCACCTCGCCCGGGCAACATCTGTTGGAGGTGCAAATCGTGTTGCCGCCGGGCGCAGCCGAACGCGAGCTTCAACTTCCGGCTTGGAACGCTCTTTATCAGGTCCGCGATTTTTCTCAATACATCAACTGGATTCGCGCCAAGAATCGCGCCGGCCAGGCAATCGAGGTCCACGCGATCAACGACAGCCGATGGCGAATCGAAAACGCAGCCGATGGCGCCGTCGTGGAGTACCAAGTCTATGCCGACGTGCCTGGCCCCTTCGGCGCGCAATTGAATGCTCATCACGCCTTCTTCAACCTGGCGGAAATCCTGATGTATCCTGCGGATGGTCGCGCGTCTCCGCTGACCCTGCATTTCACTCAGCTGCCAAGCGGATGGCGCGTTGCGATGGCCATCCAGGCGGCAGACCTGAATTTTCACGCCGACAACTACGACCGGCTCGTCGATTCTCCCGTGGAAATAGGCACGTTTCAGGAATCCGATTTCGACGAATCCGGCGGGCACTTCCGCGTGATCTTCGACGCCGATCCCGCCGACTACGACGCGCAGAAAATCGTCGCCGATCTACATCGCATCGTCGCCGCGGCGATGAGCTGGATGAACGACCGTCCCTTCGATACTTACACGTTCTTCTATCACTTTCCCCGCGGTCCGGGCGGCGGTGGCATGGAGCACGCCTATTCCACTGCTATCGAAATCAGCGCGGAAGCGATGAAGGAAAATCTCGATGCTCTCACCAGCGTTTCCGCGCACGAATTTTTCCATCTCTGGAACGTGAAGCGCATCCGTCCGCAATCGCTCGAACCCATCGATTACACGAAAGAGAATTTCACACGCGCCTTGTGGTTTAGCGAAGGCGTCACCAGCACTGCCGAAGGAATCATCCAGTTGCGCGCCGGCCTGCTCGGCGAAAGGCAATACCTCTACCGTCTCAGCGACGAGATCACGGAACTCGAGCGCCGCCCTGGTCACCTCACGCAGTCCGCCGAGGATTCCAGCCTGGATGCCTGGCTCGAAGGCTTCAGCTATTACCGCCGCCCCGAGCGCAGCATCTCCTACTACAACAAAGGGGAATTGCTTGGTATCGTGCTCGATCTCGCCGTGCGCAACTCGACCGCAGACCGCGCCTCTTTGCGCGAAGTCCTGCAATGGATGAACGCCAACTACGCCAGGAAAGGTTTCTTCTTCGACGATTCCAACGGCGTTCGCCGGGCCGCGGAGGCAGTCAGCCACGCCGATCTCGCTTCTTTTTTCTCCAACTACGTTGCTGGAACCGAAGAGATCCCCTGGGACGATTTTCTGCGCTCCGTCGGTCTGCATGTCGAGGCTGCAACCATCACCGTCCCCGACCCTGGTTTCATCGCCTCCCGCAGTTTTGACGGTCCCATGTCGGTTGTTGCCGTTACTCCTGGCAGCGACGCTGAACGCGCCGGCTTGCAAGTCGGTGATACGATCGTCGAATTGTTAGGCCAGCCTGCCGGACAGGAATCCCGCCAGGAGTTGGCCCGCCTGAGCCCGGGTGACTCGCTTTCGCTCAAAGTGCAATCCCGCCGCGCCGGCGAGCGCCAACTGAAATGGAAAGTTGGCAGCCGCCAGGAAGTCGATTACGACGTAAAAGATCTCGATCAGGTTACAGACGAACAGCGCGCCCGCCGTGCCGCCTGGCTTAAAGGAGAAGCCCAGAACGATTCCGGCGCTTCCGAGGCTGCCCCCAAATGATTCGCACCATCATCATGCTGCTGTTTTGGGCGCTGACCATGCCCTTCGCCGCATTGATTGGTTTTTCCTGGGCGTTTCTGACGGGCAACGTCGGACCTCTCTACCGCACCTTCAATTGGGGCGCCTACGCCGGAGTCTGGCTGACCGGCGTGCGAGTTGAAATCATCGGCCGCACTCAGTTCGATCATTCCCGCAGCTACATCTTCATGACCAATCACGTTTCCAATCTCGATCCTCCGATTCAGATTCCGCTGATCCCGCGCCGCACCTCGGTCATGGTGAAGAAAGAATTGTTCAAGACGCCAATCCTCGGCCCCGCTATGCGCCTGGCTTCGCTGCTCCCCGTGGATCGCGGCAATCGCGACGCCGGCATCGAAGCTGTCAACGCCGCTAAGGCCGTTGTCGCCCAGGGACTCAACATGACCATCTACGTGGAAGGGAAGCGCTCGTTCGACGGCAAACTCCTGCCCTTCAAGAAAGGTCCGTTCTATCTGGCGGAAGAATGCGGTGTGCCTATCATTCCGATGACGATCGTGGGTACGCACTACGCCATGCCAAAGGGAAGGTTCGCCATCAAGCCGGGCCGCGTGAAAGTGATCTTTCATTCGCCGATCGAGCCCAAAGATTTCGGTTCCCGCGAATGCCTGATGGAGAAAGTTCGCGCCGCCATCGAAAGCGGCCTGGCGGAAGAGTACCGGCGAAACGGGCTCACCACAGAGGACACGGAGGCGCACAGGGGAATGGATTAAAAGAACTCCTGTGATCTCTGTGTCCTCTGGTGGTTATTCTTTTTTCTTCTCCCGCACAGCGCGAGCAATCTCCGGGAGTTTCGGCAGGATCGCCGAATACTTCAGCCACGCTCGATGATCCACTGCCGGCGCTCCGCTCACCAGCGCGCCCGCCGGAATATCTCCCGCGACGCCGCTCTGCGGCGTGACAATCGCGTTGTCGCCGACCTTGCAATGTCCGACCACTCCCACCTGCCCGGTGAGAATGACACGATTCCCAATCTCCGTCGATCCTGCGAGCCCGACCTGCGAACACAGGAGCACATCCTCGCCCACATGCGACCCGTGACCCACCTGTACCAGGTTGTCGATCTTCACGCCGCGCCCGATCCGTGTCTCGCCCACGCTCGCCCGATCGATGCACGAATTCGCTTGCACCTCCACATCGTCCTCGATCACGACCGGTGCCGGCTGCGGAATCTTGTGCCACGTTCCTTCGGCAGTTTTGGCGAATCCAAATCCGTCTCCGCCGATGATCACTCCATTCTGCAAGAGCACATGGTTGCCGATGCGGCAATTCTCCCGCACCACCGCATGCGCGTGAGCGAAGAAATTGTCTCCGATCTTTGCGCCGCGATAAATCACCACATGCGCCAGCAGCACGGCATTCGCCCCAATTTCGACATCTTCGTCCACAACCACGTAAGGCCCGACGTGAGCTCCAGGGCCGATGCGGGCGCTTACATGCACCACGGCAGTCGGATGGATCCCGGCCGAATATTTTCTGGGCGTATGAAATAGCTCGAGAGAGCGCGCAAACGAAAGATACGGATTCTTCGCCCGCAACATCGCCGTCGGAATGGCAGGGAAGTCCTCGCTGACAATGACGGCCGAAGCGCGGGTAGTCCGCGCCGCCGCGGCGTACTTCGGATTCGAGACGAAGGTCAAATCCCCGGGCCCGGCCAGTTCAATTCCGTTTAACCCGGTAATCTCGGTTTCAGGGGATCCATTTTCGAGGCGCAAATTGAGAGCAGAAGCGATCGCAGAAAGTTTCATGAGATGAGATGTAGATGCGACTAAATCCTACACCAGAGGACTGACATCTGGGCTCGGCCGACGGAGACACACGAAAGCTCTTATTGGAGTTCTGTCTACTGTCTGGTGATCACTCAACGACCAAGGTAAAGCTAGTCGTGTGAGTTAACGAGGAGGAAGTGCCGGTCACCGTAACTGTATAAGTTCCGGCCGGTGTTCCCGTGGAACCGCCGCCTCCTCCTGAGCCGCTCCCCGTTCCTGATCCGCTGCCCCCGCAGCCCATCAATCCTATCCCAATTGACAGGAGCAACAGCAGCGAGAGCACGGACGCGAAACGTTGCTTCCGGTGGAAAGGAACAAGCATAAGTGCAAAAAGGAAGAGAGCGCTTAACGGAGCGCTACTGGCGAGCCAACGAGACGACTGACTATTCCTGCTATTAACGGCGGCTGCACCCCGCGGGGTGGTGGTTACCGACACAGTCCCCACGCCCGCCCCGGTTGCAAGCGGGTATGAAGTTGGGTTCACCGAGCACGATGTCGCCGTGGCGGGAACTGCGCAAGACACATTGACGGTCGAGGAGAATCCGAAGAATGGAGTTACTCCGACGTCGTTAATGTAGGATGCCGTCTGCCCCGCTGGCACGGTTTGGGATGTGATCCCGCGGTTCGCCACGGTGAAATCCGCTACGAGACTAAGCGGCATCGCGGCGGACACAGACCCCGCGTAGTTTGTATCTCCCGGATAGTTTGCTGTGACGGTGTACTGTCCTGCTGGCAGTTGACTGGCATCAAAAGTGGCCGTTGCTTGCGTTGTCCCATTTGAGACGGCTCCGTTTGTCAAAAAGCCCGTTCCCAGGACCGTGCCGCCTGAGCTAAAGGCTACCGTGCCGGTCGCCGCAGATCCGGTCCCGGAAGCGCTCACAGTCGCCGTGAGCACAAGGGATTGTGCTGTTTGCATCGAGGTAAGCGTGGTGCTTGTACCGATTTGCGCGATGGTGAAATGGATTGGCGTCAGGTTAGAACTCGAACTGAAGCTATTATCCCCATAATAGGCTGCAGTGATGGAGTGCGATCCCGCCGGGATCTGGCTTAGCGGGCTCGTCAATGCATTGCCGCTCCCATCAGGCCATGCCTGTGCTATGCCGCTATTGTTATCCCAGAAGATTACATAGGAGCTAGGAGCGCCGTAGCCGGATTGCCAACTGAGTTTGGCCTGTAAATACACCGGTGTCCCGTATGGCCCGCTAGTGAACGGGACTAAGTTACCGCCTGCCATGCTTAAGACGGAAAAAGCAAGCGTCGTCGGTTCCGGCTGAATTGTCACCTGCGCGGTCGGATTCGAATCGCTTCCTGCGTACGTCCCATCACCCGCATAGTGTGCGTTAACCGAGTACGACCCGCCGGGCAATAGATGAGTCACGCCCGCGTACGACCCTTGGGAACCTAATGTGAAGATATCAGCTGTGCTGTCACCGACCGGGTTGCCATTCGGGTATCCGTTTTGAACCAACCACACAGGTCCTGTGGGGGCTCCAGTTCCGCTGCTTGGTGTCACCGTGCCGGCGACGTTCAAAGGTGAGCCGTGGACGGCAGTCGTCGGACTGATCGAGAAAGTTGTTGTGGTAGGGCTGAATGTGACCGTGTTCCATTGATTGATAAGGTTTGTTACGTTTACGGATCCGAGTCCAGTGGCCAAGTCGTAGCCTTTTCCGGATTCATAGGTTGCGCCCGATGTTCCGTAGTTAGCTTCCCCGGGCACCGCGTTGTTTCCCACAGTCACGTCATTGAAAACACAGGTGGTGGCAGGCAGCGTTGTGGATGAGCTGTTGCATTGCGCAAGGTTTTCTGCCGCGGCCAGTCGGTACAACACGTAATTCGGCTGCCCAAGTCGCGTTTGAACCTTATTCGCAACCAGCCCCATGATTCCCGCAAAGGCCGGAGTGGATGCAGACGTTCCTCCAGCGCCATAAAAAGAGATTTCTCCCTGGGCGTTGGGAATGCAAGACCCGCGCAGGCATATGAGATACGGGTCGTGACCAGCCGCGGTCAAGGAGACGTCAGGAAGGTCACGTTTCGAGTCGGCTGGAATTCCCGTAACACCACTTTGCCACGATGGTTTCGTAAAGAACGAGCTGACCCCTCCACCTCCTGCCCAGATATTCGGCTTGCTGCAGGATGCGCAGCTGTCGTTCCATACGTCTTCGGGAATGTAGGAGATCGCGGATTCCTGTGTCCCTTGCTGGTTTGTAGATGACCAATACGTGCTGTCGTGGCCGTTTTCATTGAACACTGTTCCGCCGACCGCGACGTTGTAGTCGACGCGAGCACGTTAACCGAAAGCCCATATATTGCTGTCGTCTCAGTATTCGGATCATCGCAGCCCGCGGACCCTGAATCTCCCGCTGATACGACATACGTTATCCCTTGCACGGCTGCCTGCTGCGCCAAGCTCGAAATGCCTGCCGCTTGCGCACTCGTAACATCAGCCTCGCAACCGCCAAAACTTTCGCTCATTACGTCCGCCAGGTTGTTATCTACGATATATGTCTCCGAAAGATCGACTCCGTCGGTGGTTGCCGTCGACGCCGAAACCACGAGCGCAATCCAGTCCGATGGAGCTACTGCTCCGGCCCATGTCGTATCTAGGACCGCTTCGGCTTCTTCGCCTCCGCCCAAGTCTCCCGGGTCCGGACCGTTAACAATGACAGTCGCTGATGCGGCTTGGTCGTACATCCAATAATGAAAGTACGTCACGTCTTGAAGATTAATGTTCGAGCGACCAACGAGCGCGATCTTGGACAGGCCGGAGCCAAGCGGGTTGAAGTTGTAGATGGTGTAGTAATCAGCCGGCCCTAAAGCATGCAATCCGTTGCTCGCCGTAAATAGCGGATGAGGTGCCTGCACCGCCTTTGACGTGAATTTCGCTTCCGCTAGATGAAGCTGCGGTTTCTTGTAGAAGTTATGCAGCGTCAGCACCCCCGCCACCGCCGGCGCTAGTGCCGTCGGAATTTGCGGGTCGCTTGCATTCGCCCAGTGCTGCTCGCCGTTCACAAGATATTTGTGAATCGTGGTGTGGAACGCCTCCTGCACCTGGCTCGCCGATCCGGAAAATTCCAGCACGGTGCGTCCCTTGGTCGCTCCCACCTCAAATCCATGCGATTGCAGCCAGTTTGTAATCACCTGCATGTCGCTGTCGGTCGGACCAAGCTGTTTGCCGAATTGTTCCGGCGACATCCATTTGTGATAGTTCGGAGAGTTCTTGTCTTGCTGGTCATCGAGCAACTTCGCGAGCGCCGCCTCCTGCTGCGAACTGCGTTTCAATACCAGCAACATGCGCTGCATGGGCAAGGTGGCCGGGGCTGTTCCCAGGTCAAACTCCGGCCGCGCCAGCGGATGCGTGTTGCCCTTCAGCGTTGTGAGCCGTGAGCCGTCGATCGCCCCGGTAATCAGCGGCCGCGGTGCAGCGATCATTTCTTGTGTTGAGTCTTGCGCCCACGCGCACAAATGCGCCATCCCGAAAATCGCTCCCAAGAGCAGAAGGTAAACCGCAGAGTGGAATGACTTCAGCGAAAACACGAAGATCCCTCGCAAAGTGGCGTCGACCAAATGAAAGCCTAAGTTGCAACGCGTCTAAGTCGAACCAGATGGGAGGAGGGTGGGACCGTTCGACTCGATTCCAAGGTCCAAGAGCCTATGAACGGAACACACTATATCAACTTTCGCCGCTTTTCAAGCGGCTGTCCGGATCTCGTAAAAAGATGCGTTCTGCCGGGAGTCGGGCGAACCCCCCACTCTAAATGCCGCAAAGAAACGCGACGGTTAGAATGGAGCACCCATCCACAAATTTTCAGGGGATTTATAACTGGAGAGGGCGAACCGACCCTATCACTCTTCAAACATCGGTACTTGCCGCTGATCCTCTGCCCCGCGGCGCTGTCGCCGGGTTGCTCCAATCACAGCCAGCACGGTCAAAGACTCCAGCGCCGTCCGCGGCACAAAGATTCGCTGCGTATTCGATCTCTGATCGGGAGGATTGACCAGAAATCCCTCGGCCGTAGTCTGGGTCAAATCGGCGGGCATGAGTCCCTCTAAGACCTCGCTGTCCTTAAAGCGCAACCGCACCCACAATCCTTCCGAGCGGGGACGCGAAGTGAACGTCTTCCGCGTCAGCGATTCCGAATCGCCAAACTCCCGCACAAAATACACGCCCTTGATTTCCTTCAGATCCATCGCAATAACCGTGCCCGAGGTATTCAGCAGCTCCAGCTTCCCCTCGTGAACGAACTGTGACGGAGACACGTACCCGGAGACCGAATCCCGGTCCATCTTCCGGACGATTACTTTCTTATGCGTTGAGGGCATGAAAGGCAGTGAGCAGTAGTCAGTGATCACTGCTCAGGCAGATCGTTCGGTTTGCCTAGGCTGAACACTGAACACTGATCACTAGTCTTCGATTCTCGCACTTTTTCGCGACATTCGGCCGGAATCCGCCTTGGCAGTAGCCAAATCGTAAACGTTGTGTTATTTTCTTGAGCTTGCCGCAGAGTTTCCACTTCGTATAAGTACTTTGTCTTTCGCCACTTGCATTCCCGTGGCTCAGGTCTCGGTAGTACGGTGGTTTCGGCCTGTGGAAATCTTGTGGAAAGCCCGGCTCGTCCGGCCCGCCATCCCGGGCCCGACCGCCGCTTGAAAGCGAATGGCTGATTACATTTACACGATGGAAATACGGTTGACGCCGGACCAACTCAAAGGCGTCGGCCTCGTGCAAGACGTAGCCCGTGCCGCCGGCATGAATCTTTACCTTACCGGTGGCGCCATTCGCGACATCATCAGCGGCTTCGCCATCCGCGATCTTGATTTCACCGTTCAGGGCAATCCCCTCAAGCTGCAAAAAGAGTTCGAAAAGTCCGGCGCCAAAATCACCGCCGTCGAAGAAGATATCCGCACGATCTTCCTCTCGCTGCCCGGCAACGCTCGCGCCGAAGTCAGCATGGCCCGCACCGAGCGCTTCGAGAAAACCGGCAAGCCTCCCATCGTGATGCCGGCCACCATTCACGAGGATCTGCGCCGCCGCGACTTTACCGTCAACGCCATGGCGCTTTCCCTCAATGAAGGATCGCGCGGACTTCTGCTGGATCCGTTCAACGGCGTCGCCGACCTCGAAACTAAGGTCATCCGCATTCTGCATAATTATTCTTTCCTGGAAGATCCTTCACGCCTCATTCGCGCCACGCGCTTCGCTGCCCGCTTCCACTGGCCGCTCGAAGAACGCACGCAGGCCCGTTACGACGCGGCGAAGGAAGGGAAGTACATCGAGCACATCCTGCGCAGCTCGATCGGTCACGAGATCGCCGCGCTGGCCCACGAAGACGATCCTTTGAATGTCGTAAAAATGCTGGAGAAGGAAGGCTGGCTTGAAGTTCTGCATGATCGTTGGACCGTCGCCAAAGTCGACGCCAACGGCCTCAGTACGTTAATGAAGACGCGCCAGCAGATGGTCGATCTTGGCTACACGCCCGATGCCGGCCCCGCCGTAATGTATTTCCTGACGTCGCACTTCTCCGACAAAGATGTCAGCGACATTCAAAAGCTGATTCCGCGCAAAGATCTGGTCGAGGCCTGGCGCGACATCGAGGATCACGCCAAAGAGCTGGCCAAGCGCTTGATGGGGAAGGAAGCCGCCACGCCTTCGCGCACCTGGCAACTGCTCAGCTCCGCCCGCCCGGAGATGGTGCTGTTCCTCGCGGTCACTGCGAAGCAGCAATCGGTCGAACAAAAAATCAAGAATTATCTGACCAAGTGGCGCCAGGTGCAACAGAAGATTCCGCTCTCCGAAATGACGGAGTTGCTGATCACGCCGCAATTGCCGGAGTATCCCAAGCTGGCGCATGACGTCTTCATGCTGCTGCTCGATGGCAAACTGCGTTCGCGCACGGAGACGCTGAAATTCCTGAAGCCTTTCGCTCCGCCTCCGCCCCCTCCGCCGCCGGCACCGCGTCGTGGACGCGCCGCGAAGGCCGCGGCCGAAGCTGCGGCAGCCGCCACAGCCGCCGCGCAAGCTGCCAAACCCGGTCCCAAAGGCAAAAAGGGGAAGGCCGTAGTCGCCGCACCGGCCGCCGCTCCTCCAGTGGCCGCGCCCAAAGCCGAAGCCAAGGCAAAAGCGCCGGGAAAAGGGAAACCGGCGGCCAAGCCCTCTAAACATGCTTCTAAGCCCGTCAAGAAGCCGGCCAAGCCAGCCGCGAAAAAAGCCAAGGGAAAGAAGTAATCTCGGTCGCCAGCTAGCGCCTCTGCGTCTTCGTCACGAATTGTAAAACTGGTCCCGTTCTTGAAAAACGGACTTATAATGGCATTGGTATGCGTCGCCTGATGGCCATCGCGGCGTTCGCGCTTTTCCTCGCTGTGCCCGTGTGGGCACAGCATGGTGGAGGAGGCCACGGCGGTGGCGGCGGCCATGCCGGGTTTGGCGGTGGGCACGCCAGCTTCGGTGGTGGCGGCCATGCCGGATTCGGTGGTGGGCATGTCGGCTTCAGCGGTGGACATGTCGGCGGGGCAGTGCATTCCTTCAGCGGAGCTCGTTCCGCTTCCGGTTTCTCCCGAAGCTTCTCGCCTTCTGCGCGGTCAGCTTTCTCGCGGGGTACCTACCTGCACAATGGATTTCGCGGGCGCAATGGCTACGGCTACCGCGGCCGCGCCGGATGGGGATTCGGCGGCAATAATTGCCGCGGCTATGGATGCTGGGGTGGCTATGGGTATCCCTGGGGCGCCGGATACTACGATCCCTGGCTTTGGGATTGGTGGGATTCCGATTCGTCCAATGACAACGACTACAATAATAATCTCGCCATCGCCAACGAGATGAACGACCAAAGCCTGGAGCAGCAGCAGATGTGGCGCCAGGAACAGGCCGACGGCGATCAGGACGCCTATGCGCCGCGCTCCTACTCTTCGCGACCCACGCCTTCCGGCTCTACTCAACGCCCGTCCGGCGATCCGCCATCTCCAATCATTCCTCCCACAGTCCTGGTTTTCCGCGACCAGCATCAGCAGGAAATCCAGAACTACGCCATCGTCGGCCAGACGCTATGGAAGTTTGCTCCGCAGCGTACGCAAAAAATCCCGCTGGCTGATTTGGATCTTGCCGCAACTCAGAAAGCCAATGACGATCGTGGTGTGACCTTCCGTCTGCCCATCGGCAGTGAAGCCCAATAGCTCTGCTGTCCATTCACCCGAGCCTCAAGCCCATTCGCTGCATCCAATTGAGCATTGACCCGCAGTGCATTTGCTTTTGCGGTCAGAGCGAGTACATTTAAATCAAGAGTTTAGGGCCAGTTCAGGTTGGCGAGGAACCTTCGGCAGCACCGGTCGCGCTCGGGAAATCCTCGCCCGAATGGTAAAATAAACGAATCCACAATATGCCTTTAAAAACACTGTTTCTCAACCCCCCGTCCTTTGAGAATTTCGACGGCGGCGCTGGATCACGCTGGCCAGCCACGCGCGAAATCGAAAGCTTCTGGTACCCCGTTTGGCTAGCTTATCCGGCGGGGATGCTGGAAGGGGCCCGGCTGCTCGATGCGCCGCCCCACCACGTTTCCGGCGAGGAAACCATCAACATCGCCAAGGATTACGAATTCCTGGTGCTGTTTACCTCCACGCCCGGATTCCCCGGAGATATTCTCCTGGCGAAAGCGATCAAGAGCGCGAATCCCAAGATCAAAATTTGCTTTGTCGGCCCGCACGTGAGCGTGCTGCCGGAAAAATCTCTGCGCGATTGCCCGGAGATCGATTTCATCTGCCGCAAGGAATTCGACTATGCCGTGGTCGATTATGCAAAGGGAAAGGCACTCGAGGAAATTCCCGGCGCCTCGTTCCTGAAAGACGGCAAGGTTGTGCACAATCCCGATGCGCCCCAGCTTCAGGATCTTGACTCGCTGCCCCACGTCACCGAAGTCTACAAGCGCAATCTGGATGTCACCCGTTATAACGTGCCGTTCCTGCTGCACCCTTACGTTTCGCTCTATACGACTCGCGGATGCCCGGCGCAGTGCACCTTCTGCCTGTGGCCGCAAACTTTGAGTGGCCATCCCTGGCGCAAACGCTCCACCGACGATGTCGCCAATGAGATGGCGAAGGCCAGGCAGATGTGGCCGGAAGTGAAGGAATTTTTCTTCGATGACGATACCTTCAATATTCAAGGGCCGCGCACCATCGAACTCTGCGAGAAGATCAAGCCCCTCGGCCTGACCTGGTCCTGCACCTCGCGCGTCACCACCAACTTTGAAACGCTGAAAGCCATGAAGGAAGCGGGATGCCGGCTGCTCATCGTCGGCTATGAATCGGGTGATCCGCAGATCCTGAAGAACATCAAGAAGGGCGCGACCGTCGAGCGGGCTCTCCAGTTCACCAAGGATTGCCACAAACTCGGCTTGGTCATCCACGGCGATTTCATCCTCGGTCTGCCCGGGGAAACGCACGAAACGATCAACCGGACGATTGCCTTCGCCAAGGAACTCGACGTCGAGACCATTCAAGTGTCCGTGGCCCACGCCTATCCCGGCACCGAACTTTATGACCATGTGGTCAAGAACGGATTCATGGTTGGTGACAACAAGATGGTCGACGAGGGTGGACATCAGTTGGCCCACATCCAGTATCCCGGGCTGCCTGCCGATGACATTATGTCGGCAGTGCACCGCTTCTATGACGAATATTATTTCCGCCCCAAGGCCGCGTTCCGCATCTTGCGGAAGGCCGTATTCAACGGGGATGAGCGTAAGCGTCTCTACAAAGAGGCCAAGACATTCTTGAAACTGCGCGCCGCGCGGAACAAGATGGTAAAGAAGCACGCCGAGGCGGCCGCGTCCGCCGAGCCCGCCAAGGCCTAACCGCAGGCTTCAAAGTTTCAGCGTTTCAAGGTTTCAAGGTGAAAGCCTGACGGGACCAGAAAGTTTGAGACCTCGAGACTTGAATCCTGAAACCTTGAAACCTTGACCTTCCGTAAGTATCTGGTGCTGGCTGGAGTGACCGTCTTTGCAGCGGCCGGTGACTCCATGCTTTCGCACGGCATGAAACAGACCGGCAGCATTTCCCTCCATCACCTGCAGGGCGTCATCCTGGCCGTGCGCAATCCCTGGGTCGCGGGCGGGATTGTCCTATTGCTCGCCTTCTTCGCTGCGTACACGAACGCGCTTTCCTGGGCCGATCTGACTTACGTTCTGCCTGCTACCTCGCTGGGATACGTTCTACTCGCGCTGGTCGCCCGCTTCGCCCTGCACGAGCAAGTCAGCCCCCTGCGCTGGATGGGCATCGCTCTGATTTCCGGCGGCGTCAGCTTCGTTGCCGGAGGTCCGGCGCTCACCTCCCATCACCGTGCGGAGTCCTCCGCGTTCCCCAAAGACGCGCAGCCCGCTTCGTCGGAGGCCGCCGCCCCTGCGCTTTCCAGCGGAGCCAAGCGATGAAGCATCTTTACACCTGGGGCGGAATTTTGGTGGTGGTTTTCTTCTCCGTCGTCGGCGACATTCTCATCGCGCGCGCCATGAAGCAGGTCGGCGATGTGCACGAACTGTGGGAACGCTCTGGTCTTTGGACGGTCGTCGGGCGCGTGCTGTCCAACGTAACGTTCTTTCTGGGCGTGACCGCGATGGCGGCGGCATTCTTCAGCCTGCTGTTTTCGCTGTCGTGGGGCGATGTGAGCCTGGTGGCTCCCGCCGCAGCCTCGCTGACCTTCATCGGAAATGCCTGCGCCGCCAAGATCTTTCTCCACGAAAAAGTCGACCGCCGCCGCTGGATCGCCGCCGTTCTAGTCTCAGCCGGAGTCGCGCTGCTGGCAGGGTAGTTCCCATAGAAGTTTGCCCCTGCCCGTTCTTCTCTATGACGCGGCCCTGGTTTCTCGATCTCGTCCCGCAGAAACCCGGAACCAGCAAGGCTTTCGCGCCGTATCGTCTATCAGCATATGACCGGAAATCGCCGCCTCCGCTGGCTCACCTTCGCGCTCCTGTTGTATCTCGCCTTTTGTTCTGTTGGTGGCATCCTTCTGGCAGACGGAGCTCTGCATTCCGCGCGCCGCAGCCTGACTCAGGAAGACGCGGGCGCTTTTCACCAGTCGATTCAAGCTCTGCACGGCGTTGTGCAAGACGTCTCCATCACAACGCCAGACGCGGAGACTCTCCGCGGCTGGCTCGTTCGGCCTGCGCAGCCCAATGGCGATGCGGTGCTGCTTCTTCACGGACTCGGCGACAATCGCCTCGGCATGACCGGATATGCGCAACTTCTGCTCGGGCACGGATTCATGGTGCTTCTCCCCGATTCTCGCGCCCATGGATTGAGCGGTGGAACCATCGCGACCTACGGATTGATCGAGCGCGGCGATATTCGCGAGTGGGTCGACCTGCTTCGGACAGAAGCCGGAGCGCATTGTGTATATGGCATGGGCGAATCCATGGGAGCAGCGCAACTGCTGCAATCCTTGCCTGCCGGAGCGCCTTTTTGTGCAGTGGTGGCGGAATCTGCTTTCGCGAACTTCCGCGAGATCGCTTACGACCGCATGGGCCAGCCATTTCATTTGGGTCCGTGGGTCGGCCGCACGGTGTTGAGGCCGCTGGTGGAAATCGCCTTTCTTCGTGCACGCTGGAAATACGGGCTCGATATGGAGCAAGTCTCTCCGGAGAGCGCTGTCGCCGAGACCAACGTACCGGTGCTGTTAATCCACGGGCAGATTGACGGGAATATTCCTGTGCGGCATTCGCGTCGCATCCATGCGCTGGCTCCTCAGACGGTGCTCTGGGAGGTCCCGGGAGCCGATCATTGCGGCGCGATCGCCGCCGCTCCTCGCGAGTTTCAGAACCGCTTGCTTGACTGGTTTGGAGGCAAACCGCAGCCGGCTACCATTAATTCTCGATGATTTGCAGAAATAGCTCTCTGCTGTGATTCCAGTCACATCTTGCGGTTCCGTGCGTAGAATAAACTGCGCAAATTCTGTGCCTGCTTTTTTGCAGGCTGGAAAATTTCTAAATCCTCCGCGTTGAGGTTTGCACATGGCCGATAAAGCCGTCATCGATCCACAATCTATGAATATCGATTCCATCCTGCAGGAACAGCGACGGTTTGAGCCGTCGCCGGAATTCAGCCGGCAGTCACACGTAAAAAATCTCGAGGAATACGATCGCTTGTACAAAGAGTCGATCGACGATCCCGATAAGTTCTGGTCTGCCGTGGCCGGCGAGTTGCACTGGTTCAAGAAGTGGGACAAGGTGCTGGAGTGGAATTGTCCCTGGGCGAAGTGGTTTGTGGGTGGCGAGATTAATCTCTCGTACAACTGCCTCGACCGCCACGTCGGGACGTGGAGAAAGAATAAAGCGGCCATCATTTGGGAGAGCGAGCCCGGCGAAGTTCGCGTGCTGACTTATCAGGAACTGCATCGCGAAGTGCAGAAGTTCTCCAACGTGCTGAAGTCGCTCGGTGTCCGAAAGGGCGACCGCGTTGCCATTTATATGGGCATGACTCCGGAGCTGCCGATCGCCATGCTCGCCTGCGCCCGCATCGGAGCCACGCACACCGTGGTCTTTGGCGGGTTCTCCTCGAACGCGCTCATCGATCGCATTCACGACTCGCAGGCTACGGCCGTAATTACCCAGGATGGATCCTATCGCCGCGGGGCGGAAGTAAAGTTGTTTCCCGCCGTCGAAGAGGCGTTGAAGTCCTGCCCGTCGGTGAAGCACGTAATCGTTTACAAGCGAACCGGTACGCCCATTAACATGCAGGCGGGCCGCGATCACTGGTGGCATGAGCTGATGGCGAAGGCCTCCGACGTTTGTCCCGCCGAGCCGCTGGACGCCGAGCATCCTCTCTACATTCTTTACACCTCGGGCACGACCGGCAAGCCGAAGGGCGTGGTGCACACCACCGCCGGATATTCGGTGGGAACGTATCTCACCAACAAACTGGTCTTCGACTTGAAAGACGAAGACACCTTCTGGTGTACCGCCGACATCGGCTGGGTCACGGGACACAGTTACATCGTCTATGGTCCGCTGCAGAACGGCGCGACCAGCTTGATGTATGAAGGCGCCCCGAACTTTCCCGAGCCCGACCGTTTCTGGTCGATCATTGCGCGGCACAAGGTGAATGTGTTCTACACCGCGCCCACCGCGATTCGAACCTTCATCAAGTGGGGCGATCAGTGGCCCAAGAAGCACGACATGAGCAGCCTGCGGCTGCTGGGCACGGTCGGCGAGCCGATCAATCCTGAGGCCTGGATGTGGTATCGCGATACCATCGGTGGCAATCGCTGTCCGATCGTCGATACATGGTGGCAAACCGAGACCGGTCACATCATGCTGACGCCGCTTCCGGGCGCGATCGCCACCAAGCCGGGATCGGCCACGCGGCCGTTCCCCGGCGTCGTTGCCGAAGTTGTCAACATGGAAGGCAAGCCGGTGCCCGACGGATCGGGCGGCTATCTGGTCATCAAGCGGCCGTGGCCGGGCATGTTGCGCACCGTCTATGGCGATCCCGATCGCTATGTGAAGAATTATTGGTCGCAGATTCCGGGGATGTATTTCACGGGCGACGGCGCCCGGAAAGACAAAGACGGATACTTCTGGATCATGGGCCGCGTCGATGACGTCCTCAACGTCAGCGGACATCGCCTGAGCACGATGGAAGTGGAGTCCGCGCTGGTCGCGCATGATGCGGTGGCAGAAGCCGCCGTGGTCGGGCGTCCGGATGATTTGAAAGGCCAGGCGATTTCCGCTTTCGTTACGCTGGAGCATGGAAGAGAGCCTACCAACGAGCTGAAAGAAGAGTTGCGCAAATGGGTGGCGAAGGAAATCGGAGCGTTGGCCAAGCCGGACGACATCCGATTCACCGACACGCTGCCCAAAACGCGCAGCGGCAAAATCATGCGCCGCCTGTTGCGCGAACTGGCAACGAATGGCGATGTAAAGGGCGATACCACCACGCTGGAAGATTTCAGTGTCATCGCCAGATTAAAAGAGCAGGACGAAGTTTGAGACGCGTTCCCGCGCTCTGAAAATTACGTCTTGGCTTTGCGGTCTGATCGGCACGATGCCGGTCAGACCGTTTCTTATTCCGGTAGGTGCGGATCGGCGCACGGTAACGCTGGTTTCGAAATAGGTTTGGGAAGGGCACGGCTTTTAGCCGTGCCGCCAAGACCTGCCCATTCATGCGGCTTTAGCCGCTGAGGTAACGGCGCCGGGTCGTATGCACGCCAATTTTAAAACGCGCTTAACTGGGTTAGGAGAGCGCTACTGGCTGAGCTTGATGGCCAGCTGCCGTTCGGGCTGCGTCATCTCGCTCCAGAGTTTCTGCAAATCAGTTTGCACCGCATCATTTGAGGGATCTTTGCGCAGAGCCAGCGCAAACCAGCGATAGGCCGTAGGCAGATCGTGAGGTGTGCACAATCCCGCGGAATAGAGCGCTCCCATCTCGATCATCGCCTTCGAGTTTCCTGCATTGGCGGCCGGTTTCAAGATGCGCAGGCCGCGATCGCAGTCCTGTGCCGAGCCCCCGCGCCCATACAAATATTGCTGGGCTTCAGCGACCGGATCCACGGCGGGCGCAGGCGCGCGTGCGGCGCGCGGCTTGGGTGCGGGCTTCGGCGGCGCCGCGGCGGGCGCATTGTCATTGCTAGCCGGAGCAGTAGCGGCGGACGGTTGAGTGGTCGCAGCGGATGCGCCGTCGTCGCTTGGCTTAGCCGCAGGATTCGCGGGAGCAGTGCCCTTGTCGCCGGCTTCCGCACTATTGTTCGACGGCGCAGCAGCTGCCGGCGCTGCTGCGGGTGGAGCTGCGGCTGAGGTGTTTGGCGTCGCAGCTGGTGCGGCCGGCGCATTGCCATCAGGAGCCGTTCCCGCCGGCGGTTGCGCAGCAGCTCCAGAAGGTTGCGTTGTGGTGGACGTTGCCGCGCCGGGCGGTGCTGCCGGCGTCGGCTGCGATTCCGGAGTGATGCTGGGAGAAGCGGGAGCGTTCCCGTCATTCGTCTCGGAATTCTGCACCGCGGCCGCCGGCTTGTGCGATCCCAGGTTCAACCAGCTCAGCCCCTCATTCTTCCAGCGCAGGTAGCCGAATCCCACGGCGAGCCCAAGAGCGATGAGGATCAACAGAACTTTTCCCGCTCCGAAATGCCGCGGCTCGTCTTCTTCGTCGAGCAGGTAGTCGACGTTGGAGGAACTCGAGTGCGGATCGATACTCAAACTGCCACGGGTTCGGCGCTGCGGAGAGCGGTCGTTCAGTCCCAGAAAGGACGGGCCGCTGATTGACGGCGAAGGTTGCGGAGTCGGGGCACTGCGCGGAGCCTCGGCGGTCTGCGGTCGCGATGGGAACGAAGCGGGCGCAGTGGGAATATTCGGGGCGGACGTCGCCGGACGCTGCGGAGGGCTAGCCGCGACCGAAGGCGCCGACAGCAGCGCCGCTCCGCACATGCCGCAGAAGCGGTTGCCATCCGGATTTTCATTGCCACAACGCGAGCAGCGCACGCACCCTCCCTCCCTATAGCTTACGATATCTTTGAGCTTCGATGCAGCCCGGGCGGCGGCGGAGTATCCGGAAGATGACGGTCTAACGGAAACACCTGACTTCCGCCGAGAATGGAGCTTAAGCCATCCGCCCACAGAACGATGCTTGACGGAAGAGTTCAGACGTTTCACAGCACTGTGCAGAACCGCAGCCTGGAGGTGCAGCGCATCTCCGGTCGCACTCCCGGCGCACCGGAACTGGTCTTTCTGCACGAAGGCTTGGGATCGGTCTCGCACTGGAAAGACTTTCCGGCCCGCGTGGGCGAAGCGACCGGATGTCCGGTGACCGTGTATTCGCGTTATGGATCGGGCAACTCGGCGCTGCTCACCGAGCCTCGGCCGGTCCGCTACATGCACGACGAGGCGCTGACCGTGTTGCCGGATCTGCTGGCGCAACTGCAGATCGAGAATCCGATTCTGATCGGCCACAGCGACGGCGCTTCCATCGCAATCATTTACGCCGGGGCTCACGACCATGTGCGCGGCCTAGTGCTGCTGGCGCCGCATGTCTTCGTCGAGGATTTGAGCGTGGCCAGCATCGCCCAGGCGAAGGTGCAATTCGAAACCACAAATTTGCCGGAGAAACTGGCGCGCCATCATCGCGATGCGGCAAAAACTTTTTGGGGATGGAACGAGATCTGGCTCCATCCGGAGTTTCGCAACTGGAACATCGAAGAATACCTGCCGCGGATCGCCTGCCCGGTCCTGGTGATTCAAGGCGTGGACGATCAGTACGGGACCATGGCGCAGGTGGGAGCGATAAGACGGCAGGCCGCGGGCAAAGTGGAAGTGCTTGCGCTGGAGAATTGCCGCCACTCGCCGCAGCGAGATCAGCCAGAGGCGGTGCTGGAAGCGATCCGCAAGTTCGTGAGCCGGGTCTGAGACGAGAAGCCGAATTTGAATGATTCCGCGGAGATGCCCCTCGTCCCCGTTGTCATCCTGAGCGCAGCAAGCCGAGTCGCGAACGCGAATCGGCTTGCGCAGTCGAAGGATCCCTACCTGCACAACCCGCTGTGGAAACCTGGGACAGACGCAGCCTACCCGATTATTTCCTGTCGATATGGGAATCTTGATGCCAAATCCGACACGGTCTTACGATTTGTTGCTTAGCTCCTTCCGAAATCAGGCGAAACGTCCCGTCCGTCCCGATGTCAGCCCGCCGCAAGGCGGGCTTTCTGTTCTGGGAACGGCGAGGGCAACAACAATTAGCCGCACACCATCCCGAACTTCGAGGAGCAGCCGCTCCGTTCCGGCCGCCGGGAAAAGCGGAAACCTCGCTACCTATGCATAACACGATCACCGCATTACGCCCAAGTTATACTTAAAAATAATATACTTGTTTATAATGACATATGGATGTAAGCTTGTGCACAGTCGTAGTTGCAATTCACAGACAAGGAGCCCAGGTGTCAGATCAGGCCGACGGAATGGAAGCGCTGCTCAGAGAAATCCGGGATGGTGTGCGGCTAATTGTCGCTGCCCTTGCTGGCCCGCTGCGCAAACGTCTGGACGAGGAATTCCTGACCTCGGCCCAGCGAAAGAAAATGTATCGGGAATTCGACGGTACCCAACCATACGACGTCATCGCCAAGAAAGTGGGCGTAACTGCAGAGGCGGTGCGTCAGTTTGCGATAGCCCTCGAATCTGTGGGGTTCATCGCACTCGAAAAGGTGGCGACGAAGACATGTCCGCGCAAGCTTCTCTGATTCCACCTCAACTGTGGAGGAAAAAACGATGGACGGCCAAGCCGAAAAAGAACTTCTAACCGCAGTCAAAGAAATACTCAAATGGATACGAATCCAGGCTCAGCCCATCGCCAAGTCGAGAATTGAAGCTGCCCTGCCAGAGTCCTCGCACCGGCGCCTTTACCAGGCTCTCGACGGCAAGCAGACTCAGGGCCAACTGGCGGAGCTATTGAAGACCTCCCAGCCAACAGTTAGCCGCCTTATTAGTTCGTGGGTGCGGGCGGGAATCGTCGAAGAAAGCTCGCCCGGCAGATATACCAAGAGCTTCGACTTAAATGCGCTGGGAATCAGTCTCACTGTTGGGGAGAAGTAAATAAGACAATGCCTACTGACGATGACGTTAAGGAAGACATCAGACAAATCAGAAACGACCTAGACCGCGTGCGACAGGATATAGACAGTATCAACCGTGTCCAGGTCATATCGAACAGCAACGCGATACTAGAAGACATTAAACGTATCCTCGGCAAGGGCAAGCAGATGGTCGCCGCCCTCTTCCTCACGAGAGACTGGGTCGGCTCGCGTGAACTCGCGGAGCAACTTCACATTGACCAGTCCAATTTGGACAAGGTGGTAAATAATCTCGTGGAGAGCGGATTGCTATATCGAGAGAAGAGGGGCAAGGCCGTGTACTACAAACGCGCGACCAGAATTGACCTGATCGGCTTCGAAAAGCGGGCGGAATTTAAAGAAAGCTTTGAATCCTGGAAGAACGGCCTAGCAGCCCGTGGCAGAAGTGATTTGCTCACCCCGCAACGGACAGCAGCAAAATTGTGACTTGCACCGGGTACTCAGGCGTCCTCAGGTTCGGAAGGGCGATCCTTTCTTCGGCTTGCGCCAGCAGTGCCATCCACAGCCGCAAAGAAGCCAGCATCGCCTCGGCCGAGTAACCCTGCCAGCCGCGCGGTGTGCCTTTCCCCAATAACTGCCGCATCACCAGCGAGAGATTCAGCGCACCCACATGAATCAGCACCCGCTTGCGAACATTTTCCCGTCCCCGGAGGTACACGCGCCGCATCCCGCCAGTCTCATAGGCGTGTGCGAAGCTGCGTTCCAGCAACTCTCCGCGACGGCGGAGCAATTGTTTTCCGTGCTCGCCGTGAATGCGCCGCCGATTGCTGTACACCGCCTGCTGCGCTTCCGGCTTGTCTTGCCATCGCCGTCGTCCCCGATCCGGTTCCGAGATATACGTTCGTACTTCCGCTTCCCCGAGCGCCACCAGCGTGTCGTTGCTGTGATACCCCTTGTCCGCCACCGCTTCCACCGGCCCTTCCGCCTGCACGCGCTCACCGACTTCTTCGTTGTTGGTCGCACACGCGACCTCCGCGAGATGTTCGCCCGCTTGCGGCAATGTCTCCAAAATCGTTTCCGTGTCGCCAGCGTCGCCCGTAGCCACCGTCACCGCCACCACCGCTCCCGTCTCCAGATCCACCGCATGCTCAGCCTTGTAAGCAAGGTGCGTGCGCCCATCTTTCATCTTGGTGATTCCCGCCTCCGGATCGTGCGGATTCACCCAATCGTCGTTCGATCCCTTCTTCGCCCGCTTGCGGTCCAGCTTCGCCAACTGCTCCCTGGTCGGCGTCGCGATTCCCGACTCCTCGGCCAGCCGCCGCAGAAACTCCTCGTAACCTTCGCCCGTGTCGCGCCGCACAATCGAGCGCATGGCCGCGTTCGCCTCCAGCGTCGTGGCGTCGACACCAATCGTCTTGCCCTTCAACAATCCTTTCTCCGCCAGCAACTCTAGCACCCAGCCGAACACTGCCTCATGCGTCTCCACGTCGATCAACCGCCGCGTCCGCGAAATCGTCGAATGATCCGGCGGTTGCTCGCTCAACTCCAACTCCAGAAACCGCCGCAGCGCCAGCGAATCCGCCGCCCGCCACGCAATCCCACGCTCCCCGTCGATGCCTTCGAAATAGCCGATCAGCAGCAAGCGAAAGTACCGCCCCGGCGTCAACGACGGCCGACCCATCGTCTCCGCATAGAATCGCGCACACTCGCCTTCGACGAACTCGTCGAACCCCCGCTCGGCCAACAACTGGTTCAGACGCTCATAAAACGGATGCCCCGCAGTTCGTGGCAACTCCGTGTGCGCCACCCAGAACTCAGTCTGCTCTCGCCGCTCCTTGATTCTTTTCCCCATTGCCATGACCGCAGTGTACGAACCAACGCTGTGGATTCGTTCAACTTTCTTCCACCCGCGCATCCAGACTTTCACCACGGACTGCT
>CAVRDS010000049.1:0-74270 GCA_963719865.1 uncultured Acidobacteriota bacterium | reverse complement strand
CTATTTTCTATGATAGATTCACTCTTAATTTATGACACTGAATATGGGGTTTGTTTCGGGTGTGCCCTCTCCGAACTCCGAACTCTAAACTCCGAACTGTTTTGTCGAACGCCGAACGTTTTTTCTATGAGGCTCAAATGGACATTCATAGTCAAAAAGTCCTGATCCTTGATTTTGGCTCCCAGACGACCCAGCTCATCGCCCGCCGGGTCCGGGAGGCCAAGGTTTATTGCGAGATCCATCCCTTTAATTGGCCTTGGGAAAGAATCAAGGCCTTCGATCCCCAGGGGATTATCCTGTCCGGGAGTCCGGCCAGCGTCTATGATCCCAAGGCCCCTATGCCGGACCCGAAAATTTTGGATTTGGGGATCCCGATTTTGGGAATCTGTTATGGCCTGCAGTGGATCACCCAGCAGTTGAAAGGCCGGGTAGGACGGTCGGCCAAGAGGGAGTACGGACGGGTGGAACTCCATTTTCTGGATTTTCAAGACCTCTTCTTCGGACTGGACAAAGGAGGAGGGAAAAAAAGTCAGGTCGTCTGGATGAGCCATGGGGACCGGATTGAAAAGCTTCCCAGAAGTTTTGTAGTCATTGCCCAAAGCCATAATGCCCCGGTGGCGGCCATGCGTAACCAGGCCCGCACGGTCTTCGGGGTTCAGTTCCACCCTGAAGTGGTCCATACCCCATCCGGGCACCGGATCCTGAAAAATTTTCTTTTTAAGGTCTGCCGTCTGAAACCTTTGTGGACCCCCAGTTCTTTTATCAAACAGACCATCGACGCTATCCGACAACAGGTGGGCCACGAAAAGGTGATCTGCGCCCTTTCCGGCGGGGTGGATTCTTCGGTGGTGGCGGTCCTGCTCCATCAGGCCATCGGCCAACAATTGACCTGTATCTTTGTCAACAACGGGGTGCTGCGCAGCGGAGAGGCCGAGAAGGTGGTCAAACTTTTCCGGGGCCGTTATCATATCCCCTTGGTTTATGTGGATGCCACCAAGTCATTCCTCAAAAAACTCCAAGGGGTGATCGACCCGGAAAAAAAGCGGACCATCATCGGCCATGAATTTATTCGAATTTTTGAAGCCGAGGCCCGAAAGATCGGCTCCGTCCGTTTTCTGGCCCAGGGGACCCTCTATCCGGATGTGATCGAATCGGTCTCTTTTAAAGGCCCCTCGGCCACCATCAAGACCCATCATAATGTGGGCGGACTTCCGGCCCGAATGAAATTAAAACTCATCGAGCCCCTGCGGGAGTTGTTTAAAGATGAGGGTCGTGAAGTGGGCCGCAACCTTGGACTGCCCGAAGAGGTCGTCAGCCGGCAGCCTTTCCCCGGTCCGGGACTGGCCATCCGTATCCTGGGGGAGGTGACCGAGGCCCGTTTGTCCATCCTCCGTCAGGCCGATACGATCGTCTGGGAAGAGATAAGAAAGGCCGACTTGTACACCAAGGTCTGGCAGTCTTTTGCCGTTCTGCTGCCGATCAAGACCGTGGGAGTCATGGGGGATGAGCGGACCTATGAATATGTCATCGCCTTGCGCATCGTCGACAGTCTGGATGCCATGACGGCGGACTGGACCCGGATCCCCTATGACCTTTTGAGCTGCCTCTCCAACCGGATCATCAATGAAGTCAAAGGGGTCAACCGGGTCGTCTTCGATATCTCTTCCAAGCCCCCCAGTACGATTGAGTGGGAATGATCATGCCCCACGCTCCGTTTGTCCATCTCCATCTCCATACCCAGTACAGCTTGCTGGATGGGGAGATAAGGCTCAAAGAGTTGTTTGAAAAGGCCCAGGCCTTCAAACTGCCGGCCATAACCATGACCGACCACGGCAACATCTTCGGCATGGTGGAGTTTTATAAACAGGCCCAGAAACATGGGCTGAAACCCATCATCGGCTGCGAAGTGTATGTGGCCCCGGGAAGCCGCTTTGATAAAGAGGCCCATCCCCATAAAGAAAACGCCTTCCACTTAGTCTTGCTCTGCAAAAATGAAAAGGGTTATCGTAACTTAGTCAAATTGGTGACCCAAGCCTATTTTGAGGGTTTTTATTATAAACCCAGGATCGACCGGGAGCTCCTGAAGGATCACAATAAAGGATTGATCGCCCTGTCGGCCTGTCTTCACGGCGAAATCCCCTATGCCTTGCTTAATAACGACTATGACCGGGCTTTAAAAGTCACCCGGGAATTAGCCGAGATCTTCGATCAGGATCGTTTTTTTCTTGAACTGCAGAAAAACGACATCCCCGAGCAGGAAATTGTCAATAAGGGTCTGCTGGAGGTCCACCGTCAGTTGGGCATACCCATCGTGGCCACCAATGATTGTCATTACCTGACCCAGGAAGAAGCCAAGGCCCATGACGTCTTGCTTTGCATCCAGACCGGGAAGACCGTTGAAGACCCCAACCGGTTGCGTTTTTCAACCAATCAGCTTTATTTCAAATCACCGGAAGAGATGACGGCCCTTTTTTCAGACTTGCCGGAAGCCATCCAAAATACCCTGCGCATTGCCGATCGCTGCAACCTGGAATTGAACTTCGGCCAATCTTTTCTCCCCCGCTATCCCTTGCCCCCGGAAGAGACCATGGATGGCCGGCTTAAAAATGAGGCCCGGGCCGGTTTGGAGAAAAGACTGTCAATGAAGGACCAACTGGTCCCCTCCTTTTCCCCGTCGCGTTTTAAAGAATATCGGGACCGCCTGGAAAAGGAACTCACGGTAATCACCACGACGGGATTTTCCGGATATTTTTTGGTCGTGGCCGATTATGTGGGGTTTGCCAAGCAGCAAGGGATTCCGGTCGGACCCGGCCGGGGTTCCGGGGCCGGGAGTCTGGTAGCCTATTCCCTGGGGATTACCGATATCGATCCTTTGGATTACGGCCTGATCTTTGAGCGCTTTCTGAACGTGGAACGAAAAGAACTCCCGGATATCGACGTGGATTTCTGCGTGGAACGGCGGGATGAGGTCTTGAAGTACATTACCGAAAAATACGGCCAGGAATATGTGGCCCAGATCATCACCTTCGGTAAGATGCAGGCCCGGGCCGTCATTCGGGATGTGGGGCGGGCCTTGAATATCCCTTACGGCGAAGTGGATAAGATCGCCAAGCTGATCCCGGCGACATTAAACATTACTTTAAAAGAAGCCCTTGAGGCCGAGCCCCGGCTCAAAGAGCTGAAGGAAACCGATCCGACCATTAAAGAACTGCTGACCATAGCCGAAGCCCTGGAGGGACTGCCCCGCCATGCCTCCACCCACGCCGCCGGCGTGGTCATTTCCCCTCATCCCATTACCGAGACCGTTCCCTTATACAAAGGCCCCAAGGGTGAAACCCTGACCCAGTATGAAATGAAATCGGTCCAGGAAATGGGCCTGATCAAGTTCGACCTCCTGGGCTTGAACAACCTGACCGTCATCCAGTATGCCTTAAGGACGATTGAACGGACCCACGGCCTCAAGGTTGATTTGATCCGGATTCCTATGGATGATCCGGAAACCTACCAACTTTTAGCCCGAGGGGATACCAACGGAGTTTTTCAATTGGAAAGTTCGGGCATGAAGGACCTTTTGATCAAGAGCAAACCCCAGAATTTTGAAGATCTCATCGCCCTCAACGCCCTCTATCGGCCCGGCCCTTTAAAGAGCGGGATGGTGGCGGATTATATCAAGAGAAAACATGGGGAAGTGCCCGTAGAATATCCGCACCCCCTCCTGGAAGGGATATTGAAAGAAACCCTGGGGATTATCGTTTATCAGGAGCAGGTTATGCAGATCGCCAGCCTGTTAGCCGATTATTCCATGGGAGAGGCCGACACCTTGCGCAAGGCCATGGGCAAAAAGATTCCCGAGGTCATGGCCCAGCAGCGAAACCGTTTTCTGGAAGGGACCAAAAAGAAGCGGATCGACCAAAAGAAGGCCGAAGCCATTTTTAAAAATATGGAAACCTTCGGCGGCTATGGGTTCAACAAGTCCCACAGCGCTGCTTATGCCCTGATTACCTACCAGACCGCTTATCTGAAGGCCCATTATCCTTTGGATTTTATGGTCGCTTTGGTAACCAGCAAGATGGGCAATTCAACGGAAGTGACCAAATGCATCGCCGAATGCCGGGAAAAAGGGATCGTGGTCCTGCCGCCCGATGTGAACCTGAGTCAGTTGGATTTTGCCGTGGTGGAAGACAAGATCCGTTTCGGGCTGGCGGCGGTGAAGAATGTCGGGGCCGGGGCCATTGAGTCCATCCTGGAGGCCAGAAAAAGGAGGAGCCTTCAAGTCCCTCATCGATTTTTGTCAGCGGGTGGATCTGCGCCGGGTGAATCGCCGGGTGGTGGAAAGCCTGATTAAATGCGGGGCCTTTGATTCCCTGGGGGTGGCCCGAGCCAGGCTGATGGCCTTTTTACCCGAAGCCCTGGAGATAGGGCAGCAGCGTCAAAAAGAACAGACCGAAAATCAGTTCAGTCTTTTTTCCGTGGGAGGAGATTCGGGATTAACCCGCCCTGAAATCGAGCCTCCGATAGTTGCAGAATGGAGAGAAGCCAAAAGCTTTCCTATGAAAAGGAAATCCTGGGCTTTTATATCACCGGCCATCCCTTGACCCGCTATGCCGAGAGCTTACCGGACTTAAAGACCGTCGAAATCCAAGCCTTGGCCGAATATGAGGACAAAGAAAATGTGCGTTTGGTCGGTATGGTGGCGGCCTTGAAAGAGATCAACAGCAAAAAAGGGGAGCGGATGGCCTTTGTCACCATTGAAGATCTGACCGGCTCCTGTGAGGTCATCATCTTTTCGGATGTGTTTAGAAAATCATCGACGGTGTTGAAAGAAGAAGGTCCCTTGTGGATTGCCGGGTTTACCACCAAGGATGAAAAAGGGATCAAGGTGATTGCCAATGATGTGCTGCTCCTGACTGAGGCCGAAGAAAAAATGGCCCAGCAGGCCGTTCTCAAGATTCCGGTTGAGGGCTTGACCCGGGACCAGATCATCGAGTTGTCCGATTTTTTAAAAGGCCATCCCGGCGCCTGTCCGGTCCAGATTTGTGCCTGCCTTCCTGATAAAAGCCAGGTCCTGTTGAACCTTCCGGAAACCCAGAATATCCGGCCTTCAGCCAGGTTAAGAAGGGAACTAAAAGGCCTCTCCTGCAATCCCATGTTGGAAGTAGTTTATGCTTGAAAAAAGGTTCAAGGTTAAAGGTTAAAGGTTCGAGGTATAAGAAAAAACCGTTACAAACTAATTCACATGCCCCAGAGGGCACCACGAATCATGAAAATTTTCCCCCCCCTCCCTCACCCTCCCCCTCAGAGGGGGGAGGGAAGGGGTGGGGGTGGACCAAGGTTATTTTCGTATTAAGATGTCAGTACAAGTGGTAAGGTATCAGATTTCTCGTTCCTCGATCCTCGAACCTTTAACCTTGTACCTTGCACCTTGGGGTTCGATCCTCGATCTTTTAACATTTAACCTTTCACCTTTAACCTTTGCCCTTTGCCCCTTTGCCCCTTTATTATGACCGAACATCAGAAACGCTTCTACCGCAGTAAAGTCGATTCTCCGGATTGGATCTCTTTTACCGTCCAGGTCAAAGAAACCGACCTCTGGGTGCGGGCCAGGAAAAATCTTTCGGCCGAGGGGTATGAACGGGTTTATCAATACCGCCATGCCCTGGAAAGTTATATTAGGCAAAACCCTGAATTCAAGGAAACACTCCAGCCCCTGGCCTTAGACCCCCTGGCCCCGCCTATTGTCCAGGCCATGCTTCAAGCCGCTCGGATTGCCGGAGTCGGCCCCATGGCGGCCGTGGCCGGGGCCGTAGCGGAGTTTGTCGGTCTGGATTTATTGGCCGAATCGAAGGATATTATCATTGAAAACGGCGGGGATTTATTCATCCTTTGCCATGAACCTTTGACCATCGGAATTTATGCCGGGCAGTCTCCTTTGAGTCAGAGATTGGGGGTCCGCTTAGACCCTTCGCCGATACCCGTAGGACTCTGCACTTCGTCGGGCACGGTGGGCCATTCTCTAAGCTTCGGCCAGGCCGATGCGGTAACCATCTTATCTTCTTCGGCCATACTCTCCGATGCCCTGGCTACTGCCGTAGGTAACCGGGTACAGACCAAAAACGATATTCAACTGGCCTTGGATTGGGCCCGACAGATTCCCCAGGTGGAAGGGGTCTTGATCATTATCGGGGATCAGGTAGGTGCCTGGGGGAAGATGGAGTTGGTGGCGATTTAGAACGAAAAAAAGTTCGGAGTTTAGAGTTCGGAGTTCGGCGAAAACCATTTTATGCTTGGTGGAGCCTCAAAAGGCGTCATTCCCGCGCAGAGCTTGTCCTCGACCCGATCGGGGGCAGGAATCCAGACCGGGCGTAACAAATTAAAAATACTGGATTCCCATTTCCACGGAAATGACTAAAATGGGTGCTTGCGGACTTTTTTATGGGTCCATCAAGGTCAAAAAATCCCAGACATCAGACCGACGGTGAAAGGGGAAAGGTCCAAGGTTTAAGGTTTAAGGTGAAAGGTCCAAGCTACAAGGCTTAAGGCTTAAGGTCAAAAAACCTCAAACCTCAAACCTTAGACCTCAGACCTGTGGGGGATGTGGGCATGACCGATTTCAGTCAGAAGAAAAGGTTGATGGATGCCGGCATTCAGGCCACTAAACAGGCGATGCCGAAGATTCGGAAATTGATACAAGAAAAATCGTGACTTAAGAGGGTTCAAGGATTCCAGGATTCCAGGGTTCAAGGGATTTAATTTCCATGCCTTTCACTTGAATCCTTGACCCCTTGGCTCCTTGAATCCTTTCATCTAATGTGTCGCTCCAAAGGGGCATGAATTCTTAGTTCGAAAATAGCTTTTAAAGACCTTGTTTAACCACCCGTTCCCTCCGGCCTGCCTGTGCGTGGTCGCACCTGTCTGCGTGTGGACTCGCACAGGCAGGCGCAGACAGGTCACTTGACAAGGGCTGGACAACTGCCGGGACGGTTATTTTTCCCGGCACGACCTTGTGCCGGGCAAGACTCCGTTTGCCACTGGGGAAAGTCGCCCAAGGTCAAAAAAGAAAGTCCGTCTTTATCCAGGTAATCAAGGCAGCCTTAAGCTGCCGGGCGGTTCAAAAAGCATTTTTATCCTTCGTGGCGCCCCAAAGGGCGCATGTGGGCTTAATATGAAAAAAGGGATTCACCTCTGGATAGGTTTGGCTGGCCTGGTTGTTTTTGAGATCGTCTTATTGGTTCGTTTCCGACCGTTGACCACCTATTTTTACTCGCTCGTCTGGTGGTCTTATATCCTGATGGTGGACGGCCTGGTCTATCGACGGCAAGGGAATTCCCTGATGGTCAACCGGACCAGTCAATTTTTCCGGTTAATACCCTGGTCGGTGGTGATCTGGATCATCTTTGAGGGATTCAACCTGATCCTTAAAAACTGGTATTATCTGGGGGTGCCGAAACCCGTCTTTCTGCGCTGGCCGGGCTATTTTGTGGCTTTTGGTACGGTCCTGCCGGCTATCCTGGAGACCAGGGAACTTCTACAGGCCTGGGGGATTTTTGAAAAGAGTCGGATAAACCCCATCCGGATCGGCCCGTCGCGGCACCGGCCTTTGATCGTCGTGGGCATCCTGTGTCTGGTCCTTCCTTTGCTATTCCCCCGATATTGCTTTTTCATGGTTTGGCTGGGTTTTGTTTTTCTCCTGGAGCCTTTTAACTTTCGTGCCGGAAGACCTTCGATTTTAAAGGAGCTGAATGAAGGGAGGGTCGGGACCCTTCTTCAATTCCTTTTATCCGGAATGATCTGCGGTCTTCTCTGGGAATTTTGGAATTTTTGGGCCGAGGCCAAATGGGTATATGCTGTCCCCTGGGTGGGAAAGTTAAAGCTGTTTGAAATGCCGGTCTTAGGGTTTTTCGGGTTTCCGCCCTTTGCCGTGGAATGTTTTGTCCTGGTCCAATTTTTAGGGTTGTTGGAATCCCGGAGGGGAAGGGAAAAGGGTTTTGTCTGGCAAGCTATTCCCTTATGGCTGTTCTTCTACGGGGTCATGTTCGCGGCTATAGATCACTATACGGTTCGCAGCTATGGCGGATAAAATCATCTCGCCTATCATTCTTGTCCAAGATAGATTTTTTACCGCCGAGTGGAGAGGAGGCGCGTAATTGTTTAGGTCAATGACTTCCAGTGTATCCACCTTTTCAGGTTTCGTGGCAATTGGTCATCAGCCCGTGCACTACGTTTCCTCCTCCCCCTCTAAAATTCCGTACGTCGGGTTTTCCCCAGTACCGGCTTCAAACCGGAATTCCACTGGAACCTTCGCCAGACCTTCAGAGCTTAACCACCGGGCCTGCATACCCTCTGAATACCCTGCCTTATATCCAGCCACAGTCCAATTTCTTTTCTTCTATGGCCCTTCCGGGCACGTTTAGCGAAAATCAGATAACGGACAATCCAGTCCAGAGGCCCTTGGCTCCCCGGCCGGTTATGTTGTCCGGCCAGATCCCAGCTTACTATGGCCTCATCCGAAACTCTCGACCCCTCCCATCGACTTATGGATTATACGATGGGCCTTTGCCCTACGGCCAGGTATGGGCTGGTATCGAGAGGCTCCCCAATTTACTCTGTATGCCCTTTCCCGTCGTGCCGCCTCTTGTACCCCGGTGGACCAATAAGGTGCATGTGACTGTTGCTTCCCCTATCGTGTTAGCCTTCGCCATCTCTGCACAGGCTCGGCATCCACAACCCCACGCCCGCCGATTCTCGCGTGGGAAGTGTAACGAGGCTAGTAAGTTCGCTTTACGCTACGGCCCGATGAGATTGTTAGCCCTGCACCGGCCAGGGCGTTTACTTCCGAGCTTTCAGTTACCGGAGTCACCTCCAATAACCGTCGGATATCGCTATATAGGTAAACAGCCAATTCCTATAACCGGACTTTCACCGGTTGGACAGACAGCCTTATGGGCTGCGAAGTAGAGTAAGGCACTGGTACTGACCTGGAGCCACTATTGAACCTTTTGATGCACGCATCTACTTGGGACCACAGCGGACAAGGCTTTCCAGCGCCTCCTCATCGAACCGGACATGCAGATTTCCCGCATCCGGCTCACCGACAGTCTCTTGCCATAAGGCATGCGCAAGGAGTTGAGGACGTGCCCGCATTACAGATAGATAAGCCCATAGCGTTTCAACCCACTATACAAGCTTTCACCCTGTCTAAATGGCCGGCTCCGCCGTTGGCTCCGGTTTCTCAAAAATCTCTGAAACCGACAGCGTACGAAATGATTGACGTCACGGAATACCTTTCGTGGATAACCATAGCCAAAATAATTGGCCCATCCTCGGAGAACGACATTCGTCTCGGCGATCACTTCAATGAGCGGCTTCTTATATCCACTACAGGTCTTCCCTCGTATCTTCTCCCGGAGCCCCTTGACCGCCTTTTCCGAGGGGAAGACGTTCAGATACTTGTGCTTCCCTCCTCGAAGGTCCCGGTCATAGCGCATGGTATATCCCAGAAAGTTCAGGCTTTCCCCAGGGTTATTCATTCGTACGATGCTCGTCTTGTCTCGATTTATCCGCAACCCAAGGTCTCTTTCCAGCTTCCCTTCCACCCACTCCCGTATTCGCTTTCCCTGGCAGCGGGCCAGAATCACAAAATCATCGGCGTAGCGAATCAGGCGGGCATCGGACACTCGGTAAGGGCCGGTTTTATCCTCATGGAAGGTTCGATCCATCTCATGAAGGAACAGGTTGGCCAGCAGGGGAGAAATAACTCCCCCTTGGGGAGTCCCTTTGTCGGGTCTCTTTCCATCCCCCCGGCTTCCTTCTTCCACTACCTTTGTCCGAAGCCACATCCGGATCAGTTTCAACACCGATCGATCGGCTATCCTTTTCTCTACCAGGGTCATCAGTCGATCATGGGGAATGCTGTCAAAGTAGCTGGACAGATCCGCATCATAGATCTCTCGCCGTCCTTCTTGCAGGTTCTTTCTGATCTGTTCCAGGGCGCCCCAGGCTCTTCGCCCAGGTCGAAACCCGTAAGAGCAATCCAGAAAGTCTGCCTCAAAGATCGGCTCCAAAACCAACAATACGGCCATCTGGACCACCCGGTCTCGTACACAGGGGATTCCCAAGGGCCTCAGCTTGCCATTAGCCTTGGGAATATAGACCCGGCGCACCGGCAAAGGTCGGTAGGTCTTGGTCCGCAGTTCCTTTTCCAATGTTTCCAGAAATCCGGACACCCCTCCTTCCTCTATCTGCCGAATGGTCACCCCATCCGTACCCGGTGCCCCTCGGTTCGCTCGTACCCGAGCCCAGGCCGTTTCCAATACATCCCGGCGATACACCCGGTCGTACAGGGCATAAAATCGAAACTGACCTTCTTGCTTGGCCTTACAGCTCAGTTTCCATCGCAAAAGCGAGACCTTCTCCGGCATCCCGGGTTCCAGTTGAAACCCTTTGGCCATCCATTCCGTAATAAAGCCTTTTTGACTCAAGCGGGATCTCCCTCTTTCGATCAAAACATGACTGAAGTACGGCCCCTTCGCTCCATCCCGTTTCCGGGACTTCCTCGCTACTATGGGCCGCTCCGACTCCCGACCGGGGCCGTCTTCCAGGTTATGGATTCCCTGACAACGTTATCCCCTCTTACCGATACCCCGTCGGGTCTCCCAGGTTCCTCGACTGATCTTTCGGCGCGCGCTCTCCTCAATCACCCCGGACGGCCCAGCAGGTGCCCTCGCTCGTTGCTTCCCCGCTGGTATCAGACTTCACCATCTCCGGCTGGCTGGTCGCCGTCATCTACGTGTAACGAGGCCGAATCAGGTTCACTTTCATTAGGGCTCACGCCTTCGTTGTCCAGAGGGTCCTTCCCCTTTTCGCCTCTATCTTGTCGGATAGAGACCGGCCTACTCCCCGCTTTCGGTCACCCCAGGCGGGAGGCCGCAACTCCTTGTTGAACGAGCAATTAACAAGTATGAAACCTTTCATTCATATAGATCAGCCAGGCTTGTCCTGGCGTACCAGAGAACACAGAAAAGACTATTTTTGTAACACCTTAGTTGTTTTAAAATGTTTTTGCCACCGACTCACACGGACAAAACTGGATGAAAAATTGTTTCCCCGGCCCAACAAAAACAGGCCGGGTAAACCAGCCGTCGCTTAGTGGCGAAGCTGGTTTCAAGTGCCCGAAGGGCCTGACAATGAGGGGGCGGCAAGTCACCGCCACCTCGTCCTGCCTTTGTCTGTGGCAAAAAAAGGATTTTACTTTTTTAAAAAAAGCTAAATTGATACCTACCTTTGCTTTGTGGGGAGATACCCACAAAGCAAAGGATTCCGTCGCACTGCGAAGATGGGGCCTATTCAGGGCGCCGCAGGCCTGCAGATTATGAAGAAACGCTATCTCCCGTTTCTTCATAAAACAAGATTCTGCTCGGTGTCCTCGATGTCTCTGTGGTGAACCTGGTTTTCAAAAAGGCCCCATTATTAACAGTCTCAAAATAATATCGACGGGCTTCTTCAACACTGTCCAGTCACACCCCAAAGACGATCTCTCACAGAGCGCGCAGAGATCACAGAGAAAAATAATTTGTAATTGCCGTTGAGGGGACGGCAATTACAAAAATCTCGTTGCTCGCAGAGAAACCCCCGCCGGAGGCGTGAGGGGTTTAAAAAATCGCCCTCTCAGCGATTTTATAAAATATTCATTCTCTGAGCTCTCTGTGAACTCAAGCGACCGAAGGGGAGCGGGCGAGAGATCAGCCTGAAAGCCCTGAAAAAAGAAAATTAGGCCTTCACAGGTAAAAACAATTATGAGACCGTTAATAAGTCAAAAACTTAAATGAAATTAATGCAACGATCAAAACATTTAACCCATTTTGGACAGCAATGCTCGCCTATGGAACCTTTACAATCATCCAATAAGGGCCAAGGAGTCAAATGAAAAGCAAATCAAACCCAAAAACGAAACCCTTGAATCCTCGAATCCTGGACCCCTCGACCCCTTCTTTTTCCAAAGTCTATTTCATCAGCCTCGGCTGTGCCAAAAATCAGGTGGACAGCGAGATCATGCTCCATCAATTGGAAGCCAAGGATTTTTCTTTGACTCAGGACCCTGATAAAGCTGAAGTGATCTTGATCAATACTTGCAGCTTTATCGAATCGGCCACCCAGGAAAGCATCGACACTATTTTAGAGGCGGCCCGATTAAAGGAGGAAGGGGCTTGTCAGGTCCTGGTGGTCACCGGGTGTTTTCCACAAAGATATGGGAGTCCGTTGTTAGACCGATTACCCGAGGTGGATCTCTTCCTGGGCACGAAATCTTTTTTGACCGTGGCCGATCAGGTATCCGCCCTTTTGGCCGGGAGAAAAACGCCTAAGATGATTTTGGAATCTGTTCCCGGACTGTGGGCGGAACCGCATGGTCGCCTCCTGACCACCTCCCCGGGAACGGCTTATTTAAAAATCGCCGAGGGGTGTTCCAATCGCTGTGCCTACTGCACAATCCCTTCTATCCGGGGACCCTTCCGCAGCCGCCACCCAAAGGTACTGATTCGGGAAGCTCAGATCCTGGCAGGTCAAGGTGTCCGTGAACTCATCCTGGTGGCCCAGGATACGACGGCTTACGGATCCGACCTTGTTCAGCCCCTTTCTTTGAACGAGTTGATGGTTGAATTGTTAAAGAGAGGGTCCTTTCAATGGCTGCGTCTGCTTTATTTGCGGCCGGAGAGAATTACTGCGGACCTTTTGGCCTTGATGGCCCAAGAGGAGAGAATCTGCCCTTATCTCGACATCCCCATACAACATATCAGCGACCGGATTCTTAAGGCCATGAATCGGCCCTACGCACAAAAAGCCTTGATAGACTTGATCCGAAAAATTCGTCGCCTACTTCCGCAAGCGGCCCTTCGAACCACGTTCATGGTGGGCTTTCCCGGGGAGACAGAAAAAGATTTTCAGGAGCTGGTTGATTTTGTTACCGGGATGGGGTTCGATCATCTCGGGGTTTTCAGATATTCCCAGGAAGAAGGCACCCCGGCTGCCGGCTATGCGGACCAGGTGCCGGAAGAAATCGGTAAGGCCCGGCTGGATCTCTTAATGGAGACCCAGAAGAAAATTTCTCTTAAGAAGAATGAAAACCGGATCGGTTCTCTGGAGCCGGTCTTGGTAAGCGGGATCAGCCCGGAAAGCGAGTTATTGATTCAAGGCCGGACCCGTTTTCAGGCCCCGGAGGTGGATGGGGTGGTCTATATTACCGACGGGGAGCCGAAAATCGGGGAGATAGTGCAGGTCAAGATTATTGAGGCCCACCCCTATGATTTGGTAGGCAGTGTTATTGAGTGATATCCATCCGGAAGCGACCCTCTCCCGGATGGAGCATTGAGCCATCAGCTTTTAGCTTTCAGCAAAACCCTTTATCATTGGGAATTTGGGCTAAATGCTGACCGCTGACTGCTGAAAGCTATCCGGAAATCTTGGATTTCCGGATAAAAACTAATTCGCGCAAATCGAACCCCAGATTTCCACCGCCCGGTTGCCCCTACACCACCCAAGATTATGCCTTTCCCCAAAGCAGTACGGCAATTCATTCGTTTTCTTCCTTGTAATTTTAATGTCTTGGGTCACCAAACGAGATTTCAAACCGTAAGTGTGCCACGAAGCGTACAATAGATGAGGGGAAGTCCCTCGAAGTCGGCATGCAGGAGCAGGCTTCAAACCACCTCAAGCTGCGATGGTCAAGAGCCGGATGACGGGAGACTGTCACGTCCGGTTTCTGTGAGGGGTGCGCCGTGAGGCGCACAGAGTCTGGTGACTTGAGATAGTCACTCTGGCAAAGTTTAGCCAACAGCCAGGAACCGAGTTTTGCGCAGTGGGCGGACTATCTATACAAGATGGGAACAAGCACTGTGAAGCGTAAACAGGGAGGCAATAGGCCGTAACGCAAGTGAAAGGATATGTAGCCCCGAAATCGAACGGTGTGTGGTAGCCAACCCGGTCTCTCAACGGGGAAGGCAGTATTACAGTTACCGATATAGGCAAGGTAGCTATGATGCCACCGGGGTCCAGCACCTGCGGCATGTTGACAAGAGATTTTGTGTGAACACGGGAGACCCGGCAAGTTCAGCAAGTAAGCTGTAGAACTAGACAAGCCCTTGAAGCAAGGATGGTTCGATGATTTGCCGGGAGTCGGACTAACTGATAGTACTCTGAGGCAGGGAAAGCCTGCTACATGGGGAAGCGGTTAGCGGCAGTTAAGCCTTTTGAGGGAAACATGGGCTCCATGCAAAGGGAGGATTCGGCCCTTTATTCAAAGAAAGGAACAAGCCAGCCATGCAAACAGGACTTGAGAGGATAGCAGATTACGGTCTTCGAGGTTGTACATTCCTTTTGTAAGGATGCAACCCCTCGCCGTACTGTGAATCAACTGCTGAAGAGGCTCGTGCGGGAAATCTGCAGGCGGGCTTCTGTGAGGGCTGCGCACTGTAAGGTGCGCGGCTACTCGACCGCAGGGGGTGAAATTCCCCGGGGCTACTCAACTCGGTCTGTCTTTGCCCCAAAAAAATCTTTTTTTAACCCCTAAATCAAATTTGTTTTTTCTTTCGCAAAAAATGTCTTTTTTTGACGTAATTTTGACATAATTTTGAAATTCCCTAAATCTACCCCATTCCTTTGTTTCCTATCGAAATCACTTGATATTTTATCATGAGACTATGTTTAGGCGTTTTCGAGCCTCCGTTTTATTGTCAGATTATATTACAAATTCATAAGCTATTATCCTGAGCAAATATATCATTATATAATATTTTATAATAGTTATGTTTTTGGTATGGTATATGCTTTTTCTATTTGCCTATTCCGATGAATCCGGCCGCCTGATCCGAAGGAAAGCGGCCACCTATTCCGATGATTCCGGCCAGGGGGTCGGAGCGAAGCGATGCTGGGTGAAGCATTATACAATGCAGTGGGCCACCTAAGTCAAGGGGGAACGTGTTTTCCGCATGGAATCTCCTTTGAGGGTTATTTTGTGAGCCGCATGGACCAGGCGGTCCAAGATGGCATCGGCGATGGTGGGTTCCCCAATGAGGTCATGCCAGGTAGTGATGGGGAACTGGCTGGTGATGAGGGTGGAGCCCCGATTATAGCGATCATCGAGGATTTCCAGGAGGTCTCGCCGTTCGGCCGGGGTGAGAGGGGTGAGACCCCAGTCATCGATGATGAGGAGATTGAGTTTGGCCAGTTTGGCCAGGAGCTTGGCATAAGAGCCGTCGGCCTTGGCGATCTGGAAGTCTTGGAGTAGTTTTGAGATACGGACATAGAGGGTCATAAAACCCAGACGGCAGGCCTGGTTGGCTAAAGCGCAAGCCAGGTAGGTTTTACCGGACCCGGTGGGTCCGATGAGGATGAGGTTTTGAGATTTGGTAATCCACTGACAGGAAACGATACTTTTCAAGACCGAGCGATCCAGACCTCTGGGGTGGCGGTAATCGATGTCTTCGACACAGGCCGGTTCCCTGAGCTTGGCCACTTTAAGAAGGCGTTTGAGCCGGCGGTCTTCACGGTAAGTCCATTCCCGATCGACGATGAGGCCGAATCGTTCTTCGAAGCTTAGGTCTTGGGCCGGTTGTTGGAGTTGTTCCTGGTAGGCAGAAGACAGGCCTTTAAGCTTCATGCGGTACAGTTGGTCGATGGTTTGTTGGTTAAGCATAATAGGTCCTCCTTAGCGGTAATATTCCTGACCCCGGATATGGGGGTGGTTTAAGATTAAAGGTTTAGGATTGGTGGGTAGAGATTGCCCGTCCAGGCCGGTTTTAAGGATGGACTTGACGCTTTTATACGAGTGGCTTTTGATCTGTGAGGCTCTGAGACAAGCGGCTTCTAATCGTTTTGAGGAATAGCGATCGGCCAAACGGATCAAGCCCAGGCAAGCGCGGAATCCTTGTTCGGGATACTCTTTGGAGTTAAGGATCTCCTGGGCTACCAAGGCGGTATGAGGACCGATCTTTTGGGTCCAGCCGATGATCCGTTCCGGAGTCCACTTCAGGTAGTTTTGATGGTTGGACGGCCGGTGTTCCGGGAGGGTGGTAAATTGGCCTTTGAGGAAACTGCGGACATGGCTGGCAACGCGTTTGTTTTTGAAGAAGATCTCGATGGTGTTAGAGGTTAAGCGGACATCGACTTGTTCATGAATTAAGGGGTAAGGGGCGCTGTAATAATGGCCCTGTACTTCGAGGTGATAATCGATATTGACCCGAGCCTTTGCCCACTGAGCATAGACATAGGGGGCGTAAAGAGGTCTGGCCGCGGGTTTATCGAGGGCTAAAAAAAGTTCTTCCCGGGAGCCGGGGATCTTTTTAAAGGGCCGTCGATTGAGGGTTATCAAAAGTTCCCGGATGGCTTGGTTGGCTTCACTGAGACTGAAGAAGGTCCGGTTTTCGTAAGACCGCCAGTATCCAGCGTTCTACGACTAATACCCCGGCCTCGACCTTGGCTTTATCCTTGGGTTTTCTGACCCTGGCGGGGATAACCGCCAAGCCGTAATGATGGGCCATTTCCTGATAAGTGGGATTTAACTCCGGGTCATAACGGCAGGGCTTGGTCACCCCTGCTTTGAGGTTATCGGGAACCAGGATTTTAGGCAGGCAACCGAAGAACTGGAAAGCACGAACATGGGCGTTAATCCAACTGGGAAGATCTTCGGAGGGACAGGCTTCGGCGTACGTATAATTGCTGGCTCCCCAGACCGCAACGAACAGTGGATGGTAGGTCATCTCACCGGTTTCCGGGTTGGTAACGGCAATCTTCTGGCCGGAGAAGTCGATAAAGACCTTCTCCCCGGCCCGATATTCCTGTCTGAGCCCGTAGTCCAGTTTTTTGGCCCAATGGCGATAGAGATTGCAGAACTGACTGTACTGACAGCCATCGGGATGTTGTTCTTTGTACTCAAACCATAACAACTGGAGGGTAACTCCGGGCCGGCGCAGTTCCTTGTGAATCTGTCCCATATCAGGGGCAGCCCGATCGACAGGCTCCGGTGTTTTGGGGAAAAGCAGGTTCTCCAGAACACAGTCGTCCATGTCCGGAGGAAGGGGCCAGGTCAAGCCGGCTACCTGGGCACGATTCAGAAACTCCTTGACGGTACTACGGGCCATATCGCAACTTCTGGCGATTTGTCGTGCCGAAAGACCCTGATCCCAGTTTAACCTGAGAACTTCTTTGATTTTACGCATGGATAATCTCCTTCCAGCCATAGGCACCTCCTGGTTTTTTATAGGAGGTTAATGGCCTTTGGTTAAATTATCCAGCGTCGCTTAAAGACCCCTTTCAGGGGTGGCCGGAATGCTCGGAATACCCGGCCGGATTGGATCGGAATGGGTGGCCGGAATCAATCGGAATCAGTGGCCGGATTGGATCGGAATACGCACTATTTGGATAGAAGAGAAAAATTCATCCAAAATCAAAGGAGTTTTTCGTTACTCAAGCCGATCTTAGCAAGACAATTCACTCAAAAGGAGGTGAAATTTCATGGTGAAGATAAAAAATTTCCTAAGAGGTGAGGAGGGCGTTACGGCGATAGAATATGGTTTGATCGCAGCCGGTATTGGCGTAGCGATCGTTGCTGTTGTTTTCCTCGTTGGGGCTCAACTGAATTCTCTATTTTCGACCGTATCTGCTTGTCTCGCAAGAACAAGTTAATCTGATGCCCCAGCACCCCTGACCTTCTGTATAGTCTCAGGATCAACGATCTTTTTCCTTACAGGTAATCTATTCTCTCACAGTCAGGGATAAATTGAAGCGGGAGAGGAAAGGAGGGCGCTGAAAACTATAAGACGCCTCGCAAGACCTCACGGTTCTTGCCCTCTCCCGCTCCGGTTAAAGGTTATTACGCATCTAAAGCCACGCAGCATGACAGGGAATCCCCCGCCTTCGGGGTGATCGCCTTATCCCAAGTTCCCAGGCCGTCCGCTCGGATGATCGCCCGATATGAACTTGTATCGGTCGACCACCCAGGATGGATGGACTTATCCAGGGAAACGTCTTTCCTCATGCCGATGACGTATTGAGATAAATCAACAAACATCAACTGACCAAGACTCCCCAAGGCCGGACACTTCTCTGTGGCGCCAGATTCGCTATAAATCGACGACAAACCGTTGGTTTGAAAATCTTGATATGATCAGGCGTACTGTTCAACCGAAATTATGCATAAGCAGCGTATAATTTGAAACAAAAGTGCCTCCGACTATAGAAAAATAAGGGTGTTTGGAAGGTCCTTACAACTATAGGGGAGGCACTAAACAAGTGAAATGTGATTCCTTTTCAACGACAGAATTTGCCTTTTCTATCATCCAGCGGCGCAAAGCAATAAAGAGAAGGGCCATGATCATCAGTGGGATCACCAACAAACTGATAGGTTTACCGGGAAGAACAGAGAAAAGAGGAGTCCACCAACCGAGGAATAGTAAGGCCTGTTCTCCACCCAACCAGCCTTTTGATTGCCCTTCCCATCCTATCCAGGCAAGGGGAAGAATAAGTATGGTTAAGTCGTATGCAAAAGCGTATGGAGTGAAGATCAAAGCACAAAGGGTCAATACCGAAGCTCGAATGGCGAGGGACGCCCCGCGAAACCACACCCAGATAGTTATTCCGAAGGCCCCAAGCATTACAGCGCCTTGAAAAATATGAGACAATGGTAGAACAATACCTGTCAAGCGAGTAACAGAAAAAATCGTTATCATTTTGTCCCAAGGCAGACCGTAACCTTGGAAACCTGTTGCAAGGAATTTTGTTGCAATGAGGCCATTCCTCAAAAAGGCCAACCAGGTTTCTCCACCCACTGCAAACACACTGACGAGCACCAGGCAACCAAAGGAAAGGATCAGCGCACCCAGGGCTTTCCACTGTCGTCCTGCAATTAAGGCGATGGGAATCAGGATGGATAGGTGTGGTTTATAAGTGAAGAACCCCAAAACCAGTCCGGCTAAGTAAGGGTGGCGGTCTAATAGCAGTAACCCCCCGCCAAATAGGCCTGCCGAAAGAAACCCAGTTTGGCCATATCCTATATTCAAAAGTGTGGCTGGAAAGGCAAGGGTTAGCCAAATCGTCGCAGGATCAGGGGCTATCCGCCTCACTACCAAAACGTACATGAACAAAGTGATTGATAACCAAATGACTAAAGACACAGAATAGGGTAGCAAGGATAGCGGTAGTAACATGACCAAGAAAGTGGGTGGATAAAACCAGGCAAGGGGAAAGGGCTTTCCGGCAAACTCTGCTAACATTTCTTTAAAAAGAGTAAAATCAAAAACTATCAGAGGCTTTCCTGCTATGGCAAGACGAGAAGCGACCCAATATACCAAGAAGTCTCCACCGGAGTCCACGCTAAATTTTTTTTGCAGAACGAAGTAAATCCACTTTATTAGATAAGCGGCAAAAACAAGGGGCGAACCAATAATAATGATCTTACGCAGGACCAGTCTTATATTAATCTTTGGCATAATTGTTCTTTAATAATAAATAATTTATAAACAGAGCCGGAACCATCCATATGATCCATTTTTCACCATTAGCAGAAAAAGCAGTAACCCATGCCATTAAAGTGATTATTAAGTACATGAGAATCATAAGCTTTGAATAAAGACGTAAGGGATTATGAATGAGCCAGATACTAGCCTGAATAATTGCTACTAGGAGCAACAAATAATCGTTTCTCCATGCATAAAACGTAGTCATTAGAGACAGAAAGAGAAGAAGAGGGATTTGTTCGGACCAAACCCATTTCACGCAGTTATGATACCAGTGATAGAAGAGCCAAGCTACACCCACTATACTTGGACAGTACTGTAGGTAATGTTTGTCATAGCCCAATACCGATCTCAGCAAATTTCCCAAGGTAGGTGTGTCCCAATAATATTGGAATGAGTGAGTCAACACATCTCTGTAATACTGGGAAAAGATGTCAGGATTATAAAAAATTGGTATAGCTGTTATGAGGGAAGTTACAAGTCCTGCTCCCAGTATGACGCCCCATCGCCGTTTATAAATAATCCAAACAATAAGCGCTATAATAAACAGATATGAAACTTGTGGTTTTATTCCAAGCAAACACACAAATGCTCCGGCCAAGAACCACTTTTTTTGCCTCCCGAAGTGTAAAAAGCCCGCTATTCCAAGAAGAATAAGAGGGACAATCTGAAACTTTATCAGAACAAAATAAACTGGGGTATAGCTACAAAGTATCAACAGATTCCAATGTCGATTCGCTTTTGTGCCTCCGTATAATTGCCATAACCAGTTCAAAGAAACCAAGATGCAACTTATCAAAAGTAAAAACCATAGTAACTTACCCAATGGATAGTTTTCTATGGAAAAGGGAAGAATAAAAGTAAGAACCCATGGCGGATTATACATGACCAAGGGGATTTTGTCTGTCCGTCCGACCAAAGTTTGCAGAGCAAATATTTGATCTGATTGATAAGGATTCTGGCCATTGATTAAGAGGCGAGCTGACGCCCAGTAGGCAGCAAAGTCCTTGCCTGCTTGGGTATGCGGTAACCCGCCATATAAACTTTTTAAAATTAGCGTTAAAAAAAATATTATCAATATAAAATAAAAAAATTGACATTTTTGTCTAGACTCTGCAGACATTCCAGATATTCAAAATACTTTAATCATATTTTGTAGGTTAGGGCTGCCCTTCATGGTCCTCAAATCTCGACGCTGTGAGTAGGGTCGAAGGCGTGCTTTGGGAATTCTATGCCAAGGGCACGAAACTTTTCGCCAAACTTAGGTCTGACGCCCTTCGGCAGAAATAGGCCTTTGACCTTCCCCTCCTCTGTTACCCCTGTTTGCTCGAAGGAAAACATCTCCGTCATGGTGACCACATTGCCTTCCATGCCGGCGATTTCCTGGAGACTGACCAATTTTCGGCTGCCGTCGCCGAGGCGAGCTACCTGAACAACGATATCGATAGCAGAACTGATCTGCTTTCTCACGGCCTCGTGGGGAATGGTGAGCCCGGACATGGCTACCAGCGTTTCCAAGCGGGCCAAGGCGTCGCGAGGGGAGTTCGCGTGAATCGTGGAAAGAGAACCGTCATGACCGGTGTTCATCGCCTGCAGCATGTCTAAAACTTCCCCGCCTCTTACCTCGCCGACAACAATCCGGTCCGGCCGCATCCGGAGGCTGTTTTTTACCAGGTCCCTGGCGATAACCTCTCCCTTTCCGTCGGGATTGGGCGGTCTCGTTTCGAGACGGACCACATACTGTTGTTTCAGTTGAAGCTCGGCGGAGTCCTCGATAGAGACAATACGTTCATCCGAAGGGATGAAACCTGAAAGCACATTGAGGAGGGTGGTCTTACCGCTCCCCGTTCCTCCCGAAATTAAGACATTCAGTCTAGCTCGGACGATGCCCTCTAAGAGTTCCCCGATTACCGGAGTAAGCGTCTTGTAGGCGATCAGGTCCTTAAGCTGCAGCGGGTCTTTCCGGAAGCGTCGTATGGACATACTCGGGCCATCAATGGAGAGCGGCGGTATAATGACGTTGACCCTGGAGCCATCAGCGAGCCTCGCATCCGCCATGGGCCACGATTCATCCACCCGGCGCCCTACGGCGATGAGAATGGCGTCTATGAGGGCCCGCAATTCGGCTTCGCTTTTGAACTTGAGATCCGTAGGTTCCAGTTTCCCTCCCTTCTCAACGTAGATCTTATCAAAATTATCGACGAGGATATCCGTAACGCTTTGATCTTCCATTAGCGTCTCAAGGGGACCGAACCCGCTTGGACCCTTGCTCACGTCAAAGTAGGAATTATCAAGATTTGCATCAAATGTCTTAACTGCTGGTGTGTCCATTAGCATTGCTCCTTTTATGGTATTGATTTACGAACGGTCTTATGATTAAATTGGACATTTTCTCTCGCCCGCTCCCTTCGGTCGCTCGAGCACACAGGGGGCACAGGGCCAATTTTTTTAATAAATCGCTGAGAGGGCGATTTATTAAAACCGCTCACGCCTCCGGCGGGGAATACTTTGCGTAGCGATGAGATGTTTTTAATTGCCGTCCTCTCAACGGCAAATAAAAATAAAAATTAATTCTCTCTGCGATCCCTGCGTGCTCTGTGAGAGATAGCCTTCTGTCGTTATGGTTGTGACTTATTATAGAGAGTATAAAATAGGTTACATCATAAAAACATTTATTTCACCACCCACTCGTCACGCACGAGGGTGACTCGTTCGAGACACAGAGAACAGAGAGTCAAGACTTTTCATTTGCCTGTGAGAGGCAGGCAAATGAAAGCAGCTCTTTTTGCTTTCCGGCCTCTCACCGGAAAGCAAAAAATGTTCTTCTCTGGTTCTTCTCTGCGGCCTCTGTGGCTCTGTGGTGAAAGCAAGCTATTATCTTCTTCTCTTAATGAACCCTTGAATCCTGGACCCCCTCGAATCCTGCTATCATCATCAACTTCCTCCTCTGCGATCCCTGCGTGCTCTGTGAGAGATGTCTTTGTCATTACTCCCCACTCTCACAGTTAGTTTTATATATTCTATATGCAACAATTAAGCCATAAGTTTATTGAACGCTAAAAATACAATTATTTTGAGATGTTAAAGGTTAAGAGGGATCTTTGAAGGGTGGGAATAGGCTGAGGGTCAGGTTTAACCCCCATAATTAGACAAAAAATTGTCATGTTTTTGCCGGGAAGTGGATTACTTCCGGGATACTGACGATTAAGCAGGTGAGCCAAAAAATGCAAAGGACTCTCCTTTTATAATGCCCGGAACAGCTCACCGCCAACTCCAGGATAGCTTTTCCGTTGGCCGTCGGGTTTTCCACTGGGTTGACAGCTCATTTTCGTTTGTAGAGCCAGAACCAGTCAGATTCTGCATAGAGTTGATACCGCTCAAGCAGTGCCGGGATATAAAGCGCGTAGAATCCATCGATAAACACTCGCATTTGTGCTGGACGCTTGGGCAACAGCACAACGGTCGCATCGCCAAAGTAGGCATCGAAAGATGGCCGGTATTGCGCACTGAGTGTGTAATTGAAGGCGGTTACCGCAATCCCGCCCCGCGGCGGCCTCCACTTAAGTGCGTACGGAAAGGGATTTACCATGTCCATGGTCAACACGCGGTCGTTAGCATCGCAGTGCCTGCGCAGCAAAGCAACACCGTCGTTCACATAATTGGTATAGACGCTTCCGTTGCTTTGTTTCAAGGGGTCGCCGTCGTACAAAATCAAAGGGGCTAAATGAGGTTCAGTGAATCGTACCAAGCCTGTTGTCGTCGAAGGATGGGCTTTCTGAAAGACGCCGTTCACCAGACCCACCAGATCTGAGGCGAATTGGGGCACAACCAGCAGGGCGCACAGCACGAGCACGAAGACGTGACGTGGCAACTCGGTTTGAGCTTCCGCGACTGTAAGCTGCTGCCGTTCCGCAGTGAGTTGGCTGGCGATCAGGATGGCAAAGACACCAAGAAGGGGCATCGCATATCGTTGTGCGCTGGAAAGCATCAGCAGCGAGTCCATAGCAGATACAAGAAGCGTCCAAATGAGCCATTGATGATTGTCCAACCAGGAGCCGGCAGACTTCTCGCGGCGTTTTTCGAGGATAGGAATAATGATCGCGACCATTAGAGCCGGTAATTGCGAGATTAGTTGGTAGGTCAAAACCAATAAATTCAGTGCGTTGGAACGAGCGCCGGCGGCCATCCAATAGGCATTGACCACCGTCCGGATGTCGAACTTAAGGTAGGCGAGCATCGCGAAAAGGACGGTAGAGAAACCGATCGCCAGTCCGAGGGACCTTTTAAAATTTAATCGCCCAAAAAGGAATGATGCCGCGATGAGCGGCAGTGAAACGGCGAAGTAGCTGGCCTTCAAAAACAGGGTGATAGCAACGATTGTTCCAGTTGAAATCCCGCCCAGTATTTCGCCTGCACCCCGTTCCGCCTCCTTCTTCCGCTGGAAGCACTCAACAAGGGCCAATCCAATTAATGCGTATCCGTATCGGTTGTAGAGTTCGGCGTGAGAAGACAAAAGCGGCAAATATCCCAGGGGGTATGGGGCCGTCACCAAGAGCGTAAGAAATAAGCAGAGAATGAAGCGAGGCGCGGAATCAAGACGGCCCCGACTGAGCCAGAAAGTCCACAGCCCGATTATCAGTCCGCAGATTGCGTTCCCGTAACCGATCCCGTTCGCTGAGGCGTTTGATAGAACTAACCCCAGGCCAACGACCAGAAACGTGATCGGACCCCAGGGGCTAAAGAAATCGAGGTGAGGACGCTGGCCGCAAACGATCCGCCAACCGTTATCCAGCAGGAAAAAGGAATCGATGCCATAAATTCGGATAGGTACAGCCCCAACAAAGGCTGTTCCTCCACAGATGAGGAGAAGGCAGACAAGAAATTTCATACTGAGACGGGAATTGCTTTGATTGGAGTCCGTCCAACGAGACAGGAGATATTCGATCACCCGCCGCGCAATCAAGCCTGGTTCTGTTCCTCCGGGTGGTATTTGGGTATCTGTTAAGCCATCCATTCTGTTGGAGACTCCCAATTTTTCATTGTCGGATCTGCCATCAAGGCATCTGACGGTGTAACTCCCTGCTACCTATAGAGAATTTTACCTCCCCAAACTTCATGGTCCCTTGACCCGATACATCTGATAAGCCATCGCTTTTGAAGATTAAGAATATAGCAGAACGACATCGTGTGTCAAGTTATCAAGATGAGGCGAATTGAATCATATTAAATGTTACCGAAGGGGTTAAAATAGAGGGATCGTTGACTCATAATTAAAGTTACCGAGGAAGTTTCTCGGTAGGAGGTAATTAATTATGAGTCCCCAATCCAAAAAAGAATACCTGGCAGCCATTGTTAAACGATATAAGAATGCGTCCAGATCCGGGAAGCACCTCATTTTGGATGAATTCTGTGCTGCTACCGGTTATCATCGAAAGCATGCTATTCGCTTGCTCAGAGGCTTTAAGCGGTTCACCAAACCCCAGCCTAAGCGTCGTGGCCCTAAGCCCGTCTACCACTCTCCAGAGCTCTTAAAAGCCCTAAAGAATATTTGGCTGGCCGCTAATCTGCCCTGTTCCCCCCGGTTAAAAGCCTTGTTGCCTTTATGGCTGTCCAGTTACGCTCCCACCTTCGGGGTACTGGCCTCCCAGGTTTTAAGGGACCTGGAAAGGATCTCTGTCGCCACCATAGGGCGGTTGCTGAAACCCGTCCGCAGCCAGTATAAAAAACGAGGCCGGGCCACTACCAAACCCGGCACGCTCCTGCGAAAACAAATCCCCCTAAAAACCAACCAGTGGGATGAATCCCGGCCTGGCTTTTTGGAAGCCGATACCGTCGCCCATTGTGGAGACTCAATGGCTGGCATGTTCGCCTTTACCGGTCAACGGCGTCGATATCGCCACCGGTTGGACCGAACAACGGGCGGTCTGGGGAAAAGGTGAATCCGGTGTCCTGGAACAAGTCCATCATATCGAACAATCTCTACCTTTCCCCTTACTCGGATTCGATTGTGATAATGGCGGCGAATTCTTAAACTACCATCTCTTCAGGCACTTCACCGAAAGAAAAAAGCCCGTCCAATTTACTCGTAGCCGTGCCTATCATAAAGACGACAATGCCCACATCGAACAAAAAAACTGGACCCACGTCCGCCAGTGGCTGGGCTATGATCGCTTGGATAACCCCAAAGTCGTTCCCCTCTTAAATGACCTCTATACTCAGGAATGGCGCCTTTTTCATAACTTCTTCTTGCCCTCGGTCAAACTGCTGGCCAAAGAAAGAATTGCTTCTAAAACCATCCGGCGCTATGATCCTCCTAAAACCCCTTACCAGCGGGTTATGGAATCCCCTTTGGTAACGCCGGCTATTAAAAGGGAACTCACGGCACAGCTCAAAACCTTGAACCCCTTTCAGTTGAGAGCAGCCATTGAGATGAAGCTTAAAAAAATCTTCCAAACTCAAGAACGAAAGGATAGGTTAATCCCTAACCCTCGGTAACATCCATTATGAGTCACTGATTTCCTACTTCACTCCCTCTGGGTAACATTTAATTATGATTAACTTGGGAGGCGGTTCGGTCAGTATCTCTCAGAAAGAAAGGTAACCAGGATTCTTGTTTTTTTTGACAAACATCCCTGGAGACGGTACTATAGTATCCATCCGGAAACTATAACTTTCTGGATGGACTCGACCAACCAGTCTAAGGCATAGAAGATTTCAGAGAAAATGCTTTTATGGCTAAAATGAAAGCGGAGTGCTAATTGACCGATCGTCAAAGCGGAAATGATAAAAAAATTTTATTGTTACGATCAGGCATATTTCTTTTTCTATGGTTGCTTCTAATGTTTGCCGGCAGGAGCAACTTGTTGCGTGATCCGGGGACTTTCTCTCACCTGGTAATAGGGGAACGGATATTATCGACCGGTCATCTTATCTACAACGATCCGTTCAGTTTTACTTTTTCGGGTAAACCCTGGATTGCTCAGCAATGGTTGGGGGAGTGCCTCATGGCCGTTATACACCGGATTGGCGGTTTTGACAGCCTCCTTTTGTTTACGGTGACTCTCCTGGCCTATCTTTATACCTGGCTGATCCTTCGACTGATGAGAAATGGGATGCATCCGATGCTGGCCCTACTGGTCATTGCCATGGCTATGGCCGCCAGTTCATTCCATTTTCATGTGCGTCCTCATCTGGTAACGATTATTTTTTCTGCTGTCTTATTCGCTGTATTGACGGATTTCGAATCCGGACAAATCCGACTTTTCCGGTTATTCTGGCTGATTCCTCTCTTTGTCCTTTGGGTGAATATTCACGGAGGGGTCCTGGGCGGGATGGCCACCTTGGCCATTACCGTAACGGGATGGATACTGATAAGACTACTCAAAAAAGGCCCCCCTCTCCTGACTTTTCGACAAATCTTTTCTCTTATTTTACTGATCTTCGCCTGCCTTTCTACCGCCTTCGTTAACCCTTATGGCCTGGCCCTCCCCAAGACCTGGTTTTTGATTATGAATTTCCCATTACTCCCCCAGGTGATTCAGGAACATGCTCCTCTCTTTTCCTCCGGGGCTTTCTATGCCGTCCTACCCTTTGCACTTCTTTATTTTATCTGCCTCTTGGGCACGCTGCCGGGATGGCCAAGGATTACCTGGTTAATACCGACAGTCTGGTTTTGTCTGGCCCTGATGAGGGTTCGACACGCCCCTTTGTTTGCTGTCTTCGCCGCTATTGCCATTGGGGACATGTTCCCCCATGTCCGTTGGGTAAAATGGTTGTCCGACCGGGGGAGTGAAATCGTCAAAATCCAGAATACACCTGTTTTTAATCGCCGCAAAAAATTAACCAAGGGTTTAATTTTTATTCCTATACTGCTCATTCTCATCGGCTTTACCTGCCAGAGGGCCGGCTGGCCCATTCCGCTTTTGGGCAGAGGTTGGGCAAAACTGGATTCCAGGCATTGGCCAATAGAGGTTTTACCCGGATTGCTGCAAATCCAGCAGGTCAATCCGGAAGGCACCCCAATTTTTAATGAATTCCTGTTTGGGGGTTTTCTCATGTATTATACCCCGAGGTTACGGGTATTTATTGATGACCGATGCGAACTCTATGGAGATAATTTTATAAAAAAATATCTGGAGGCTGAAAGTAGTAAGCCTGAACAATTCAGGCGCTGGGTCAATCAGCATCCATTTGATTATGCCTTAACCCAAAGGGGGTCTGGATTTGACCGCCAATTTTCAAGGTCCCTTGAATGGGCGGTAATGTCCAGTTCGAAGACTGGGGTTGTTTATAAAAAGGCTCATACATAAGTCCAAAAAATTATCCCACCGAGGATGGTCCCATTATAGGAACTCCCAAAAAGGCCGGGGTTATTATCTTGGGTCGAAATTTTCTGGCTGTGGATGCCGCGCCATTCGGAACTAAATTAAACCAAAATCTTTAGCATATCGGGATAGGTACAAAATGATCCATGGAAAAAAAATTGTTGTTGTCTTACCTGCTTATCAAGCCGAAAAGACCGTTGAGCGAACCTTCCAGGAAATCCCAAAGGATGTGATCGATCACATCCTTATGGTCGATGATGCCAGCAATGATAAAACCGTCGAAGTAGCCGGCCGATTGGGGATTCAAACCATCGTTCACGAACGCAACCGCGGATACGGTGGGAACCAAAAGACCTGTTATCAGGAGGCATTAATGATTGGAGCCGATATTGTTGTTATGCTTCACCCGGATTACCAGTATGACCCAAGGCTGGTAACGGCTATGGCCGCCATGATTGCCTCCGGAGTTTATGACTGTGTTTTGGGTTCAAGAGTTTTAGGAAGCCACCCTCTTAGAGGTGGAATGCCGCTTTATAAATATATAGCGAATCGTTTTCTTACGGCCTTTCAAAACCTGGTTATGGGAACAAAAATTTCTGAGTTTCATACAGGCTACCGCGCTTTTTCTCGTCGCATTCTCGAGATCATCCCGCTGCAGCTGGGCGATATGCCGCCGAGCCTCTCGGCCGCCATACGAGCCGCCTCGCTCGAGGTCGCGGACGGACGCCATGACGACCAGTTCCCGGTGGACGTCTTTCAGACCGGCTCGGGCACCAGCAGCAACATGAACGCGAACGAAGTCATCGCCACTCTGGCGGGCCGGCGGTTGGGCCGGCCGGTGCATGCCAATGACGACGTGAACATGGGACAGAGCAGCAACGATGTGGTGCCGACGGCCATTCACGTCGCCGCGGCGCTGCTGCTCAACGAGAACCTGCTGCCCGCGCTGCGCCACTTGAGCGGCGTGCTCGAGAGGCGCGCGCAGGAATTCGGCCGCCTCGTCAAAACCGGCCGCACTCATTTGATGGATGCGATGCCGATCACGCTCGCGCAGGAGCTCGGCGGATGGCGCGCGCAGATCGACAAGGGCTGCGCACGATTGACTTCAGTGATGCCGCGTTTGCTCGCCCTGGCCCAGGGCGGCACCGCGGTCGGCACCGGCATCAACGCGAGACCGGCGTTCGGCGGGCTGTTTGCGCGCCATCTCGGCGCGAGCACACAACTCGAGTTCGTGCCGAGCGGGAACTATTTCGAGTCTCTGTCCTGCCAGGATACGGCGGTTGAACTGTCCGGACAACTCAAGGTCGTTAGCGTAAGCCTCATGAAAATTTCGAACGATTTGCGCTGGATGAACAGCGGCCCGTTGGCCGGATTGGCAGAGATCGCGCTGCCGGCGCTACAGCCCGGCAGCAGCATCATGCCGGGCAAGGTGAATCCGGTGGTCCCGGAATCCGTGGCGATGATCGCAGCGCAGGTCATGGGAAACGATGCGACGATTACCATCGCGGGGCAGTCGGGAAATTTTCAGCTCAACGTCATGCTGCCGCTCATCGCCTACAATCTGCTGCAAAGTGTCGAATTGCTGGGCATCGCGAGCCGCAATCTGGCCGACCATGCGGTGGCCGGCTTCGTGGTGAACGAAGAGCGGCTGGGCGCCGCGCTCGATCGCAATCCCATCCTCGTGACCGCGCTGAATCCGGTCATCGGCTATGAAAAGGGCGCCGCCATCGCCAAGAAGGCCTACGCGGAGGGCCGCCCCATCTTGGAGGTCGCCGCGGAAATGACCGACCTGGACGTGACGGAGCTGCGCCGCCTGCTCGATCCACTGGCGTTGACGACCGGCGGCATCAAGGGTCCTGGATCCCCCGGTTGACGATGGATTCGCTGTTCACCAAGACGCACATCCGCGAGTCGCTCGAGCCGCAGCCCTCCGCCCCCGATGACGACATGCTGTGGCTGGCGGGTGCATCGCCCGAGGCCCTCAAGCGCATGCGCGCCTCTCTGCCGAAGCAGCAGGTGCCGGCGGCGGTGCTCGTGCCGCTGGTGGAGCGGGCGCCGGTCTCACGGTGCTGCTCACGCAGCGCGCCGCCACCCTCAAGGACCATGCCGGTCAAATCAGCTTCCCGGGCGGCCGCATCGAACCGCATGATGCGGACGCATGGCACGCGGCGCTGCGCGAGGCGCACGAAGAAATCGGACTGTGCGAGAGCTATGTGGAATTCGCCGGATATCTGCCCGATCACTGGGTGGGCACGGGCTTTCGGGTGACTCCCGCGGTCGGCTTCGTCAGCCCGAACTATGAATTGCGCATCGCCACCGCCGAAGTCCACGACGTGTTCGAGGTTCCATTGGACTTCATATTGGACACCGCCAATCACAAGCCGCGTCTGCGGCGGTCGGTGATGTGACCTTCGCAGGTCTACGACATTCCCTACGGCGAGCGCAACATCTGGGGCGCTACGGCGGGGATGCTGCTGACCTTGCGCCGACTGCTGCAAGCGCGCACAGACCGCCCGGCCGCGCTGCCCGCGCGGACCGCCCTCGATGAGCTCGCGCCTGCTCGACCTGCTCGCGATCATGGAGCGCTTGCGCGCACCCAACGGCTGCCCGTGGGATCGACAGCAGACCTTCTCGAGCATTGCGCCCTACACGATTGAGGAGGCGTATGAAGTCGCGGATGCCATCGAGCGAGGAGACCTTCAGCAGCTGAAGGAAGAGCTGGGCGACCTGCTGTTCCAAGTGGTTTTCCACGCGCAAATCGCGCGTGAGGCGGGCGAGTTCGATTTCGAGGCAGTGGCAGCGGCGATCGGCGACAAGCTCGTGCGGCGCCACCCGCATGTTTTTGCGCAGGGCGGTACGCCGACCGCCGCCGAACAAAGCGTCGCCTGGGAAGAGGCCAAGGCGCACGAGCGCAGCGCGGCGGATGGCGCGGACGGAGGCGCGCTCGGGGGCGTGCCGCAGTCGCTGCCCGCGCTGATGCGCGCTTACAAGCTCAGCAAGCGCGCGGCCCGTGTCGGCTTCGACTGGGAGCACGCCGGCCAGACCGCTGACAAGGTGGCCGAGGAGCTCGCGGAGGTGCGCGAGGCCGCGAACCGCTCAGCCGCGGATGGAGCCGCCGCCGCGGACGGTGCCGCCGCGCCGTCCCGAGAGATCTTCGAGGAGATCGGAGATCTGCTGTTCGCGGCCGCGAATCTCGCGCGCAAGCTCGACTCGAAAGTGTTCTGTGCCGGCGCCGACCTCAGCCAGATTCGCGATCGCATCGGCGCCGCGGACGGTCCGGACCGGATGCTCGCCTATGCGGCCGGCATACAGCGTTTGTACGCGCGGATCGACGCTCTGCCGCAGGTGACGCTTGCCGAGATCAATGGGGCGGCCATGGGCGGTGGGCTCGAACTGGCCCTGGCCTGCGATCTGCGGGTGGTCGCGAACGAGGCCAAACTAGGGCTGCCGGAGGTGCGTCTCGGTCTGTTACCGGGAGCCGGCGGCACGCAGCGGCTCAGCCGCCTCTGCGGCCGCGCGCTCGCGACTCGACTCATACTCAGTGCTGAGGTACTCGACGGTGCAACGGCCGCGGCCTTAGGCCTCGCACACTGGGCGGCACCGAGGCCGGGGCTGGCCGCACGGGCGGCAGCGATCGCCCAGCAGGTCGCGGCGTTGCCGCCCGCCGCGCTCGCCGCTTCAAAGAACTGCTTGGCCGCCGCTGGGGAGCCCGGCCGGGGCGGCTATTTCGATGAGCTCGAACACACGCGCCGGCTGCTCACGAATCCGGAAACCCGCCGGCGCGTCGAGGCATTCTTGGCCGGGACACTGGAACAAACTGCAACTGAGCATAAGGAGACAGGCCATGAGGCTTGACGGACAGACGGCGCTCGTCACGGGCGGCGCTTCGGGGATTGGCAAGGCAACGGCGCTGACGCTGGCGCGCAGTGGTGCATCAGTGATCTGTGCCGACGTGAACGAACAGGGAGCCGCGGAACTCGTGCGCGAGGCGGCGGCGGCGGGCCTCGCGATCGAGGCGGTGGCCATCGACCTCGCCGACCCGGAGGCGACGCGGCGCACCGCAGCCGCAGTGCTGACGCGGCGCGGGCGGGTCGATATTCTGGTCAACGGCGCCGGCTGGGGCGGTATCCAACCCTACATGGATACCCCGGCTGAGGTGATGGATCGGCTCATCGCGATCAACCTCGGTGGTCCGGTGCATCTGACGCAGGCGCTGTTGCCGCCGATGATTGCCGCGCACCGCGGCAAGATCATCAATATCGCGAGCGATGCGGGACGCGTCGGCAGCAGCGGCGAAACAGTCTATGCCGCCGCCAAAGGCGGCATTATCGCATTCACCAAGTCCCTTGCCCGGGAAGTGGCCCGCTACGCCATCAACGTCAACTGCGTCTGTCCCGGTCCGACCGATACGCCGATGCTGGCGACGCGCGCCGAGAAGCTGCGAGATGCGTTTCTGAAGGCTATTCCCTTCCACCGCTTCGCCAAGCCCGAGGAAATCGCCGATGCGATTCTGTTCTTCGCGAGCGGACGCGCAACCTATATCACGGGCCAGATCTTGAGTGTCAGCGGCGGGCTGACGTTCGCGGGTTAGCCCGGTGAAGCCGCACGCCGCGAGCGAGTTGCACCTACATCACAAAGAGGACGAGACCATGACCGCTACCGATACTCGCTTTCACCCGACTGGAGTCGATCTGCTGGAGTTTACGCCCAAGCACTTTCTCTGGCAGGTCGACGGCTCCGTCGCGACCATCACGCTGAATCGACCGGACCGCAAGAACCCACTGACCTTCGACTCCTATGCCGAGCTACGCGACACTTTCCGCAACCTTGCCTATACGCCGCGCGTAAAGGCAGTCGTGGTCGCCGGCGCCGGCGGCAATTTCTGCTCAGGGGGCGACGTTCACGAAATCATCGGTCCGCTGGTCGAGATGCAGCGCAAACACGACATGCCGGGCCTGCTGGCGTTCTGCCGCATGACCGGGGATTTGGTCAAGGCGATGCGCGCCTGCCCGCAGCCGATCGTGGCCGCCATCGACGGGATTTGCGCCGGCGCGGGCGCCATCGTCGCCATGGCATCGGATCTGCGCTATGGAACGGCGCGCAGCAAGGTCGCGTTTCTGTTTGTGCGTGTTGGTCTGGCCGGTGCCGACATGGGGGCCTGCAACATGTTGCCCCGCATCGTCGGTGCCGGTCGCGCTGCCGAGCTGCTGTATACCGGGCGCGCCATGGACGGAGCGGAGGCGCTGCAATGGGGCTTCTACAACAAGGTTTCCGAGGCCGATGCGGTCCTGGCCGATGCCAAAGCGATGGCCAAGTCGATCGCCGACGGCCCGGTGTTCGCCCACGCCATGACGAAGAAATGCCTGCACCAGGAATGGAGCATGGGCATCGACGATGCCATCGAGACAGAGGCGCAGGCTCAGTCGATTTGCATGCAGACGAAAGACTTCGAGCGCGCTTACCTCGCCTTCGTGGACAAACAGAGGCCGGAGTTCGCGGGCAACTGATGCCGCGCTGAGGAGCTGCGGACCTAGGCGTCCGGCACGACCGCGGTTGCTTCGATTTCAACCTTGGCGCCGGCATCCACGAGTTCGCCGATCTGCACGACCGTCATGGCGGGGAAGTGCCGCCCCATGACGGTCCGGTAGGCCGCGCCGATTTCCTGCTGATCGCGCAGATACTCATCGTAGCTCTTCAGGTACCAGGTCAACCGTACGATATGCTCCGCTCGGCCGCCGGCCTCGGCGAGTATCCGCACGATGTTCTCCAACGCAAGCTGCACCTGGGTCGCGAGCGCAGCGTTCGGAATTCGCTGCGCCGCGTCCCAACCGACCTGCCCGGCAATGAATACCAAACGCCCTTGCGCCGCCTCGATCCCGTTTGCGTAGCCCTTCGGCCGCATCCAGTCCACCGGCTGCAGCACCGTATGCGTCATGGCAACCTCCTTCGCTACATGACTTCGCCACCGGCGATTGCGATGCTTTGGCCGGTGATCGCTTCCGCGCCCGGGAGACACAGCCAGGCCACGGCGTTGGCGACCTCCACCGGCTGCACGAGCCGGCCCTGCGGATTCAGGCGCGTCAGCGCCTCGCGGGCCTCCGGTTCGCTGCGTCCGGTTTGGCGCTGGATATTGGCGATGGTCTCGAGGACCAGGTTGGTCTCTGCGTACCCGGGGCAGACGGCGTTTACGGTGATGCCGCGCTGTGCCACCTCGAGCGCGAGCGCCCGGGTCAGTCCAATGACGCCGTGCTTGGCCGCACAGTAAGCGGCGACATAGGCGTAGCCACGAACGCCGGCGGTGCTGGCGACGTTTACGATGCGTCCGAATTTACGCTGCAGCATGTCGGGCAGCGCTGCCCGAATGCCATGGTAGGTACCGGTGAGGTTGACCGCGAGCATCGAGTGCCACAACTCGGCGGAGGTTCGATGCAGCGGCGCACTGTGCGCTTGACCCGCGTTATTGATCAGGATGTGCACGGATCCGAAGTGCATCGTCGCCACTTCGAAGGCGCGCGCAATCGCCTCGGCATCGGTGACGTCCGCGCAGACCGGATAGGCTGAATCGCCGAGCGAAGCCGACATCGTATCGAGCAGCGCGCGATTCCGGCCGAGCAGCGTGACGCGAGCGCCTTCATGCACCAGCCGCGCGGCAATCGCCGCACCAATGCCCCGCCCGGCTCCGGTCACCAGTGCATGGTGTCCTTCGAGTAGATGCCGTCCAGGCGCGGCCGAATTCGCCGTGGGCACTGTCATGCGCCGCTCCCGTGCGCAGCGGCGAGCGAGGCGAGCAGGCGCCGCGCCAGCGCGCCAGCGACGACCCGACGGTAGCTTGCTTGCGTGAGCGTGGTGCGCATCGGACACACCTGCCTTTGCACGAGCTTATCGAGTTCAGCGAGAAGCGGCTCCCGCACCTCCCTCCCGCGGAGTGCCGCGGTGCCCTCGATCAGCAGTGGCCGAGAGTTGGTGCCCGTGAGCGCCACCCGCAGCGCCGACAGCCGGCCGTCCGCGAGTTCAAGCGCCACCGCAACGCCGGCCAGCGGGAAATCGAATGCCCCCCGGATCCTCACCTTGGCGTAGCTGCAATGCACAGGCCCCGGCGGCAGCGTGATGGCGGTCACCAGTTCGCCGGCGGCGAGCCGCAGGTGGGCGCGCCCGTCCTCAGCGTACAGGTCCGGCAGGGCGGTGCGACGGCGGCCGGCAGGCCCGGCAATCTCCACGTCGGCGCCGAGAGCGAGCAGTGCCGGTGCAAGATCGCCGCTGAAGGCGGCATGACAGCGCTCGCCTTCCGGTGCTACATGGCAAATCGTGCCCCCATACTTGAGACAAAAGCCGTTGGACGCGCGCCACCATTCGCTCTGGTTATAGTAAATGCAGCGGGTATCGAGGCACAGATTGCCGCCGACCGTCGCAAGGTTGCGGTGGCCCGGTGCGGCCACGGTGAGCGCGGCCTCGCGAAGTGCCGGATAACGCTGGCCGATAATCGGATCCGCCGCAAGTCTTGCGATGCACACGCCCGCACCGATGCGCGCCCCTTCTGTTCCGCAACGCAGTTCGCCCAGCTCGCTGATGCCGGTGAGATCGACGAGGGCGGGGGGCACGCCCAGGCCGCGGCGCAGGTTGACGATGAGATCAGTGCCGCCGCCCAGATACCGCGCGCCGTGCCGAGTCTGGCAGGCGGCAACGGCCTCTTCGATGGTCCCCGGGCGCAGAACGCTGAAAACCGGCATTGGCGCGGTCATGGCTTGCCCCCGCTGAGCGAACGGCGCCGCGCCTGGCGGCGCAGGTTGACCAGCGCCTCCATCAGTCGATCAGGGGTAACCGGCAACACGTCCATCTCCACGCCGACGGCATTGGCGACCGCGGCGACGAGCGCCGGGGCGAAGCCGGCGAGCGCTCCCTCGCTGGCCTCCTTGGCGCCAAAGGGCCCGTTCGGATCGATACTCTCGACGATCTGGACGTCGATGGGTGGAGATTCAACGATCGTCGGCACACGGTATTCGAGGAGACTCGCATGTGCCGGCAATCCATCCAGATAGCGGGTCTCCTCGTATAGCGCCTGACCCATAGCCATCCACACTGAGCCTTGGATCTGGCCCTGCACCGCCAGGGGATTGATGGCATAGCCGCAGTCGAGCGCAACCCACACCTTGTCGACGGAGATTTGGCCGGTGGCTTCATCGATGCTCACCTCGACCACCTGCGCACCGTAGCTGAAACCCATGGTCGAGCCCACCGCGCCGCCTCGATGCTTACCGCCCTGATACTCCGGCGGGCAGGTGAACGTACCCTTGACTGTCAGCGTGCCGCGATCCACGAGCGCTTCCTTGACCACCTCGGTGAACGTCATCGCGGCCTCCGGAACATCCAGACCTTGAAACACCCCGCCGACGCACTCGACCGCTTCCGGCTTCAGCCCCATCTTGCGTGCGGCCGCCTCGATGAGCACCTGTTTGAGCTTGCGCGCTGCATCGATCGCCGCGTTGCCGACCATGAAAGTGATCCGCGACGAATAAGCGCCGTTGTCCTTGGGCGTGATCGCACTGTCGGCGGCGATGACCCGTATCCGATCGAGCGGCAGGCCCAGAGTCTCTGCGACCGTGATGGCCACCATCGTCGAGGAGCCCTGCCCAATATCCGCCGCACCGGTCAGCGCCGTGATCGAACCGTCCCAGTCGAGCTTGACGTTCACGACCGCGTGCGGCTCGCCGGTCCAATGGATCGGCTTCGCCGAGCCGCTAACGTAGTGCGAGCAAGCCATGCCGAGACCCTTGCCGGGTGGCAGCCGGCCGCGGCGCTCGCGCCAGCCGCTTGCCCGTTCCACCAGATCCAAACACTCGCCCAAGCCGTAGCTGCTGACCATGAGATCGTTCAGGGTCCGCGTCGGCGCGTGCAGCAGATTGCGGCGGCGCACCTCGAACGGATCGAGGCCAAGCTCACGGGCCATGCGGTCGAGCAGCACTTCAAAGCTATGGCGTGTATTGACGCCGCCATGGCCGCGCATGGCTCCGCATGGCGGCAAATTGGCGTAGACGCGATAGCCATCGTATTTGACCGCCGGGATGTCATACAGACCCTGCAGCAACGCGCCGGCGTAGAGAATGGTGACGATACCGTAGCCGGCATACGCGCCGCCGCGCTGCACGAGCTCGCACTCGCAGGCAGTAATGCGCCCATCGCGCTGCAGTCCGAGCTTGAGGCGGACGGTCGTCTGCGGCCGCGCACGGTGCGTGAGGAAATTTTCCTCGCGCGTGAGTTCCATGAGCACCCGCCCCTGGGCAGCACGCGCCAGTAGTGCCGTCACAATCTCGAAATTGAGCACCTCGACCCGCGCGCCGAAGCCACCGCCGATGAACGGCTTGATGACGCGAATCTGGGACTCGCTCATGTCCAGACAGTGCGCGAGCATCATGTGCAGATAGAAGGTGACCTGTGAGACGCTCTGCATCGTCAGCCGGTCGGTCAGCGGATCGTATTCGGCCAGTGCGGCGTGGGGCTCGATCTGCGCATGGTTGACCTCGGCGCAGTCGAAGGTAGCCTCGCGAACCAAGTCGGCTGCGGCAAAACCCGCAGCTGGGTCGCCGAACACGTGATGCACGGCCCGCTCCAAATTGTCCGCTTTGTTGTCGTGCAGACGCACCGCGCCAGGGGCCCGCGCGCTCGCGGAATCAAAGTAGGCGGGGAGTTCCCGCACTTCGAACTCGATCAGACGCAACGCGCGCTCGGCGGTCTGCGCGTCGATGGCCGCGACGGCCGCCACCGGCTCGCCGCGGTAACGCACCTTGTCGTGAGCCATCGGGAACTCGTTCATCGACACCGGCAGGACTCCATACGAATGACGGCAGTCCGCCCCGGTCACCACCGCGACGACGCCCTCGAGGCTGCGCGCACGCTCAACGTCGAGACGCAAGATCTCTCCGTGGCTCACCGGACTGCGGAAGATCCGGCCGATGAAAGCGCCGCGATGCTCGAGATCCGCGGTGTAGCGCGCCCGCCCGGTCACTTTGTCGATGCCGTCGATTAGCGGGACGCCGCGCCTGATCTTCGCGTCGGATGTCATCGCTGCCGCCTAAGCATCGGCGTCGGCCGCGGCGCGGACCGACTCGATGATTTTGACGTAGCCGGTACAGCGGCAGAGATTGCCGCCTAAGGCTGCGCGGATTTCATCGTCGCTCGGCGCCGGCCGGCGCCGCAGCAGACCTTCCGCCGCCATGATCATCCCCGGGGTACAAAACCCGCACTGGGTGCCGAGCTTCTCGTGAAAGGCACGCTGCAGGCGATGCAGCCGACCGCCGGCCGCGAGCCCCTCGATGGTCTCCACGGAGCGGCCGTCGCAACGGATCGCAAGCGTAATGCAGGATGGCACCGCCTCGCCGTCGAGGAGCACGGTGCAGGCGCCGCACTCGCCGCCGTCACAGCCGGTCTTGGTTCCCGTGAAACCGACGGTCTCGCGCAGGTAGTCAACGAGCAGCTGATTCTCAGCGACCGCGTCCTCGCGCCAGCGCCCATTGAGCCGCAGGCGCAGGATGCGCTTGCTGAGGATGGGTTGCCCGACTTCGCCCATGTATCCTTCCTGACGACGTGGCCAAATTTGTCTACACGATGCCCATAAGGTATTATAGTACTAAAATACGAATATATATTCTATAATTTTCCGGAACAGCGCGCTGAAATCGCTGAGCCGCCATGAACGATCAAGGTACAGGTTGCAACATTGAAGGGGACAGAGAGAATATTTCATGAAACGGGCCGCCACTCGAACTAAGACGCAATCTCGTTCGCCCGCACCGGGTGCGCCATTCGCAACGCGCCCGGGCGAAACGGCGCAGCTGGTGGGCACGCTCAAGAAGACCTTCCTGCTGCGCCCGGCTCGCCGCGACGACATGGCCGCCGTGACGGACCTCGACAAGCGAATCACCGGGCTCGCGAAGCCGGCGCACTGGCTCGAACTTTACAAACGCCAGAAGAAGCCCGGCCAGGCACCCGGGATCTTCCTGGTCGCCATCGATAAGGATGCTGCGGGGCGCCTACTCGGTTTCATCGTCGGCGAGATTCGCGCCTGGGAATTCGGTTCGGCGCCCTGTGGCTGGGTCTACGCCTTGTCGGTTGAACCCGACTCGCGGCTTCTCGGCGTAGGCGAGGCGCTGCTCGAATCCATTGCCGGCGAATTCCGCAAGGCGGGCGTCGGCAAGATGCGCACCATGGTGACGCGCGACAATCTCCTGCCCATGCTGTTTTTCCGCGGCGAAGGCATGATGGCCGGACCCTATACCCAATTGGAAAAGGACCTGGGTTGAAGCTACAAATCGCAAGCCGCTTGGCGATCTTTGCCGTGCTTGAACTAACCGAGCACTCCGAGCGGCAGTTGACGGTCGCCGAGATCGCAACCCGGTACGGCGTCTCGACCCACCACCTAGCCAAGGTCATGCACGAGCTGGGCCGCGCCGGGCTCGTCCGTTCAGTGCGCGGCGCCGGTGGCGGTTACCAATTCTGCGCCAATGCGCGGCGCACGACGCTGCTCGACATCATTGAACTCTTCGAGGAATTCGGACCTCAGGGACCCGATGCCAACGAGCCGGGCGGCGGCACCGGCGAAGCCGCCGCTCTCGACATCGTGCTCGGCGAGATCGACGAAGCCGTGCGTGCAACCTTCGGCTCCATCACGATCGCGACCATGCGCCGCCTGATCGAGCGTGGCCGCGTGCCGCCTGTCGCCACCGGCCGGCTGGGCAGCTGAATGATCGCGCAGCGGATCCGGCACGCCAATCCGAGGGCGATTGACCAGTCCAACGGCGAAAAGCGCGGGTGAAGCTGCTGCCGCAGGAGAATCCCAGCAAATACGTAACTTCGCTGACGCTGTGTTGCGGCTCGCTGAGATAGGCGAGTGCCAATGCATGCCTCGTATCGTCCAAAATTTCCTTGAACGTGGTACCGGCATCGCCGAGCTTCCGTTGCAGCGTGCGCGCACTGACGTTCAGCAGTTCAGCGACGTCCTCCTGAGAAGGTTCACTTTCCTGCAGCTGCTGCTCCAGCACCTCGCGTACGCGGGCCTCGATGTTGTTGCGTTCCATCCGCGCGAGATACTGATTGGCGATGGCATCGTTGTGCCGGGCCAGCTCCGGGTTGCCGCCCTCCAGCCGTTGCTCGATGCTCGCGCTATCGAAGATCAGCCGATTGTGCTCGGCATCGAACCGCAGCGGGGCCCGCAACAGTACTTGAAAATCCTCGACCACGGCCGGTCGCGGCCTTCGCAATTCGACCAAGAGCGGCGAGTACTCCCGCCCTGTCAACGAGCGGCACATCCGAAGAAATGCGGCGACCAAGGCGTCGACCGACTCGATGGGCACAATCGTGGTGGGTTCTATGAAGAAATGATACTCGGAGCCACACTTGTAAAATCGGTACTCCACGGCGTCGCTGACCAGGTGGCAGTATCGTTGAACACGCTCGAAGGCTTCCTTCAATGTCGAACTGGCGCTTAGGCCATAGCCCAGCGCATGGAACGTGGTGTGCTTGATGTGGCTCGCCACTTTTAGGCCGAACGCCGCATCGCCGGTCGCCGCCAGGGCAAGGCGCCACAGGCGTGCAGTCTTGGCCAGCGTGCAGCGCGCGTTCGGTCCATCCAGAGCCTTGAGATCGAACCCCGCCTCCGCGAGAAGCGCGGAACCATTGCAGCCCGCGGCATCGAGCGCTCGGACGATGGACTTGACCCAGGTGCCCAAAATGAATCCACGACTCGTTGCGGTATGTTTCCGCATTGCTGTCTCGACCTCCCGACTGCATCCCGTCAAGCTACGCCGCCAGGAGAGCAGCTTAGCGCCAAACCGCTTGAGCGTCGATCGTATTAGCGTTTGCAAGGCTTGCGCCGCTTGAGCTATATGGCGTCGACGGTCAACAGGTTGGCGTGTGAGGTGCTGCGTCCACGCCGGTTTTCCGTAAGCTCCACTCAGGGAGGCCTGCATCCCAGGGAATGCAGGCTCGAATAACCAAAACGGATGAGAGGATGATATATGACAGATCGAAACTTCGCCTCGCGACCGGTCGCGACTTGGCTTCTGGCCGTTTCCGGCACCATCACGGGCTATGCGAGTTGGGCGGAGGACACCGCGAGCCAACCCACCCTGACGGAGATCATCGTCACCGCGCAGAAGCGCGAGCAGAATTTGCAAGATGTGCCGATTTCCGTCATCGCCTTATCCGGCCAGCAACTCCAGGATGCCGGCGTCACCGACATCAAGAACTTGACGGCGCTGACGCCGGGCGTGACCACCACTTCCACGACCTCCGAAAACGTCACGACGGTGCGTATTCGCGGCATCGGCACCGTCGGTGACAATCCCGGCCTGGAGTCCTCCGTCGGCATCGTGATCGACGGCGTTTACCGCCCCAGGAACGGCGTCGGCTTCGGCAACCTCGGAGAAATCGACCGCATTGAAGTCCTCGAAGGTCCGCAAGGCGAATTGTTCGGCAAGAACAACGACGCCGGTGTCATCAATATCATCACCAAGAGACCGTCGACGACCTTTGGAGCGACCGCGGAAGTCACGTATGGGAATTATAACGACCGGGAAGTATCCGGGTCCGTCACCGGTCCGGTCGGCGGCATATCGGCATTCCGCCTGTACGCCGACTATCACAGGCGCGATGGCTTTTCCGACGTGGATACCGGCCTCGGCCCGAACACGAACGGCACCTCCAACGATCGCAACGCCTACACGGCACGGGGTCAATATCTGATCACCCCGACCGACGACGTGAGCTTCTTGGTTATCGGTGACTATTCCAAGCGCAATGAGAACTGCTGCGATGCCGTTCCTGTGGCGAACGGTATATTCTCCGGAGTCATCAACGCGATCGCCGGGACGCCGGTTCTCGGGGGTCAACCCGGCACGGTCGGCATCGGGACTCCGCCCCTGACGCCGTTCAACCAACGGGCCTGGGCCAACCAGCCCATCACCCAGCGGATCCGCGATATGGGTCTCTCCGGTCAGCTCGATTGGGATCTACACTTTGCCAAGCTCACTTCGATTACCGCGTGGCGCGACAACACCGTCGTGTCAGGCACCGATCTCGACTATACGGGCATCGACATCCTGCAAAGTCCCGGCAACCTCGGCAATCAAACCGACTTCAAGCAGTTCAGCGAAGAACTCCGGTTAGCGGGCAAGAGCGGCCCATTGGACTGGTTGGTCGGCGGTTTTTTCTCGAGCGAAAGCCTCACTCCTAACACAACCATCTACGCCGGCAACAATTTTGAAGAGTACGTCGGCGCCGCGGCGTCGGCAACCGTCGGACCGCCGAACCCCTTCTTGATCGCCGGTTTCACCGGCAATGCCCCCGGCGGCACATTCCTGCCCGGCGTATCCGGCGAGCAAGATCAGTACCATCAATCGTCCAAGAGCTATGCGTTCTTCACCAACGAGACCTACAGCATCACCCAGGCTGTGGATCTGACCGCAGGTCTGCGATATACGTCGGAGAAAAAGACCGTAGCATCGAATTACGCAGATCCGGACGGGGGCGCAGGGTGCGGACAATTATTGACGTCTCCGGGAGTCGGAGGGCTGAATCCGGCGAGTCCCGAGTACCTGTTTTTGCTCGGATACGGGTGCTCGACGGTGTTCAATCCGTTTTTCAACGGCAAATCGACCAGCCAATCCCTCGACGAGAGTAACGTGTCGGGTACCGTCAAACTGTCTTATCACTATTCCGACGACGTCCTGCTCTACGTGTCATGGGCGAACGGCTACAAGGCGGGCGGATTCAATTTGGCTCGCGTGGCGGATACGGCGACTTTGCAGCCGATTCTCGATACCGAATTCCCGCGAGAAACGGTACAGTCCTATGAACTCGGCATCAAGACCACGCTGGCCGACAGGACAGTGCGCCTCAACGCCTCGGTATTCGATCAGAGGTACACGAACTTTCAGCTGAATACCTATACGGGCATTCAATTCGTCGTGAGCTCGGTTCGCAAGGTGGAGTCCAAAGGCGTTGAACTGAATACGGATTGGGCGACGCCGCTGTCGGGCCTCAGTCTCACGGGCGGCGTGGTCTATGCGTTTACGAACATCGACGAATTCGGAGAATCCTCGGCGCTGTTTGCTCCGGATATTGCGACACCGCTCGATCGCCTGAACAATCGCCTGTCGTTTGCGCCGCTCTGGTCCGGAGTCGTGTCGGCGACCTACACGGTGCCGCTCAACGACGCCCTGTCGTTTCATGCGAGCGCCAGCGAAAAATACACCTCTTCGTACAACACCGGCTCCGACCTCGATCCTGAAAAACTTCAGGGCGCATACGGACTGGTGACGGCGCGGCTTGGAATCGGCGCACCGGACGGCAAATGGGTGGTGGAATTCTGGGGCGAGAACCTCGCCAACAAGGGCTATTACCAGGTTGCCTTCGATGCCCCGTTCCAATACGAGCAAATCGATGCATTCTTGGGCGACCCGCGAACATTCGGCGTCACGTTCCGGACGAAGTTCTGACGCACCGTGTGTCGGCGAGCACCGTTGAGCCACCAATTCGCATGGACCTGAACTTCACCCCCGAACAAGAATCGTTTCGCGCCGAAGTGCGCGCCTTCTTGGAGGCTGAGCTTCCCGTCGACATTCGCGACAAAATGCGTTTGGGACGGCGAATGCGCAAGGACGACATGATGCGCTGGCAGAAGATCCTATACCGCCGCGGTTGGGGCGCCGGGATGTGGCCGAAACGCTTCGGTGGGGCCGGCTGGAGCGTCGTCGAGCAACACATATTCGAGGAGGAAGGAGCGGCGGCCTACGCGCCGCCGCAGATTCCCTTCTCGCTCCGCATGGTCGCGCCGGTGTTGATGACGTTCGCCAACGCCGCACAGCAAGAATACTTTCTGCCGCGAATCATTTCCGGCGAGCACTGGTGGTGCCAGGGGTATTCCGAGCCGGGCTCCGGATCCGATCTTGCATCGCTGCGCACTAGTGCGGTACGCCATGGAGATCATTACCTCGTCAATGGCCAGAAGACCTGGAACACCCTGGGCCAGTATGCCGATTGGATCTTCTGTCTGGTGCGCACCAGCAGCGACGCGCGGCCCCAGCAGGGGATTTCATTTTTACTGATCGACATGAAGACGCCGGGCGTCACCGTACGTCCCATCATCACGCTCGAAGGCGAGCACGAAATCAACGATATTTTCTTCGACAATGTGCAGGTGCCGGTGCAAAACCTGGTCGGGGAAGAAAACCACGGCTGGACCTATGCAAAGTTCTTGCTTTCGCATGAGCGCACCAACAACGCCGGCATCGGCAACTGCAAACGCGGATTGAAGCGCCTCAAGGAAATTGCTGCCGCCCAGATGGTGAACGGCCGGCCGCTGCTCGAGGATGTCCGCTTTCGTGATCGCATCGCCCGGGTGGAACTCGAGTTGATGGCGCTCGAAATCACGAACCTGCGAGTGCTCTCGGCGGTCTCCGGCGAAGCGCGCGCTCCGGGGCCTGAAGTCTCGCTATTGAAGATCAAGGGCTCGGAAATCATTCAGCAACTCGCGGAACTGCAAATGCATGCTCTGGGCCACGATGCGCTGCCGTATGTACGTGAAGCGCTCGAGGTGGACTGGGCCCCTCCGCCGCTGCTCGCGGAGCACTATCCCGCCTACGCTCCGCCGCTCACCGGGCAGTATTTCAACCAGCGCAAGACCACGATCTACGCCGGCTCGACGGAAATCCAAAAGAACATCATTTCGAAACTGGTCCTGGGTCTTTAGCGAGGGCTGCCGTGGACTTCCGGTACTCCGAAGAGCAATTGGCGCTGCAGAACACGCTGCAGCGGCTCATTTCGCGCGACTACGACTTCGAGCGGCGCCGCTCGCTCGCGCGCTCGCCATTGGGCTATTCCGCCGAAGCTTGGGATCGATACGCTGAACTCGGTTTGCTCGGCCTGCCCTTTCCCGAGGAATTCGGCGGGATCGGCGGTACCGGCGTCGACATCATGGTGGTCATGGAACAGGTTGGCCAGGGGCTGCTGTTGGAACCCTACTGGAGTACCGTCGTGCTATGCGGCGGGCTGATCCGCGATGCCGCATCGGACTCCGTCAAACAAGCCCTATTGCCGCAGATTGCGGGCGGGAAAATGCAGATCGCGCTTGCCGCTTATGAGTCGGCCGGGCGTTATGATCCGGCACATGTCGCCTGTACCGCTCACAGCAGCGGCAGTGGCTGGCGCCTGACCGGCCGTAAGGCGGTGGTGCTCGATGCCCCCTCCGCGGATTACTTTCTCGTGTCGGCGCGCAGCAGCGGCCACGTGACCGATGCGCAGGGAGTATCCCTGTTTCTGGTACGGCGCGACGCTCCGGGCCTGACCTTGTTCGCGTATCCCACGCAGTCCGGCGGCAGAGCCGCCGATTTGCAGCTGGCGGACGTCACTGTCGACAGCGCGGCCATGATCGGCATACCGGAGCAGGCGCTCAGCATCATCGAACGCGCCGTGGACGTGGGGCTGGCCGCGCTCTGCGCGGAGGCGTTAGGCATAGTGACTGCGCTCAACCAGGCGACTTTGAGTTATCTGAAGACCCGCAAACAGTTCGGCGTTCCCATCGGCACTTTCCAGGCATTGCAGCATCGCATGGCGGAGATGTTCATTGCCGCGGAACAGATCCGCTCGATGGCGATCATTGCCGCCATCCACAGCGACGTCGACGATGCGGCGGCCCGTCGCCGCGCCCTCTCCGGCGCCAAGGCCTACGTCGGACAAGCCTCGCGCTTCGTCGGCCAGCAGGCCGTGCAGCTCCATGGCGCCATGGGCGTAGTGGACGAGTTCATCGTCGGCCACTACTTCAAGCGGCTGACGATGATCGACCTGACCCTTGGCGATGCCGATTTTCACTTGGCGCGTTTCAGTGATTCTCCCGGCAGGCAAGGAGCATAATCGCCGGCGACCCGAGGTTGGTTGGCGGCCGGTACGACTGAGGTGAAATCATGAACACGAAGACCGCGGCGATCTCCGGCATCAGGCAGCGCACTCGTTTGGCCCGGCCTTCTACGTAAGCTCGATCGAACGAATCCGGGTTATCAGGATTGACGAGTGGCTCGGCGGCCTTTCATGCCGGGCGCGGCGATGATTCCTCGCACGCCGCATTTTCCAGATTCTGCAGTTCGCGCCATTGGATCTTTCCGCTGCCCGACTTGGGTAACGCCTCCACAAGGACGATGATTCTCGGCACCTTGTAAGCCGCCATGGTCTGCCGGCACCAATCGATGATCTCTAGCGCATCGATGCGTCCACGCCACTCCGATCTCAACACCACCAAGGCCTTGACGGTCTCACCGCGGTGCGCATCTTTGGTGCCGATCACGCAGGCCTCTGCGACGGCGGGATGCTCGTACATGAGGGACTCGACTTCGCTCGGCCACACCTTGAATCCCGAGGCGTTGATCATGCGCTTCAGCCGGTCCACCATGAAAAAATAGCCATCTTCGTCGACTTTGCCGAGATCGCCGGTGCGGAAGAAACGCTTGCCGTCGATGTCGATGAAAGCTTGGGCGCTGTCCTCTGGTTTATTCCAATAGCCCGAGAATACCTGGGGACCATGCGTGACGATTTCGCCGACTTCGTCGCTGGGCAGTTCGCGCAGCGTGAGCGGGTCGACCACGCGCGAGTCCACGTCGTAGATGGGGATCCCCAGACATTGTTTTTTCGGACGGCCGGGCGGATTGATGTGGGTCGCCGCCATGGTCTCCGAGAGTCCGTAGCCTTCGACATAGGTGATGCCCTTGTCCTCCAGCCGCTGTGCGACCGCGGCCGGCATGGCGGCGCCGCCGCCGCTGAGCCGCCGAATGGACGACAAATCATACCGGCCGATGTTCGGATTCGAGAAAAAATCCTGCACCATGGTCGGCACGCCGGTCCAGCTGCAGACCCGATATCGCTGCACACACTCGGCCGCCACGTCGCGGTCCCAGCGGGGCATGAGCACCACCGTGTTGCCATTGTAGAGGGGGCCATTCATGCCACCCTGCATGCCGGTCACATGAAAGAAGGGAGCCACCGCCAACAGTGTCATTTCGGGCTGCAACGCGAACCAGCGCATGCTCGCCACCAGCGTATGCATCGTGCTGCGGTGGGTGTGCATGCAACCCTTGGGCACTCCCGTGGTGCCGGAGGTATACGGCAGCACGCACAGATCATCGGAGCCGGCCGTCAGAGGGCCGGGTTGATGACCGCTGGCGAGCGCATCGATCCACAGAGAAACCCCGGGCCCGGAATGCTCCACGCGCGGCGCGGCGACGAACTCGGGCACCGTCAATATCGTCGGATGCTTCAGATAGTCCGAGTATGCGGCGACGACCAGACGGTCGAGATCCTCATCCTTCAGCAGCGGTTCGATGCGCGGGAATAATTCTTGCGACACGATGGCCGTGCGCGCGCCCGCATCTCTCGCGCACCGCAAAATCTCGTGCGTCAAGTTCATGGGGTTGACCGGAACGACCACGGCATTTGCGCGCAGAATCCCGTAGTAGCCGATCACGAACTGCGGACTGTTTTGCATGTAGAGCAGCACGCGATCGCCCCTGCGCACGCCGCAATGTTGCTCGAGGTAACCCGCGATGCGTTGGGCTTCGTCGAAGAATGCGGAAAAGCTCACCGGCGTGTCGTAGAAAACCAAGTACGGCTTGTCCGGATATCGCCGGGCCGACACCTCGGCATTGTAAAACACGTTGGTGGCCGGCGCGTCCAGCTTGTGCATCGCATGCGCCGGCCAGAATTTGAAGTGGTGATTTGACATGCAATTCGCCCTACCCTATCGGCTTTCCGACGGCTGCATCGCGCAGCCGATATCGAGCCAGTTCGAGTTTGCCGATCTGTTCGCGGTGCACTTCGTCCGGACCATCGGCAAAGCGTATGGTCCGCGCATGGGCATAGGCGGTCGCGAGCGGAAAGTCATCGCTGACACCCGCTCCGCCATGCATCTGGATCGCCCAGTCGATGACCTTGCAGGCCATGGCCGGCGCTGCCACCTTGATCATGGCGATTTCCTGCTTGGCGGCGCGATTACCGGCCGTATCCATCATGTAAGCGGCATTGAGCACCAGCCAGCGAGCCTGATCGATCATGATGCGCGACTCGGCGATCCGCTCGAGCGTGACTCCTTGCTCCGACAATCGCTTGCCGAACGCCGTTCGCGTTTGCGCGCGCCGGCAGAGGGATTCCAGGGCCCGCTCGGCGACACCGATCAGACGCATGCAATGGTGGATCCGTCCCGGCCCGAGGCGGCCCTGCGCGATTTCAAAACCGCGTCCCTCGCCGAGCAGGAGATTCTCCGCCGGCACACGCACGTTGCTGAATTCGATTTGCGCGTGTCCATGCGGCGCGTGGTCGTAGCCGAAGACGGTCAACTGGCGCAGCTTTTTGACGCCAGGGGTAGTCATCGGCACCAGAATCATGGATTGTTGGCTATGACGGCTCGCCTCCGGATTGGTCTTACCCATGAAAATCAGGATCTCGCAGCGCGGATCGCCGGCGCCCGAGGTCCACCACTTGTTCCCATTGATCACATAGTGATCGCCGTCGCGCACGATGGACGCCTGGATGTTCGTGGCATCACTGGACGCGACATCGGGCTCGGTCATTGCGAACGCCGAACGGATGCGTCCCTCGAGCAGCGGCACCAGCCAGCGCTGCTGCTGTCCCGGGGTTCCATAGCGAGCCAGCACTTCCATATTTCCCGTATCGGGCGCCGAACAGTTGAATGCTTCCGGGCCGATATGCGAACGTCCCATGATCTCGCACAAGGGAGCGTATTCGAGATTCGTGAGGCCGGCGCCGAGCTCGGATTGCGGCAGGAATAGGTTCCACAAATCCTCCGCGCGGGCCCGGTTCTTCAGTTCCTCCATCACGCCGATGACTTGCCAGGGATTCCCGCCGCGACGATTCTTCTCCAGCTCGTCGTGGAAACGCGACTCCGCCGGGTAAATGAATTTGTCCATGAACGCGCCCACGCGTTGCTGCAAGCCGCGCACCTTATCGCTGTAGGAAAAATCCATAATTATCCCTCGGCGGATTGCTGAACCAACCGCCACGCCAGTTCGGCCAGCGGGCGCGCCCTGCGGCCGGTCTGCAACGCGCTCGCGCTGGAGGCGTTGCCCTGAAGGGCACGCGCAAGGACGCCTTGCAGGATCCCGCTCAAGCGGAACATGCAGAATGCGAGATAGTACGTCCAATCCTGCGGGGCAATCGGCTCGCGGCCGCGCCGCCGGCAATAATCCGCGACGCACTCCGCTTCCGTGGGAAGCATCAGCGCCGCCGCGTCGACTCCGCCGAGGCCGCGCAACTCGTCCGCCGGCAGGTGATACCGCATGCACAAATAGGCGAGGTCGACGAGGGGATGACCGAGGGTCGATAACTCCCAGTCGAGCACCGCGAGAATGCGCGGTTCTCGCGGGTGGAAGATCGTGTTGTCGAGCCGAAAATCGCCGTGCACCAAACACGTCTCCTCGCCGGCCGGAATGTGCAGCGGCAGCCACTCGATGAGGCGTTCCATCGCATCGATGGTCTCGGTTTCGGCGGCACGGTACTGTTGCGTCCAGCGCGCCACCTGACGACTGATGTAGTGACCCGTCTTGCCGTAGTCGCGAAGGCCCAACGCCGCATAGTCGACCGCATGCAGCGCCGCGAGGACGCGGGTCATCTCCTCGTAAATCGCACGGCGGTCGGGGGCCGCTACTTCGGGCAGCGCGGCATCCCAAAAAATGCGGCCGTCGACATAGTCCATCACGTAGAACGCGGACCCGATCACCCCGGGGTCCTCGCATAGGGCATGGGCGCGCGCCACCGGCACCTCGCTGCCCGCCAGCGCGGCGATCACCCGAAACTCACGCTCGACCGCATGGGCCGACGGCAGAAGCTTACCCGGCGGCTTGCGGCGCAGCACATATCGATGCTGGAGCGACTGCACCAGGAATGTGGGGTTCGACTGCCCGCCGGCAAACTGCCGCACGTCGATGGGACCGGAAAATCCTGCGATGTGCTCGGCCATCCAGGCCTCGAGGTGAACGGCATCGACCGCATGCGGCGCGGTCTCGCGCAAACCCGCCGTCGGATTATTCACGCCGCTGCCTCACCGCAGGGACGCTCCGGGCCGATTCATGCACTGGATGCGCCCCCGTCCACGGTGATGTACTGACCCGTCACATGGCGCGATGCCTCCGATGCCAGGTAAACCGCCGCACCTTGAAGATCGGTATCCCCACCAAGACGCCCCAGCGGAGTTCGCGCGATCACCGACGCTTCAATCGTTTCGAGGAGACCGCTCGCCAGCTTCGAGGGAAAAAAGCCGGGGCAGATCGCGTTGACGCGGATGCCGTACTGTCCCCACTCCGCCGCCAGCGCCCGCGTCAGATTCAATGCCGCGGCCTTCGAGGCGTAATAGGCAGCCGCTTTCATCTGCATCGACACGTGCAGCGCGGCGACCGAGGCTACGATGATGATGTTGCCCGAGCGCTGCGGGATGAAGCAACGATTGGCCACAGCCTGGCTCAGTGCGAAGACGCTGGTGGCATTGAGCGTCATGACCTTGTTCCAGGCGTCGAGCGAATGCTCTTCGGCCGGCGCACCCCAACTCGTGCCGGCATTGTTGACCAAGATGTTGATCCTGCCATAGTGATTGACCACCGCTTCGACCAATGCCGGCACTTGCTCCGGTTTGGAGAGGTCGTTGACCACCGTCAGGGCGTCGATGCCGTGATTCGCGAGTTCGGCTTTGGCTTCCGCGAGTTCCCGCGGCTTTCGCGCGCTGACCGCAATGGCCGCGCCCATCTCCCCAAGCCCTTTGGCGATTTGCAATCCGAGGCCGCGGGAGCCCCCGGTGACGAGAGCCACCTTGCCGCCCAACTCGAATAAGTCGCGCAGACCCATGTCACGCAACCTCGAACAAGCCGGCCGCGCCCTGGCCGCCGCCGATGCACATGGTGACCACGACGAGCTTGGCGCCACGGCGCTTGCCTTCGATGAGCGCATGGCCGGTCAGGCGCGCGCCGCTGACGCCGTACGGATGACCAACCGCGATGGCGCCGCCGTTGACATTCAGCCGCTCATCGGGGATTCCCAACCGGTCGCGGCAGTACAGGACCTGGCAGGCGAAGGCCTCGTTCAGTTCCCACAGATCGATGTCATCCACCGCGTAGCCGGTTCGCTTGAGCAGGCGTGGTACCGCATGCACCGGGCCCACGCCCATTTCATCCGGCTCACAACCGGCAACGGCAAAACCGCGAAAAATGCCGAGAGGCTCGAGGCCGCGCTGCTCCGCCAGCTTGCCATCCATCACGACACAGGCGCTGCTGCCATCCGAGAATTGGCTTGCGTTGCCCGCCGTGATGACGCCGCCAGGCACGGCGGGACGGATCTTCGAGATCCCTTCGAGCGTGGTGTCCGGACGTATGCCCTCATCGCTGGCGATGGTGACTTCGCGAGTCGCGATGGCGCCGGTCCTCTTGTCGACGACGCCCATGGTGGTGGTCATCGCCACGATCTCATCGTTGAACTTGCCCGCCGCCTGAGCAGCCGCTGCCCGCACCTGACTGCGAACCCCATATTCGTCCTGAGCTTGTTTGGAGACGCCGTAACGTTTGGCCACTTGTTCGGCGGTCTGCAGCATGGTCCAGTAAATCGCCGGTTTATGCTCGATCAGCCAGGGATCGCGCCGCATGTGCGTATTGGCCTCGTTCTGCACGCAAGAAATACTTTCGAGTCCGCCGGCGACGATGACCGAGATGCCCTCGGTCATGATGCGCTGCGCCGCGAGCGCGATGGACTGCAGTCCCGAGCTGCAGAAGCGGTTGATGCTCAAACCAGCGGTACTCGTCGGCAGGCCGGCGCGCAGTGCGATCGCTCGGGCAATGTTGCCGCCCGTCGTGCCTTCACCGAACGTCGAGCCCATGATCACGTCCTCCACTTCGGCGGGATCGATGCCCGCACGCGCCACGGCGTGGCGCACCGCATGGGCGCCGAGCGTGGCGCCGTAGGTCATGTTGAACGCGCCTTTCCAGCTCTTGCCAAGGCCGGTGCGCGCCGTAGATACGATGACGGCTTCTGTCACGACGATGATCCCTCATATCCGCTGAAGGTCTTGCCCTCCTGGGCGAGACTCGTGAGCAGCGAGGCCGGCGTCCAGAACGAGCTGTCGGCGCCGGGCGTGGCGGCAATGCGCCGCAGCCCGCGCGCGACATCGGCCAAGCCGGTCTGGTCGGCGTAAAACATGGGTCCGCCGCGGTAAGCGGGAAATCCATAGCCGTTCAGATACACCAAATCGACGTCCGAGCTGCGCTGAGCGATACCGTCCTCGATGATGCGCGCACCCTCGTTGATGAGCGCATAGACGCAGCGCTCGACGATCTCCTCATTGCTCACCTGGCGCGGGGTGATGCCTTTTTGCTTGCGGTAATTTTCGATGAGTTGGGCAACCTGGGGATCCGGAATCGGGTCGCGCGAGCCGGCTTCATAACGGTACCAGCCCGCCGCGGTCTTCTGGCCGAACCGGCCCGCCTCGCACAATTTGTCCGCCACGTTCGAAAAGTCTCGGGTAGGGAATTCCTCGGCGCGGCGCTTGCGCGATGCCCAACCGATATCGAGGCCGGCCAGATCACTCATGCGGAACGGGCCCATCGCCATCCCAAAATCCTGCAGCGCTCCATCGACCTGCTGCGGCAAAGCGCCGGCCATGATCATGTCGTGAGCGGCCGCGCCATAGCGCGCCACCATCCGATTGCCGATGAAGCCATCGCAGACGCCGGCAACCACCGCGATCTTGCCGATGCGCTTCGCCAATTCCATCGCAGTCGCCAGGACATCCCTCGCGGTCTTGGCCCCTCGCACCACTTCAAGGAGCCGCATGACGTTCGCCGGGCTGAAGAAATGCAGTCCGATCACATCCTGCGGGCGCTTGGTGAATTGCGCAATGGCATCGAGATTCAGCGCCGATGTGTTGGAAGCGAGAATCGCACCCGGCTTCGCGACCGCATCCAACCTCTCGAACACCTGTTTCTTGACCTGTATGTTCTCGAACACGGCCTCGATGATCAAATCGGCATCTCGCAACGGCGCATATTCCAAGGTTGGCGTGATCAACGCCAAACGCTTCTCCAGACTTGCCTCATTGAGCGTGCCTTTGCGCAGCGCGCCTTGATAATTGCGACGGATGGTGGCGAGACCGCGGTCGAGCGCCTCCTGCGACGTCTCCAGCAGCCACACCGGCAATCCGGCATTGATGAGGGTCATTGCAATGCCCCCTCCCATGGTTCCCGACCCGATGACGCCGACCCTCATGATCTCGCGGATGGGTGTGTCCGGCGGCACATCGAGGATGTGCGAGGCCGCCCGCTCGGCTTGGAACACATGGCGCAGCGCCGCCGATTCGGGCGACATCATCAAGCTTATGAACAGTTCACGCTCGCGCTTCAGTCCGGCATCGAAGGGCTGTTGGACCGCCGCAGCGACCGCCTCGACGCAAGCCAACGCGGCGGGATACCGCCCCGCCGCGGCCTTGACGCTATTGCGTGCGAACTGGAAATACGCCTCGGCGTTCGGCATGTCGATACTCAGGTCCCGGACTCGCTTCAAGGGGCGCCGCTCGGCAACGACCATGCGCGCAAAATCCACCGATGCAGCCAGCAGATCCCCATCCGAAAAGGCATCGAATAACCCCGATGTGCGCAAGTGTTCGGACGCGACCGGTGCGCCCGAAACGATCATGTTCAGAGCCGCCTCGACGCCGATGAGACGCGGCAGACGCTGCGTACCGCCGGCGCCGGGCAGCAATCCCAGCTTCACTTCAGGCAGCGCGATGCGCGCGCCCGGAACCCCAACTCGGTAATGGCAGGCGAGCGCCAGCTCGAGACCGCCGCCCATGCAGATGCCGTCGATGGCAGCGATCACGGGCTTGCCGCTCTGCTCGACCGCGCGAATGAGGGCCAACAGATTCGGCTGCGCCGACGCCTTGGGCGTGCCGAATTCGCGGATATCGGCGCCGCCGGAAAAACCCTTCCCGGAACCGATCACCACCACGGCCTCGATGCCCCCATCGGCATCAGCACGCTCCAGTGCTTCGAACAGCGACGCGCGCAGCTCATGGCCAAGGCTGTTGACCGGCGGATTGTCAAGTCGCAGAACGGCGATGCCGCTAGTTGCCTCGAAAGCGAGTTTACTCATGCCAGCCCCGTATTCCACCAGCAGAATCAAGTTCTACTTTAATCTTGTAATGTAGCAGCGCGCGTTCGGCTTTGAAAGGCAACACCGCCTGCGGTACCGAGCGCTTTTTCCAAACGATGTAAACGGGACCGCCGGATGATGGTAGGTTTGTCCGAACTTTCCGGAGGCCCTCGAACGTGTCAAATCAGCACAGCCAATGGGTATCGTTGAGTTCCGGCGACCTCACCGCGCAGATCGATCCTCTCGGTGCACAACTCTCGACGCTCACGGATCGAACTGGACGCGACCTGATTTGGAATGGCGATCCGTCGATTTGGTCTGGGCGCGCCCCGCTTCTCTTTCCCATCGTTGGGGCGCTCGCAGGCGGCACCTATCGCCTGGACACGAAGCGTTACCATCTGTCCAGGCACGGCTTCGCGCGGGGCAGCGTCTTCCAGATTGTGGATTCGAGCGCCGCCAGCGCTCTTTTCAGATTGAAGGCCGATGACGCGAGCTTTCAACTGTATCCTTTTTGTTTTGAACTGGATGTCCACTTCGCGCTGGATGGCGCAACGCTTTCGATGACGACCTGGGTCCGGAACTTAGGCGATAAGGACATGCCCGCAAGCTTCGGCTATCACCCTGCATTTCGTTGGCCGCTGCCATTCGGGCGGGAGCGGTCATCCCATTTTATCGAATTCGCGAAAGACGAATCCTCGCCCGTTAGGCGCCTCGACGCGGATGGACTCCTCATGCCTGAGCGCTATGCAACGCCGATCATCCAACGGCGTCTGGCGCTTGACGATGCGCTCTTCCAACACGATGTCGTCATTTTCGACGATGTCTGCAGCCGATTTGTCACTTACGGCGCGCAAGATGGCCCGCGAATCCGGGTGAGTTTTCCCGACGCGCCATATCTTGGCGTCTGGACGAAGCCGCGCGCCAACTTCATCTGCATTGAGCCCTGGCATGGCGTCGCCGATCCTCAGGGATATTCCGGAGACTTCCGTATGAAACCAGGCGTTTTCATGGTCATGACGGGAGCCGACAAGGCGATAAGAATGGCGATAACGCTGCAATCCTCTTAAGGATCCTCTTAAGGCAGCATTGCGCGCGCAACTGCGTCACCGCGACGCAGATGCGGCCCCGGTAAATTACCGGGCGAGAAGCGGGGGAAGCATCAGCCTCTCGCCATCCGATCATCCGACAGCGGTCAAGCGGGTTTTTTGACGTAACTCAGACACCATCCGCCGCCCGCGACGCTCTTTCCCGGAAAAATCTTGCAGCCGCCTGTTGCGTCGCTTTCCTTGCCCACGAATTGCACGCAGCCAGAGCATTGCTGGCCCGGCTTGGCGGACTTTGTGACATACCCCAGCGCCTTCGCACTCGGGTCATTTACGTCCAGCGCCGGATCGGCGGCAAACGCCGAAGCATTGACGAATAGCCCCATGACCGGAAAGAGTGACCCGGCAATGAGACTGCCCTTGACGAGGGCGCGACGTGAAATGGATTTTTGCATATTCATGATCCTTCTATTGATAAGTTGGTTGCTGGCATGATCCACGATTGGGACGCGACGCCAACTACCTGCCCTTCAGTCGGGCAGCGAAATCGTCCCACGGATACTCGCTTCGTGGGTATATGGGCTTCTACTTAGGCGGGCTATTCGAATAGCGTGTCGACTGCGTGGCGGTCAGCCTATGTGAGCTCGAAATCAAAAAATCGCGAGATCCTGGCGCATGTGTGCTTCGGACTTCGTGCCCATCTGCGATGGGGTCGGCAGCGGCGAATGCAGGACGAGGCAGTCCACATAATCGGCCTGGTCAAGCGCGTTGTATCTGCCTTTTTCCAGGCGGTGCCGTAGCGGATCCCGGGTATTCGAATTCCCGCGTTGGATGTGACGAAGGATTCCATGTTGCATTCTAGAGCGATGTTGCTCACTTCGTGACATACCCGTGGTAAATTGCAGCAGCATCCCGTACGGTCCTATGCGCCAACCCGCCCCCAATCGCTATGATCGGATGTCCTATGCGCGCTGCGGCCGCAGCGGGCTGGACCTGCCAAGGATATCGCTGGGCCTCTGGCAGAATTTTGGCGGCAGCTCGCCGTTCGAGAACGCTCGCGAGATGGTTCTCCAGTCCTTCGATCGCGGCGTCACGCACTTCGATCTGGCCAACAATTACGGGCCGCCGCCGGGGTCCGCGGAAAGTCACTTCGGCCGTATTCTTCACGACGATCTGGCGGACTACCGCGACGAAATAATCGTGTCGACCAAAGCGGGCTATCGCATGTGGCCGGGACCCTACGGGGAGTGGGGTTCGCGAAAATACTTGCTCGCCAGTCTCGATCAAAGCCTGAAGCGCATGCAGCTGGATTACGTGGATATTTTCTACTCGCACCGCTATGACCCGCAGACCCCGTTGGAAGAGACCATGAGTGCGCTGGATACCGCCGTCCGCAGCGGCAGAACACTCTATGTTGGAATTTCCTCCTACGGCCCCGAGAAAACGCGCGAAGCCGCCGCGCTGCTGCGCGCAATGAAGGTTCCCTTCGTGATCCACCAGCCGTCGTATTCGATGCTCAATCGATGGGTGGAGAATGGCCTGCTGGACGTGCTGGAGGCCGAAGGCGTCGGCTGCATCGCATTCTCGCCGCTGGCTCAAGGGTTGCTCACGGCAAAGTACTTGAACGGCGTACCGACGGCTTCGCGCGCGGCTCAAGACGGCTCCTTCCGCAAGGCGATGCTGACGGAACGCAATCTCGACAACGTGCGGGCGCTCGATCGAATTGCCCAAGAGCGCGGCCAAAGCCTTGCGCAGATGGCGATCGCATGGGTGCTCAGGAAGCCGGCGGTCACCAGTGCACTCATCGGTGCGAGCAGCTTCACCCAGATCGAGGAGTCGCTTGGGGCGCTTCGGAACCCGCGTTTCGATCAGGACGAAATCGACCGGATCGATCGGCATGCACTCGATGGCGACCTCAATATTTGGGCCGCCCCGAGTCAGTCGGAGTGAAGGCAACCTTTCCTTGTCGACGCCGCCCGCTGTTCGAACCTGACGTCCGTAATCCTCATTGTCAGCGACCCGTTCGTCGTGATGGCGAAGGGCGTGTCGACGGTTGCAAGACTGCCGTCTTTGGGGATGAAACACTGCAGTGGGATTCTCAGCATCTGCCACGGACCGGATGACGATGCGAGTCGACTCGTGATATCGACGGCCCCATGGCATGGGTGCCCGCAATCGATCGATACTGCGACCGCCGCCGATGGACGGTGAATCACGCGATAGCGGAATGACAAAAACTCGCCGTCGGCTGCTGCCCTGCGCAGATCGATCGCGCGGCCGCTGACGCGCAACGTCCCGCTCGCGCCGCCGTGCCAGCTCACAGTAACGGCGCGCGTCTGCAGGGCCACCGTCACCGTGCCATCCGGGCTCGCCTGTTGCTGGGTGGTGAGCCTGACGCCGGCCGTCTTGTCATCGACATAGATCGACCAGGGTGCGGTGACGTGCCCTGCAAAGAACAACGTGTCGTGCCCCGCAAACTGCATCGGAATTTGCGGATCTTCGGACAGCACCGGTAACTGCGCGTCATCGCCATACGTCAAGCCGAAACCGCGAGCGAATAACGGGTCGATCGGCTGGTCCGCTGCACCGAGACTGACCGGCATGGCGGTTTTCGGCCAGGAAAAGCTCAGTTTTCCCGTAAAGTCATGAGGCACCGACCCATCGGGCGCCCGCAGCAACAGATCGGCGATCCCGTTTCCTTCGGTGCCCGGCAACCAGGCGGCAACGAAGGCGTCGGACGCATTCAGTTCCGGGTTGACCCACAGCGGCCGTCCCGACAGGAGGACCGTCACGATGGGCACTCCCGCAGCCCGCAAGCGGCGCAGCACGGCAAGTCCGCGGCCGTCGTATTGCGAGAATGACAAGTTCTCGCGGTCACCTTCGAACTCCGCATAGGGGTTTTCGCCGATCACGATGATGGCTGCGTCCGGTCGGCGCGAGTAGCGGCCGTCGGTGCTCAACGTGATCGTGCCGCCCGCCTGCTCGATGGCCGCCTTCAGTCCGGCATAAATCGATGTGCCGCCGGGGAAGTCGGCTGCCGTATTGCGATCGCCCTGCCAGTCGACGGTCCAGCCCCCGGCCTGTTTGCTGAGGTTGTCGGCACCATCGCCCGCCACCAGGTAGGTCGCATGCGGGTCGAGGGGCAACAAGCCATGCTCGTTCTTCAGCAACACCAATGATTCGCGCACCGCTTGGCGCGCGATGGCACGATGCGGAGCGCTGCCGAGCCGTTCAAACCGGCCTGAATCGGGCCGTCCCACCGGGGAAGGTCGATTGAACAGGTTGGCAAGCGCCTTGACCCGAAGAATGCGCCGCACGGCATCGTTCAGCCGGTCCGCGGGGATGACGCCGCTGCGGGCTTGCGCCAGGGTATTGCGGTACAAGTCCTTCCAGCCGTCCGGACCCATCACCATGTCGATGCCCGCCACAATGACGCCGGGACAGTTGAACTTGGTGCAGCCGGCAATTTCCTCCTGCCCATTCCAGTCGCCGACAATGAAGCCGTCGAAGCCGAGCCGGCCTTTGAGCACATCGGTCAACAGGCTGTGATTGCCGTGCATTTTGACGCCGTGCCAACCGTTGTACGATGCCATGATGGTCGCGGCGCCGGCCTTGATCGCTGCAACATAGCCGGCGCCATGCACCCGCACGAGATCCTGTTCGGACGCCAGGTTGTCGCCCTGATCGCGGCCGTCGAGCGTTCCGCCATCGCCCAAAAAATGCTTGGCCGTTGCGATCGTGTGCTTCGAATCAAGAAATTCGGACGTGCCCACCCTGCCCTGCAGCCCGTCGATCATTGCGGCGGCATAGTCCCTCACCAATCCGGGTTCTTCCGAATAGCTTTCGTAAGTGCGGCCCCAGCGTACGTCACGAACCACTGCCAGCGTAGGCGCAAAGCTCCAATCGATGCCGGTCGTCACCACCTCTTCGGCGGTCGCCTCCCCGATGCGCCGAATGAGCGCAGCGTCGTGCGCAGCGCCCAGTCCGATATTGTGCGGGAAAATGGTTGCGCCCCGGATCCTCGCATGGCCATGAACCGCATCGATCGCAAAGAGTATCGGTATGGGGGGATGTCGTTGATCGCCGGTTCGCATGGATGCCTGATAGAAGGCCTCGGTCGTCTCCAGCCAGGCCTGCGGCGTCGCGCGCACGTCATTGCCGGGAGCGGAATTGCCGCCCGCTTGGACGGAGCCAAGCTTGTAGGTCACCAGGTCATCGGGCGTGATCCAATTGATATCGGCCTGAATGAGTTGGCCGACTTTCTCCTCGACGGTCAACTTGGCGAGAAGTTCATCCACGAATCGCTCGACGTCGGGACGGACGAGCACGCCATGCGCGGCTGCCGGCCAGAGATCCGGATGAGCCGTTCCGGAAGGCTCATCCGCCGCCGCAAGCGCGCAGCATGCACCGGCCCAGACGCCCCATGCCAACCGCACCCATCTAGCGCATCTCACACGTCACCGCTGCCGATCTCGCCGCGACGCCACCCGACATAGGCGTCGAGTTGTTCGCGAATCGCGCAATCCATGGCAGGTTCCTCATACTCGTTGAGCGCTTGCTTCCAAAGATCAGTAGCCCGTTGCGTCGCATCTTTTCCCCCGCTCGCAATCGTGAACATTGGGCGGACCCGCGACCAGTCCGAAGTTGATGTGGTTCCCGCCCATGATCACGCGCTTGTTGACGTTGCGGGGCGTCAGGACGAATGACGCCGGCGCACTTTTCAATGCATTTTCAACGAGGCAGCGGTCCAGACGAACCGTTCTCGCCGCCATGGCCCGCCTTGAATATCGATAGTACGCGCAGCGACATGACCTCCATCCCGAGATCTTCGAGGATTCGGAGCGAGGTTGAGTGAATCGACTCAAGCTGTTCTGCGGACAGTACTTCCATGGGCAGGTACGATTGCGAACCTCCTGCCATGCCAGCTGCGGAACGTGGTTTCCGGCCTGGCGTCTACCGCGGCCTTTCATTCATGACCGCGCGGCCTCCCGCGGCGGCGCACAGGGCGCCGCCGCTTTGGTCGTATACCGACGCGTTCTTCGTCACTGCACGGTGATCTGCTTCGGCTTTTGTTTGGTTGTCTCCATTTTAGGAATGTGCACGGTGAGGACGCCGTCCTTGCTGTCGCAATGCACCATGTCCGCGTTCACGTTCTCCGGAAGTGAAAAGCGCCGCTCGAAGGTGCCATAGAAGCTCTCGACGCGGTGGTACTTCTCGGTCTTCTCATCCTTCTCCTGTTTGCGCTCGCCCTTGATGGTGATCATTCCACCATCGAGGGTCACCTGAACGTCTTCCTTCTTCACGGCCGGGAGTTCGGCCCGAATGACGTATTCCTTGTCCGTCTCGCTAATGTTGGCGGAGGGCGCCCAGTCCACCTTCTTTCCGTTGCCGGGCAGTGTCAGGCGTGGCCAATTGACGAACTCGCTCGGCATCATACGGTTGAACATCATATCGACATCAGCGAACGGATCCCAACGTATAAGACTCATGGCATTCTCCTTTGATGGCTTGGGACGATTTGAATTAACGCCTCCAATGGTGAGCTTGATGATTTGATTTCGCGATCCGCGAATGTACGTATCCGCCGACGCATTGCGGCATGTACGCATTGCCCTGGGGCGTGCCCAGGTGGAGTATGCAATCATGGAACTCAGCGATGCAATCATGGGACGGCGCGCTTATTTTTGTGGCGCATTTCTCGGGTTGCGGGATCGGCAGCGCGAAGTCCGTCCAAAATGGCTCCGCGAATCCGGTGCCGCGCGTAAGTCTCCAACTTCACTTTTTTGCTTGCGTCAAACTTGGCGACCGCATCTACGAGTCCGACCACGCCGTTAGCGCATAGGTCGTCCACGTCCACATGGGCAGGGAGACGTTCACGAATCTTGAGAGCGATGCGCTTAACAAGGGGAAGCATTGCAAGCAACCGGCTTTGCCTGTTAAGGCAGCGATTCAATCGCGGCCTCGAACTCTCAGTCCGTCGTGTCACGGACGCCCCCCCTGTGCCTGCTCGCCGGCGATGATTGACCACACGCCTGGTTTCCTCTGATGTCTGCCTAGTTTTGATTTTCTCGGTCACGGCTTTTCTCCTTTTCTGCCCCTTTTCTCGCGGGGCACTAAAAGCGAGAGGGACCTGTGGCCAGGCCAAGGGCTGCTTTTTTTGCGGGGGAGCCAAGAAACTTCGCCTGCCGTTCTGTTTCTTGGGGGCACCGTGAACCCAGAGGGTGTCGCCGTGGCGACAAAGCGGTAGCCGCGGTGCAAGCACCAGCGCGCAGGGGCGGTCCCCATCTCGCCGTGCCCGCGGGAATAAGGGGGGCTAGAAAGGTGGTTGACCGAAGAAATCGATGCAAACGAAGAGGACGGATTCCGGCAAGGTCGCGAATCGTCGAGGTACTAGGTTCCCGTCGCAGTGATTCGTGTCATAAGTAAGGCTCTTCAACTCGAGTGTCCCATGAGGACATGAGGATGGCTGGGTTTCACCCGGGCCTTCAGGCGGGCGTAGTCCAGGCGCAGTGTGCGCGCCGTGAGTTGAACACCATGTTGTCGGGCCAGTTTTGCGGCCGCTCCCCAGAGAGGCTCTGGGATCGGGGAGCGATGCGCCTGCGTGCTCCGCCACTGCTCCAGTTCCTGGCGAACCTGCTCCAATTCGGGGGGAATAACGGGTGTTTTGGTAGGGTCCATCAGCCTTTCCTCCTTGCCCTGGCTGGGCAACAGACTGACGTTACCAAGATCAAGCGGGCTCAGTCATGCAAGCTTGCCGAAACCTCACGATTGCTCCGATGATGGCGAGGCCCGCCGCGATCGGCATGATGGTACCCGCGAGGTAGGTCCACAGGCTGTCCAGTACGTCCGCTGTCGCGTACTGGGTGCCGGAGTTGTAGCTCTGAAGAACTCTGTCTGTCGTCTGGACGCCGAGCAGGAACATCGCGGTGAAAATCGACGGCAAGGGATACTCCCCTGCAGCGGAATCCAGAATCGCCCGCAGCACGAAGTAAGCCGCCAGTGTCGTCGCGAGGCGCCCGACCACAAAGTTGGTTACAAAGCTCCCGACACTTGTCCCGAAAGTCGAAAGCCAGGAACTCGCGATTCCACCCCCGGCCAGCGGCACCCTCACCCCAAAAGAACTGAACCAACCGAGCAGCGGCTGGAGGGTGAGGAACACGACTGCCCAGAATATCCACTTCGTAAAGCTCCCACCGATCACGAAGCTCGTTCCTCCGCCTTCGCGCCGCAAGCTGATGCCTGCGAGCACCAGGCACAGTAGAGCTGCGGAGGGTGCTAGCAGTAATAAAACGTTCACGATATCGTTCAAAAGTTGTGGCACGGCCATGGTGTTGACTCTTCGCTGAGAAATGAATTCCATCTGTAGATTTATGGCAGGCAACCCGCTATAGCGAACGCAGGGTTGCCTGCACCTTTCACTTCGGGGATTCCCGCTCTTTTTTCTAGGTGACACCTCCTGTTCCGTTCGTGATCCAGAACTCAATCAATCGCGTAACGCCTGAGACCGCAAGCAAGGCCCCGGCTGCAAAAAGCCATCGGCCGAAGCCCCGGCCTGTGAGCCAAGCTATGATGGCCCCCAGCACCGCCCCGCCCGCGCCCACGGGCGCGATCACGTTGCCTACCCAGTTGATGAAGTTGAGGAACGCACCTTCCGGTTGCGATCCCGTTTGACCTTGAACAGCTACGTTGAATTGTGGGTTTTGACCCAGGTTTTGAGCCAGGACATACTGCGCAGCCAACACGAGGCAAATCGCGCCCGCCGCGAGCGGCTTTTTCAGTGCCCTGTCCCACTTCATGCGCATGAATCGGTACCCTCCTTTCCCGCCTGCTGTTGTTCCGTTTCCGAAAACTGCCGAACAACGCCGGCCTGTTGCGAAAAATAATCGGAGATTGTTTTTGCGTCAAATGAGGTCGGAGAAAAGTGTGAAGGAAAAGACAGGCGGGAGACAGAGGCGTTCGGTCCGGCTGTCATTTATCACGTGGTTCTCTTTCGCCCCGTGCTTGCCGCCATAATTCGTATTCTCGCACGCCCTTTCCGCTGATAAAGACGTGGCGGAGAGCTGATGTGGCATCGCCGGGTGAAAAGTATTCGGAGGTTCTCGCGAGAATTAGGTGTTCTCTATCGGGTCCGCCATCCATGTCAATCGAGACGAGGGAGGTTAAGCAGAGCGGGCTTTTCGGCGATGTAGGCGGCCTCCAAAAATATTTTTGCGGGTCGGCGATTGTGAGAACCTGGGTGGGATGAATTGCCGCGCAAAAGACTGGCGATGCGATCCGATGGTTCGCCCTGCAAGAGGGCGCAGGGTGCCAACTTTTTTTCACGTGTCGACAGATGTGAGAGCCAGCTCGCTCAGCGGAAACTTCAGTGAACGCCCTGCTACCCGACACGCCGGGCGCTGCTTTCGTCTTTCGAGTGCAATGTCCACGACGGGGAGCTTCGCGTTTTTTCGGAGAGAATGTCGGCCCGATCAAGCTGTCGCACACGCCATTGAACTCGACTTTGAAGAGCGCCCGTTCGACGAGTCGAGCATTGGTCCCTTGGTCGGCTTACCTTCTTTGTAAGGTGGGGTTTGGCGACGACGACCCAAGTTCGCTTAGGCCGTAATACGTCCAACTGGAGAGGAGCGCAGGTCCAGACATCCCAGAACCCCGTATCTCGGGAATTTGAATCCTTGAGGCACTTCTACGGTTTGGCGACACAGCCAAGTTCCGCGGAATCGGTAAACCCTTCGCCGTGAGGGAGGATCCATCGCCTAGGGCGCTCCGGAGAGTCCTTCCTGCAAGCCGGTCGCGGGACACCCCTCCGAGTGTCCCGTCATCCGACTCCTACTCCGATCGCAACGCCTGGCTCGGCGAGATCGAAGATGCGCGCCGCGCCGGAATCAAGGCTGCGATGAACGCTGAAAGACCAAGTGTCAGGACCGCCGTCATGATGACCACCGAATTGTAAGGATTGAGTCCGTAAAGCTGGCTGCCGAGGAACCGCCCTGCCAGCAAAGTTAGCGGCAAACCAGCCGCAAGACCCGCCGCCACCAGCACAAGAGCGCCGCGAACGATCAGCCCGGCCGCCTGCATCCGGCTCGCGCCGAGGGCCAGCCGCACGCCGATTTCGGTAGTGCGGCGTCCGGCGTTGTAGGCAGTCACTCCATAAAGGCCGAACGAAGCCAGGGCGAGGGAGAGAAGTCCAAAGAACGAGGTAAGCCGCGCAATCAGCCGCTGCTGCGTGAACTGGCCGGATACTTGGTCTTTCAGGCTTTCAATCGAAAAGATCGGCAGTCGAGGATCCACGGAGGCCAAGGCCTGGCGTATTTGCGGGAGTGACAGGCTGGCTCCGGGCGCGGTCACTACCACTATGTCATGGAGGAAATGCGAACCTGGATCAGGTTCCGTTTGTCCGTTATTGAAGATGTCGTACTGCGCCGCCGGCAGGAAGAAGAACGCGCCGATCGGCTTGTCGAAGTCGAAAGCCAGATAGCGGGCGTCCTGGGCGATGCCTACAACCTCGTAATCATGCGATCCCGGAGATGCTCCGGGGCGTCCGAAGTACCTTCCGATGGGATCTTCGTTCTTGAAGAACTTACGCGCAAAGGCCTCATTGATGACCGCCACGTGCTGCGAGTTCATGGTATCCCGCTCGGAGATGCCGCGTCCCCTAAGGATGGGATTCCCAACGGCGTCAAAAAATCCCGGCGTGACCCGATCCCAGAAAGCGAAATTGTCGTCGCGTGGGCCGGGGGCCGGATGCCCATATACCCACACGCCGCCGCCCCAATTGTTGCCGTTTAACGGCGAATACATGGCAACGGCCACGGCCGATACACCAGAAATGCTCGATAGGGAATCGTGGATGCGGTTGTAAAGTAGCGTGAGTTGACCCAGTTGATAGCCGGCGAGCCGGGGATCGATACTCACGATCGTGCGCCTGTCCTGGGCGAAGCCGAATTTCTGATTCTCGAGATTGCGAAGAGCCGCGGTCAGCAACCCCGAGGCCGTCAGCAGGACCATGCAGAGGGCGGCTTGTAGAACCACCAGCGTCTTGCGCGGGAGCGAGCCCGTGCGGGCGGTAGAACGGCCGGCGCCTCGAAGAGCCTCGATGGGATCCACGCGCGTGGTCATCCACGCCGGACCGATCCCGAAGGCGATTCCCGTTAACAACGAGACGCTGAAAGCGAAGGCCAGCACGGGCAGCGATGGCGACGCGCTGATGGGTACGCCTCCGAGACCTGGAACGCGAGGGAACGCCAGATCCAAAATGAGACGCGTGCCAGCAAATGCGATGGCGAGCCCTGCCGCGCCTCCGCCGATTCCGAGCAGGATACTTCTCCGTGAGCGCCTGCCTCACGAGCCGCCCTGCCCGCGCCCCCAGCGCCATGCTTAACGAGATTTGCCGCCGCCGCTCCATACCGCGAACAAGCATGAGATTCGCGACGTTCGCGCAGACGATGAGCAGAACAAATCCGGAGACCATCATCAGGATGTAAAGCCAGTGCTCATATTGGTCGCGCATGCTGCTGATGCCCGCGCCTCCGGGACGCAGGAAAAGGGTCTGCTCCGGAAATCTCGCGCGATCGTTAGCGCTCATATCGCCCCAATGAGAGCGCAGCCACTGCTTGAGTTCCACCCGCATCTGGGCCTCAATCGAGCCCGGCTTCGCGCCGGGCCGGATGCGACCCATCAGGTCCAACCACGACTCCGGTTGGTTCAGATCGTCATCGCCTTCCACAATCGGTTCAGTGTTGAGCGGCAGGAAGAAATCGCGCGGAATTGCGCTCAGTTTGTCGCCGAAGAAGGCCGGCGGAGCGATCCCCACCACGATCACTGGCTTCTGGTCGAAATTGAAGACGCTGCCGACGATCGAGGGATCTTCGCCATACCTTTCGCGCCATAAACGGTAGCTCATGACGGCGACTGGCGGAGCGCCGGGTCGATCGTCGCTCGGATTCAGCAGCCGGCCGGCATACGCCTTGATGCCGAACATGGTGAAGTAATTGCCCGAAACGAATTCCCCCGGAAAACTTTGGGCTGACCCCTGCGCGCCGGACCGCCGTACGCCGAATAACGCTCCACCCGCTTGGAAAGCAGCCAGTTCAGCAAAACCTTGGGTGTTGTCCCTGAAGTGCTTGTATAGGTCGTACGAGACGATAGAAAACTCTTTGTCCTGACTGTATGCAGGCCAGTAGCAGCAGCGTGCTTCTGTCCCCAGGCGGTACAATTCGGCCGGGTTCGCCACGGCGAGCGATTTCAACAGGACCGCCTGCACCAAGGTGAAGATCGACGTGGTGGCGCCGATGCCAAGCGCCAGCGTGAGGAGCACGGTCACAGCGAAAGCGGGCGAGTTTCGCAAGCGCCGCAGCGCATAACGAGTGTCTTGCAACAGGGTCTCCAGGGCGGGCAGCCCTCGCCGGTCCCGGTAGTCTTCCTTCATCGCTTCCATCCCTCCAAACTTCAGCATCGCCTGGCGCCGCGCCTCGTCCGGGGGTAGACCGGCGCGCAGGTTGTCCTCGATTTGAAAAGCCAGATGTTCTTCAATTTCCCTTCGTAACCGTTCTTCATCCCGGTGCGTTCTTGTCCACGAAGTCAACCGTCTGACAAATCGCCTAAGGGTCTTCATTTCAGTTCCTCCGCTCTCACGGCAAAGAATCGGGCAATGATGGCGGCCGTCTGGTCCCAGTCATGTTTCTCGGTTTGCAATTGCCTGCGCCCGACTTGTGTCAGCCGGTAGAATCGCGCCTTACGCTTGTTCTCCGAGGCACCCCATTCCGACGCGATTGACCCCTCCTGCTCCAACTTCAACAGCACCGGATAGAGAGTGCCTTGATTCACCGCCAGCAGGTCCCCGCTGATTTGCTCGATGCGCCGGGCGATGCCGTAGCCGTGCAGCGGTCCCAGCACATCCAGGGTCTTCAGCACCATCAATGCCAGCGTGCCTTGCAGAACGTCCTTCTTTTCCTTTGCCTCGCTCATTGGGTTTCCAACAGGAAGGTTGGCGCACTTCCTTTTGGAAAGCAACAGGAAAAGATCGCCCCTGCGCCAAGTTAACTTATGCCTTCCGTGCGCGGCTGACTCCTCCCTTGTCGGCAAGCGTTTAGTAATCGTTGTACGTCCCGCAACTCCGGGCGCTTTGACGTGTAACGCCCCCACGTAGAAGTGCAACCCTTGACTCCCGCGAAGTCCCCTTCTAGTTCATGACCGACCAATCGACTGGCCTTGTCGCTCGAGATCTCATCGATTCGCCGTATCTGGATCCCCTGAGCTGGCAGAAGTCCAAGATGGCGACTTTTCGCTCGTGTGGATTCGCCCCGGATTGGCGAACCTCCTCCGGTATTGTCGGCGATCCGAGAGCAGCGCGATGCACCCCCAAGAAATCAGTTCCACTGCGTTGACCTCGGAGGCACAATCGGCGACACTCAGTTGTTGGGATTCCAAGACGGAAATCTCAGATGAGGCTTCGTATGCGCTTTCTCTTCCCCGCCATCGTTATCTACACCGCCGCGGTATTGCCGTCCATCGCAGCTGACCGCGTAAAGACCTCGAACGGCATCCTCGAATCCACCTCCGTGCCCAAAGATGGTGTGCGCACCTTCAAGGGCATCCCATTCGCGCAGCCTCCTGTCGGCGACCTACGTTGGCGGGAGCCGCAACCCGTCAAGAACTGGACCGGCGCCCGCAACGCCGACCAGTTCGGTCCCCGGTGCATGCAGCACACTTCACCCGGCGCCGACTATTGGTTCCGCAGCAACGGTATGAGTGAGGATTGCCTCTACCTCAACGTCTGGACCTCCGCCAAATCGGGTAATGAAAGACTTCCGGTTCTCGTTTACATTTTCGGCGGTGGCTTCCAGAACGGCGACGGCTCGGAGCCGCGCTACGACGGTGAGAGCATGGCCCGCCGCGGCATGGTCGCGGTATCAGTCAACTACCGCACCAACATCTTCGGCTTCTTCGTCCATCCCGAGCTGACGAAGGAGTCCCCGCACAACTCCGCCGGCAACTACGGTCTGTTGGACCAGGTGGCCGCCCTCCAGTGGGTACGGAGAAACATCGCGGCCTTCGGCGGCGACCTCAAGCACGTCACCATCGCCGGCGAATCTGCGGGTTCGATCTCCGTCAGCGCGCTCATGGCTTCGCCGCTCTCCAAGAACCTGATGGCCGCCGCCATCGGCGAGAGCGGCGCCGCCATCTCCAGCCTGCCACCGCAACCTCTTGCCGATGCCGAACAGAAGGGCGTCAAATTCGCTGCCGCCGCCGGCGTCAACACGCTTGCAGCCCTTCGCGCCATGACTGCGGAGCAGATTCAAGACGTCGCCGCCAAAGCCCAGGGTGTCCGCTTCAGCACGGCGATGGACGGCTACTTTCTTTCGAAGTCCTTGACGGAGATCTTCGAAGCCGGTGAGCAGGCTAAGGTTCCGCTGCTCGAGGGGTCGAACACCCAGGAGCAGTCGGCACGCTCCGTTTTGGGCAGTGGCGACCCTACGCCGGAAACGCTGGCGAACGCCATTACGAAGTTCTATGGGGATAAGGCCGAGCCGGTGCTGAAGGCCTACGCCGCCAGCACCATGGATGAGGTTTACGAAGCCGCCACCCACCTGGCCAGCGCTCGCTTCATCTCGTATGGCACCTGGAAGTGGGCTGAACTCCAGATGAAGACCGGCGGCAAACCGGTGTACCGTTACCTCTATGCCCGTCCCCGACCGGCTTATCTCGGTATGCCGGGTGAGTCCTTGCCCGCTGCGCCTGCGGCCGGCAGGGGCGGCAATGGCGACAGCGGGGCCGGCGAGCAGCAAACCGCGCCGCCTCGCGGTGCGGTGCATTCGGCCGAGATCCAATACGCCATGGGCAACCTGGATCTCGACAAGCGCTACACCTGGGAGCCCGCCGACTACGAAGTATCCAAGACGATGCAAGCCTACTTCGTGAATTTCATCAAGACGTTCAACGCGAACGGCTCGGGTCTGCCGAACTGGCCGGCCTATCGCGCCGATCATCGTTACCAGGTTATGCGCATCGACGTGAAGTCCCAAGCTGAACCCGAAGGTGATCGCGAGCGGTATCTCGCGCTGGAGGCGGCGACGGCGCGATAACCGACTTCCCGCGATACGGCGTTTCAACTGAAGCGTGGATCGTTTGAAATTGAGTCGAAGGTCTTCGAAGGAGTTGGTCTGCGCCTGAGTCTTCTTGTCCTGTGAGCCGGACGCATAAGCGATTGTCGCATTTCGCGCTAACTGGAATTATTCACTTGGCCGTATCACGCCCACGCGAGCGAAGTAGCATGAAGGGGCCAGGAAGTCCGCTTCTGGGAGCGGCGGGCCGTCAGGATTCCTCCACACGGAGTTTGTCGTTGACCGCGCGACGAAACTTCTGCTTGCAGCGTAGGTAGATCGGTCGTCTGAACCGATGCGTGGCCGAGCAGCACGCGCCGGATGCCGGCCGCCAGGTCGGGACTGAGTAGGCCGGTGTCGGAAGCCTCGTAGGCGAGCCTCCGCACGGCGGCCAAGCGAACGTTGATGGTGGCAGGCGCGAGGTTTCTCTGCTCCAAGAAGAAGCGGTATCGTAGGACCACTGTTCGATTGAACGCCAGCCGCGGCTCCGAGCAGTACCAGCCGATGAATTCATCGATTGCGTGGCCGTACGATTCCTGAGAACTTTCCGCCGTGAGCGAGTTCAGCACCGCGTTTTTCGATTGTTCCAGGTCGGGGAGCCCAAGCACCGTTTTGGGGCCTGGCCGTTTCGTTGTCTTCTGCCGACGCGCCATACAGGCGGCCTCCGAAGCCGCGAGTACAGTATGGCTGGAGGGCGTCTGTCTCTGAAGCTGACGCGAACCCCGTATCTCGGGAGTTTGGATAGTTACTGGTGGGAAGGGCTGTTCTCGCCAGCTATCGTTTTCCGGTCTTGACGATTCGTCTGCGCCGGCGGGTCCAACTTCCGGGTTGCGCGTTACTCGTCCTCAACCTGTCCTTCTTCCTCAACTACCATCATCCGGCGATTCACGGTTGAAATACTCGCAGGCGCCCCAAAACTCGAATACTTGCTTAAATAACACCCCTGCTGCCGACTTACAAAAGAGTTGCGTCTCACTTTGCGGCAGGCGTATACTCCCGCAATCGCATCCCCAAGGAGGAACAAAATGGGCAAGATCAATTACGGCCGCGTGATCCTTGGCGGGATCGTTGGCGGGATCATCGCGGGTTTTATCGATTGGTTTCTGAACGGGGTTTTGATGGGCCAACTGTGGGAAGACGCCATAAAGTCGCTCAACCGGCCGAACGCCTTCTCCGGAGCTTTCCTCTTCTGCCTGTTCCTGACCTACAGCATTGGCGGGATCCTGCTCGTCTGGGTTTACGCCGCCATCCGACCGCGCTTCGGCGCTGGTGTGCGGCCCGCGGTCTATGCCGGCCTGGTTGCATGGGCCTTTGCTGGCCTGCTGCCGAACATGATGAATGCGGTGACCGGCCTCTACAGCCCGCGCCTGATGCTCTACTCCACGCTCGGCATGATCGTCGAACTCGTCGTAGGTGCCATCGCCGGGGCCGCGCTCTACAAGGAAGCTGAACCCACTCCCGCCGGTTAACCAGTAGCCGCCGAGGCGCGTCAGACCATGCGCTAAGTGGAATACGTCAGCCCTGATAGCCACGCGCCACAGGCGCGCCGTCTTGTCTTCGATGGCGATGACGATGCGTTGGCTGTCGGGCGAGAAGGCCGCGTACGCGACCGCATGCGTGTGAACTTCGAGCTTGGTCAGGAATTGGCGGTTGGTCACTCGACACTTTGGATTGTGGTTTGCGCCCTATGTTCTTGGTCCTTCCGAAGAGTCTCCGATTGCCTCAGGGCTTCGTTCGCAGCTTTCTCGTCTCCGACCTGTCGATAAAGTCCGGCGATCTGGTAGTGGAGCGAGCCGTCGGGATCGTCCGTAAGGGCCTGCTTCAGCTCTGCTATGGCCTCCCTGATGTGGCCTTGAAAAGCGTAAATCTTGCCCAGCAAGGCATGGACGTGCGGCAAACTGGAAGGGTCTCCCTGCAACGCAATCTTGGCGTAAGGCTCCGCCTGGCCGAATTCGCGGCGAGAAACCAGGACGTTCGCCATAATGAAATTCGCGGCGGGGTCCTGGGGGGCCAATTGAAGAGCTGTTTTCACCTCGGGTAAGGCTTCATCCAGCTGGAGTGCTTCCTGATGGGTGGCGGCAAGCCCCAGATTCGCCGCCAAGTCGCGGGGATCGAGTTGAATCGCCTTCCGGTACTCTGCTTCCGCCTCCTTAAACATCTGCCTGCCGCGATAGGCGTCACCGAGCAGAACGTGGACTTTTGGCGAATTGGGCTCGGCTGCTCCGGCTTGAACCAAAACGTTCACGGCCAGGATTTCGCTGGTCTTGATTCGCCAGTACCACGCCAGAGCGTTCTGTGGGTCGGCGTTGAGAAGTTGCTGGCTCGACACGAAGCTTGTACGAAAATCACCAGAATCGTATGCACACTCGGCAAGGAGCAATAACCCCTGTGGCCTGAGCCTGGGCAACCAAGGTTGCAGGGTCTTCAGGCAGTCAGTGCCGCTCCCCTGCGAATAGTACTGGGTGGCTTTCCTTCGGGCGTCGTCGACTGCGGTCGCGCGCCCTGGTGGTTGGACAGCACCATCAGGAGGAATCGCAGAGTCCTCCGCGAAAGCCTCCACGGGCTGTCGTCGCCACCTGTTCAGAGCCACTCGCAGTGCTTCTGTGAGCCCGGCTGGGATGTCGGCGGAGCCAGTGGCCTGCAGTGTGGTGTCAAGGGCCGCAATCTTGTCGGGATCAAGGCCCACCCAGAGCTGCGGTACATGTGCTGCAAGGAAGTGGCGGTCAATCTGCCATAGCCGGGAAAGTTCGCCGAGCGCCATGGTCATATTCCCACCGCCCACCGCGATGCGAGCGAGCCCGAGACGGGCCATCAAACAGTGAGGTGAGTGCTCGAGTTCGGCCCGAAACTCGCGCTCGGCAGCCGGGGAGTCGCCTTGCTGAACCAGAGCGAAACCGAGTTCGGCGCGCAGGCAAGGGGGAGCGGCTCCCGATTCCAGGACCTTTCGGTATTTCACGATGGCATCACCGAACCGCCCCTGCTGCGCAAACAGGTGCGCCGCCAAGGCCTGGAGGTAAGGCGAGTTCGAGTGGTATCTTGCCAGGCGTTCGACGCTGTCCTTTTCGAGATCAATGTAAGTCATACCCAGATTGAAGTGAGCGTCTACGTTGCCGGGGTTGAGGCGCGCCGCCTGGTCGTAGTATGCACAGGCTTTGGAAAGGTTGCCCAGCGCTCGGTAAGCGCGGCCCAGACCCAAAACGGCTTGTTCGTCGCGAGGATTCAGTTCGTGTGCCCGCTCGAGATAAGGAATGGCTTGGCGGGGCTTTTGCACCTGCAATGAATCCAAGCCCAGAAATAGGTTAGGGACAAAGAGCGACGGCTTGTCGCGCAGCGCCGCCCGGAAGTCGCTGATCGCCGCAGGATATTCACCCAGCATGTGGTGCATCAACCCGAGATTGGCGCGAACTTCCGCCAACCGGGGATCGCGGTTCAAGACGGCTTGGTAGAGTTCTGCAGCGGCGCGGAAATCACCGCGACGTTGGGCTTCCTGCGCGCGTGTGTAGAGGTCTTCCCGGGTTTCCTGAGAATCGGCTAGAGTTTGGGCAAGAAAAGTAGCACTGACCGAAGACCCCAAGAGAAAAAGCAGGAGAAACGCTGTCGTGTATGTCCGCACGCCGAACCTTCTAAGGCACTTCATGCTAAGTTGTGCTTCGAGCCTCCTAGTATACGAAACGGGGCGGCGAGACGCTCTCGGGTCTCATCCAAGTACCTCCGGACCAGACGATTCTATGCGCTCGACTCTCGATGCGGAAGAGAAACCAGCATCCCTGGGGAACCCCGCCGGGCCCTCCAGGGATGCTTCATAGCGCATGGCAACTCGTCCCTGCCTACCAGTAGACTTTCAGGGCGAACTGCACGTCCCGCGAGAAGAGCGATTGCGTGATCGTACCAAACGCGGGATCTCCGAGGTTTTGGTCTGGGTGGTAGAAGTTGGTGTGGTTGAATGCATCAAACATCTCGCCACGCAACTGGACGCGCAGGCTTTCCTTCCACCGCCACCACTTCTCGATTCCTATATCCCAATTGTTCAGATGGGGCGCTCGAAGATTGGGCATCTCGCGGGGCACATTCCCGAACGTGAAAGGAGCTGGCTGCCCAAAGGCGTTCACGTTGAACCACTCATAAATCGACGGGTTCGCGAGGTGCGGTTTACCGACCAGGTTTGGGCGCTGGCCACCGCCAAACGAGTTCGTGTTATTAGTATCATCGGTAATGCACAGTGGGAAGCCCGACTTGAACGTGGTGATCCCGGACACCTGCCAGCCGCCAAGTACTGCGTCGGCAGCCCGATTCATACCCGAGGCGAAATGCCTGCCACGACCGACGGGCAGTTGGTAGATGTAGTTCATAACCAGGCTTTGCGGAATGTCGCTGCCACTCAACGACTTTTCAGCGTAGTAATCATAGTTGTTGCGTATGTAATCGTTGTTCGTTGCCGCCCAAGCGACCTGCCCGTCGCTGTTGGTGATGTATTTGGAGAGAGCGTAGGAGGCTACAAACATTACTCCCTGACTCCAGCGATGGGTAAAGGTCACCGCCATGGCGTTGTAAGTGGAAAACGCGCCGGGCATCTGGCTGTCCTCAACCCCACAATACTCGGGGTACGGCCTCAGCAATTGGCCTGCGGTCACCGTGGGCTCGTTGAGGCCACAACCGCTTGAGGCGATATATTGGGCAAAGGGGTTGGGAACCTGGTTGAGCAACGCATCGCCCATCGCCAGGTCCTGCGTTGGCAACTGATTATGCTCGACCGAGGAGAAGGGCAACTTGAGGCCGTGATTGCCAAGATACGTTACGTCGAACATACTATTGTGGGCGATTTCGTATTGCAGACTGAACATCCACTCCGTAACGTAAGGTGTCGCCCGCCAGTGCTCAATGGCAGTCGGTGAGATGCCCACGTCTTGCAATCCTCCCAAGGACCTGCCGGGAGGCGGGGTCACACCATTCGGAAAGGGGTTACTAAACAGGGCCTTCGGGGTAATGCCATCCACGGTGCCCTCATAGGGGGTATTCTGGCTAAAACCATCGTTCGGCGGGCTAAGCTCGTAGGCCTGAGCATAAAAATTGCCAAAACCCATCCGCATGGCCAGCTTATTGCTAATCTGATAGGCTACGCCGATGCGC
>CAVRDS010000048.1:0-50599 GCA_963719865.1 uncultured Acidobacteriota bacterium | reverse complement strand
CGGTGCTGCACCCACTCCAGATTGATAAGACGGCTGGCATGGTACTGCGCGGTGAATGTTTTGACATTCAAATCTGCGTCGGCTACGTAGTTGCCGTAGGTGCCGAAGCCATGGCATCCCGGGCTCAGATGTTCGGGCTGGATGGGCGAGTGATAGTAGGCGGCGCCTCCCGCGGTGAGGAACGCGCCCACGCTGTCGGCCAGCCAAAGTGCCGCGAAGATGTCGACCATCTGCTGAGCATTGTTGTAGGTCACGTTGCTCTCGGTGTTCATCATGGGAACGTTCGCGGGCAGGCCGTCTTCCCGCCACACATCGAGGATATGGCTGACGAGTTGAGGTTCGCGGTATAGGTCGGACCAGACGATGTCGCAAGGAGGAAACGGATAATGCTCGAAGCTCATGAAGGCGAGATCGGAAAGTCGGTTGCGCTCTTTCAGATAATCGAGGAAACGTCCCAGCCATGAGGTGCGCCCTTGCAGGTCAGGCCAGACTTTGATGTCTTCATTCACTCCTTCGAATACCGGGCCGCCCAGCTTCAGGTGTGGATCCACACCGTGCATCACGGTCGCGAACTGGAGATAGAGTTCCGCGTAGTCTTCGGGGAGCATGTACTGGCCGTCGGGTTCTTCGCCCATCTCGACATAAGAAATGGGATAGCCGCGCTTTTTCAGATATGCCATTTGTGCGGCGGCATCGTCCGGTGTGCCGTAGATAAGCGAGATCGGAATCATGGCCGGCAGATTGTTGGTGATGCCGCTGGTGAAAAACAGATCGAATCCGGTCTGATCGCCGCGATTGTCGATGTCGGACTCCGAGTGCCAGGGATCGATGGAGGAGCACCAGGTGACAGTCTGATTCTGGTCGGGGCGGTGCTGGACCAGGTCAGTGAACTCGCCGTCGGAAGTCAGAGTTCCGACGTAGATTTCGCGGATGGCGTAACCTACGGCGCTGCGTGGATCCGCGGGATCATGGGTAGTGGGCGATGGCGAGTCGGCGATGTTCGAAGACTCGGTCATCCAAATGCGCAGAAAACGGACGCGAACCGGATCGGGCGAAAGTTGCACGGTTGCGACGCCGCCCTCGCCATTGCTGATGATGCCGCCGGGGAAGGCAGTCCAGATGCCTGAGATCGGGCGCTCCATGGGGTTATCGACAGGCGCGTTTTCGGTGGAGCTCTTCTTCGCCGCCCAATACTGCAGCTCGTAGACGCGGGCGTAGGGTTCGGCCCAGTGAATGCGCAAATGCGAAACGAGTTCGTTCGAGCCGAGATCGATGACCACCCACTGCGGATGGGTTGAGTTGGGCTGTCCGGTGAATTTGCTGGATAAGTACGGATTACTTTTCCAGAATGTTTCTGGGTTACCGTCGGTCAGGCGCGAATAGCCGCGCTCGGCGCCGCCGTTGCGGGTATGGCCGCGGTGCGGCAGCGGATATCCGTAAGAGTGGCGGATCGGTTCTTTCAATTCGCTGCTGCCGGTGAAATACCCTTGCTTCTTGGCGGCGTCGCTCCACATGCCATTGGGATTCCAATGCCAGGCGGCGATGGAAAGCTCTGTGTTCTGGCGATAGGTGATGGGTCCCCAACCGGCGGACAGGCACCGTTTGACCATGGGCTCGGTGTAGATCTTCTCGACGACGTCGTGAGAGAGGATGTCCATGGAACTGCCAAGTGCCTGATCGGGGTTGAAGACAATCGGCGCCGCCGAAGCGGAAATGCGTATCGTGGAAATGTGCGAGACCGCATCACCAGATTCTGTGAGCGCAGCGGCTGATCGTAGAGGAACGGGGACGAAGCTCAGCGTGGCTGCAGCGCTGGCAGCGCCCAGGAATTCGCGGCGGGAGATGCGGGGAGTTTTCATGGGACCGGCGAAAGTATAACGGAAAGCTGGAAGTAGCGGTTGCGCTGTCTTCGTCGCCCGCATTGATTGTGGATACGTGTCCGGGGGTTGAGCCGCTCGCGACCCAGTCGCTTAAAAAGTAAATTTCACCGACAGCTGAATTTGTCGTGGGGCATACGCGGCGTTGGGCTTCATAAAATTTGAGGGCAACTCGTAGTAACCGGGGTAGGGCGTGATGCCTGTAGTCACATAGCTCTGTACGAAGGTGCTCGCCGACGAGATCAAGCCATTGGAAGTAATGGTGACGCGCTGGTTATCCCGGTTGAAAAGGTTGAACGACTCTGCCGTGAGATTGAGGTGATAGTGGTCGTGCAAGCGGATGACGCGGGTAAGGCGGAGATCGGCGGTCGCGTAGTCGGGACCGGTGAATCCGTTGCGGCTGTAGCCGGGCAGGCGGTCGTTGAGATCGTTGCCGTCCTGGTTCGGATCGCCGGCAACGGTGGCATTGAAGGGGCGTCCGGAACCGTAGTTCACTACGGTTGCAATTCTCCAGTCATTGAAGAAGCGGCCGAGAAGTTCGTGTTCACGGTGGAACGGGCGCGGCTCGACGGAAACAGCGGCGACCAGGCGCTGGCGTTGGTCGGTCGTGCTGGGCCCGCGTTCGGCGCTGGGATCATAGGAATTCTGGACCGTGGCGGGCTGGCCTGCGACCAGGGCGTCCTGCCCGTCGTCAATGGCATGGGCGAAGGTATAGGAAAGACGCAGGTAGCTGCCGCGAGCCACACGGCGGTTTATGGAGAGGGTTGCGCCGTTGTAGTAGCTGGTTGCCGCGCTCTGGAATTCGTCGATGGCACCGAGTTGCGCGATCGGCCGTCCGAGAGGGTTGATGCAGGGAGGCCACGGGCACGTCAGCGATTGTGTGAACTGCCAGGTTGCGAAGGAATCGACCGAGTAGTATCCGCCCTGGAAGATGGAGCCGGTGGAATCGAAGATCGGATAGGTGGAAGCGACGGGTTGCGGAAGATTCACATCGAGCGCGCGAATGAGATGTTCTCCATGCACATTGAGCAGGGAGAGAGACAGGGTGGTGTGATCGGCGATTTCCCGTTCCAGGGTAATGCTGGATTGCTGCACGCGCGGGGTAACGAAATTGGTCGCGAACGCGGAGACGTCGTTGGTAACGCCCTGGCTGAATCCCGCGGGCAGGGCGCAATTCGCCGCATAGAGCGGGCATGTGACGAGCGGGTTGGGATATGTGGGAAAGACCTGATGGTCGTAATAGTCCGTGTTGTTCAGGAATACTTGGGAGTCGGTAATGCCATTTTCAGTTTGGATGACCGAGTTGTAGATCTGCGGGATACGAACGAAAAAGATACCGTATCCGAGGCGGACCACCAGCGGGCGCGTTTTGCCGAAGCTATAGGCGAGTCCGGCGCGCGGCGCGAAATTATAGGGCTGAAATGGAACTTTGCCGGACGGCGGAAACAGAGGATTGGAAATAAGGCCGGCGGTGGTGAACGTCTGCAGGTCCCAGCGCACTCCTAGATTCACCGCCAGATGATCGGTGAGGCGGACCGTGTCCTGTGCAAAAGCCGCATAGTCGTTGCTATCGGGACGCGAGATCGCGCTGCCGAAGTTCTGCAGATAATAGTGCGGCACTTCGTGAGCATAGGCGCGCAGGGGCGTCAGTTCCATTCCCGCTTCCATCGGTTCAAAGGTGAAGGGATCGACCTTGATGGGGTAGAAAAGGTATTCACCGCTCTGCTGGCTGGGAAAATAGTCGTAGAGCCAGGTGAACAGCCCATCTCCGCCAAACTTCCACGAGTTGCGGCTGGTATCAAGACTGAGGGTTTCGGCCAGGTGCAGGCGGTGCTCCCGCGTTTGCCGAGGCAGCATATTTGAGCGTCCCACGCCGTCGAGGATATTGGGCAGCTTGATCAGCACGTCGTTGGTGTTGCTGGACGACTGCTGCAGATCGCGCGAAAACTGGGCGCGCAAGTGGCTGATCCAGCGTTGGGAAAAACTGCTGGTGAGCGACAGGCTCGCGGTTTCGGTGGAGACGAGTTCCTGTCCGTTATCGCTGATCGCGTCGTAGGTGACGGGACTGGCGGGGTCGAGAAAGACGTTGTTCGATCCCCAGTAGCGGGTCGTATTGAGGCGAAACGCGAGTTGGTGTTGCGGGGTGAGGTTGATGTCGAGCTTGCCATAGGCGGAGTTGCCGATCTGCGCGGCGGGATACACGCCGGCCAGCGATGTCAAGTGTCCGGCTGCCTCGAAAACTAAAGCCTGATCGGTGGCTTCATAGTCTCCCGGCGTGTAGGGTCCGGTGCTTGGTTGAGGAATTACCTGCGAACTGCCGTCCAGGAACTCGACGACGTTGGGCGCGTGAAAGATGTGCTGATCGAATCCGGCAAAGAAGAAAATCTTATTGCGGCGCAGTGGACCGCCGACCGTGCCTCCCAGTTGCTGCTGACGATTGTGCGGCTTAAATGCGAGAAAGGGATCGGCTGCGCCAAACGAGCTATCGCGCAGGTAGTAGAAGCCTGTGCCGTGGAGATGATTCGATCCGGATTTGGTGACGACGTTGATGACGGCTCCGCCGGAACGTCCTTGTTCAGCGCCGAAGGAATTGGACGACACGCGAAATTCCTGCACCACTTCGGTCGACAGTTCATAGGGGGCGCGATAGCGTCCGCGAGCCTGCGCGAAGAAGGCGTTGTTGTAATCGCCGCCGTCGACCAGGAAACTGTTCTGGAATCCGCGAACTCCGCCGAAAGAAAGATCGCCGTTCGTGGACGAGTTCAGGCTGCGGGGATCTTGCGTTACGCCCGGCGAAAAAAGAGCCAGGTCCGAGAAACGGCGTCCGTTGAGCGGGAAATCCTGGAGCGCGCGTGAGTCCAGCAGCGTGGAAACCGCGCTGGGCTTGGTGTCGACAAGCGCGGGCGCGCCTGAAACTGTGAGGGTCTCCTGAGCGGCGGCGACGATAAGGCGGAAATCGAGTTGAGCTGTGCCTCCGACATCCACATGCAACTGGGGCGTGACCTGCGGCGACATGCCTGCGGCTTCTACACGCGCGGAGTAATCCCCAGGAGGCAGAAGGTCGAGAGCAAAACGGCCTTCGCCATCGCTGTTCGCGGTGTAGCGCCGGCTGGTTGCGGTGTTCACCACGACGATTAAGGCTTGGGTAATGCGGCCGCCGCTGGCATCCGACACGGTGCCGCGAATTGCTCCTGTGGCAGAATCCTGGGCCGTCAGAGGGGATGAAAGCAAAGTCAGGAGAACAAGGACTGCCAGAACGGAAGCCGCGCGGTTTGAGAACATAGGGTCGCCTCTGGGAGCGATTTCAAGCTCGGAGGGACGACCCAAGGCGCGTTAACCGGACGCGTGGGGCTTCCGCGGAGAAGGACTCGGGGCTGGACGATCAGCCGGCAAGAGCTTCTCCGCGGCAATAGGGGATACCCGAATTCTGTATAGCATCGGAGGCAGAGTGACTTCAGTGATCGGGGCAAACTTTTTTGGAATTATTCCCGGAGTGGGAACTGACGTCTTCACCACAGAGGACGCGAAGGACACAGAGGATTCGGTAACGCTTCGTGTTGTTGCCGCTTTGACGGCCCTTACGCGCGACCGCATTCTCGTGGTATTTTCAATTTCCTTCCGGAAATAACATGATTCGTTCTTATAAGGGCGTCAGGCCCACGATTCCGGACACCTGCTTTGTCGATGAGTCGGCGCAGATCATCGGCGACGTCGTATTGGGCGAGCATGCTTCGGTGTGGATGAACGCCGTGGTGCGCGGCGATGTCCACGAGATCCGCATTGGGGCGCATTCGAATGTGCAGGACAACAGCGTGCTGCATGGGATGAAGCAGCATTGGGGCGTCTATCTGGGCGAGTACGTCACGGTCGGACATTCGGTGACGCTGCACGGTTGCGTGATCGAAGACCGGTGCCTGATCGGGATGGGATCGATCATTCTAAACGGCGCGAGGGTCGGCGCGGGATCGATCGTTGCGGCGGGTACCCTGATTCCCGAGAAGACAGTGGTTGAGCCGGGGTCGTTGTGGATGGGATCTCCGGGAAAGTTCCGGCGAAAGGTGCAGCCCGGCGAAGACGAAATGATTATGCGGTACGCGACGAATTACCTTGGATATAAGGATGAGTATCTGCGGGAGAAGTAGTTTGTCATCCTGAGGAATGATTGGTAATCGTGAGAAATGATTTGTCATCCTGAGCGGCGCAGGACCGTGAGCGAAGCGAACCGTTTTGCGCAGTCGAAGGATCCCTATAAGCTGAAGTGGACTGTGGCAGCAAGGCATTGGCACGGAGCGGTTGGGTTCGCGGCTTTCGCGGGAGAATTCCTGGACGGCCCGCTGGCGTTGCGATGGTAGGGATCCTTCGACTGCGCGCGCTCATTCAAGCGCGCTCCGCTCAGGATGACAGACTTAACAGGATGACAGACGGAAAAAGGGCGAACTGGGAATTTCATGATTAAAGCCGTACGAGGAACGCGAGATCTGCTGCCGCCGGACACGGCGTTGTGGAACTTTGTCGAAGCCGCGGTGCGCGATGTTTTCCGCTCCTACAACTTTCAGGAAATTCGTACGCCGATTTTCGAGGCGACCGAGTTGTTTGCCCGCGGCGTGGGCGAAGAGACCGACATTGTCGCCAAAGAAATGTACACCTGGCAGGACCGTGGACGGGCGGAAAGCGACAAGGGACTGTCCCTTACTCTTCGTCCCGAAGCGACGGCCGGGATCGTGCGTGCATACATAGAACACAAACTTTGGGATCGCGGCTTGAACAAACTTTACTGCATGGGTCCGATGTTCCGCCGCGAACGGCCGCAAAAGGGGCGCTATCGTCAGTTCTATCAAATTGACGCGGAGGTTATTGGCCCGGCGTCATCCGGAAGCGATTCTCCGGCGCGCGACGCCGAAATTCTCGAGATGCTGGCCACGCTGCTCGACCGACTGGGCATCACAGACTGGAACCTTGAGTTGAATTCTGTCGGCACGCCAGCCGACCGCGCCCAGTTCAACGAGGCGCTGCGCAAGGCACTCGAGCCGGTGGTCGGGCAGATGTGCGACGACTGTCAGCGGCGGGCTGTGACCAATCCGCTGCGCGTGTTCGACTGCAAGGTGCCGGAGGATCAGCCGATCATCGAAACTCTGCCGCGCATCACGCAATTTCTCGGCGAAGATTCCCGCAAACACTTCGCCGATGTGCAGGCGATTTTAGGAAAGGTGGGCGTGCCATTCTCCCTGAACGACCGCCTGGTGCGCGGGCTCGACTACTACACGCGCACTGCATTCGAGTTCACGCATGGGGCGCTGGGCGCGCAGAACGCGATCCTTGGCGGCGGCCGTTATGACGGACTGTCGGAGGCGCTGGGCGGGCCGGCGGCGCCGGGGATCGGTTTCGCCATCGGCGAAGACCGGCTGGTCATGTCGCTGCAGGAAAAAACTCCAGCCGAAAGCATTCTCCGCAAGCCGGACGTGTATATCGCTCCGATGTCGGGGATGGATGGCGAAGCGGCGCGACTGGCGCGGGAGTTGCGCCGGCATGATCTGGTGATCGAGTTGGGAGACGCCGGCTTTCGCTTGAAGAAATCGTTCGAAGCTGCCACGAAAGTGGGAGCCAAGTACATCCTGATCGTGGGGGAGAATGAAGTGAAGGCGGACGCGTTTGCGTTGAAGAATCTGGCTACGGGCGAGCAGGTTTCGGTTGCGCGCGGAGACCTGGCGCAGAAAATTCAACAACTGATTAAGAACGGAAATCGGCGCCCGCCCGAGACTGAGTGAGCGCTCGGGTTGAGAAAATTTAGGGGGACATATGAAACAAGCGCTGCTGGTTGTCTTCATATTTTTCGCTGGATGCTTCACTGCTGTCGCTGGAGCCAGGCAAACGTCCACCGCCAAGCCGGCGACTCCGCTGGAACAGACCCTGATGGACGACGAGAAAAGCTTTCTCGCGGCCGCGAAAAAAGGCGACGTCGACTTTCTCAAACGAACGCTGGCGGATGATTTCTCATTCGTGGCCTTCGATGGGCAGCTTTACAGCCGCCAGGACATGCTCGATCAGTTTGGCGAAGGCGGCGTCGATATTATGCCTTACGAGATGAAGGTTGTTCCGGTGGGCGACGAGGCTGCGATCGTCACTTACAACGTCGTGTTGCGCGTGCCGGCGAGGGAGGATCAAGGTCCGCCTCCGCGGTATCAGCACTTCAGCACCGTGTGGGTGAAGCAGGGGGACGAGTGGAAGATGAAGTTTCTGCAGATGTCAGCCTCGCACTGGGGAGACTGGTAGAACGCGGAGGCGCGTGATGATGCGGATCCATTACATTCTGGTTTTATGCTGCGCGATAGGATCGGGAGCACTGTCCCGGCCTGCGCAGCTGAGCGCGCAGTCGGCGACGCCGCAGCACAACGCGCCTGCGAAATCCGCGGAGCAGGCCGCACCGCCAGCCAAGAGTGACGGTCCGCAAGCTTATTCCGGAATGTATTCGTTTTTGAAAGAAGGCGAATTTGTTCAGTTGACAGTGGAAGACGCGGGACATGTCACCGGCTTCATCTCGCGATTTGGAGACCAGGAGAGCGACAAGGGAGCCTTTCTGGACCAGTTCTTCAAAACCGGAAAACTGGAAGGCAACCAGTTGAGTTTTACGACGGAAGTCGTCCACGGAACGGGATTCGAGTTCAAAGGCACGGTAGAACGCGGAGACGGAAAAAAGCTGGGCGATGAGGCCTATTTCGTGCTCAAGGGAACGCTGACGCAAAACGACAGCGATGTGAACAAGAAGGTGACATCGCATTCGCAGGAGGTCGTGCTGAAAATATTTCCCGAAGACGCTACTCCGGAGCCGGTGGTGAGGAAATAAGCTGGAAGCTATTGTCCTGCGCGAAGCGGAGAGAGATTCAAGCGTCCAGGGGCTTTCTTGCTGGAGCCTTCCTGCTGGTAGATGAGATCCTGGCTGCCCTCAGAATTGGACGACGCGTCGGCCAAGGTTTGCGCCAGGGCGCGGTAAGACCGGCTGATCTCCGGCCCATCCTGCAGGACTACCGGCGAACCATGGTCGATCGAGGGCGAAACCGCCTGAAATGCATTGGGGATTTTCCACAAGACTTTGCAGTTGGTGACCTGCTCGACATCCTCTTCGGTAAATCCGGGAATTTTCTTGTACCGGTTCAAAACGATGCGCATGCGGTCGCGGCCGGTACCTTCTTCCAGAAAAGTGTGAATGCGTCCGGCGCTCCACAGCGAAACGACATCAGTCTGGGCCACCACCAGCACGGCATTCGATAGATCCGAGAGCAGACGCGTGGCGGGATCGAGCCGGCTGGAAGCATCGACGATCACGAAACGATAGTGATTCACAAAAAGATCAAACAGGCGGGCCAATTCCCCGGGAGTAGGCTCGGCGGGATAAGGTTGCTGAGGTCCCGCGAGCAGGTGCAATCCTTCTTTGGTCGGCGTCATCAGCCCGTCGAGTAGAGAACCATCCATGCGGTGAAGGTTCTGAAGAGCATCCAGAATGCCGAATTGTGGCCGCAGATTGAGATGAAGCGCGGTATGGCCGATGGGCGCGAAGTCGAGAAGGACCACGTCTCCATGCGATTGCTGCAGCGCCAGCGCAGTATTGACCGCTGCCGTGGTGCATCCGGCTCCGCCTTTCGCGCTCAGAAAAGTGAAGACCTTAGCCTTGCCCGCTCCGCCCAGGGAGCGCGTGCGCGACGAACTATATCGGGTGAGAGCCTCCAGCAAGGCCTCGGAACCGGCAGAATGATCGACATACTCGCCTGCGCCGGCGCGCATCGAGGCGACGATGTTGGCCGGCTGCACCATTTCCCCATTGGCAAAGATGGCGACCTGCCCGGTGGTCGAGCGAACGAGTTCAATAGCGCGGATCGCCCGCTGGGCGTCTTGCGAGGAAATATCGATGATCACCACTTCCGCGCGCGAGTCCTGAAGCTGGCGCAGGATTGGGTCGGTTGGTGCGCTAGGGAAGCCGAGATGGGCGAACACTGCGCGTCCCAGTCGCGTCGCCTCCAGCCGATCCTGCAGGGTGGATAAATGTTCCCGGTCCTCGGTCAGGAGGGCGACTGCGATTCCATGCATAGCGCGGTTCTCGCTGATTTCTCTCGGTGTCTGCATGTTAGAAAGAGACAGCACTCTCCGCCAAGTGACCTAGGTAATCAACCAAACCAGCACCCTCACGCGATGAGCGCGAGGAAGCAAGCCACGCAACTTCTCGAGGGACGGCTGGGAGGAAGCGCACAACGTAGAAACGCCCGGAGGTCCTTCACCTCGTTGCAGCCCATTGTAAGACAGAGTGGAAGCCTTGCAAACATCGTTTTTCGGGGGGCGAAATACGGCAAATTCTGCCCAGAAAATGAGGTTCAGCGGGGCACGTGGGAAACTCCGCAGTCGAATAAACTATGGGAGACTACCTGTCGGAGGCCCAGTTCTTACGATGCTCCAGATTCGACCTTCTTCAACCACGAAGGACGCGAAGTCACACGAAGGAAAGCCACTGCGCCAATGACTTCCTTCGTGATACTTCGTGACCTTCGTGGTTGAAGGCTTTGGATGTGGCATCATTGCGCGGAATTCGAGAAATTTATGGCACTCGTGAAAATCATAGGAGCAGGACTGGCCGGATCGGAAGCCGCGTGGCAATGCGCTCGCCGGGGCATTGAGGTTAGGCTGTTTGAGATGCGGCCGGTTCGTTCTACTCCGGCCCACCAGACTGGCGATTTCGCCGAACTTGTCTGCTCGAACTCGCTGAAGTCCGATAGCGAAAACACCGCGCCCTGGCTGCTCAAAGAGGAGATGCGGCGCGCCGGGTCGTTGCTGATGGAGAACGCTCGCGAATGCGCGGTTCCCGCGGGGCATGCGCTGGCCGTGGACCGCATTACCTTCGCTGCCAAAGTCACAGAAGCGATCTCCCGCGAACCTTTGATCTTAATCCGGCGGGAAGAAGTGACTGCGATTGACGAAGCCGTCCCCACCATCATTGCCACCGGGCCGCTGACTTCGGATGCGCTGGCATCAGAAATCTCCCGGCTGAGCGAAACCTTGAGCTCAGAGCGGCCCCGAGAGCCGGCTGTGCATCAGCCTCGCCTGTACTTCTACGATTCCATCAGCCCGATCGTCGACGCCGACTCCATCGATATGTCGCGCGTCTACATGGCGGCTCGCTACGACAAGGGCTCGGCGGACTACATCAATTGCCCGATGTCGCAAGAAGAGTATGGCCGTTTTTATGATGCGCTGGTGGCTGCCCAATCGGTGGAGGAGCGCGATTGGGAGAAGCTCAATTATTTTGAGGGCTGCCTGCCCATCGAAGAGATTGCCCGGCGCGGCCGCGATACGCTCCGCTTCGGTCCGATGAAGCCGGTGGGCTTGAAAGATCCGCGCACCGGCAAGATGCCATATGCCGTGGTGCAGTTGCGCCAGGAAAATCTGCGCGCCGATTCCTACAACCTGGTCGGATTCCAAAACCATCTGAAATTTGGCGAGCAGGCGCGAGTCCTCCGCCTGATTCCGGGTCTCGAGAATGCCCGCTTTCTGCGCTACGGGCAAATCCATCGCAATACTTACATCAACGCGCCCGCTTTGTTAACCGAGAGCCTGCAGATGAAGGCGCACCCGAACGTATTTTTCGCCGGGCAGATCTGCGGAGTGGAAGGCTATGTCGAGTCCATCGCAACCGGGCTTTTGGCGGGAATGCATGCGGCAGCGCTGGTTCGGGGACTGCGGGTCCTGCCGGCTCCGCGGTCGTCCGCTTTCGGGTCGCTCACCCATTACGTCACTCACGCGGAGCCGAAGAACTTCCAGCCCGCGAACATTACGTTTGACTTGCTTCCGCCGCTAGAAAAGAAAATTCGCGACCGGAAAGAGCGCCATCGAGCCCAATGCGAACTGGCTCTGAAAGAGTTTGCCGAGTGGCTAGAGCGGGTTGGTGCAAATCCCGTACAGGTCTGAATCTAAGGTCGGTTTTTTCTTTGCCGGCATGACGACACTTTTCTGCAACAAATCCCTTGCTGGATGCGTATCTAAGACAGGTGAGGGCTGGGGATGACGTTCTCTAGCCCTCCCCGTCCAATCTGTAGTCATGACCCTGCGCGATCTCGTTCTCGACGTTTTACGAACCTTATGGGCGCATAAGTTGCGCGCATTCCTCACCATGTTCGGAATCGCGTGGGGGATCGTGTCGATCGTCCTGATGGTCGCCGCCGGCGAGGGACTGCGCAAGGGGCAAGAGGAGCAAGCGAAGACTCTCGGCAAGGACGTGATGATCGTTTTCCACGGGCGCACCAGCCTGCAGGCCGGCGGTACGCATGCCGGACGCGACGTGCATTGGGTGGATGATGACGTTCCCGTGGTGCAGGCGGAATCGCCCGATTGCCAGTATGCGATTCCCGAACTCGAGCAGGATACGGTTCGGACGCACTCCAATTACAACAACGCCGCCTTCACGGTGACAGGCTCCTATCCGCCGTTCGGCTACATTCGCAGTCTGGACGTGGGTGCTGGGCGCTTTTACGACTGGGGCGACATGCACGAAGCGCGGCGCGTGGCTTTTCTCGGCTCCGACGCGGCGAAACAATTATTTCCCGGGCGCGATCCGGTGGGCGGCACCATTTACCTGAACGATTTTCCCTACACCGTAATTGGGGTCATGGAAAAGAAGAAGCAAGACTCCAGTTACGACGGCTGGGACGTGAACAAGGTTTTTCTGCCGTTCTCAGCGATGCGCCGCGATTTTCCGGACAAGCCCCCGGGAACGGATTCCACTTTCGATCAACTGCTGGTAACGCCCCGATCCGTGGAGCAGCACGAGGCGTGCAAGCATGAAGTGCGCGTCGCACTGGCTAGGATGCACCGCTACGATCCCAACGACAAAGAGGCTTGTCCGATCTGGGACACGGTCAAAGAGGCCCAGGCCTTCAAGACCATGACTGACGGGATGAAATTGTTTCTGGGTGCGGTGGGCATCGTGACGTTGCTGCTGGGCGGCATTGGAGTGATGAACGTCATGCTGGTCGCGGTTCGCGAGCGCACGCGCGAGATTGGCGTACGCAAAGCGATTGGTGCGCCCTCGGGCGTGATCTTGCGGCAATTTTTCATCGAAGCCCTGATTATCGCCCTGCTGAGCGGCGGAATCGGGCTTGGAATTGCGTTCGGATTTTGCGCTCTAGTGAACCTGCTGCCCATGCCCGATTTCTTTGCCGGGCTGATTCCAAGCTGGAGTTCGGGTTTGACGGCAGCCGGGTTGCTGGGCGCCATCGCAGTAGGCGCAGCCCTGTATCCCGCGCGCCGGGCGGCGTCCATCGATCCGATCGAAGCCTTGCGTTATGAGGCCGGCGGATAGGAAAGACAGGTTTCAAGTTACAAGTTTCAGAGTTTCAAGTTTCTAATCGGCTTCTGATTGCAATGTCAAAACTCTGAAACTCGAAACTCGAAACTTTGACACTTTGATTATCGAAATCATTCTCGAAGCCTGGATCGCGCTGAAGCGCAACCTGACGCGCACCTTCCTCACCATGCTCGGCATCGTGTGGGGCATTGCGACGGTGACCTTGTTGATCGCATACGGGAGCAGCTTTCGCAGCGTGCTCGTTCACGGCTTCGACGCGTTTGGAAAAAGCGTGGTCATCTGCTGGCCGCAGCAAACCAGCGAGCAACCCGGCGGCCAGCGCGCGGGAAAGAAAGTCGTGCTGGAGCAAGCCGACCTCGACATGGTCAAGGCGACGGCTCCGCTGGTAAAGCATGTCTGCCTCGAAACCGTGCGGCGTCCGGGGATTGCCTACGGCGACCGCATGGTGGGCACTGCGCCGGTGCGCGGCGTCTGTCCCGAGTATGGCGAGATGCGCAACGAAGTTCCCGCCGAAGGCCGTTGGATCGATGCCGAAGATCAACTGGAACGGCGGCGCGTCATCTTTCTGGGCGGACGGTTGAAAGAGCAGCTTTTCAGTGGCCGTCCGGCCGTGGGCGAAACCGTGCAGGTAGCTGGTGTGCGCTTCACCGTAATTGGCGTGATGGCGCGGAAGATTCAGCTCAGCAATTATTTTTCCAGCGATGACGATTCGTCCTGGATTCCTTACTCGGCTGCCGGAGATTTATGGAATACGCGCTACGCAGCGGTGATGGTATTTGAGCCCATCGCCCCGCAGTTCGAGAAAAAAGCGATGGCGCAAGTGCTGGCCGCCGTGGCCACACGCCAGAATTTTTCTCCCACCGATCCCAAGGCATTCCAGATGTTCGGGCGCGACGAATTCCGCCCCATCATCGATGCGCTGACCATCGGGTTGCAGGTCCTGCTCACGTTTATCGGAATCCTGACTCTAGGCATTGGCGGAGTCGGCGTGATGAACATCATGCTCGTATCGGTGGATGAACGCATTCGAGAAATTGGACTGCGGCGGGCTCTGGGCGCGCGCAAGCGGCACATCAAGCTTCAATTCCTTGCGGAAACGCTCTTGATCATGCTGCTAGGCGGTGCGATCGGAGTGCTGCTCTCTTATTTCATCGCCTGGGCGGTGGGCACGCTCCCGATGATGGGGCCTCTGTTCGAGGACGATTCCGGGCAAGGGGATATTCATCTCCGCATCTCCACGATGACCGTTCTGCTTTCCGGCGCCGTGTTGCTGGTGGTTGGGGTCGTCAGCGGACTCGTACCGGCCATGCGGGCCTCGAAGCTCGATCCCGTCGAGGCCTTACGGTACGAATAATTCAGAACAGCCTCTTCTGCATTTTCATTTGCTCCGACACGCCATTCCGAGTACCTTGCTGTTGAGCTTTTCCCGAGGTGACCCTTGCCGATCTCCGCCGTAGACACGATCAGCTTGGCCTTCCAGCACACCAAGCGTCAACTTGTGCAGCCGTTTCGGCTATGGCAATGGACGCGGCTCGCCTTCGTCGGCCTGCTCGCGGGTGAGATGGGTTCAGGCGGCGGATGCAACTTCTCCAGGCCATTCCGCGCGCATCAGCATCCCGGTGTACCTCATCTTGGACAGATATTTCCCAAGATCGATCCGGTGCTCCTTGCGAGCATTATCGCCGTGTTGGTGGTGACCGGGACCATCGTCATGCTCATCATGATGTACATCAGCAGCGTCATGCGGTTCATTTTGTTCGACAGCGTACTGACCAGGGAATGTCACATTCGCGAGGGCTGGAACCGGCGGCAAGGCCCGGGTTGGAATTATTTTCTGTGGAAGATTGTCTTTGCATTCCTGACGCTGGCAGCCTCAGTGGCGCTAATTGGCGTGCCCGCGGCCTTTGCCTTGTCCATGGGATGGTTCAGCTCTCCTCGTGAACACGTGTTGCCTTTGGTGTTGGGCGGAATCGTGGTCTTTGGGCTCTTCGCCCTCTTTTTCCTGCTTGCCGGCGTCGTCTTCGTGTTCACCAAAGATTTTGTGGTGCCGCAGATGGCGCTTGAAGGAATCGGCGTGATCGAAGGATGGCGGCGGTTGTGGCCCATGATCCAAATGGAGAAAGGCGCATACGCCATCTACGTGGTCATGAAAATTGGGTTGGCGATGGGAGCCGGTATCGTTGTCGGAATTGCATCGGCGATTCTGGTCGTAGTCTTGGCCGTGCCGGCGGTCGCCGTGGCATTGGCGGCCGTGCTTGCCGGCAAAACCGCGGGGCTCAGTTGGACTGTCTTCACAGTTACCGCCGCCGTCGTTGCGGTATGTATTTTGTTTGCCGTGCTGCTTTATTTGGTGTCGCTGCTATCGGTGCCGGTAATCGTGTTCTTCCCCGCCTATGCCATGTATTTCTTCGCGGCGCGATACCGCCCTCTCACCGTGGCCTTGTATCCGGAGCCGCCGCCGTCGCCGGTCATGATTCCGGGTGGAAGTCCGCCTCCGTTCTCGCCGCCTCCCTTGCCCGCGGTGTGAGAGATTCGGAACCCGTTCCCGGTTATTCCGGCTTCAGCTTGGCGCCTTTGCCGTGCGGCCAGGAGAATCGCCGCCCGATGATGCATTTCACGATGAGGTGATCGGTCGAGCGGGTCGCTCCCCAGCCGACTCCGAAGTTGAACTCCCACTGCGGCGCGAAATCGATGTCAATGGCCGGGAAAAATTGTTGTTGCTGATTCCGCAGCGCATCGAAACCGTCCAGCGAACCGTAGGAGGCGTAGTACTCCAGTCCGCCCGCAATCTTCTTCGTGAAGTCATAACTGAACTTCACATTCGGAGAAAAAGTGACTCCCTGGTCCACGCTGGGTCCGTGAAACGATCGGTCGAGCGCAGGATTGAAGGAGAGATACCAGCGCCCGATTTTGCGATCGATAATCGGTCGAATCTCCAACGTCCAGGTATCGGGAGAAAAAGCGGCCCGCTGATAGCCGAATTCTATCGACATACTTGCGCCGACCGGCCAGTGCCAACTCTCGGGTGCCCTCACGCGCGGCCGGATGTGATCGCCGACCCACTGCCATCCCCCATCGGACTGAATGCTGGTGAAAACGTAGAAGCCGACCTCGGCCCAGTCATTGATTCCCTGAGTCAATTCGAGCGTCTCGTGTTCGGCGTGGTTCGTAGGCAGCATGCCGTCGACCACGGTCTTGCTGCCTTCAACAGTGAAATTGGAGTGAAGCTCCACCATGGTTGATCGCGGAGCCTGCGTTTCCGAGCCGTAGACCTGGATCTCGTAGTTATCCTGCGCGTGGGAAATCGAACAGAGAGCTGAGATTGCGAGAAGAGCGAGAAAGGGTGGCCGCCAAGAAAGGATCATGAGGTCAGGAATCTGGCCGCCATTCGCGACCTTCACTCCATGATGCATGGCCACCGCCGGAAGAAGCAACTCGGCGAGCGCGCACTCATCAGAAAATCTCCCGAGTGCGAATGACAATTCGCGTGATCAGGAACTCTGCTGCCTGCCGGGGTGTCTGATGTTTCGAGACACGCGCGTGCCCAAGAGGAGCAAACTCCATGGCTTTCTCAATGGCAGGCGGAGGTCCGTCCGCACCGCAAATCAATGTCACCCCGCTGATTGACGTGCTGCTCACGCTGATCATCATGTTTATGCTCGTCGTCGCGATGGATCCGGAGTACGGAGAGAAGACGCAACTGCCGCAACCGCCGACAGACGCCAAGTCTGACGCGACTCCCGAGCGCACCGTCGTGATTCAAGTTATCTGGACGGCAAAGGATCAAACGCCAACGATCCGCGTTAATCAGGAAGAGGTTCGCTGGGAGGATTTGGAGACGCGCCTTTCTCGGATCTATCTGACTCGCGTCGAAAAAGTGGCATTCGTTCGCGGTGACGCCGACGTCGACTTCGAGTATGTAGCCGACGTGATCGACCTGGCGCACCACGCGGGCGTTCAGCGCATTGGACTACTTACGAATGGACAAATGCTGGCGGGCGAGTGAGACGAACTGGATTCCCGTGGTGTGGAAAGCTGTGCCGATGCGTGATTATTCCCGCGCCCGGTTCTTGATCCAGATCGGCGTCCCGACAAACCCGAATGCTTCGCGGATCTGATTTTCCAGAAAACGCTGAAACGCGAAGTGCAGCTTGACGCTGCGATTCGTAAACAGCACAAATGTTGGCGGCGCCACCGAAGCCTGTGTCATGTAGAGGATCTTCACCCGCTGCCGCACCGGAACCGAAGCGCGATCGAAATCCACGCGTTCGAGGAAGCGGTTCATCTGCGACGTGGTGACGCGTTTGCGGCGTTCAGTGGCAACCTCTTCCAGCAGCGGAAAGATTCTTTCGGTTCCTTTGCCGCTCTGAGCCGAGATAAATACGATCGGTGCGTAGTTCAGGAATTTCAGTTCGTAGCGCAGGCGCTGCTCGTAGGCGTCGCGGTCGCCCGGCCGCTTGCTCTCGCGCATGCGTTCGGCCTTGGTCGGACGCGACGGCTTCTGCTTGCCGCTGATCACCAGATCCCATTTGTTGACCACTATAATGATCGACCGCCCGCTCTCATGCGCGTATCCGGCAATCGACGCGTCCAGCTGGCTGACGCCTTCGGTAGAGTCGATGACTAGCAGCGCAATGTCGGCCGCCTCCAGATGTTTGCGCGCCATCACCACTGACAGCTTCTCCGCCATCAGGTGCGTCTTGCCCTTGCGGCGGATGCCCGCAGTATCGATAAAGCGAAAACTCCGCCCGTCACGCTCGATGAGCTCATCCACAGCGTCGCGCGTGGTCCCGGGGATGGGTGAAACAATGGCCCGGTCCGAAGCGGTGAGGCAATTCAGCAACGTAGATTTGCCAACGTTCGGGTGCCCGATGATGGCGACCTTAACTTCGTTCGTTGGCCGTTGGTCGGTAGTCGTTGATTCTTCACTTTCCTGAGATTCCTCTGTGCCCTCTGTGGTGAGAGCTTTTGGCAGTTGCTCTACGACTGCATCCAGCAAATCGTCAACTCCACGTCCGTGCTCGGCAGAAACCGGAAACATCTGCCTCACGCCCAGGCGATGAAAGTCATTGATGAGCGAGGATTGTTTTTCGGAATCGACTTTGTTGACCGCCAGAAACAGCGGCAGGTTGGCCTTACGCAGCAGACGGACGAGTTCCAGGTCGGGTCCGGCGATTTCTGTCCTCCCGTCGACCACCATGATGATGGCCGCCGCCTCGTCAAGTGCGACCCGCGCCTGCCGGAAAATCTCCGCCGGGATCAGATCTTTTTCTTCGGGCAGAATGCCGCCGGTATCAACAATTCGCAGCCGGCGCCCTTCCCACTCCGCTTCGCCATAAAGACGGTCGCGCGTAATCCCCGGTTCATCGCCGACAATGGCTCGCCGCGAACCAACGATCCGGTTGAACAGCGTGGACTTGCCCACGTTGGGGCGTCCGACGATAGCGATGGTCGGAATGCCCGCGGCCGTCGTGGCCAGAGTGTTAGTCGAGTTGTAGGTAGGCTGCGTCAAAGTCGATGCTCATGTGGGGACAGCCGCCCTCGGCTGTCGGGTCGGGTCGCAGACCCGACGGCGTTAGACGATGCGATTGCCCCGGAATCGCTATTATAGAGACTTCCGTGGCTCTATCTTCTCAATCACCGCCGTCAGCCCCCGCGAACCGTCCCGCGCCCAGCGGCAAAGATGCTTCGCTGCACCAATTCTTTGCGCCAGGCGGAGTGCTTTCGCGGACGCATCCCGCCTATGAATTTCGCCGCGGCCAGCTCCAGATGGCCCAGGCCGTCGAGCAGGCGCTCGAAGAAAAGCGTCACCTCATCGTCGAAGCCGGCACTGGCACCGGCAAGACGCTAGCCTATCTCGTGCCCGTCATTCGTTCGGGCAAGCGCGTCATCATCTCGACTGGAACGAAGCATCTGCAGGAGCAGCTCTTCTACAAAGACGTGCCATTTCTCGAGCAGGCGCTTTACGGAAACGCGGACTCGCGTCTCTCCGTCTGCTACATGAAAGGGCGCAACAATTATCTCTGCCGGAAAAAGCTCTACGACCTCACCAATCAGCCGGTGCTCAGCGGCCTCGATGAGATCGAGCAATATCGCGCCATCTCCGCCTGGGAGAAGAACACATCCACGGGCGACCGCGCCGAACTGGCCGAACTGCCTGAGGCTAGCCTGCTCTGGCACAAGCTTGATGCGCGTGCCGATACCTGCACCGGCCAGAAGTGCAGCGAGTTTGAGCGCTGCTTCATCACCGGGATGCGCCGCCGCGCGCTGGAAAGCGACATCATCATCGTCAACCATCATCTGTTCTTCGCCGATCTTGCCATCAAGTTGCAGGCCGATGGCGCGCCTGACGCGGGAATCCTGCCCGAAGCCGCTGCCGTGATTTTTGACGAAGCCCACGAACTGGAAGACGTCGCCGGAAACTACTTCGGCATCTCGGTGAGCAACCTGCGGATCGACGAACTCGCCCGCGACATTGAGCGCTCGATGGAGCACAACAAGATGCTCTCAGCGTCGATCTCGGGAGCGCTTGGTAGCTTGCGCGACCGCTCACAACTGTTCTTCTCGCTTTTGCCCACAGGAGACGGTCGGTTTGCCTTCGAGACGCGCCGCGAATTCCTCGAAGAAAACGGAGATGAGTTCGTTGGGCTGAATCAATCGCTGACCAGGCTGGCTGGCGAACTCGATGCCTTGCCGCAAAAGCCGGAAGAAGTTTTCAACTTCGTCCGCCGGGCGCAGGAGATTCAAGTCCAGCTTGGCTACGCCATGGAATCCGAAGACCGGAACACCGTCTTCTGGATCGAACGCCGCGGCGGGAGAATGAACCGGGAAGGGCGCGGCTTCAGCCGTGCTGATAGAGGATCTGAAAGGGAACGGGCATCAGCCCCTGAGGTTCGCGGGCGTCAGCATGTTTTTCTGCAGGCCACGCCCATCGATGTTGGCCCCATCCTGCGCGAGTGCCTGTGGTCGAAGCTGGATTGCGCCGTGCTCACTTCCGCCACCCTCGCCGTCGGCGGAGGGTTCGAATACATCCGCAAGCGGCTGGGCTTCGAGCACGCGCGCGAATCGGTGTTGCCGTCGCATTTCGACTACGGAAGCCAGGCACTGATGTATGTGCCACCCGACCTGCCCGATCCGCGAACGCCGCAATTTACGGCCAAAGCGGCTGAACGGATTCGCAAGCTGCTCGAAATCACCCGCGGCCGTGCTTTCGTTCTCTTCACCAGCTACGCGCAGATGAACGACGTCCACCAGCGACTCCTCGGCGAAGTCGAGTTCTCCCTGCTGCGCCAAGGAGACGCCCCGAAAACGGCGCTGCTCGAAGAATTTCGACTGACGCCGAACGCGGTGCTGTTTGCTACTTCTTCGTTCTGGCAAGGTGTGGACGTTCAGGGAGAGCAGTTGAGCTGCGTGATTATCGACCGCCTGCCTTTTGCCGTCCCCAGCGATCCCGTCGTCGCGGCGCGGGTGAAGGCTATTGATGCCGAGGGCGGTAACGCGTTCTTTCAGTATCAAGTCCCGGCCGCGGTCATCACGCTGAAACAAGGTTTTGGACGCCTGATCCGGTCCCTCCACGATCGCGGCCTGCTGGTGCTGCTCGACAATCGCATTCTCAAGAAGCAATACGGGCGCGTCTTCGTCGAGAGTCTGCCGAACTACAAGAGGACCACCGACATGCAGGTCGTGGAAGATTTCTTCGGGCTCGCCAAGTAAGCTCGGCAAGTAAGCTCGGCATGACTCCACCGTGCGCAAGCCGGTTTTACAAGTACTCGCGTTCTGCCGTGCGGATGGCTTTGTAGCGGGCAAACGCTTTCTTTTCGTCCTCGAGTCCAAGAGCAGAGCGCAACGAGCTGCCCCGAAACGTATGCGCCAGCATCTTCGGAATGGAACGCAGCACAAACCCCGGGTCGTGGCGAAAGACAGCAGGCACGTGGCGTGTCTTCATCCAGCGTTCCGCCTTCCAGCGCAAAAACTCAACCTCTTCGGCAGGTAAGTGACGGGTTCGTACGACTGCCGTCGTCCCGTCATATTCCTCCATGCGCTCGTTTTGGATCAATCCCTGATCGCGGAAGTCCTTGGTCATGGGCGTGCGCGGATACGGAGTGGGATGCTGAATGTACGGCCAGTCGACGTGGCGCCGTGCAAATTCCAGGTTGGCCTCGATCGATTCCCGCGTGTCGTCAGGATTCCCCACAATCAATCCGCCGACCACGTACATGTCATTGCGATGCAAATGGTCGATCGCCTTCAAGGTCGCGTTGCCCGCACTGTTGCCGTTGCTGCGGGCCGTATTCTTCGCGGTGGCACGAAGGAAATTCAGATCGCCTTCCAGGATGTTTTCGATCCCAAGAAAGACATAGCGAAACCCAGCTCGTTTCATCAGCGGCGCGAGGGTTTCGCCATGGTTGGCGATCGACGACGTCATGGCCTGCACGAAGTAGTCGATCCCGTTGAGCCCGGCGGCAATGATTGCCTCGCATAACGCCTCGAAACGCCGCACATTGAGCATTATATTGTCGTCCACCAGGAAAATACTCCGGGCGCCATGATCGCGCGCGTCGCGAATGTCGGCGATTACACGGTCGAAGGAATAGGTGAAGAAGTTCCGCCCGCGCATCTCAATGATCGAGCAGAAGCTGCAATCGTAGGTGCAGCCTCGCGATGTTTCGATGACGTCCACCTGCCGACCCAGAAATGTGTAGCCCGAAAGCACTCGCGCATCCCGCTTGGGCAGACGGATTTCTCCATCCTCAAGCTTGTGCGGGGCACGAGCAGGCGTGTGCGCCCAGCCGTTGCCGTTCGGGAACGACAAGCCGCCAATGTCTGCGAAGCCCGTGCCCCGCTCGATTGCGCGCAGCAGTTCTCGGAACGTGACTTCGCCTTCGCCTCGCACCAGGAAGTCCAAGTTAAGCGTTTCGTAAGCTTCCGGAGCCAGGCTGGGGTCGTATCCACCTACAACGATTTTCGCGTCTGGCTTGAGCGCGCGCAGGAGTTCGATAATGCGTCCGGCAGTGCGTCGCTGGAAGGTCATAATCGACAGGCCGACGACTTGAGGATCCAGTTCTCGAACCAGGCGGGTAACGGTTTCGCGGACCTGTCCCTGCACGAGAATCAGGTCGGCTACCGCTACACGATGATGTGCATCAACATTGCCGGCAATCGAGGATAGCCCGCCATTGGGCATACGGATCGCGAGCGAGGGCATATGCTCGAACGAATCCGGCATGGAGAACAATAGGACGTTCATCACATCTGTCCTGGGTCTTTATGAATCGGCCGGGGCCCGACGAATGCCAAAGATAGGATTGTGTGGAGCGGGCACTCTTGCCCGCTGGTCTGTAGTGCTGCAGGCAAGCGGTCAGGAGTGCCCACTCCACGCGAACATGCCAAGATTGTAGCGGATTGGCCGCTCCCATGCAGAACATCGTTCCAGGAAGCCTGCGATCCAATCGCGCTTAGTCCTGCCCGGCGGTTTCTCCCGCGTGCGGCACTACCTGCACCACAATCCCCGAAGCCTGCTCTTTGCTGTGATAGACGCGCTCGGTTGCCTTCACGAAATCCGCGGGCTTAGCGTCAGGAATGTTCACAAACGTTTGCGGATTGCGATCGGTCAACGGGAACCACGAACTCTGCACCTGCACCATGATCCGGTGCCCGCGCCGGAACGTATGATTCACGTCCTGCATGGTGAAGTGAATCTCTTCGACCTTCCCGGGAGTGAGGGCCTCCGGTTTTTCGAAACTGTGGCGGAATTTACCTCGGAAGGGCTCTCCGCGCAGCAGTTGCTGATAGCCGCCCATGGCGAACGGCGGCGCCGGCACATCTTTTCGTGGCTTGTCCCGGTCTTCCGGACGGGGCGCGTCCTGTTTGCTGTCGGGATAATCGGCCGGATAAACATCAATCAGCTTCACATCGAAATCCGAATCTGTGCCGCTCGTGGAAACGAACAGCCGCGGTGAAATCGGACCCGCGATCGTCACGTCTTCCTGCAGCACCGGCGTTTCATACGCCAACACGTCGGTACGGCTGTCTGCGAAACGCTGGTCCGAAAGCATGTATTCCTGGGGAACGTTTAATGCCGCGTAGTTCACAAAGGGTACAGGCTTGGCCGGATCGCTAACGTACTCATCGAAAGCAAAGCCTTCGGCCGACGGGGCTTCGAACGATAGTCCACCATTACCATGGAAGTAGAGAGTCTTGCTCTCGGCGTTTTTCGGAGGCCAGGCCGAGTATTGCCGCCACACATTTGTTCCTGTCTCGAAGACGTAAGCCTTGGGTAGCTTCGCGTCGCCGTTGCCTTTCAGATACTGCTCGAAAAACGGAAACAGTATGTTTTTCCGGTAATACTCGGCAGTGTTCGACGCAAAACTGACTCGGCCCAGGTGCTCTCCGTCATAGCGCGCCCACCCGCCATGCACCCACGGCCCAACTACGAGCGCATTGAAGATTCCCGCATTCCTCTCGTCGATCGAATGAAAAGTCGTGAATGGCCCCTGCAGATCCTCGGCATCGAACCATCCACCGACGGTGAGCACCGCACAGTGGATATTCTTCATGTGCGGCGCCAGGTTGCGTGCCTTCCAATAATCGTCGTAGGTATCGTGTTTGACCTGGTCATCCCACAGTGCGCTCTTGCCGTCGAGATATTTCCGCAGATTCGCGAGCGGCCCGACATTCAGGTAGAACTCGTACGCGCTTTTTGTTCCCCAATCGAATGGCACGCGCGTCTTTGGCGGGAATTGCGGATTTTCTTGCGGCTTAAACTGGCTGTAGAACCCGAAATTTGCCGCCAGCATGAACGCGCCGCCATGGTAGGCATCGTCGCCCATAAACAGATCGGTCATCGGAGCTTGTGGCGACGCAGCCTTCAACGCCGGATGCGAATCGATGATGCTGGCCGAGGTGAAGAATCCAGGATAGGAAATTCCCCAGATTCCCGCGTTGCCGTTATTGTTGGGCACATTCTTGAGCAGCCAGTCGATGGTGTCGTAGAGATCGCTGCTGTCGTCGACATCGTGCTTCGATTTCTTATCGTCGATGTGCGGTCGCATCTCAACGAACGTTCCCTCCGACATATATCGCCCGCGCACATCCTGAAACACGAAAATGTATCCGGCCTTGTCGAAATCCGGCGACGGCCCGAGTTGCGTCCGGTACAAATCCACACCATACGGAGCGACGCTGTATGGAGTGCGGTCGATCAGAAACGGGTAGGCATGGGAGCCGTCTTTCGGAACATACACGGATGTGAACAGGTGCACGCCGTCGCGCATCGGGATTCTGTACTCATACTTCGTGTAGTGCTCCTTGACGTCGTACTCCGGCGTCTCAGGGCGGTTCTGCGCGAAAGCCCCGGTCGCCAGTATTGCGACATACATCCACATCGAAAATCTGCGAAGGATCATGCCTTGCTCCTTGAAGAGTAAGTGCGCTTAGGCAAACTACATTCCGCCGGGAATCGGAGTCAAGCGCTAGACTCCGCGCCGCCGTTCAAGCGGTACAATAGTGTTTTGGGCAGAGAGCGCGGCCGGCCCTGTATTCACGCCCGGCGGCGGGGGGAGCATGTTCGAAGTCACCGTCGAAGACACGTTTGCCGCGGGTCATTACCTGCGCAATTACAAGGGCAAGTGCGAGAATCCGCACGGCCATAATTACAAGATCCGCGTCACGCTGGCGGGCGCCGAGCTCGACAAGGCCGGATTGCTGCTCGATTTCAAGGACCTGCGCGAGGTCATGAAGCACGTGATCGAGCGCCTCGATCATCAGATGATCAACGAGATCGAACCTTTCACCGTGATCAATCCGTCCGCCGAGAATCTGGCTAAATATTTCTACGACGAATCGAATACCCGTCTGCAAAGCGTGACCAAAGGCCGCGTGCGCGTGAAAGATGTGACCGTCTTCGAGACCGACACAACGACAGCGAAATACAGCGAGTAACGAGTAACCAGTTCTCAGCCTCCAGTTGCCAGCCGCCAGTGGGAACGCACGACAGAAGGGAAAAGTCTTGGGGAGATCTTACAAAGATCTTGTTGCATGGCAGAAGTCGATGGCACTGGTAACGTCTGTGTATCGATCAACCTCCAATTTTCCAAAGGATGAGCTATTTGGGCTAACGTCGCAACTCCGTCGCGCCGCGATTTCGATCCCCAGTAATATCGCTGAAGGGCAAGGCAGACTATCGGAAAGAGAGTTCCGGTATTTTCTAGGGCAGGCAAGAGGTTCTCTGATGGAAGTGGAAACCCAACTCCAAATTGCCGAAAACCTGGGATACCTGCAAAACGAAAGTACGCGGAATCTCTTAGAAAATTGTGCGGAGGTTGGTCGCATCCTCAACGGGCTTCTGACCTCGGTGACAAAGCAGGCGGAATCTTGAACTGGTAGCTGGCCACTGGAGGCTGGCAGCTGTTCCCATGCAGATCACCGAAATCTACAAATCGTTGCAAGGCGAGTCGACATATGCGGGCCTGCCTTGCGTCTTCGTCCGTCTTACCGGATGCAATCTCCGCTGCACCTGGTGCGACAGCGAATATACGTTTCACGGCGGTCGCAAGATGACGATGGAACAGGTTCTCGATGAAGTTTCGCGCCTGAGTCCCGGCGGGGGTCTGGCCGAGATCACCGGCGGCGAGCCGATGCTGCAGGAACGCGAGGTCGTTCCCCTGATGCAGCAAATGCTCCAGCGTCATTACCAGATCCTGCTGGAAACCAGTGGAGAGCGGCTGCTGGGCAATGTCCCAGCCGCGGTCATCAAGATTGTCGACGTAAAGTGTCCAGACTCGGGCGAAGGCGAGACCTTCCGGCTGGAGAATCTGGACGCCCTTCAAGGGCATGATGAAATGAAATTCGTTCTGGCCAGCCGGGCCGACTACGAATTCGCCCGCGACTTTGTCCATCGCCACAATCTTGCCGGGCGCGTGAATGCCGTCCTGTTTTCTCCTGCCTTCCGCAAAGACGCCACTGGCGCCCGTGACAGTTCGCACTGCCTGCTCGATCCCCAGCAATTGGCCGAGTGGATGATCGCCGACAACGTCCCCGTCAGGCTGGGCTTGCAACTGCACAAGTTCATTTGGGATCCCGCGGTGAAGGGAGTGTAGGAGAATGCTGATTGTTGATTTTTGATTATCGATTGAAGGCCCACACTGTCGGCAGCCCGTGAGCCTTCGAACCAACAATCAACAATCAAAAATCAACAATGGTCCTTACGTCCAAACCCCGCGCCGTCGTCCTCCTCAGCGGAGGCATGGATTCCTCCGTCTGCGCCGCTCTCGCCGTCCGCGACTTCGACGCTGCGGCCGTCCACGTCAGCTACGGACAGCGTACTCAGGAACGCGAGCGGCAGTCGTTTCTGGCGATCTGCCAGCGCCTCAAGATTCACGACAAACTCATGGTCCGCAACGAGGCTCTGGGTCTGATCGGCGGATCCGCGCTGACCGACGACTCCATCGCCGTTCCCGACGCGGAAAACGTTGGCCACACCATCCCTGTCACCTACGTCCCTTTTCGCAACGCGCATTTCCTGGCTGTGGCGGTCAGCTGGGCCGAGGTTCTGGGCGCGGGGAAGGTATTCATCGGCGCCGTCGAGCCCGACAGTTCGGGATATCCCGACTGCCGTCCCGCCTACTACCAGGCATTCAATGAAGTGGTCAAGGCAGGAACGAAAGAGGGCAAGATCGAAATCGTGACTCCGCTGATCGCCATGCGGAAAGCCGAGATTGTGCGCCTTGGCCTTGAATTGGGTGCACCATTCGATTTAACTTGGTCATGTTACAGCCGTGAGGATCAGGCTTGCGGAGTGTGCGACAGCTGTGTTCTGCGCCTGCGTGCCTTTGCGGCTGCCGGAGCGCGCGATCCAATTCCGTACGCGATCCGGTAGATCGGTTGTTTGGTGAATGCCTAAAACGGTGGAGCGCGGGCTCCTGATTCACCAGCAGCGTTTACATCTTGATTGTTTGCCGGGAGGCAAAATGAAAAAGCACTTGGCAATCATTATCGTCGCAGTTCTAGCGCTTGGACTGTGCGTACCCCATGTCTTTGCGCAGGCCTCGGGAACCGTAAAGGGCGTTTGCAAAGACGCTCAGGGGAATCCCATTGCCGACGGAGTCGTCGTTTACAACAATACGGACAACGGACAAAAGTACGTCCTGAAGACCAACAAAAAGGGCGAGTACTTTTCTCTGGGACTCACCCTGGGCAAATACAACGTCTTCCTTTACAAGAATGCGGACGACCAGAAGGCAGGCAAGGAACTCTTTCACCAGAACGGATTTCCAGTAGCACTCGACGAGAACACGCTGGATTTCGATCTCAAGAAACAGTCGGAAGAACAAGCTAAAGGCGTAGGTCTCACTCCCGAGCAGGTGAAGCAGATGCAGGAGCAGCAGGCCAAGCAGCAGAAGGAGAGCAGTACCGTTAAATCGCTGAATGAAAAGCTGAACGCCGCCAAAACCGCGGCCGATGCCGGCGATTTTGATACCGCCATCGCGTCCCTGACCGAGGCCAACCAGGTCGATCCTTCCCGCGATCTGATCTGGTTCAAGTTGGGCGACTACTACCGATTGTCGGCGACCAAGCAGACCGATCCTGCCGAAAAGCAAAAGCGTCTGGGATCAGCAATTGACGCCTATCAAAAGGCGGTCCAGTTGAAGCAGGCGACCCCTGACAAAGATCCCGCGAAGCAGGCCAGCAATCTGGCTGCGTACTACAACAACATGGCGGAAGCCTATGCCAAATCGAACAAGGTCGACGATGCGGTAAAGACCTATGCGCTGGCCGCTCAAACCGAACCTTCTGCGGCCGCCCAGTATTACTTCAACACGGGTGCCGTTCTCACCAACGCCGGGAAAGTAGACGACGCGGTTGCCGCGTTTGACAAGGTCATCGCGGCCGATCCCAACCGCGCCGACGCCTATTATTGGAAGGGTGTCAACATGATCGGCAAAGCTACGCTGCAGGGCAACAAGATGGTCGCGCCTCCGGGCACTGCCGAGGCCTTCCAAAAGTACCTCGAGTTGCAGCCCACCGGAACTTATGCCGACCCGGCCAAGCAAATGTTGGCCAGCATTGGGGCACCGGTTGAAGCCAGTTACGGCACCAAAAAGAAGCCGTCCAAGAAGTAGAACATTGCTGTAATCAAGTACTTGGGCGTGAAAGGGTGGCTCATCGAGCCGCCCTTTTCCTTTCAGCCATACGGTTACCGCGGTTACCAAGGGCTATGCACTTGCTGGCCATCGTACAACTCCCTACTTCGCGATACAGTGAATTCAGCGATCTCTTCCATTCTGTGGTGCGTGCGATTCCTGCAAGTGAGGACGAATGGCAGCACCAACCATCGCTCCAATTTTTGTCGAACTCGACGGCTTCTCTGGCGGCGATCGCGTCGCTACTCCGGCGCTGCTGGGCGCGATGTTGCGCGCGGCGGAGAAAATCAGCGATCTGATTTTTTCGCCTGGACGTCCGCCCCAAGTTCAGGTTTACGGTCAGATGATTCCCGTGCAGGTGCCGGGACTCACCTTCCTCACGGCTGACGACACGCGCCGCATCGCGGCCGATCTCATCGGCGATAACAAGCAGGCCATCACCACCCTGCGCGAGCACGGAGCCTGCGACGTCTCCTACGGCTTGCCCGGCCTGGCTCGCTTCCGCGTCAACATCTTCATCCAGCGCGGCAGTTGCGCGGTCGTCATGCGCGTCATCCCCACCAATATTCCGGATTTCGCATCGCTGCGGATGCCACAGCATTTGTCTGAAATTACAAAACTAAGAGATGGCATTGTCCTGGTGACCGGACCAGCCGGGTCGGGAAAGTCCTCCACGCTGGCCGTGCTGCTCGACAGCATCAATCGCGAGAAGTATTACCACATCATCACGGTCGAAGATCCCATCGAGTTTCTGCACAACCACAAGTGCTCCACCATTCACCAGCGCGAGTTGCATAGCGACACGCCCAGCTTCGCGCACGCCTTGCGTTCCGCCATGCGCCAGGCTCCCAAAGTAATTCTCGTGGGCGAGATGCGCGACCGCGAGACCATCGAAATTGTTCTCGAGGCAGCCGAAACCGGTCACCTGGTCTTGTCCAGCCTCAACACGATGGATGCCTCGAAAACCGTAGAGCGCATCGTCACGTCATTCGCCCCCGCCGAACAGCAATCCATCCGCGAGCGCTTCGCCAAATCGTTCCGTTACATCGTCTGCCAGCGCTTGCTGTCGAAAGCCGATCGCAGCGGACGGGTGGCGGCTTTCGAGATCCTCAAAGCCAATGCCCGTACCCGCGAGTGCATCGAAAAAGGAGAGCGTGACAATAACCGTCTGCTCGATGCTATAAAGACCGGAGTCGCCGAAGGGATGCAGCACTTCGATGGCGAAATCGCGCAGTTGGTGCAGGATCGCGTCGTCGATCTGGAAACCGGGCTCTCTTTCGCCAGTAATCCTGCGATGCTGGGCCAGGCACTGGCGCGATAGCAGCCATCCCGGGGCGAAAATCATCCTCATCCTGCGCAACACTGCGCCAGGGCAAGGACTCTCACACCAAATTCCCCTGATCTTCTATCATCAGTTCCATGGCAGGCGTGGAGATTGCTTCGAACGTCTTAAGCTTTGAAGATGCCCGGCGCGTAGTGGAACAGCAGGCAGCGCTGGTTGAGCCGCCGCAAACGGAGATCATCGCCCTGGTCGATGCCGCCGGGCGCGTGCTCGCGGGCCCCGTGCTCGCCGACCGCGATCTCCCTCCTTTCCCACGCTCCACGCGCGATGGCTACGCGGTCCGCTCTGCCGACCTGCGCGAAGTCCCCGCCACGCTGGAAGTCATCGGTGAAGTCAGGGCCGGTGAGAAGCCTGAGAAGATTCCCGCCAGCATCGGTAAAGGGCAAGCAGTATCCATCATGACCGGAGCCCCAGTTCCCACTGATGGCGATGCCGTAGTCATGGTCGAGTACACGTCGCAACGAGGCAAGCAAGTCGAGGTGACGCGAAGTGTCGCCTCCGGAGAGAACATCGTCCCGCGGGGCGCCGAAGCCAGTCACGGCGCATCGCTGGTTGAGCGCGGCTCGCGCCTGACGGAGGCGACCATCGCCCTGGCAGCCTCGGTCGGCAAATCAAAGCTGCAGGTGTACAAGCGTCCGCAAATCGCCGTCCTGACCACGGGCGACGAGATTGTAGATGTCGATGCCGTTCCCGGGCCGACGCAGATTCGCAATTCCAACAGCTACTCGCTGGCAGTGCAGATTCGGCGCTCCGGCGGCGACCCTGTGCTGCTCCCCATCGCTCCCGACGAACCGGTCGCCCTGCGCCGCTTGATCGAGCAAGGCCTTGCTTCCGACTTGTTGCTGATGACCGGCGGCGTCTCCATGGGCCGCTATGACTTGGTCGAGCAAGTCCTGGGAGAGCTGCAAGCTGAATTCTTCTTCACCGGAGCAAAGATCCAGCCCGGCCGCCCAGTAGTCTTTGGCAAGTGTGGAGAAGGCAAATGTGGCGCGGGCGCCCTCGCCCGCGGAAAGCCAACATATTTCTTTGGCCTGCCCGGTAATCCAATCTCGACCATGGTGACCTTCGAACTCTTCGCCCGCCCGATGCTCGAAGCGCTAGCCGGCATGTCCCTGGGCAAGCTGGTCTTTGTCTATGCGAAGCTGAAATCCGAAATCCACGTCAAGCCTGGCCTGAAACGCTTCCTTCCGGCCATCCTCTCAGGCGAATTTGAACAATCCGAAGTCGCGCTTGTTCCCTGGCAAGGATCGGGCGACGTCGCGGCCACCGCTCGCGCCAATTGCTACATCGTCATTCCCCCCGATCGCGAACGCATTTCCCCAGGCGAATTCGTCGCGGTGATGATCGGGTGATCCGGCAAAATGTGGGAGGCAGAAATGTGAGGCCAAGAATGTAGGGGCCGCCCCTCGGCCGTCCAGGAGCGCAGATCCGCAGGTTCTCTCTATGCGGCTTTTCTCCATGTAAGATAGCCATAGCTTCCTGAAGGCGTCCGATGGCAAAGAAACTCTCCCACTACGACCGTGCCGGCCGCGCCCGCATGGTGGATGTCTCCGGCAAATCCGCAACCAAAAGGGAAGCCGAGGCAAGTGGCTTTGTCGCCGTCAGCCCGCGCGTGCTCGCGTCACTCCCCGATAACCCGAAAGGCGATCCCTTGGAAGTGGCGCGCCTTGCCGGCATCATGGCCGCCAAACGCACCTCCGAACTCATCCCGATGTGCCATCCGCTACCGCTGTCGCTCGTTGATGTAGAGGTGCGCGTGTGCGAGAATGGCCTCGCCATCACCTCCAGAGTCGCTACAACCGGCCCAACGGGCGTAGAAATGGAAGCCCTGGTCGCCGTCAGTGTGGCTGCGCTGACTGTCTACGACATGCTCAAGGCGGCCGACAGGGGCATCGAGATTCGCGAGATCGTGCTGGAGCGCAAGAGCGGTGGCAAGAGCGGAGAATACCGGCGCCGCAATGGCAGCGCGAAACAAGTTCATGGCTGATAACGTAAAGCTCCTGTTGGTCGATGACAATCCGATGGTGCTCGGCATGCTGCAGCAGGCCTTGTCATCGCTCGCGCAGGTGACAACTGCGACCGACGCCGCTGACGCCCTGCTCAAAGCCGTGGACGATGCCCCGGATCTTCTTCTCTGCGATTACCGCATGCCCGGCATGGACGGTCGCCAGCTTGTCGAAAAGCTGAAAAGCCGTCCGGCCACCGCGAATTTTTCCACCGTGCTCATGGCCAGCAAAGCCGATATTGCCGAGCGGCTTTCGCCCCAGGATGCCGCCGACGATTATCTGGAGAAGCCCTTCTACCTCAAAGACGCCATCCGTCGCGTGAAGCGCATGATTGACCGCATCGCGCTCGAAAAAATGGCTAAAACGGCGCCTTCCGATGGCGTTGTGCGCGGAAGCCTGTCGCAGATGAACGTGATCGATCTCATGCAGTCGCTCGAAATGGGCCGCAAGAGCTGCCAGCTTTCGCTCAGCAACGAAGGCGACAAGTGCGAAGTATTTTTCGTCGAAGGCCAGGTGAAACACGCCACCTACGGATCTCTCGTAGGCGATGAAGCCGTCTTCAAAGTGCTGCGCTGGACGGGAGGAAGTTTCCAACTCGATTTCGAAGGCAAGACCGACAAGGAAACCACGCAGCTCAATACCCAAGGACTTCTGATGGAAGGCCTGCGCCTGCTCGATGAATCGCAGCGCGACGGCGGCGGCGAACCGGAAGCTGCCGCGCCTCCGGCTGCGGAAACTGCTCCCGTAGCTAAACCTGCTTCTTACGGCGGCGCCGGTCGCCGGGAAGAAGAGGAAGACGTCCTTCTCGATGGCTGAGCCCAATCGCACTGAGCCCAATCGAACTGGGCTCAATCGAGCGATGACCGCGGCCGTGGTAACGGTCAGCGATTCCTGTTCCCGCGGCGAGCGCCAGGATCAGTCAGGGCCCGCGGTCGCTCAACTTCTCGAAAAGCTGCATTTCTCGATTGTCGCGCGCGAAGTCGTGCCTGACGATTCCATCCAGATTCAGAACCTGCTCATACGCCTGGCGCGCGAAGTGCAACTCATCGTGACCACTGGCGGAACCGGCATCGCCCTGCGCGACGTGACTCCCGAAGCGACGCGCGCAGTCTGTGATCGCCTGCTCGACGGCGTTGCTGAACGAATGCGCGCCGAAGGCATCAAGAAGACTCCATTCGCCGCGCTAAGCCGCGGAGTCTGCGGAGTCCGCGGCAAAGCGTTGATCCTGAATCTGCCGGGAAGTCCTAACGGCGCAGCAGAATCGCTGGAAGCGGTCGCAGGACTAATCCCGCACGCGATCGATCTGCTAAGTGGCAAAACAGAACACAAATAAAACGATGTGGGGACAGCCGCCCCCGGCTGTCCAGCCGCCGCGACTGTTGGATCGTCTGGCAGTCCACGAAATCCTTGCCGAAGATAGCGTTTGAGCGCGCATCCACATCGGCGATTCCCGCCAGAAAGCGCTTGCGATCCGCCTCGTCGTACCACTCGGTCAGGACCAGATCGATGAAGGCCACGGCCCCTACGTCCGCTGCGCCCGGAGTGTTGGTGCGCGGCAAAATCGCCTCCGCCATGACCTTCACGGTCGCTTCCTCGTGAGCATTCAAAGTCCGTGCGGAAGGCTGGCTGGCCAGCAGGGCGCGCGCCTCCCCCAGCATAACCATCAGTTGGCGCGGTGCCAGTTGGAATGCGGCCCCGGTCGCCAGCAGTCGCAGCAGTTGGCGTCGTTTCATCCTCAGTGTTCCAACGGGATTTATGTTACTAAATCGGTAATGTTTGCGGAGAACGCATTTCCCGCCCCGGATAATACCGAACCCGCGACATAACGCGCCCGCGGCTTTATTTGCCCGCTATACGCGGCGCCGCAAAAGCGAATCCTGCTGCCCGCCAAAGTATTTTAGAATTGCAAAATCATAGGGCATGCCCAGGACCTTGGAGTCACGATAGCGAAGAATGATCCCTCCGACCCTAGCGCATGTTCTCCTGCCCGGCATCGTGGCCGTCAGCATCGCCCTCATGCTGGTGCGCCCGCGCAACATTCCAGAAGTTTACTGGATCAGCGGCGGAGTGCTGTCGTTGCTCACTCTGCACCTGATCTCGCTCCCGCTCGCCGGCCGGGCTCTGCTCAAAGCCGTGGACGTTTGCCTGTTTCTGATTGGCATGATGCTGCTGTCGGAACTCGCGCGCGAACACGGCCTCTTCGATTGGCTTTCGGCCATCGCGGTGCGCAATGCTCGCGGCTCCTGCGTCCGACTATTCACCTTGGTCTATATTGTCGGTACGGTGGTCACGGTCTTCCTGTCGAATGACGCCACGGCCGTGGTGTTGACCCCTGCCATCCTCACCGCGGTTCGCAAGGCCCGGGTGCAGCCGCTTCCCTATCTCTTCGTCTGCGCTTTGATTGCGAATGCCGCGTCGTTCGTTCTGCCGATTTCGAATCCCGCGAATCTGGTTGTCTTCCACAATGCCATGCCACCATTGGGAAAATGGCTGATGGCCTTTGGCGTTCCGAGCGTGCTCTCGATTCTCACCACTTACGTTGTGATGCGTTGGCTGTTTCGCAAAGAACTTCGCGCGACGGTCGGGGATGATGTCGAGCTTCATCGCTTGAACGGCAACGGCAAGCTTGTCCTTGCCAGCCTCGGAGCCATGGTCGCAGTCTTACTGACGGCTTCCGCCTTCGGCAAAAACCTTGGCCTGCCCACCTGCCTGGTGGCAGTGGCGATTACAGCCGTGGTCTGTCTTAAGGAAAAGGCCAATCCGCTCGTGCTGGCGCGTGAAATCAGCTGGGAGACTCTCGCCCTGGTCGGCGGCCTTTTCATCCTCGTCGCTGCGATGGAGAGCATCGGAGCCATGCGCTACACGCAGCAGTGGGTGGCCTGGGTGCAGCACATGGGCAACGCCGCCGGCCAGTTGATCACAGGATCCGCAGTCGGCGTAGCGAACAATCTGGTTAACAATCTGCCGCTCGGTCTGATCGCGGGCAGCACGATCAGAGCCGCCCACGCCACCGCTCCGATCGCGCGAGCGGTGATGATCGGCGTGGATCTCGGCCCTAACTTGTCGATCACCGGATCGCTGGCAACGATTCTGTGGCTGATCGCTCTTCGCAAAGAGAAGCTCGATGTCACGTTTTGGGATTTCCTCAAGATCGGCGCAGTCGCCATGCCGATCGCGCGCTGGCTTCGCTGGCCGGATCAATCCTCATGCAGCTTTGTTTTGGAATCTCTTAGCCGCCCCGGCGAGATATTCGCGAAAAGTGCAGAAAGCGGAAGTGCGGGAAAAAGGTGCAGAAATTATGGTAGGCCCGAATGGACCTAACTTGAGGCGTTTACGCGGCGTCTGAGCCACGTGCCGAAATCCCGAGCGTAAGCGAGGGACCTCGGATTGCGAAAGCTGAATGGTAGGCCCGAATGGACTCGAACCATCGACCTCTTCCGTGTCAAGGTTCGCTTAACCCACACCTACAACAACTTCCATGTTACACCAGAAACCGCTAAACCCCTCTAAACACGCGCAACATGCGCCAATCACGGGCTAGAATGACGGGCCGAAAATTACTCACCACTGTCAGCACGGTGGCGAACAAAAGACGAAAGTGATAAACTCCTTGTCGTGGACGAGGGCCGCAAACGCGTGTTGTTGATCGCGGCGAGCATCCTTGCTGCGCGGAAGCTGGCGCAGTTTGAAGGCGGGAAAAGAGTTCCGGCAACTATGAGCGCAATCGCAGACGCGGTGCGGTGGGCCGAGGAAATCATGAAGGCGATTGACGAACGCTTTCCATCGGTACGGTAAGCAAGCCGACGGCTAACCCAGCGCAGTAGACTGTAACCTTGACTCGAGGAAAACGAATGGCTGCATTGACTGGAACCAAGCACGGTGACGCTGCGAACGAGCTAATGGTCTTCTATCAGGACGAAGCGAAGAAGCTGGCCGCGTCAGGTTCATACTTCATGGCTGCGGTTGCACTTGGGGCCGCGTTGGAAACAGCACTCCTGACCTTTATGCTCGTAGAGTGGGGTGAGGACAACGGCGGGGAACTCAAGATTCCAGCTACCGTTAGCTTGGACGACCTGATTGATGCAGCTTCGGAGGGAAACTTCGATCTGCTGAATGCGGTGAAGTTTAAGGGACCGGGGGGCGACTGCTCAGTACAGACCGTTGTCATGGAAATCCAAACAACGAGAAACAATTTGCATGCCGGGAGATGCTTGCGGAAACGGTTCAATCCCGCAGCCCTCGGCGTGGCAGAGTACGAGAGACTGAAAGCAATTTACGGGGCCGTCACCGACAATCTTCTGTACCACATCTAGCAAACTGCAAAGCGCTGAATATGGGCGACAGAGAGAACCAAAGGGTAGCACGGGAAATAGGAGAAGGCAGACTTGTAGCCCAGTATCTAAACGAGAGACAAGGCACTGATTACGAGGCGCGAGTGGGTGACCATGAACCAGCCGATGTTGTTCTAGTAAGTCCCGCCGGGCGACATCCCCCTCGTGAGGCACAGGTCGTCACCATACCGTTGGACTTCCGGCATCGGGATGACAATCAAAACGTCCAGAGGGCTCAGGCAAGGCTGACTGAAATGTTGGGGCAACGTGGCCTAAATCAGGTCTATGTAGGCTTGACTCTCAGCGGCGAGGCAGAGATGCACGGAATGCCTTTGCCACGAATTGAACAATTAGCTCGCCTCATTGCTGGCGAAGTCGGGGATCGTCATGTGACACTACGATACAACGACATTTACGAACGCTCGCCCGAACTCGCAGAATTGGTCCACAACATTGTCATTTCACGGCCCGGTCTGGTTCTCAACACGCAGGTTGATATCCCCGCAGGCGGCGCAGTCCCGCTAGATGGTCGATGGATAGAAGAAGGCATCCGGCACAAGTTGCAGCGGTATGGTGGAGAAGAGGCGGTCCGAGGGATTACCTTGATTATCGGCGTCGCAGGTTTCGTGGATGACGATCAGGTTGCTGCCTTTCAAAGAGCTTTTCGTGAGGCAGACCTGCCGTTTGCAGAGATATACATCAACACACCATTCGATGGAACGATCTGCTTGAAAGCTGCTGGACAACCCGCCCCCGGTGCACCCCGCGAATGATCTAGGAGTAGCTCACGGATCAAAATCTGGCGTCCGCTAGGTGGTTCAGGTTAATCGATTTCCCCCAAATCGCTCGTCGGTCGGCCATCTCCTGCGACCAAAAGGCATCCATTGTATCGTCAGTCGCGAAGTGTGCCCGAACGTTGTCGTCAGCAAGAACACGGGCGTAGACCCTGCCTGCGAGAATCTCTGCCTGAAATGAACGATACCATCCACGGCGTTCAACATCCCAATCTGAGTGTCCAGTGACTTCACTGGAATATTCAAGCATATGCTCCGTGACACTTCGGAGTTTGTACAGTTCGGAAAGCACCTCACCATTCGAAGCGAAGAGCAACGCCCTCGATGTAAACTGCGCGCCAATGTCCCCCTGTGTCGGCTTGACAATCGCTTCTAACGATCTCACGAACTGATGAAGACGCTCATCGCCGTGCGCTGCTCTAGTGCCAGCCAACCATGCACTGAAGCCTCTGCGCACCCGTAGATATTGATCGCCCCGCCTGTGAATCTCGCGAAGACCGCGAGAAATGCCTTTTGCCTTGAGCAACATGTTCCCGCTGACAAAAGCTGGTTTTGCATGTGGACACAAATGGATTGGATAAGGAGATTGGACTCGGTGTGTGACGATTCCGTTCGGATGCCTAGTTCCTACTACCACGAGTCCACCGACAAATCGCGGGATGCCGAGCAACAGTATGCTATAGAGAGTGCCCCAAAGCCTGCTTTCGAGTGTGAGGAACTCAGCAGAGTCGGTTACAGCTGCGCCTTCGGTCACGATCGCGAAATTGCTTTTTGCAAGATGATTGAATTGGTACTGGCCTAGATCGTTCCGCCAGAATTCATCTAGCTGAAGCGGCGGCTCAAGAACAATCCTCTGATCATCCCCCATTTCGATAGAGCGACCTTTGAGGCCGGGAAGAACGGACGTCCCCTGATACGCGATGCAGCCAAACCCGCCACTCTTGTCGATCGCCATGCCTGTGCGTGCGGACGAGCACTAATCATAAACGGCTGGGCACTCCGGTGGGATGTCTCTGCGCTGATGGCTCGGAGATGACCTTGTACATGTCGAGCTTTGCTTCGCAGTGCACTCGTTGATACCGCGCACTGAGGATGCCAATCCGATGAGATGGGTCCGCTGCAAGACGACTAGCGATTATGAGGCGATTATCCTGACTCCCGAGCAGGCCTTTCACTTGGTAAGTGACTTCCCACCGTTGGAACGAACCCTCACCCTGCTGGCGGCGGCAACTGGGCTTCGCATCAGCGAGTGCCTAGGTCTTCAGTGGCAGGACTTGGATTTTGTGCATGAGCAGATTCATGTAAGGCGCACGTGGCTAGGAGGTCAGATTGGCAAACCCAAGACCAAGGCTAGCGGCAAGCCTGTGGTTATGGGCGCACTGCTGGCCGACATCATGCAGCAGTGGCAAAACGAAACCACATACTCCAAGCCGCAAGATTGGGTCTTTCCGTCTTACAGGTTGCATGGCCGGAAGCCGCGCACAGGTTCTATCATGGCGCAGGATCATCTGCGTCCGGCAGCAGTAAAGCTAGGAATCCTCGCGGCAGAAGATCGTCGTCGTTTTGGATTCCACAACCTCCGCCATTCCTTGGCATCCTACTTGGTCACCCAGACCAAAACTGACGTCAAGACCGTTCAGTCCATGCTCCGGCATGCCGACATCGGTACGACTCTGGACATCTACACGCACGCCATTAACAAGGACAAGCTGGCCGCTCAGAATCAGGTGATGGAGGCGATGATGAAGCCGGGATTGGTGAACTGAGGACGAGGAAACGCGACGGCAAGAAAGACTGCAATGTGCAGCGCCTACCGTTAGTCGCCTCGTGGGATGGGCAAAAACGCAGGGCCGAGGTCCCGGATTCCTGTACCTGTTCCGCGAACTCCTCGCTGCACAAATGGCGTCTGCTTACTGGCCTTTTCCAACTCGGCTCGGAGCTTCAAATCGATTGCAAGAGCACCCGGTGCCACGCGTACCACTCTCGTGTCATCTAGTCCAACAAATGCAACTATCCAGACTTCGAGGAAAGGCGAGCGTATCGCCTTCATATCTTCAACCACCCGATCGAAGTCGAGCACCTTTCCGCTGTGGGGCGCGTTAACCAAAAGAAGATAATGGCCGGGATAGGCGCGCTTGCACTTCTTTCCGATTACTTCCATGATTTCATCAACATTCTCTTCCCAATCCACAACTTCAATATTGCGCGTCTGGATGACGTTGTTTCCAGAGGTTTGATCCAACTGCCGTAGCTTTGTGTCAGGAGTGCTGTCTACGGTTTCAATTTCTATCCACCACTGTTCTCGGTTCAATTTTGACAGCGCCAGCGCGAGAATCCCCGTCGTCCACGCTTCTCGCTCCTTCTTAAAACGTCGGTCCGTGCGCGCCCGTTCAATGCCATAGGTCTCGCTAATCGTCGCCATTCGCTTAATCGCGATGTGTGGGCTCATCCACAGTTCTGAGTAATCGGACGCACCGACCATGTTGATGTGACAGAAGAGACAGCGCGGGCTTTGGTCTAGCAGGATTTCCTCTTCCCGGCCGCAGTTAGGGCAACAAAATCTCATATCGTTTCACTTTAGACTTGCGACGTGAACATCGCCCCACCGATCAATTCTTCGCGAAAGGCCGCCACTAGCTCTTACGCTGCGAGCGATCACGGTCTGAGTCGGCCATTTGGTTCGCTAGACTGTTGGAAGCGCCGTAGTTCGGCCCAGCCCACTGGTAGACGGATTTGTCCGCACCGTCGTGAATGTCATGCATCGCCTTCCGGATTTCGCCGCCCCCCTCCAAACGCCGAATGACCGTGTGTATGGACGCGAGAATGTTCTTGTGCGTGCGAATGGGGAATCGGAGTCGCTCCAGAGCGCCACGAACCTCCGTCGGCATCAAGCCCCGGTTTCCCGCTGCCCGAAACGCAGTCCGGCAAGCATTCGTCAGTCCTCCCAAGTCCATTTCCGTCATTTTATCTAGCTCCTCGCTCTCGTCGCACAGGGCAGCCAGCGCCGCTACGCGCGTTTGTTGCTTTGCAATTTGTGTAGCCAACTCCTCGCGATGCCGAAAAAATTCGGCCAATGCTTTGCGTTCCCGCTCCAGCTCGGTTTTGTATTCACGCGCCATTGCACAGCAATTATCACACAATGTACAACAGCGCGTCAAACAGGGCGACTAATACATCGGGAGGCGCTCGGATGACGGCTTCGCGATTACCATTGGCAACGGCGGTGAATTTCGGGTGAGCTGAGCGCGCGCAATCACGCGCTAATCACAGGTAGGAAACGGCAGCGGACGTGAAATGGTAGGCCCGAATGGACTCGAACCATCGACCTCCTCCGTGTCAGGGAGGCGCTCTAACCAACTGAGCTACGGGCCTACGTGTGAACGGTTCTGATTTTAATTCTACGGGCAACGGGCAATTCCGGCAACGTTTGGCTCGACCCAAGTTTGCGGAATCACGGGCTGATCACGGGCTGGAGAATTTTCGGCGTTCTCTTTAACGGTATGGAAACAATCGTCGTCCGAGTGCCGTCGGAATTCTGGTTTCTACCGTGTCAAGGAAGCGCTCTAACCAGACTGAGCTACGGGCCTACATGGATGGCTGTGCGTTCAATTCTAACGGGGGAGCGTGATTCCGGCAACGTGCGCAGTGTCCGCGAAGCGGGCTCACCCTGGGAAGGTTCCTCAGCGATCTCTGCGGAGAATCCTCAGCGGCCTCTGCGGTCAAGAGCTTTTCTGCCACAGAATACGGGCGTTACGCCACCTGCCGCCGCTGTTCGAGCATTGAGAAGTATTCCGCAACCAGTTCCGTATCCCACAGGCCGCGGCTGGCCTCTTCGCGCATGGTCTGCGCGGCCATCTCGTGGGTGAGAGCGGCCTTGTAAGAGCGAGCAGTGCGGAGAGCGTCGTAGACATCCACCACCTGAAGCACTCTCGGCAGCACGGGAATCTCTGATCCGGTAAGTCCGTCGGGATAGCCCGAGCCATCCGAATGCTCGTGATGATGCCGGATGATGGGCAGCACGAGGTGCAGCGAGTGCAGGGGCCGGCAGATATTCTCGCCCGTGACGGGATGCATCTTCATCACTTCCCATTCGGCGGGAGTAAGATCGCTGCCTTTCTTTAAGATTTCATCAGGCACCGCGATTTTGCCCAGGTCGTGCAGATACCCGCCGCGTTTCAAGGCGAGGATCGAATCTTCATCCATTCCGAGGTGACGGCCCAGGTCTGCCGCGTGAACCGCCAGCCGCTCGCAATGACCTTCGGTATAAGGATCGCGCCCTTCCACGATCAGTCCCAGCGTGCACAGCACGGAATCCGCCGTCTCCAGTTCATCGGTGAATTCTTTCAGCCGCAACAGGGACTTCACCCGGGCGATCAGTTCTTCGGCGAGCACGGGCTTGTTCAGGAAGTCGTCGGCGCCGGCCTCGATTCCGCGCACCTTGTCGCTGCTATCGCTGAGTCCGGTGATCAGCACAAACGGAATCAGCCGGGTGGCTGGATTGTCTTTGAGCCCGCGGCAGAAGTCGTATCCCGACTTGCCCGGCATCATCACGTCCGAGAGGATGAGGTCCGGCAACTGCTTCTTTACCTCGGCTTCCGCCTGGTCCGCGCTCGAAGCCCTGACCACATCGTAACCTCGGATGGTGAGCAACTGGCTCATCAGGCCGGCAATGCTCGGTTGATCATCCACCACCAGAATCCGCGGTGCTCTACGCCGTGGTAGCAGGTCCCCCATATTTGGATAAGAAGCGGCATCTCCTTTGGAAGTTGTCCGCCCAGTCGGGCGCGGGATACGGGAGGTAGGAGTAAGGCTCACAACCAACGATCGTTTCGTATAAGCTTTGATTTTACTGCCATTTTCTCTTTTTTGCCCAGATCTCGCACTGGGATTTTGCAACAGTATCACCGGTTAAGCAAGCTGGCTATTCCCGATTTGGTACCCCGTCTCGCAAACATGTGATGGTCATCCTTGTTTTGCCGCTTCGTCCTGCCTACTCTCGCTTCATGCGGAAGAAATGGATTCTCCGGCTCATCCTGCTGCTCCTGATCGTTCCCATGCTGACGGCGCGATCGGCAGCGGCCGCAAAGGTCCACGTCATCGCGTTCGGCAAATGGATGTCGGTGCAATGGCTTCCGGATTCCGCCGACAAGCCCCTGCCCTTTAAGGTTCGCGCGCTCCTGGTCGACGGCCGAGTCAAGGAATATGCGGTCGGAACTCCGCACGAGGTGACCGAGCGCCTGTTCGTGGTACGGCGCGCCTTTCGCGTGAACGACAGCCTTCCGGAAGATTCTACTCTCCGCTGGCAATGGCAGCGTGGTGGATGGCTCCTCGTCGACCGCCTCACCGGCCATGTTTCCTCCATCAGCCTGCCCGCGTTCGACAACTACTATTCGGCCGCGAGCTGGTATCGCGACTACGTTTCCTACTGCGGAGTCTCCGACGACGGCAAGAAGGTCTTTGCCACGGTTATACAGCTCAACCGGCGCAAGCCTGTACTGAAGAAATTACTCCCCAATGTCACTTTCGATGAAGCCCGGCCGGATTCTGCCTGTCCCGCTCCGGTCTGGCAGCGCAGCCCGATCCGCGTTAGGTTTGAGACGTCCGCAGGCGGAAAGCAGACGTTCGCCATCCGAGGTTATGTGGTGGACGTGGTCGCGAATCCGGAGGACGAGGACGAATCGAACGACTGAACCCGCTAGTCGCCACTAGCCACTGCTCAATCTCCCGCCGCTTCCACTGCCGGCAGTTCTTCGGCCACGGTCTTCTCCCTCACCTTGGCCATGGTCACGAGAATGACCGAGAGCACGACGATGGCGCTGCCCGCCAGGATGAAGCGATCCACCTTTTCGTGCAGTATCAGCCAACCCAGAAAAACCGCGATCACAGGATTAACGTAAGCGTAGGTGGAAACCTTCGAGGTGGGCACGTGCTTAAGCAGCCATATGTAGGCGGTATAGCCGATCCACGACCCGCAGACCACGAGATAACCCACCGCGCCCAGACTGCGGGCGCTCCATGTGGCGCGGCTGAGATTGCCGGCAAAGAGAGCGAAGACGAAATTTCCCACGCCGGCCGCCGCAACTTGCCAGCCGGTGGCGCTGAAGACGTCCATGCCCGACTGCCAGCGCTTCGAGAGAACGGATCCCAGCGCCCAGCTGAACGATCCGCCAATCAGACTGATCGAAGCCCAAAACTCCCGGCGCCCCATGCTTCCCGCTGCGAGCTGCGGCCAGACCAGGATGAACAGGCCGACGATACCCAGCAGCAGGCCGGCTTTCCCGCGCCGCGAGATGTGATGATCGCCTAACAACAGCGAATCGAGCACCAGAAACCATAACGGGGTGATCGCGATGATCAATGCCGCCAGCCCCGACGATACGGCCAGCTCCGCATAAGAAAGCGTCAGATTGCCTCCCATCAGCAGCAGCAACCCCACCACCGACGCCAGCGCGATTTGCCGCGCCGAGTACAGAACCTTTCTGCCGGTCGCGGCGCATACGGCAAGCATGACGGCTCCCGCCACGGAGAAGCGCAATCCGCACATCAGCGCCGGAGGAATCGTCTGCACGGCAATATCAATGGCCAAATAAGTCGAGCCCCAAAGCAGGTACACGAGTCCGAAGGCAAGAATCACCCTCCACTGGCTTGGGCGCTGCGCAGAACGCATGGGAATGTGGAGCAACTAAGGATTATCTCAGACGCTAGCGTAAGGACGGAGGCACCATTGCTGGTGAATGTGAGCGGTGCTGGTGGGGGGCCGGTGCGGCGGCTTCGCCGCCGGGGCGGACGCATTCGTCCGGGCTTGCGCGCGAAGCGCGCAATGAAGGTTACTTTTGGGGGTTACGCCGAGAGCAGCTCGCGACTATAATCGAGAGGTGACGCGGAATGTTCGTGATGCTGAACAATTATCCCAATGCGCGGGTGCTATCGGCCGAGTGCTGGCTGCATGGCCTGGTATGTCCGCGGCGGTATCGCGCGAATCTGCCTTCGCGCCTTCGTCCCTCTCTCTTCGGTAGCGATTAATTCCATCCTTCGGCTGATTCGCCGACTCTGCTTGAGCGAACCTCAGGGGCTAAAGCCCACTTCACAATTGCGCTTTAGCGGCACGACTGAAGTCGTGCCCTTCCCGATCCCAATCGCGACACGACCGCCGTCTGCCCTTCGCAAAACCGGTCGGCGACAAGGCAAGACTGAAGCCGTAGCTTCCGAAGACCAAGCCAGATTGCAGCACGGGCTGCTAACAACAGAGGAGATTCCCATGACTACCAAAACCATGACCGCCATCGGTCCCAAGATCAAGACTGCCCTACCCGGGCCGAACGCCAAGCGCGTGCTCGAGGGCGATGAGAAATATATTTCGCCATCCTATACCCGTTCTTATCCCATGGTGGCCAAGAGCGGACGCGGCATCGTCGTCACCGATGTCGACGGCAACGAATTTTTCGATTTTTCCGCCGGCATCGCTGTGACCTCAACCGGGCATTGCCATCCGACGGTCGTAACCGCCATTCAGAAGCAGGCGGGCGAACTGATTCATATGTCGGGCACCGATTTCTACTACGAAAACATGGTGCAACTTGCGGCGCGGCTGTCGAAGATCGCGCCCATGGGCGGCCCACACCGCATTTATTACGGAAACTCGGGCGCCGAGGCTATTGAATGCGCGCTGAAGCTGGCGCGTTATCACACCAAGCGGCAGAACGTGATCGCATTTTTTGGCGCGTTCCACGGGCGGACGATGGGTGCGCTTTCGCTGACGGCATCGAAGCCGCAGCAGCGGCGGCGATTCTCTCCCCTGGTTCCGGGAGTGACCCACGTACGCTATCCCGACGTGTACCGCGGCTGCGTGGGCGGCACGCACGATGCGGACAACTTCGCGCTGGGCTGTGCGCGCTTCATTGAAGAGAAACTGTTCAAGACCACGCTTGCTCCTGAGGAAGTAGCTGCGATCTTCGTCGAGCCGGTCCAGGGAGAAGGCGGCTACGTGATCGCGCCCAACATCTTCATGCAGGAGCTTCGCCGCATTTGCGATCGGCACGGCATCATGCTGGTGGTCGATGAAGTCCAGAGCGGCATTGGACGCACGGGAAAATGGTTTGCGGTCGAACACACCGGAGTTGAGCCGGATATGGTTTGCATGGCCAAAGGCATCGCGTCGGGCATGCCGCTCGGCGTCACCATGACCAAGGCGGAGGTCATGGATTGGGTTCCCGGATCGCATGCTTCCACCTTTGGCGGCAATCCGGTTTGTATCGCAGCCGCGCTAGCTACTCTCGATGTCATCGAAAAGGAGCACCTGATCGAGAATTCCTCTAGCGTCGGCAGCCACATGATCAAGCGCATGGCGAACTGGCCGTCGAAGTTGAAACTGGTCGGCGATGTGCGCGGGCGCGGTCTGATGATCGGCGTCGAGATCGTCAAGGACAAAGTGACCAAGGAATACGGCAACGCCGAACGCGATCGCATCGTGGAAATGGCGTTTGAACGCGGCGTCCTGTTCCTGGGCTGCGGGCCAAGCACAGTTCGGATCTGCCCACCGCTGGTGGTCACGAAGGAAGAAGCCGACGTCGCGATGGATGTACTCGAAGCGTGCATCAGGATCGTGGGCGCGTAGCGCAAAGGCCTTTGGCCACGGATTTACACGGATCAACACGGATATTGGAGCGTTTTTTCACCCCGCCCCTGAGAATCGTGCTCATCCGTGGCCAGTTTTCCGTTTTTGAGATTGCCCTTCCGAAAAATACCGCCCGGTGTGAGTCAGATCACATCCCGGGACTCAATCCTTCCATAGTCTGACGGCAGTCGTTATGATTCCCGCCGAATTCACGCGAGTCATCGTCAAAGGTCTGGATACGCTCGCAGAGCGGTTCCTTGCCCCGGATGGCAGGCCGGCGCACCAGCGAACGGGCACTCGCGGGGAAGAAGCCGCGTACTTCTACCTGCGCAAGCTCGGCTACGTGGTCGTGGCGCGAAACTTCCGCACGCCGCGCTGCCCGGGCGAGATCGATTTGATCGCGTGGGATCATGATGTACTTTGTTTTATTGAAGTTAAAACTCGAACATCGCATGATGTGAAAACTGCAGAGTCGGCGGTCGACCGACATAAGCGGCGGGAGATCGCTCAAGTGGCACGAGAGTACCGGCGGCGCCTTCCACCCGAGTGCCAGTGGAGATTCGATATCGTGAGCGTATACTATGACGGTTGTAGTCCCCGCCCACAGATCGAAGTGTTTGCCAACGCCTCTCTGGCGTAGAATATAAAGTTTGCGCAGTCCCGTGGAAAGGAATCATAGCATTGCCGGAACTTAGAAAAGATCCTATCGTTGGCCGTTGGGTAATTATTTCGACGGACAGGGCCAAGCGCCCAACCGATTTTGTACGTGAGAATATGAAGATCAAGGGGGGATTCTGTCCCTTCTGCTATGGAAATGAGGGTAAGACGCCGCCGGAAATTCAGGCCTACCGCCCCAATCCGAACGGCGGGCCTCCACCGCAACGGGACTCACCGGGATGGACGGTGCGTGTGGTTCCCAACAAGTTTCCCGCGCTGGGCATCGAGGGCAATCTGAACCGCCAAGCCGAGGGCATGTTCGATCGCATGAACGGCATCGGCGCTCATGAAGTGATCATCGAGACTCCCGACCACAACGCCAATCTTTCCACCCTGCCGCCCAAGCGAATCGAAGACGTGCTTTGGACCTTCCGCGACCGCATCCTCGATCTGAAGAAAGATCGCCGCTTCAAATACATTCTGATCTTCAAGAATCATGGCGAGGCCGCCGGAGCATCTCTGGAACACGCGCACTCGCAGCTGATCGCCTTGCCAATCCTGCCCATCAACGTTACGCAGGAGCTCGAAGGGGCGAAACAGTACTTTCTGTACAAAGAGCGTTGCGTCTTTTGCGACATCATCCGGCAGGAGATGGACGGCGGCACTCGCGTTGTATCGGAGAACGAGAACTTTCTTACCTTGGCACCCTACGCGCCGCGTTTTCCGTTTGAAACGTGGATCATGCCCAAGACGCATGAGTCGGCGTTTGAGAACTCCTCTTCGCACATGTTTGAAAACCTGGCGAGATCCTTGAAGGATCTACTCAGCAGGGCCGATCGAGTGCTCGACAATCCGCCTTACAACCTGGTCATCCATAGTTCCCCGGTGCAGGATCCGACCAACGATCACTATCATTGGCACATCGAATTCATGCCGAAGCTGACCAAGACGGCAGGATTTGAGTGGGGAACAGGGTTCTACATCAATCCGACTCCTCCGGAAGAGGCTGCGAAATTCTTGCGCGAGGCGAATGTGGAGGAACCAGCGCCAGTTTCCGTTCGATAACGACACCTAGAATTAAAAAGTAGGGCACGGCTTGTTGCCGTGCCCTTTTTAATTGACCGGAGAGAGGACGGTCAATGGTCTGCGTTGGTTAGAAGCAAATGATATTCCGAACACCTTTGAGGAGTTGTCAAAGTTATGTAAAAACGCAGTAAACACTGACACCGGAGCTCCGCTCGATTCATGTTGGACGTTCAGGCCTGGGTGCGATCCTGGAATTCTTCATGCCAGGCCATCTGGATGGCTTCTAGTTTGCCTTCGTTGGAAGTTTTGGGATCTCCGGCGAAATCAGACAACTCGGTCACGTAACGGTGCAGATCGGTAAACCGGACCGCGAGCGGATCGAGTTCAGGATGGGTTTCAGACAGCAGAATGCCGAGGTCTTCAGCATCGTCCCAGGTCAGTTTCTTGGACATCGCAGCGCTCCTGTGAAGTAGCAGGTTTCAAGGTTTCAGAGTTTCAGAGTTTCAGAGTTTCAGAGTGGCGATGCGAGTTCCGCCGCGTTTTTGACTTTGAAACCTTTCAACCTTGAAACTCTGAAACCTTGCCTCTAATGCTCTTCCGATACATAATTCCGGTTCCACGCAGGAATCTCCACGACCACCTTGCCGGGCTTGGTGATCTGGGCCTGGCAGCCGAGACGCGAGTTTAACTGTAGATCGGCCGCCATGTCCAACCGGTCGGCCTCGTCGTCGTCCATCGCCGACAAATTCTCGGCGCCCTCTTTGACCCAGATATGACAGGTGGTGCAGGCGCAGTTGCCGCCGCAGGCGTGGTCGAGCGGAATGCCAAAATTGAGCGCCACGTCGAGCAGAGACTGCTCCTTGCCATGATCTTCATATGGCAATCTGCCGTGCTCGAATTGCACGGTCTTGCCTTCGGGCAGAAACGTGACCTGCACTGTGTTTTCGCCGGGCGCTTCTTCGGTGGCGGTACCGGCGCCTTGAGCCTTTTCTTCGGACATATTCACCTCAAATCTTGCACTGTCATCCTGAGCGAAGCGGATTTTCGCGTTTCTCGCGAAATCCGCGTAGTCGAAAGATCCCTAGCGTCGCAGCTGTTGTGCGGAGGTAGGGATCCTTCGACTCCGCACGGCTCCGCTTCGCCCAGGTCCGCTCAGAATGACAACACGAAACCAACAGCTATTCGAATTCTGCTTTCGCCATAGGATGCGGGGCGGTGGGGCCTTCGCCCAAATCCGTCTCGTCCATGTTCTTGCCTTTGAGCGCCGATGAAACGGCACTGTCCATCATTAACTCGGCCAACCGCGTTGTGCCCTGGTTCAGAGCGTCGATGGCCTTGCGGATCGCCTGATAGTCATTTTCCGCGTTGACCGCGGTCAGCGCCTTTTCCATTTTCGCGATCTGCTTCTTCTCGTCAGTCGTGAGTTGACCCCAGGCGGCGCTCTTCTTTCCTTTTTCGAGCGCCGCAAGGATGGTAGCCGCTTCGTTGCGAGCCTCAATCACCTGGCGCCTCCGGAAATCTTCCTCGGCGTTGTCGAACGAATCGAGAATCATGCCCTCGACCTGGTCGTCGGTAAGACCGTAACTGGGCTGCACCTGAATCTCAGCCTCTTTGCCGCTTCGCTGCTCCCGCGCGGAAACATGCAGGATGCCGTTGGCATCGATGAGGAACTTCACTTCGACGCGGGGAATGCCGGCCGCCATCGGCGGAATGCCCTTGAGATCGAAGCGGGCCAGCGACCGGCAATCCGCAGCCAGTTCGCGCTCGCCCTGCAGGACATGGATAGCGACATTCGCCTGGCCATCGATCTGCGTGGTGTAAAACTGCGTCGCTGACGCGGGTATCGTGGAATTGCGCAGAATAATCTTGTCGGTCACTCCGCCGGCGACCTCGATGCCAAGTGACAACGGAGTCACGTCGAGCAGCAGCATGTCCCGCGTGGCTTCGGAGCCGCCGCCGAGAATATTCGCCTGCACGGCCTGCGCCCAGGGCCACCACTTCGTCAGGGTTCAAGTCAGTATGCGGCTCCCGCTGAAACAGTTCCTTGACCAGCGCGCGCACTTTCGGAATGCGCGTGGAACCACCCACCAGCACGACTTCGTCAATCTGCTCCGGCTTCAGGTTCGCATCTTTCAGCGCCTGCTTGCAGGGGCCGACGGTGCGGTCGATGATGGGCTGTATCAACTGCTCATACTGATCGCGTGTAATCTCGCGCCGATAGCGCTTACCGTGCGGCAATTCGATATCAAGTTTTACGGACGGCTGAGAAGACAACGTGATCTTGGCCTCGATCACGGCTTTTCGAATGGCCTGCACGGCCTCGGCATTGCGGCGCAGATCGAGGTTTAAATCGCCGCGAATATCATCGAGGGCAATCGTGATCAGCAAGTTATCGATATCATCGCCGCCGAGGTGCGTGTCGCCATTAGTCGAGATGACTTCGAAAATTCCATCGTGCAGCTTGAGAATCGAGATATCGAACGTGCCGCCACCCAGATCGTAAACGGCGACAATGCCGTTTTGCTTCTTGTCGAGCCCGTAAGCCAGCGACGCGGCGGTCGGTTCGTTGACCAGGCGCAACACTTCCAATCCCGCTATGCGGCCCGCATCTTTCGTGGCCTGCCGCTGAGCATCGTTGAAGTAGGCCGGAACCGTGATGACGGCCTTGGTCAACGTGGCGCCGAAAAAGCGTTCCGCGTTGCGCTTGAGCTGGCGAAGGATGAGCGCGGAGATCTCCGGCGGCGTAAAAGTCTTGTTGCCCAACGTGATTCGCAACACTTCGCCGGGTTGCAAATCTTCGGCCAGGCGGAACGGGAACAGCTTCACTTCTTCCTGGACATCCTCGACGCCGCGCCCCATCAATCGCTTGATGGAGTAAACCGCTCGCTCCGGCGTGTCGATGAGATTCTTGCGCGCGGAGTTTCCGATGATCGCCTGATTGTTTTCATCCAGCGCGACGACGGACGGGACCAGGTTCGATCCGTCCTCTCCCGGGATTACTACAGGGATCTCCCCTTGCATGAAGGCCACGAGGGAATTCGTGGTTCCGAGGTCTATTCCGACGATGTGTTCGGTTGCCATGTTCAAAAATGCAGACTGCAGAAGTCAGAATGCAAAATTAGTAGCCGTGGGTTCTCAAATCTGACTTCTTACTTCTCATCACTTCATTCTTCCAGCGCCGCGTTCACATCGCGCACCAGATTGCGAATGTAATTGCGGCGGTTCAAAACATCGACCATCTTGCCGATAATCGCGGTTCGTTCGTCCGAAGAATCTGCGCCCGGGTTGTGATCGATCGCGGCGTCCCACTCGGTCCAAAACGATTTCAATTCTTCGAGCAGGGACTCATACTTGGCCTCGAGTTCGAGCTTCTGCTTGCCAATTTCTTCGACAAGCGCGGGATCGTCCTCGCCCATCTTCTTGTTCATGCGCAATTCTTCGAGTTGCATGTTCAGCTCGAAAACCTCT
>CAVRDS010000047.1:0-13673 GCA_963719865.1 uncultured Acidobacteriota bacterium | reverse complement strand
CTGCGGAACAAGGCCGAGACAAAGGCCGACACCTCCGCGGTACCAAGGTTTTTTGGCGCTTTCCTTGGTTTTTGTGGCTTCCGCAAGTTCCGCTATTTCAATAAACTACACCTCCACAAAGCCGCCCGGTCAACGGAAATCTGTCGTAATCCACCTATTTCGAAGAGCTATTAGTCGCAGAAGGAATAACAGACTCCCGAAATTTCATTAGACAGGGCGGCAGAAATGAAGCAGGTTGGGAAAGATTGTCGGTTCCGCAGGAACTCGACCGGCCGAAAACGGCATTGGTCGGTTGCGAACCGGTGTGGCCGGTTTTGACAATGGATATGTCAGTATCGTCGCGGATGGAGGTGGGACAACTTGGTTCTCAATGCAACCGCGATTGCAAGGGTTTTCTGCTCCGGGTGATTTCTCTGGAGATCCGCAGTCGTAGCCGTAGCCAAGAGGCGCGAGGACGAGGGCCAAGGGAAATGACAGACATACAGCTTTTAGACGAGCAGGAGGTGTCGAGGCGCTTGAGCGTGAGCGTTAATACGCTGCGGTACTGGCGCGTGTCAGGTGATGGCCCAAATTATGTAAAACTCGGACGCCTGGTGAGATATGATGCTGTTGCGCTAGAGAAGTTCATCTTGCGCAACCTGCGTGTCTCAAAAGCGAGAGCGACCATGGAGGAAAAACATGTCGCTCTCTAAACGGGGGAATACATGGCACTTCGCGTTTCGCTGGAATGGCAATCGCTACCGGGGGACTTGCAAAACCTCAAGGGCGCAAGAAGCTAGGAAAGTGGAGTCGCTGGTGCTCGCGCGGTTACTGGAAGGCGGTCGTGCTCCGGGAAGCAAGAGAATCCCAACGCTGGCTGACTTCTCGAACCGTTTCTTTAACTGGTTGGAGACTTTGCCGGCGGACCGTCCGCCAAGGGCGCCAACCCGTAGGTATTACCAGGTCGGCTGGCGGATTCTGGAGTCCACACCCCTCGCTTGTATGAAACTGGATCATATAACGACAGATCACGCTTCAACCATCGAGGGATCTTCAGCCGCGAACACGAACAACGCTCTCCGTACCCTTCGGCGTCTGCTGAAAAAGGCTCACGAATGGCAACTTCTATCCTCAGTGCCAGTTGTGAAACTCGTCGAGGAACACGGACGGGAAGAGCTTATCGACCCGTGTATGGAGCAGCTGCTGCTAACAGTCACAGCAGGCCCGCGGTTTACACCGAAAGGCAAAGAGTCGCGGGTGGGCTGGGAACCGTTCCGAACGATTCTATTGATCATGCTGGATTCCGGTCTTCGACCGGGTGAGATCTTTCGAATGCGGTGGGAAAACGTACATTGGGACAAAGGGGTGATCTTCAATCCACGCGGGAAGTCCCGCAAGTCCCGACGTTATGTTCCGCTGACCGAGCGTGTCAAGGCGGCACTGCTGGCACATAAGGAAGTCGCCAACGAAGGATGGGTCTTCCCATCAAAGAAGGCCTGCTCCGGGCACATTACGGACCGCGAGGTTTCCAAGCAGTGGCTGGAAGCGAAACGGTTGGCGGGTGTTCCAGAATCGGTCGTTCTGTATTGTGCTCGTCATCGCTTCTCAACCGACGCGATGGAGGGAACAGGAAACGTGATGGCGGTCATGGATGCGATGGGACATCAATCAGTCAATACCACGCGCATCTACAGCCACTCAAACGTGATGCAGATTCGGGAAGCGATCGAGCGTCGGAATCAGCAGTTGTCCGCAGCGGTATAGTAGGTGGCCACAAAAGTGGCCACAGTCACATCAACGAACTGTGTCAGGAGATGGCGTAAGTAATTGAAACATAATTGGTAGCGCTACCGGGAATCGAACCCGGGTTTGAAGATTGAGAATCTTCCGTCCTAACCCCTAGACGATAGCGCCCCTCGGGTGGATTGCGACAAAAATCGATTATAACAAAGGCCTGTATCAAAGCAGGCGGCGGGTGCTCCAGAGCCTGCCCTGAGCATGTCGAAGGGTCTCGCGGTTTTCGAGACCTGGGAGCGGTGAAGCATCGGGACGCCCCTAAGCCGACGAGAGCTTCCTGGCATTGTGCCGCAGCGAACGGCCTTCGGATAGGCCGTAGAGTTCTTCCGCCAGATTCTTGGCGTGATCGCCGATGCGTTCCAGCGCCTGGGCGGCGAGAAGGATGTCGAAGTTCTTTTGTCCGGTCGGACTATTCGGCTCGGCTAGGTGTCTGTGAAACAAGGAATGGCACAACCGGTCCACTTCCGGATCGGACTGCAGAACGTTCTGCGCGTGCGCCACGTCACGCTGAAGAAAGCCCTGATGGACCTGCTCCAGCATTGTACAAAGCAGAGAAGCCATCTCGACGAGTTGGCGGGAATCCGCGGCCGGCAATTTTTCGCGGCGCGCTTGCAGTTGCATGACCGCGCTATAGGCAAGGTCTCCAATGCGTTCGAGGTCGGTGATGAACTTCAAACACGCCAGCAATTCGCGCGCCTTGGCTTCCCCTACGCGGGTAATGGCTTCGGGGAGTTGCTCGTCAATCTTGCGCTCGATCTGGTCAAGTTCTTTCTCGCAATCCTTGATCGCGAGGAACGCCAGGCGCGAACCCTCCGCGAGAAAATCCCTGACGTTGAAAACCGCGTCGCGGGCAATCAGGCAGCCGCGCACGACCAACGCCGACAGTTCGTCTCCCGCCAATACTTCATTGGGGTTCTGAGCCGGATGAGTACGGGCTTTCGCCGCGCGAGATCGCGCCGAAGTCGAGCGCCTCTTCACGCTTGCCGGTTGTTTTCGGGTCATGGGAACTCGCGCATTTTCAGAAGCGTTCAAGCTGTAGAGAAGCTAGCATAAAACGGAAGTGTGAAAGGAATGTAAATGCCCATCCAACCCCGGAGGGGCGTCCGACTTCAGCCCAGCACCGGGGCCCCCAGCACGCCCGGTCTTGGTGTGCTGGGGTGGAGGGCTTCAGCGCGGGGAAAGGGAAAGGAAAAAGGCCGGGAGTGTTGCTCCCGGCCAAGGGCTGCATCAATTTTCAAACAACCACCCAACTAGAAGTTGACCCGGATTCCCAGTTCCATCGCTCGCGGGAGAGTTCCCTCGGCCGAGAGCTGCCCGAAACCCGTCCCCGGAGTTAAGACGGTGAGGCTTGGATCCAGCAGTTGGTTGTGGTTCAGAACGTTGTTGACATTGAGGGAGGCCTCAGCACTGAATCGTTCCGTAACTCGGATATTTTTCTTTAGCCCCATGCTCAAATTCCAGTACGGCAGGCCGCGGAACTGCCCGTACCCACCGCTCCGGTTATCCAGCCCCAGGATCAGAGGACGAATGTTGCCGAACACCGCAGTTGGATCTGGGAAGATGTTGAAAGTCCCATTACTGAGATGGTGAACCGACGCCGAGGTATTCTTTACCGTCTGCAGACAATTCCCGTCGGTGAAGAGGTTGTTGCCATCGCCAGAGCCAAAGTCCTGTCCGCCGCTATAACCATTGCCACCCGAACCTGTAGTGGTGCCGCAGTCCAGTGGGGCACCGCTGCCGGCTGCGAAAACAAATGAACTGGTCCAGCCCCCTAAAATGCGCCCCAGCATGCCTTGCTGGCCATGATAGAACGGCAGCGCGTAAACCAGGAACATCGTGTTCACCCATTTGCGATCGGAAGGGTTGGGACCGTACTGGGTGTCAACGTTGAACGGGTCCACACTCGCTTCCTCGCTGGTGGCCTGAACCACGCCTCCCGTCCCCAGATCTCTGCTAAAGGTGAGATTGTTCTGCAGAGTGATGCCATTCCAGTCATTGAATTTCACGGTCGCAAAAAGGGCATTGTAATTGCCATGCCCCAGACTCGTGGTCATGGCGACGTTGCTCCCGATTTGTCCTGCACCGGTCATCGTGCTGACGGGAAAGTTAAATCCCGGCGCAGTTCCTCCGGTGTCCAAGGTTGTCCACAGCGAGAACACGCTCTGGCTTTGCAAGTAGCCGAACAAAGTGGGGTTACTGATCAACGCTGTCGTGCAGTTCGCAAAACCGGTGCAGAAGCCGGTCCCCGCGAGAGCAGCTTCAAAGAAAGGCTGCGGGGCAACGCTGGTGGTCGCCGCGGTTGCCGCGTTGCAGGCAGTGACTGAGGTCGCGCAACCCATTGCCTTTTCGATGTTGGCGTAGGCGGTTTTGAATTGTTGCCCGCCCATGGTCATCATGTAAGGCACGGAGTTGAGGTTGACCGACAGAAGCTCGTTGTGGACCCAACGGCTAATGCCGCCAAATTCCACAGAAACCTTGCGGGAAAACTGATGCTGAATCGTCAAATCAAACGAGTCGACCGAATTCGGCCGGAACTTTGGGTCCGTGGGCGAAGCGGTAAGAGCTTCAGACCCGTTAACCCCCGGGTAAAAGGGTTGTGGCAGCGTCGGGCCTGCGAGTGGAATCGGAGCCGTCGTGCCATCCGTTCCGATGCGGAAAGCGTTACTAACGTTGACCGCTGTTCCCGATGCACCGCACGTTCCATTGGACAGAACAAAACTGCAACCTACCGGCTGGATCAAGCCGGGGCTGAGTAGTGGGCCCAGTACCAGGCCCACGCCGTTCAAGCGCCCATAAATTCGCCCATAGCCGCCACGGATCACCGTGTCCTTGCTAAACGATGGGTTCCAAGCTAGGGCAATGCGTGGGCTGAACGCGTGATAGAACGGGTTGTACTCGTAGCTCGGGTGGCCTGTGACATTGCCGATCAGGGCAAACCCGATTTGGGGGTTGTAAACCTGCCCGGCGAGCGCCGCTGCCTGACGTTGCGCCAGGTACGACTGAGTATCGACCTCCTGGCCGTTTGGACCCACGAACATGACCTGCTTGCCACTTTCCTCCGTGGGCGGCATCTCCAACGCCCACCCTAAGCCGTACGTGACGGTGAGGGACGGTTTCAGATGCCACGTGTCATTGAGGTACAGGTTGTAGTAAGGAATGGTGACTTTATCGAATGCCGGTATGAGCGGCCCGTTCAGCTGCAAATTCGAGCCGGAGCGGGTATACGCCTGCTGCGTGTCGGTTACTATACCCAGGACTGCGGCTGCCTCGCGGGCAAGGATGGGGTTGCTGAAGGCGGAAGGTAAAGGGACACAGGGTAAAGTACAAGACGTCATGTCCACGTTGCCGGAGCCGGAAGAGTCCCCGAGCAGGTACACGGGGTAGTAATTGACACCCCCGCCGTTGTCGGTGCGCTGGTGGTAGTTCCAGTTATGCTGGTACTGGCCGCCAAACTGCAACAGGTGGTTGCCTTTCAGCCAGGAAACGTCGTCGCGGAAGAAATGATCCTTCCCATCCCAGAACCGGGTGCGGGTCTGCTGGGTGTTGACGTTGTAGGGGGCGGCTACGTCATTCCGCTTCTCGCCGAAGGGTTCGAGTGCGGCGCCCAAGGCCGCCAGTGAAGTGTCACCGGAAGCGGAAAACTGCGCCGGATCGCCGTTCGATCCCCATTGCCACCAGTTGCGCAGGAAGCTGTAGTGGAAGTCATTGGTTAGGTTCGAACTGATGTTCGTAGTCAACCCAATGACAAGATACCAAGGCACTTGCGGGCGGTTGGTGAGGGAAACTGGGGTGCCCAACGTATCGCCGGAGAAGAATCCTCCGATATCAATCTGATCGTCGGTGGCACGTTTGAGATGGTATACGCGGTAGCTCGACATGAAGTGCCACTTCTGTCCAAAGTCGTGGTCAAGGCGCACCACCGCGAAGTTGTCGTTTTGCGGAATCGCCATATTCTTCGTGAAGGCGAGTGTGTTGAACCCGTCGCAGAAATTGTCGCTCGTCAGCGCGCCACAAGGGTTAACCGTCCCCGCATTGCCGGCCGGCATATACTTGTTCCACAACTCCTGCGAGTAGGAATTGAGGCCAATGCCCCGAGGATCGGTTGTCGAACCGGGCCCCAGGTTGTAAGTACAATTTGCCGCTAGCGGATTGGCGCAGGATGTGTCGTGCAGGATTCCCATGCGCATGTCAGCACTGGGGACGAGTTTGGTGATGGTCTCCGCGTCGGGCCAACGCGCGCCTTGGTAATTGAAAAAGAAGTAGGTTTTGCCGCCAAGAATATCTTTGGGAAGGATCGGGCCGCCCACCGCACCTCCGAACCAGCTTCTATGCCAGTCCGGTACCGGCGTTCCCGATTGATTATTCTCCCAGGTATTGCCCGAGAAGTTGTTGTCCCAATAATACTCGTAACCCGTACCATGCCAGGCGTTGGTGCCGCGCTTGGTGACGATCGACACCTGCATTCCTGACGAGTTGTTGAAGTCGGCGGTCTGGTTCGTAGTAGAGACTTTGAACTCTTCCACGCTGTCGATCGGTGTGGGCATCACACCCGAGGGCTGGCCGCCGTTGATCCCGGCGTTGGCGCCGCTGATGGCATTATTCACATTGGAGAACAACCCACCGGCGGGATCGTTGCCAAAATTCGGGTTGTAGACGCCCGAACTGCCGTCCATGTCGTTGCTGTTGTTGCCGCCGTCGAGCGAGAAAACTGCCTGGTCCACCACCGTGCCGGCAGCGCTGCCGTCAGGGCTGACGCCAGCTTGCATGGTGACGAATGAACTGGTATCGCGGCCCAGGGCCGGCAAGTTCTCCAAAGCCTCACTAGTGACCTCGTTGCCAATCGTCGAATTCAGTGTCTGCAGTTCGGCGCCAACGGAGGTCACTTCCATTACCACGCTCGCCGCGCCAACCTTTAGAGATAAATTGATCGTGAGAGTGAGTCCGACGTTTACCACCTGGTGCTCAGCCCTTGAGGTTGCAAACCCCGCCTTAGTAGCACTGATGGTGTACGTGCCCGGGTTGACGTTCACGTAAAGGTAGCGCCCGCTGGCGTTGGTGGTGGTGGTTCGTGAGGTGTTGGTCGAAACGTCCGTAAGCGTAACTGCGACCCCGTCCACCACGGCCCCCGTCTGGTCGGCTACCATCCCGACAACACTACCGGTTGACGATGATTGTGCCCACGCGGGCAGAGCGCTGCCCACGCAAACTACTAAAATGAGAATCAGAGCCAGTTTCACGCTGCGGATATTCATACTTCCCTCCAGACCAAGAGATTGAACCGGAATTTTGAAGTCATCACCGGCCATGATCGCGACACCGACCGGTGTTTAGCTGCTGCTGTCAGGCGCGTGCAACTTTGCGCTGTTGACTGCGCCGTGTTGTAGGCGGGAAAACACACCCGCGCCGGATTACAATAAAATGACAGATTTGCGCCTTTGCGGTTGGGTGGCATTTGTTGCACCAAACAAACTATCCCGCTTTTTCATATACTTAGGAGCGCAGCGGCTTTCTATACCTATGGATAATTGAAGGCAGGAATGCGCCGAACTACCAAATGTCGTAGATTTATAGCGCTTCTGGGTGACTTGGGTCGTGCCTGCCTGGCAATGGCCACCGATCATCGCATCGTCTGTCATCGCAGCTTCTGTCATCGTATCGTCGTTGCAAAACCAGCCGCGACGCGCTGTCGGGCCTCGCAACACGTCTTGTAAAGAGGAGCTCCATGCACGCCAAAGATTTTCTTCGGATGTTTGCCTACGATGACTGGGCGAATCGCGAATGTCTCGCCGCCATGCGCGCCGCGAATTCCGTTCCCGCGGACGCGCTCGGACGCCTGGCCCACATTCTTTCGGCGCAGAAGCTCTGGCTGGAACGCATCCTGAAGCAACCCCAGAGCATGCCGGTCTGGCCCAGTTCCACCCTTGACGATTGCGTGGCCTTGGCGGACGAGATGTCGTTGGCGTGGCGAAATTATCTTGCGAGGGTTGCCAACCAGTTCGCCCCCGGCTCGCTCGACGACCAGGTCGAATACCGCAACAGCAAAGGCGAACTCTGGTCGAACCGCGTGGAAGACATACTGACGCATGTGCTTTTTCACTCGACGTATCATCGCGGGCAGATCGCATTGCAAATGCGCGCTTCCGGCATGGAACCCGCTTACACCGACTTCATCCACGCCGTGCGCCACGGATTTGTGGAGTAACGATTTGTGGAGTGACGCCGATGGGAGACCGGCGAAGCATTCTTCGTGTCTGGCTGCCGCTGCTGGCTGGCCTGTATGCCATTTACGCCACTTTTGTGTTGGGACCGGGTCCGCATGATGCAACACGGTGGTTCGGGCTCGCTCTGTGTCTGATTGGTCTGAGCGGCGTGATCGTCGGCCGCGCCACCCTCGGCCGCTCGTTCTCAGTCCGGGCCAGAGCCACAGAACTGGTCACCGCGGGAATCTATTCGCGGATCCGGAATCCGATTTACATTTCGAGCCTGATTCTTATCACGGGCCTGATGCTGATCGTGCGGCGGCCCGTCATCGCGCTGCTTTTTGTTGTCATCATTCCCATGCAGATGATTCGTGCGCGCCGCGAAGCCGCCGTGCTCGAAGCAAAATTCGGCGACGCCTATCGGGAATACCGCAAGCGCACGTGGTTTTGACGAAAACCTTCGAGTAGAGACGCGGCTTGCCGCGTCTCAGACGCCGCGAGTTCCTCCCTTCACTGTTATCATTTCAGCGATGAAATCAGCTTTGACCAAATTGTTGCCGGCGTTGATCTGTCCGGCGTTGATCTGTCTTCTGTTTGTACCCAGCCTTCCCGCCGCCGATGAGCCCAAGCTCAGCCCGCTCCCCGCACCCGTCTCAAACAATGCGGTTGCCATTTCGCATAAAGACGAAGGCGGAGCCCGCATTTTTTCTTTCATGGGCATTGGTCCCAAAAAGACCTGGGATGCCATCACCACCAGCGCCTACGAAATGGATCCGGGCGCCGGCAAGTGGGAGGAGAAGCGTCCAGTGCCAGGAGTGGCCGGGCGCCTGGCGGCGTCGGCCGTCGCGCTTCACGATCAGGTTTTCATCTTCGGAGGCTACGTCGTCGACGCCCAGGGTGGCGAGACCACCGTCTCCGACCTGAACGTTTTTGTCCCGGTGGAGAATCGCTATTATCGCGGCAAAGACATCCCTGTCCCGGTCGATGATGCCGTGGTCGGCCTCTATCGTGACCGCTATATTTTCCTGATCGGTGGATGGTCCTCCACAGGTTCCTCCGGAGCAACGCCCGACGCCGTCCGCAACGTGCAGATCTACGACACCGACAAAGATACCTGGATGCAGGCCACGCCGATTCCTGGCACGCCCGTGTTCGGTCATGCCGGCGCCATCCTCGGCGACAACATCGTTTACGTGGACGGCGCCTATAAGAACCCGGGCGGCCCCAGTCCCAAGTACGTTGCCTCCAGCGAATGCTGGATGGGCAAGCTGCCAAGTTCGAAGAAGGGTGACATCACGAGAATTGTGTGGACCAAACTTCCAGCCCATCCCGGCAACGCGCGCTATCGCATCGCGGCCGGTGCGGGGCCGTTGGAAAAGAAAGCAGGCCGAATCTATTTCTCCGGCGGAACCGACAATCCTTATAACTACACCGGAATCGGCTATAACGGTCAGCCCGCCGAACCTTCCCCGGTGACCTTCGCGTTCAACCTCCACACCCGCGCATGGGAAACAATCAACGACAGCACTCCCGACCCAACCATGGACCATCGCGGCCTCCTGGTTACCCGCCGCGGCCTGGTCATCGTCGGCGGCATGGAAAAAGGCCAGCAGGTTACCGCCAAAGTGACGGTTGTAAAACCTGCACCCCGGAAGTAACCTTGACCAGGGGTCATCGCGCTAACGGACTCGTTCTGCAGGGTTTCCACTACCCTGCGCACGGAGTCCTGCGCACCAAGCCACTGCCATGCGCCCAATCGTCACGAAAACGGGTGACGCAAGTCACGGCAGAGCTTCCCCTCTAGGCATCCAATTGCTGGGGCCGCAATTTCCGCGGCGTCCGTTCTTTTGATCTTTTGACACAATCCGTTCGAACACATAAAAATTCGGAGGCAAGCCTATGAGTGCAGTTATGGAACCGCCCAAGGGTACTGCTGCGGCGGACTACGCTAGTCAGATTCTCAACCTCGTAAAAGCCAAGAACCCAGCCGAACCAGAATTTCACCAGGCCGTAATGGAAGTATTCGAGTCCCTGGGGCCCGTATTGCAACGCCACCCCGAGTATCAGGAAGCCAAGATCCTGGAACGTATTACCGAGCCCGAACGCGTCCTGATGTTCCGTGTCCCCTGGTTTGACGACCGCGGCAAAGTGCAAGTCAATCGCGGCTTCCGCATTGAGATGAACAGCGCCATCGGTCCCTACAAGGGCGGCCTGCGCCTCCATCCCTCGGTGAACCTCGGCATTCTGAAGTTCCTGGCCTTCGAGCAAGTGTTCAAAAATTCACTCACCACGCTGCCCATGGGCGGCGGCAAGGGTGGAAGCGACTTCGATCCCAAAGGCAAGAGCGACAACGAAGTGATGCGTTTCTGCCAAAGCTTCATGACCGAATTGCAACGCCACATCGGCCCTGACACGGACGTTCCCGCCGGCGACATCGGCGTGGGCGGACGCGAAATCGGCTACATGTTCGGACAATACAAGCGCCTGCGCAATGAATTCTCGGGCGTTCTCACCGGCAAGGGCCTGGCCTGGGGCGGCTCTCTGATTCGTCCCGAAGCCACCGGCTATGGCTGTGTGTACTTCGCCGAGGAAATGCTGAAGACCAAGAAGCAGAAGCTGGAAGGCAAGATCTGTCTGGTCTCGGGCAGCGGCAACGTCACCCAATACACCATCGAGAAGCTGCTCGATCTGGGCGCAAAGCCGGTTACCGTGTCCGATTCCGATGGCGCCATCTACGACGCCGACGGCATCGACCGCGACAAACTCGCCTATATCATGGACCTGAAGAACAACCGCCGCGGCCGCATCAAGGAATACGCCGACAAATACAAGAAGGCCGTCTACCACGCCACCGATCGCAAGCTCGATCACAACTGGCTCTGGGCGATCAAAGCCGACTGCGCGTTCCCGAGCGCCACTCAGAATGAGATCAACGCAAAAGACGCGGCCAATCTCATCAAGAACGGCGTCAAGGTTGTCTGCGAAGGCGCCAACATGCCGAGCACCCTCGAAGCCACCAAGGCGTTCCTCGACGCGAAAATCCTGTACGGACCAGCCAAGGCTGCCAATGCCGGCGGCGTTGCCACCTCCGGACTGGAAATGTCGCAGAACAGCATGCGTCTCTCCTGGACCCGTGAAGAAGTGGACGATCGTTTGCACAAGATCATGATCGCCATTCACAAGAACTGCCACGAAACGGCCGAGAAGTACGGCACGCCCGGCAACTACGTGAACGGAGCCAACATCGCCGGCTTCCTCAAGGTCGCCAACTCGATGCTCGATCAGGGGCTGGTGTAGTTGGGCTGGTAGTTAGGATTTGCATTTCAGATGAGCGCGGGAGGGAGCGATTCCTCTCGCGCTTTTTCATATGCAGACGATTCCTGTAGAGACGGGGCTTGCCCAGGGCTTGCCCCGTCTCAGCGTGCCGAACAAGTCTGGGTCGCGGAGCGGCGAAGGGAGCGATAGAGAAACCCGAGGTCATACTCCCGACGTTGGCATGGCCTGCCCCCTTTTCCGCTGCTACGTCCATTTGCTACGTCCATTTGATAGTGGGAACCTCACAGCCAGGCACGCTATACTTCGTTCCAGATAAACTGAAAAATGCGATTCCAATGTCCACACCCGATTCCGTACCAAGGTAGCAAACGGCTGCTTGCGCCTGCGATTCTTTCATTCATTCCGAAAGGTGATTTCACGCGGCTGATTGAACCGTTCGCCGGTTCTGCAGCGATCACACTGGCAGCTGCCCAAAAAAACCTGTTTACTGAATACATAATTGCCGACGTCCTCAGGCCCCTTACGGAAATTTGGCGCGGTGTGGTCGATAGCCCAAAGAAGTTGAGCGAAGATTACCGCAGCCTTTGGGAATCGCAGCGCAAGACCGACCCGAGCAAACGGTTCAACCAAATCCGAGCCGAATTCAACAATGACCAAGATCCAGCCAAGCTCCTTTATTTGTTGGCCCGGTGCGTAAAAAATGCCGTTCGATTCAGCTCGAAGGGCGAGTTCAATCAATCGCCGGATAAGCGACGGCAGGGTATGCGGCCAGACACAATGAACGTGGAAATCCACGCCGCGCATCGTATTCTGCGCGGGCGAACACAAGTCATTTGCGGCGACTTTCGACAAGTATTAAGCATTGCCAACAGTCGCGACCTTATTTACATGGATCCTCCGTATCAGGGCGTCAGCAATACGCGCGACCGGCGTTACATTCGAGGCGTGCAACGCGGCGAGATGATAGGCATTCTGGAAACGCTCAACCGGCAATCCGTTCAATACATCCTGAGCTACGATGGGCACTGCGGCGGCAAAATCTATGGCGAACCACTACCGACAGATTTAGGCGCGCATCAACTCCTGCTGGAAACGGGGCGCTCTAGTCAAGCCACCCTGAGCGGTCGCGATTACGTGACAGTTGAATCAGTCTATCTATCCGCAGGATTGCACTCGCCGGGCACGCCCGCAAAAGCCCAACTCAAGGCGTTTGAATCGCAGGCGCCTCTATTCTGCTGCTGATTCGGCCAGCACTTTCTTTAACCCATCGGACACAGATTCACCCTGCTGCTGGCATCGCTTGCGGAACTTGTCGAAGGCCTTCGTTTCTTCGCCGCTGACTACCACGTCCACGCGGCGCAATTCTTCCATAGCAACATGCGTGTGCTGTTCGGGGTTGGCCCAGTAGCAGCTCTTACAGGTGCCCACTTTCTTGTATTTTGTTAGGTTTGGACAGTGTTCACAAATCCACGACTTGCGCCGGTTACAGGTTCCGTCCAGCACCATGTAAGGTTTCGCACTTCCCTTAAGCGACTCGCCAGCCACTTGATATGGCACGCGATGGTCAACTTGGAGGTCGTGTGCGGCCCCGCATAGTTGGCATTTTCCGCCTGCAGCTTTGATAATCGCGTCGCGCTCTTTCTTGGGTAACTGAAGCCTGCCCGTCTTCCCAGCCTCGACCTTCAGCGCCAAGGAATACTGCGCCATGCGTTTTCCGTTGGCATTCTTAACCATTTTCGTGACGAGCGTGAAACCGAGTTCCCGCACGTCACGTGCGGCACGTGGCGCATGATCATATCCCAACTTCTGCAATTCCTCAGTTGTGACGTTTCCCTTTTCAACGATCGTGTCCAAAACAAGGCGGGCGCGCTTGTTCGTTACTTGCGCGATGAGGACAAGTAGTTCTTCTGGAAGTTTGGCGGTCATTCGAAAGGAAAAGGATACCTCGCCATCCCGAACTTGAACAGGCGGGTGGGCCACTTCAACATTGGCCGAAATAACTGGGGTGCGCCACTTCTCGCGCTTTTGAGAAAGCCTGCCCTGGCCGAAGGGTGGCCTCCCGAACCGCCGCCACCGTTCGACTCCGCGTTACGATGCCGGAGGTCGGATCTTCATCCTATTAAACACATCCCACCCGCCATCCCCGCCTTTCGCTCCGCGATAGGACGGGCCACCCTGCGTCAGATCAGGCCCGCCCCGCGAACTCCCGCGTCTCCGTGGATACCTTGATTGTTTCCCCTTCTTTAATGAAGAGGGGAACGCGGATCTCGATGCCAGTCTCCAGCTTCGCCGGCTTGGTCACGCTGCCGCTGGAGGTGTCGCCACGGACACCGGGTTCGGTATAAGTGACATTCAGCTCCACTTGGGCGGGGAGCTGCAACCCGATGGGGTTGCCAGCAATACGGTACCAGTAGAGGACAG
>CAVRDS010000046.1:0-18931 GCA_963719865.1 uncultured Acidobacteriota bacterium | reverse complement strand
TGCTTCACTGGCGAATGCCGGCGCGTTGCCCATTCCAGACGGAAGAATTTCTGCCCGGTCTGGTCGGTCCATTCCAGCGTGCCATGCGAGGGATCCCACACCGGGCACTCACCGCAGAGGTTTTGGTCGTCGGCGACAATGGTGATGCTGCTCATGGCTGCCTTTCCTTGTGGGGCAGGTTATCCGAGATGTGGATGAACCGTTTCATCCAAGTGATGCAGAGCATTAGCAGGAACCACAAAGAAATGTCAACCCTGCGTCGCGTGCCCTTTTCAACGAAGGGGCAGGTGTGGGGGACGGTAAGTCGTCGTTGACTTTCGCCCGCGGAGACATTACAGTCTTGCATGTAGCGTTTCATCGGGCCCGGACTGGTCCCCCCTACGAGCGATGCGGGCGAGATCCTATGCCGATAACCATTAAAGACGTTGCGAAGCGCGCGAAGGTAGCCATAGGAACAGTTTCGCGGGTTATTAACGATCAGCCGGGTGTCGATCCCAGGCTTCGCGAACGCGTCGAGCAAGCCGTCAAGGAACTGAACTACCGGCCGAATGCCCGCGCCCGAAGTTTCGCGCAGAACGGCGGCCAGGGCGATTCCAAAGCATACCAAAGATCGAGTGCTGCAGGCGGCGCGCAAGCTGGAGTATCGTCCGAATTTCTTTGCGCGCTCGTTGAGCCTGAAGCGCGGATTCATAGTGGGCGTGCTGGTGCCGGAGATCAGCGAAGGCTATGCGGCGTCCATCATGCGCGGCATCGAAGACGAGTTGCTGAAGGATGGCTACTTCTATTTTGTGGCGAGCCATCGCGGCAAGCCGGATTTGATTCAGGAGTATCCGCGCATGCTGATTGATCGCGCGGTCGAAGGCCTGATTCTCCTGAACACTCCGGTGGCAGAAGCGCTGCGTGTGCCGGTGGTCGCCATCTCGGGCCATCATCGGGTGCCGGGCGTGACTAACATCGTGGTCGATAACAAGAAGGCGACCTTTGCCGCGCTTGAACATCTGGTCAAGCTTGGCCATCGGCGCATCGCGTTCTTTAAAGGGCATCGCGGCAGTTCGGATACGGAGTACCGGTGGAGGGGCGTTCTGCGAGCGGCAGCGCAACTTGGCATTGAGGTGCGTCCGGAGCTAACTATTCAATTGCAACGGGACGCGGAGAATCCTGGGCCTTCGGTTCCGGAAGAAGGCTACGTGACCGGGCAAGAATTGCTGGCGACCCGGAAGCCGTTTACCGCGTTGTTCGCCTTCAACGACATTTCGGCGATCGGCGCGGTGCGCGCGTTTCGCGATGCGGGATTGCGCGTGCCGGAGGATGTTTCGGTGGTGGGCTTCGATGATATCCAGGCGGCGGCATATCTGACTCCACGACTCACCACGGTGCGGCAACCGCTGCGGCAGATGGGAGAGATGGCCGCCAAGCAGTTGCTGTTGCGCATTTCCGATGGCCATGCCAAAGCGCCGCAGCTGATTTCGATGGCGCCTGAACTGGTCGTGCGCGAGTCGACGGGTCCGGCTCGCGTGTTGTAGGCGGAGTAAAGCGTGGACCGTAGTCAGAGAACTTCAGGGCTTTGCCGATTCTTTTTTTGTGGCTTCCGACCGCTGATAGACGCGCACGTAGTCGACGAGCATGGTCTGAGGGAAAACGGTAGTTTCGTCCGGGTTTCCGGGCCAGTCGCCGCCCACCGCCAGATTAAGGATCAGAAAGAAGGGCTTGTCGAAAACCCATTTCCACCCGGGTTGAAGATCGGCACGCGTGCGGCGCACGTAGAGATTCTTATCGACGTAGAAGCTGATGGACTCAGGATCCCACTCGATGGCGAAGATGTGGAAGTCGTCGGCGAAGCGCTGCTTTGCAGAGAGGGTGTAGGGTGCCTCGATACCTGTGCCACCGACGTATCCGGGACCGTGGATCGAACCGTGAATGATGGCAGGTTCTTTTCCGATGTTCTCCATGATGTCGACCTCGCCGCATGCGGGCCAGCCGACCTTATCGATGTCGTCACCGAGCATCCAGAAAGCCGGCCACATGCCCTGACCGTAGGGAATTTTGATGCGTGCTTCAAAGCGGCCGTAGGTTTGGGAAAATTTGCCGAAGGTTTTGAGACGCGCCGAGGTGTAGTTTCGTTTGACTCCATCTGGGCCAGAGTACTTTTCCGCCAGCGCCCTGATCACCAGATTGCCATCATGCACCGATACGTTCTCGCTGCGATCGGTGTAGTACTCAAGCTCCTGGTTGCCCCAGCCGTCGCCGCCGGTTTCAACAACCCACTTGGTGCGATCAACGGAGGATCCGTTGGGACCGTTGAACTCGTCGCTCCAAACCAGCTTCCAACCGTTGCTGGTTGGGGGAGCCGCAGGATTTTGAGAAAAGCAGGTTATCGCCCGGCTAATAACAATAACGACGATGAGCGCACACAGCGAGAGAAACCGTATCCGTGTCGTTTGCATAAAGAATTCCGGGGTACTGAGCGCGTTGCGGTAGAACGCGGCATTCATGAGTTTTGTGAGTTGGCACATTATTGCAAACAAACCAGGAGAATGCGATGTCGATGGAAAAAACGAGGCGGGAGTTTTTAAGATCTACAGCTGTGGGATTAGCAGCCGTCGCCACGGCTCGCGCCTTGCCCGTCGCCGGTATCGACGCTCGAAGCCAAGCGGGAGAGATTGCTGCCTGGATGACGAGCGAGAAGGGTCGCTTTGCCCCGAGGAGTGGGCTCCGGTGGACGACTGCGTCAGCCAAGCCTCCAGAGCAAGCGATTGTCCTCAATCCGGACAAGGAGTTCCAGACGATTCTCGGTTTCGGTGCGGCATTTACTGACGCTGCCTGCTACACCTTCAACCGGCTCTCGCCGTCGGCGCGCGAATCCCTGTTTCACGAACTGTTCCATCCATCGGAGATGGGGCTCAACGTTTGCCGCACATGCATCGGATCGAGCGACTACTCGACCAAGGTGTACAGCTACGACGAAGGAGAAGCCGATCCAGAATTAAAGCGCTTTTCGATTGAGCAAGACCGCCAGTACATTCTACCGATGTTGCGCGAGGCCCGAAAGGCGAATCCGGAGATTTTTCTTTTTTCGGCACCGTGGAGCCCGCCGGGCTGGATGAAGGCCGGAGGATCCATGCTCGGCGGATCGATGCGACGCCGGTACATGCCGGCCTACGCACATTACTTCCTGAAGTTTCTTCAGGGCTACGCTGAGGAAGGAGTTCCGATTCAGGCCGTCACACCACAAAACGAAGTGGACACCGACCAGGATGGACGGATGCCGGCATGCATTTGGCCGCAAGAGTACGAAATCGAGTTCGTACGCGACCACCTGGGGCCGTTGCTCGAAAAGCAGGGCCTCTCGACGAAGATCTGGATTCTCGATCACAACTACAATTTGTGGGGCCGCGCGGTTGCGGAATTCGATGACGCGGGCTTGCGGAAGTACTGCAATGCGATTGCCTGGCATGGCTACGTCGGAACTCCGGAGATGATGACCAGGGCGCATGAAGCTCATCCCGACGCGGAGATGTATTGGACTGAAGGTGGGCCGGACTACACGAGCCCCGACTATCTGACAGACTGGACAACGTGGGGCCAGACTTTCACTGCGGTTCTGCGCAACTGGTGCCGTTCGATTACCGGTTGGAACCTGGTGCTTGATGAGCAGGGGCGCCCGAATATTGGGCCGTTTCCTTGTGGTGGTCTGGTCACGATTCACTCCCAGACTCGGGAGATCACGCGCAGCGGGCAATACTGGGCGTTCGCGCATTTTTCGCGGGCCATTCGCCGAGGCGCGCGCCGCTTCGATTCCGAGAGCACACTGACGGGGATCAGCCATGTGGCCTTCGCAAATCCAGATGGAACACAGGTGCTGGTGGTGACCAACCCCGGACCCGCGCAGACGGCAACGGTGCAAATGGGAGCGATGAAGGCGGACATTGCTCTGGACAAGGGTTCCGTGACCACATGGGTGTGGTCGAAAGAGCTGTGAGTCTGGTGAACTCCATGTCATGTGTTCAATCCCGGCCCCTCGTCGGTGGAACTCCGCTGGTCTGCCTTCTGGCTTTCAGTCTCGCGGCCTGCGGCGGCGGCAACCAACGGGCGCTTTTTACGCCGACGGGTCCGAATGCACAAGTTGTAGTGACCACGGGCGACCAGGCCATGCTGCTCCAGCCTGGACCAACGGTGACGTTCGGGACGGGCGGGAGCCAGAGTTCGCCGGTCATCACGGTGAATGAGGCGACGCAGTACCAGACGATGGACGGATTCGGCGCCTCGCTCACCGATTCCTCTGCCTGGGTCATCTGGAACGATCTGGATTCCTCGCAGCAAGCCGCGCTGATGCAGCAACTGTTCAGCCCGACGGCGGGGATCGGTTTGAGTTTCCTTCGCCAACCGATGGGGGCCACCGATTTCGCGGTAAACGGCAACTACAGTTATGACGATGTCCCGGCCGGGCAAGCCGACCCGCAGCTTGCCGATTTCTCCATCGCGCACGACACGACTTACATCATTCCCTTGTTGCAGCAAGCGCTCGCGATCAACCCCGCCGCTAAAGTGGTGGCGCTCCCGTGGAGTCCGCCCGCATGGATGAAGGGTAGCGGGACGATGAATGGCGGGGACATGAACACCGCTTGCTTTCCCAGCCTGGCACAGTATTTCGTCCTTTATCTCCAGGTGTACCAACAGTCGGGAATTCCCGTGTACGCCATCTCGGTGCAGAACGAACCGCTGAATTCGACCAGTTCTTACCCGAGCGAGTATCTGGCTGCCAGCGACGAATCAGATTTCATTGCCAACTATCTTGGGCCAGCGCTGAACAATGCCGGCATGGGCACGGTGAAGATTCTTGCCTATGAGCATAACTGGGACAATACCGATTATCCGGAGTCCGTTCTCGGCAGTTCTGCTTCCCCCTATGTAGCCGGCAGTTCTTTTCACTGTTACAACGGTTATGTGAGCGCGCAATCGGCAGTGAAGGCCGCCTATCCAGGCAAGGCCATCTGGTTCACGGAATGTAGCGGCACGGTGGGGTCGAACTTCGCCGGCGATCTGGTGTGGAATTCAGAGAACCTGCTGATTGGCGCGACCCGCAACTGGGCGCGCAGCATTTCACTGTGGAACCTTGCCCTCGATCAGAACTCCGGACCGACGAATGGCGGCTGCTTGAATTGCCGAGGGGTGGTGACCGTGGACACCCGCACGTCTCCGGCGACCATAACCTACAACGTTGAATATTACGTGCTCGGCCATTTGGCTAAGTTTGTCGTTCCGGGGGCCCACCGCATCGACTCCAACACGTTCAACGCCGACGGGATCGAGGACGTTGCATTTCAGAATCCCGATGGCTCGATCGTCCTGTTTGCGCTGAACTCGGAGAGTGCCCCAGAGACCTTCTCCGTGAGTTGGAAGGACGCCTACTTCAATTACACTCTGCCTTCCCAATCGGTAGCGACCTTCGAATGGAAGTAAACACGAATCTCGTATGGGCTTCCAGATCGCCGGAATCTGGACTCGGTGATCGGTGAATTACACTGGATGATTTCCTTCTGGAGGCCCATCACTCTTTCGAGAGCTATGCGAATTCTGCTGATCGCCGGGTTAGGCATGGGGGCATGCGAACTGCTAGCATTTCTCCCGTTCTCACGAAAGTTGTAACTTTGAATCGAGAGTGATGGTATCCACATATGTTCTCTCCACCGGGAATTTCGCGCAGGAGATTCTTGAAGTCGGCCTCGCTGATGACTGCGGGGATTGTGGTTCCAGGCCGTTGGCTCCCAGGAGCGCTTGCCGCCGCTTCGGCGCTGCAACCGCTGGAACAGTTTGATTACGGCGATGTAGTACTGACGAGTGAGCTTCATGAGAAGCAACTTAAAGAAACTCATTCCGTCCTCATGGGATTGAGCGACGACAGTCTGCTGAAGCCGCTGCGTCAGATGAGCGGCCAGCCCGCTCCTGGCGAGGATCTCGGTGGCTGGTACCACTACGATCCCGATTACAAGTGGGGCAAAGACGAAGATGGATTTGCTCCCAGCTGTACTTTTGGCCAATGGGTCTCGGCGCTGGCCCGCATGTATGCCATCCGGCGGGACCAGCCTACGCGTGACAAAGTGCTCCGCTTGAACCGCTTGTATGCGCAGACGATTTCGGGCGATTACTACGACAAGAACCGCTTCCCCACCTACTGCTACGACAAGATCGTCTGTGGGCTGATCGATTCGCACCGATACGTTGGTGATCCCGATGCCTTCTCGATTCTCGAACGCACCACCAACACTGCCCTGCCCCATTTTCCGAAGCACGCCGTGGAACACGGAAAAGAATGGCGTGCGAACAAAGATCAGAGTTGGACGTGGGATGAGTCCTACACGATCTCAGAAAATCTCTTTCTCGCATATCAACGCGGCGCCGGGGATCGGCATCGCGAACTGGCGCGGCAGTATCTCGACGATGAGTATTACGGTCCGCTGTCTGAAGGTCGCAATGTGCTCGCCGGCAGACATGCCTACAGCTATGTAAATTCGTTGAGCTCGGCAATGCAGGCCTACCTAACTCTGGGCAGCGAGAAACATCTTCGCGCCGCAACCAACGCTTTTGACATGCTCTCGAAGCAAAGTTTTGTCACTGGAGGCTGGGGGCCGGATGAGCAGCTTCGCGCTCCCGACAGTCCAGACGTTTATGCCAGTCTTACCAGAAGCCATAGCAGCTTTGAAACCCCGTGCGGTTCGTACGCGCACTTCAAGCTCACGCGCTACCTGCTGCGCGTGACTCGCGAGTCGCGATATGGAGACAGCATGGAGCGCATGATGTACAACACCGTGCTGGGCGCGAAGCCGTTAATGGCCGACGGGCGAACTTTCTATTACTCAGACTACAACTTTAAGGGTCACAAGTTTTACTCGGACACTCAGCACTGGGCCTGCTGCTCGGGCACGCTTCCCCAGGTAGCAGCCGACTATCGCATCAACACCTACTTCCGCGATCCTCAAGGCGTATGGGTGAATTTGTACCTCCCGTCTACCCTGCGATGGACACAAGAGGGCACAGAAGTTGTCCTGACGCAACAAAGCCGATACCCGTTTGACACCATGGTGCAATTCGATGTGAAGACATCGAAGGCAACGGATTTTATTGTGAGTTTTCGGATTCCAGCGTGGGCCGACGGAGCATCGATTTCGATAAACGGTCGTCGCGAGAAGGTGACACCAACTCCTGGAAGTTTTGCTGCGATTCATAGCCAATGGAGCAGCGGCGATCGCATCGAACTGGATTTGCCAATGAAGACGCGACTCGAACAGGTCGATCCACAGCATCCGCAGACCGTCGCCTTACTATTCGGACCGCTCGTACTGTTTGCGGTTGCGGATAATCCATCGTTGCTGACCAGAGCGGACTTGCTGGCTGCCAAGAGGATGGACCAGAGAAGCTGGCAAGTAAGAACCGCGGGCGGCACGATCAAGATGCTGCCGTTTACTGACATTGGGGACGAGCAGTATTCGACCTACCTACGCATCGCGTAGATTAAAAGGACGGCCATGAAAGCAATTTTCAAATCCGGTTTCCTCCACTCTGAACCATGACCCACTTTCTTGAGGACATACTCCGCCAGCCCGTCGAACTGCAACGGACGATTGACTATCTCCAGGGAGCCGGTCGCCGTCGCCTGGCCGAAGCAGCCGCGACGATCCGCAATGCCCGTCATGTTTATCTGACCGGAATTGGCAGCAGTTGGCACGCCGCCTTGACGGCAGCTCCTCTATTCTCTCTTGGCGGTCATCCTGTGTACATGCAGGACGCCTCCGAACTCCTGCCGTTTGCCGCAATACCATCCGACGCTGTGATCATCGTCATTTCGCGAACGGGCCGAAGTATAGAAATCGTGCATCTGCTGGCAAAAGCCCGCGAGTGTGGCGCCATCGTCATCGGCGTGACAAATTCGGAAGACGGGCCTCTGGCCCAGGAGGCGAAGATCCCGATTGTGATCGGCGCCGAGTTCGATCACGGAATATCGGTCAATACCTATTCCACGTTAGCCGCAACCGCCGGAGTTCTGGCCAGCGCCAGCATTGGCGTCTTTGATGATGCCCTGACAACCTCACTGTCGCGCGCGGTCGCCGCGGCCGCGTCAGCGCTCGCCGGCTGGCGGCAGCAGATTGCGGAATCAGCCTGGCTCTTGCCCGGCAGCGTGTCTTACTTTCTGGCGCGCGGTTCGAGTCTGGGAAGCTGCCATGAGGCCAGACTTCTGTGGGAGGAAGGCGTCAAGTCGCCGGCCACGGCCATGGGGACGGGAGCGTTCCGGCACGGGCCGCAGGAGATGGTCACCGAAGGTGCGCGTTTCGGTATATGGATCGACGGGCGGAGTATGCGCGCCCAGGATTTGTCGGTAGCGCGAGATCTAGTGCGGCTGGGCGCTTGCGTCATGCTAATTGGTCAAGATCTCCCGGAGCACGCCGGACACCTGGTCTTCCGTCTGCCTAAAGTGCCTTCCGAGTGGCAATTCCTCATCGATGTCATTCCTGCGCAACTCGTCGCTGAGCGATTGGCAGGGCTGTCAGGGGTGGACTGTGATACTTTTCGTCTCTGTTCTTACATCGTCGAAGACGAATGGGGGGTGTCGCACGAGAAATCGGGAGCGCCGAAAGAGGAGACATAACCTTCGCTTTGGATGGGTCATCTGTGAAACTGGCTTGGCCTGGCAAGGAACAGGCAGGGATATCTGATGATCGGTGCCGTTGACATCGGCGGAACAAAAATAGCGGTTGCATGGTGACAAACAGCGGGCAAGTATTGGCCCGGAAGGAGTCGCCCACCGATGCCGCTAGCTACGCGAACGGCTTGGCGACGATCATCGGCCTGCTGCGTGAGACGGCACAAATTGCCAGTGTTGAAATCACCGGCATAGGGATTGGATCCACGGGTCCGGTAGACCCATTCACCGGAAAGTTTGGCGAAGTTGATTTTCTTCCCGGATGGCGCGGGCAGAATCCGGTGGAAGACTTGGCGCGCATATTCCATGTGCAGGTAGCCCTCGAAAACGACGCCGATGCCGCCGCCCTCGCCGAGGCAGGTTGGGGTGCCGGAAAGAACAAGTCGCGACTCATCTATGTCACGGTTGGAACCGGGATTGGCGGCGGGATTGTCTTCGACGGACACCTTTATCGCGGCGTAGGTGGAGCTCATCCCGAACTTGGCCACCAGGTCATCGATCCCGCTGGACCGCTCTGTTCTTGCGGGTTCCGGGGCTGCTGGGAATCGCTGGCTGCGGGACCAGCGATGGTGGCATGGCTGGATGCGAATGCGCCGGCCGATTATCCGCATCGCGAACATCTCACCGCCAAGCGCATCTGCCAGCTCGCGCGGCAGGACGATGCTCTGGCTCACCAGGCGGTGGAGCGGGAGGCCTACTACCTGGGGCTTGGTCTGGCCAACCTCATTAATCTGTTCACACCTGACGTGATTGTCTTAAGTGGCAGCTTAATGAAGAGCGCGCCCCTGTTTCTCGACGGCATTCGCAAGTTGATTTACCGCGGTTGCCGTTTTGTCCCATTCGAGAAGATCGAGCTCACCCTGGCTTCGCTCGGAGAAGATAGCAATCTCATCGGCGCCGCAAGGGTCTGGCATGATGGTATCCAGCATGGAGTTCCACTTGCTTCCTGACCACCCCACCGCGGACAGAACCCGGCAAAGGCCTTAGAGGGACACTATGGCAAGAAATCGCTACATGGTCAGTCTGGTTTTCCTCACGTTCTTCGTGATGTCCTTGTTGACCAATATTCTTGGGCCGATTGTGCCGGACATCATCAGCAGCTTTCACGTAAGCCTGACCGCCGCGGGATTTCTGGCCTTCGCTTTCTTCATTGCATATGGGGTGATGTCGATTCCCGCAGGTTTTCTGGTGGAACGATTTACCGAAAAACCGGTGATGATTCTGGCGTTTCTGGTGGGCGCGCTGGGATCGCTGAGCTTCGCGCTGTTTCCGCAATATCGCGTTGCCATCGTGTCATTGTTCGTGATCGGGGCTGGGATGGCCACGCTGCAAGTAGCGGTGAATCCTCTGCTGCGCGTGGCGGGCGGTGAAGAACACTATGCTTTCAATTCAACCCTGGCACAACTGGTTTTCGGCAGCGCGTCCTTCATTAGTCCGCGAATTTATTCTTATCTCGTCCTTAACCTCAAGGGTGCTTCGCCCGGCCAAAATGTTTTTCTTCGGGTTCTCGGAAGGCTAACCCCGGCTGGCTTGCCTTGGGCTTCGATGTATTGGATTTTCGCGGCTTCCGCATTGCTGATGGTCGTCGTTATATCTCTCTTCGGGTTTCCGCGTGTTCAACATACTGACGAAGAGAGTGCGGGATCGTGGGAAATGTATCGCAGCCTGGCGCGACAACGAGTCGTCTGGATGTACTTTGTTGCTATGTTCGCCTATGTTGGTTGTGAGCAAGGCACGGCGGACTGGATTTCAAAATTCCTGTACCAATATCACGGTTTCGATCCTCATACCACGGGCGCAACTGCGGTTTCCTGGTTTTGGGGGCTGCTAACGGCGGGCTGTTCCATCGGCATGCTGCTGCTGAAAATATTTGACAGCCGCAAGGTATTGATCGGCGCGGGTGTCGGCGCGCTCTTCTGTCTCTCCGCGGCCCTGTTTGGACCGGCGAATGTATCGGTGATTGCCTTCCCAGCCGTTGGCCTGTTCACTTCGGTGATGTGGCCAATTGTCATTTCGCTGGCGCTCAATTCGGTCGCTGAGCACCACGGTTCTTTCTCCGGGATTTTGAGCACCGCCGTCGTGGGGGGGGCCGTGGTTCCAGTAATTATCGGGAGCATCGGCGACCATCTTGGGCTGCGCGCCGGCTGCGCTTTTCTTTACGTCACATATGGCTTTGTTCTCAGCATTGGTTTCTGGGCTAAGCCGCTAATCACCAATGCCACGATCAGTCTCAAGAAAGTTTCCGCTGAGGCTCCGGTTTGATGGAGCACGCCCGTGTAACCTGTTGCAAGAAGCGAAGAGATGAAGGACAACGATTGGCCGGTCAAAGCATAGAACGTCGTGAAATCTTGCGTATCCTTGCGCTGGCGGCGGGAGCTGCGACCTTCTCTGGCTTTAGCAAGTGGAGCTTTGCCTGCGGACACATCGGCAACGCGCTAACGCCAATCAAGCCCGCAGTGTATCAGCCACTGTTCTTTACTGCTCCTGAATATGCGATGATCGAACGCCTCACCGATATTATTATCCCCACTGACAACACCCCCGGCGCTCGCGAAGCGGGAACCTCAGAGTTCATCGACTTAATGGTTTCGCGCGATCCTGATCTGCGACCGGACTTTCGCACCGGTCTGAGTTGGCTGAACTCGCACAGCCAAAAGAATTCCGGTAAGGCGTTCCTGAGCCTCAATCCGGACCAGCAGGTCACGCTGCTTGAATCGCTTGCTTACAAGAAGAAATTCCGCCCGGGTGAAGAACGTGGCCGCAAATTCTTCGGTCTAATACGCGAATACACCGTGATGGGTTTTTACACCAGTGAAATTGGCTTGAAGGAGTTGGATTTCCCCGGCCTGAAGTTCTACGCTGAGTCTCCCGCTTGCCCTCACAAGGATGATCCCGAACATCGTCATCTTGCACCAGCACCTTCGAAATCGTAGCAACCTTATGCCAAAGCAGATCTATGACGTGATTGTGATCGGAACCGGCGCCGGGGGCGGCATGGCAATCAAAACCCTGTGCGAGGCCGGTCTGAAAGTCTGTGCGCTGAATTCCGGGAGACGGCTTGATCCGGAAAAAGATTTTCGAAACCACCGCATGTCTTGGGAAATGAAGTATCGGGGCTTCGGCGACCCCAAGACGCGCATGAAAGACATGCCCGGCTTCCTCGACTCGGAGTACAACCCAGGCGCCTGGGAACACGACATCGCATATACCACCGCGCCGGGCACGAAGTGGATGTGGCCGCGTTGCTCCGCTGTAGGAGGAAAGACCAATTTTTGGGGACGAAGTTCGGCGCGCTTCGGTGATGTCGACTTCAAGGCTGCCTCGCTGGACGGATATGACGCAGACTGGCCGGTCACCTATGACGAGATGGCGCCTTACTACACGCACGTGGAAAAAATGATCGGCGTGGCCAGCACGGTGCAGAACCGTCCCAGCAACCCCGACGGAATTTACCTGCCACCGTTTAATTTCCGATGTTTCGACAGGATTCTTCAGAAGGGTTGTGAAAAAGCTGGTGTGCCCTATTTACCGGATCGAATCGCGCAGCTCACCGAAGCGCATGAGGGGCATCCCGCGTGCCATTATTGTGGGGATTGTACGTTTGGCTGTGAAGTCGGTGCCTTCTTCTCCTCGCCGTGGTTCTTGCTTCCACTAGCTGAGGCTAGCGGGAACCTGGAACTGCGAACGAATGCGGTGGTCAAGAACATCTTGGTTGATGCCAACGGCCAAGCTTCGGGCGTGGCCTATATCGATCGCGAATCGCGGCAGGAATATAAGGTGCAGGCGCGCGCGGTCGTTGTGGCAGCTTCATGTATCGAAAGCGCCCGGATCATGTTGAACTCAAAATCACGGCACTGGCCGACAGGTATTGCCAATTCCAGCGGCCAATTAGGGCGCAACCTGTGTGACCACCTGTATGCCACCACGGCGCGTGGCTACCTGCCGCAGCTTTTGGGGCAGCCCAGCTTCCCAGACAACGTTAGCGCCAATTCGATTGCATGGATGCCCCGCTGGCAGAACCTGAAACAGGCGCACGAAGAAAAATTTATCCGTGGCTATTCCGTCTATCCAGACGGGGGTTGTTCGGAGTTCCCGTCGTACCACGATCAAATCGAAGGTTTCGGATCGTTTTTCAAGCGGGAAATCAAGCGCCGGTATCCGACGCCAGTCAGTTTGACCGTGCAGGCCCCGACTTTACCCTCCGACAAAAACTTTGTGGATATCGACCCGGAAGCGAAAGATTCGTTTGGAATTCCAAAAGCCCGTATTCACTTCCAATGGGGAAATAACGAGTTGCAGATGTTTCAGCATGCGAAACAGATCAGCGCCGACGTGTTGCATGCGGCCGGTGGAGTTTTGGAATATGCTGCCGAGGAACCCGAAATGCCCGGTTACAGCATGCACGAAACCGGCACATGCCGCATGGGCAATGACGCCACGAAGTTTGTCACCAATCGCTTTGGCCAAACCCACGACGTTGCTAATTTGTACGTGTGCGACGCCAGCGTTTTCCTGAACTGCACTGACAAAACAACCACGCTCTCGATTCTTGCCTTCGCCCTCCGCTCCAGCGATCGTCTTGTGGAGCAATTTCGCTCGGGAAGTCTTCCAGGCGAAAGTAGTAGAACAACGCTTCCGAGCGAGAATGTTGCCCCATCATGATTAGCACGCCTCCGAGAAGGATGAAAAAATGACAGCACCAAACCCGCAATCGCAGAACGTTTCGGCATCCTCTGAGCCTGGGGACTACCGTCGCTCGCTGGCCGTCGTAACCACTCTGTTTTTCATGTGGGGCTTTCTGACCTGCTTGAACGACATTCTGGTCCCACACCTGAAGTCCATCTTCGAACTGACCTACGCGAAAGTCATGCTGATTCAGTTCGCCTTCTTTTCGGCCTACTTCTTCTTCTCGATCCCGGCGGCGAAGATCGTGGACTGGATCGGCTATCAGAGGACCATGGTCGTGGGCCTGCTCGTCATGGGCGCAGGCGCATTCCTGTTTGTACCGGCAACCCTTGTTCCTTCGTACCCCCTTTTTCTGACGGCGCTCATCGTCCTGGCTGCCGGAATCACCGCCCTGCAGGTGGCGGCCAATCCCTATGTCATTGTGTTCGGCAAACCCGAAACCGCTTCCAGCCGCCTGAACCTGACGCAGGCATTCAATTCGCTGGGCACCACCATCGCTCCCAAAATCGGCGGCCTGCTTATTCTCAGCACCGCGCCGCTCGCCATGGAGGAAGTCCGCAAGCTCTCGCCCACCGCTCTTCAGGCTTACCGCATTCAGCAGGCGGCTTCAGTTAAGGTGCCATACATCGTCATCGGCGTGGCCCTCGTGCTTCTGGCCATCGTGATCGGCGTCTCCAAGCTGCCGAAAATCGAGTCTGCCCAGCACCACCTCGGAGAAAAAGTCGGCGACTCGATTTGGAAACACCCCAATCTCTATCTGGGCGCCATCGGCATCTTCACCTATGTCGGGGCGGAAGTCTCCATCGGCAGCTTTCTGGTCAACTACTTCAGTCAGCCCGAAATCGCCGGCCTGGCGCCGAAGGTCGCCGCCGGATACGTCTCCTTCTATTGGGGTGGCGCGATGGTGGGCCGCTTCATCGGATCAGCTCTTTTGCAGAGGGTCCGCACCGGTCATCTGCTTGCTGTCTGCGCGATCGGCACCGCCAGTCTGGTCACGATCTCCATGCTCACCGGTGGCCACGTCGCCATGTGGACCATCCTGGCGGTCGGGTTCTTCAACTCCATCATGTTCCCCAGCATTTTCACGCTGGGTGTAGCGGAACTGGGCCCGCTGACCGGCGACGGCTCCGGGCTTCTGAACATGGCCATTGTCGGCGGCGCGATTGTCCCCGTGCTGCAAGGATTGATCGCCGATCGCATTGGCGTTCACCACGCGTTTTTCCTACCCGTGATCTGCTATCTCTACATCCTCTATTACGCGCTGGCCGGCTCCAAACCCAACAGCGAACGCACTTCCCGGCACTAGCGGCGACGGCGGAAGACCAGCGCAGCAACTTTGTCTGAAACGAGTTCATGAGTAATCCGGAAGCACGGAATGCGTTCGCGGCCGTCGGGCTGAAGTAAGGGCTCTGTTTACCAGTCTAGGATGTGGATCAGCAACAAGAGCACCGTTGCTGCCAACGGCACTGCAAGACCGGTGCGCAGGTTGCCCGTGGCTTTCGAAATCACTCCTACCGTCCACGGCAGCACCGCCGGTCCCACCGACGCTAAGGAAAACATCACCGAACCGATGCTCCGGGCGTCCACCCCGAAGCGATGCGAGAAACGGGCGACCGTAATGGGATACAAGGTGGCAAAGCTCAGTCCGGTGACAAGCGCAGCGGCAGTGACCCCTGGCAGGGTCGATGACCACAGCAGCAGCCCGATCCCCGCCGTTGCCGTCGCAAATCCCGCCTGCAGCACGCGCCGCTCCGGTAGGTGTTTTAGAATCAGGCCTGCCGATGCCCGACCCAACATCAGTGCCGACCAGAAAAAAGCCGGCATCATGGGTCCCATCGCCGCCCCGCGTGATCCCATCCGGGCCACATACGAGCCAATCCAGCCACCCACCGCGGTCTCAGCCCCGGGGTAGAGAAAGAACACCGCGGCGAACAGCCAGAGGGTGGGATCCCTGCAGATTTTCCGCCAAGCAATCGCGGAGTCGGTGGATTTGACCGCATCGGGAAACGGCAGGTTGCGCACGCTTGCTGCCAGCAGCACCAGGAGTACCGACACAGCTCCAAGAAAAACGGGTATCAACCGGTGCCGCTGCGCCCACGCGACCAGCAACGAGCAGAGCACGGCGCCTACTCCCCAGTAGAAATTCAACAGGCTTACGGCCGCCGCCCGCGAATCTGGAGTGATTTCTGCGATCATCAAATTGTCGGTGGGGATGATGAAACCCAGGCCCAGCCCATAGACGGCTACCGATACCAATCCCAGCCCAGGCGATCCCAGGTAGAGCGTGGCCACGCCGCCGGCCATCAGCAGCAATCCGGAAAGAAATGCCGGACGGAACCCCACTCGCGCCAACAGGATGCCGGAGATTTGCACGCCCGCGAGCGAGGCTAGGAACTGCACCAGGAACAGATTGCCTGCCTGCGTATCATTCAGCGCCCAGCGCGCGATCAGGATGGGCAACATAGGCCCCAGCAGAGTGGTCAAGATGCCCGTGGGGAGAAAGGCGATCTGCGCGGCCAAGATCAGCTGCCGGTTCGACCCGGGCCGGGGATGCTCATGTTGAGGGCTCGCCATGCGGGAAGCGGTCATTCTCAAACGCGATTTCGAGAACTCTCCAGCATAGCGTAACCGTATTGATTTCCAGGTTGTGCGATGACTGGGCAGCGTTCTGGGGTTGGTTCGTGACGGAATCACAATTCGTCGGCACAGCTCTCCGAAACAGCGGCATTCTCGGCTGACTTTAGACTGCAGGTTAGTGTCCGGAGTACGACCGCGATTCCGGTCGGTTGGTCGGCAATCCTAAGTTAATCCGATCCCGCCATCACGAGATTAGTCCTGATAAGTCTGTTTACAGACAAGCGGTGGCGATTACTTCGGCATGAGTGATGGGAAAACCGGAGTGATTCCGCGCCAGAAGTCGGCTTCGGGGCCGTGACCACCCATCAGGTGTCTTCCAGTCCAAGGTTGTCGTTCACGGCTTGGCTGAGTTTCTGCTTGCAGCCGAGATAGCGCTCTGTTGTCTGAACCGATGCGTGTCCAAGTAGAAACTGAATTTGCTCAAGTTCTCCGCCTGCCAGATGGCATAGCCGAGCACAGGTGCGACGCAAGTCGTGGGGAGCCAGATTCTCGATTTCAGCACGTTTGGCAGCCGCCTTTACCACGTGCCAGATGGCCTTCGGCGTGATTCTATCGCCCCAGATCTTATCCAGTCGACTTACCCGACGGAAGATCGCCCCACCGTTGATGCCAGCCGCCGCGGTCCACTCATCGACCGCGCGTTTCGCCCAGAGGGGGACAGGAACGGTCCGGATATGCTTTCCCTTCCCAACCAGGTCAGCAATCACGCAGCGCTCCTCGCGAACTTGAAAGTCTTCCGTTCCGAGTCCAACCACTTCGGCTCGTCGCAGTCCACATCCGATGAGCAGCGCCAGAATCGCCCGATCACGTTTGCCTCGGAGGCTGCCTGACGGCGGTTCGCCAAGCAGGGTTCTGGACTGATCAACGGTTAACCAGTTGCCAATCCGCGCGCCTAGATGCTTTGCACCTTTGACACGACGAATTCCAGCGGCCAAGTCAGGGCTCAGAAGGCCGGTATCGGAGGCTTCATAGGCGAGGCGCCTCACAGCAGCCAATCGCACATTGATCGTGGAGGGCGCGAGGTTCTTCTGTTCGAGAAAGAACCTGTACCGAAGGACGACCGTTCTGTTAAATGCCAGACGCGGTTCGGAACAGTACCAGCCGATAAATTCGTCGATGGCGTGACCGTATGATTCTTGCGAGCTGGCTGCGCCGAGGGAGTGAAGAACCGCATTCTTCGACTGCTCCAAATCGGCTAGTCGAAGCATAGTTCTAGCCTTGGAGCGTTTTGATGTTTTCCGATGCGCCATACTGGCGGCCTCCTAGCCGCGCGCTCAGTATGGTCTTTCAGACTTATGGTCTCGAAGCCCGTTTCTGGATAGCTTCCGGTTGGCCGACAAGCCGGGAGCAATCGCCCCGCCTCCACAGTCATCCCTTCATAAAGCAAGTGTTCCGGGTTCGACCTGCTCCTGCCAGAGCCGTCATCCTTTGACGGGGTAGTGTATGGCGACGGCAAAAGTGCTACACCCCCATGTCCACACAAAACTTGGCCCCAGGGGCCGGGGCGCGCGCGCGGGCGGTGAGAGTGGACGCGGGGCTGGGCGTGTTGGCTGGTACTGCGCGTGTTTGCTGGTGTGCGTGGGAAAACGTGGCGTGTGCGTGGTGTGTTTTCGGTGGAGTGCAACGTGCGCGCTCGTGCCTGCGTGGTGTGCAAATCGCGTTCTCGCGTCCTCAGGTTCGTATTTCGGTCGTGCTGGGCGGGGATCGGTTCAAACGATCTGCGCGCGAATGCGTTTTCCAAAGAACATACGTTTTCGCTGGTGAGTGACGGTGCACTTCTCTAGCGCGGGGCTGAGCGGAGTGGGTGTCGGGCTCTAGCTACTAAGCGGAGCTTCTCCGCTATTGCAGCTTCGCGTACTCTGCTTTGGCGTCCTTCAGGATGGGGATGTCTGGATCGGCGCCTTTCCACACATTAAAGAAATCCTGGTACGCAGCGCGGGACTTGGCTTTGTCTCCAGCGAGGGCATAGGCACGGCCCAACTGCAAATGTGCCAATGCGCCCAACGGGAAATTAATCAGATAGGCGGGATGATCCAGGAACTTTTGGAACTCGCCGGCTGCACTGTTGGCCAGGCCAAGTTGCAAATAGGCCTGGCCGCGCACATATACCGGGTAAAGAGTGCTTGCAGACAACGGCAAGGGCGCAGCCAGTTCGTAGTGGGTCGTAAGCTGAAGTATCTCGACGGCTTGGGCGGGATGGTTAAGGTCAAGCTCCGCAGCCGCGCGAATGGTCGGCAGCCAGTAGAAGTTCAGGAGAGTATCCGAAGGGTTGGCTTTGGCCAGGTCGTTTGCCAAGCCCTGAGCCCGCTTGCCGGAACCGGCACGCGCGAGTGCCAGAGCGACTAGGATCCGCGCGTTTCTTGAAGGCATGAGCGCAAGCGCCGAATCCGCAGCTTTGAGAGCGTGAGCGGAATCGCTGAACTCAGCTTCGCGGAGAGCCAGGTTGCCCATGTAAATCGCCGCCTCCTCGGGCGAGTTGTCACGGCGAGCCGCTTCCACAGCCTTTCGCGACAAGGCCCAGGCTTCCCGGCGATGACCGTAGTAAGCCTCGGTGTCCGCTTGCATGATCAGGAAGAACTTCTCAAGCTCAGGCTTTCCGGAGGCCCAGGCCAATTCCCGCTGCATGCCGGCCGAATCGGCCTCTAGAAAGTCGATGTAGTACAGCAACACGTGTGCGTTACCGAGTTCAAATTTGCGCGCCAGGCCCTGTTCTACCGCCTGTCGTGCTTCACTCAAGCGACTGAGACTGAGGTACGCCCACACGAGGTTAAAGTAGTTATAGTAACCACCTCGTGCGAGCCTTCGCTCCTCAAGGAACAGGTCCAATGCCTCTTGATACCGCCCCAGAGACAAGTAATCGTTGCCGAGGGCATCCAACGGAGTAGGATCCTGCGGGTAAGTCTGCGCCCATTG
>CAVRDS010000045.1:0-6233 GCA_963719865.1 uncultured Acidobacteriota bacterium | reverse complement strand
ATGCGGAAACTCTGGAAAATGCCATCCGCCGCGCCAGCGAATCGGCCGCGCCGGGCGACGTTGTTCTTCTTGCTCCGGCCTGCGCCAGCTTCGATCAGTTTCAGAGCTACGAACATCGGGGCAGAGTGTTCAAAGAGACAGTGCACTCCCTGGCGATGGCCCGATCCACGTAGCGTGTGATTCGTATCAGGTCATCGCTTTAGCGATGACGCCAACGCAGCCCCTGAAGGGGCGTCTGAATTTGCGGAACTTTCGGTATCGCTAAAGCGATACCCTGATACGAATCCACCGGTACAAATCCCCTGGTACAAATTCCCTGATACGAATCCCTTCTTGATACGAATCCTACGCGGGAACCAACTCAGTTATCTCTTGCCTGAATTCCACAGCCGAAACTCCTCCGTGTCTCCGCGACTCCGTGGTGAAATGATTCTGTATGGCCAAGCGGGTCAGCGTCGATCGCTGGATGTTCACTGTGACCACGATCCTGGTTTTTGTCGGACTGGTCATGATTTTCAGCGCCTCCGCCGTGCTGGCCAAAGAGCGGTTCGGCTCGGCCTACGAATTCCTATTAAAGCAATTGGTATGGGCCGTCGCGGGACTCGCCGTGATGATTGTGGCAATGAAGGTGGATTACAAACGCCTGCAACATCCGGCGCTGGTTTTCTCGCTTCTCGGCTTGACCACGCTTCTGCTCATCTCCGTTTTCTTCCTCGATCGCGCTCACGGCACGCATCGCTGGTTTCACGTGGGCTCAATTTCGCTGCAGCCGTCGGAACTGGCGAAGCCTGCGCTCATCCTGTTTCTCGCATGGTTTCTCGAAAACAAGACCAAGGCCATGGTCATGGATGACTGGCGCAATACGCTGATCCCCGCCGTCGCGCCCACCGCGGTTTTTCTTGGGCTAATTGTTTTTCAGCCGGACCTTGGCACCGCCATCGCTTGCGCGGGCATTACGGCGTGCGTCCTGTTCATCGCCGGAATCCGCCTGCGCTATTTTGGATACGCGTTCGCGGCCTCGCTGCTGCCGCTCTATTTCCTGATCTTTCACGTGGCCTACAGAAAAGACCGAATCCTGGCCTTCCTGAATCCTTACGCCGACCCGAAGGGGTTTGGCTTCCACATCATTCAGTCGCTGATTGCGGTCTCGACTGGCGGCGTCACCGGGCTCGGCCTGATGGAAGGGAAGCAGAAATTGTTTTATCTTCCCGAACCGCACACGGATTTTATTTTTGCGGTTACTGCCGAAGAGTTGGGGTTGGTCGGAGCGCTCACGGTCATCATCCTGTTCGCGATCTTCCTCTGGCGCGGAACGCGAGCGGCGTTGCGCACTCAGGATAACTTCGGACGCTTCCTGGCAGTCGGAATCACCAGCATGATCGTGCTCCAGGCTTTCATCAACATCAGCGTTGTGCTGGGGCTGATGCCTACCAAAGGGATTCCGCTGCCGTTTGTTTCCTATGGAGGGTCGTCGCTGTTCGTGACCCTGATGTGCGTCGGCGTGCTGCTGAATATCACGAAGCAGGCGGAGTAGACGCCCTGTGTTCCTAGGCCGCTCGTTGGGCTACTATTGGAGACAATCGTGTCCATGAAAAACCCCGTTCGAGACCATTCCCCCAACTACCCGGACAATCCCACGCAATCCGCCGGATTCCGCGTCGTCGAGGACGCCACTTATGGTTTTCGCCGGCTGGACCCGATCCCTCCTGAGACGGAGCTTAACGAGTTTTACGAGAGCCGCTACTACGATCTTCTGCGCAAGGGGAACCGCGCTCCAGACGTTCGCCGGCTGATGGAGGGTGGCGATGTGGCGGCCAAGGAGTTGCAGTGGCTGCGCGAGGGTCTGTATACCGATATCTTAAGTGTGTTGGACGGAATCGCTCCGGGCCGCAAGTTATTGGAAGTGGGCTGCGGCACTGGCGATTTTCTCGCCTTTGCGCAGGGACGCGGTTTTAGCGGAGTAGGCACCGAGCCAGCGCCCGAGGCCGCGCAGCGAGCCGCGTCCAAGGGTCTTACGGTGCACAGCATGACGTTCAATGAATTTGTGGCCCACTCCGGCGCGGCAAGATTCGATGTGGTCGTGATGCTCAATGTACTGGAACACGTGCCGGACGCGGTGCGAACGCTGCGGGAATGCAAACAAGCGCTTGTTCCGGGAGGAATTCTTTGTGTCCGCGTACCCAATGACTTTAGCGAGATGCAAGAGGCCGCGAGGGAGAAAGTCAATGCCGATCCTTGGTGGATCGCCGTGCCCGATCACATCAACTACTTCAATTTCGCATCTCTTCGGCAGACGTTCGGTTGTCTCGGATTCGATACCGTTTACGCGCAAGGGGACTTCCCGATGGAGATGTTCCTATTGATGGGGGAGAACTACCTCGGCAACCCGGAGGTTGGCAGCCGTTGCCATGCCCGCAGGATGCAATTTGAACTCGGGTTGCCGCCAGAGTTGCGACGAAAGATCTACTCTGCTCTCGGAAGCGCTGACGTGGGGCGCCATTGTCTCGTTTTCGGAAAGAAACTTCCTTCGTGAACGTTAGGATCACGTCGGTTCGCGTTTGCAAATCACTCTCGCTGCCGATCAAGGGGCCCCCGCTGATGGTTTCCACAATCCCGACTTTCTGAGATCCCGCCCCCATCCGGCGAGGATGGGGCATTCGGCTCTACGCTCCCGTGCCCCCCTCCATTGCCAGCAACTGCTCCTTGCGGTCGATTCCCCAGCGGTAGCCGCCTAAATTGCCATCTTCGCGGACGACGCGGTGGCAGGGAATGGCGACGGCTACCGGGTTGGTGGCGCAGGCTCGGGCCACGGCACGCGTGGCTTTTGGCATGCCGATCTTTTTCGCGACGGCGCTGTAGGAGCGCGTTTCTCCGCGGGGAATTCTTTGCAGAGCTTCCCAGACTCGGCGTTGAAAAGCAGTGGCCCTTATGTCTAGCGGAAGGGATGGATTGGACGCATGTCCTTGAATGAGGTGGGTGAGGTTCTCGCGCCACTGGGACATGGTCTCGTCGTCGCGGCGGCGGGTGGCGAAGGGGAACTCGCGCATCAGGCCTTGCTGGAGCTGCTCATCGGAATCGGCGAACTGGATGGCGCAGATGCCTTTGTCGGTCGCGGCTACCAACATGCGTCCCAGAGGCGAGTTGGCGATGGTGTAACGGACTACGGCGGCAACTGCGCCGCGGCGGTACTTCTCCGGGGTCATTCCAAGTTGCGCGGCGGTGCGCTCGTAGAGGCGGCTGCTGGAGCCGTATCCGGCGGCATAGAGCGCGGTGGTCACGGAGTGGCCCGCTTGTAAATTCTGTTTCACTTGCCGCAGGCGGCAGGCGTCGATGTAGGCCTTGGGCGACACGCCGAGCACGGATTTGAAGGTCCGTTGCAAGTGGAAGGAACTGCGGCGGAACTCTTTCGCCAGTTCGCTTAGTGTGAGGCGGTCTTCGATGTGCTGTTCAATGTAGCGGCACATCGCGCGCACCAATGCGGATTGCGGGTTTCCGTCCACTGCCTTCGGGCGGCAGCGCAGGCAGGCGCGATAGCCGGCTTGTTCGGCTTGGAGAGCATGATCGAAGAAGCTCACGTTCTGGCGGCGTGGGCGCTTCGCGGGACACGATGGGCGGCAGAAGATGCCGGTGCTCGATACGGCAAAAACAAACGCGCCGTCGAGTGAGCCGTCACGATCGAGGACGGCTTGCCAGCGGCGGGTGTTGATCCGTTCGTCGATCTGGCCAACGATCTGGCCGTTGGTCATTTCATCGATCGGTTCCGCGGTTCGGGTTGGAGTTGTCTTCATTGCTTGCTGTGAGAGTATCGTATTGGTGGCCATGGAGGTAGGATAGGGCGGTCCGGCCGCACGGACTATCCGAATGTTGCGGTCAAACGAATTTCTCTCGCGGAATGCGAAAATCGGCTCTCGGCCCGCAGCCCCTAAAGGGGCATCTGATTTTGCGGGACTTGCGGCATCGCTAAAGCGATGCCCTGATACGAAGCGAGGGTTTTTCCGCAGTCTGTGAAGGCCCGATTGAACTGGCTCGAAACAGCGGCTGAAGGCGCGCCCCTGCAAAGAACTATTTATGAACCACGCACTAACAATCCGAGGAGGACCCTCTATGAACCGGAATCTGAACTGGAATCGGAACTGCAATCGCAAGCTGGTGTGGCTTTTTGTGCTGGTGGCGATCGGGTTGACCGCGGCCAGCGCGCAAGTGCTTACGGCGGATCAAGTGAAGAAAGCCGCTCCGACCTCGTTTTTCTTTGCCGGCCAGAATGCGGCCGCGCAATTGCGGAATACGGCCGGGCTGCAGAACTCGGCGGGCAAGTTGGTGCTGGCGGGGTTGGTGGACACATCGGGATATGCCACTGCCATCGCCGAAAAATACCAGGGTTTCCTGATCACTGAAATCAAGCTCAGCTTTGACGGCGGCACGCTGGATCCGGGAGCCTATGGTTTCGGCTTCAAGGACGGCAAGTTCACGGTGATGAACGTGGCGGGAACGGATGTGCTCTCGATTGCCAGCCAGAACGACGACAAGCTCCAACACCCGGTTCCCTTGAAATTTGAAAAAGACGGAGCGCAGTACCGGCTGTACGCTGGGCGGAAGTATGTGGTGGTAAAGGCGGATTAGGCCAGGTTTCAAAGTTTCAAGGCTTCAGGGTTTCAGAGTAAGACCGAGCGTCTCGACTGTGGGGCCGGGCGGGGACGCCCGGCTCTCCACCGGCGATGGGCCGCTTCCAAAGTCCTTGACTGGCGCGGGTTCCCGGGCGATCGTTCCGGACTATGCCTCGGGGCGAACCTGCCGTGGTCGTGCTGGGTTCGTTACTCATTAAGTGCAGCGGCTTGCACCCTGGGGTGCAGCCCGATGCCGTTTCCGCCTACTAACTCCATAGCCAACACACACTTAAGTCTCCCCCCGCATATGGTTTCACGGGTGCAGTAATTCCCTTGCGAAGCCCCGGAGCGAATGGGGCGGACTTGGGGGCATTTGTGACCATCGTCTACAGCGCGGAGTGCGTAGCTTCTCAAAAAAAGTCGCGACCGGCGACCCTGCTGCCCCTGCTGGTGATTTTGTTCATCGTTTCTTACGGCATTCTGACACTGCTGGTTTTCGAGCAGGGCCGGACGATCGAATCGCAGCGCTTTTTGATCCGCGGGATGTTGCAGGACAGCACCCAACTGGCTTCGCTGAAAGGCAAGCTGGCTCGTGATGAGAGCAATCGGTCGCACGAAAAGGCGGCAGCGCAGGCGGAGCAGAAAGATGCGGATTCCGGCAATCGTTCGGCGGATAATCCTGCGACAGGCAATCCTGCGGCGGGCAATTCTGGGGCCGGAGCAAAAGGACCGGACAAACAAACGAAACGACCCAGTAAGTCGGCCCGCTCCATGAAGCAAGCTCCCGGGAAGCCGGCCTCGGATCTAACGGATGTACGACGCTCCACTCGATCGATCTAGCGGGCTTGCCGGCGTGAAACGCACGGATCGGCGAAAGCGGAACAGGTTTTAGAGAGAAACGGTTCTGTAAACGCGGCCTCTCTGTGGGGGCTGCGGTGGAAATGAGACCCAATCATGAAGGCCCTGGCCCTAGCGTTAGTCTTGTCTCTTCCCGTCCCCAGGTTGGCGCCACCAGTTCAGCTCTCTCCCACCCCCAGCCAACAGCCCGCAAAGAGAAAGGGAGGGCAATGGTACTTCGCCGCCACCGGGCACGCCGTTTATTGCTACGGACCGGTTATGACCATGCCTGTACCGCGCCGAGGCCTGTCGAAGGTTGCGACGTTCTGCCGTGGCGATCAAACCATGGTCCTGCTGAAGGATTAGAACTGGTTTTATAAATGCCTTTCAACCCGGAACGCACATCCCTCAGGGGCTAAAGCCCGCGTGTTTATTGGCTCTGGGCGGCACGGCTGAAGCCCTCCACCCCAGCAGGCGAAACCCGCGCCTGCCGGGGGCCCCGGCCGTGTCCTTCCCAAGAACCATTTATGAAACCAGCTCTAGGCAAACCATTTACGGGTGGCCACCAGCTCGAAACCACAGCATTCCATGGCCCACCGAGTGCTACCTTATGGAACCAGTTTAGAAGAAGACTGGGTATCGCCCCGCGCACATCCCCTATAATCGGTAATCAGAGTCCCGTTTTAGCGAGGGCCCGTAGCTCAAGCGGATAGAGCATCGGATTTCTAATCCGAGGGTTGCAGGTTCGATTCCTGCCGGGCCTACCAGTCAACCCAGTGCCGACGAACCGCA
>CAVRDS010000044.1:0-19540 GCA_963719865.1 uncultured Acidobacteriota bacterium | reverse complement strand
CGACATATTGTTATAAACGCGCTCCCACAATGTTCGGCGATTTCGTCTCCGCCCCGCGCCGCAGTTATACTGCCCGTTCAAGTCAGAAGTGAGAAGTCAGAGGGCAGAAGTATGCCCGTTCGTCATTTTGCATTTTGACTTCCGACTTCTGCATTTGGAGGAAAGGGGAACGATGAGCGCATCCACTGACCGCACCCACATGACCCGCCGTACTGCCCTCGGCGTCTTAACTTCAGCAGGTCTGGCACTAGCCGCAGAACACGCCTTCGCGTTGAACGCGGGCCCTGGCGAGGATGCCCTTCTGAAACTCCTGCCTAAGTTCACGGAAAAGTCTCGCGCACGGTTGCGGAGCCTGATCGACGATCCAAAGTACAGCGGCCAGATTTCCGCGGCCGATGCCGCAACGTTGGCAAAGTCTGAAAATATCAGCCTCGATCAGCTGATGGTCAACCTGCTGCCTCTAGCTCAGAGTTATTCGCACGCGCCCATTTCTAACTTCTTCGTTGGAGCCGTGGCGCGAGGCGCGAGCGGCAGCCTCTACACGGGCGCGAATATCGAGATCCCCGGCCAGTGTCTCGGCTTCGCGGTCCACGCCGAGCAGGCGGTTCTTTCGAACGCCTACATGCACGCGGAGGAATCGGTGCCGGCCCTGGCCATCGGCGGCGCGCCCTGTGGTCACTGCCGGCAGTTCATCGACGAAATGTCGCCCGATGGCGAGATCATGATTGTCACTCCCAGCAAGCCTCCGATGAAACTTTCATCGATCCTCCCTTCGGCGTTTGGGCCCGCGGCTCTCGGGATGACCCATGGCGCGTTTCCGGTGCAGAAAACCAATCTTGCGCTGATCAACAATTCGTCCGACCCGCTCGCGAAGGCCGCCCTCGATGCGGCGCGGCACTCCTACGCCCCTTACAGCAAATCTCCGGCTGGACTCGCCATGCAATCGCGCCACGGCCGCATCTATCGCGGTTCTTACATTGAAAGCGTTGCCTTCAATCCCAGCCTCTCGCCGCTGCAAGTCGCGCTGGCCGCTCTGATTGCCGCGGGCGAAACGTACTCAGCAATTTCTGCGGTCACTCTGGCGGAAGTGCACGACGCGAAGATCAGTCAGAAAGCCGTGACGGAGATAGTGTTGGGAGCGATTGCCCCAGAGGTGAAACTGGAAGTTCTCTCAGCTCGGGCGTAGGAGGCGGCGAGCTCACACCATGCCCCTGCGCAATTCTTCCAGCGGATACTTCGTCCCGCGCCACACGATGCCGTCATTCCAGAGCGTGAGAATCATCGATCGCAACAGCGTGTAGATAAACAGCGTTGTGCTCACCGGATGCAGCAGGAAGTAATACGCCGGTACGGCTGACCGCCGCGACATCCCGATGTAGATCAGAAACATCGATCCTAGCGCAATGCCATAGGGGACGCGCGCCCAGCCATGGGCCAGCCAGACACCGAGAAACGGCCCAAAATTCAGGAAGGCGAGCCCGAACGCCGACAGCAGCGTCCGCCACCACTGAAACGAAAGCACGGCGAAGAAATTTTTGGTGAGGTTGTTCACTATGCCCAAGGCGCCATGCGCCCAGCGAATGGAGATGAGATCGCCGCCAAAAACATTCCGCTGCGCGAATCCGGCGTTCTTCACGACCTTGCCCAGCTTCATGTCGTCGAGCACTTCCATCCGCAAGGCTTCGTAGGTGCCAACGGCGTCGTACACGCGGCGGCGAATTAAATTAAATGCGCCCACACCCATGTGATCGTCGGTGCTCGGATCGGCTACCTTCCACGGCCGGTGCCCGAACATGAACATGGTCTGGAAAAATGCGATCATCATGTACTCGCCCGGCCGTTTCATAATCATTTGCGGAAACAGCACGACGTGATCGGCGGGTTCGGCCTCGGCATAAGCCATGGCCCGCCGCAGCGAATCCGGCTTGAACAGCACGTCGGCATCGGTGAAGAGCAGCCAGTCCCCTGTGGCCTGATTCGCTGCCGTCCACATGGCGTGCGTTTTTCCCAACCATCCCGCGGGCAACTCGCTGTGATGAATCACGCGCAACTCACGAAACCGAGGGTGCCCCACTTCTCCCTGACTTTGGGAGAAGTGGGGATTTTGACTCTTAGCGGAAAAACCATGCATCTCCCGCGCCACCCGTTCCATGATTTCGCCCGTGCGATCCGTGGAGCGGTCGTTCACCGCGATCACTTCATAGTTGTCATAGTCGAGGCCCAGCAGCGTATTCAGCGCCTGCTCGATCGTCTCTTCCTCGTTGCGCGCCGGAACGATGATCGAAACCCGAGGATTACCGGCCGGCGAAACCGGATCGCGATCCCATTCCGGCCGCGAGACGTCGGCCACGCTGGGCATGCCGAGCGCGGCGTCCACAATGCGCGAGAACCAGGCGAGCGCCAGAATCGTTCCCGCGATCCAATGAAAAATGTGCATTAAACCTAGGTCTTCTCTGCCCCGGCGAGTCCGGTCTCCGCGGTAAGCGGCGGCGCAAATTTCATTCCATAGAACAGTATGGCAGAGGACAGCGCAATCGCGACGACCGGCCCCAGGAAAGCCCGTTGCAGCGAATATCTGTCAGAGATATATCCGATCAGGTAAGCCGACGGCACATCGCCGAACAGGTGGAAGATGAAAATATTGACGGCCAGCGCCATGGCCCGCACGTGCGCTCCCACCGAATTGATGATGGCTGCGTTCAGTGGCCCCGTGTTCAACAGGAGAAGGAACTCAGCCACCAGAATCCCTGCCACCATCCGATTGCCGTATGCATGTAGGGCTACCCACATCGCCGGTATCCCCAGACCGAGGCTGACCGCCGAGACTAAGTAGTGAGCGGATCGAGTCCTTCGCAGCAGGAAGTCGGACAACCAGCCCCCAGCCAGGGACGCCACCAGACCATTCGCGCCGATGCTCAAGCCGAAGAAAATTCCTGCTTGCCCCAGCGTATAACCGCGCGCGCGATGCAAGAATGTCGGCATCCATACTTGCAGTCCGCCCAGGGCGAAGGTCATCATCGCCATGCCAAAGGTCGCCGTAAGAAATGCGGGATTTCTCGCCAACCCCTTCAAGGTATCGCGACCCGGTGTTTCTTGGTGAGGGTCAAACTGTCCCAACGGAGGTTCAGGAATGAAGAGCAATAACAGCGCCAGCACAAAGCCGGGTGCGGCGCCCACCAAAAATGGCGCGCGCCATCCGTAGGCCGGTCCCATCACCCCTCCGAGAATGTATCCCAGTGCCGTGCCGACGGGGATTGCCAGATAAAACACGCCCATCACGCGGCCGCGCTGGCTCTCGGGAAACATGTCGGCAACGAAGGTTGGAGACAGGATGACGAAACTCGCTTCTCCAATTCCAACCAGAGTGTGGCGGATGACCAATCCTGTGAAATCGTATGTGACTGCCGTCAGCAGCGTCGCCGCGCTCCAGATCAGCGCTCCGACCACAATCACCGATTTTCGCGAGAAGCGTACCGATAGCGGACCCATGAAGGGCGCCGCGCACATATAAAAAACAAAGAACACACTGGTTAAAACGCCAAAAGCTGTGTCGCTGCGATGGAATTCCGCCTTGAGAAGATCCTGCACCGCGAAGAGCACTGAACGATCAATGTAGTTCAGCAGGTTCAGAGCGGTGAGCAGCGCGAGAGCGATCTTTGGGTAACTCTTCGGAGAGGTCACAGTCGAGCGAATATAACATGTGCCAGCGCCTGGATCCTTAACCACGAAGGACACGAAGTTACACGAAGGACGTCGCTGGCAAAGGTTTTTTCCTCCGTGATCCTTCTGTCCTTTGTGGTTAGCGCGCTTGCGGTCGCGGCCACTTCGCGAAAATCGTCGTCGAAATTCCTCCTCGGGGACGAAACTCTCCCTTCACCTCGGCCCACACCGGCTTGGCCCACTTCACCACGTCTTCCAACACCTGGTTGACCACGTTCTCCTGAAAAATTCCCAGGTTCCGGTAGCACTGCAGATATTCCTTCAGCGACTTCAACTCCAGGCAATCTTTATCGGGCATGTAGCGGATCGTGAGTACGCCAAAATCCGGCAACCCCGTTTTCGGACACACTGACGTAAACTCGGGATCGTCGACCACAATCTCGTATCCGGGAAACTGGTTGGGCCAGGTCTCAATCTCGGGGAACTTCGCGTCGAGACCGGCGGAGGCGTGCTCAGGCGTGTAGCGTGGCGTCTTCGGCATGGAGCCATTGTAACGGCTGCCCGCGCACAGAGGCCGATCTTGTCAGCGAAACTCTGCGGAATTCCTGTGCGTCCTCTGCGGTTATGCTCGTTCTTACGACTGCAAAGAAGTGTGCCGGCATCCGTGCAGCCGAAGTCCTCTCACCGGCATCCAATGAGATACCGTATCGGAAGCGCTTCGCTGTGCCGTCGCGGCCTTCCGGATGGTAAATTACTGCTTACACTTATTCCTGCCGCACCTTGAAAGACAATTAGTTGGCATCGACGAACAATTCGAACCCACCGCTGCGCCGGCGGTGGATCTGGGCTGCGTTCGCAGTCATCCTGATATTGTTCCTGCTCTATTCTTATCTGCACCAGACTCCGCTCAAAGTTCGCGCCACGACCGTGGAGCGCGGTCCGATTCGTAGCGTCGTTTCCACCAACGGCAAGGTTGAGCCCATTCGCAATTTCGAGGCGCATGCTCCGATTGCCACGACCGTCAAGCGCCTTCTGGTGAAAGAGGGCGACCACGTTCGCAAAGGCCAGCTCCTCCTGCAGCTGGATGACGACGACATACGCACGCAGGCCGCTCGTGCGCAGGCACAGGTGAAAGCGGCGCAAGCCAACCAGAACGCTCTCAAGACCGGCGGGACGCAGGAAGAGGTCATCACTCTGAATTCCCAGCTCCTCAAAGCGCGCGCCGCACGCGATGCCGATCAGCGCAATGTCGACGCCCTGCGCAAATTGCAGCAGGATGGCGCTGCTTCCGCCGGAGAAGTTGGTCAGGCGGAAGGGACCCTGCAGCGTGCCCAGGCCGACTTGAACCTGCTCGAGCAGAAACAAAAGGAACGCTACTCACAGCCGGAAGTCGCGCACATTCAAGCCCAGGCGGCCGAGGCTCAAGCGGCATACGACGCCGCCGAAGATGCGCTGAGCAAATCGACCGTTCGCGCTCTCTTCGACGGCGTCGTTTATTCCGTGCCGCTGAAAGCGGGGGCGTTCGTGCAGGCGGGAGACTTGCTCCTGCAGGAAGCCGATCTTTCCCGCGTGCTGGTGCGGGCTTTCGTCGATGAGCCCGATGTCGGCCGCTTGCAAGTCGGACAGAGAGTCGAAATCATCTGGGACGCAATTCCCGGCCGGGTGTGGACCGGTGCCGTCGACACGGTCCCGTCAACGGTGAAGTTGCGTCTGAATCGAAACGTCGGCGAAGCCACCTGCCTGATCGACAATCAGGATTTGCGCCTGCTGCCGAATATCAACGTTGGCGTCACCATCGTGGTCGCCGAACACAAGGATGTGCTCACGCTGCAGCGTGATGCCCTGCGCCTGGACGACAGCAAGCCTTACGTCTACAAAATCGTCGACGGGCACGTGAAACGGCAGGCCGTCGAATTTTCCCTGCAGAACCTGACTCGCGTTGAGATCACCTCCGGGCTTTCCGAGGGTGACACCGTGGCGTTGCCGGCGGAAGAGCCGAAACCATTATCCAATGGCGCCGCCATTAAAATCGTGCCCTGATTGCCGGAGGATCCTCCCATTCCATTGCTTTGCTGGCGCAATCGAGTCCTGCTGCTGATTCTCTTCTTTCTCCTTCCTTCGGCCTTGCAGGCCGCTACTGCACGGGAACTCCTGGCTGCCGGTAAGGTGGATGAAGCGATCCAGATTCTGCAAAAGGAAACCAGCGGTTCGCCTGGAAACGCCGCATCATTCAACCTGCTGTGCCGTGCCTATTTCATGATCGACGACTGGGATCGCGGAATTCCCCAGTGCGAGCGCGCCCGCGATCTCGATCCCAAGAATAGCCTGTACGAACTCTGGCTAGGACGCATCTACGGGGAAAAAGCCGATCGCACTGGTTTTTTCACAGCCGCCGGACTCGCCAGGAAAGTTCGCAACTCCTTCGAACGCGCGGTCGAACTCGATCCCGCCGGCTCTGCCGCCCGCACCGACCTCGGAGAATTCGACGCGGAGGCTCCCGGGATTATAGGCGGAGGCAAGGACAAGGCCCGCGCCCAGGCTGCAGCGCTCATGCCGATCGATCCGGCGCGGGCGCACTGGCTGCTGGCGCGGATCGCGGAAAAGGAGAACGACCCAGCCGTCGCCGAACGGGAATACCGCGCCGCCATCGCGGCCAGTCACTCCGAAGCACGCGCCTGGCAAGATCTCGCGAGCTTTCTCTTTCACCGGCGTCGCCTGGATGAGATGGAGCAGGCCATCCGTTCCCTGGAATCGAGCCCCGTCGAGCATCCTGAAGCGCTCATGTACGCCGGCGGCTTACTGCTGCGCGCCGGACGGGACTATCCGCTGGCGATGCGCCTGTTGCGCCGTTACCTGGCCTCTCCTGTGGAAGAAGCGCCGGCTTTCAAAGCGCACGAATTGCTCGGACAATTGCTGGAAAAACAAGGAGACCGCCCCGGCGCTGCTACCGAGTTTCGCGCGGCCCTGGCGCTATTCCACGACTACGCGCGAGCGCGGGAAGATTTGCGGCGCGTCGAACCGTAAATTCTTGTGAATCCGCTGTCCACAGCTCCGCTCAGGCTGCCGCACCGGAGATTACAAGGCTCAAAAAGACGCGGCTGCGCTCGAATCCGGCATTTAGAATTCGGCTTGCATCCAATTTGTTCATACCATCATTCGCAGATCGCTTGGAGAAGGACGCAATGAAAACCTTTTGCTGCGGTGCGCTCGCCGTAAAGTGGATTCTGGCAATTGTGCTTGTTCCCGCCACGGGGCTGGCCGAAGCGGTCCCGCTCAAGCGAGTGGTCGAACTCGCCTTGTCACATGCCACGGGCGCGGCCATGGCTGCCGCCGACGAGCAACGCGCCTCCGCCACCTATCGTGAACTGCACAACAACTACATCCCTCAGGTCGCGGTCGGCGCGGGCCTAGGATACTCTTACGGCTTCCCTCTGGCTTTGGAAGGCTCGGCGCCCGCATTGTTCAATATCACCACGCAGTCGGCGCTGTTTGAGCCCTCGTTGCGCGAGTCGATCCGCGCCGCCCGCGCTGATTCCGCGGTGGCCACTCTCAACAGTAAAGACCGAAGAGCCCAGATTATTCAGGATGCCGCCCAAAGCTATACGGAACTGGCCAAGTGGGAACAGCGTCTGACCAGCCTGCAGGAGACCGAAGCCGACGCGAACAAGATTGCAGGCGAAGTTGCGGAGCGCGTGAAGGAAGGCGTCGACAGCGAACTGGATCAGACCAGAGCGAGCCTTTCCGCTGCCCGCGTTCGCTTGCGCATCGCCGAAGCGCAAGGCGCTGCGGACGTTTTGCGCCAGCATCTTTCCGCGCTGACCGGTCTGGCCGCCGCTAGTATTCAGACCGATCCCGATTCCATTCCCGCGTCCCCGCCTCTCCCGGCGACTGAGCTCGAAACCAAAGATATAGCCAGCTCCAATCCGAGTGTTCAGGCCGCCGTCGAGCATGCGCGTGCGCAATATTTACGGGCCCAGGGAGAGCATCGCGCGCTTTTGCCCAGCATTGATTTCGCCGCCCAATATGCCCTGCTGTCGAAATTCAACAACTATCAGAACTATTACATCCCTTCCAAACCTTGCGTGACTGCCCTGGGCGAATTCCTCTGCGTCACGAATGCCTTTCAACAGAACAATGCCACAGTCGGCGTGAGCATTCGCTTTCCCATTTTCAATGCCGCGCAGCGTTCGCACGCACAAGCCGCCGACGCCGATGCCCTCAAGGCCGCCAAGCAAGCCGAGGCCGCGCGCAATCAGGTTTCGGAGGAGACGCTTCGGCTGCAGCGTTCCGTGGTGCAAATGCAAGCGGCCCACGATGTGGCCCAGCTGGAATATGAAATTGCCGAAAAGAATCTAGCCGCGGTTCACACCCGCATGGATACCGGCACCGCCAACCTTCACGATCTCGACGATGCCGAGTCGCAAGTGAGCGAGCGCCTCATCGCCCTGCAAGATGTAGCCTTCGAACTGGAGCGCGCCGAACTTGGTCTGATGCGATCCACCGGCGATCTGGAAAAATGGGCGTTAGGAAGGTAGAGTACACCGTCCCAGTAACGTCAGAAAAAAGATGGGAAGGGCACGACTTTAGTCGTGCCGTCAGGGCCTCTGACTACGCACGGCTTTATAGTTTGCGGAAAAACACAAGTGGGGTGCCCCATGTCTCGCTGTTTTTGCGAGACATGGGAAGCCACCCGTCTGGAAAGGGCGTGGCTTTTCAGCGATGCTGCAACCTCGGGAAATACCAGCGCTTTAGCCGCGGGGGGGACGCCGCTCTGGCAGCGGCTGAAGCCAGTCATTTGCTCGCGCTTTGGCACGGCTCTTAGCTGCCGAGGGCGCTTCAAGGCCCGGGCCAACATGCTTACAATTTCCCGCGCAACATCTTCACCACCTGCCGGATCGCCTTCTCGTTGCGCCGGTACCAGCGCCATTGCCCCTGCTTAGTTGCCTCGACTAGCCCAGCCTTGGTGAGGATCGCCATGTGATGGGAAATCGTGGGCTGTGAAAGACGAATTCGCTCTTCGATCTCTCCCCCGCACAGGCTGGCACCGGTGGCAGCTTTGTGTGGAAATGTCCGGGTTTCCGCCCCGCCTTGTTTCAAGGCCATCAGAATGCGGCGCCGCGTGGGATCGGCAATCGCGTGCAAGGCACGGTCGAGAGATGTTTCAGCGGACATGGTGGAATATGAATACCGCGGAAATCGATGAACGTCAATCTTCAAGATCAAACGGCAGCTGCACTCACTTCACTTCTTCAAGATGGGACTATATCCATCCGCAACCAGCTTGGAACGCACGGCCTCCGCGTCTTTGACATCGGAGAACGGTCCCAACTGCACGCGAAACAGCTTGTCGTTCGCGGCCGCAGACGCCACGAAGGCCGGATACTCTTTCTTCTTGAGCGCGTCGACCAGCGCATCCGCGTCTTCCTGCTTGCTCACCGCGGCAACCTGCACGAAATATCCGGAAGTAGGCATGGTCGTCGCCGGGTCGGCGGCGTTGCTGGCCGGCGCTGCGGGCGTCCCTCCATTCGCAGCCGCGGGAGCACCAGACGTATCGGTCTTCGTATCCGCCGGCGGCGTCAGTTCCGGGTTCGCATCCTTCTGTTCCACTGATTTGTAGAACGTCATCCGCTGCTCCGCCGCTGCTCCGCCGCTGGCTTTGTTCGTGTTGGAAGAAACCTGCGGCGTGGCCGCGCTGGCCGCGGCCGCCGCTGGTTCTGCCTTCCGGCCCAGCGAGTATCCCAGCGCGAAAAATAGCGCGCAGATCCCCACCAGACTGAAGAACAGCACCAGCAGCTTTCCTGTCCCGAGTGTAATCTCCGTATCTTGTACCGAAGCCATAGTTTCAACTCCACGTGACGCGCACGCCACCCGGCGCTCTTACGCCGTCTTCCCCGGCGCCGCTTCTTCGCCTGCCTTTCCCAGCAATTTCTGAAGGCCTGAGAAGAAATCCACCGGCACGGGGAAGATGACCGTCGTATTCTTTTCCACGCCGATTTCCGTCAGTGTCTGCAGATAGCGCAGCTGCACGCTGACCGGCTCGCCCGAAAGCAAATGCGCCGCGTCCACCAACCGCTGCGCCGCCGAGAATTCGCCTTCCGCGTGGATGATCTTCGAGCGCTTCTCGCGCTCGGCCTCGGCCTGCTTGGCCATGGCGCGCAGCATCGACTCCGGCATGTCCACCTGCTTGACCTCCACGTTGGTGACTTTCACGCCCCACGGCGAAGTGTGCGTATCGAGGATGCTTTGCAGCCGCAGGTTGATTTTGTCGCGATGCGCCAGCAGTTCGTCCAGTTCCTGTTCGCCTAGCACCGACCGCAGGGTAGTTTGCGCGAACTGCGATGTCTGATACACGTAATTCGAAACTTCCACGACCGCCTTTCGCGGCTCGATCACGCGCAGAAAGATAACTGCATTCACCTTCAACGTGACGTTATCGCGCGTGATGATATCCTGCGGCGGAACTTCCAACGCCTCCTGCCGCAGAGAAACTCGCACCATCCGGTCCACCGGCACGAACACCAGAATCACGCCGGGTCCCTTGGCCGCTGGTAGCAAGCGCCCGAGCCGGAAGATTACCCCGCGTTCATACTCCGCCAGAATTTTGATGGAACTCAGAAAGTAAATAACCACAACGACGATAATGATCGTGGTAAAACCGCCCAATATCTCTGGCATGAAACCTCCGCTCAAGGAGCAACAATGCCCCTATCGCGGATTGTATAGCAGCGCCAGGAAAGCGGAGCGCAATTCGCATCCCAGGAAGTTGCCAGCCTTGATGACCTTGTCATCCTGAGGCTCGCGGTTTTTGCGAGCCGAAGGACCTATGCAACTTGGCCCTGTCTGATCAAAGGCTAATCACCACAAGGGACACGAAGTTACACGAAGGGGAACATTTTCTTGGTTATCCTTCGTGCAACTTCGTGTCCTTCGTGGTGATTGGTTTATAGGGTCTTCGGCGAAAAAACTGCGCTTCAGGATGACAAACAAACGCCTTTTGTGGGGTGCCCCCGGCCTTATCGCGCCTTCGCCACTTGAATCCGGCTCGCGTCCACCGTAATCGAACGCTGAATCTCCATCTCGATCGACGTTCCCACTTCCAGCTTCAATTCCGGACCATGCTTCAACAGCGCCCACGCGACGCCGCCCGCGATTCCGGCCAGCCCGCCATAGCGCGCGCCGTTCAGTCCGCCCGCCGCGAGGCCACCGATGCTGCCCACGGTCCCGCCCACGGCCGCGCCTTTCGCTGCGTCTTCAATCCGTTTGCCCGTGTCTTTGTCCTGCTGGATCGTCCCTTCCGAATCCTTGACGCCCTTATTGTCCGCTCCCGGCGTGTTGTCTATCGATCCCGGCAGCATCACCGTGTATCCGCTCGGATAAATCATCGACGTGAAGTGAATCAGAATCTCGGCGCGCTTTTTCGAGCGCCCTGCCTTTTCCGTGTGCATGATCTTGCCTTGGATGTAGGTCCCCGCCGGAATGAGGACGCGTTCATTGAGCACCAGGGGAAACACGGTCTGCGCATAGACCGCATCGCCCTCGCGCGCGTTCTTGGTCGAGATAGCCTGTGCCAGGGTCAGCGGGACTTTGGTTCCTGCGGGGATGACAGCGGCGTTTGGATCCGATGGCGCAGTCACCGGAGACTTGACTGCCGGAGCTTGGTTCGATGGCGCCGCTTGAATGCCCGGGGCTGGAGCATCGGCGGCGGGCTTCGGCATCGTAGCAGCCTGGCCCCAAACCAGCGCGGAAGTCAGCAGCATCAACCATGTCACGCGCATGTTGCACCTCCCCAGCAAAGCGGACCCGTAACGTCCCGAGATTAGCACGGCTTAGCCGCTAGGATGCACGCTTTTTGCGGAGAGTTATCCCGACTCAGGCGGCACTATTTCTGCTCAGCCTTGAGTTTCGTGATCTTTTCCTGAGCCGCTGTCCCCAGCGCAGCCTTGAAGTCGGCATTGCTCGGATCGCTAGGCAGCAACTCCATGCACTTCTGCTCCGCCGCCAGCGCCAGATCGTTCTGTCCCGCCGCCAGATAACCGTCGCTCAAGCTGTCCTGGGCGTTAGCCGAGGCCGGATACGCTTCCGTGTTGAGCTTGAACAGCGCGATGGCATCTTCTTTATCGCCGGCCTGAAGCTGGTCATAGCCCAGCAAGTTCACCGGAAGTTCCGCGAAAACAAGCGCGTTGGGATCGCGCTTGCGAGCCTCGTGGAATAACTGTGCCGCTCGCACCGAGCCGCCCGGCTCGTTTGCCATTCCCCAAAACTCCGAAACCTGTGTCTTTCGCGGGGTAAAGGCAACTTTCGGATTCACAGGAGTAGTGATCAGCGTATCCACAAAGAAGGCGATGATCTGTTGTACCAACTCAGGATGAGGACCGAATATCTCGGTTCCGTGCCGCCCATCTTTGAATCCAGAAAACTTCGTGCGCGGATTGCCCGAGAGAGCGCTGAACCACTGCATCATTTGCAAGGTCGAGGGGTTGTACTCATCGTCCGCGGCGGCGGCAGTGAAGATCGGCAACTCGGGCTTGTGCGCGATGAAGTTGAACCCGGCGATGTCGGTTGACCCGGCCAGCAGAACGAGCACCTTCACATCCGGATGCCGCTCGGCCAATCGGATCGCGTTATTGACGCCACAACTCCCTCCGCCAGCGGCCATGCGTCCCTTATCGACGCCGGGTTGAGCCAGCAGAAACTGAAACGCCGCATCGAAATCTCCCGGCCATTTCTCGCCCAACTCCTTGACCACTTCCGGAGAGCCGCCCTCAAAGCGCGGCCCGCCGCTTTCGCCAAAGCCGCGATTGTCGATGGTCAGCACGTTGATACCCGCTTCGCTCAAGCCGACGGCGACGGACTCCCACGACTTTCGCGTGGTGTTGCACATATGCAGCAGCAACACGCCCGGCCCCGGCTTTGCCGCCGCAAAGAAAGTGGCGCGCAGCTTGGTTCCGTCAGGCGCAAGGATGTCGACATCTTTCCTTGAGGAAGTTTGGGAAACTGCGAACCATGAACAAAGCAACAGGGAGAGAACAAAGCTAAAACGAAGCATACCGTCACCTCCGCGCCGCCAAACCGAAAGAAGTTTAGTCTTATTTGTAAATCAGATACTTCTCCCGAATCTTCTCAAACTTCTCCAACTCTTCCATCCAGTCCTGCGCAATTCTCCGCGGATCCTGGCCCGCCGCCAGCGCGTCATACACACTCTGATTCACCAGCAGCGCCTGCATTTTTTCTATCTTGAAGTTCGCCGCGTAGAGTTTGTGTAGCGCGGCCGCCAGCTCAATTCCCAACTCCGGTGCATCGAAGCCATTGCGGTCGGTCAGAACAATATTCACGCCCTGGCACGCCTGCCCGCTCGCCGCCGGAGTAAACGTCATCGGAACAAACCGCACGCCCGCAACCCCGCGCGTATTCAGATAAGCCGCGAATTCTTTGCTCTTGACCCAGGGAGCGCCCACCAGTTCAAACGGACTATCCGTCCCGCGCCCCACCGAAACATTCGTGCCCTCAATCAGCGCCACTCCCGGATACAGCGCCGCTTCAGTCACGCTCCGCAGATTCGGCGACGGATTCACCCACTCCAGCCCCGTTGAATCAAACCAGTCGCCGCGCTGCCAGCCTTCCATCGGAACCACCGTCAGCTTGGCATTGATGTTGCGCTCGGCGTTGAACATCTTAGCCAGTTCGCCAATGGTCATCCCATGCCGCACCGGCACCGTCCAGTAATTGGTGAAAGTGTCGTGCCCGGCATCGGTCCCCGGCCCTTGCACGAACGATCCGGTAATCGGATCGGGACGGTCGAGCACGATCATTTCAATTCCTGCCTTGGCCGCCGCTTCCAGAAAATATCCCAGCGTCGTCTCGTAGGTATAAAAGCGCGTTCCCGCATCCTGAATATCAAAAACAATCGCATCCAGCGCGCGCAGCACCTCGGCTGGAGGACGCCTCGCCGCATCCGTCCCGCCATACACGCTGTAGACGGGAACACCGCTGGCTGCATCTTTCGAGTTATTGATGTCGGTCGTGTCCAGGGTTCCGGTCACGCCATGCTCCGGACTGAAGATCGCATCCAGCGAAACTCCCGGAGCCTGCGCGAGCACATCGATGGTTCGCTTGCCGGAAGCGTCGAGGCCTGTCTGATTCGTAACCAGCCCGATATGCTTCTTCCCTTCCGCCGGTTTTAGCACATCGAAGCCGTGATCCTCCAGCACGTCGATCCCGTTCTTCACTGTGCCATTCCGCGCGCTCATCCGCCGGGCCGCCGAGAAAGCCTCGTTATATCCGGTGATGCTTTTCCACCGCAGTGCCTCCTTCTCGTCGGCAGTTAGCGGCAAGGCCGCCGCGATTTCCGTGGCCACCTTTACGCGCAGCCCGATGGCATTTCCCTTCCCGCGCGGATGCACCGCATTCGTCAGCAGAATGACATACGACTTTGTGGTCGGATCGATCCAGATCGAGGTCCCCGTGAATCCCGTGTGCCCGAACGATCCCACCGGAAACAAATCCCCGCGATTCGACGAAAACGGAGAATCAATGTCCCATCCAAATCCGCGCAGTATCGGCGCCGATGGCGGCGTCTCCGGCGACGTCATCTTGGCCACGGCCTCAGCCGAGAGAATTCCGTCGCCGCCATTCAGGAGTACCTGCGCAAATTTTGCCAGATCGTCGCCCGTCGAGAACAGCCCGGCATGCCCCGCCACTCCGCCCATGCGCCGCGCCGTGGGATCGTGCACCACGCCCCACAGCATGTGCTCGTTCTCGTCATACTGCGTCGGAGCAATCTTCGCCCGCCATGACGCCGGAGGAAGATACCGCGTGTGCGTCATCTTCAACGGCGCAAAAATATGTTTCTCAGTGTAGGCATCGAGCGTTTCGCCCGAGACCTTCTCGACCAGCGCGCCCAGCATGATGAAGTTGATGTCGCTATAAACGAACCCCGAACCCGGCGTCGTCTCAGGAGGCCCGACAAATGCCAACTGGTAGGCCGTATTCTTCCCTTCCCATGGAGTCGTCAGATCCAGATCGGGCGCGAGCCCCGAATAATGCGTCAGCAACTGCCGCACCGTGATGTCTTCTTTCCCATTCTGCGCAAATTCCGGCAGATACTTCGCCACCGGATCGTTCAACCGCACTTTGCCCTGCTCCATCAACTGCATAACTGCCGTCGTGGTCGCAATCACCTTGGTCAACGATGCGAGATCGAAAATCGTGTCCAGCGTCATCGGCTGGCGCCGCGGTTCCAGCGAGCGCTCGCCATAGGCCTTGCGGTAAATAACTTTGCCGTCGTGCCCGACCACCAAAACTGCGCCAGGAATATTTCCGTCGGCGATGGCCTGATCAATGATCGAATCCACGTTGCCCAGCCGCACGGGAGACCGAGCGGCGGACGATCCGCTGGCGACCGCAACCGAAGATGCTGATAGTACCGATCCCGCGGCCAGACACACTAAACCACACATGACAGCGAGAAAGAAACTCCCGGTAGTCCTGGGCCTTCGCATTCTGGGTTTTCTCCGATTCAAAATAAAACGTGAAGAATAAGGATGCTTTGACTGTACACAACCCCGGCGCGGGGCTCAAGAAACTCAGGCGAAAGGGTGCCGCATTCGACACAACCCGTCCGCCGCCGAGTCCGGTTAGTTACGAGCCCTGTCGAAGGCAATCTTTATTCTCCCGGACAACTCTGCTATAACCCGCACAGGTCGCTCAATTCAAGGAAGCCTCATCCTGCACGACGCCACCATCCTCGTCCCCGACTTCGCAGATCAGGACGCCCGCTTTTCAGCCGCATTTTCCATCCTTCGCCAGGCGATCGAACAACAAGCCTTCCCCGCCGCCTCGATCGCGGTTACGGTGAATGGGAAATTGCTGGCCCTGCAATCTTTCGGCAGCCTTGTATTTGGAGAAAATCCAGAGGGTGCCCTGTCCAAGCTCAGCTTGAGCGGGGATTTTAATTCCGCAGTCCAAACCTCCACACTTTTCGACCTAGCCTCCCTGACCAAGCCCGTCGCTACCACCACCATGGCGATGATTCTTTACGAACGAGGCCTGCTCGAACTCGAAGCTCCCATCACCGGGACGATCCCCGAGTTCCGCTCTGCCAACCGCGGCGCTGCCGATCCCCGCCGTGGCGAAGTCACCTTCCGCATGCTTCTGGCCCATTCTTCCGGACTGCCCGCGTACGAGAAACTATTTCTCCGCGCCCATTCGCACGCCGAACTTCTGCACGCCGCCTTCACCACGCCGCTCACAGCCGACCCCGGCACCCGCGCCGAATATAGCGACATCGGATTCATCATCCTCGGCGAAGCTCTGGAGCGCATTGCCGCAGAGTCACTCGATCTGTTTTGCCGTCGCGAAATATTCGGCCCGCTAGGGATGGCCAACACCGGCTTCAATCCGCCATCCGCGCTCCGTTCAAAGATTCCGCCCACCGCCGACGAAAGAAAAGATGAAGAATGTGGCACAGGCGCCGCCGCACGCGAAATGCAAATACCAGCAAACCAGCCGGGCGTAAGCCCAAAGATCCCCAGCAGCACCTTCCGCCAGCGAATCATCCAGGGCGAAGTGCAAGACGAAAACGCCTTCGTCCTCGGCGGCGTTGCCGGACACGCCGGCCTTTTTTCCACCGCCGAAGAACTGGCAATCTTCGCGCAAACTTTTCTCGCCGGAGTTAGCCCCATCCTCCGCCCTGAAACCATCTCGCTCTTCACGCGCCGCGAATCGGAGCCTGCCCACACTTCCCGCGCTCTCGGATGGGACACGCCATCATCCCCTTCGCAATCGGGAAAATATTTCGGCGCCCGCTCCTGCGGCCATCTCGGCTACACCGGCACATCGGTCTGGATCGATCCCGACCGCCAGCTTTCCATTACTCTGCTCACCAACCGAACCTGGCCCGATTGCTCGAATCAAGCCATCAAGCAAGTGCGCCCCATCTTTCACGATGCCGTCGTGGAAGCGATCCTCTAGGTGCAACGCCGCGCCCAACAAGGACTCCGCAGCGCGGCGTCGAACGTATAGAATGAATCCGAAATTCAGTTCCACGACGTTTATTCGCACCTCATATTCACGACCCCCAGTTCGAAAGGCGCAAGACTTGACTCGAACCCTTACCGCGAAATCCGATCTTCGCCATCTTTCCACCGAACAAAATCTTTCCAGCGCGCGCGGTCTTGATCAGATGTCGTCGCTCGAAATCGCCCGCCTCATGAACGATGAAGATGCCACGGTCGCCGCTGCCGTCCGCCGCGCGCTTCCGCAAATTGCCCGCGCCATCGATCTGGTCGCCGCCGGCATTCGCCAGGGCGGACGCCTCATTTACGTCGGCGCCGGAACCAGCGGCCGCCTCGGCGCTCTCGACGCCTCGGAAATTCCGCCCACCTTCAACACCGATCCGCGCACCGTGCAATACATCATGGCCGGAGGTCCCAAGGCTCTCGGCGCTTCCACCGAAGCCAGCGAGGACGACATCGTGCTAGCCCTCGCCGAAATCAAGAAACGCAAGCCCTGGCCGCCACGACGTTGTCTTCGGCATCGCCAGCAGCGGACGCACTCCATTCACCATCGCCATCGTCGAATACGCCCACCGCTCCGGCGCCCATACCGTTGCCCTGACCTGCAACCGTAACTCGCCGCTCGAACGCGCCGCCGACTTCGCCATCGTCACCGAAGTCGGCCCCGAAGTTCTCGCCGGATCTTCGCGCATGAAGGCGGGCACCGCGCACAAGATGGTCCTCAACATGATCTCCACCGGAGCCATGACGCGCCTCGGCTACGTCTACGGCAACCTCATGGTGAATGTCTGGACCAAGAATGAAAAGCTGATCCAGCGCGCCATTCGCATTGTCGAGCAAGCCACTGGAGCCGATCACGAGACCGCCGCGTGCACCCTGGCCGCCAGTGGCAACCGCACTCCGGTAGCGGTAGTCATGCTGGCCGCCAACGTGAGTCGTTCCAAGGCCGCAGCCGCCCTGAAAAAAAGCCAAGGCCACGTCCGCCAAGCCATCACGCTGGCACAACGTTAGAGCGGGGATTTTGATCCCCCAAATCCTCTGCGTCCTCGGCGTCCCTCTGCGGTGAAGATTTTGAATTTGCGACTCACCCGTCCCTGTCCCGAAGTTCCCCCCGAGTCAACCATCCCCGCCCGCCGTCCCGTTACAATCAATTCGTAAGGATTTCTCATGGACAAATTCGTAATCCGCGGCGGAGAGCCGCTGCTCGGCACGGTGCACATCAGCGGCGCGAAAAACGCCGCGCTTCCCTGCATGGCCGCTGCCCTGCTCACCGATCAGCCCGTCATCCTCGAAAACATTCCGCAAGTCCGCGACATCCAGACCACGCGCAACCTGCTCGCCGCCATGGGCGCCGAGGTCGAACTCGGCTACGGACGCGCCCACCACCGCACCAGCATTCATTGCGCCAACCTCGCCAGCCCCGAAGCTTCTTACGAACTTGTCAAGACCATGCGCGCCTCCACGCTTGTGCTCGGCCCGCTGGTCGCGCGTTACGGACGCGCTCGCGTCTCTCTTCCCGGCGGCTGCGCCATCGGCGCCCGTCCCATCGATCTTCACATCAAGGGCCTCGAAAAGCTCGGCGCCAAGATTGTTCAGGACCACGGCTACGTCGAAGCCAGCGCCACGCGCCTCAAGGGCGCCGAAATTGTTTTCGACAAGATCACCGTCACCGGCACGGAAGACTTGCTGATGGCCGCCACGCTCGCCGAAGGCGAAACCCTTCTGCAGAACTGCGCCCGCGAGCCCGAAGTCGCCGACCTCGCCGCCCTGCTCAACAAGATGGGAGCGAAGATCGAAGGCGCGGGCACGCCGACCATCTGCGTGAAAGGCGTCGCCCGGCTCAAAGGCGCCAAGCATCGCATCATCCCCGACCGCATCGAGGCTGGAACCTTCATCATCGCCGGCGCCATGACTGGAGGCGATCTCAACATCGCCGGTTGCGATCCCGCGCATCTCGGCGCGCTGCTCAGCAAGCTTCACGAAGCCGGAGTCAAAACCAAGGCCGGCGCCGATTCCGTCCGCGTCATGGGAGACAATCCCTTCACCGCCGCCGACATGTCCACCGAAGAGCATCCCGGATTCCCCACCGACTGCCAGGCGCAATTCATGGCCCTGGCCACGCAGGCCGAAGGCACGTCGGTCATCACCGAAAATATTTTCGAGAATCGCTTCATGCACGCGCAGGAACTGGTTCGCATGGGAGCGAATATCAAGATTGAAGGACGCCGCGCCGTGGTTCGCGGTAAGACTCCGTTGAGCGCCGCCGCCGTGCTGGCCAGCGATCTGCGCGCCTCCGCTTCGCTCGTCCTGGCCGCCCTAGTCGCCGACGGCGAGACCATCATCGACCGCGTCTACCACATCGACCGCGGCTACGAGCGCATCGAAGAAAAATTGAAGGACGTAGGCGCGCAAATCAAGCGCATGGGCGAGATATTCCCGAAAAAAGCCGTAGCCGCAAAATAGAATCATGGAGCCCCCGACGCATTCGCCCGGGAAGGGTTACGCGCCGCGGTCCTACGCTGAAGCCAGAGGTTCCGCGTTTGTGACAAGAGGTCAATGAGCGCTATCGCGATTCCGCAACAGCTACGGGATATACTTGTCACCGGTGAGAGTCGTGGTTTTGAGATAGGCCGCAGCTATGAGGATGAGGCCGAACCTTCTGATTTGGGCTGCGTGGTTTCTTTACGGGATAGCTTGGGTTCTGCCAGTACTCGAGGATTTTCCTGCTTATCTCGCTCCTTTCCACATACTCTTTTCTTTTGGGCGTTATAGCCTCTTCGACACGTGGTACGACGCGGTGCTTACAGCCGCAGGCGTGGTAACGAATATCGTCTTCGTTGCCTGTCCACTGTACTACCTGTCACCCC
>CAVRDS010000043.1:0-4029 GCA_963719865.1 uncultured Acidobacteriota bacterium | reverse complement strand
AACGGTGGACGGCGCGGTCATCCCGATCGAAAACTCGCTGGCCGGTTCGGTCGCGGAGCATTTCGACTTATTGCTGGGCCGCGACGTGCACATCGTGCGCGAGTTTCGCCTGCGCATCGTGCACAATCTGATTGCGCTGCCGGGCGCCAAACTTCGAGATGTGCGGCGCGTGTTCTCGCACCCCGTAGCCCTCGATCAGTGCCGCGACCTGTTCGCGAAGCATCCCAAGCTGGAGCCGGTGCCGTTCTACGACACGGCGGGAAGCGTGAAGCATGTGGTGGCGGAGGGCTTGCGCGATGCGGCGGGTATCGCCAGCCGGCGGGCCGCCGAGGTGTATGCGGGGAAGATTCTGAAGGCTGGAATCGAGGATGACAAGAAGAACTTTACGCGCTTCTTCCTGATTCGCCGGGGCAAGCCGCGGGCGGCGCGGAATCCGAATAAGGCGAATGCGGAAAGAACGTCGCTGGCCTTCAGCGTAAAGAACATTCCGGGCGCGTTGTTCAAGGCGCTCAGCGTGTTCGCGCTGCGCGACATCAGTTTGAGCAAGATCGAGTCGCGGCCCATGCGCGGGCGTCCGTGGGAATACGTGTTCTTTGTGGATCTGCTGCGCGGCGACGATGAAGCCTCGCGCAATGCTCTGCGGCATCTGGGCGAGGTGGCGGAACTGGTGAAGGTGCTGGGAATTTATCCGGAAGCGTGAAGCAGGGCAGTTTTCCTCCCCGGTCCATCCTCAGAACGGAAAGCGTACCGAGAAAATCGGAATGTGGTTGGTGGGATGGAATGACGTCGTGGCGATCTCGTATCCCGCGCCGACGGTGAAGCCGAGACGACCGGCCAGGTGAAACTTGCCAAGCACGAGGCCCGGCGTGGCGTATAACAAGGTGTGGCCGCTGTGCGAGCCCTGGTAATAGTGGGTGAAATTCAGTTCTGTTTCCGGCCAAATTTTCTTGAAGATTCGGTACTGAAACGTGTTATTCCACGTCAGATTGCGTCCAATCGCCGGCGTGTTCCCGGTGGGCAGGCTGATCCCAAAAGTTCCTTGCACGGCGAAATTTCGAAAGCCCTTTCCGTAAGCAATCGTGGGTGTGATTACCGGATTCAACGTGCCTTGTTCGTATTGCCCCGTGGGAAGACTCATCTGGAGGAAGGCCGTCAAGATGTAGTTCCCGTGCTGCTCGTTTCCAGCGGCGAGTCGATATTTCACGAGGAATTGCCAGTCGCCAAATCCATTGGGTGAATCCGGGTTGTTCACCACGTAGGGGGGCACAGCGACGATAACCTCCACATTTTTTGCCGGAATGATTTCCAGGCCCTTACTTACGCCGTAGTTGTCCGTAACCACACCGCTATTGTGGGTCTGCCATTGAATATCGTAGCGAAACTCCTGCTCCAGCCGCGGAGTCGTGGTGGCGAGGGGAGTGATCCAGTGAGGCTGTGCGGCCTGCGTTTCGGAGACCATGCTGAGCCAGTCGGAAAAAAAACCGTCCTGTGCGGAAGATAACGTAGGGGAAAGACAGACAACGAGGACGGCGAGAAACAGGGCAGCGGAACGCATTCAGCCTCCCAAAGCGGGTAATGGGTAAACGAATTGAAGAGTGTATATGAAATACTGTTTTACTGTCCAGTAATATGCGTTTATATACGGTAACAAAACATTTGGACCGGGCGGGCGGGAAATGCTGGATGTTGACCCTGCTCGTCATTAAAGGTACGATTTCGTTCCGATGCGGAAGAAGGACAAATCCGGACGGAATGCAAATGCTGAAGACGTTGCTGCACCTTCGGGACGCGGCTTTACAGCTAGGCGTCAGCTTCCCCACCATCAAGCAGTGGATCTACAAGAAGAAGATTCGCAGCCTCCAGACGGCCGGAGGACACCACCGCATCCCGCAGAGTGAAGTGGACAAGCTGCTCTTCAGAACACGAGGCAGAACCGAGAAAGAACGGAAGCGGGTCGTCCGCCGCTGCAGCGGGCGCAATCAGCTCGTGGGCCGCATCGATTCGGTGCGCATTAGCGGTCTGATGGCGGAAGTAAAGATCTCGATTGGCGGCCAGCAAATTACATCGATCATCACTGCAACGTCAGCGCGTGAAATGCGGTTGAAGCCGGGCCAGACTGCGGCGGCCCTCATCAAGGCAACCGAAGTGATGATTCTCCGTGTGTGACCAAGAGACATCGCCGGTTCTTTCCCGCCGGGCTTCTTGCGCTCCGGACAAGAAGCGCCGCAAGGCTGTCTCCGCAGGCGTACCGACAGCTCCTTTCGTCACAACCCCGTGTGAGGCAATGCACAGCGGGAACCGCGCCTTCGGTCTAGCCTGAAGGTGGGCCGCTCTGGCCCGGAGCCATAGGAGGCTTATATGCGTCGCATGTTTGCTGGGATTCTTATCGTGATGTGCATCTTCATACTGGGCGCGGTTTCGGCTGCCGAGAACAAGATGGGAATTGCCGACAACTATCAGGTGAACTTTTCAGAGAAGGTCCGGGTGGCGGACACGCTGTTGCCGAAGGGGAAGTACGAGATCCGTCACGTGATGGAGGGCTCGGACCACATCATGGTGTTCCGGCAACTGGGGACGAAGAAGCCGGTTGAGGTGCGCGCGAAGTGCACCCTGGTTCCGTTGAGCGCGAAGGCGACTAAGAATCAGACGACTTACATCTTGAATGCGGCGAACGAGCGAGTTCTGCAGGAACTGGTGTTCAAAGGCGATGAGGCGAAGCACGTGTTCTAGTTGGAGGCGGGAAAACGATAAAGCGTTGATTTTGACAGAGGGCGCGCGGAGGGAGCGCGTCCCTATGCAGGATCAGTACCCAGTGGGGGGCCAAAGCTCCTTCTGTGTCTTGCAAAAGGGCAAAAAAAGGTCTAGAATTCAACAACCTAGCTCGTAGGCTTGCATCTTTTTGCGAGTTCAGTTCATCCAAGGTTGAGTGAAAGTCACTCAAGGAAAAGCATGAGCGATCTTATTTCTAATTCCACCGAGCGTCCTCCTTACGAAACCACCGAGCGCTCGCTGCCGATTCTGCCGGTGCGCGACACGGTCCTGTTTCCGCATGCGGTGTTGCCGCTGACCGTGGGGCGGGAAAGTTCGGTGCAGCTGATCAACTCGCTGGGCGAGGACAAGACCATCGTGGTGGTGGCGCAGCGCGAGGCGCGCGTGGACGCGCCGCAGCCTACCGATCTCTACTCCATCGGAACCCTGGCGGTGGTGCACAAAGTAGTGAAGATGCCCAACCAGAGCCTGTTCGTTTTTGCCGAAGGACTGGAGCGGGTGCGGCTGGCCGATTTCGCGCAGCTCTCGCCGTTCATGCGGGCACAGGTGACCACGATTCCGGAGACGATTCCGCCCAAGGATTCCGAACTGGAAGCGCTGCAGCGCAATGTGCTGACCTTGTTCCAGCAGATCGTCGCCGGTTCGCCGACCCTCTCCGACGAGCTTTCGACGGTGGCGATGAACATTGAAGAGCCGGGACGGCTGGTGGACTTTATCGCCTCGTCGTCTGCCTTCGCTGTCGACCGCCGACAAGCAGGAGACGCTGGAGACCGCCGACGTCCGGGTACGCCTCGAAAAAATCAATCAGCACCTGGCCAAGGAACTCGAAGTCCAGCAACTGCGCAACAAGATCCAGTCGGAAGTGCAGGATCGGGTGCAGCAGACGCAGCGCGAGTACTACTTGCGCGAGCAGATGAAGGCCATCCAGAAAGAACTGGGTGAGCAGGACGAAGGCGCAGCGCGACACCGAAGAACTGAAGCAGAAGATCGAATCCGCGGGCATGCCCGACGATGTGAAGAAAGAAGCGCTCAAGGAACTCGGCCGCCTGGCGCGCATGTCGCCGATGGCGGCGGATTATTCGGTCACCCGTAATTACATCGAGTGGCTGGCGATCCTGCCGTGGGCGAAGACTTCGGGGGAGAAGTGGACATCCCCAAGGCGAAAGAGATTCTGGATACCGACCACTATGACCTGAAGAAGGTAAAAGACCGCATTCTGGACTTTCTTTCGGTGCGGCGGCTGAAGCCGAGCATGAAGGG
>CAVRDS010000042.1:0-8057 GCA_963719865.1 uncultured Acidobacteriota bacterium | reverse complement strand
TGCCAGCGACCGCACCTAGTGAGATCATAGCAACGACCAAGGCATATTCGACCAGATCCTGACCCTCTTCGCGACCCATCAGATTCCGAAACTTAGAACACACCTTGAAAAGCACTTTCTGCATCTGAGTGCCCTCCTTTGAAGAATCTTCCGAGCCGCGTGCGCGTACTTCCTGACGGTTGATTGTCCTGATTTACAGTGAAGATGCAAGCGTGGTGCTGATGGTTACGAACGCGTTGTTGACGCCACTGGCCAGCGCTCCCATACCGGCGACTGCACCGAGAGCGATAAGAGCAACGACCAAGGCATACTCGACCAGATCCTGGCCTTCTTCACGGCTCGCCAGGTCCTGGAGCTTCGCATACAGCTTGATAAGCATCGTGTTCATCTTTGTTCTCTCCGCTAATCGGTCGATTGCCCTGATTTACAGTGAGGAGGCAAGCGTGGTGCTGATGGTTACGAACGCGTTGTTGATGCCCTTGGCAAGTGCTCCCATACCGGCGACTGCACCGAGAGCGATAAGAGCAACGACCAAGGCATACTCGACCAGATCCTGGCCTTCTTCGCGGTTCATCAGGTCCTGGAACTTCACAAACAGCTTGAGAAGCATCGTATTCATTTTTGTTCTCTCCGTAAGTTGATTTTCCCAGCCTGAGGCGGGGACGACTCTTAAGTAGCAAGTGTCGTGCCATTCATAATCTCAGAGCTTTTATTGTTATAAATCAACAACTTAGATAAATATCTCAGGTCGAGCGACGCAGGGTAGTGTAAACAGTTGTATACAGGTTGAATCGGGCCTGTCGACCTTGTATACATGACCTCTAGGTGCAGCACGCGAAACTGTGCGGAGATTTTTGACCCCGCATCTGGGAGTAGCGGAGACGGAGCGGGTGGGCGGAAATTTGGCGGCTCTGAAGCAAGGTGTGTCGGACTTCGGCCAGCGCCTAGAAGTTCTGTGATCGGACGCCGTACAAGCACTTGACTCTGCGCGGGAAAGGCGCAAGTGTCAGAAACAGAAGTAGAATAGCCACCATGGCAAACTCCACCGAACTCCCCTGCCCTCGGCCAAAGCATGACATTGCGGAACTCTTGATCGCGGGTGTCACCTCGCTGATGCTTGCGCTAACCGCTCTGTTCCTCTGCGTTATGCCGTTTGCAGGCAATATCGCAGGCGGGCGCGATTTTGTCGTCTTTTGGGCCACCGGTCAGCAACTTGTTCACCGCACCAATCCCTATGATGGGGACGCGCTGATGAGGATCGAGCGCGCCGCGGGACTTTCGTTCCCGGAAGGCGCCATGTTCATGAGGAACCCGCCCTGGAGCCTTCCCTTGACGCTGCCCCTCGGGTTCATCGGTATGCGAGCTGGAGCGCTCGTGTGGTCGCTGGCCCTGCTCGCGTCCCTGGTCATTTCAGTCCGCCTACTCTGGCGGCTGCACGGCCGCCCCGGCAGCTACCTGCACTGGCTCGGGATCTCGTTTGCACCGGCCCTCATCTGCCTGGTGATGGGCCAGACTTCCTTGTTCGCCCTGCTGGGGTACGTTCTGTTTCTCGATCTGCATCGCGAGCGCCCCTTCCTGGCTGGAATTTCCCTATGGCTCTGTGCGCTGAAGCCTCAACTCTTTCTGGTTTTCGGCGTGGTACTGCTGGCGTGGATACTGCTTTCGAAAAGCTACAAGATACTGGCGGGAGCGGTAGTAGCCATGGCCGCCAGTTGCGTGGCCGTGTATTGCATCGACCCGGCTGTGTGGATCGATTACGCACGGATGTTGCGCACGTCGGGAGCCGCGACGGCACACGTTCCCTGCCTGAGCGTCGCGCTGCGCCTTTGGCTCAGTCCGCAGACGGTCGGTCTCACATGGCTTCCTGCCGCACTGGGTTGCGCCTGGGGGATGGTCTATTTCTGGCCTCGCCGCCAGGTATGGGACTGGATGAAGCACGGCAACCTGCTGATGCTCGTTTCGCTTCTCACGGCGCCATATTCCTGGGTCTACGATGAAGGCCTGGCGATACCGGCCCTGTTGCATGGCGCGTATCTTACCCGATACCGGTACTTGCCGGTGCTGCTTGCCTTTGCCAGTGTCCTGATAGAAGCCGAACTCCTTGGTGGAGTCAAGTTATCTTCGACCTTCTATCTTTGGACGGCGCCCGCGTGGCTTGCATGGTATCTCTGCGCAACCGGAATCAAGCGAACGCAAGCAGAGGAAGCTCGCAGCGGAGCCGCGTAGACGGCGCATAGAAGTCCAGCTACCGGCGCCGGGGGAAGCTGAGCCTGCGCCCGAAAGGCGCAAATGTCAGAAACAGAAGTAGAATAGCCTCCATGGCAAACACAGCTAACCTTCCCGCAGCTCGGGCAAAGTACGACATCGCAGATTTGTCGATTGCCGGGGTGACCGGGCTGATGCTTGCGTACACCACTCTATTTCTTTGCGTTCTACCGATGATTGGCAAGCTGGCAGGCGGGCGCGATTTCGTAATCTATTGGGCCACCGGCCAGCAGCTCGTTCACCATGCCAATCCCTACGATGGGGACGCAATGCATACGGATTGAGCAGGCAGCGGGGCTTGACGCCAAGTTAAAAGTCGGCTTCATGCGGAACCCGCCCTGGGGGATGACGATTGCGTTTCCCCTGGGGTTCATCGGCTTGCGGGTCGGAGCGTTCCTGTGGTCCCTGATTCTGCTTGCGTGCCTGGTGGTCTCGGTCCTCATGCTCTGGCGGATGCACGGTCGCCCCGGAAATAGCCTGCATTGGCTGGGGTTTTCGTTTGCGCCTGCGCTGCTCTGCGTGTCGATGGGGCAGACTTCTCTGTTTGCGCTGCTGGGGTATGTTCTCTTTCTGCGTCTGCATCGTTCAAGCATCAATTCCTGGCCGGAATCTCCCTCTGGCTCTGCGCTCTGAAGCCTCATCTCTTTCTGGCTTTTGGAGTCGTGCTGCTGGCGTGGATACTCGCTCTCGAGAAGCTACAAGATACTGGCCGGAGCGGCGGTAGCGCTGGCCGCCAGTTGCGCGGCCGTATACTGCATCGACCCGGCGGCGTGGAGCCAATACGCACAGATGATGCGCACCTACGGAATCGAGACAGAACCCATTCCCTGCCTGAGCATCATGCTGCGCCTTTGGCTCAGTCCGAAAGCAATGTGGCTCCAGTTTCTGCCGGCTGCCCTGGGCTGCGCATGGGCTTTGGGCTACTTCTTCACCCGCCGCCACACATGGGACTGGATGAAAGACGGCAACTTGTTGATGCTCATCTCGATCCTGGTGGCGCCATATTGCTGGATTATCGATGAGAGTCTCGCCATTCCGGCCCTGTTGCAAGGCGCGTATCTTACCCGGTTCCGGACTCTGTTGGTGGTTCTTGCTCTTGCTACTGTCGTGATCGAGGCCGAACTCATGAGCGGGCGCCCGCTCTTCTCAAATTTCTATCTTTGGACTGTACCCACATGGCTTACATGGTATCTCTGCGCAACCCGAATCAAGCGGAAGCAAGCGGAGGGAGTCGGAGCCATCTAATGAAGTCAAGCCCTTGGCGTGTTCTCGCTGCAGGTTGTATCGTGGCCGCCGGTGTCTGTTTTGTGGGCATCATCTATGCCACCGGCCTGAGCGACAAGAACGCCTCCCAGCGGGATTTCATCTCCTATTGGGCCGCCGGACAGCAACTGGCGCACGGCGAAAATCCATACGATTTCGCGGCTGTGCACAACCTGGAACGCGCAGCGGGACGCGAGGACAACCAGCCACTTCTTGTCATGCGCAATCCCCCCGTTGCCTTCTTCCTGGCATTGCCGCTTGGTCTGGTCGGCCCGAAAACCGGACTCATTCTATGGTCGCTCGTTCTGCTGGCTTTCTTTTCCATGTCAATCTGGATTCTCTGGCTCATCCACGGACGCCCGGGCAGCCGTTTTCATTTATTCGGCTACGTATTTGCGCCTGCGGTGGCCTGCTTGATGGCCGGACAGTTTGGCATTTTCCTTCTTCTCGGCGTGGTACTGTTCCTATACTTTCACCAGTCCCGGCCATTTTTTGCCGGTGCGGCGCTGTTGTTCTGCGCGCTGAAGCCCCACCTGTTCCTGCCTTTTGCCGCCGCGCTCCTTTTATGGACAGCGAGCCGGCAGGCATACCGCATCCTCGCAGGATTCTCCATCGCGCTGCTGGCCAGTTGCTCTCTTTCGTACAGCCTCGATATTCATGCATGGTCTCAATACTCACAGATGATGCGCGCCGGGGGAGTGCTGAACGAACCGGTGCCTGTACTGAGTGTGTGCTTCCGGTTGCTGGTTGACCGCAATGCCGTGTGGCTGCAATTTCTTCCCGAGGCCGCCGCTTGCGCATGGGCGCTCTGGTACTTCTGGACGCGTCGCAACCGGTGGAACTGGATGGATCAGGGCCTCGTGCTTCTTCTGGTCTCGGCGGTGTGTACGCCCTTTGGCTGGTTCACCGATGAAGCGATGCTGCTGCCGGCCGTTCTGGCTGGAATGTATTGCGCAACGGACTCGCGGCGCTCACTTCTTCCGCTGGGATTGATTGCCGGAGTTGCGCTTGCTGAAGTCTTCGCAGAGGTGCAGATAACGTCCCGCTACTACTTGTGGACCACACCCGCCTGGCTTGCCTGGTATCTTTACGCAACCTGGAACAAAGGAATGCACACCGCGGAAGATCACAACAGCGAAGCGGAAGATGCTCTGCAGGAGCGGAGATAGTCAGCCAACTCGCTTACCCCGCGCTTGAACTCCCCCGACGGCCCCAACAGGCTCACCACCAAATAGCCGGAGGAAGGCATTCCGAAGAAGTATCCGGGATGGACCCAGACGCCGCGTTCCAGCAGCGCCAGCACCGTTCTCTCGTCGGATTGAAGCGCGGGTATGCGCAGCATGGCATACCAGCCGCCCTCCATCTCGAGACGGCTCACTTCGGGAAGGCGGGACAGTTGCCGATCAAGCTCGGCCAGGTTGGCTTCCACCCGCTCTCGAATCTGCTTCTGAATTGCCTCGCGGCCTTCAAGCCATCTGGTAAGTGCATACTGCACTGGCGCGTTCATGGAGAGAAACGTGTCTGCGATTATCTCGAGCCGGTCGAGCGCCGCAACGGCCTCCGGCCCGGCAGACACAATCCAGGCAGCTTTCATCTGCGGCAGTCCAGCAACCTTGCTCAGCCCGCTGACCACGAAGACCGGAACGCCATCGAGGCCGGCCGCAAAGCTCCTCGGCTTGCCACCAAAGCCTTTTGAGAATTGATAGTCGAGAAAAACTTCATCCACAATCAGCGCAAGATCGAACTCCCGGCATATTTTCGCCAACTCCTTGGCCTCGGACGGCTTGGTGAAGTGACCAGTGGGATTGTTGGGATGGACCAGCACGATGGCCCGCGTCAGCGGCGAAACGGCGAAGCGAAAACTATCGGTATCAATCTGCCAGCCATGGTCGTAGAAGAACGGCACAGGCTTGATGCGCACATCGTCCAGCACAGCCAAAAAGTCGAAGAGAGGATAGCTCGGCTGGGGAACAAGGATCTCGCTGCCTGCATCGCAGAGTAGCCGGAAGAGAAAGCTATAGGCCTCGCTGGTGCTGGTGGTCAGCGTGATCTGATCGGGCTTGATCGAAACATGGTGGCTGGCATAATAAGCGCAGACGGCCTGACGGGCGCGCAAAAGGCCGCGCGGCTGCGGATCGTAGTGGAGCGCTTCGGGGTCCATGAGCGCCGTGAGCAGTTGGGGATCGTAGTCAAAGCCACAGCGGGTGGGATTCGAGGCAGTCAGATCGGCAATCGGCTCGCCGCTCTTGACGTGCATCCGGTGCGCCCACGCCAGTTCGCTCTCTTCCGTGTTCCAGTTTGTTCTCTCAGAAAAACGCATCCGTTTCTGCCTGCCTTCGTCTACCAGCCTATAACCTGATCCACAAGGCCACCAACCCGCGGGGATCATGCAGAATAGACGTAGGCGTCCCTACAGGTGTTACATGGGCGTTCAGGGGAGCGATATTGGCATTGCGCGCGGTTGTCTTTGACTATGGAATGGTGCTAACGGGGCAGCCGGACGCCTCGGCGCACGAGAAGCTATTGAGCATAACCGGCTTACCCCTCGCCCGTTTCGAGAGCCTTTATTGGGTTGACCGGCCGGCCTACGACGAAGGCAAACTGACAGGCATCGGCTATTGGCAGAAGTTTCTGCGCGAAGCCGGGCTGCCGCCGGACCAGGAAAAGGTGGAAGAACTGAACCGGTGGGACGTTCGCATGTGGTCCACCGAGAACCCGACGATGATCGACTGGCAACTCGCGCTCAAGCAGCGTGGCCTGCTGACCGCCATCCTCTCCAATATGGGTCCCGACGTACTGGTCAGCGTGGAGCGCGAGTTCGACTGGATTCGCCGCTTCGATTTGCTGGTGTGGAGCTGCGAGGTCGGTGTCGTCAAGCCCGATCCGGCCATCTATCGCCACATGCTGGCCGAATTGAAGACGCGCCCCGAAGAGACCCTTTTCATTGACGACAAGCTGCCCAATATAGAAGCCGCACGAGCGCTGGACATTCAGGCCATCCAATTCTCCAGTGTGGAACGGTTACGTGACGATCTGATTGCTGCCGGGCTGGACGGAATTTTGCCACTTCCCGGTTGAAATGGCGTCCTTTTTGGCCAAAAAGAGGGCAAAATCCGAAGTTTAGTGTTACCGATCAGTTAACAGAGAGTAATTGCAAACAACTGAATTCATGTTGGTTACATGAAATCGATGGACTGAAAAGCGGCCTAAACAGGGTGGGGGGGTAGGGTCTCTGAGATAATCCCCCGGAAAAGTAACCGAGATTCCTCAGCTGACGATGGATTTCTCCTTCTCAACAATAGTTTCCGGGTTGGCGACCAACCACCCGAGATGCGGCCCTATACTGTTCGTGCTTGCGCAATTTCCCGTCGCAATGCACCATCCTGTATCCAATATTGTTCTCCCAATGGCAGCCAACTGCTTGGTAGTGGCACGCTGGCGTTAGGATTGTGAACGAGAACAAGCTCCATACCCGGCTTTCGCGGATAGTTCACGCAATCAGCACAACTGTAAAGCGCTGCACTAATGTGCGCGGATTCCTTCTGCAGAAACAGGTTCACTGGTACTTGCGCTTTCGATTTCTTGTTCACATGGTCGCGGAATTCAACATAAGTTTCCGGTCGCTGCCGGCATTGGAGATCAAGCTCCATGCCTAAGAATCCCACGCCACATAAAGCGCGTACGATGTTGGGAACTGGATATTCCTGAAAGCGAAAAGGCAGCCGTCCACCTGAGATTGCGATGATAGTGGCATCTCCCCTTGGGATCGTACCGTTCTCAATGTATCCCGACACTTTGTCAAACTTCTCTCGAAGCGCGGTTGCAAGCCGCAGAACAAATTCATTTGCCGGTACGTCGAATACCCCCTGCGTGGACGGCTCGATAAGCGCGTCCGCACCCGTTCCGGGTTGCGGCATTATTGCTTCAACCCAGACGCGCGGACTACTCGCAAGTAAGTCAGGTCGGCCTGGACCCGCCTTTCGTGTGGGGTCATTGCTCGGAACAAGCGAAACGCCGGCCTTGGAAAGAGCATAGGCGAGGTACAGTTCCCACCAAACCGGGTAAAATCATCTTTCCATGCGCGCTCCGGTGCGCTGGCGTCTACAAACTGGCCGCAGGCTGACCACATGCGCTCCGTCATACACCGCGCCTTGCGCAAGTATCGGTTAGGCGCTTGCTCGATATCCGCATAGAGTCGTTCTTTTGCGACACTAACTCCTTGGAAAAATCCAGCCATGACAAACGTCCCTTGATCCTCATTTTAGGCCGTAATGCCGTCATTCTGGTCGATCGACCGGCTATACGGAGATAATTCCGGGGAGCGAAAAGCTGACCCCCGAGACAATTCCCCTTACATTAGCGGCTTTGAGGCCCCTCTGGGGTTCAGGCCGATCACATCCCTGACAGTGAGCTGTGGACAACCGCCTGGAACATGTTTCATAAATGGCCGACGTGTGACAATCGCATTCCCTCAGGGGTTAAAACCCCTTGCTTTTTATGCCTCTTTTTGGCACGACTGAAGTCGTGCT
>CAVRDS010000041.1:0-7470 GCA_963719865.1 uncultured Acidobacteriota bacterium | reverse complement strand
CAGCGTATTGCTAACTCCAGCCGCGATTCCGATGCGCGCGGGGTCGAAACCTACTATTTGAATTTCACCTCATCGCCGGAAGCGCTGGAAGTGGCCGCGCGCGAAAACGCGGTCTCGGAAAAGTCGATTCACGAATTGCAGGATCTGGTGAAGAAGATTGCGCTGAAGGAAAAGATAGAAGAATCGCGCGAGTTTGCCGGCGACGTGCAGGAATCGCTCTACGGAGGGCTGGCGCTGCACAACGCCGGCATCCGCAATCGCGGGATCAAGAAAGCGCCGTTCATCGTGCTCATCGGCGCGAATATGCCTTCGATCCTGGCCGAGATTTCGTTCGTATCGAATCCCACCGACGAGCGCAAACTGGAAACCTCAGAGCACCGGCAGCGGATCGCGGAGTCGCTCTATCGAGGCGTATCCAAGTACGCCGGCGGGTTGAGTGGCGTCAAGGTGGCGAGTAAGATCGACAAGCCCGAAGGGCAGTGAAGGGGCAACCTTTCGCACCGATTTGGACGATGCGAGATTTGCTTGCCGCATGAGACAGCTCGGAGGACACCGTGCCGTGTCCGAAGAACAGATAATCAAGCTCTTGGAAGAAATCAGAGACTTGCAGAGACAGCACGTGGAGAATTACAAAGATGCGCTCAAGAATCAGCAGGAATCTATTGATATGCAGAAGCGTGCGTCCCGCCGTCACATGTTTACTTCCTTGGCGTTTGGCCTCGTGCTCGTGGCCTTCTTGGTGATATTGGCTTTGAGTTCCCACTAGAACGCGAAATTAGATCAGAGCCAACAATTTAGCATGAAGTTCGGTATTTCCTGCGGACGTGCAGCAACTTCTCGACCTCGGCAATGACGGCCCCGGATTCGTCCTTGACCTCGACCGTGAACGTTCGCTCGATCTTTTCCTGGGAATCCAAAGCTTGCTTGATTTCGCGAATCTGCTCTTCCGACAGGCGGAAACTGGCGGATACCGTTCCGCGTCCCGGCTTCTTGAAGCGGATGCTCGCCGACTTGTCCCACACCAGGTAATCCTTCCCCAAGTTTTCAATCAGCATGAGCATGAAGAACGGGTCGGTCATGGAATACAGCGATCCTCCGTAGTGGGTGCCAACGTAATTCCGGTTCCACCAACGAAGCTTCATCTCCACATCAATCTCTTGCCAGCCGGGTCCGAGCCGCCTGACCCGGATTCCCGCGCCCAGAAACGGCGGCCAGATATTCAGAAACATTCGCATGTGGCGCTTCAAAGCTGTTTTCACGCTACGCTCCTGCCGACCGGTACGCGGCATCACGCAGGATCGCCGCGTCGGATAAGTTTAGCGCTGATGTAGCTCTGTCCCCAGAGATCGGATCGGCTCTTGCCGGCTGGCTCTTGTTTTTATTCATCAAACCTTAACTTTCCTTTTACCGGGCGCTAACAATTGGCTGCTACTGTGCGCGATGTCACAGAGCACTGTGACGTCTCAGACACCACCTTGAAGACTCCAGGAGGTCGCTTTATGAAAAGAAAAGCGCTATTTGCAGGCGTGTTGGTCTTTGCCGCAAGCGCTGCATTTGCCCAGGAAGGCCCGGTGCCCAAGGGCGTCCCCCCACTCGACCACGTCTGGGTCATCATGATGGAAAATCATGGTTTTTCCCAGGTTCTGAATAACCCGGCCGCGCCCTTCACCACCCAGTACGCTAAGTCCGCAAATCTCGCCACGAACTATTTCGCCGTCGCGCATCCCAGCCTGACCAACTATCTGGAAACCAATGGCGGATCGAACTTCGGAGTGCTGGATGACAATTCACCGGACTGGCACAACCCGTCTTGCATGCCCAACCTGGCGTCCGGCGTGATCAATTACGAATCCGATTCGAGTCCTATTTGCCCAATCGCCGGCACCGGCACCGACGCCGCTACTCCGCTCCTGGACTGCTTCAATGAAGTCACCGGGCCGCCCTGCGATATCGAGATTGACGGCGTACATTCCTACGCGGCCGATTCGAACATTCTGGGTATCAGCATTGCCGATCAACTGGTCGCAGCCGGAAAGAGCTGGAAGTCTTATCAGGAAAGCCTCCCGCTCGGGAGCGCCGACAACATCAATTACAGCGACGGCAACTTTACCAACCTCACTGACTTCACGCTGCTCAACTCTCTCTGGCCGGCGGTGCCACCGACCTTCAACTCCGGGGAGATCGTTCAGCTGTACGCGGTGAAGCACAATCCGTTCGTGTATTTCCAATCCACTCAGCAAGGCACTGACCGGCGGAACAGCTTGGCCAATGTTGTCGGATTCGATGGAGCCAAGGGTCTCTATGGGGATCTGGCATCAGGCAAAGTGCCGGATTACTCTTTCATTGCGCCCAACCAGTGCAATGACCAGCACGGGCGCGGCAATGGCACCCAATTCTGCCAATTCGATCCGAATGACAACGGCACCCAAGTTGGGTTGAATCCGGCATTGATGGCGCTGGGCGACCAGGCACTCCAGAGGATTGTAAGCGCAATCCATGCGTCCCCGGCGTGGAAGAGAGGCCACAACGCCATCATCACCATCTGGGACGAGGATGACTACAGCGTCGCTCCGACCATCAACCAGGTGGCGGCCATCGTCGACACCAACTATGGCGTCCGCCATACGCAGAGCAACGTCTTCTACACTCACTTCTCCCTGCTTCGGACCATCGAAGGTGGATTCAAGCTACCTTGCTTGAACCATGCCTGCGATGCCACCACCAAGACCATGTCCGACCTGTTCGGGGAGCGGTAAACCGGGGCAGAACTTGCTTGGCAGGAGCCGGACGATACAGTCCGGCTTTTTTGTGCCCTGAATGACAATGTTAATGTTCTTACGGTGGTTGCCGATAGCAAGAACGAGCCGGTCGCGCTCTTGTGAAGCCTCAAAGTTCGGAAAAATGGGGATACGGCTCGGAAACGGAAGCTCGATCATGAAGCCGGTGGCCTGCTGCCTTCTCGTTGTCATGTGCGCGTTCGCGCAAACTCCTCAAACGGTCTTCTCCAGGGAATCCGCCGCCAAACTCGTGGGGCTCGAACGGATGTGGAATCAGGCCCAGTTAAGCCGCGATGCGACCGCCATCGGCAGCATGATCGGCGACAAGTTTAAGAATACCGAATACAACGGAGAGGTCAGCGATCGAGGCAAGTTTCTGGCGGATTTCGCCGACCCTAAATTTCGGCCTACCGTCATGAGTATCGATGACGTGAAGGTAGAGATGTATTCCACGACCGCGATCGTGACGGGTAGTTATCATACCAAGGGCACCTATGGCGGCAGGCCGTATGAGCATTTCGGGCGTTTTACCGATACCTGGGTCTTGCAGGATGGCATATGGCTGTGCGTGGCCAGTCATGCCAGTCTGGTGAAAAAATAGATCGCCGATCTTCGGCAATCCCTCTTCCCCCGCGCACTTCCCGCGCCGCCTTCCCACGTAACCTTCCGAGGATCAATGGGCCAGCCCGGCGGCAAGACGGCTGTGCCGGATGGCATGACTCCTAGCCCTTGCGCTACAGAGATGCACCGGTCTGGTCGCGCTCCCCCTAGTGTCTAACTGGAAACCGGGCTGCGAAATTCCGTGCCCGCGCCTTGACTGTGATCTAGCATGGTCGGTAGACCATGGGCCGAAGTGACCGGCGTTGGTCTTCAAACCGAGATGTTTTCAAATTGACGTTTTCAGTCCGAAGAACGTTTTGCCGGCTAACTCTATGGGCCTCGCGGGAAAAACCCAACACGCTATTCGGCGCAGCACCCGGCTGCCGTTGGAAGTTCCCGTGCTGGTCACCAGCCTCGACCCGGCGCAGCCGTTTTCCGAGCCCGGCAATACCACGCTGGTGAACGCCCACGGATGCGGGCTGATCGTTCCCCGCGCACTCGCGCACGGCATTCCGGTCCGCTTGGAAATCGTTTCGGCCAAGCGGCACACCACGGCGCACGTTTCCGAGGTGGTTCCGCTCGGAGGTGATCCCGAGACCTGGCTGGTCGGCCTGGAACTTGACATTCCCGGCAACTTCTGGGGAATCGACTATGCGCCTTCCGATTGGAAGGTCGACGAGCCGAAGGTTGAAGAGCGGAAGGTCGAAGAACAGAAGACTGTCGAAAGCCCGGCGCCTGCGGCAGAACAGCAGCGGCTCAATCAAGGGACGGCGGCGGCAACGCCGGTTCGTTCGCATCTTCGTTCACATCGCTGGCGCCTCACCGACATCAGCGCCGGCGCCTGCTACCTGGCGGCGGCTGCTCCATTTCCCGCCGGTACTCCGGTGCTGCTCAGTATTCGCGTGTTAGATACCGAGTGTTTGCTGGAAGGAGTGGTGCGGGTGTCGCACGCGCAAACCGGAATGGGAATCGAGTTCACGCGAGCGCAAGGGCACGATCAGCGGGCGAGGGTGGCCGAACTCATCGGCCACCTGATGGACAGTCGCGAGGTTCCAAGAATTTTCGTGGGATGGAAAGAGGACCGGAAACAGGGCCGGAACGACGGCAAGCATGCGGTGCCGAATCCCGCGCCCGGCGCGGCGCCGGAAGGCGAATCGCCCGACCCGCTTCTGGAGCTCATTCGCGCGGGAGCGTCGTTGACCGTGGAGCAGTTTCAGAAAGCCTTGCGAGCGCAGCGCCTCGCGTTGGAGTGATAGACTGCTGCGTCGAGAAGCTGGCATAATTCCCTATTGTCATCCTGAGCGAAGCGAAGGACCTATGCATGGCCGCGGAATGCATAGAACTGGTTTCATAAATGCCTTTCAACCCGGAAGGCACATCCCTCAGGGGCTAAAGCCCGCGTGTTTATTGGCTCTGGGCGGCACGGCTGAAGCCGTGCCCTTCCCAAACCCATTTATGAAACCAGCTCTAGGTCCCTCCCCTTCGGCAAGCTCAGGGTCAGGATGACACTTAAACATAATGTCGCGGATTTACGGGATAGACGCCAGGCAACTCGAAACTTAATGACAAAGCGTCCTGCAAAGAGATCGGTGAAAACCGCGAAATCGCAACCGAAGGCAGGCCGCCCGTTTGCGCCCGGCTATGGCATAGTCGGAGCCGAAAATGGCAAAGGCCTGCTCCCCTGGGCCTGGGTCGCGAGAAAAATGAACCGCTGCCGCACGTTCTGGCTGGCCACGATCCACGCGGCTCACGGACGTCCGCATGTGATGCCGGTATGGGGAGTGTGGCTTGACAACACTTTCTTCTTTTCGACCGGGCACAAATCCCGCAAGTGTCAAAATCTTTCCGCCAATCCCGCGTGCACGATTGCCAACGACAATGGAGAAGAGGCCGTGATCATTGAGGGAATGGCAACTCAAGCCGAAGATCCAGTGGTCCTCGAGCGCGTCGCGACCGTCTACAAGAAAAAATACAAAATGGACCCGCGAAGCATGAAAGAACCGATATTTGCGGTGCGTCCGCGCACCGTATTTGGATTGATCGAGAAGAGCTTTCCGAAGTTGGCAACGAGATGGAAATTGTAGAATTTGTGATTTGTGATTTTCAATTTGCAATTTTGAAAAGCTAAATCCAATTACAAATTTTCAAATTACCAATTACAAATTTCGCATTATTTTTCGCGCCGACAGATGCGCCCCCGTCAGCAGCAGCATCCCCGACAGGAACGCCCAGAACATCAGGCTGACGGAGATGGCGAACGGCCCATACACTTCCGCAAAATTCAGCCGCGGCAGGGCGAAGATATAGGCGTACTTCAGCACCTCCGAGAGCAATCCCATCATCACCGCCGCCGGCAGGACTCCGCGAGCCGGCACCTTCCCATTCGGCAACAGCCAGTAGACAAGAAAGAAGATGGCGATGCTGGCCAGGATCGAAAAGATCTTCATGGTCACAAAGCCCACCAGTTTCACATACCAAGCGCCGTAGCCGTGCAGCGCAGTTGCCACGATGGCAACGTTTCCGGCGGTCAGTCCTACCGAGAGCAGGGCCAGCGATCCGCAGGCAAACACCAGCCCCAGCGACATCAACTGATTCCGCAGATACGAGCGGTTATTGCGAAATCCCCAGACCCGGTTCAGCGCAACTTCCAGCGGCAGAAAAATTCCGGTGGAAGTAATCAGCAGCATGGCCAGCGAGAACACTTGCGCCCGATGGTGCGCGCTAACCAACGCGTTCAGGTTCCGGATGACGAACTCCTGCCCGGTCGGGAGATAGTCGCGCAACAGGTTCTCGACGACGCCATACATCACCTGGGAATGAAAAACGTACCGGATCAACGACATCAGCAACAGCAGAAACGGGAAGAACGACAGAATGGAATTCGCGGCAACCGAGAAGGCAAAAGTATGTACCTCGGTCCGGAGCAAGTAACGCGCGGTGGAACGCAGCAGTCCTTCAGTTGGAGCGGAGCGGAGTTCGGCCGCGCCTTTTTTGTCGGAAAGCTCGATGGGAGTGATCGACACTGGCTTCTTAAATATTAACAAATACCTCAGTTCTCAGTTCCCAGTTCTCGGTTCTCAGTAGAGGCTTCGATCTCCGAACTGGGGTTCTACTGAGAACTGGGAACTGGGAACTTGGGACGACCGAACGTAGGCTCTACCCCCCTGCCCGCTCTGTTTGACCACCTGCGCCTCGCACCTTAGGATGAAGGGACACCCCAAGATGGCCAAACAGGTTTTCTACGATCCCTTGCAAGCGCGCTGGCGGCGGATTCGCCGCGTGGTCGACGCGGCCGCCCTGGCTTTTTCTTTGCTGGTCGTTTTTTTTATCTACAGTGCCCTGCGCAGTGAGCCTCTCCCCGACCTTTCCTGGCTCACCGAAAAGCGCCCCTACCACGCTCTGAAAGAAAAGGAAAAGGCAAAGGCCCGCGAGAAACGCCGCCTCGCCACTTTGGCCCGCACCGGACACCGCCACCAATCCCGTAAAGCTCCTTCGCAACTCACCCTGAACTCCGAGCAAGGGGTGCGCGCCGCATTCTACGTTTCCTGGGATGCGGCCAGCTTCTCCTCCTTGCGCGAATATGCCCGCCAGATCGACTTGCTCTTCCCCACCTGGCTGCAGGTTCTCAGTCCAGACGGCCATCTGGAAGCCGTCGATCCGGAAACCAACGCCATGTTCGATGTGGTCCAAGGACAAACCATTCATCCCGTGGATGACAAGGTGATGCCGTTCCTGAAGACGGAAGGCACGAACATGGAAGTCTTTCCCGTGGTGCAGAACTTCGATGGCACCGACTTTGTTCCGGGCGTCGGCGCTTTCCTGAACAACAAGGAGGCCCGCGCCAGGTTTCGACGCGAGATCGGGCTTTTTCTTGCCACCGATCGGTACCGCGGTTTGATGGTCGATTTCGAATCCTTCCCCAAGAAGGCGCAACCCGGATACGTGGCTCTGCTCGGTGAACTCGCGTCCGACCTGCACGCAAAAGGAATGAAGCTCTACGTCAGCGTTCAGGTGCGCAACGAGGATTACAACTACAAGGCCATTTCGGCCGCGGTCGATGGCGTGGTCATCATGAACTACGACGAGCACTTTC
>CAVRDS010000040.1:0-10645 GCA_963719865.1 uncultured Acidobacteriota bacterium | reverse complement strand
GAGATGCGCTGATGAGTGTAGTGCGCCTGTTCCGAGCCAACGATGCGTTTGCCCGGCGCCAGTTGCCCGGCTACCCACAGCGCTTCGAGGTTGGCCAGTGTCCCGCTCGAAGTCAGATGACCCAGAAACTCCGACCATCCGAAGATTCCGGCAATCTGGCTGACAGCCTCGATCTCCATCTCCGAACTAGCCCGGCCGCCGTCGCGCGCGTGGTTATTGGGATTGATGGCCATGGCCAGCGCATAGGCAGCCCGCGCCACAGGATGCGGCGGCTTGAGCATTTGACCGGCATAAAGAGGATGGAAATAAGGATAGTTGTCGCCCAGCCGGCGAGCCACGCCTTCCAGAATCCGCGCCATGGCTTGGGGGTCGGCAGCGGACTCGAAGGCCGGCCCCGTGGCAGGCAAAGCCGCAAATTGCTGTTCGAGTAGCTCGGTAGCGCGCGACAACAGTCCAGGGACAAGATCCTGGGGCATGGTAACCTCCTGAGGTAACATAGCAAGGGTACGACGTTAAGGTGTTCCAGTTCAATGAGTTCCGAGAGGAAAAACAGAAAAAGTTTGTCCGCGAGCAAGAATTTTTGCGTTTTCTTTATAAATTGGATGCTAAACTACGTCCAGCGTTAGAACCGAAACGGGCGCGAGCAGCACTCGCCCAACCAAGCAAGATTCTGCCAGAGGTCCGATTCATCCAGCGCAATTCAATTCAGGAAATTCGAGCAAAATGGAACAAGGTACTGTGAAGTGGTTCAATGACGCGAAGGGTTTCGGCTTCATTTCGCGCCAGAACGGCGAAGACGTATTCGTGCACTACTCTGCAATCAGCTCCAGCGGTTTCAAGAGCCTGCAGGAAGGTCAAGCCGTGCAATTCAACGTGGTAAAAGGGCCCAAGGGATGGCAGGCTGCCGACGTGCAGCCGCTCTAAGTCCGCAGGCCGGATTCCGGCAGAATCTAGCAGACAGTGTGAGGGCTGGGAGCAATCCCGGCCTTCGCATTCTATGCTCAGGCTCGATTGAGCGATTTTGCATGGAATGGATTTGTTGACGGCATGATGCCGGTCACGCGTGGAGTACGAGGGCCATTCTCTTTGGCCCGGTAGTCCCTGTGTAGTAGCATGGCCGTCATGCGCATAAAATCTGCCGGCTTGACTGCCAGTTCGAGCCTCGAGGCCGAGTGGTGGACGCCGCGGCTTGCCGGACCGGTGATTGCAGCGGCCATTGTTCGCCTGACGGTGCTGGCTGCCGCCCTTTTCCAGGGTGGAATCGCCTCCCTCCCACTATCGGACACAATCAGCTATCTCGAACCAGGACGTAACCTGCTGCTGCATGGCCGTTATTTTGCAGACGGCGTGCCGGACGTGTTGCGTACGCCAGGGTACTCACTCTTTCTTGCCATCACCAGCCTTGCCGGCATGCCCGCCGCAGCTTTTGCAAATGTGATTTTGTCGGTTTTCTCCGTGATTCTTGTCTGGAGGCTGGGACGGAGAGCTTTCAGCGATGAACGTATCGCCATCGGCGCGGCATGGATTTTCGCTCTTGAGCCGCTTTCGGTCGCCAATTCCTTGGTTCTGTTGTCCGACACTCTGTTCCTGACACTCTTTCTCCTCGCCATGGAGCAATTGGCGGCGTTCCTGCGCGATCGCCGTTTGCCGGCGCTTGCTATGGCCGGGTTGTGGCTTGCCGTGGCGACCTTTGTCCGTCCGGTTACCTATTACCTGCCGGTTGCGCTGGCTCTGGGACTGTTTCTGGTGCTGGTGCGCGTCAAAGGCCTGCGCTGGAAGGCGCCCGCCGTGTTGCTGATCACCGTACTCCCGTGGCTGGCCGCCTGGCAGATGCGCAATTGGGTCGAAACTCGCTACAGCGGATTCTCCAGTGCGGCTGAAATAAACCTCTACTTCGTTGCTGCAGCCAATGTCACATCCAAGGTGGAGCACCGCGATTTCAACGCTGTGCGGAAGCAGTTGGGCTATGTTGATTTTGCCGGTAACAGCGGACAGAGTTATCTCTTTTCGCCGTACCTTGCGGTGCATCCCGAGCAGACCGGATGGAGCCAGGGTCAGCGCCTGGCCTTCATGCGCTCGGAATCTGTCCATGTGATCCGATCGCATTACCGGGTCTACCTGATCTCGTGTGTTAAGTCTTTGCTTCAGCCAGTGTTCTACCTTGGCGCGGGCTATCAGTTTGATCGCCCAATGTATCCGGAAAATCCTGGGCGCATCGCTGGCTTTGCGGATGCTTCCCCGTCGCAGTGGGGGAGGCTGATTACCACGGCAGACCCATCGGTCGTGGTGCAGAAGGTAGCATTCACAGTCGTCCTTCTGGCGCTGTATTTCTTCGCGGTACTAGGAGTTCGCAACGTTGGTATGCGCAATGTATATCTCTGGCTGCTGCTCGGGACCTCGCTGTATTTTTTTGCGATAACAGGGGCGATGGGCGGACCGGGAGGAGGCGCACGCTATCGGCTGCCTGTCATGCCTGCCGTATGCATTCTTGCGGCCGCGGGAGTTTTGGGAGTCATGGAAACAGCGCAAGCACGCCGAAGATTGGTTGCAGATTCAGTTCGCGCCAACATGGTGGGCGATAAAATACGTGCTACGCACTTCCTTTACGAGTAAGTTATTCAATGAGAATGAGCAACAATGTGACTGAACAAACGGCAATCATTATCGGAGCAGGCCCTGCAGGCCTGACGGCGGCTATCGAACTCCAGCGGCGTTCCGGAATCATGCCCATCGTGATTGAGGCTAGTGATCAGGCCGGCGGCATCTCGCGCACTGTCCGCTACAAGGGCAACCGCATGGACATTGGCGGTCACCGCTTCTTTTCCAAGTCGGATCGAGTGATGCGCTGGTGGCTGGAGATGATGCCAGTCGAAGCCGGCGCAAGTGAAGACGGCCAGCTTCGCTATCAGGATCAGCAACGCGATATTCCCGAGGCTTCTCAGTCGCATGATCCTCAAACAGACGATCTGGTCATGCTAGTCCGCCAGCGCAAAAGCCGTATCTATTATCTGCGCCGCTTTTTCGACTATCCAATCAGCCTTACCGCGGCAACATTCAGAAATATGGGGCTGGTCCGCACGGTTCGGTGCGGCATCAGTTATATGCGTTCGGCACTGCTGCCCCGGCGCGAAGAGCGGACCCTGGAAGATTTCATCATTAACCGCTTCGGGCGCCAGCTCTACCTGACGTTTTTCAAGTCATACACGGAAAAGGTTTGGGGCGTTCCTTGCCACGAGATCAGCGCTGAATGGGGAGCGCAGCGCATCAAGGGGCTTTCGCTTAAAGGCGTGGTAACGCACTTCCTCAAAAAGACGTTTAGTCCGAAGAAGGCTGGCGACGTCGCTCAAAAGAAGACTGAAACCTCGCTAATCGAGAAGTTTCTCTATCCTAAATTCGGACCGGGCCAGCTTTGGGAGCACGCGGCTGATCTTGTTCGCGGCGCCGGCGGCGAGATTCATTTCGGCATTCAAATCGACAAAATCCGCATGGAGGGCAACCGTGTCGTCTCTGTCGAGGGCGTCAACCAGGCCGGTGAGCGAGAGTCCTTTGCCGGCGACTATTTTTTCTCGACCATGCCCGTCCGCGACCTGATTCGTGCTATCTCCGCGACTGCGCCTGAGAGCGTCCCCGCCGAGGTGACTGAAGTCAGTGAAGGCCTGATGTATCGCGATTTCATCACCGTCGGATTGCTCGCATCGAAGTTGGCTGTCAGGGAAAAAGATGGCTCGCCGCTCAAGGACAATTGGATTTATATTCAGGAACCCGATGTGGTCGTCGGCCGGCTACAAATCTTCAATAACTGGAGCCCATGGCTGGTCGCCGACGAGGATAAGGTTTGGATTGGCCTGGAATATTTCTGCAATGATACTGACCCGCTATGGAAGCTATCCGACGACGAGATGGCCAAGTTCGCGATTGCGGAAATCGCAAAGATCGGTATTCTCACGGCGGAAGACGTCGAAGACTCCCACGTCGTCCGCGTTCCCAAGACTTATCCTGCCTACTTCGGCAGTTATGACCGTTTCGATGTTATCCGCAGTTACCTTGACCGCTTCGAGAATCTATTTCTGGTGGGCCGCAACGGCATGCACAAGTACAACAACCAGGACCACTCCATGCTAACCGCCATGACCGCCGTCGAGAATATTGTCAACGGAGTTACCGCCAAGGACAACATCTGGGCTATCAACACCGAGATGGAGTATCACGAAGAGAAGTAGCATTTCACAGAAATGATCTTTGATAAATCACAGCGTCCCACCCTTGCGCCAGGGCAAAGAAGCAGGTCCTTCGACTTGCTTCGCTCGCTCAGGATGACAGCAAGGATGGGGCACGGGGCTTACGATCATCAGAATCACCAGCTTCTCAATGCGCGACTGGCTGCTCAGGCGCCTTCTCAAACAGCTCCAGGTTTTCGCCCTTCCACACCATCGCTGAGTGGATGCGGTCGTAGCCGCTGGGGTGGTCGAAGAAAATCCGCTCCTCCCACTTGCCGGGCCGCATCTTGCGATACTCCGACAGATGAATCGCAGCCTGGGCAAAGCCGTCCGGCTGGCGAGCAGCGTTCAGGCCGAACATGTCTGCTTCTTTCTCGTGCATCCGGATTTCTGTGTTCAGCACTGGAGTAAGCACGAAGAAGAAGATGCCTGCCAGCAGAAATACCAGCGGCAACACGGCCGGGTCGCCAGTGCCGCGAATCTCCCAGTGCGCTCCCCAGCGCGCCAGCGTCCAGCCCAGCGACCAGCGTAGAAAAGCAAAGAAGAGTACAAACACGACCGACAGGAAGAAGATGGACTTGGGAATGTGGTGCATTACGTAGTGGCCCATCTCGTGGCCCATCACTGCCTGAATCTCCTCGGGCGAGCCGCGCTTAAGCAGGTTGTCATTCAGCGTGACGCGCGTGGTGTTGGCAAAGCCGCTCACGTTGGCGCTCATGCGCGTTGTCTGACGGCTGGCGTCTATCTCGTAAACATCGTTGGTGGGAATCCCGTTCGCGTGCGCCATGCGCAGGATCGGAACCGTAATCTTTGGATCGTTCAGGCGGGTAACCTTGTTGAAGATGGGCTGGATATAGACTGGGCTGATCGCGATGGCGACAGTTGTCATCGCGATAGTCGCTACTGCGCCCCAGATCCACCAGCTCTGCCGCAGCTTGCGCACAATAGCAAATAACACGACGACTGCGATTCCGCCCATGATCAGACCAACCAGAAGACCCTTGCCCTCGTCGCCCATCCAGGGGCCAAAACTCTGCGTGGCCAGTCCATATTTGTGTTCACGAGCAAAGTTTTGATAGTACTCCAGCGGAAAACCCAGCAGCGTGGTCAACAACAAATATTGGCCCCAGTAGACAGCATCTTGTAGCCACCGGAATCGCGTGATGCGCTCGGCCAGATCGCGCATCCGGGCCGACCAGCGCAGGTTCAGCAGCAGAAGGGCAACGACCGAGGAATACAGAAAGCCCCAGAGAATCAGCCAATAGCCGCCTTCAAAATATGCGTTAGATCGGGCAGTGGCAGCGGGCGGAATCATCGCCATATAGGCTTCCGTGGCAGCTTCGGCGTCATAGTGCGCCGAAGGCTGAGCCGCGGACGGAACCTGTGTAATGTCTACCGTGGGTTGAATGGCAGGCTGAGCCTGAGCTAAGCCGAGACCGAAGGCAGCAAACAAGACGAGGAGCGCAAGGCTCCGCAAACGCCAGACCATATAGGAATTCCTCCTTCAAAAGATGTTTTCTGTTCCGCGTGGGGAAGGCATAAAGACCACTCCGTACAAGATAAGCCCTGGAAACCACTTACGCGCTCCAAATGCGAGCGGTTCCCGCTCTCTTCGGTATATTCTGGAATGTTGCCGCCGAACAAAACAACCAGCGGCCGGAAACCCCAGGACTTTTACGCCCATGAACGCACAGACCATCGCCGTACATCTGCCCGACGGAGCCATTCGCGAAGTGCCCGCCGGCACCACGCCTCTTGAAATCGCCAACTCCATCTCGCCGCGGCTGGCTGCGGCCTCCGTAGTGGCGCGGCTGACACCGCTCAGCGGCGCAAAAAAAGTTGCTGCCGCTGACGAACACGCCTCTGAGGCCGCCATGTATGGCACCGAGGATGCGGCTGCCCCGCGGCTGGTAGACCTGACGACGCCGCTGACAGCAGACACGAAGCTGGAGCTAGTCACCGAAAAGGACCCCGAGGCGCTCAAGGTGGTCCGTCACTCCGCCGCGCACGTGCTGGCTACTGCGGTGCTCGAACTCTTTCCCGAGACCAAGCTGGGCCACGGTCCAGCCACCGACTCCGGCTTTTTCTATGATTTCCATCGCTCAAAGCCGTTTACGCCCGAGGACCTGGCGCTCATCGAGGCCAAAATGGCTGAAGTGGTGGCCCGCGACGACAAGTTTTTCCGCGAATACGAAACCCGCGAGCAGGCGCTGGCGGAATTCGACCGCGACGGCGACTTCATGAAGACCCACTTCGTGACTAAGTTCACCGAGCCCGGCTCTCAAGTCAGCTTCTATCGCAACGGCAAGTTTGTGGACTTTTGCCGTGGGCCACACGTGCCTTCGACCGGCCGCGTCAAGGCAATCAAGATTACCGGCCTGGCTGGCGCTTACTGGCTGGGAGACGAAAAGAACCCGCAGCTTCAGCGCATCTACGGAACCGCATTTTTCAGCAAGAAGGACCTTGATGCGCACTTTGCCCGTCTGGAAGAAGCTGCCAAGCGCGACCATCGTCTGCTGGGCAAGCAACTGGACCTCTTCAGCATTCAGGAACTGGCCGGCTCGGGACTTATCTTCTGGCATCCCAAGGGCGGCATCATCCGCAAGATCATGGAAGACTGGATGCGCGAGGAGTGTCTCCGCCGCGGATACTCGCTGGTCTTTACTCCGCACGTCATGCGCCGCGAACTGTGGAAGGTGAGCGGCCATGAGGGCTACTACGCTGAAAATATGTATACGCCGATGGAGCTGGATGACGCCGAGTATCGGCTGAAGCCGATGAACTGCCCCGGTCATATTCTCATCTATAAGAACTCGCCGAAGAGCTATCGAGATCTCCCGCAGCGCTACGCTGAGTTAGGCAATGTTTATCGCTATGAGCGTTCTGGAACCATGCACGGCTTGCTGCGCGTGCGCGGCTTTACGCAGGATGATGCGCACATCTTCTGCACTCCCGGCCAGATTGAGGATGAAGTTGTCGCCTGCATCGACTTTGCCCAGGCGGTACTGAAAACCTTCGGCTTCAACGAGTTCAAGGTCGAGTTGTCCACATGGGACCCCAACGACCGCGCCCACTACACCGGGTCGGATGAGAATTGGGATCTGGCGATTAAAGGCTTGCAGCACGCTCTCGGTCACAAGGGGATTGAGTACAAGATTATCCCTGGCGAGGCCGCGTTCTACGGTCCCAAGATCGACATCAAACTTGTCGATGTGCTGGGCCGGTTGTGGCAGCTCTGCACCGTGCAGGTTGATTTCAATCTTCCCGCCCGCTTCGAGCTGGAGTATGTCGGCGAAGACGGAGAGCGTCATCAGCCCGTCATGATCCACCGCGCGCTGTTCGGCTCGGTCGAGCGATTCTTCGGCGTGCTCATCGAGCACTATGCCGGAGCTTTCCCGCTGTGGCTTGCCGCCGTGCAAGTGGGTCTGGTGCCCATCAGTGAGCGGCACCACGAATACGCAAAGAAGGTCGAAGCTGAACTCAAGGCCGCGGGCCTGCGCGTGGAAGTGGATGACCGAAACGAAAAGATGAACGGAAAGATTCGCGACTTCGCCAACCAGAAGACGCCTTACATTCTGGTCTTCGGCGACAAAGAGCAGGAAGCCAACGCCGTCAGCGTGCGCACCCGCGGCAAAGGCGACCAGGGCTCCATGCCGCTGGCCGAGTTTATCGCCAAAGCCAAGGCGCTGGTGGAGGGGCAGTCGATGGAACTTTAGACTTGCATGGTTCGGCATTGTAGCGCCGGTTCGCACTGGAATCTGGTATCGTTCCAGAAAGCGGGTGACACTTGCTATGCGCCGTACGAAAGTTCCACCGTTGCGCTCTTTTTGTGTTTTTCTCCGTAGCTTTGGCTTGCTAGTACCTTCTATATCTGTTTGTTTTTGCGTTGCTCTCTCGGCGACAGCGCAGAACAAGCCAGCCCAAAGCTCACCCCTTCCGACCTCTCTGTCTTCCGCAGCCAAGCCGCCTGATGTTTCGAAGGAATCCCTCGTCTGGGACAAGCTCATCACCAGTGTTCGCATGAATGCGGACGGTACCGGCACGCGGGAAACCACTGCACGTGTGCGTATCCTGGCTGACTCCGGCGTCAAGGAGATGGCCGTGCTCACCTTCACCTACACAGCTTCGAACCAGCAGGTGGAGATCGGCTACGTCCGCGTTATCAAGCCAGATGGAGCTGTGGTTGTCACGCCCGATTACAACGTCCAGGATATGCCCGCCGACGTGACCCGCGCGGCACCCATGTACTCGGACATCCATCAGAAGCATGTGGCTGTCAGAGGATTGGGGGTGGGCGACACGCTCGAATACCGGGTCATGCTGCGCATCCTTAAACCTGAGGTCCAGGGCCACTTTTGGCTCGAGTACTCCTTTCAGAAGGACCTAATTGCTCTCGACGAACAGCTCGACCTCGACCTGCCCGCAGACAAGGCTGTAACTGTGGCGAGCGCCGATCTTCAACCTACTGTTACCAGCGCTGGTGGCCGCAAGCTTTATCACTGGGCCAGTTCCAATCTGGCGCGACCCGATCCTGACGCGCCACCCAAGTCAGTCAAGCATTGGAAGCCGTCAGTTCAAGTAACTACTTTTACCAGTTGGGAGCAGGTCGGAGCCTGGTACGACTCTCTTCAGCGCAACTCCCTCATTGTCACCCCAGCCATTCAGGCCAAAGCGGACGCGCTCACCAAAGGGCTCACTTCCAACGACGACAAGCTGCGCGCCATTTTCAACGACGTGGCGCTGCATATTCACTATGTTGGCCTAGATTTCGGCATCGGCCGTTACCAGCCGCATCCGGCTGACGATGTACTTTCCAATGAGTATGGCGACTGCAAGGACAAGCACACGCTGCTGGCTGCGCTGCTCAAAGCAGTCGGCATTGAAGCCTGGCCAGTGCTGATCTCCGCCTCCAGTCGCGAACTTGACGCGGCCACTCCTTCCCCGGCGCAGTTCAACCACGTCATTACACTCGTTCCTCTTAACGGCAAGCTACTGTGGATGGATTCCACGGCGGAGGTCGCGCCGGTGGGTCTGTTGATGGCCGCTCTGCGCGATAAGCAGGCCCTCGCCATTCCTGATGGCAGACCCGCATATCTTGAGAAAACCCCTGAGGACCCGCCCAATCCAAGAACGATTCACATCCAGGTTGAAGGAAAGCTTTCTGAGCAGGGACTTTTCACTGGACATATTGACCAGAATACCGATGGCGATGTTGGAATGTTGTTTCGCTCCGGCTTCCGCCGGGTTCCACAGTCGCAATGGAAGGAGTTAATGGAGAGAGTTGCCCACTCGGAGGGTTATAGCGGCGAAGTTTCAAATCCCAAGGTCTCTGACGTTGAGAAGATCGGCCAGCCCTTTGAATTGTCCTTTGATTACGCGCGAGAGAAGTGCTTCCTGTGGGATGACCGGAAAACCTCCCATTGGATTTCCCCTCCTCTCCCGCCGATGGGCGGGGAACTGGCTCCGGGCGTGAAAGAAAAGAAACCGGCCGATAATCCGAAGCTCGGTTCCACCGGAGAGACTGTCTATCACGCCACTATAGAGTTGCCAACGGGCTGGTTCATGGTCGCACCAAAAGATTTTGATCTCAAAGAGGACTGGCTCGAGTACCACGCGAAATATAGTTTCAAGAACGGAATCTTCACGGCAGACCGGTCCGCTCTTGTGAAGAGAACGAAAGTTCCACTCGAACAGTGGGACAGATACCTCGCTTTCCGTCGCGGAATGTTTGAAGACTGGAACCGGCAGACATTGATCTCACCCGCCAATCAGGCCATTGCGCAAAACTGGCAGAAAAAGATCAATGAATTAACCCCGCTCGAAAGAGCGCGGATGAACGAGAACCAGGCTGTCACTCAACCTTTGCGCGATGCCTTGGAGTACCTGGCACCGGATCCTCCTACCAGCGCTATGGACCTTTTTATGGCCGTCGATCTTTCCCGGCAGGCTGTGGAAGCGGTCGAAGCAAAGACTCTTCAGCTATCTCCCGATGATGCAGACTCGCTCTACTGGACGCAATTGCTGGCCCATGCCTGGTCTACCAGGGGATGGGCAGCGCTGGAAGCCAAAGATCTGCCTACTGCCGAGAGTTACTTGCGCCCCGCCTGGCAACTGAGCCAGGACCAGATGATCGGTTATCAATTTGGCCGTCTGCTGGAGGCCAAAGGCGACAAGGCCGCCGCGATGCACATTTACGAACTCGCTAGCGTGAGCACTGCTGGAATGAACGATTTGGTAGACAGGCTTTTCTACTCCAACCACAAGGTGAGTGACCAGATTGCCGCGAGTTACGAAAAACTGGCGGGCAAGCCCTTGACGGCCACTGCGCTCAACCAAGGCCAATACAACGGCAGCTTGAGCGCCGAGTTAGACAAGGAGAACGAGATTAAAGGCTTCACGCGAACCAGCAAACTTGACGGAGAAGCACT
>CAVRDS010000039.1:0-11385 GCA_963719865.1 uncultured Acidobacteriota bacterium | reverse complement strand
CATGACGCCGGTTTGTAATCTTCCGCATCCGAAATCTGATCGTTCGTAATAATATCGGCGGTCATGAAATCATTGGCCAGGCGTCCGCGCGGCATGTCGAGAGTTTTGGAGGGCTCAGGACCGTTTGAATATTGCTGATGGTCAGCCCCAAGCTTTCAAGCTTTGTGGGATTGATCTCGACCCGCACGGAGGGCAATGCGCCCCCGCCGACCACAACCTGGCCGATGCCTGAATTTGCGAAAGCTTCTGCTCGATTACTGTCGAAGCCTCGTCATAGAGTTTGGGCGTGCTGTACTGATCGGAGGTCAGACCAAGAATCATGATGGAGCGTCGGCCGGATTGACTTTTCTGTAGGTGGAATTGCCGCACTTTGTGCAGATAGCTGCGCGCCGCATTGATGGCAGCTTCCACGTCGCGTGCCGCGCCTACCGACATTCGCGCAGCTGGAATTGCAGGTGATCGACGTACTGCCCAGCGAACTGGACGACGTCATTCTCCGGTAACGCCGGCGATGTGCCCGAATTGCCTTTCCAGTGGGGTGGAAGCCACCGAGGACGCCATGATCTCGGCGCTCGCTCCGGGGAAACTGTAGGAGACTGAAACTGTCGGGAAGTCCACTTCGGGTAACGGAGACACCGGCAGTGCCGCAAACCCATCGCTTCCTGCGATCGCGACGGCAATGGTTAGCAGAGTCGTCGCAACCGGCCGGCGGATGAATGGTTCCGACAGGTCGGTCCCGGACAAGACAGGACCCAGGCACTGGTCGTGACGTTTGACCGCTGCCCGGTGGTTGTTGCTTGCGCGTTGTGCGGAACTTCGGCTTTTCAAAATCTGTGAACCTGTCTGAGGAGTGCAGCATGCGTATGTGGGCGCAGTCTCATCTCTGTCAGAAGCCGCAGTGTGCACCTTCCGTTCTCGCCGCTGCTTTCGCGTTAATTTTTCTGATCTTGGGCGCCAGCCCGCGGGCAAGCGCGTTACCCGCCTTCGCCAGGAAGTACGGCCTGCGTTGCTCGGCCTGTCATGAAAGCTGGCCCATGCTGAATTACTTCGGCCAAAAATTCAAAGACAACGGCTACCAACTCATGAACGATCGCGACTCGCCGATCTGGCAGAATCCGGGATATTGGCCAGTCACGTTCCGCATCACTCCGGTTTGGCATCGCCTGAGCACCGGCAAAGTTGCCGTCGACAGCGGCACCGGCCAAGTCGAGCAGCGGATCACGTCATCGGGCTTTGATCTCAGCGGCCTCGATTTCCACACCGGCGGCACGCTGGAGAAGAACTTTTCCTTCTACGTGCTCCCCTCCTCCGATAGCACCGCCTCATTTCACTTTGAAACCGTCATGGGACGGCTGGATAACGTGGTCGGGAGCACGTGGCTGAACGTCAAGTTCGGCAAGTTCGAACTTGACAACCTACTCTCTGAAAAGCGCATCCTGACGCTCACGGGTAACGGCGGGATCTACCAGCTCTATCACTTCATTCCGGTTGGTGACGGCAATCCCTTTGCGCAAATGGGAGACAATCAGCTCGGCGTTGAGGTGATGGGGCATTCCTACAACGACCGCACGCGCTACTCCGTGGCGCTGCTCAGTTCGAACGATGGCCAGGTAGGGTTACCCTATGGGGCTGAGTCCTATTCCACATTCATTACCGGCAGTCAGGCGTTCGATGCCGGCAGGCTCGGCGTGCAACGCCTCGGCTTCTACGTCTTTGCCGGCCAAGCCCCGACCAGTTATCTCACCAGCCTAGGCGCCCCGGTTGGTGGCTCAGGAACTCAAAACAAGGGTTTCAGTCGCGAGGGCTTCGTTGGGCAGTTCTACTTCGGCCAGCGCTTTGACGTGCAGGTGGTCACCCAACATGGATCCGATAGCGCATGGTTTGGGCAGGGCTACGGCGACCTTATCGACGCCTATGCGTCGAATCCTGGCGTAACCACCTGCCCCCCCGTTTGCAACAACACGCCGGACACAACGCTCCCTGCGGGTTCGCGTAACCCGACCTGGAATGGTGTCCTTGTTGAACCCCACTACGTCTACAGTCCGCAACTCCTGTTTCTCGCGAGATACGAAACGATCAGGATGTCGCAGCAGTCGACTCCCGGAACGCGCTCAGATCTCGGCAACATCGACACCTACACGATTGGCTACCGCTACAACCCGTTTATGACGAGCCGGGCGGGTTTTGCCTGGCACAACGAATTCAACATTTTCCATCAGACCGGAACATCGCCGCTGACTAGCACGAATGTCAACACCAGCGAGCTATTGATGGGGTTTGACTTCGACTTCTAACCAACGGGATAACCCGCTGGCGGACTCGATTCGCCAACGCTGACTTCGATTAAGGGTGCTGACCATGTGCAACCTGACTATGAAAAACTTCAAGCCAGAGCGTTTCGTCGGCGTGATTCTTTCCACTGCGATTTTAGGGCTGGTCCTCACTGCCGGGTTCGCCGCTCGGGCCTCCGCCCAGGAAGCGCCGGACGTGGGTCCGAAGCCGCCCGTCGTGGTCAAGCCCATGGAGAGCCACATCGGCAATATCACCGGCCATGCCGCGGCCGCGAAGTCCGACTACAAACGCTACTGCGCCGGCTGTCACGGCAACTATGGCGATTCCAACGGTGAGAACGCGGTTTGGCTGGATCCCAAGCCGCGCGATTTCACCATCGCCACTTTCAAGTGCCGCTCGACCCTTACCGGCACGCTGCCCACCGACGAAGATCTCTTCAAGAACATCGGACGCGGCTTTGCCAACTCCAACATGCCGATCTGGAATACCTTCACCAAGCAACAGCGCGCCGACCTGGTCGCCTATATCAAGATCTTCTCTCCCCGCTGGGAGAAGGAAAAAGCCGGCGACCCGATCAAGATTCCCCCCGAGCCCCCGGTCACCATCGAGAGCATTGCCCACGGCAAGGCGCTGTTCACCAAACTCGAATGCTGGAAGTGCCACGGCCTGCACGGGGAGGGCGACGGTCCGTCCGCCTCGACCCTCACCGACAGTAAGGACAATCCGATTCGTCCCTACGATTTCGCCGCTGGCAAGAACGATTCCCGCTTCAAGTGCGGCGACACCAACGAGGATATCTACAAGATCTTCATGACCGGCCTGGATGGCACGCCCATGCCTTCCTTCGCTGACGTGATTCAGCCGAACGACGCCTGGGATCTCGTTCATTTCCTGCGTACGTTGCAGGTCAAACGTCACGGCAAGGAAAACGAAGTTCTGTCTGCGGCGCATGGAGTTATTCCCCCGTACGTGGATAAAACCCCTGCGCCAGCAGCCGCCCCAACCGATAACAAGTCGCCCGGTGGTGGAAACTAGTCATAAGCAAGGGGAGAAATTCGATGAAAGCTCGCTACAAAACATTTGCGGTAATGGCCTGTACGCTGCTCATGCTTGGGTTTGGTCTCTGGTATTCGGCGCATAAGACGCTGAATGTGAGCGCCGCCGCGACTGGCGGGATCACGGGAACAATCAAATTTGAAGGCACGCCACCCCATCAAAAGCCGATTGACATGTCGAAAGAGCCGAATTGCGCAAAGGAACATGCTAGCAATCCGGTTACGACGGAGACAGTCGTTGTCGGTCCGAAGGGGGGCCTGAAGTGGGTTGTCGTGTACATCTCCGAGGGCCTGGATGCGGCGACGGCCAGCCAAGTGCCGTCTGTGACGCCGACTTGGGATCAAAAGGGTTGTCAGTACATGCCGCATGTGATGGCGCTGGATGTGAATCAGCACTTTAAGGTTGCCAACAGCGATCCGCACTCTCACAACATCCATCCCTTGCCGGCACCAAATGGGGCGAACCATGAATGGAACCGGTCGCAGCCGCCGGGAACCCCGCCGTTCGACCAAGTCTGGGCGGGTCAGGAAGTCGCGATTCCGGTCAAGTGCAACATCCACCCCTGGATGCATGGCTACATGGCGGTGGTGAAAGGTCCGACAGCAGTGAGCGATGACAACGGCTCTTACACCATCAAGAATTTGCCGCCGGGCAACTACACCGTGACGGCTTGGCAGGAGGTCTACGGCAGCCAGAGCCAGAAGGTGACGGTCGGAGCGGGCAAGCCGGCAACCGCTGACTTTACCTACAAGGCAAAGTAGTGAATCGGACAGCGACCGCAGGACCGTCAGGCGGCGGAGTCTAGTAACTTGACCGCATTCCTAAGAAAGTAAGACGAGAGGCAACGACCGGTCCGGGGAAAGCGGCAACCGCTGATTTGGAAACAAGGAGGGTATATGGAAACTGCTATCGGAGTGTTTACTTCGCGTGATAATGCGGAAGGTGCGGTCAAGGAGCTGCGGGAGCGGGGTGTGCCGCAGGAATCCGTCGTTTTTTTAACTCGTTCCGAAAGCGACGCCAAGAACCTTGCAAAAGAGTTCGGCGCCTATGTGGGAGGTTTCGTGGGCGGCGCCGCCGGGATGACAACCGGAGTTGTGGCTGCAACGCTGCTTCTTCCTGGGATCGGGATGGTATTCGCGCTGGGGTTCGGCGCCGCCGCTTTGCTCGGGGTTGCGGGTGCGGGCGCGGGTGCCAGCGTCGGCTCGGCGGCAGCACACGACGCGGACGCGCCGCAACCGACAACGGCTGAAAAGTCTTCTGAGGACGTCGCGTTCTTCCGGGAAGTACTCAAGGAAGGGCGTTCGCTGATTGTGGTTCGGACAGAGTCAAAGGAACTTGCGAGTTCAGCGTGCGCCGTTCTTGACCGGCTGGGCATCGGAATGGAAGGACGGAGCCCCGTCAAGATGCAAACCGCCGCCCGGCAGGTGGGCGGAGTAACCGTCCTTGACATCAGCGGAAGAATTACGCTGGGCGAGGGAAATGTCATTCTCCGTGAGATTGTTCGAGATCTGGCGGAAAAAGGCGCCAAGGCGCTGGTGCTGAACCTGGGCGAAGTTCAGTACATAGACAGTTCTGGAATCGGGGAATTGGTCAAGGCTCACACCACGATTCGAAACCAGGGCGGGCAATTGAAACTCACCAATCTGAATAAGCGAGTGCATGATTTGCTCGAGCTGACGCGGCTGTCCGCCGTTTTCGACATTCAAAAGGATGAGACGAGCGCGATCAAGTCCTTTGGCGGCTCGTCACAGCTGGTGGCATAGCGCATCAGTTTCGCAAGGCGTTTATCGTTTGCCCTCCGCGGGGAGGGCAAGTACTCACTCTTGAAACAGGCCCGTGAAGCTGGGCTGAAACCCGGTGAAGGCGAGGGCAACATGGCGAAATTCTTTGCGGTCACCATCATCGTAATCGCGATCCTTTCCGCGATCCCCATCCTTCGACACACCTGGGTCGCGCCAGAGGATATCTCGACTCATGGCGCTCTGATCGATGAACAGATGTCAGAAACCATGGCAGAGGCTGGCATCTCCTTTCTCGCCGCACAGTTCATTTTGGCTATTTTCATCTGGAAGTTCTCCAACCCTGGCCCGAATGCAAGGATCAAGAAGTTTCCCGGCGGCGCCAAGGGTTTGGTGATTGCCGCCCTGCTGGTCGTAGGGGTAGAAGTCCTTGCCCTCGGAATCTTCGGAGTGAAGGCCTGGGCTAACGTCTATCTCACCGCGCCCTCGGCCGATGCCATGCCGATCCAAGTCCAAGCGGGACAGTTCGCTTTCTATTTCCGCTACCCCGGTCCCGATGGAAAGTTCGGCCCCCTTCACCCCGAGCTCATCAACGAGGGATCGCAGAATTTCTTCGGTCTCGACCCGGACCACGATCCGGATTCCAAAGACGACATCGTGACCGCCGAGATGGCCATCCCCGTGAACAAGGAAATCCATCTGCTCATGCATGCGAAGGATGTTGGACATTCCTTTTTTGTGCGGGAGTTACGGGTGCAGCAGGATTTTGTTCCCGGGTTGGATGTTTCTCTCCACTTCACGGCAACTAAGGTCGGCAGGTACGAGATTGTCTGCACCCAGCTTTGTGGCTTGGGGCATTACAACATGAAGGCATACCTCGATGTGATGTCCCAGCAAGACTTCGACGATTGGCTGAAAAAGGAAGCGGCATTGCAGTAGGTCTTCCCGCCCGCACTCAAGCGCGGGCGGATCGAGATGTCTCTTTTGAGGTGAGGGCAAATGCACGACATGTCAGCGCACGCGGTGCAACACCACGCTCCTCCGACAAGTTTCATTCGGAAGTACGTCTTCAGTCTGGACCATAAGGTGATCGGCAAGCAGTATTACGCGTTGGCCTTGGTCGCGGCTCTTTGCGGAATGGTGCTTTCCTGGTTTATGCGCATCCACCTGGGTTGGACTAACGCCGCGATCCCCGGCCTGCAATTGCTTTCGAAGACTGGCGCTCCCAGCGGGGTGATTACGCCGGAATACTACCTGCAATTGATGACCATGCATGGCACGATCATGGTCTTTTTTGTACTCACGACCGCGCCTTTCGCGGCCTTCGGTAATTTCTTCCTGCCGATCCAGGTCGGCGCCGAAGACATGCCCTTCCCTCGTTTCAACATGATGTCGTTCTGGGTCACATTTGTGGCCTTCGTAGTCCTGATGTCGTCATTCTTTGTCGGCGACGGACCGACCCTTGGTGGCTGGACCCAATACGCGCCGCTCAATGCCGTCGGTTCGGTTGCGGGTCCTGGACAAGGGACAGGTGTGGTCCTTTGGGCAATTTCCATTGCTCTGTTTTGTGTTGGTCAGTTGTTGGGCGCATTAAACTTCATTCCCACCACACTCGACCTCCGGACCAAAGGGATGAGCCTCATGCGTCTGCCACTCAGCGCCTGGGCATGGTTCATCACCTCATGCATGGGGCTGACAGCATTTGCCGTGTTAATGCCGGCATGTATCCTCGTCATCCTGGATCACGTGGCCGGCACCAGCTTCTTTGTCGCATCGAATCTCGTGATTAATGACCAACTGCAGCCGCACTCTGGAGGTTCCACTCTCCTATGGCAGCACCTGTTCTGGTTCTTCGGACATCCGGAGGTGTACATCGCGATCGTGCCCGGGATCGGCATTGTCTCCCACATCCTAGTCACGAACATGCGTCGGCCGATGCTTAGCCATCGGGTACTCATCTATTCCATGGGAGCTCTAGCCGTCCTCAGCTACATGGTCTATGGGCATCACATGTTTGTCAGCGGGATGAATCCGTTCTCCTCACTGGCGTTCTCCTTCCCCACTCTGGTCATAACCATCCCCTCCACCATTGTGGTGCTGATCCAGGTCTTCAGTCTGTATGGTTCCAAGCTGCGTATCAATTCGGCTTCCCTGTTTGCCTTGGGCTTTATCTCGATGTTCGTCAGCGGCGGCGTGAGCGGCTTCTTCCTAGCTCAGCCGTCGATCGATATCATGCTCCATGCGACTTACTTCGTGGTGGGCCATTTCCACATGGTGATGGGCGTCGCGGCCATGTTTGGCATCTTCGGGGCAACTTACTTCTGGTTCCCCAAAATGACTGGACGAATGATGAACGAGACTTTGGGAAGAATTCATTTCTGGCTCAGCTTCGTGGGCGCATATTGCATCTTTATGCCATTCCATTATCTGGGAATGGCCGGAAATGTCCGCCGCTACTCGTCGTTCCCGGATGACTTCCTGCAGCGGCTGATCCCGGTGCACCAGTTCATCACCGTCGCGGCTCTAATCACCGGTGCAGCCCAGCTTATTTTTCTCTACAACCTGATTCACAGCCGCTTCTGGGGCAAGCCCGCTCCCGATAATCCGTGGGAGGCCACGTCGCTGGAGTGGAGCACGCCTACGCCGCCGCCTTGGGATAATTTTGGCGGTAAGCTTCCGGTGGTTTACCACGATCCCTATCAATACGGCGTGCAGAGTTCGGTCGGCGACTACGTCATGCAAGCTTCGCCGGAGCAAGTCAAGACGGAACACGAAGAGAAGTAATTCGCGAGAATTAGCACATTAACGAGAGACATTTGGTTGGAGAGGAAGTTAGCTAGTTATGGCAACTACAGTACATGAACCGCCGCAAATCGACTCGCACCGTTTGCCGGACCAAGGGAATTCGGGGAACGGCGGTTGGCGGAACTTGGTTCCCGCGGACGGTGACCTGAATGTGGCGCTGGAGCACTCGCCGCCAGCGTCTTCGTCCGCCATCTATGTGGTGATTTTCGCAATTACTATGATGTTTGCCGCGTTCAGCAGCGCCCTGATTGTTCGAAAGGGTTCATCGCTGGACTGGCAGACCTTTACTTTGCCGTCGATCCTCTACTTCAACACACTTCTGCTTTTCGCCAGCAGCGTTACCCTGGAAATCTCGCGTCGCCGCGTCGCCGCTTTCATGGGCGGTTTGCAAACTCACGCTGAGAGCCCGGCACGCTGGCTCTACGTCACTTTATTTCTCGGCCTCCTTTTCGTCGCCGGTCAGTATGTCGCATGGTCGCAGTTGAGGGCCGACGGTCTCTACCTGGCCACGAATCCAAGCAGTTCTTTTTTTTATGTGCTGACCGCCACCCATGCATTGCACGTGCTGGGGGGGCTGAGCGGGCTGATCTACGTCATTCGCAAGCTGAGTAACTCGGCCTTGCGGCGAAATGCGCTGGATGCGACCGCGCGCTACTGGCATTTCATGGACATTCTCTGGCTGTACTTGCTTTTACTGCTTTGGATGAAACTTTAACCGACTCGACAATTGGGAGGGGCTGTGAGCCAAGCGGATTTGACCATGCAAGGACACACGACAGGCCTGACGGCGGGACCGGCGTTTTCGATTCCTACCAAAAAGCTGGCGATGTGGTTGTTCATTATCGCCGACACCATGACTTTTGCCGCCTGCTTAGTGGCCTATGGATTCCTGCGCAATGGGACTCCCAACTGGCCAAGACCGTTCCACGGCATCACCAATGTCGCGCTGATGACCTTCATTCTTCTGAGCAGCAGCTTGACCATGCTGTTCGGACTGCGGTCCGCGAGGGCGGGGGACAAAGCCGCGGCCTTCCGGTGGACCATGATCACTGCGGCCGCGGGTATCGCTTTCGCCCTGTTGCATGTTCGCGAATGGCTGGGGCTCATTAGCGAAGGCATGACGCTGTTTAAGAATCCGTGGGGGACCGGACTGTTCGGAGCGTCGTTTTTCAGCATCACAGGCTTACACCTCACGCACGTTACCGCCGGCGTGATCGCTCTAATCGTCGTGGGTGTGCGCTACAAGGGCGGCCGCTACAATGCGGATGACATCGAGGTTCTGGGCCTTTACTGGCACTTCGTGGATCTCGTTTGGATGTTCGTCGTACCGTTGGTTTACCTTTTGAATCTAGCCCACTAGAAAGGAAATCCTAGGAGCAGAATGCTATGACAACAGCGGACAACAGGAGTAATGGAATCGGCAAGGACCTGGGCGTCTATGTTTGCCTGTTGATTTTGGCCGGCTTGCAATTCGTCATTGCCTATCAGAATATCGACGCCTCGCAAATGTTCACGCGCATGCTGGCGGTCGCCTTCGTGGAGGCGGGACTGGCAGCTATGTTCTTCATGCATCTTTGGTCGGAGAAACGCAGCCTTCTGCTGTTTGTCGCCATCTTTACTGTTTTCGTCCTGCTGACGATGCAATATGGGTGGACCGACAGCTTCCGGATGGTTTCCGGAGCGCCGTTTTCAAAATGATTCATGAACGAAAGGGCGATGCGAGTTGGGGGAAGAGATGTTGAGAAGGAAAATGGGGACCGAGAGAGCGTTGCTGCTTATTAGCATCGCGCTGGTTGGACTGGCTATTCTCGCCGCCCCTGTCCCGGCATACTCGCAGAGTTGCGCGCTCTGCTATACGCAGGCGGCCTCCTCGGGCGCGCGAATGATTCAGGCCTTGCGCAGTGGGATTCTGATCCTTATCGTCCCGCCGACGTTTATGTCGGTCGGCATGATTTTCATTGTTTATCGCAAACGCAATCAGTGCAGGCAGGGCGATGACGCGCCCGACTCCGACCACCATTGGTAGTTGCTCAACGGCAGTTAGTAGGGGCAGCATAGCCAGCAAACCGTGCCTTGATCCAACTGATCTGGTCCGCCACCGACGCTCCCATCACTCCGCTGGCATCGACGTCTGGATACTTCAAAAAAAGGATTCGGTCTCCTTGCTTGCACATGCGGGCCACCGCTTTTTCCGACATGTCCGACGGTACGACAGGGTCCACCTCGCCACTGATGACGAGTAGCGGGCCCCGGGCTCGCTTTTGACCGGGAGTGTTCCTGCTGAAAAATTCCTTTACGAACCGATTGTCCTCCCAACCCGGTTTGAGCATTTCGTTGGTGAACTCCGGCTCTGTTTCTCCTCCACAGGTCTGCGTAACACGCTGGTACGCAGGCAGCGCCGAGTCTTTCAGCAGGTCGCTCACCTGGAACTCCGGATAAAGCGCTTTAACGGTGGATGCCAATACCAGCAGCATGCGGTTAGAAGAACGCAGCGCGAAGCGCTCGTAGGCCGGCTGCCCATCCGCCACACCCGAAGTGGCGACGCTGCCCAGATAGTTGGGATCGCGTACTTCGCTCTCCGCCACCGCCACGGCGGCCAGACCTCCCTGGAACGGTCCCACCGCGATCCATTTAGGACCGATCTGGGTCACGGCCGCGCGGGCCGCCGGCACCGAGTAGATGACGTCCAACGCATTCGATTGCATGTCCAGCACCGGCTTGCCGGAATCGGTCCCCAACCCGGAATAGTCGGTTGCAATCACCGCGTAGCCGAGATTGGCGTACATCGCGAGGAGGGGCCCCACGCCGAGATTCTTCATCAGTGAGGGAGCGCACTGTCGCGCCGCTCCCCTGAACTCGTGCGCATAGGTAATCACGGGCCATCCGCTTGCCGGAGGCTTGCCATCCGGAACCAGCACAACCGCCGAGACGGGCAAGTCTTCTCCGTTCGCGGTCCGCGAGTGATAAAGAATCCGCAATGCGGATACTTCATACGGTATGTTGTATTCTTCGATCGGTTCTGAGCGTATCAGTTCTCCCGCCTTGCCTGGGGGCAGCGGATGTGGCGTGTCATAAAAGCTCGTCAGCGGGAGTGTACGGGGTGGCCGGGATCCTTTGGCTGGCGTTGCGGTCTGAGCTTGCGCAAATTCTGGATTTCCAGGCAGTCCGTTGAAAATCAGAGAAACGGCAGTGACCGCCATGAGAAGCGTTTGGGCATTGCGACTTGATGACCGGAACAAGCTAGGCTGTGTCATGTCGTCAGCAGGGGATGGTACCACCTTAAGATTCCGACAGACCACAACAGCCACGCCGCAGCCGGGCTTTTGCTGCTAGCCCTCGCCGTCCAGGCAGGTGTCAGAAGCTTCTGGATGGTCGGCCAACCGGAAGTTGGCCCGAAACGGGCTTCGCGGAGGTCAACGGTGATCTCCGCGAAGAGGACTTCTGGCCCGCGTCCGCTAAAGTACGCCCAAGCATAACTTCCGTTTAGCCCGTC